>NZ_CP080417.1:2400000-3600000 GCF_019457535.1 Shewanella halotolerans | reverse complement strand
AGGTTGTTCTTGCTCTATGATGGCGCGCAGGGCCTCGCCGTCCAGCATGTTGATCACGTGAAATCTGTGACTGACCTGCATCGCCGGGGCGTTGGGATAGCGGTCGACGCCTATCACTTCGACGCCAAGACGTTGTAGTTCGATGGCAACTTCTTTGCCGAGTTCGCCGCAGCCAAGCAGCATGGCGCGCAGCGCGCCGCGTGAATAGGGTGTGCCTATCATGGTGTGGGTACCTTTTTATCTTGAGTGGGTCGTTTGCCCAACTTAGGTTATTTGGCGATCATCTTACCCCGTCCACTGGAATAAGCAGACCCTTTGCGCCGACAAGTGTGTACTCGATCAAGATTCTGACGCGAATTAGAAAAGAAATATCAGCAATTTATGACTAGTATAGTTAAGTTAATGTTGCGAGATTCGCTCGTTTGCGCCAGTTTCAATGGGGTGGTGCGCCGCCTGTTAAATGGATTAAGTAAGAGTAAGGAGAGAGCCGTGTTTCTGGATTACTTTGCGTTAGGCGTCATCATCTTTGTCGCCGTTTTCCTGTTTTATGGGGTGATCGTCATCCACGACATTCCCTATGAGATAGCCAAGAAGCGTAATCATCCGCAGCAAGATGCCCTGCATGTTGCCGGCTGGGTGAGCCTGTTTACCCTGCATGCCATCTGGCCCTTCCTGTGGATCTGGGCGACCCTGTATCGCGAGGACAGGGGCTGGGGTTTCAACAAGGTGGTCGAGCGCGAGCTGGCACTTGAAGATGAGGTGAAACAGCTCAATCAGACCATAGTCCAGCTTGAGCAGCGACTCACAGCTATCGAAGGCGGACAAAAGGCCCTGCATGTGGTCGAAACGCCGTCCAACGATCAAGAGAAGGAGTCATAAGATGGATCTGCTACTCATTCTGACCTATACCGCCATCTGCATCGCCATCTTTAAGACCTTTAAGATCCCGCTCAATAAATGGACAGTGCCTACGGCGATCCTCGGCGGCATAGTGATCGTCGGCGCCCTGGTGCTCTTGATGAACTACAACCATCCCTATACCCCCTATGCCCGCCAGGTGTTTGCGACCGTGCCCATTAACCCTGCGGTGCGCGGCCTGGTGACCAGTGTCGAGGCGAAACCCAATGTGCCCCTGAAGAAGGGGGATGTGCTGTTTCGTATCGATCCCGCCCCCTTTGAGGCGGTGGTGATGCAAAAACGCGCGGCCCTGGCGGCGGCCGAGCTTGAGGTGCCTCAGTTGGAGGCTGCCTGGCAGACGGCGCAGGCCAGCGTGGAGCGCGCCACGGCGGACAGAGACCGCACCAAGTCGGCGTTCGAGCGGTATGAGAAGGGGCGTAAGCGCGGCGGAGCCAATTCGCCCTTCACCGAGCTTGAGCTGGATAACAAACGTCAACTCTACATGGCCTCAGAGGCGCAGCTCACCGCGGCGCGATCCGAGGAGCTGAGAGTCAGGCTCGCCTATGAATCCAACGTCGATGGCGTCAATACCAAGGTGGCCGGGATTCGGGCCGAGCTGGATAAGGCGCTGTACGATCTCGAGCACACAGTGGTGCGGGCACCTGCCGATGGCATAGTGACTCAGATGGCACTGCGCCCCGGGGTGATTGCCGTGCCTATGCCGCTGCGCTCTCTGGTGAGCTTTATTCCCGATGAGGATCGCTACTTTGCCGGCGCCTTCTGGCAAAACTCTCTGTTGCGACTCAAGGAGGGGGATGAAGCCGAGATGATCTTGGACGCCGCGCCGGGTCAGGTGTTTAAGGGGCGGGTGGCCAAGGTGTTGCCTGCCATGGCCGAGGGCGAGTTTCAGTCTCAGGGTTCGCTCATCTCTTCCATGGCGCTGCTGCCCAGGGGGCGTGCCATCGTCTTGATAGAGCTCGATGATCACGAGGCGAAACGTAATTTCCCTGCTGGGGTCTCGGGTCAGGCGGCCGTCTATACCGAGCATTTCTCCCATGTGGCTGTGATGCGTAAGGTGTTACTGCGGATGCAGGGCTGGTTGAACTACCTGTTCCACTAACCCTTACTTGCTAGATTCTAAATCGTCATTAAAAGGCCCCATGGTGGGCCTTTTGTTTTACTGGTGCTTTGTTACTGGCGCTTTGTTTTCTTGGGCTTAGCTGTCTATTCAATGTAAATCATAAGAGATTAGTCTTTGCTGACCAGGCCATTGACCGTATCTGCTACCTGCTGCGCCCCGCGGCGGATCTCGTCGATCAACGCCTGGGTGGCCGCCAGCTGTTGATTGGAGAGGGAGACCTTCTGCTGAATCGATTGCATCCCCTGCTCAGACACTTGGGTCAGCTCGCTGTTGCGGGCGACGATGCGCTCGATATCCTGGGTGGCATTGGAGGTGTTGGCCGCTAGGTTACGTACCTCGTCAGCAACTACGGCGAAACCACGGCCCTGTTCGCCGGCGCGGGCCGCCTCGATGGCGGCGTTCAGCGCCAGCAGGTTAGTCTGATCCGCTACCTTGGCGATAGTGTGCACTATCTGGCTGATCTGCTGCGACTGCTGCGCCAGTTCGCCCATCAGCCTTGTGGCATCGGCTACCGCACCATCGATCTCATTGGCCAGGCTGGTGGCGGTGCTCAGGGTGCTCGCCCCCTGGCCGGTGATCTCTACGGTTTCTACTGCGCTTTGGTGTGCGAGTTGTGACGCCTCCTGTACCGCTTGCTGATGCAAGATGCGCGGGGTTATGTCGCTGGCCAGTTTCACTACCCGCACGACCCGGCCTGTATCATCGAATACCGGGTTATAGGTGGCCTCTAACCAGATGGCTTGCCCATGTCTGGTGACGCGCTCAAACAGGCCGGACTGAAAACGCCCCTTGGCGAGATCGGCCCAGAAGTCGGGGTGCTGGCGCATGAAGGCCTCGGTGCAGAAGAGGCGGTGGTGTTGCCCCTTTAATTGCTCGAGCGAGTAGCCCATGGCGCTACAAAAGTTGGCGTTGGCGTTGATGATCTCCCCTTGCGGGGTAAACTCGATATAAGCAAGAGACTTATTTAAGGCATCGAATATCGCTTCTTGTCGCTCTGCCTGCTGTTTCTCCTGGGTAACGTCGCTGGCGATCTTGACCACCTTAGTGATGCGCCCCGTGTCGTCGGCAACCGGCACATAGGTGGCCTCTATCCAGATTGGTGAGCCATCCTTGTGTTGGCGCTGAAAGGTGCCGTGATTGGCCTCGCCCCTGGCGAGGTTTTGCCAGAAGGTGCGATAGGCGGCGCTGCTTGCCAGTGACGGGCTGCAGAGCAGCCTATGGTGTTGACCCTGTATCTCTTCGAGTCTATAGCCGATGGCGGAGAGAAACTGCTGATTGGCCGATAATATTTTCCCCTCTATGGTGAACTCGATAAAAGGCGCGCTCTGGCGAATCGCCCTAAGCATCTGACTATCGTCACACAGGGCCTGATAGTCCTTATCCTGTGGGATTAGCGCTTTTTTTCGATTAAAACCAAACATCTGGACACCTTTAGATTACGAACAAATAGATTAACTACGCACTAACTTGGCGACAAGGGCGTGCTAGGACTATAGCCTGAATTGAAACGCTTAGAGACATTTTGCCATGTCGATCTGTCTGTACGCCAGTAACTCGTCTCGGGATCAGTCCGGGGGCGAATTGTGCCATCAGATACCGATGAGATTGAATTTACCCGGCTTGTGGGGTATCAATAGCTGATGCTGTCCCAGGCCGACTAAGCGAGTATAGCGCCTGGCTACCCACTATTTTTTTAAGGATGATTATGCAAGATATCAGGGACCTCACCGCCGTCCTGCGCTCAAACACCCCCATAGTGGTGATCGAAACCTATGAAGAGTACCGGGTAATTGAGCTGCTAAAGCGGGTGTCGACCATCTTGTATCAGCCGCTATTCACCTGGAGTATCACTCAAGGCCTTACCCGCGCCGATGTGAAGATGGGGACCCAGAAGTTCAACACAGATCCCACCGAGATCCTGGGGCAGATTAAGTCTAGCAGTCAGCAGGGGATCTATGTGTTGTGTGACTTTCATCCCTTCGTCGACAACGCCCCCAAGAATGTGCGCCTGCTCAAGGAGATCGCGCTGGAGTATGAGGCGCTGAAACATACCATAGTCCTGGTGAGTCATGCCTTCGATATTCCGCCCGAGATAAAACGCTACTGCGCCCATTTCTCCATCTCGCTGCCAGATACCGCGCAGCTGCAGAACCTCATCTATGAGCAGATAGACAGGGCCCGTGCCGATGGCTTGCTGCAGAGCGTCGATGAAGATGCGGTGCTCAAGCTGGCGGAGAACCTCAGGGGGCTGACCTTCGACGATGCCCGCCGCCTGGCCCACAAGGCGATAGTGGACGACGGGGCGATCACCCACTCGGACGTGGACAGGATCAACCAGGGCAAGTTTAAGCTGCTGGATATGGAAGGGGTATTACAGTTCGAATATGACACCAGCGACTTCTCTCAGGTGGCTGGCTTGCATAACCTGAAGAAATGGCTGTCTCAGCGTAGCCCTGCATCGAGTGCTGAGGGTCGGGTCGATCATCCCAAAGGGATTCTGCTGCTGGGGGTACAGGGCAGCGGCAAGAGCCTGGCGGCCAAGGCGGTGGCGGGCATGTGGCAGCGGCCCCTGCTGCGTCTGGATATGTCGGCGCTGTATAACAAGTATATCGGCGAGACAGAGAAGAATCTGCGCAACGCCCTGGCACTGGCCGACCTCATGGCCCCCTGTGTCTTGTGGATAGACGAGATAGAGAAGGGGCTCAGCAGCGGCAGCAGCGATGATGGCACCTCTAAGCGGATACTCGGCGCGCTGCTCACCTGGATGGCCGAGCGTAAATCTGAGGTGTTTCTGGTGGCCACAGCCAACGATATCAGCGCCTTGCCACCGGAGCTGATGCGTAAGGGCAGGATGGATGAGATCTTCTTTGTGGATCTGCCAGACGACAGCGTGCGCCAGGCGATCTTCCTGATCCATCTGCAGCGTCGTCAGTTGGACCCGCTTAACTTTGATCTGGCCAAGCTGTCACAGGCCAGTCAGGGGTTTTCCGGCGCCGAGATAGAGCAGGCGATCATCTCGGCCCGTTACACGGCGCGGGCGCTGGAGCAGAGCGTGTCACAGCAGCTGCTGTTGGGTGAGTTGATGAAGACGCGGCCCCTGTCCGTGGTGATGCGGGAAAAGCTGGCCGCGCTGCGTGATTGGGCAAAGGGGCGTACGGTCAACGCCCATCAATAGCGCGGGGAGATTATTGGGCCTTAGGGGGAAACTGAGAGAGAATTTTGTTCACGGTTTCCCGGGTCTCTTTGGCCTTCTTCTCGCCGCCGTCATCGTAATCAAACTTATCGCTGCCGCGCCAGATCAGCTTGTTGCTGGCGCTGTCGACGATATCTATCTGGATGATTTGCATCTTGGCCCTGTCGCTACCCAGAGGCACGCCGACGCTGGTGCCCACACCGACGCCGCCAGAGCTGCCCCAGCTCCCTGTGCCTAGGCCGATTGAGAGGCCTGAGCTCTTGGGCTTGTCCACCACCTTAAAGCCATAGGTCACCATAAACTGGGACTGTTCGGCGACCTGACTGTATCCGCGCTGTGTCAGGCTGTCGACGATAGCACTATCGATCCGCTCAGTGCTGAGGGGGTCGCCGATATTGGCCGGTCTCTGCAGGGTAAATCGCTTGAGCGAATCAAAATCGTACTGAGTATCGTAATCTGTGGTGGGTTTGCTGGCGCAGGCGCCCAGTAGCAAGGCGGCGATTGTGAGGATGAGCAGGCGTAGTGAGTTCATGGGGCTTCCTGTGAAATAATCATAAATTCAGCTATCAGCTTATTTATAATAGAGTTTTTAGTGTAGCGATATGAATAAAGTTTAGCCAGTTACCGAGAATTAGGTTATGTTTTAACTATAGGCTCATTTAGCGTCCCCTTATGTGAGCCCGAATTCAAGATGACATAGATAATTAGGTGTGGCTAGCCCCCATGGAACAGTTAGAGTTTTTCGAGATCCCCAGTCCCTGTATCGGTGTCTGTCAGACAGACGCCAGGGGCTATTGCAAGGGCTGCCTGCGTAGCAGAGAGGAGCGCTTCAACTGGCTGAACTTCTCTGACGCCCAGAAAAATGAGGTGATCCGCCTGTGTAAGCAGCGCCATCGCCGTCGTCGTCTGGCCCTGTTGAAGGCGAAGAAGACGGCTATCCTGGAGGAGCGCGCCGCCGCGACCCAATCGCTGGACTTCGACATCGATTGATCTCGGCTGGCGTTAACCCAATGTCGAGTTAGTCCTCATCGACAAACCACTTACTCGTTTAAGCCCGTTTTCCGTCTGCTATTTTCTTAGTCTGTTGGTACTCACCCTGGGCCAGCTCAGGGTAAATACCGTATTGCCAGGCTCGCTGGCCAGTGATACCCGGCCATTGTGTTTGTGCATGATGCGTTTGATGATGGCCAGTCCCAGGCCATGGCCCTTGTTGCCGTTCTGCACCACCTTGCTGCGATAGAAGGGCTCGAAGATCTTCTCCTGATCCACGGCGGCGATGCCCGGGCCGTCGTCCATCACCTCTAGCTGCACCGACTTGTTGTCCTGGCGGATGGCGATGGTGATATGACTTTGGGCGAAACGCTGGGCGTTGATGATCAGGTTTTGCAGTGCCCGCTCGATGAGTGACGGGTCGCCCATCACCTTCAGCTCAGGCGTCTGCTCGTCAAAATAAATCGGAATGCTGTGGCGGTTTTGCAGCCGGCTGATGGTTTGTTGGGTGAGCCGGGTCAGCTCGCAGCATTCAAATTCCAGGTCCTGCTGCTGAGACTCCAGGCTGGCATAGGTCAGCAGCTCCTGCAGCAGGGTCTCCATCTCTTTGACATCTTGCTGCATCTCGTCGAGAAACGCCTGTCGCTGGGCGGGGTCTGAGTCCGGCGCGCAGTATTGGGGCACCAGGGCCAGGGCAAATTTGAGCCGGGCCAGGGGCGTTCTGATCTCGTGGGAGACGGCGTTGGAGAGATGCTTCTGGTTCTCTATCAGGGCGCTGATGTGGCGCGCCATCTCGTTGAAGGTGCTGGCCAGCGGCTGCACCTGAGAGCGGCTGGAGAGTTGAATCTGGGTGTCCCACTTGGCCTGACCGAATGCCTTGGTCGCCAGACGTAAGGTCTTGAGGTCCCGTGACAGGGGCCAGACCCAGATCAGCGCGACCAGTGCCAGGGAAAGGTAGAAGAAGAGGGTAAACAGGCCGCGCAGCTGCTCCCTGGGATCTATCTCTATGGGGCCGGCCATCAGGATCTGCTGGTCATCCACCTGGATAAAATGCAGCTCGTGTTGTTCATCCGGCGCCGTGACCAAGACGTTGTCGCGAGCGAGGGAGTCGTCTAGGTTGACCGCCACCTGAGCCTTAGGCAGTAGCCTGAGGGGATAGCTTTGTTGGGTACTAAGCTCGGCGAGAAACGCCTCGCGCTGGCTCTCTGGCAGCTTGCCGATCAGCTGGGCTAAGGCGATGAGCGGCGCATCCTGCACACCGCTATCGTCGACATTGTTTTGCCAGATGCTGTCTAAGGTCCAGCCTATACCGAGAAAACTGAGGCTCAGTAGCAGGTATAGGCTGATGAAGAGTCGTTTCAACGCAGCTCCGTTAGTTGTTCCAGGCTTCTGGGGCAAACAGATACCCCTGACCCCATACCGTCTTAATTCTAAATGGGGTTTCGATATTGTCACCTAACTTCTTGCGTAGCCGTGAGATACGCACGTCGATCTTCCTGTCCTTTCCATCGAAGTCGATGTTGAGCAGGTATTGATAGATATATTGGCGGCTCAGTACCTGGCCGGCCTGTGAGGCTAGCAGCCAGAGGAGTTCGAACTCATGGCTGGTGAGATCCACCTCGAGATCGCCAAGGCGAATCGCCTGAGTGTGGGGATCTATGCTCAGCTTGCCGAAACTCAGGCAGTGAGATTCTGCCTGTGGCGGCTTGGCGGTGCGGCGCAGCAGATTGTTGATGCGGGCGATAAGCAGGGCAGGATCTACCGGCTTGACCACATAGTCGTCGGCGCCCAGTTCTAGCCCTTTGATCTGATCTTCGTTGGAACCCAGTGCGCTCATCAGCAGGATTGGGCCGGCGAAGTAGTCGGGCAGCTTTTCACAAAGGGTAAGGCCATCCATCCCTGGCAGCATGATATCGAGCAAGATGATATCTGGTTTGTAGTTGATCAGTCGGGTCAATACGGTATCACCGCGACGCTCAACTTCCACGTGCATTCCATGCGACTTTAAATAATCCACAATCAGGTTTGCCAGACGAATATCGTCTTCGACGAGCAAGACTCTATGGGTCGATTGAGATTCTGTCATTAGAATAGACTCCAGGGGTTGCGATAACGACGTCTCACCTGAGGCGCCGAAGTAGGGGTAACTTTTAATTTTACGCCGGCCAAGGTTTGGTGGCTTTCTTTGTCTATCATGACAAATTGAATATCTTTTTGTGTCTCAACCTTCAGGGTGAGTGAATGGGTACTGGGCGAGTTGGCGCACCACTTCTCCAGCTCGTCATGATCCGACATGATGCAAACTACCTGGGGATAGGAGGTCTCCCAGTTTAGTACCAACTCGATTTCACAGCTCTGCTCGACATCGGCCGTGATGCAAAATTGGGGTGACAACGACAAGCTGGCCGTAGACTCTTGGCCCGCAGCATAGGTAATGTTACACAGTAAAATGATGACAAGGGTTGCCTGTATCAGCTTAAAAGTCATTGAAAACACTAACCTTAGAACCTATAGGCAGTGCCGATAAAGTAAGTGTTGGTGTAACTTTCAGTGACGAGCGGACTGGCGGTGATTTCATCGGCCAAGTCGGTATAGCGTACCAGGAAGAGCAATTCCCAGTGCTCACTCATTATGTATTGTGTCGTCAATTCTAATCCTAAATTAGTGCCAGAACCGGCACGGTAGCGTTCACTCCAATAGGTGTTCTCACTTGGACGTACGCCGTAATAGTAGTTGATGATCTCTTCGCTCTTCCAGTTAGCCACTGCGGCGAATTCAAATTTCCAGTCGGTCCATGATAGGTTGTAGAGCCACTTCACCTTGGCCTCCATGCCGGAGTGCACGTCGAAAAGATCGTGGGCCAGGGCGAGGTTGATTATACCCATTGGTGTGTAAATAAACGCTTCTGCTCCGCCAAGAAGTGTAAATTTTCTGTCTTCGAGCTCGTTAAAAACCGGCTCGGGCTCGGCACCAAAGGCTTGAAAACGCGAGGTAAATGCCGATGGTGTTGAGCTGAGCTGACTGGTGCCAGAGATAAAGATGTTCGACGGGTCCCAACGGTAGAAGTAGGCGCTGTCGCTGCTGAAGCTGGTGGTCAGGATGACGCTAAATAGCTCCTCATCCGCCAGGGTGTAACCCAGATTGCCATTGTCGAAAAACCATCTGTCACCATAGTAGGCCAGGGTAGGTGCCAGGTAGATGGGGATATCGTCGTAGTCGCGGACAGGGTTGCTACGCTCACCATAGCCTAGCGCCAGGCCAAGTTGCCACTGGCCTACTTCGACACATTCATCATCCATATGACAAACCTTCTGCTCTTCGGCCTGTACGGCGAAGCAGAGGAGCAAAGAGGTAAGTAGGCTTGTCAGCAGCTTGTTCTTCATGGGTATAGATACACTAATATCGGGTCAAACAGGAGTCTGAGCAAAAGATTACCATTTACGTCATATATGCACAGCGTTTTCGCTGCTGCTGATGCAAAATGATACAGCTTCATGCCTAGTGTTGATTAAGCTTTGGCGAGATGTTGCGTAGCGAGTACGCCGCTGTGATCCCTTTTAGCTATAGAGTTTGCTGACTTGTTGCAACTGTTTCTGCTGCTCGGTGCGCTCACCTTCTCTTTGCATGGCCAGACCGACGGTGCGCCTGAGCTGCAGATCGCCAATCGCCTTATAGATGATGTTACTTTGCTCCATCAATACCGGCAGGGCGGGCACCAGGGCGATGCCGACCCCGGCCGCTACCAAGCCTACCGCGTACTCTACCGTTTGGATCCGCGCGCGGATCTGCATCTTTATCCCCTCGAGATCCATCAGCTGCTGTAGATCCGCCAGCGCCTCGCAGGGGGCGCGGTGGATGAAGGGCTGACCGCTAAGATCCTGCAGGCGGATCTCCTTCTTCAGGGCCAGGCTCATGGTCGAGGGGATCGCCAGCAGATAGTCGTCATGCCAGATGGGCTGAAATACTTCGTCCGACTTTAGCTGACTGGTGGTGATGATACGGGCGTCGCAGGGCTCGTTGGCCTCGACCAGGGTGAGCTCCATATCATGGCAGGCCTGGCTGAAGTCTTTGAGCAGCATGCTCATGCGCTGCACCCCGAGGGAGTTGATCAGCCCAAGTTTGAAGGGTTGGCGCTGCTCCGGGGTATTAAACAGCGAAGCGATCGCCTTGGACTCGTTCAGCAGCCGCTGAGCCAGGGGATAGAGGCGCTCTGCCGACTCTGTGGGGCTAACTCCTCTGCCGTGGCGCTGGAACAGCTGAGTGTTGAGCTCGTCTTCGAGCTGGCTGATGGCCGAGGAGATAGAGGGCTGGGCGATATAGCACTGCTTGGCAGCGGCGCTGATGGTGCCCTTATCGTAGACGGCGACAAAGTAGCTTAGGGCTCTGAGGTTCATGGCTAGGCTCTTAGGATAGTGTCGAGGCTCATCTTTACGCTTACGTAAGATATAGGAAATAACTATGTAAGCTAAACAAAAAGAATATTTTTCCTACGGATAAATTATGCCTATGCTAGTCGAATTAGCAAGTGGTGAATTAGTCACCAGCTGCAACCAAAACAATAAATGACAGCAAGGAACAGACTCATGGCTCGAGTGAAATTTGATTGGCAAGATCCACTGCAATTCGATGCATTGCTTAGCGAAGATGAACGCATGATCCGCGACATGGTGCACGACTATGCCCAAGAGAAGTTGATGACCCGGGTATTGATGGCCAATCGCAACGAGCATTTCGACCGTGAGATCATGAATGAACTGGGTGAGCTAGGACTCCTGGGGGCGACCCTGCCCGAGGCCTATGGCTGCGCCAACGCTAACTATGTCAGTTACGGCCTGGTGGCCCGCGAGATTGAACGGGTCGATAGCGGCTATCGCAGCGCCATGAGCGTGCAATCTTCCCTGGTGATGCACCCCATCTATACCTATGGCAGCGAGGCGCAGCGTCAGAAATATCTGCCTAAGCTGGCAACCGGCGAATGGGTGGGCTGTTTTGGTCTGACCGAGCCGGATGTGGGCTCAGATCCCGGCGGGATGAAGACCCGCGCCGAGCGTATCGACGGCGGCTATCGTCTCAACGGTGCCAAGATGTGGATCACTAACTCGCCTATCGCGGATGTGTTTGTGGTGTGGGCCAAGCTCGACGGCGTGATCCGTGGCTTCATCCTCGAGAAGGGGATGAAGGGGCTGAGCGCACCTAAGATTGAGGGTAAGTTCAGCCTTAGAGCTTCTATTACCGGCGAGATAGTGATGGACAATGTCGAGGTGGGTGAAGAGGCGCTGCTGCCTAACGTCGAGGGACTCAAGGGGCCGTTTGGCTGTCTCAACAAGGCCCGCTACGGCATCGCTTGGGGCGCACTGGGGGCGGCAGAGTTCTGTTGGCACGCGGCGCGTCAATACAGCCTGGACCGTATTCAGTTTAACCGCCCGTTGGCAGCAACTCAGCTGATCCAGAAGAAGCTGGCGGACATGCAGACAGAGATCACCACAGGCTTGTTTGCCTGCCTGCAGGCCGGTCGCCTGATGGATCAGGACGCGCTGCCCGTCGAGGCCATCTCTCTCATCAAGCGTAACTCTTGCGGTAAGGCGCTGGAGATCGCCCGTACCTCCCGCGACATGCACGGCGGCAACGGCATCAGCGACGAGTTTCATGTGATCCGCCACGTGATGAACCTCGAGGCCGTCAACACCTACGAAGGCACCCATGATATTCATGCGCTCATCCTGGGCCGCGCGCAGACTGGCATCCAGGCCTTCGGGTAATCCTTCTCCTTCAGCTCGGAGCGACGGCGTCGCTCCGCCTTCTCGTCGCAGCGGCCGAATGAACGCCTGTGGTATAGGCCTTGTTGCGCCCAATTGAGGTAGATCAACTTGGAAGATAGAGCTATTGCCCTCGACAGGCAATTTGTCGAACGAGTATCACAGCAAGATTTCCTGGAGATAGAGCAGGGCTGGTGCCACACCCGCCTGGGGCTTAGCGATGCCGATTTCGTCGGCATCTTCGAGTCACAGATGAAGAGCCGATTGCTGGATCTCGAGTCCCGTAAGATGCGGGCCCGTAATCAGGGCTTCTACACCATAGGCAGCTCGGGCCATGAAGGCAACGCCGCCTGCGCCGCGGCGCTGCGCCCGACCGATATGGCTTTTCTGCATTATCGCAGTGCGGCCTTCATGATAGAGAGGGCGCGCCAGGTGCCCGGCGAGACCTCACTGTGGGACATGCTGCTCTCCTTCGCCGCCTCCAGCGAAGACCCTATCTCGGGCGGCCGTCACAAGGTACTCGGCAGTAAGCGGCTGATGATACCGCCGCAGACCTCCACCATAGCCTCACATCTGCCCAAGGCGGTGGGGGCGGCCCTGAGCATTCCGCTGACGCATAGGCTAGATATCGACAGCCTCTTGCCCGAAGACAGCTTGGTGTTCTGTAACTTCGGTGACGCCTCGGCCAACCATGCCAGCGCGCAGACGGCGATCAATGCCGCCGGTTGGGCCGCTTACCAGCAGGTGCCGCTGCCGCTGCTGTTTGTCTGTGAAGACAATGGTATAGGTATCTCTACCGCGACCCCAAACGGCTGGATAGCCGCCAACTTTAAAGATCGCGCCGGTATCAAGTATTTCTACTGTGATGGGCGGGATCTGCTGGACTGTTACCGGGTCAGCCGTCAGGCGGCAGAGTATGCCAGGGTCAAGCGCAAGCCTGTCTTCTTGCATGTCAGAACCGTGCGTCTGATGGGCCATGCCGGCAGCGACGCCGAAATAGCCTACCTCAGCAAACAGAAGATCTTCGATAACGAGGCTCAGGATCCGCTGCTGCTCAGTGCCAAGCAGATCATCGAAGCCAAGCTGATGACTCCGGACGAGATAGTCAACCAGTATCAAACGCTCAAATCGCGCATCGCCGCGATCGCCAAGGTGGCGGTTGAGCGGCCAAAACTGACCAGCGCCAAGGCGGCGATGGCGGCGGTGATTCCGCCCGTCAATGACAAGCCATTGACTCACCATAACCTGACCGATGAGGCCTTCGCTCAGCTCTTTAGTGCGGACAAAAATTCTCTGGGTAAACCGTTGCACATGGGTAAGCTTATCAACATGACACTCACCGAGTTGATGGCGCGCCAACAGAACATAGTGGTCTGCGGTGAGGATGTGGGCAAGAAGGGCGGTGTCTATCATGTGACCTCGCGCCTGGTGGAGCGTTTCGGTCCCAACCGGGTGATCAATACCCTGTTGGATGAGACCTCAATCTTAGGCCTGGCCATAGGTATGGCCCACAACGGCCTGCTGCCGATTCCTGAGATCCAGTTTCTCGCCTATGTCCATAACGCCGAGGATCAGATCCGCGGCGAGGCGGCGACTCTGCCGTTTTTCTCCAACGGTCAATTTACTAATCCCATGGTTATCCGCATCGCTGGCCTGGGTTATCAGAAGGGCTTCGGCGGCCACTTTCATAATGACAACTCATTGGCTGTGTTTCGCGACATTCCCGGCCTTATTCTGGCCTGTCCCTCTAATGGCGCCGATGCCATGGGGATGCTGCGGGAATGCGTGCGACTGGCCGAACAGGAGCAGCGACTGGTGATCTTCTTAGAGCCAATTGCACTCTACATGACGCGGGATCTCCATGAGGAGGGCGATAGCCTCTGGAGTCATGAATATTGTCCTCAGGAAAAGGCCAAAGCCCTGCCCTATGGTGAGCTGGGGGTCTATGGCAAGGGTAAGACGCTGGCCATTCTCAGCTATGGCAACGGCTACTATCTCAGTCGTCAGGCCGAGCGCGAGCTGTCTGGGCTCGGCATCGACTGTCGGGTGATCGATCTGCGCTATCTCATCCCCCTCAACGAGGAGGCGATCATCGCGGCTGTGAGCGAGTGCGAACACCTGCTGATCGTCGATGAGTGCCGCCGCAGTGGCTCGGTAAGCGAGGCGATAGTGACCTGCGTCCATGAGCGTTTGGGGGATCTCGCGCCGCAGATGGCCAGGCTCACCGCCGAGGATTGCTTTATCCCACTGGCCGAGGCGGCAACTCTGCCGTTGCCGAGTCGCTCGCAAATTGTCGAGGCCGCACTGGCCTTGGTTGGTGAGCAGGCCCTGGTTGGCGAGCACGCCGTTGACGATGAGGGCAGTGAAACCATCCAGGATGCGGGAGTGAGACAAGCCTTATGACACAGGAAGCTAAGATGATGAAGAGCGATCATGCGGGTAGTGCGACAGGCAAGCTAAGAGCCTTGGTGGTGGCGCCGGGAAGAGGATGCTACAACAAGGAGGAGCTCGGCTATCTCGCCAGATACCACGGCGATAAGTCCGGCTTTATCGAGGCGATCGATGCCTATCGACGCGACCTGGGTCAGCGGCCGATCGCCGACCTCGATGGCCAGGGGAAGTACTCCTTCAAGCTACATACGCCGGGGGAGAATGCTTCTGCCCTCATCTATGCCTGCGCCATGGCCGACTTCATGGATATCGACCACGAGTGCTTTGAGATAGTAGCGGTGACCGGCAACTCCATGGGCTGGTATATCGCCTTGGCATTGGCCGGTGCCCTGGATGAGCGCGGCGCTATCGAGGTGATCAACACCATGGGCAGCATGATGAGTGACGGGCTAATCGGCGGGCAGATGATCTATCCCGAGATGGATGAGAACTGGCGCCGGAACAATGCCAAGACAGCATTGCTGGATAAGGTCATCGATGAGGTGAACCAGGAGGCGGGCTGTGAGCTCTACACCTCTATTCATCTAGGCGGCTATCGCGTGCTGGCGGGCAACGAGGCGGGTCTTACCCAGGCCGAGGCCCATCTGCCCAAGCTGGAGGATCGCTACCCTATGCGCCTCTACAACCACGGCGCCTTCCACTCGCCGCTGCTGCAAGAGATCGCCCGCCGGGGTCAGCAGGCGCTGCCCGCGTCGCTGTTTCATCGGCCTAAGCTGCCCATGGTGGATGGCCGGGGACAGATCTGGGGCCCCTTCTCCAGCGACATGGAAAGGCTGCACAACTACACCTTAGATCATCAGGTGGTGGCGCCCTATGACTTCAGTCAGGCGATGGCGGTTGGGGTGAAGGAGTTTGCCCCTGACTGTGTGATAGTGCTCGGCCCGGGTAACACCTTAGGCGGCCCCGTGGCGCAGACGCTGATCGCCAACCAGTGGTTCGGCTGGCAGAGCAAGCAGGATTTCAGCGAGGCGCAGAAACAGGCACCTAAGCTGATCGCCATGGGGAATCCGGCGCAGCGGGCGCTTGCTACGGGTAAGACTTAAGGTTACCGATTAGTGTAAAGGATTAGTGCTAGGGGTAAGTGTTGCGTATTAGCGCTACGGGTTAAACCTATAGCAGGGGGAGCGGCGGCCTTGCTAATGCTGTCGTTGCTTAGCTTATTGCAACTATGGCATATTGATACTGTGGCATATTGCCTTCTTTTATAAGGAAATATAGGACGTTTATGGCAGAGCATCAGTTTGATTCCCCCCAAGCCCCAGAGATCAGTATACGCCACAGCACAGATGGCGACATAGAGGGGATTTTTGCCCTCTATGGCCAGCGCAGCTGTTATGCCGGCACCCTGCAGCGTCCCTATCCGTCGCTGGCCTTTTGGCAGAAGCGGCTAAAGGATCTGCCGGATAACTGTTACAGCCTGGTGGCCGTGCGCGATGGCAAGATTGTGGGCCAGCTCGGCATGGAGGTCTATAGCAATGCCAGGCGCAAGCACGTGGCCAACTTTGGCATGGCGGTATGCGAGTCGGCTCGCGGGCAGGGGATTGGCAGTGCCTTGCTGGGGGCCATGATAGATCTGGCGACCAACTGGTTGGCGGTGCGGCGCATCGAGCTCGAGGTCTATACCGACAATGAGGCCGCCGTCGCCCTCTATAAGTCCCATGGATTCGAGATAGAAGGTGAGGCCAAAGATTACGCCTTTCGGAATGGCGGATATGTGAATGCCTTCCTGATGGCCAGATGCTGCTAGGCCCTTTAAAAAACTTGGTTAAGAGCTTTGGTTCGAGCTACACACTTAAGCCTGTCACACAAGCTAAGCGCTTAAGCCAGTCACACAAGCTAAGCGCAAAATTAGCTTTTAGTTGAGGCGCAAAACTGATCTAGATCAGCAGATGGTTAACTAAGCCCCTCTGCTGATTTTTTTGTGGGTTGAATCACGACAAATGGAGAAGCGTGAGGCTTGTCTTGTCTGGCCCGCTTTTCATTAGCATCTGATGTTTATCCAGGGACGCCCCGAAACTCCCTTTGTGATGAACCCCTCGAAACCTCGCCTTTTGTGGCGTTGGTCTCGCGCGGTCTGCGGCTCATCTTTATCTTAATGAATTTATTAGCTATTTTCCCTTGTTGCTTATATCCTCTCTCGACTGTATTTAGTTATCATATTGTTTTATATCGGTTTTAATTATGGCATTTTGCCCATTTGGCCTGGCATTGTGATGCCCTTAAGACTTCTCTAGAATCCGCCGCGAATTTGACCGCGCCACGGGGGCGCATCATTCACTGCGAGCGATAACGAGGGGAATTAAATGTCGACAAAATTGGCCAATCCAGCGCCTCTGGGTCTGATGGGATTTGGTATGACGACCGTGCTATTGAACATACACAACGCGGGCTTCTTTGCCATCGATGCCATGATCTTGGCGATGGGGATCTTCTACGGTGGTCTGGGCCAGGTGCTGGTGGGCATGATGTGCTTTAAACGGGGAGATACCTTCGGCACTACGGCATTTACCTCCTATGGCCTGTTCTGGTTAACCTTAGTGGGGCTAATCATGCTGCCTAAGCTTGGCCTCGCCGCTGCCAGTCCGAGTCACTTCATGGGCTGGTACTTAAGCCTCTGGGGCCTGTTTACCGCCTTCATGTTTGTCGGTTCTTTGCGTTACCCAAGAGCCAAGCAGGTGGTGTTCGGCTCCTTGACGATACTCTTCTTCCTGCTGGCGGCCCGCGACTTCACCGGTAGCGAGTTGATCGGCGTGATCGCCGGATTCGAAGGGATCTTCTGCGGCGCCAGCGCCATCTACTTCGCCATGGCTCAGGTGCTTAACCAGGAATATGGCCGGGTGATCCTGCCCATTGGTGAGGTTAAGGCCTAGCCATATTCGATGGCGGTCTTGACCGCCTGAAGGATCTCGGTGCGATTGGAGGGCTTAAGAATATAGCCCTTCAGTCCTACCTGGGCCCAACGCTTGATCAGCTCACGGTTGTTGTTGCTGGTCAGCGCCACCACGGGAATATCCTTGCCGTCGTTATCGGCCTTGAGTTGCTTGGTGGTGTTGATGCCATCCAGATGAGGCATGTAGAGATCCATCAGGATCAGGGCGTAATCGTTACCCTTGATCATCTTGAGGGCGGTGAGACCGTCACAGGCCTGCTCGGTATCATACTCATCCTGCTCCAATACCTTGACTATCATCTCCCGGTAGATCTGATTATCCTCCACCACCAAGATCTTCTTCTTGGGCGGCTTGGCCTCATGTTCATCCAGCAGCGAACTGACCAGGGCCTGGGTGGGGATCTTGGCTTGATGTTTGGCGATCACCTGCTGTTTAATGTCTTTGATCTCGCTATGGCGACTGGTGAGCTGTGCCAGGATGAGGTCCAGACCATCTTTGATCTCCAGTTCCAGCTGGGTCAGCAGGGGCTCGATATGCTGTTTGGCCAGTGACTTGACCAGCGCCTTGTCGTGGCTCATGCCCTCACTGCCATGGGGGAGCTGCTCGGTCGACTGTTCGACTGACGCCTTGCAGGAGTCGACCGAATCCAGTAGCTGGCGCTTACATTGGCTACTGAGTTCGATAAGCGAGGCGAGGTTGGTATCGATACGCTCCAGCTGGTCGTCATCCAGACCTGCGTAGTGGTCATCCCCCTGGCTCTGTCTCAGTCCGTTGTGGACTATCATCTTGAGGCGAAACTTCTCGTATAGGGGCAGGTAGACGAAGTAGTTGTCGAACACCCCCTTGATGCAGCTGCGAAAGGCGAGGGCGGACTCCTTGTTCTTGCACAGCACTATGGCGTAATGCCTGTAGGCGATCTGCTGGTTTTTCAGAAGTTTGGTATAGAGTTCTATGCTGAGCTTCACCGAGCTCATGGCAAAGAGGATCACCGAGGGCTTATGCTCTCTTATCTGCTCGCCCACTAGCCGGGTCACGGGCACGGTGCGGTATTCGTCGACCTGCTCGGCAATGATGTTGGCGGCGCCCGAGATATCCTCCTCCTTCTCATAGAGCATGATCACTTCGGGGTGGCGACAGGCAACGCTGGGTTTTCGAGTCATGAGTTGATCACCTCTATCAGGGACTGCAGGGCATTTTTGAGCTGGATAATGAGCTGCTTGCACTGGGGCATATCTTCCCCCAGGGCGGCATATTCCAGTTGTTGCAGCTTGTCGGCAACCTCTTCGGCGCCGATTGCCTTGGCAGAGGTCTTGAGAAAGTGCGCCTTCTGCTTGAGGCCGGCAAATTCACGGTTGTTGTAGTGGGTGGCCAGCTCGCGCAGGCTGGTACGGGCCTGGGCGACGAAGTCCTGCTTAAACTGGGCGATGAGTGCAGGATCGTTGCCGATAAGATCACGCATGATCTTAGGGTTGAGGATCTGGGGACTATTCTTCATGGCGATACCATTTCTGGATGACCTTCTTCAGGTCTCTAAGCTGCACAGGTTTACTGACAAAGTCGTTCATGCCCGAGCGGTAGCAGTCATCTAGCTCGGTGGCCATGGCGGCTCCTGTGATGGCCACTATGGGCACAGATTTTCGTTGGGTGCTGTTCTCTATCTGGCGGATCTGTTTGGACATGTCATAGCCGTCCAGGTTGGGCATGTGGCAGTCGGTAAGGATCAGCTTATAGTTTGCCGATTGCCAGAGATGCACCCCGACCAGACCATCTTCGGCGAGGTTGCAGCGATAGCCGAGCATGTCCAGCTGTTTAAGGATCAGCTTCTGGTTTAAAGGGTTATCTTCAACCACCAGTATGTCGGCATCCCCCTTAATCTTTGGCGTCGGCTCCTGCGTCAGAGGGTCGCAGAGATCCAGCTCCATCTCGTCGAGGTCGATGGCAAGGCCTGAGTCTAGGCGTTTGTGCACCGCCTTGAGCAGCAAGGCCTTGGAAAGCAGATAGCTGTCCAGGCTGTCTATCTGGGGAATCGTCTGTGTCAGCGTCTTGCGGTGATGCTGTGGTAGGGCGACCAGCCAGTTGCTGTGGCCCTTTGGACTCGCCGCTTGGTTCGCCAGAAAGCCTAGCTCGTCAGCCTCGCCGGTGGCCAGAATTATCACCAGAGGCAGAGCCAGGGTGTCGATACCCAGTTGCTCGGCCTGGTAGCATTTAACTCTGCCCCCCTTGTCGGTCAAACACTGTTTTATCCAGTCAAGCGTGGCCTGGGGCTGGCCCAGGTTCACCACCCCTATGGTGTGTTCGCTAAGCTCCTGGGTCTGTTCATGGTGATGGGCGCGCCAGAAGGGAAGCTCGACACAGAACTGCGCCCCCTGGCCAAGTTCGCTTTTAAGGTTGATGCTGCCGCCCATCAGGTTGGTGAGCTTGCCGCAGATAGCCAGTCCCAGACCCGTGCCGCCATAGTTGCGCGTGGTGGAGCGCTGTGCCTGCACGAAGGGGGCAAACAGACGTTTCTGGGTCGCCTTGTCTATGCCTATGCCATTGTCTGTCACCGTAAAGCGTACCCGGGTCACTATATCATTTTGTTCGCCTACCATGATGTTTAGCGATACACAGCCGGTCTGCTCCTGTGTGGTGTGGGTGAATTTCATCGCGTTGCTGAGCAGGTTACTGAGGATCTGCCGCACCTTGACGATATCTCCCTCGACCCAATCGGGCAGCTCCAGGGCTTCCTGCACGGCAAAGCGTAACCCTTGGCGGCTGGCCACCGGCGAGAAGCTCTTGATCAGATCGGCGATCACCCCGGCGAGGTGGAAGTCTTGTTGCTCCAGCTGCATCTTACCCGACTCAATTTTGTTGATGTCGAGGATGTCGTTGAGGATATAGATGAGGTTACTGGCCGAGGTCGACGCCGTCTCGATAAGATCTCTTTCCTCGCCCGACTTGTCGGCCAGGGAGAGCAGCTCCAGTGCGCCGATCACCGCGTTCATCGGCGTGCGCAGTTCGTGGCTGATCATAGAGAGAAATTCGCTCTTGGCCTGGCTGGCGATTTCGGCCCGCTCCTTGGCAAGCTGTAGCTCTGTGGTGCGCTGATTTACCCGGCTCTCGAGGGAGCGGTAGCTTTCCTGCAGCGCCAGGCGCGCCTGGTAGATGGGGGTCTGATCGATACAGATGCCATCGATGCGGCTGTTTTGTTGGTTCTGCCCCTGGCTCACCTTGCCCTTGGCCAGTATGTAGATGATCTCCTGGTTGGGCAGAATAGCGCGATACTCCTGATGAAACGGATTGCCATTGGCCAGGGAGTCTTCCACCGCGGCCATGACGACGGGGAAGTCTTCAGGGTGGATCCGCTCGGCCCACTTTTCCAACACGCCAATATCTTCTATGTTGAGGCAAAACATCTCGTTGGCCCTCTGATCCCACTGCCAGATCCACTGCCCCTGTTCATCTATCTGTGCCCGCCAGTTGCCTATGTTGCCAGCCTCGAGCGCCAGCTTCTTCGACTCGTTGGCCTCGTTGAGGGCGTCGAGCATCGCCTTGGACTCAGTCTGATCTTTGATGAGGCCAAGCAGCTTGAAGTGGCCATTTTCCAGGTAGATATGCTCGGCGAATAGCTCGTACACCCTGACGACATCGTTCGAGTCGATACGAAATCGAAACGCTAGCTTATGTTTACCCGAAGGTGAGGGGGCGAGAAAGGGGTCGAACTTATGGCGATCTTTCACCGCGACCATCTGCTGAAGACTCTGCCAGCTCAGGGGGCTGTGATGGTTAAGTAGCAGCAACTCCTTCACTCCGTTGGAGAAACGTGTCTCACCCGTGGCGGAGTCATAGTGCCAGACGCCGATATCGGCGGAGCATAGAAAGGCCTCGAAGCGCTTGAGGTATCCCTGAGTTATATTGGGGTCGTCGCGTTGGGGGACAAACAGCAGCAGGTAGCGATTATTGCTTAGCGCTTGGGGAAACACCTGATACCAAGGCGTCTTGGATTGGCGGTGGAGACGCACATCGAGCGATTGCCTATCTGTTAGGGCAAGTGCCAAGGCATGAGTGATGGCATCAAGCAGTGAATCGTTTGAGTCGGCCTGATTTAGCGTGAGTAGCTGCTTGAGTGGGCGCTTAACGACGGCTTCATGGTGGAGTTCAAACAGCGCACACAGGGCGTCGTTGGCCTCAATGATCACTCCTTGCTTGTCACAGATAAGCTGCGCAAACGGCGAGTCGTCTATGCTATTCCCTGCTGGCGCCATGGCATCCACATCCTTGTTATCCCTTGAGAATAAGTCTAGACCTATGGAGGCGATTTAGGGGAGGCGATTTGTGAATCTTTTTTGCGGGAGAGGGGTTAAAAGCGTGTCCCTCAAGCAACAGGGCGCGAGGGACACGGTAGGATTAGGTGCTTAGCCTTGTGGCATTGGGCTTAGCACGATCTCGACGCGGCGGTTTTGCGCGCGGCCTTGCTGGGTCGAGTTGTCGGCGATTGGACGAGACTCACCCATGCCCACAGAGCTGATGCGCTGGTTCTTGATTTCACGAGACATCAGATAGTTGGCAACTTCTGCCGCACGCACCTGAGACAGACGCAGGTTGTATGACTCGCTGCCTGAGCTATCGGTGAAGCCCATGACATTCAGCATGGTTTCATCGTACTCCTTGGCGACCAGGGCGACACTGTCCAGCACGTTCTTGGCACGGCTGCTCAGCACAGATTGATCGACGCCGAAGGTCACTTCGTTTGGCATGTTGAGGATGATGTTGTCACCGTTGCGGGTCACGCTGACGCCTGTCGATTGTAGCTGCTTGCGTAGCTCGGCTTCCTGCACGTCCATATAGTAGCCGATACCACCACCGACGGCTGCGCCTGAGGCGGCGCCGATAAGTGCACCCTTACCCCGGTCGCTCTTGCTTGACGAGGCCACACCGATAGCTGCACCGGCGATGGCACCTATGATAGCGCCGTTAGTCGCCTTGGCGTTCTGGCTCTCGTTGGTATAAGGATTGGTTGTCTGACAAGCCGAAATAAATAGTGTCGAACCGGCCAAGATTGCCGCGACGAGTTTCTGGTTACTGATCATCGTTACTCCATTATCAGGTTTGCCTCAGGGCGGAGATCGTCCTTAAGCTTGTTGTTATGTGCATTATTGTTGCATTTTGTTTGCATAATATCAAAATGAGGGGCTTTTGCCTGAATCTATACAAAATTTAATGAAAAACTTCTGCTACTAAACGCCTACTTGGCGTGTTTTTTGCGCATAAACTGGCAGCAAGCTTCATCGAGAAAACGTTTCGAGAGGTAGTGTTTCTGGCCGCCTGCTAGCAGCAGGAAGCCTGCGCTGGTCTCCTGTATGTCGTCGACACTGTCCCAGTCGAGCTGCTGTTTAACGTAGAGGGATTCGATGCTGATCCCTTGTTCGTTCAGGGTGAGGCTAGCCTCGTTGCCGGCGGCCTTGCTCATCATCTGGCGGGTCAGGTACCAGGGGCGCTTAAACTTGATACTCAAGCCCTCCAATACGCCGAGGGCGATAATAAACCAGGAGGCGTAGGCGTTAACGCCGGTCAACAGTAGCGCCAGGCCGATCAGCAAAAAGACGATCGCCTTAGTGTATGCGGCGCGGGGAGCGGGCTGAGTTACAGAGGCATCGAAGCATTCAGCATAGTAGGCTCTGTCCAGGGTAAAGTGGGTGCTGTAGCTAAACGAAGCGTTTGATTGAGAGTGAGATGAAGCTGTCATATAAGTAGAGATAGCTGAATTTGGGACACAGTGTAATCCCTTGTGGATGAAGTGCAATCTCGCCGTGAACTTGTCTTAGATCTTTGGTTAAATTTAGACTAAGTTTAGCTTTCTGAACGTCGGCAATCGGCCTTGAAAATGGGAGCCTCAAGATGTCATTTGTGCCTAAGGGATATGTGAAGTGCAAGAAGACACCTGTGTTTAGTGAGCAGGATATGCCGGCCATCTACCGGGAGCGACATTTTACCCGGCCCGGCGTGTATGAGCAGATCCATGTTATCCAGGGGGAGCTGATGTTTTTCGGTTACCTAGACAAGTTGGGCGAGGTCAATCGCGAGGTGCGACTAGGGGCCAATGAGACGGCGATTTCTCATCCCGGCTACTGGCACAGCATCAAGCCTCTTACCCCAGATACCCGTTTCGAAATTCATTTCTTCATCAAACCCGAGGGGCCGATAGAGCAGGCCTAGCCTGAGTGCTTTTTGATTTCACCTTTCGATAAGCTTAATGACGCGCTAGCTAAAGTGACACGCTAGCTAAAGTGGTGCGTTGGTTGAAGTGGCATGCTGGTTAAGCATTGGCCTGACACAAATAAGAAGTGAATAAAAGAAGTGAATAAAAGTTAACCTGACTTTCCTTTGGCCAGGCTTTAGAGTCCAATAAAGCCTTTAGCTAAGGAAAGCTGATGAAGACCTCCCCACACTCCACCCACAAGTGTCAGGCGCCTATGGAAAACTCTAAGCCAGGTAAGCTAGTGCATAGAGGTGCCGAGACATCCAAGACATCGAAGGCAGCAAAAACGCCTGCTAGCTCCTCTTTGTTGCAAGACTTGGCCGAGATGGACACAGGTTTCGCCCTGCTGCAATCCATGGCACGCTCCAAGACGCTCACCATTATGGTGATCATCTTTCTGCTCGCAGGCGCGGGTTTTGCGTTGTTTCTTAGCAAGATGGCGGGGTAATACTCATGTTAGCGGCTAGTCTCACCGAATTCTTTATCTGGTTTATCTGGGAGATCTTACTCTCGTTTATTCTCTATACCACAGGCGCCGTGGTGATTGGGCTAGTGACCTTTGGCCGGGTGCAGAAGCCTTTGTATTGGCCTGCCTTGTTTCATCAAGAGAAACGCCTGGCGAAAAACGATTTTTACGCCGTCTATATGGCTGGCTTTTTCTTCTATCTCTTGCTGTTTACCCTGCTGGTCTACCTGGGATAGGTCTGGATATCAAAGACAGATAGACTTAACCGCTTGCATTTTTGCTAATGCTTGGCTGACGTTATCAAGTGTCGTAGCGGTTACGCTGCTCTGGCAGGTCACTGAGATACTGCACAAATTCCACCTCATAGCCGTTAGGGTCGATAAAGTAGACGTTGCGGCGGAAGGGATCATCCTGCCCCGCTTTGTCCACTTCGAAGCCCGCGTGCTTGAGTCTGGCTATCACGCCATCGAGATCTTGGGTCACGAAGGCAAAGTGAGCCAGACCAACCTGATGTCCGCTTAGGTCGCGGTTTTCGCCTTCGCCATCATCGTTGAAGGCCAGGTATTGATAGCCATCGCCGAAGTGAACCCAGTTGCGTGGCTTGCCATACCAGGTTCCCTGACCGCCGCCACGCACCGACCAATGGGGGAAGGCGGCACGGTAGAAATTAAGGGCCGTTTCTATGTCGGTGACGACGAGATTTATGTGTTCTAAATGGATCATGATGCAATTCCTCCTCTGCAGGCTTGGTGTTATTCCGTTAATACGCTCGATCTAGTGCCTAGCTGGGGGGTAATGCCTAACTGAGGCTGGCGCATGACTTGGGTTAGTACTTAGGCGGCACTACATGCCGTATACATATTCCTGCTGTTTGGGGTAGGGCTGATCCCTATGGCGCTGGCGTATGGCGCCGAGGGCATCTGCATACTGGCCGAGCATATGCAGGCTGTAGCCGATGCGCGCTCTTAGCCCTTGCTCTCTGGCATCTATCTCACCCTCTCCCAGTACCTGCTCGACATTACGAATGATCAGATGATCGGGAATAGGCACCAGCTTGTTGTTCTTCAGGGCATTCATCTTTAACTCGGCGATAGGGTAGGCGCCGCTGATGCCGCTGGTGACAGCGACCAAGAGGGCTGGCTTGTGGGCCGTGTCCTGGTTGTCACACAGTAGCAGGAAGTTTTTTAACATGGGTGAGGCCATGCCGCCCCATTCTGGGGTGATCAGAACCAGAGCGTCGGCTTGCTTTACCAGCGGGCTTATCTTGTGCCAGTCGCTCGCCTGGAGCACTGCGCCATTTCTGTCGCCATCCCAGAAGGGCAGATCGTAACGGCACAGCTCAATATGCTGTATCTCACTGAATTGGCTGGCATGTTCACTAAGGTAGCCGGCGACTCTGGCACTTTGAGAACCTGGACGTTGACTGGCACTGACGATAAGAAGCTTCATTATGTAAACCTTTTTATTTATTTAATGTTTTATACACTAATTACTTTATTTAATTTTGTAAAGACTAAAGTAAATAAAAAAGTTTACTTAATCTCTGGATCGGTAATAATGGGCCCATAGAAGTCCAGAGGAGACGGCGGGTGAGTAAGAAGACCAGCGACAAGATCATCGAACATATCAAGATCCACGGCCCCAGTACCGCCAAGGTATTGGCCGAGCTGTTTGCGTTGACCACCATGGGGGTCAGGCAACATCTGCAGGCCTTGGAAGAGGAGGGGATCTTGAGTTTCGAAGACAGAAAGGCGAGTCGCGGTCGTCCCACCCGTTACTGGGGACTTACCGAGAAGAGCTACAAGCTGTTCCCCGATCGACACGACGATCTCACCAGTCAACTGATCGACTCGGTGCGGGTAGTGTTTGGTGACCAGGGGCTGGATCAGTTGATCGATCACCGAGAGCAGGCGAGTCGGCGTCTGTATCTGGAGGCGCTGTCGCAAGCGACTGGTCTGGCTGATAAGTTAGCCGCGCTGGCCAAGCTCAGGACCCAGGAGGGGTATGTCGCCTCTGTCGAGGAGCAAGATGGCGTCTTTTGGCTGCTGGAGAATCACTGTCCCATCTGCGCTGCGGCGAGTCACTGCGCCAACTTCTGCCGCTCAGAGCTGCAGCTGTTTCAAGAACTGTTTAGCGAGCTGGCGAGCGTCAGCCGCGAGGAGCATATCATAGCGGGGGCCAGACGCTGTGCCTACAAGCTGGTGCCGCTCGCATCTCACGGGCAAGCGCTAGAAAAAATCGCTGAAGAAAATCCTGCTGAAGAACAAGCACCGGCGCATCAAGATGTCCGCTAAACGCGCCAGGCTGGATCGCTTTATCAGTCAGCATTGTCAGATCCCCCGCAAGCAGGTGCGTCTCATCCTGGCAAAGGGCCGGGTGAGTGTCGATGGTCATGTGGTGCGCGATGCCGACTGTCAGATAGATCAGTTCTCTCAAGTGACGCTCGATGGCCAGGCGCTGAGGCAGGAGCAAGCCATCTATCTTATGCTGCATAAGCCGGTTGGTGTGGTGAGCGCGACCAAGGACGATGAGCACAAGACGGTGATGGATCTCTTGCCCGACTATCAGGACAAGGGGCTGCATATCGTCGGACGGCTGGATCTCAACACTTCGGGCTTGCTGCTGCTTACCAACGACAGCCGCTGGTCGAAGCGTATCATGTCGCCGGAGCATAAGGTGGCCAAGCAGTATCTGGTCACCCTCAAGGCTCCCCTCACTCAGGCCTATGTGAAGGCCTTTGCCGAGGGTTTCTACTTTGCTTTTGAGAATATTACCACTCAGCCTGCACAGCTTGAGATCCTCGAACCCCATCTGGCCAGAGTCACCCTGCATGAGGGGCGCTACCATCAAATCAAGCGCATGTTTGGCCGTTTTCGCAATCAGGTGATGGCGCTGCACAGGCTGTCCGTGGGTAACCTAATCCTGGATGAAACCTTGGCTGTAGGGGAGTATCGCCCGCTGACGCCACTGGAGGTGGCTAGCATATTCGGCTGAAAGTCAGTCTTGTCTAGCACAAGATTTTGACTTTATCGCTTCACCTAGCACTAATTTCTTAGTTCAACAAGCCAAGCGTAAATGTGTGACTAATGGCTATATCGTTTGATGCAAATCATGTGTTATAAATATTAGATTACTAATATAAACAATAGTATCGATGAGCAATCAAACACTTAAGAAAATCAGCGAACTCGATGTGTTTTGTTTGATGGTGTTTAAAGTCATTTTTCAAACCGGACATGCCAACATAGCGGCTAAGCAACTTAATGTGTCAGCCCCTAAAATTAGTCGCTGTTTGAATATGTTACGTGCCACCTTCGATGACGAGCTCTTCTATCGTCGTCAGCTCGGGCTCAAGCCGACACCTATGGCGGAATTTCTCTACGAGCCCGTGTGTCAGTTCTGTGAAGCCGTCCTGAAAATAGAACAGTCTATTAGCGAAAAGAGCAGCGAGCTGGCCAGTGAACGCCTGAGAATTGCTGTTACCCCGAGTATCATGGCCAGCCTCTCCCTGGCCTTTTCCCGTAGCAATGCCAGAGACGCCTTTAGCCAGTTACAGTTTGTGGTCTGGGGGGATGACTCTGCCGATCAGATCCATAACGGTGAACTGGATATGGGGGTGACGTTCGATGCCTGCAATGAGCATCCGTTATCGGTTGAGGCGTTAGGCTGTCTGAACGGTGTTTGTCTGGCCGCCAATGAAGAGCATGCCATCTGGTCCCAGAGCGAGCCTTTGACCCTGGAAACCGTCTGTCGTCACCCCTTTCTCTGCCTGGATGGTAAGGGCTTTAATGACAAGATCGACCCCTTGGAGGTGTTCGCTCGTCAAAACGGTGCCGACATCGACAGCATAGAAAGAGTCTGTTCACGAGACGAGTGGTACAGTCATCTGCTGACCATGAATTCGGTGGCTTTCCTGCCTTGCTCAGAGGCCGAGATCTGCGGCGCCCTGCCGGGGATCCGCGTGGTGCGCCTGTCTGACGAGGAGGTGGGACGTCTCCACGGTGAAAGCATGTCGCCTCAATACCTGTTACTGGAAAATCCAGCCGAGTATCGACGCTACTCGCTGGAACAGAGAGAATTAATTATCCAGCTTATCAAACAGCTACTCGTTAAATGTTAATTTCAAAATTTGAAATTTACGCTTTCAAATTTTGAAATTTCTGTTAATGAATCTTTAAATTGCAGTCACAACTTGGACTCAATTATCTAACAATTTATCGTCACTCCCTTATATTTGAGGTACTGCAATAGCAGAAATACCTATAAAGGGATATGGCGATGAAAAAAAATAAAATTACCTTATTAGCCATGGCACTCATGTGTGCCATTGGTGTGAGCGCGTGTAGTGATGGTAAAGATGGTAAAGATGGAGCGCCAGGTGAGCCTGGCGTTCCTGGTACTCCAGGTACACCTGGCGCACCAGCGGGATCTACCGTTGATACAGTAGCCACTGCCGCAGACTTCAAACTAACTCTACAACCTGCCGACATCGTAGTAGTAGGAGCTGATGACTTCTCTATTAAGTTCACCGCGACAGGTAAAAATAGTAAAGGAGATGATGTTCCGTTTACTGGCCTGGACAAGGTAGCTCTCTATGTGACCAATCAGGTGGCTAACACCACTGATAGTGGCGCACCTATGCTCTGGTCGAACAACGCCCTGGCTAACGAATTTGGTTCTAGCATGTACTGTACGCCTACAGGTAAGGCGGAGGCACGTGGCGGCGCCGAAGTCGATGCCTGTACCTTAGTAGAGGATGCTGAAAATCCTGGTACTTACACAGGTACTTGGGAGCATGATGGCAACGCACCTGTTGTGGTAGCCGATGGCGATCCTACTAGCATGTTCCGCGTCATGGTGCGTACCTACAATGTGACCGATGCAACTGGCGTATCGATTTCCGACAAACTTCTCTCTACTCCGCTCGATTTTATTCCTGCGACCGGTGAGATGGCCGTATCGGCTAAAGACTCGGTATCAAGCGCTGCCTGTATTCAATGTCACAGCGAGTTGATGGGTTATGATGATGGCGACAAACGTATTGCGAACATCGGTGCTCACCATAACTATCAGAAAGTTGAAAACTGTATCGCGTGTCATAACCCTGCTTATGCCGCCGATCAGAACGATCCAGAAAAAGGCTTTAACCCTAACTTCAACGCAATGATCCACACCATCCACGCCGGTGGTCATCTTGCCGAGTGGGGCGTGTTAAAAGGTGATGCTGAAGAGTTTGCCGGCGTTCACTTCCCAGCTGAGCTAAACGAATGTACTACCTGTCACGACAATGGTAACCAGTGGAAAGAAAACGTTTACCGTGAAGCTTGTGTAGGTTGTCACGTAACCGTTAACTTCGAAACCGGTGAAGGCCACTCTGACTTCCAGCTACCACAGGCTGATGATTCTCAATGTATGAACTGTCACATTGGTAACCTGAGCCCAGAAGTGGTTCACAAGGTGGGTAACAGAGCGGTTGAGCAGGAACAAGTCGTTCTTGATTTCCAAGGTGTGACAGTGACTGACAACGGCGACGGTACCAGCGCATTGACAGTAACCACTAAGGTGACAGTCAATGGTGCAGCACCAGCCGATGGCTCTATGCTGGATCCATACATGCCACGTCTGTCTACCGGTCTGCTGATTGGTAACCTTGACGCGAAAGGCACGCCGATTCGTGGTCTAGGTATGCCTGTCAACGGAGTGGCTATTACTGGTGGTATCCTGACTACGACTAAGAACTTCGACTCTGCTCGCCTGACTGGTTCTATCTATGTGACTGCAGAAGTGATGATCTGTGGCGCCGGTGGTAAGGCCGTAATGTGTGCAGACGGCGATTACACTCAAGTTGCAGCCAGTTCACCTGTTAAGTACTACAACCTGGATGACCCTGCCGTTGCACCGTTGCAAGCCCGCATGAGCGATGCCGATCGCGTCACTGTGAGCGAAGCCAAGTGTAATAGCTGTCACGGTAACCTGACTCATATCAAGTCACCACGTCATGGTGTGACCGAGTTTACTCAGTGTATGGATTGTCACAACAACAGATACCCAGGCTCTTACCATGGTGCTGTTGAATATGACACAGGTGAGGTTGATGGCGATGGCAACCCAATCATGGCGCCAGTTGAAGGTGTAACCTTCGCTAACCGTGACCTGATGACTGTGGCTCACCGTTTCCACACTGGTACTTTCGGTGGTGGTATCTACCTAGATAAGAACCTGGAAACTGTTGGTTACCCAGCCCTTGCGACAGACTGTGAAGCCTGTCACAAAGATGGTGCAACCTTCTTCGCGGCCGACGGTGGTTTGACTTCTGGTAAGCGTTCTATCCAAGTGCCTACTGGCTACATTTCTCCAGTGGCTGAGACTTGCCGTACATGTCACATCAGTGCCTCTGCACTCGCTCACTTCGAGAGCAATGGTGCGACTGTAGATGGTAAGGCAGATACATCTGCTGACCTGCCAGTCGAGTCTTGTGCAACCTGTCACGCCGAAGGTAAGACATACGGTGTTGATAAAGTTCACGCCGGTGGTGGTCACTAGACGCCAACAATAATAATTCTCGCTAATTGGGCATACCCCTGCTAAATGCCCAATGAGATAGCAGTAATCTTGGGGAACCTGATTTAGGTTCCCCCTTTTTATGCCCGGCTTTTGCTGTCATGTTTTGTATCTGTTTTGTATTCGTTTTACCTTGGTTTTCTCAGTCGCTCGCGCTGGACTGTCTATTTTCAGTCTCTTGGTCTATGCAGCATCTTGGTCTATGCAGCATCTTGGTCTATTCAGTATCTTGGACTAACTTAAATAGAGTCCATCAGCAGATCTCGGGGGCCGTAGTTTGGCGGTCAAAGATACCTCTTCCAGCCTGTTTCTCATTGCGATAAAAGAGTCTTTTATTGCCCTCTTGCCCTTTATCTTCGTTAACTCGCTGTTGGCACTGATCGTCGCCCTGGTGGATGTGTGGCAGCCCAGTTGGCAGGGCAGTGCCGCCTATGCCTGGCTGAGTCAGTTTGGTCGCCTACTGTTTAGCTTCTTTCCCTTGATGGCGCTGCTCTCCTTGTCATTTCATTTTGCCAAGTATCTCCATGTCTCGGCTGTGGTGGTGGCATCACTCTCCATCGGCAGTCAGATTGCCCTGCATATCCACGGCAGCGAGGCTATCGACCTCAGCAATGGCTTCGATTTTCTGTTTGGCGATGCCAGGGCGATTATCACGCCGATTCTGGTAGCCTACCTGCTGCAACGCCTCATGGCGATTAAGGCGCTGAATTTGCTGCAAAGTACCAGCCTGAGCAGCTACCTTAAGCTGCACCTCAACCTGTTTATTCCCTTGATCCTCTGTTTCGTGCTGGTGACCACCGGCATCTACTGGGTAGGGGAGCTGTTGGGCATGGTGCTAAGTCCGCTGGTGGATTCCCTTGCCGCCAGCAGCGCACTGTTTCAGCTGTTTGTCAGGGTGCTAGCCACCCATGTGCTTTGGTGCTTCGGCGTCCATGGGGATATCGCCTATATGTTGGTACTTGGGGTCGACAATGGATTGCAGCAGGTCGCGCCGAATCTGACGCTGTCCCAGTTTACCGATCTCTTCGTGTTGCTCGGCGGTAGCGGCGCCACTCACTCGCTGCTAATTGCGCTGTTTATCGCCTCGAAAGATAAGAACGCCGTCAATGTGGCCAAGCTGGCCTTGCCCTTCGCCCTGTTTAATATCAACGAGATCCTCATCTACGGCCTGCCGATCATCTTTAATCCCAGGTTGATGCTACCCTTCGTGTTGGTGCCCCTGTTTAACACCCTGATAGGCACCCTGTTGATCGTCAGCGGCTGGGTGAGCTTCGCCGGTAACGACTTTGCCTGGATCACCCCCATCTTCCTCAACGGCTATGTGGCGGGCGGCACCCTGGCACTGCCCCTGGTGCAGCTCTTGTTGGTGTGCACCGGGGTCTTTATCTATCTGCCTTTCGTGCGCCGCTATAGTCTGCTGGTGGGCAATAAGGGATTCGAGCGGGACCTGATCAAGCGGGTGCAGCTGCAGCAGGATATCGAGAAGATCAGCGAGCGAAACTATGCCCGTCAGCAGTCCGAGGATCTTGCCGCCAACCTAAACCTGGAGAAGACCATCAAGGCGGTGCTTAACGGTGAGTTGCTGCTCTATTACCAGCCTAAGCTGAGCCTGAGTGACAGGCGGGTAGTCGGCTATGAGGCGCTGCTAAGGCTGAGAAACGAGCGTGGTCAGGTGGAGGGCCCCTATTTTATTCCCGCCTTCGATCAGGCCGGCTACTCTAACCTGATCGACAGCTTCGTCATTCGGCGCCTGCGTGACGACCTGCAGGCCTGGGCCAAGCAGGGCTTCTACCCCAGAGTCAGCATCAACCTCAATCCCAACAGTGTCTTGAGTCAGGATGTGCAGTCTATGCTGATCGAGCTGCTTGGCGACATGGCGGACAGAGTCGATATCGAGGTGCTCGAGTCTATGTTTGTGGCGGACCTCAATGCCGTCGAGGCCAGCATGGCCCACCTGCGCCAGTATGGTTTCTCCTTCGTGCTCGATGACTTCGGCACGGGGTTTTCCAGCATCAGCCTGCTGAGCAAGATCACCATAGATGGGGTTAAGCTGGACAGGTCGATATTGGAAAATACCGGGCATCACAAGGGGCAGGTGCTCTATCGCCATACCTGCATGTTGTGTCGCAGCCTGGGTTTTAATCTGGTGGCCGAGGGGGTAGAGACCAAGGCCGAGGAGGCCTTCGTCGCCTCAGCCGGGGTCTCGACGGTACAGGGGTGGCTGTATGCCAAGGCGATGCCGGCCGCCGAGGCCAAGCGCTACGCCCTGCTGCAGGAGAGTTTCAGCGAGCAGACAGCTGATTCAAGGGGAGAGTCGAAGGCTGAGTTAAAGACAGAATTAAAGACAGAGTTAAAGGCCAATTCAAAGACTAACTCAAAGGCTGAATAAAAGGCTGCGCCTGACGCCGAGCAGCCAATAAAAAGGGAGCCTTAGGCTCCCTCTCTTTATTGGCAATCTGAAACCACCTCCTATGGAGGTGGTGATCGTTCCTTCTGGGCTATGCCCGTAGAGTGCTCATGCTAGATACTCACAGTTGTTTGTTACCAGCAAATAAAAGGAGTAAATAGCATGAGCAGATATGAATCCGCTTCTCACGTTTTCTATCGTTGCCAGTGTCACATTGTGTGGACCCCGAAGTATAGATATAAGATTTTGAGAGGAAATGTTGGCAAGGAGCTTTATCGAAGTATTTATGTGTTTTGTAGCATGAAGAAATGTTCTGTTGTGGAATTGAATGTTCAAGTAGATCACGTACATCTTGTGGTAAGAACTCCTCCAAGCTTGAGTGTTTCAGAGCTAATGGGGACTTTGAAAGGTCGTACGGCGATAAGGTTATTTAATAAATTTCCATACTTACGAAAGAAGAAGTTATGGGGTAACCATTTCTGGCAGAGAGGATATTTTGTAGATTCAGTTGGTGCCAACGAAGAGATAATTAGAAGATACGTAAAGCATCAGGATAGAAAAGCTAAAGAAGATGCAGAACGTCAGCAACAACTTGAGCTTTCATAACATTCAAAGGCACCCTTATAGGGTGCCTCAAAAGCAAATCCACCTGCTATGCAGGTGGATTTTTACTAGGCGCGGGCGCGCTGCAATGTCAGCAACCACTTGCCGTAGATGAAGATCCCCACGGCCGAGATGGTGCCTATGGCGGCGATGATATACCAGGCCATGCCTATGTTGTGGCTGTTGTAGAGCAGGGTCGTCAATGACTGCGCCGACTCACCTGTGTAGCTCACCAGGGTAGTAAAGGCTTCACCCTGAGGAATGGCGGCGATATCGCTGGCGCTCATGCCGCGATCGAGCAGCAGTTCGCGAGAGAAGATCTCTTTCGAGGCGTACATCTCATACAGCTTTGGACCGAAGTAGCCTTCGAGTCCCCAGCCTATCCCTTGTGGCAGCATCACGAAGCCCAGGTACATGGCCTTCTTGCCCTTAGGGGCGATGTTACCCATAAACTCGTTCTTCTTGGGGCTGATCATCATCTCGCCGAAGGAGAACATGGCAATCGCCAGCACTATCATCCAGGCGGCGTTGGTGGCGCCGATAAGCACGAAGGCGATGATACTCAGCAGACAGCCCGCCAGCATGGCGGTGGTGATGCGGTATTTGGCGGTGAGCGCGGCAACCAGGAAGCAGCTGGTCATGATCATGCCGGCGTTGAGGTTTAGCATCCCCTCTGGCATCACCTTAGTGCCCGAGTTATCCAGGCCGAGCCAGAACTGCAAGATGCCGTTTGAGGTGCCCTCACTGCCAAACAGGCTGGTGACGATCACGCTGGTATCGACCCACTCGGCGATATGAATCGGCAAGACATCGAACAGAGAGTTAAACAGGAACCAGAAACCGGCAAACACCAACATGTAGTAGATCACCACAGGCTTCTTCAGCTCGTGCAGGGCATCTTTCCATAGAGCCTCTTGGGTGATCTCACCGCTCTTGATCTTGCGGTTGCGCTCGATGCGCTCCTCCTTTCCCGGTTCCTTATAGGCGAGCAGGAAGAGGAAGTTGAGCGAGATGATGGCGGCGCAGGCGTAGAAGACGTTGTCCCAGGAGAGCTGACGCATATGCACGGCCACAAGAGGACCGAGGAAGCCGCCTATGTTGACCACCTGATAGAAGATCCCCCAGGCCATAGAGGTGTTTTGCCGGCCGGTAGAGAGCACCAAGGTGCCCTGAATGCCTGGCTTGAAGATACCTGTGCCGCCTGCCAGCAGTATGGCGCCGAAGAGGAAGCCCCAGAAGTTAGGGAAGAAGGCCATCACCAGGTAGCCGGAGATCTTGATCAGTGTCGAGGCGAAGATGGTTTCTTTGTAACCGACACGGTCTGAGATGCCGCCGGTAAACACAGGAATAAAGGTCTGCATCAGGGCCCACACCGAGATGATGACACCATAGTCGTGTAGGCTGATCCCCAGGCCGCCCTGGGAGACGGGCGCCTTGGCGTAGAGGCCGGCACTGGCTTTCACGCCATAGTAGGCGATACGTTCGACCAGCTCCATGCCGCCGACGATCCAGAAAATATAACTTAGGCTAGCAATGGAGGCCCACATTCCCAGCTGCTTAACTTCACGCAGATCATTATCTGCGTAAGCATCATTGGCGTCGCTCATACCCTTCCTTAATTTATCTTTTTTGTTGTGCTGCTTGGCTGCAACATCTCGTGTTGGTTTGTGACAAGCACTCGCTATTGGGGTGATAGCTCGTCATTTGACAGCACACTTTACCTAAAAATGACCTTAAAGACCAAAATCATTCACAGTGGGTCAAACTGGTGTGATCAGCAGGTAAAAAAAAGGCGAGCGCTCCGGCTCGCCAAAAAGGGTGTGACAACTATGGATTTAGTTCAGGGTTAGGCTTCTATGGTGTTGTTTTTATAGTTTGCTTCTGTGGTTATGTTTCGTTTAACAAGGCTAGAGTGGCCAGGCCTGCTCGCCATCGACGGCAACCCCTTGCAGATCCAGGCCATAACAGTAATCCCCTGGGGTGTAGACATAGATGCTCTTTGGCACCGCTGGGTAGGCGAAGCTGGCGACCTGGGCCTTGGCGGCATCTGAGGTGGCCAGTCCCCACATCTGATAGAAGTCGCGATAGTCGAGCCCGGTAGAGAAGCTCATGGCGATCATCAGAAAGTCGTTGTTGCTTAGAGCCTTGGCCGATGCAAGGTCGAAACTGCCAAAGCCCAGTTGGTCGCGCTTGGCCAGCCAGCTGGCCTCGTCGGCCTGGGCGCGCTCGAACGCCCGCAGTAATATGTGCAGCCTGGCCAGCAGATGCCAGCCGTTTTGCAGCGCGCCCTGTTTCTGGGCGGCAATCATGGTCTGTAGCATGGTGGCCATGCCGCTCGACCAGCTGGTGAGCTTAGCCGCCTGCACATAGGCGAAGGGATCGGCCTGGCGTTGACTGGCCTGCAGTACATCGAACTCATCCTGAATCGACAGGCCCTGGCACTCGGGCAGCTTGCCGGTTTCCAGATAGGCGCGGGACTTAGTGTAATAGGAGTAAGGGTTGGTGGAGGCGTGGCCCTCGTGACCGTCGAATCTCAGGCGTCCCCGCTCCAGGCCATGGCCCAGCTCGTGGATGTCACCATGGCCGGTTGGGCTGAATGACCAAGAGGCATCGTAGGGGTTGCCCGAACAGCCCGACCCACAGGTGGGTTGGTCGGCGTTCATATGTTTGACCATGTCGAGTTGATCTAGCTGCCAGCCCTTACTGGCGGCAAAGTTGGTTATCTCATCGACGCTGTCGATCCCCGGCCCCTTAAAGCCTGCCAGCAGGTGCGGGTAGTTGTGTACAAAGGTGCCGATGGCCTCACTCATCTTCTGCGGCGTGTCCCATCTGGGCTCATGGCTCATGGTCTCTTGCATCTTATTGAGCCGCGAGTGGACTTCGAAGTGCTCGGTTGCCAGCTCGGCCCAGTCGTAGTCGCCCTTGGCGAGTCCCTGGATGAAGGCCTGATCGTCCTTGTCACTGCGCCAGAAGGGGTGCAGGCCCACATGGCTAAAGGTAAATTCTACCGGCAGGTCGTTGGCGTTAAATCTTATCTGCACCGGGCCGCCATAGGGGGAGGTAAGGGTGATAGTTTCCCCCGGTTTTATCGCTATGGCTGGCGATTGTAGATACTTGGGGCGGTTATAGCCCTTGCTGGCATATTCCTGGGTAGAGCCAGAACGCTGGGTATTGATGAACAGCTTGGTCTCTACCTGGCTGTTGTCGGTGCGTTTCACGCTAAAGGTCTGTCCCGGCAGGGCGTAGACGCCTGCGGCGCGAAACGGCGCCTTGCTGCTCAGCGCGACTGTCTTATCCACCGGTGTCACATGGGAAAAGTCGGTGCGGCTGAAGTTACCCAGATCCGCAGGCACAGGATTGATGCGGCGGCTGTTGTACACGCTGCTGTCGGCAAAGAGTGCCTTTAGGTAGCTCATTGGCGCCGTGGTGCTGACATCCATGGGGTAGTCAATCTCACTGCGATAACGATCGCCAAGCAAGATCAGGTACTTGTATAGCTGATACTCTGGGCTGTCGAAGATGGCCGTCTTCTCTGTGTCCAGGCGGTTGATGCTGCTGCGAATATGCGCCAGGGCGCTGCGGTACTCTTCGCTAAATTGGCTGTCGCAGGTGTCCGCGCAGTTGGCTAGGTTAAAGCTTGGATTTTCGCTCTGCAGCAGTTCGAGCCAGAGGGCTTCCTGGCTCAGCGCTGGATTAGCCGCCTGCATGGCGAGATAGTCGTTCCAATCCGCCTTGTCTGGGCTGAAGTAGTTGCCGGGGCTGCCAGGGCCCTGCATGGCAAAGCCCATGGCCCCCAGCACGGTTTGAGTGAGCGGCACGCTGTTCCAGGCGTGCATGTGCAGATAGAGCAGTGGGATCTTGGCCTGCTGTAGCGCATCGAGTCTTGCCGCCACCTCGGCTTCATCGAACGCCTCGAGGGAGCCTGTGATCACCAGCTCGGCCTCGCTTAGGCAACTGGCCAACTCGCTGGCGACATCGCAGCGGCTCACCTGCCAGTTGGGGTAGTGACTGGTGAGCCAGTTTGTCACCCGGCTCTTGCTCCAGTCGCTGATGAGGAACAGGCGCACCTGCTTGGTCGCCGCCAGGTTTGCTTGCGCCTCACCCGTCAGCCAGGAAAGTAGACGCATCATGCTAGGCTCGAAGCCCAGGTTGTTGCCGCCCTGCATGCTAGAGATGATATCTGTGCCGAAGGCGGCGTTGCGCTGACCGCTTAGGTCACTCGCCGCGGCAAACAGGCGCCCCTGATTGCCCCGTACCAGCTCGAAACTCTGCTTGAGGGGGAAGCCCTTGCTGGCTAGCGGCATCTGGATCATCTGCGAGTGTTGACCCGAATCGTAGCTGACCCTGTCCGCCTGATAGATGGTGTTTAAGAAGCTCTTCTGGGCGCCGCGATAGTCTTGAATGAGCTTGAGGCCACGGGCGATCACCTTAGGCTCAAGGCCCTCGATGAGTCTGGCATCGCCGCTCTGGCTGGCGGCGCTTATCTTGTCCTTGAGCTTGAGGATGAGGCTATCCTCACTGCTCAGGCCGGCAGCGTCCGTGACTTTGAGGGAGAGGGCAATATCTTCATCCTGCAGCAGGTCACTGGCATCCAGGGTGAGGGTGTCGCTGCTTAGGCCGCCGAGTTTGACGCTCGGCCCACTGGTCTGCTGCCACTGGTAGCTGGCCGTGCCCGGATTAAACAGGGTGACACTCGCCTTGAGGGAGAGGGTTTCATGATTCCAGGTTTGTTGATCCGGGCCGAGCTCGACACTCGGGGCCTGGGCCAAGGGGGGCGTGACTGCGCCGCCGTTACCCGCATCCGTGTTGCTATCCTCTGAACCGCCGCAGGCCGTCAGCCCTAGGGCTATACAGGCGGGGAGTATCCATGGTTTCATTGTTACACCTCATTTTCAATTTGCGACATTCTGATTGCAAACGTCGCCTAAATCAAATGAAAATGAAAAATTATTCAATAAAAACAATGATTAAGTCGATATTTTGACGTCTGCGTTTTTTTGACGCCAAGGCGATAAAAGCGCAAGCGAGGCGAACGCGGTGGCAAGCGAGCAGCTAAAGCTATACCCGTTTCCCGCCATCGTTTTCTAATTATCCACTGCGGCATAAGTAAGGCATAAGCAAGTCGAAAGTCAGGCGTTAGCGAGTAGGTTGGCCAAAAAGATGGGGCAAATGTGATCTACCACTAATTAGGTAAAGGTATCTGCTGGCACTCTGTAGCAATAAGGGTTATTAGTTTAAGTATTATTAAGTTAACTATCTTTGCCTGATTCATCCGGCGTAAGTCTTGGGCGCAATTTTTGATGGCCTGAAATTAGGCCTGTGATTTTAGGTGCCATGGCTTTAGCAGTCGTGATGCCGCCTTGCCTAGATGCAATGAATTGGCAATAAAAGGAAGCGATTATGTCTGAACACAAACGCCAGGAGGCACATGAGATGACGGCAGCGTCCACCCAGGGAGCAGGCTTGATGGAGCGGATCAAGTCGGTAAGATTTCAATTAAAACTCAATATCTTCTTAATCATCTTCGCCTTCATCTTCCTCGGCTATAAGGGGATCACCGGCATGTTGGATGCGGGTGATGCCATAGGGGATCTCTACGGTCAGGGGATGCAGCACAGCATCCGGGCGGGTAAGGTGCTCAACGAGCTGGAGAAGGCCCGCAGCGGATTGCTGCTCGGCTTCCAACATGATCCCGCCAACGCCTTTGCCGACATGCACAACCACCCCCTGAGCTTCCATATCGATGCCAGTCGCGCCTCGATTAAGACGCTGCACGACATCATAGACAATCAGATCTTGGCGTCGGATCTCGAAGGTGATGAGCGCGCCGAGGTCAATCGCCTGGTGTCGCTTTTGGACAAGGTGACTCAGGAGGGCTTTAACCCCGCCATCCAGGCCTTGAGTCAGGGGGAATATAAACGCTCCAATCAGTTGCTGCTAGAGAAGATTAACCCCCTGTTTAAGGATATCACCGACCAGGCTCAGGCCTTCCTGGATATGCAGATTGCCGAGGCTAAGACTAGCTATCAGGCCTCACAAGAGACCGTCTCCCTCTACATCTGGCTGGTGGCCATCTTCTCTGGCGTCGCCATGCTTGCTATCAGCGTCAGCTCGGTATTTATCATTCGCCGGGTGAGCCTGTCTGTGGTGCAGCTGGAAGAGACGGCGGTGGATATCGCCGCCGGCGATCTCACCAAGCGTATTCGTCTCGGCGGCCACGATGAGTTTGCCCATATCGCCGAGCATGTGAATCGCATCGCAAGCGATTTCCAGCAGGCGGTGACCAATACCCACGCCTCGACCTCGCGCCTGGCCAGCGCGGCGGAAGAGAATGCCGTAGTATCGACTCAGACTCAGCGCAACGTGCTGGATCAACAGCAGCAGACCCAGCTGATCGCCACCGCCATCCATGAGTTCACTGCCACTGTGCGAGAGGTGGCCCAGAGTGCCGCCTCGGCCGCCACCGCCTCCCAGGATGCCAACGGCGCCGCTCACGGCGCCCAGGGCGTGGTGGATGAGAGTATCGCCGTGATTGAGGCGCTGGCCCAGGAGCTGAGTCGGGCCAGTGAGGCGATGACACTACTAGCCCAGCATTCGGATGAGATAGGCACTGTGGTGGACGTCATTCAAGCGATCTCCGAGCAGACCAACCTGCTGGCGCTGAACGCAGCCATCGAAGCGGCGCGGGCGGGCGAGCAGGGCAGGGGCTTTGCGGTGGTGGCCGACGAGGTGCGATCGCTGGCCAAACGTACCCAGGACTCCACCGAGGAGATCCAGAAGATGATCCAGCGCCTGCAACAGGGGGCGCGGGACTCAATGCAGATGATGCAGAGCGGCACAGAGCAGGTGAAACTCAGCGTGGATAAATCGCTTATGGTGCGCGATGCCCTGCAGCAGATCTTAAACAGCATCGAAGAGATCAATGCCCTCAACGCCCAGATAGCCACTGCCTCGGAGGAGCAAAGTTCGGTCACCGAGGAGATCAACATCAATATCACCAACATCAGCGAGATCTCAGATCAGACCGCCGAGGGCGCCAGACAGAGCAGCGGTGCCACCGAAGATCTGGCCAGACTGGCAGAATCTATGGAGGCGGATATCGCCCACTATAAGGTGTAGCCTGAGGTAAGTACTAGTCAGTTGGTCAGGATGAGTTGATAAGTGTCGAGGCGTTAAACGGCCCGGAAGAAAATCGCGGGTAAGAAAAAAGGCAGTCAACTGACTGCCTTTTTTAGTGTTTCAAACCGGGGGCGGGTTAGCCTTCGAGCTTAGCCAGTTCGGCTTTCTGCTCGCCTAGCTTGTCCATATCCCGTTGGAACTCGGCCAGCTTGGCGCGCTCCTTCTCGATAACCGCTTCCGGCGCCTTGGCCACGAAGCCCTGGTTATTGAGCTTGCCTTCGATACGCTTGGCTTCGCCCACTAGCTTTTCAAGCTGCTTGTCGATACGGGCCATCTCGGCGGCCACATCGATAAGGCCTGCCATAGGGATCAACAGCTCCATCTCGCCAACCAGTTGAGTGGTCGACATAGGCGCGGTTTCACCGTCGGCCAGAATCGTCATAGATTCCAGCTTGGCCAAGGTGGCGAAGAAGGTCTGGTTAGCTTCGACGCGTGCCTTATCTTGCGCGCTGACGCTGCGCAGCAGGGCATTTAACGGCTTGCTTGGGGCGATATTCAGCTCGGCGCGGATGTTACGCACGGCAACAATCACCTGCTTGACCCACTCGAGATCCGCCATGGCGGCTTCATCTACCTTGCTTGCCTGATATACAGGGAACTCGGCCAGCATCAGGGTGTCACCTTCGACACCTGCCAGCGGCTTAACGCGCTGCCAGATGGTCTCTGTCAGGTATGGCATCATAGGATGCAGCAGACGTTGCATGGCTTCCAGTACGGTCACTAGGGTGTGACGGGTACCGCGCTGCTCGGCCTCTGTGCCGTTTTGCAGTACCGGCTTGGTCAGCTCCAGGTACCAGTCACAGAACTGGTTCCAGGTGAACTCGTACAGCGTATTGGCCGCCAGGTCGAAACGGTAGTTTTCCATGTGCTCGTCAAAGGCCTTAACCGTCTGGTTAAACAGGCCGATGATCCAGCGATCCGCCAGCGACAGCTGCATCTCGCCGCCAGCTTTTCCGTTTGGAGATTGCGGGCCACAGTCTTGCTCTTCTGTGTTCATCAACACATAGCGCGACGCGTTCCAGATCTTGTTACAGAAGCTGCGGTAACCGTCGAGACGCTTCATGTCCCAGTTGATGTCACGGCCGGTAGAGGCCATGGCTGCCAGGGTGAAACGCAGGGCGTCGGTGCCGTGGGCCTCGATGCCGTCGGCAAACTCTTTACGTGTGCTCTTCTCGATCTTGGCCGCCAGCTGAGGCTGCATCATGTTGCCGGTGCGCTTCTCAACCAAGGCTTCGAGATCGATACCGTCGATCATATCCAGCGGATCCAGTACGTTACCCTTAGACTTGGACATCTTGTTGCCCTGCTCGTCACGGATAAGGCCGGTCACATAGACTGTCTTGAACGGCACCTGCGGCTTGCCATCTTCATCTTTGATGAAGTGCATGGTCATCATGATCATGCGCGCCACCCAGAAGAAGATGATGTCAAAACCTGTCACCAACACATCGGTTGGGTGGAAGGTCTTGAGCGCCTCGGTATCGTCTGGCCAGCCTAGGGTTGAGAAGGTCCACAGCGCAGAGCTGAACCAGGTATCCAGTACGTCTGGGTCTTGGCGCAGCACCACTGAATCGTCCAGGTTATGCTTGGCGCGTACTTCGGCTTCGTCGCGGCCCACATACACCTTACCGGCTTCGTCGTACCATGCCGGGATACGGTGACCCCACCACAGCTGACGCGAGATACACCAGTCTTGAATGTCGCGCATCCATGAGAAGTACATGTTTTCATATTGCTGCGGCACAAACTTGATGTCGCCATTTTCAACCGCTTCGATGGCGGTCTTGGCCATAGGGGCCACGGCCACATACCACTGGTCTGTCAGTAGCGGCTCGATCACCACGCCAGAGCGGTCGCCATAAGGCACCTTGAGGGCGTGTGGGTCAATCTTGCCCAGCAGGCCGAGTGACTCGAATTCGTCGACGATGGCGGTGCGGGCCTTGAAACGATCCATGCCGGCGAAGCGTTCTGGCAGGCTGCCGTCTAGCTCGTCGTTGGCGGTGCCATCTGAGTTGATGACTTCTGCCTGGCTGCGGATAGCCGCATCTATGGTCAGAATGTTGAACATAGGCAGGTTGTGACGCTTACCTACCTCATAGTCGTTGAAGTCGTGGGCCGGGGTGATCTTCACACAGCCGGTACCGAACTCCATGTCCACATAGTCGTCGGCGACGATAGGGATGCGACGATTAACGATAGGCAGCAGGATGAACTTGCCGATCAGCGATTGATAGCGCTCATCGTCTGGGTGCACCGCAACCGCGCTGTCGCCCAGCATGGTTTCTGGGCGCGTGGTGGCCACTTCAAGATAGTCTTTACCGTCGGCGGTCAGTTCGCCGTCGGCCAGTGGGTAGCGGAAGTGCCACATGCTGCCCTGTTTCTCTTTGTTCTCGACTTCGAGATCTGAGATGGCTGTGTGTAGCTTAGGATCCCAGTTAACCAGACGCTTACCACGGTAGATGAGGTCGTCGTTGTACAGGCGCACAAACACCTCTTGCACCGCGGCCGACATGCCTTCATCCATGGTGAAGCGTTCACGGTCCCAATCGACCGAGGCGCCCAGGCGGCGCAGCTGCTTGGTGATGGTGCCACCAGATTGGTTTTTCCAGTCCCAGATACGGTCGATAAAGGTCTCACGGCCCAGGTCGTGACGGCTCTTGCCCTCTTCGGCCTCTACCTTGCGCTCCACCAACATCTGGGTGGCGATACCCGCGTGGTCGGTACCTACCTGCCACAGGGTGTTCTTGCCCTTCATGCGCTGGTAACGGATTAGGGTATCCATGATGGTGTCTTGGAAGGCATGACCCATGTGCAGGCTACCGGTCACGTTTGGCGGCGGGATCATGATGCAGTAATTGCCGTTCGACTCATCGCCGTGGGGCTTAAAGTATCCTTTCTCTTCCCAGTTCTGGTACAGAGCCTGTTCGATTGACTGTGGGTTGTATGTCTTTTCCATAGGAGCGTGTGCTTCTCAAACTAATTAATTTGGTTGTTGGGTCGTCAGGGGGATCCCTAACTCGCGATACTGGCGATAACGATCGCGCGCGGTCGCTTTCATGGCAGCATCGTTGGCAACGAAGTCGATAATCTGGCCAAAGTTTACCGCAAATTGCGGCGCTTGGTCTGCAAGATTAATCAGAAGGTGACGATTTTTATTTGGGCCCAATTTATCGAAGCCTATCTCCACCGGCGCGCCACCCGTCGGCCCTTCGCCCTTGAGGTTATGGGGCACAAATGCGCTGGGTTCAAATTGCCATAAAATTTCGTCAACTTCATAGGCCTGCTGCTGGTCATTGCAGTGGATATACACCAGCTGTTGACCACGATACGCCTGCTCGGCGAGTCGGCAGGCGAAAAGATAGACACTCTCTTGCTCCGCCTTGGCAACATTAGTTGCGGCAGAACTGGCTTGTGGCATCAAGTAAAACAAGGCGTTAGGCATTATTTGGCTCTATGTCGCTCGTGTCTGGCTAGGCGTTGACGAAAGAGAGGATTTTACACTAAAAGTGAGTTGTTAAACCAGAGGGGGAGGGGATTTGTCGAATAACAAATTGGGTAATATTTTCGTGGTAGCGGTTAACTTTGATTGGTGTTTACCAGTTACTGGTAGCGTTAACCTTTATTTCAACCTATCACCTGCGGTGGGCTCATGTGCAAACACATTTTTGACACGCTACGAGCACGTCCTTGTGAGCTCTGCCTCGGCATCTGATGTGAATGGATTCACAAATGCAGCGATGACATGGATGTCAAAGAGCTGCCATGCCTCGGAAGGTCAAAAATGTGTTTACACTGGGTGATTATCTCTCTTCGATTTGGCCGTATTTGATATCCGATCGTATTGAAGTTGCGTTTGCCTAGAGAGGCCTATGTTTCAGTGAGGCTGTAAGTAGTTATTGAAACATCTACCTGACTAGGGTACTTGGTCGGGAGGGCTTTAAACCATAGCCTCATGTTTAATCAATCGCCTGTCCGGCGGGGAATGTGCATGCACTCTTTTGGCACGCTGTGGATATGTCCCTATACGCTCCGCGGCGGCATCTGATGTGAATGGATTCACAAATGCAGCGATGACATGGATGTCAAAGAGCTGCCATGCCTCGGAAGGTCAAAAATGTGTTTACACTGGGTTATTTCATCTCTTCGATTTGGCGGTATTTGATAAGCATTAGGTACTTGAATTGGGCGTGAATGACCAAGGTTTTGTGGAAATGAATTTTGCTTGCTGAAGACCAATGCTTCATTGTCTTGAATTGCTTGGCAGCAGGCCTTTCGTGCAGGTACTGCTGTGACACGCCGCAAGTACGTTCCCTGTAGGCTCTGCCGTGACATCCCTGTCACGGAAGGTCACAGCCGTACCTACACCGAGTTATCCATCTCTTCGATTTGACCTTTTAAGTAGGTCTAGCCGTAAAATCATTATGGGAATTAGTATTTGTTGAATGTTTACTCTGCCCCCACTAATTTTATTAGCTGTGCGCAACGTGCTTACCTTTGATTTCAATTTTGAACTCTGTGGCATATACCTGCCATTGGGCCCATGGTTCCCGATTAAGGAAACCACCAAAATCAAAAAGCACCCCATTAAACCCCAAATTGGTGATTTCATCTAAGGGCCGCTCCGGTGATGGATGAGGCTTACCTTCGATGTTGTCATACCAGAACAACGCCACCTCTTTCGACACATTGCCCAGGTGCAATACACCCTGATCAATGATCCAATCAGTATCGCTGGATTCAGAGTGCTCTTTGCTCATGAAGGCACCTTCGAACTCAATTGAAATTGAACCATCGCCTCTAGTAATCTTAATCACTGCGGCATCATGAAAGCTAAATTTATCGAATTCTGATGTGATCATAATTTTACAGCTAACGCCGCGCTCTGGGGCAAATCGAAGCACAGCGTAGGTTTGTCCCTAGCAGTGCTTTGTTAGCTAATTTTTGTAAGTCGTATTGCAATATGGATGAGTGATTTGGCCATTATCTGCAACTCCTATTCCACCATCTTCTTTTCTATCAACATGATCTATTGAAATGGACTTGACGTGTATATACCCGTTGCATATGCGACATTTATTTGCACTCTGAAGAGCAGACTTTAGAAAAACTTCAGACTTGGTATTTTCATTAAAATCTTTAGATTGGGGCTGGTCCCCTCTGTACTCGACGTTCAAATAGGAAAAGTTATTTTTCAACTGTCCACCTATATTTGCTACGTCAACCTCATCCGCCACCAATTCGATCATTTTATCGTATACATCTCTTAGTTGGAGATACCCCTTAAGGCCGCTCCCATACTTAAGAGTTACCTGGTTAGTAAAATACTTGTATTCAATTAATGCCGCCTCCAGTCTTTCACGCATGTCAGTAAACTTATTGAAAAAACCTTTCCTTTCGAAGTCCTTAACAATTTCGATCCAAGCCATAAATGCTGTGGGCTGGTACCTTCCTTTTTCACTATAAAAATAGACTGCAGGATGTAGACCCAAAGATGATGGATGAGTAGTTGTAAAACGTCGTATAACTTTGTTCACATTTTTCAGATACTGAATTGTTTCTTTGCCATCTGTATCTTCACTCACTTCCTTTTCAGACACATTATTTGACAGCCTTACCAAGTCAAATATCAGAGGCAGGGTTCTAGAAGAATAGCCTTTACCAGCAAGTGGAAGATCCAGCGTTTTTACTGGTGTTTTCATTTCTGGGGTGAACAAATTGTCATTAATTTCTTTTGCTAACTTCTCCACCTCGCTTTGTGTCACAGGATCAAATGAATCCCAATATTTATGTCCAGCACCTGATCGAAGTATTGCCCTTGAGGCCATTGCATATGGTTTTTTTCTTGCCTTTAGAAGGGAGATTTCTGTATCACTAATAGGTGTTGCTTTTTGATTGATTGTAAAAAATGAGCTTTCAGCCTTCTCTGCACTACCTGTTACCCACTGTAACTGTAGAGACAGAAATCCAAGCTTGTTAGCGATAGCAAGAATGCTAGGGTTAGCATTGTCAGGGTCTTTAATCGCATTCATAAAACTAGAATATGAGCCCACTTCTCGATCCACATGACGCCTAGTTTGATCAGCAACTCTCCTCTGCTCAGAATCTATTTCATGATTAAAAAATGACTGAGAGATAAATCCATCGCCATAATCTCCGTTAACCCACGCAATTAGCGCACTAAGTCGATGAGCCCCGTCAATTACAAATGTATATTGTCCTGCCTGCCACAGAATAATGGATGGTATTAGATCCCCTTCAATAAAACTCTTAATAAAAGAGCTTATTTTCCCCTTATCCCAGTCAGATGTTTCTCTTTGAAAATCAGGCTTTCTCAAAGAGGAATAGAAGAAACTTTCGCCTTTGACTAATTCACTTACCTTGAGCTTGTCCGCTAAATTTTGAGCGCCGGCCCCGCCATCAACGGTGAAATCCTCTCTCTGAATTAGTGCATCTAAGTTAACTTTCGCCACTTTTAAAGTCCTTTGAGTATATAAATCTACGTATAGCTAACAATTTATTAGTGAGACCTTGCAAGGTACGCTACCTTGTATGGTAGGAGACCAAGCATGTAAATAAATGAGGCAGAGTTAACTTTTTGAGGGAGGTGATTGGCGTGTGGTGGTTGGCTTTTTCATTCCCTGAATGGCGTGTCGATTTTGATTCGAGTAGGCCTAGCTCTGTCCTTGATTGGTTACACATTAAGCTATTGGTCAGGTAGTAATCAACATCTTCGGTCACATTTTTGTTCGTTTTTTTCTTAAAAATAATAACTTGTCTCAATGCCCCCCAATGAAGCTAAATCAAAGAGACGTTAGATACCGGGTGTAGATACGCCGGTGAGCTTCCGAAACAGGGATGTTTCGGCAGAGCCTAAAGGGATTTATTCACGGCGTCTCACAGGTGTATCTGCACAACCCCCGCCGGGCAGGCGATAGATTGCCGCGAAGGTTTGACCTTCAAATCTCCCGCCAATATCAATGCAGCCAAATGCTGCTTCCCAATCGACAACAATGAAGCCAAATCGAAGAGACGTTAGATATCGAGTGTAGATACGCCGGTGACCTTCGAAAGCAGGGCCGAAAATGTTCCCGACATTTCTCGGCATTCCCTCCATCCTTGGAGGTCAGATGATTTCGCAGAGCGGCCAGGGCCAAATATGTTCCCTACATATACTGGCATTCCCTCCATCCTTGGAGGTCAGATGGCGCACAGCGTCTCACAGGCGTATCTGCACAACCCCCGCCGGGCAGGCGTTAGGTTACAGCAAAGGTACGACCTTCAAATCCACTAAACCAATGATAGCGACGCTCAGTGATACCAATCTAAATAGGGAATATTAAACCTTGAGGTGTTGTCACATATCCCCGCCGGGCAGGCGTTTGATATTCATCATCCAGTCAAAGCGAAGTCGTTTTTGGACGCAAGCCAATTAGGTTTTTGGCTCAACAGTGTTGATTTGATTTAAAACAAAACCGGCTTGCGTTCACAAAACTGTTAGAACGCAAGCCGGTCAGGCTAAATTCTTATTTAATGACTCTTTCTGCTACTTGCTTCCCTACTTGGTTACGGCAAGGTGGTCATAGGTCACCTTGCCGTTCATGATGGTGAACAGGACCTTCGTTTTGTCGATTTCATGCGGCTCGATATCGAACAGATTTTGATCCAGTACGACCATGTCGGCTAACTTGCCAACTTCCAGAGAGCCTATCTTGTCGTTTAAACCTCTGCCCTTAGCCGCCCCCAGAGTCTGCGCGTAAATTGCCATCTCCAAAGGAACCCGTGCGTCTTCACCACCAAGCGGCGGAACATCGTCGCGTCCCGGCAACTGACGGGTGACTGCTGTGCGGATGGACAGAAGAGGGCGATATTCGGAAAGATATCCGGATGCAGGCCAGTCTGAACCTAGGGAGATGTTTCCACCTGCTTCCCTTATTTGCTTCATCGGAAACATCGCCTGGACACGCTCCGCGCCAAAGCGATCAGTAGTAATGCTCTGAAGCAGCGGATCCAGACTCATCCAGAAACCTGTGGTGTCGTAGGTCACGCTAAGCGGACCGAAGCGAGGAATGTCGTCTGGATGCACTAACACGGCATGGGAGACCGTGTGGTGGCGTTCCCTTGCCGGGTTGGCCTTAATTGCCCCTTCGACAGCGTCGAGCAGCTTGCGTACGGCAAGATCGCCAAAGCAATGACAGGTGATATTGAGCCCCTTGGCATCGGCCTCCTGTACGACCTTGTTGAGGATGTCGTAGGGGATGATAGGTTCGACCTTGATGTCCGGCTTGTCGGCGTAGGGGGCTGTTAGGAGCGCACTCCACTTTTCGTCGCCGCCGTCGAGGTTGATCTTGAGTGTGTCGACTTTAACCAGCTCTGAATTGTACTTCTGTTTTAGCTCCAGCAGCGGAGCTATCGGATCGCTCTTGGGATCGTTCCAGTAAAAGGAGCCTTGTAAACGAATAGGAAGTGCGCCTTCTTTTTCACGCTTTTGCAACCAGTCGAAGGCTTCCTCGTTGCTTAGGCCTTGCACGCCATAGTCAAAAACCGTGGTGATGCCAGCGGCCGAGAACCTTGGCAGCCAATCATTAACGCCTTCAAGAACCGTGTCTGCATCGAATGTTCTGAGCTTGGACAGTACCTGCAACTGCGCGGGTACTTCGATGATGAAGCCCGTTGGATTACCATTCGAATCCCTATCGAAGGAAGAATAACCGGGAACCGTGTCGGGTGTATTCTTGTCTACGCCAGCTATCTCGAGTGCCTTGGAATTCACAAAGGCACTGTGGCCGTCAACTGTCCAAAGATAGATAGGGCGTTTGGATTCTATCTTGTCGAACATAGCCTTTGTTGGCAAACCATCCGCGAACGTACTGAGGCGCACCCCATATCCCTCGATTACCTTGAGATCCGGATTGTCCTTCACGTACTGGCGAAGTTTTTCAAACACCTCATCCTTGTTGTCGGTTTGCAGGTCGACCCCCTGGGCGACAATCCCCCCGGCAACCACGTGAAAGTGCCCTTCGACGAAGCCGGGGACCACCATTTTACCCTCTAGGTCCACGACCTCGGTTGTGATACCGATATGATTCTTGAGGCCTGCCGCATCGCCGACATAGGTGATCTTGTTGTCCTCGACCACAATCGCCGAGGCCCAGGGCTGGTCTGGGTTTACCGTGTAGATCTTGCCATTTATCAACGCCCAGTCCGAATGTGGGTAGTTTCGGTTCGATATACCCGAATCGAATGCCTGTCCGTTTTCAGGTGCGGGGGATGTCTGGGCGACTGCGCCGCCGACGTATACCAGCACAGAAGTCATTAACAGAATAAGCGAGCGGATAGGATTCATAGTGCAATTCTCCATCTTGTCGTTATGCCAAGCGCCCAGGAATCAAGAATAAAGGCGCGATGCGGTCTATATATAATAGGTTATTTTTATTTTTACGTTGGAAATCATCATTTAACTGTGGATACTCAATCTCTATTTCATGCTAAATCTGCTTGCTAGGAGGCGGCAGAGCAGGACAAGCCCCTCTGCGTAAAAGATGGTTGGATCTGCATTTGTGTCTTCTCCGATTGCAACTTACTGACTGGCAACTAGCTCTTTCGTGGTATAAGTCGGTTAGTGTCTCATGTCCATATTCACACTAATGCCGTCACATCGAACCGACGTTAGATACCGAGTGTCGATGCATCTGCGGACGTCGATGGCCGGGCCGAAAATGTTCCCGACATTTTGGCATTCCCTGCATCCGTGGAGGTCAGATGATTTCGCAGAGCCTAAAGGGACTTATTCAAATAACATCCGTGTTTAAATGCCAGTTCGGCATCCATGCCTCTCGTTCGTGAGCACGAAGCTGCGCTTCACTCACCGTGTCACAGGCTTATCTTCACAATCCCCGCCGGGCAGGCGATAAGTCACAAATGAAGGTGCGACCTTCAAATCCCCCGCAAATACAAATGTGGCCAAATGCTGCCTCCTAATCGATAACAATCGACGCTAAATCGAAGAGACGTTAGATACTGAGTGCTTGCACATACGTCGTTCCTTCACTTCCCTGTGATCACGACATTCGCACTTCCATGTACAGCACCCGCCGGGCAGGCGTTAGGTTAAAGCGAAGGTGCGACCTTCAATTTCACCTAGCAAACGACCACAACGCTATGCGCTAACCTTCAGTTTCTGACATTAATCACAATGTCCTCCATCCCCGCCGGGCAGGCGATAGGTAAGAATGAAGGTATGACCTACAACACCCATGCCGAGTATCCAATCAGCCAGATGCTAAATCCCCAACCTATGCCAAATCCCAAGCCTATGCCAACTACTGCTTGGCCAAAGCTGTGCCAAAGGTCATGATGCAATGACCTGAGTGGTAAACCTATGCAGCGTGATGGTGTCACGCCAATAATCCTGGGACCAGCCGCCTTTCTGTTTGAGGGCGGCGACGAAGTCCTTGGGGGCTGGCAGGCTCTGCCATACCGAGGGGAGAAACAGGGCGCGGCGGTGGCCGTCATCCATGAGTAGGCCGTCGATGTTGGGACGCAGGCTGGAGCGCAAGGCCGCTTCCCCCTGGTTTTCCATAGGAGTCAGCGGCGAGAGGATAGAGATATCTAAGGTGAGCGACTCGCGCTCTTCACTTCGCAGCGGGGCGAAGCGGCGGTCCTTAAAGGCCGCGCCATAGGCGTTTTCACAGGCGCACAGCCACAGGGGCTCGCAGGCATCTACCCGGCCGATACAGCCCCTGAGTTCACCGCCCTGGTGCAGGGTGACGAAACAGGCGGCCGGGGTGAGCAGGGCCTCACTCTCGGGAGCCTCTGGTAGCGTCAATCCTCCCTGTGTTAACCCGGCATCTATCACCTGCCACACCAGATCCAGCAGGCAGGCCTTGTCGCTGGCGGTCAGTTCAATAGAGGGCGAAGCTGGCATAGCCGACCACCTCCTCATCATCCCTCGGGCGTCGGGCCTGGGCGCGCGCGGTCACGTCACCCGAGTTGGTGTGGGTAACGCACTTTATCTGCCAATTCATTAACTTGGCATAGGCCAGCAGGCCGTTGAGGGCATGACAGCCACAGGCCTGTTCCGGCGCCAGGTGTGGGTCGAGTGCCAGTATGTGGCTGCGGGTGTCTGTGTCTATCCGGTTGGCATCCAGATAGGGGTGGTAGTGGCTGAGATCGCTGCTGACCACGATCAGGGTATCGCTATCGGCGACCGCCTGGATCAGCTGGCATACCGACTCTGGGCTGGCGCTGCCCACCACCACGGGCAGTAGGATGAAGTCGTCCAGACAGAATTGCAGTAGCGGCAGTTCCACCTCCAGAGCATGTTCTCTCTGATGGGCCATGTCTGAGGCGATGGCGAGTCGGCGGTTGAGCAACTGCTCGATGCCTACTCTGTCGATGGGGATCTCACCCAAGGGGGTGATGAAGCGGTCGCTGCGGGGCAGGGCGCAGCCGTTGAGGCCCACATAGTGGCTGGGGCCTAACAGGACGACGCGCCGATAGCCGTCTGGGCGATTGCGCAGCAGGTTTACCGCCTTGGCGGCCACCTCGCCAGAGTAGAGATAACCGGCGTGGGGCAGAATGAGGCCCTTAGGGATAATGTGAACGCTGGGAGCCTGGCCGAAATAGTGGGTAAGTTGCTGGGTGAGTAGTCCAGGTTCGGCCGGATAGAATCGCCCGGCGACGGCGGCTTGTCGGTACTTCATCTCTCTCCCCTAGCAGGGCGTCAACTATACTTTCAGTGTAGGTCAACGACAGGCAAACTCCCATGTTAACTGCACCACCGGCATACTTTCAGACCCAATATTGGCATGCCCTGGATGACGGGCGGGTGTGCTGCGACGTCTGCCCGCGCAAGTGCACATTGCGCGAGGGCAAACGCGGCGCCTGCTTTGTGCGCATGCACCATCAAGGCGAGATAGTGCTGACCAGCTATGGTCGCTCCTCGGGTTTCTGTATCGACCCTATCGAGAAGAAGCCGCTGAACCATTTCTACCCCGGCTCAAGCGTGCTCAGTTTCGGCACCGCCGGGTGCAACCTGAGCTGTCTCTTCTGTCAAAACTGGGACATGAGTAAGTCGCGCCAGATGGATACCCTGTGTGACAGCGCCATGCCAGACGAGCTGGCGGCCACCGCCCGTCGCCACGGCTGCAAGAGCATCGCCTTTACCTATAACGATCCTGTGGTGTTTATGGAGTACGCCATAGATGCCGCCCAGGCGGCCCATGAACTTGGGCTTAAGAGCGTGGCGGTGAGCGCGGGCTATATCTGTGATGCGCCGAGGATTGAGTTTTATCGCTATATGGACGCGGCCAATATCGACCTCAAGGCCTTTAGCGAGTCGTTTTATCACAAGATCTGTCACGGCCAGCTGCAACCTGTGCTTGAGACCCTGCTCTACCTCAAGCATGAGACCCAGGTATGGTTTGAGATAACCACATTGTTGATCCCCGGCGAGAACGATAGCGATGAGGAGCTCAATGCCATGTGTCAGTGGCTGGTGGAAAACCTGGGGCCAGATGTGCCGCTGCATTTCAGCGCCTTTCACCCCGACTTTAAGCTGCTCGACAGGCCGCCGACACCGCTAAGTACGCTGCAACGGGCGCGGCGCATCGCCCTCAATCACGGCCTGCATTATGTCTATTGCGGCAATGTGCATGACCCAGATTCCGACGCCACCTACTGCGCCAACTGCCACAAACGCCTGATCGAGCGTGACTGGTATCAGCTCGGGCAGTATGCGCTGGATGAGCAGGGTGCCTGCCGATACTGCGGCGCGCCGCTGCCAGGACGCTTCGCCAGGGTGCGGGAAGACTTTGGCGCACGGCGGATCGCGGTGCGGATCCATCGCGACTGAGGTGAATGGTTGAGAGGATGCTTGTGGCTTAGGTGGGGCTTACGGCTTAGATAGGGCTTAGGGCTCAGATGGGGCTCTGTGCTTAGATGAGGCTAAGGGTTTGAGCGCTACGCCGCGAATCGTCGGCCTGGCCAGAGGCATTGCCTTGCGCATGCTCTCCCGGGTGATCGACTCTATCTCGAAGCCCGCGCGGCGGATCTGCGCCTCCGTCTCGCGGTTGAGGTGGCAATTGCCGGCGATACGGCGCCAGATGAAGTTGAGTCTGTCTTGCCAGCGGCGTCTGCGAGTCCCAGGTTCGGCGGCGACATGCTCGAGAAATAGCAGGCGACCACCGGGTTTGAGTACCCGCCAGATCTCCGCCAGTGTCCCGGGCAGGTCCTGGACCGTGCAGCACACCAGGGAGACAAACACCCAGTCGAAGCTCGAATCTTCACTGTCGATGGACTCTGCCGGGCAGTCCAGCAGGGTGATATTGCTACCCGGGCGCTCGGCGACGGCCTTCTCCAAGAGGCGCATCATGTCCACATCGGGCTCGGTCAGTACCAGCTCCAGATCCTTGTGTTTCGGATAGAGTGGCAGGCTGGCACCGGTACCGGCACCAATTTCCAGCACCCGGCCGCTGACCTGGCTGAGTAAGTTACGGCGCCAGTCGATGAGACAGGCCTGCTCGGGCCCGCGCATGAAGCTGTCGTAACAATAGGCGATGATACGTGACATATCGGCCTCCCGTTCACACGCCGCGCCCACAGGCTCACGGCGGCATATGATGAATGGCTTATTTAAGTATGGGCGTTAGCGGCGAAAAGGGACACCTGCGCCGCTTAGCGCTAGGGAGGAGAGTTTTGCAGGTGCCCAGCGTCAGTTAGCTCTCGCTGGAAGAGATCAGTATGTCGAACCTGGGGTTGCTTCTCAGGTTACTGAAGTCGTCCTCGTTGGCGGCCACCTCCTTGAAGGAGACGCTGTTTTCAATAGCCTGCTCAAGATCCGACAGGGCACGCTCCTCCTGTCCCAGACAGGCGAAGGCGCAGGCGCGTTGATAGAGGGCGTGGGCGTTGCTGCCGTCGACCTCAAGCACCCGGTTACATAGGCTCAGCGCCCAGTTAAACTCGCGCATCTCCATGGCCGCGTCGGCCTTGTAGGTCATGGCCTCCAGGTCGCCCGGGCGTATGGTGAGGATCTCGTTATAGACGGCGATCTTCTGCTCCGGGGTCTGGGCACTTTGGGCGTGTAGCCAGAGGGTGTGGATCTCGTTGATGATCTCGATCTCACGGTTGTTCTTGGTGATGATGCGGCTCTTACGCTTAAGGTCTTGCTCCAGTACCTTGAACTTCTCTTCGTATTGCTCTGTGATGGATTGCAGCTGCTCGGCCGCCAGCTTGGCGGTGTTGGTCTTGATCTCTCTAAGGGACTGCCAGCCGATGAAGGCGATCAAGGATGCGACGCCCGCGATGATGTAGAAGAAGTAAGTAACCGTCACGTTGGCATAGTTCAGCGACTTGTCGGCCACCGCCAGCTCACGGTCGGTGATCTCCACCGTCATGCGGCGCTCGAGATCTTGCTGCTCCATCCTCAATGCCTTGAGCTCATCCAGTATGTAACGCTCCACCAGGGGACGGTCGAGGATAGGCGTCTGGGAGTGGGGCAAGCTGGCTTTCGGCTGTTCAATCTCGGTCTCTGTGGCTGCCTGAAGTGCGAAGGATGTGGAGAATGAAATGATGGCGATTAACATGCAAAGTAAGCGTGGCATAACTGATTTCCGTCGTTTATTTGGTGTGAGTCGTCCTAATCTAGGGTCACACTAACAACATTGGGTGCCTGATGCCAATCTAATTGCACCAATCAAAATAGGTTAAGCCCATGACCGATTGATAGAGGCGGTAATAGGGCTGGGGCCCATTAGGCTATGGGAAAAGTTACTTCCGGCAGCGACTCGAAGCCCGGCCTAGCAAACAGGTATCCCTGCATAAGTTCAACGCCAGCCCCCTTAAGCCAACGCATCTCGGCAAGGGTCTCTATGCCTTCGGCCAGGCATGTGATTTTGAGTTGGCGGCAAATGCTGAGCAGGTGAGTAACGATGACCTGCCTGGTTTCATCGCTATCTATGTTTCGGATCAGTTCCATGTCCAGCTTGATGATATCGGTCTGAAAGTTGGCTAGCAGACCTAACCCCGCATACCCCGCACCAAAGTCGTCAATGGCAGTCATAAAGCCAAGCTCTCGGTAGTATTCCACCACATGTTTGATGTAGCCACTGTCAGCGATTTTCTCCGCCTCGGTAAATTCGAACATGATACGATCCGTCGGAAAGCCGTAATCTTTGGCGGCTGCCAGAGTGGTACGTATGCAGCGCTCAGGCTGGTAGATGGCATTGGGCAGGAAATTAATACTCAATATGGACTTCAGGTTTAACTTGGCCGCCAGTGCGATTGCCTTGACCCGACAGGATTGATCGAAGGCATAGCGGTTGTCGTCGTTGACCCTGGATATTACCGAATAGGCGGATTCGTTGTTGGGGCCTCGTACCAGGGCTTCGTAGCCAAATATCTCTTGCTTACTCACATCTATGATTGGCTGAAATGCCATGGTGAAATCGAAGTCGAGATGCAGATTGTTAGCGCACTGCTGGCAGCCTTTGGTGACGAACTGAGGTTGATCGGTTTCCATCTAGATATCCTTTATTTAGCGCACCGCTTTTTCTCCTGCTGAGATGTCGAAAACATACACACAGTGCAGCTTGAGTCGACTTGCCGGAGAGTATAATGGATTCAGTATAGTCGTGATTTTACTGGTTTTTGAAGTGAATTCAGACAGCAGAGGTGTGTAGGCTCAAAAATATTGGCTAACATCCTTGTTAGCCAAAACTTAATTCAAGATATTGTTTTTATTTATTTTGTGGTTACGAGTATTGTCTGCGACGTACCCCTAGAAGGAGCAGGCTTAACAGGCCATACAAGCCAATGGCACCGCCACCACTCGATTCACTCGGTGGCTCGACAGGTACTATCGGCGCCACTGTCACAGTGACGGTAAATTGCGTCTCTGTGCTGAACTCCCCGTCGCTGGCCGAGATGACTATTGGGTATTCGCCGCTGGCGGTAAAGTTCATCTCAAGCTGAGTACCATCTAAGGTTAGCCCTTCGACACCCGTCGCCGATAGCGTGAGGGTATCGCCCTCGGCGTCGCTAAAGACCTGGCTGAGATCTAGGCTGACCACTGCGCTGCCCTGTTCGCTTAGCTGGGTCTGAAGGTCGGCAATCGGGTTGGCCAGCACGGGCGCGGTGTTTTGCGGCACCTCAACCGGCTCTAGGCCTTTCACCTTGATCAGGGTGGCGCCTATGTTGCGCTTAAGCTCGCTTGTGGTGCCCATCTCGAGCAGGCCATAGTAGGTTCCGCCGGCTTCAAGCGGCTGCAGACTCAGGCTGTCATCCAGATAGCCGTTGACCGACAGGCTCACGTCGAAGCGTTCATCCTGCGCCACCTGGCTCGGCGCCGTGATGTCGAAGCTCGCCTGGTTGCTGTAGTTCACGTGAGTGATCTCCAGGGTCACCTCGTCGGCCTCATCCTCGACCCTGCCCTCATAGTTGTGGGCAAATATCCAATAGTTGCCGGTTGGCGGATTTTCCAGGACGCAGCGCTCCTTAGAGTCTATCTCGCCGCTCAGACAGAGCAGTGAATAGTACATCTCATAGGCATCAGGCATGCCGTCACCGTTCTCATCTATGCCGACATAGAGATCCATGTCGGGTGAGGTGGTGTCGGTTATCTCTACCACCAGGCGTTTGGTGTAGGGCTTGACCACGGTCGGCACGCTGAAGATCACCTCAGGATTCGAGTGCGGGCTGCCACGCTCGGCATCGTTAGAGGAGCCAATCGCGCTGCCGGTAAAGGACTGCGCCTTATACAGGCCGAAGCCCTTGACCTGGAGTGCATTACTGCCCGAGGTGAAGATATCTTCGATCACCAGCTGGTTGTCGACATTGTTCATCTCGGCAGAGACCTCCTCGGCCACCTGGCCCGCCTTGAAGCCTATGGTGGCCTGCAGGTGGGTGTCGCTCATGTTGGTGTCGGCATTGTTTAGCTTGATGTAGCCGTGCACCCACTCATCCACCAGATTGATGTTGGCGGTGGCCTTGATGGTGAGCACCTGAGATTCCCCCGCGTTGAGGGAGAAGCTTGACGGAGTGATCTCCAGGGTGAAGCCTGGGTTGAGATATTCATACTCGGCGCTCCAGCTGCTGGCCTGGGTCGCGGTGACGGTGCGGGTCCAGCTGCAGTTGGAGATACACTGGTTTTGCACCATGGAGCTGGTGTTGAGTGCACTGGGATCGCCGCCCATCTCAGGGTTAGCCGCCAGGTATCCTGCCTTGTCGATATCCAGCAGCAGGCCTGCCTTCAGCGCCTGGTTGATACGCAGGCTGCCCGCGCCCTGGTCGAAGAAGTCGGAGCGTTCTAGAGTGCCATCATAGTCATCGTCCTTGTAGGTGGTTTGATGGGCGGTGCTCATGAAGGCCGATTGCGCCTGAGCCGGTGTCCAGTCTGGATGCGCGGCCTTGAGCAGGGCATAGGCGCCGGTCACATGGGGCGTGGCCATAGAGGTGCCGGATAGGCTGGCGAATGGAATATGGCCAATCTGCCCCTCGAACAGCCTGTCTTCGGCGTTGGCGGCGTAGATATCGACCCCGGGCGCGGCGATATCCGGCGAGAAGATGTTGGGATAGGGCAGGTTAGGCCCGCGAGAGGTGAAGACCCCGGCGATATCCCCCAGGCTGGCGTTTCTGGTGGTTTCTGTGGCTTCAATTGTCGCCTGGTGACCTTCACCGCTGGCCAGCCACTGGGTCAGACGCTCACCATCGGCGGCATTAAGCTGAATGGCAGGCAGAACATGGTTGTCATTGTGCAGCGAATCTATGCCATCAGGCATGTTTATCAAGATCATGCCGCCGGCGCCGCCTTCTTTAACATTGATCCCCTTGCGCACCCGCGCGTTGGTTCCGCGTTCACAGACGACGATCTCACCATCGAAGCTGCCGGCCTCGAAAGGGTCGGTGCACTGGGCGTTGTCAGAATCGACGCTGGCCGCCAGAACCACCTTGCCGTTCACCCCTTTGGTCACGCCAAAGCCCATCATGTCGCCGGGTGGCGTCTCGCCGCCGCTCATGTTGGTGAGGGATTTCTGTTTAAACTCGAGGTCGTGGGTATAGGCGGCGACCGTCGTCACCCAAGGGGCGTTGCCCGGCGAACCTATGGTGCTGGCGCTTGGGCCCGCATTACCCGCGGCCACGGCCACATGAATTCCCGCCTCGCGGGCGTTGAGGAAGGCTTCGGCGTCGATGGAGGACCAAGGGTCTTTGGCCGAGCCGCCCACAGAGTAGTTGAGCACCTGTACCCCGTTCTCTATGGCATGTTCAATCGCCTTGAGGGTAAATTCTGGATAACAGGAGCCGGCATCGTCACACACCTGGTAGGACACCAAGTTGGCATGGGGGGCCACGCCGCTGATGGCGTCAAATTCGAAGGCGCTCTTCTCAGCGATGATTGTGCCATCTTCCTCCTGCACCTGCAGATAGAAGTTGACGTTGTGCAGTATGTTGCCCGACGCGGTAGAGGCCACATGGGAGCCATGGCCGTTGAAGTCATAGCCCACCTTGACCTTGTTGGCGAGATCCTCATAGGCGGGATCGTCCAGGCTGTCGGCCGTGTCCTGACGATATTGGATAAGCTCGGGATAGCTGATGATGCCTATGAGTTTGCCGTTACAAAACTGGCTATACTGCTGGCAATCCCCCAGATACTGGCCGTCGCCTAGGGGGTTCTTGTGCTGGTAGCCATCGGCGCCTACCTCAGCAAAGGAGGGGTGATTGGCGTTGATCCCTGTGTCCATCACGCCGACGATTACCCCTTCCCCTTTTGTAGCCTCGACGATTTCATCGCCCTGCCAGACCTGCTTGGCGCCGATAAACTCGGGCCCGGTGGAGGTTTGAATAAAGTGTAGGCCTATGGGCTCGACACTCAGAACTGCAGGGTCTTTGGCTATGATGTCGGCCTCACCCGGCTTAAGCTTTACCGCCATGGCGTTGACGATCAGCTGGTATTCCTGGGTCGGGGTCAGAATACGTTTGAGTTTGCCGTTTAGTCTCTGCTTGACCTTGGCTTGCTGCTGTTTCAGGTAGCCTCTGTATTGCAGGCTGGCCTTAGACTGGCTGTTCAGCAGACCAGATGCCTGCTTGTTTGACTGGTTGACTTGAATATTGGTGGCGGCAAAGCCCGCCAGCGAGCCATCATAGCTGGCGACCGGGGCCTCTTTGAAGCGGACGAAGTACATGCCGTCGCTGCGTTGTTTACCGGCGCGTTCGAGTTTGAGTTTTTCTTGGCCGGGAATAATGGTCTGCAATGGCTTGGTATCATCGCTAAAGCCAGCGGCGCCAGGGTTGGCATAGCAAGCGCTGGCGATGGCAACCGAGAGTGCACTCAGTAACAAATTTCTACGACTTGATTTCATTTGATTACCTAAAGGGTTGTGAAATGGGGGATAGCCGTTTTACCGACTATCCCACAAGGGGGTTGCTAACTAGCGTAAAGTGCGACGACGAACTAGCGCCAAGGTACCCAGGATGAGCGACATCCAGCCTAGTGAGCCACCATCGCTTTCAGGTTCAAAGCTTGCTTCGACTTCTAGCGTATGAGTGACCTGATGCACGCCGTCAGAGGCGATGATGGTCAGCATGTGACTACCTTCGTTCTCCACTTGACCTGTGATTTCGGTGCCGTTAACAGACAGCGACGAGAAGCCAGTGCCTTCCACTTCGTAGCTCAGCCTATTGCCTTCGGCTTCGTTGAACAGGCCGGCAATATCTAAGGTGAAGTTTGCCGATGAACCAGACTTGAAGATGAGCTCTGGTACCGATAGCGAAGCGGCCACTGCTTCATTGACCTGTGGTGCCATATCATTGACATCAATAACCGAGACAGTAAGGGTTTCTGTTTCACCAATGCTTTGGCCGCGTTTCGGTGTAACCTTCACTTCGAACTCAGTGTTGTTTTCGAAGTCGAGCGCATCAGGGTTGACCACATACAGCTCGAAAGTCTCTTGATTGATGGCAAATGGGGTACCGATCAGTGTATTGCTGATAAGCAGTTCAAATGCAGTGTATTTGTCTGAGCCTGAGGTGAAGAAGCCTTGGGTGTCCAGCTCAATTCTGCCCACAACCGTACCCATTTCAGCATTTTCTTCGACTTGGAAGTGTTGTCCAGCCTGCGCCTTAGCGATGATTGAGCCATCGTCATCGATGAAAGAGTTGTAGCCCACTTGCATGAAGTCATCGTTGAGACTGACGACCATGAAACCTTTAGGCTCTGGAATTTGGCCGAAGCCGCCCATTTCCGAGGTACCGACAGAGGCGATATAAACTTCCTCGCCAGGCTGTGCGGTAAAGGTCTGCTGATAATCCAGCTCACCGGCTGATTTGCCCTCTTCCATTGCGGCAAAACCCACTTTAACGGAGCGGTCGAATACGGTATCAGAACACACCTCTTCGCCACTGAACCAATCCAGGTAGCAAGACTGCTCTACGGTGTAGCTACCGCCCTTGATGGGGTTAAATTGGACCATAGGCTCATATTGATCCCTGCCCGTGTGACGGTCAGTTTGGATATGGAAACCAAAGTTTTGGTCGAAATCTTCGACGCTATCTAGCTCGTGGTGGAACATATCTTCCAGACAGACCTGCGACACGATATTTCTCCCGTTATTGGCAAAGAAAGTTGGCAGCGATGACTCCTTGTAACGTGAGCTAGGGTTTGAATAGTCCATAGGCAGGTTAAAGTCGATCACATAGGTGGTCGGCTGACCTTTATCATTGAGCGCCACGAAAGGTTGATTGACGCGTTGGGCTTCGTCATAGATATAAGCACCTTCGAAACTCTCATCCCAGCCATTTTCCTTCACCATTGCTTCATAGAAGAGGTCATAGGTAAACAGGCGTGGACCGCGGTCGAAGAAGTTCGCTAAGGCAACATCGGCAGGTGAGTGCAGACTGACGGCGATGTTCAGTTTTTTACCCGTTACGCTACACTGGGCGTCATCATAAATAGCGCCACCGACGGCCTTGATCATGTGTCCCTTTAGGCCTTGTAGCTCCTCTGGCAAGCTTGGGTTTTGCAGCAGTAACGGATAAGCCTGATAGGTGGTTGCTGTATTAGACTCGTTAACGAACGACGCCACATAGCCCTGATAGTTCAGTGAACCATTCTCAGTGTCTGGGTAAAGCTCACGACCCCAGTTCAGGTGGGCCCATTCGATTTTGCCCAGATCTGAGTTGTAGCCGAGGTAGTTTGGATACTCGATAGCATTTGGACGCTGAGTGATATGGGTGCTGCTACGCGCCTTTAGCATCCAGCCTAAATTGATCTCTGGGTGGGATTCTGAAGTCAGGTTAATGTAGCCGTTGAGTTCGGTGGCTTTCAGATTGGCATCTGTGTGGTCACCGGTACTCATCAGCGGCCATTGTGGCAATTTGCTGCCATCGACCGTGATAGTGATCGGTAGGACCACGCTAGAGTTGGCTGGAATGCTCACGCTTTCTGCCATGTTGAAACTAAGAGCATCGTGAGCCGCTTTTTCGCCATTCATCTTGTAGGCGATCTGGTACGTCTGGGTGGTATCTGAGACGTTTCTTAACGTGATGCGCTTATGTAGCGTCTTGCTTTGTTCCACCTCATGCATGCCAAACTGCACATAAGGCTGATTGCTGCTGGTTTCCCAGGCCACAATTGGTGAAGCAACGGCGTTTTCTAGGTTTTCCATGCCGTGACCCATAGCATAAAGTTCAGCCGGGGTCATGCCATCGCTTTCCAGAACGGCGCTTACATCAGCAGTGTTAGCGAGTATGGCCTTGATCTCTGCAGGGCCGAAACCTGGGAACTCGCTCTTGATCACGGCTGCCGCCGCCGCGATACGTGCTGCACCTGTCAGCGCGCCTGAGCGGCTACCCAGCCTAGGTGCTGTTTCATCAGCATTAGAGATCTTAGCAACGGTTTGGTTGTCGCTTAGTGTGACGATTTCAGGCTTAAGGGTTTGAGAACCACGAACCGGTCCCATAGGGGCCCAGTCTGGAATGATCAAGGTCTCACCATCGTCGGCATAGTTGACCGCACCCACGGTGATTGCCGAAGTTGAACTTCCCTCTGCAGAGATCCAGTTACGGTGCTTGGCTTCAGCATCGCCAAATAGCGAGTATTTTGCCAGGTCTCCCGCGTGAGTCACTATTGTTACCCCTTGTGCTGAGGCTTGCTCAATCAGCATCTGAATCAGGCTTGGAGAGGCGTTGCCATCGATGTCGAAGAAGGCGCCCGCGCCCGCCGCGTCGATCAGGGCGATATCCAGATGGTCGCTGGTGTCGCCATCCTGGTTAGGGTCAATGATGTGCTCCATCGCCGAGACGAGCTTATCCAGCGTCGGTGCTGAAGCCGATACCCAGCCATTATTTTCCGAAACGTTGTAGATCTTGTAGGCGTGTAGCTCTGCACCTGGGGCTAGTTGGTGAACGATACTTGCCAGCTCGGTGCCTAGTCCAGTGGGGTAAACCCAGCCGTTGTAGGATTCATAATTTAAGTTTTGATCGATTGGGTTGGCATCGTTGCCATAGTTCTCGCTAGAGAAATCCCAGCCGCCTTTCACCACAGCAGTTGGAAATCCACTGTATTCTATGGCGCCGTTTTCGAGGGCTTCTAGATAGCTTCCCGCTGGTGGTGGCGTTTCTGGGTCGTTATCTTCGCCATAAACGCCAGAGCCGCCAAAGATAGGTAGGGTATAGTCGATACCGGTAGAGATGATGGCTACGCTGACCCCTTTACCGGCGGTTTCTTTGCCCATGTAGGGCGTCATCAGGCTGATCTCTTCGGCAGGTGAAGTATTCATTACCTGATGATTATTTGGAGCCTGCTTGGCGGTTTGCAGCTGTTGACCGTAGAAGGTTTGGGCTATGGCATCTAACTTGCGGATCTCTGCTAGCGCGCTGCTTTGCACTTCCAGCGTGATGGTATTCGCCAGCAGATGAGTGCTGCCCACGAGACGAGCTTGTGGGTCGATGGTTTTAATTTGTGCTAGAAGTTCTGCTTGTTGCTTGAGTACCTGCTGAGTGTCCAGAATCTGCTTGCCAGAATCTTTCTCTGATTGCGCTAAAGAGAAAGTATAGGTTCCCTTGGACTGTGCCTGCTCGGCACCGAAAGCCACGATCGATTCTGTCTTGGCCTGCAAGGCCCCTGAGAGAATGGCGGTCGAGACGCATAATGCTAGGGTGCATTTGTTAAATTTCATGTCCTTTCCTTCTTGTTATTGTGTGCTGTCGAGTCAATGGATTTTGACTGTCACAATTTAATAACGTGAAGGTAATAAGCGCACAACGAAGGGCGTCTCGATTATTCGCCGTTTTTTGCTCTATGAGGGCATTTTTTATCTCTTAAAAAAGTCTAATCCAAATTAGATCAATTAGTTAAATCTATTCTGTCACCAGCTTGTAACCGAAGACATCGGCCTCGTTGGCCAGTTTTAGGGTGACCAGGAAGGAGTGACCATCCGCCGGCGCAAGGCCGAAAAACTTACGCACCGCATCTGGGGCAAAACTTTGCACTAACTCAGGCTTGTGGTCCTTGTCGGCAAGAGAGATACGCATGATGGCGTCGTGCTCGGCGTCACGGCTTAAGAAATAGAGATAGCCCTGCTCATAATAGAAGGCGCCATAGTCATACTTGGCTAACTTGTCGGTGATCAGCGTTATCTGGTTCGAGGTGCGATCCAGATGCCAGATGCCGTTCTGGTCGAACTTGGAGAGATAGAGATGGTTGGCATCCTGACCCTCGATGGCGTAGACACCTTGCTGCTGGGTGATCTTTTCAAGCTCGCCAGATTTAACATTCAGCTTAAAGATGCCGTTTTTTTCCTTGGCGAAGCCCTTGAAGTAGAGGGCTTCGCCATCCGCCGACCAGCTCAAGTTGTCAGCCTCGATCCCCTGGATATCGATGGCGCGAAAGCTCTCAGATTCTATGTTGCCTATGTAGAGGGTACGGCCCGTGTCTGTGATGATATTGACCGCAAAGTCGCTGCTGACGGGGGAGATAGCCGGCACGCCGACATTACCGAGAGAATGGGTGATGTTTTTACTGCTCACCTTGTTGTTGCGCCAAATCGACCAGAGAGCGGAGCGGTTGGAGAGGAACAGGATATCGCCAGTGGCATTGGCATACTTGCCATACATGTCGCGGGAGGAGGAGGAGATGCGCCTGAGCTGCTTTCCATCACCGTAGGCCTGCTGGGTGATGTACTCCTTGGAGATATGTTCGGTCACATAGAGCATGGCGTTTGTGTCAGACAGGCTGATGCTGCTGGGTAAGCCTGATTGCGCCAGCGGTGCCAGCTGGCTGCCGTCGCGGTGAATACGGGAGATGATGGCCGCCGCGCCGTCGAGATTGTTGACATAGAATAGCTGCTCGCGGGCCGAGTAGTCGAAATCGACTATGCTGGGACTGTTTTGGATAAGCTCTCGTTCACTGCCATCCCCGGTTTGTAGGATCAGGCTGAGCAAGTTGGAGGCCGCCCGCTCGCGAATGAAGGCCAGCTGAGTATCCTGGTCCAGCCATTTGGGGGCGTAGTCTATCTCGTTCTTGTCGGGAAAACTCACCTGCTGATGCTCGGCCGTATCGAAGTTGTAGGCCATCAGGGCCACGCGGTCCTGCATCTTCTTGGCGTAGAGCAGGCGTTTGTCGTCGACCCCGGACCAGGAGACGATGCGCTTATAGGGGATGTAGAAACAGTCAGAAGCGATGAGCTGGTCTGTGTTATCCAAAAGGTTTCTCACCCTGACCTGACAGCCACCGGCCGGGTCGAGACGCACATAGGCCAGTTTCTCATCGGAGCGTGACCAGGCGGGGGAGGCTTCTTCGTTGTTCTCGAAGGAGATCAGGGTCAGCGGTGCATCGACCTGACTCAGCTCCTTAATATAGATCTTGCCGCTCAGTGAGTTGTCTCGCCACTGCATGGCCAGTCGCTGGCCGTCGTGAGACACGGCGATATGCTCCTCGACCCCGCCATAGTTGGTCACCTTGAGTTTGGTTGGGTTTGTGACAGACCGTAGCTGGCCGATCTGCACGGGTTGCTGGTCGGAAATGTCGCTCAAACCCAGCCAAAGGAGCAGAGCAGCAACGAGCGAGAGCGTGACGAAGGCTGCATGGCGAAAATAGCGTGTATAGGAGCGAGTCGGACTAGGGGCCGTTTGGCTGTCGATAGGCTGCACTGTCAGGGTGAGTTGATAGCCGAGTTTAGGCAGGGTATTAAACACCTCCTCTTCGATGCCCAGCTCCTTAAAGGTTTTTCTCAGTACCCAGATGCCGTTGGTGAAGCCCTTCTTGCCTACCCCTTCGTTGCCCAGCCAGATGGTGTCGATCGCCTGTTGGCGCGAGACGACATTGTCTGGACTGTCGATGAAGAGCATCAGGAGTTCGAATACTTTGGAGGAGAGTTTTATGCTGCTGTCTGCGTGTTTTAATGACATTAACTTGCAGTCTAATTCGCATCCGCCTATCTGGTAACTGAGCTTGGTCATTAAATGAGGGTCCGTACATTATTGTTATTCTTATGTGATCATCATAGGGGGAGAGTCGAGTTTGGCTCAAGAGTCCTTGAATAGTTATTATTACAGCATCTTCTAACATACTGTTTCTTAAATAGTTTAAAAGGTTACAATTTGCTACAAAGCGGTGAAACGGCCGCCAGTCGCTATCTCTGAGCCAGGCTGACCTACACTGAGTAGATAGGTTTACTGGGCATTTGGCCCCAACGGAGTGACAGAGATGGATAGACGATATCTTTTAACGGCCTTTAGCTACGCCCTGCTCGGGCTAGCCTTGGGCCTCTACATGGCGGCCTCCCACGACCATGGACAGCTGGTGACCCACGCCCACATCATGATGATAGGCTTTCTGATCTCCTTCAGTTATGCCCTCTGTTATCGCCTCTGGCTAGAGGCTTCTACGGGGGCGCATTCGGGGAAACTGGTCACGGCGCAGTTCTGGTTGCATCAGCTGGGCACCATAGGGGTCGCCATCGGCCTGTTCCTGCTCTATGGCGAGTTTGTGGCGCTGGAAGTGGTTGACCCTTTCCTGGCGATCGCCTCCTTTAGCGTGTTCGGCGGCGTCTTGCTGATGATGGTGCAGCTGCTTAAGACCAGGCAGGTGGACTAAGCAGGCGGGCTAAGCAGGGGGCTAGGTTTCTAAATTAATCCATCTAGGAAGAGTAAATCCCATAAAAAAAAGGTGAAGCAGTGCTTCACCTTTTTTGTGTTAAACACAGTCTTATGCCGTGTTTAGAAGAGTGGATTACTCGCCCTGTTCAACGCCTGCACGGTTGATCAGGAATTGAGTCAGCAGCGGTACGGGACGACCGGTTGAGCCCTTGTTGGCGCCACTGTTCCACGCGGTACCGGCCACATCCAGATGCGCCCAGTTGTACTTCTTGGCGAAGCGCGACAGGAAGCAGGCAGCTGTGATGGCACCGGCAGGACGACCACCCAGGTTGGTCATGTCGGCAAATGGACTTTCCAGATGCTCCTGGTACTCGTCCCACAGCGGCATGCGCCATGCGCGGTCACCACTCTGCTCGCCGGCGTTCAGTAGCTCGTGGGCCAGCGGGTTGTGTGAAGAGAAGAGACCCGAGGCGTGTTTACCCAAGGCGATCACACAGGCACCGGTAAGGGTTGCCGTGTCGACGACCAGCTCAGGGTCGAAACGCTCTACATAGGTGAGCACGTCACACAGTACCAGACGGCCTTCGGCGTCGGTGTTGAGCACTTCGACTGTCTGGCCCGACATAGTGGTCAGGATATCCCCTGGACGGTAGGCGTTGCTCGACGGCATGTTTTCACAGCCTGCCAGGATGCCCACTACATTGATCGGCAACTTCAGCTCACACAGGGCCAGCATGGTACCGATAACGCCTGCGGCGCCGCCCATGTCATACTTCATCTCATCCATGGCTTCGCCAGGCTTGAGTGAGATACCGCCCGAGTCGAAGGTAAGACCCTTACCCACGAGCACGATTGGCTTCTCTGTGCTGTCTACCGCGCCCTTGTATTCCATGACGGTCATGACCGACTCGTTATGGCTGCCGCGGCCGACGGCCAGGTATGAGTTCATGCCAAGCTTGGCCATCTGCTCTTCGCCTACCGTGGTGACGGTGAGGTTTTCATGGTTCTCGGCAATCTGACGTGCCTGAGAGGCCAGGTAAGCCGGGTTACAGATGTTTGGTGGCATGTTGGCCACGTCACGACATAGCTGGGTACCGGTCGATACGGCCATGCCGTGCTCGATGGCACGCTCACCCACAGTGAGTTCGCGGCGGGTCGGTACATTGAAGACCAGCTTGCGCAGCGGACGACGGGTTTCGCCCTTACGGGTCTTGAGTGCGTCGAAGCTGTACAGACTATTTTGAGTCGATTCAACGGCTTCGCGTACTTTCCAATAGGTATCACGGCCCTTAACGTGCAGTTCGGTCAGGAAGCAAACGGCTTCCATTGAACCTGTGTCGTTTAAGGTGTTGATGGTTTTAGTGATGATCTGCTTGTACTGGCGTTCGTCTAGTTCTCGTTCTTTGCCACAACCTACAAGAAGGACGCGTTCACTCAACACGTTGGGCACATGATGCAAAAGTAGCATCTGACCCGGCTTACCCTCTAAGTCGCCGCGGCGAAGTAAGTTGCTAATGTAGCCTTCACTGATTTTATCCAGTTGCTCAGCAATACCAGAGAGGCGTCTAGGTTCATAGACACCAACGACAATACAGGCCGAACGTTGTTTTTCCGGGCTGCCGCTCTTAACGCTAAACTCCATGAGCTCTCCTAGATTCTTAAAGACAAATATTATTATTTATTAGATAATGTCTGCTTGTGTCCAAAACGGACCTAAAATTGGTACACCAATGTTAATTTTTCAGGTGTTTTTCTGCCATTTTTAGTTAAAGGCTGGTCACAAAACTACCAAAAGTAGACAGTCTACATGAAAAGTGGGCTGATACCAGCATAAATATAAGTTTAGGGACTGGATCCTGCCTGTGATTGTATTTAGATACTTGATTCGTGAAGTTTTAAAAGCGCAGATGGCAGTGCTTTTAGTACTGTTAGCTATTTTTATTAGCCAACATTTTGTTCGTGTACTCGCTGATGCATCCGATGGCGAGTTTCCCGCCTCTCTGGTGATGACCCTCCTAGGCCTTAATCTTCCCTATCTTGCCGTGCTTGTGGTGCCTCTGAGTCTGTTTCTGGGGATCCTGGTGGCCCATGGCCGTATGTACGCCGAAAGCGAGATGGTGGTCTTTCACAGCGTTGGCGTGAGTGAATGGTATGTCACCCGGGTGACCCTGTTACTCGCCGTCGCCAACATGCTGTTTACTGGCTTTTTAGCCATCTATGTCACCCCCTGGGCCGAAGAGACCCAAAACCGTGTGCTGGAAAATGCCCAGTCTGAGGCAGGCCTGGCGGCATTGACCCAGGGACGCTTCCAGACCAGTCCTAATGGCCGCGCAGTACTCTTCGTCGAGCGGATCGGCCGCGACAATCAACTGGACAAGGTGTTCGTGGCTCAGCTGCCAGACCCGGAAGACGGTGCCAGCCAGTCCAATATCGTGGTGGCCCAAGGGGGCAGTGTGGTAGAGGATGAAAGCGGCGAGCAGCGCCTTAAGCTCAACGATGGTATCCAGTACCAGAGCAAGCAGAACCAGCTCGATTATCAGGTGGTGCAGTTTGCCGGCTACGAGATGCAGATCAAGGAGCAGGAGGTGGACCAGCGCCGCCGTAAATTGTCGGCTTTGCCAATCGATCAGCTGCTAGATACCGAGGGACCCGAGGCGGTGGCCGAGTTTCACTGGCGTCTGGCCATTCCGCTGGCGATCCCCTTCATGACGCTGATCGCCGTGCCCATGGCGCGGGTGAATGTTCGCCAGGGTAAGTTTGCCAAGATGTTCCCGGCTATCTTGCTCTATCTGGGTTATTTCGGCTTGATGATTGCCGGGCGTAAGGCGCTCGAAGATGAGGTGATTCCAGCCTATCTCGGCATGTGGTGGATCCATGCCTCGGCGCTGTTTTTGGGGATGTTGCTGCTGAGTAAGGAGCGCCCTGCGGGGGCCAAACTTTCTGGCTTGCTCAAGCGTAAGAAGGTGGCGGCATGAGAATTCTAGATTTATATATCGCCCGTGTCCTGCTGAGCACCTCGGCCCTGTGTCTGCTGGTGTTAACTGGCCTGTCAGGCATCATCAAGTGGGTGGATCAGATTCGTCTGGTGGGACGCGGTACCTACACCATGGTGGATGCCGGCATCTATGTGCTGTTTCTGATCCCGCGGGATATCGAGATGTTTTTCCCCATGGCGGTGCTGCTGGGGGCGTTGATCGGCATGGGCATGCTGGCGTCGAACTCCGAGTTGGTGGTGATGCAGTCCGCGGGCCTGTCGCGTTTTCAGATCACCCTGTCGGCGATGAAGACGGCGGTGCCACTGATGCTCTTGGTGATGGCCCTGGGAGAATGGGGCGCGCCGGTGGCCGAGCGTCATGGCAAGGAGCTGCAGGCGGTCAAACTCTCAGGGGGTAGCCTGTTTAAGTCGAGCCGGGGGATTTGGGCCAAAGATGGCGACCTGTTCGTCAACATAGGCGAGATAGAGGATATCAACAGCCTGCACAATATTGTACTCTATGAGTTTGACGATAAGCTGAATCTGGTGGGCACCATAGAGGCGCGCCGTGGCGTCTACTCTAAGGATCATTGGCGCCTGTTAGATGTGCGTCAGACCAAGATCACTCCAGAGCAGGTGAGCCTGACGGATCTTACTCTGTATCGCTGGGAGTCGACCCTGACCCCGGATAAGCTGAGCGTAGTGTCGGTAAAACCCGAGGCCTTGTCGATTCAGGGGCTGGTGGATTACCTAGAGTACCTGAGGGTCAATAACCAGGATTCGGGCCGTTATGAGCTGGCGCTGTGGCGTAAGATCATGCAGCCGATCACTGTGGCCGTGATGATGCTGGTGGCCCTGTCATTCGTGTTTGGTCCGCTGCGAACTGTGACCATGGGCGCGCGGGTGCTGCTGGGTGTGGTAGCCGGTTTCAGCTTCTATATCTGTAACGAGATCTTCGGCCCCATGACCCTGGTTTATGGTCTGCCGGCCGTGCTGGGCGCCGTGATGCCGCCGCTCATCTTCAGTAGCGCGGCCATCTACTATATTCGCCGCTAGCGACCGAACTATTCCTATTGGAATTTGGCCAATAAAAAAGGACCCCTAGGGTCCTTTTTTATGTCTGGGTTTAGCTTACACGCCGTGCCAGTTACGCATCTGGTTGGCTTCTTTTGAGAGAACCACCACTTCCGAGCGGGTCATCATATCCTGTAGCGCCAGCTTATCGCCATTGATCAAGATCCACAGGTTGCCTATGCCAAGCAGCGACCAGACGAGGCGGGCGGTGGCGGTGATCATGCTCAGGCTCTGGCCGTTGGGATGCTGGATCTTCAAACGCCAGGCGCGCATGCCCAGGGTCTGGCCGCCATAGCTCCAAAACAGCACATAGAAGAGGCCGACGCAGAAGGCGATCCACAGCTGATACACGCCCTTGTAGAGCGGTGTGCCGTTCAGCAGGTCTGAGACATGCTCGAAGCCATTCATGGCCAGCAGGCCACTGCTAGTGAGGGCGGTAAAGATACCAAAGCCTATGGCTCCGGCCACCATGTAGACGGCGACCGCCAGCAGCAGGTCGTACACTATCGCGCCCAGGCGGCGAAAGAAGCCGGCTCTGGGAAAATTGGCATGTTCAATATTAGACATTCAGGGCCTACATCATCTGGTAAAAGGCGAAAATGGGTGGCTTATTCTAGCGAACTTGGCCTTAGCTTTCATCCTGAGCGTTTTCATCTCGAATGAAGTGGATGTCGCTAAAGCCGAAGCGGGCGAACTCCTTCTGGCGATAGTCTTTCACCGCCTGGGAACCCTTGGAGGTCATGGCGACCTGAGCCTCCATGGCGAGGTAGCGGGTCAGATCGATTCCCTCGGCTGCGGCCACGGCTTCATAGATGTCGTGAAACTTGTCGTAGACGAAGTTGATCTCTTTGTATTGATTCTTAAAGGTATAACCGACTCTGCGGGCCATAGCATTCTCTTAAATTATCACTTTCTTAAATAAGGATTCTTTTAAAATAGTTTCTTTTAGTCCCGATAGGCATAGCCAGGGATATCTGCGTCGATGGCATACACCATGTAGCAGGCATCTTCCGGGTAGCTGTCTAAGGATTTGTCGATTATACGCGATTTAAAGCCCAGACGTTGCCAATATGTGTGGGCGCCGCCCACGGCCACTAGCGAGATACTTCCCAGAGCCTTATCTTTGGCTTGTTTGATGAGCCGGCTAAACACGGCCGCGCCGGCCCCCAGTCCCCGTGCCTTGGCAGAAAAGGCGATATCGTGCAGGTAGAGGGTCTCCTGCTTGGGCGCTGCGTCGAGCACCTGCTCCAGACTCGGTGGCAGGTCGCGCTGCCAGGGGTGCGCCAGGCAATAGCCTATGACGGTATCGTCTTGCGTGACCACAAAACAGGTCTGTGGGGAGAGGCGGGCCTTGCTCTGCAGGGCGGCGAGGGACTCGGGCTCGATATCGGGATAGCACTCATCCTGAATGGTTAATATGGCTGGCCAATCCTGGGCCTGTATCTCTCGTATTTGCATTACTAATGTTTCTAATTTTGAGGGGCTGGAGCCCTTAAGGGGGCTTTGGGGCAAAGGTTAGATGTTCGCACAGCTTTTAGGCCTTATCAATGGCACAGGTAAGGGGGTTAAGATTAGTAAAAACAAATGTGAATATTGGCTATTTACTCAATTATTCAGTCTGTTATTCTCTAACCTCGGTGGCTCGCCTGCCTTGGCAAGTCGTATCTTGTCTGAGTCGCCCATCTAGGAATACTAGCAATATCCGTTTAGAACTAGCTGTTTAAAAACCGACGTATAGCAATATACGTGCGCGATATTAAGCGGGCCTTAAATCCCCACGAGGGTTTTTGGCATTATCTCATGGAGAGAGACAGTGGATTTTTTACTGCTTACCGATAACTTACCCTACAGCCTGGCGCTGGCCTTGGTGATCCTCTTGGGCCTGGTCGAAGGCTTTTCTATGGTCTTTGGCCTGAGCCTGTTTGGCCTGCTGGATGATCTGACGCCCATGGAGATGGACGCCGACGTCGATACCGGCGTGTCTGGGGTCACAGGCGTGGCCGGCTGGCTCTGCCTGGATCGCCTGCCACTGCTTATCTGGCTGGTGCTGGCGCTGACCAGCTTCGCCATCGCCGGCTTTGCGATCAACTATCTGGCGATCTCGTTTCACGGCGCCTTGCCGGCGCCCCTAAGTATTCCGCTCGCCATAGTGCTCGGCGCATTTTCCTGCCGTATCCTCGGCGCCCGTCTCGCCAATCTGCTGCCCAAGAACGAAACCTCGGCGGTCTCGGTGGACGAGCTCAGCGGTCTGGTGGGCGTGGTGACCTTAGGTTGTGCCCGCAAGGGATTTCCCAGCGAGGCCGTGGTGAAAGATGCCTATCAGCAGAAGCATTATGTGCTGGTGGAACCTGAGCTGGCGGGCGAGGCCTTCTCCCAGGGCACCTCTGTGGTGCTGCTCAATCGCAATGGCCAGGTCTGGTCTGTGGTGCAATTTAACGATGAAATTTAGGCAGCCTTGCTGCCGTAAAACCTGCTTATAACAAGCTTAGATTAAGGATGAAACATGAACGAAGTTGAAGGAATAGGCGTGTCATTGGGTGGCAGCTTTGTGTTTATTGCCGCTGGCGCTGTGTTAATCGGTATCTTGGTGATCGGCATGATCTTCGCCAAGTTGTATCGACGGGCCTCGAAAGAGACCGCCTTTGTGAGGACAGGTTTTGGCGGCGAGAAGATCATCAAAGATGGCGGCGCCATAGTGCTGCCCGTGCTGCATGAGACCATAGCCGTTAACATGAACACCCTGCGAATCGAGGTGGAGAAGATGCAGAAAGATGCGCTGATCACCAAAGATCGCATGCGGGTGGATGTGCGCGCCGACTTCTATCTGCGCGTGGCGCCGAGTGTCGAGGGGATCTCCATGGCGGCGCAGACCTTAGGTACCCGCACGACTCGGGTCGAAGAGGTGAAGAAGCTGATGGAGTCTAAGTTTGTCGACGTGCTACGCGCGGTGGCGGCCGAGATGACCATGACTGAGATGCATGAGCAGCGCGCCGATTTCGTGCAGCGGGTGCAGAACAACGTCGCCAACGATCTGGAGAAGAACGGTCTGGAGCTGGAATCGGTGTCTCTGACAGGTTTCGACCAGACAGACCTGCAATTTTTCAATGAAAATAATGCCTTCGATGCCGAGGGTCGCGCACGTCTTGCCAAGATCATCGAGGAGAAGCGCAAAGAGACCAACGACATCGAACAGGAAAATCGCATCAAGATAGAGCAGCGGAACCTGGAAGCCGAGAAGGAGTCGCTGGAGATCGAGAAGGCCGAAGAGGAAGCGCGTCTGGTGCAGCAACAGGCACTGGAGTTTAAGCGCGCCGAGCAGAAGGCGGAGATCCTCAAGAAGCAGGAGCAGAAGAGCCGCGAAGAGCGTGAGGCAGAGATCGCCAAGGAGCGCGCGGTAGAGACGGCGCAAATTGAGAAGACCAAAGATATCGAGACCCGCGAGATCGAGAAGCGTAAGGCAATTGAGCAGTCACGCATTCAGCAGCAGCGCGATATCGAGGTGGCCGAGCAGGACAAGCAGATCGCGGTGGCGCAGAAGTCTGAAGAGGAATCAGCAGCCCGCGCCAAGGCGGCCGAGGCAGAGAAGCTCAAGGTAGAGAAAGAGGAAGCGGTGATTACCGTACGTCAGGTAGCCGAGGCTAACCGTCGCAAAGAGATCGAGGTGATCGATGCCCGCAAGGAAGCCGAGCGTGATGCGGTGGGCGTGACGGTCGAGGCGGAAGCCGAGAAACGTGCCGCCGAAGATAAGGCGAGTGCGATCCTTACCGAGGCTAAGGCAGCAGCCGATGCCAAGAAGCTCAAGGCAGAGGCAGACGAGAAGGTATACGCCGTCGAGGCGGCCGGTAAGCAGGCATTGCACGAGGCGGAAAACGTGCTCAGCAGCGAGCAGATCGAGCTGCAAAAAGCGCTGGCCATGCTCAAAGCCCTGCCGGAAGTGGTGGCTCAGGCGGTCAAGCCGCTGGAGAACATCGAAGGGATCAAGATCCTCCAGGGGTACGGCACCTCGGGAGCGACTCAGGGCAATGGCGAGGCTGTACTTAGCCAGGGCGGTATCGCAGAGCAGGTGACCTCAGCGGCGCTGAATTACCGCGCCAACGCGCCTATCGTAGATGCCATGCTCAGAGAGCTGGGCATGGTGGATGGTAAGCATGGCGGACTCAACGACCTGCTTAAAGGCCACAACATGATCACCCAGGAGATGCTGGGCGCCGGCGAGATGAGTGACGAGAGTCAAGGGGCGCACTCTCCCTTGAACGGTAAGACGCCGCGCGAGGGCGATGCCGCTAACTAGGCGAATGGGGCTGACGATATTTAGCTGTTAGAAAAGTTAGCTGTCAGCAAGAAATAGCTGTCGGTAATAGAAGGAAAAAGGCTAGCGCATTGCGCTAGCCTTTTTGTTTGTCAGGTGGTTTAACCTAACTTAACCGAACTTAACTTAAGTAGCGCTGCTCCAGATGACGCCTGAAGTGGATCGGGTTGAGCACCTCGCCGGTCACTTGAGTCACCAGCTCATCTGTGGTCAGAAGCGATCCTTGAGACCAGATGTTTTGGTTGAGCCAATCCATAACCTGGGTGATATTGCCCTGTTCAATCAGGCTGTCGATATCGCCCAGCACCTTGACCATGTTCGCCTTAAACTGGGCCGCGTACATGGCGCCCAGGCTGTAACTTGGGAAGTACCCTAGCTCGCCTACCGGCCAGTGGATATCCTGCATGCAGCCGTTGCGATCGTCCCCACGGGTGGATAGCCCCAAAAGGCTCTGCATCTGCTGGTCCCAAAACTCGGGAAGGTCGGCGACCTGCAGACTCTTGTCGATTAGGCCTTTCTCTACCTCATATCTCAGCATGATGTGGCAAGGGTAAGTCACCTCGTCGGCATCGACCCGGATCAGGCCAGGCGTCACTCGCTGCACCAGGTGTGTCAGGGAATCCTGAGTGAATTGGCTGCCCAGATGATGATTAATCTTCTCTGTAAGCAGGGCAATCATCGCCGGGCTTCTGGCGAGCTGCATCTCGAAAAACAGGCTCTGGCTTTCGTGGATTGCCATGGAGCGCGCCAGCCCAACAGGTTGGCCGCGCCAGTCGATGGGCAGTCCCTGCTCGTAGCGGGCATGGCCTACCTCGTGGATGGTGCTATAGAGGGAGGTGGCAAAATCGGCTTCATCATAACGGGTGGTGATGCGCACATCGCCGGGCACGCCGCCCGAGAAGGGGTGGCTGCTGGTGTCCAGGCGTCCCTGATTAAAATCGAAGCCAAGGAGGCGCATCACATCCAGGTTGAGGGCCTGCTGGGCACGGGGGCTGCTGTGGGGGATGGCTACGGCTTGCCAGCTCTGCTGCCTGGCTTGCACCTGCTGGATCATTTCCGGCAGCCAGGTCCTCAGCTCGCCAAATACCTTGTCCAGCGCCGCCGTTTGACAACCTGGCTCAAACTTATTGAGCAGGGCGTCATAGGGGGAAAGGTCCTGCACCTCGCCGAGGATCTGCGCCTCTTCGCGTACCAGGGCGATCACCTTCTCCAGATTTGGCCGAAAGCCCTGCCAGTCGTTGTCTTTGCGTTGCTGACGCCAGGCATGTTCGCAGGCGTAGGTGAGCGCCGTCTTCTGCTGCACCAGCTCGCCGGGCAGGGCGGTGGCCTGCAGCGTGTGATAACGCATCTCTCTCAGATTGGCCTTCTGCGACGCGGTTAAGGCCTCTTCGTCCGCCGCCGACAAGTTGTTGACCAAAGAGGGGGCGGTCTTGAGCGTGTGAATATGCAGGGCCAGCTCGGCCATGGCCTCGCCCCGTCCTTGGCTGCCGCCACTTGGCATCATGGTGGCCTGATCCCAATCCCCCAGGGCTTGCAGATGCTGGAAGTGATGGATCTGTTTAAAGGCGGCGCACAGGGCGTCATAGTGCGGCGTCGCCGAATCTTGCTTGTTTGCTGTCATAGTGGCTGTCGACCTTAAGTTAACCTGGCTGACATGCTAACACGAGAATGGCCGAAAACGAGTGTTGATATGCGAGTGTCGATAAGCAGGGCCGTCCTGGTTAAGACGGCCTGTACAGAAGGCGAGCTAAAGCGTGTTTAGGCTTTCAGCAGTGCCAATGCGGGCTGGCGGTTGCCTGGATAGAGGCGATAGGCCTTATGGTGCTTGATGCAGCTGGCTTTCTTGTCGCCTTGGCTCAGCAGCAGCGCGTGCTTAACGGCGTGCAGGGCGATCAACTGCTCGTCGGCGCGCATATAGAGAGTGATGGGCTTGATAAGCTTACCCTCGACCAGATGCTGCTCATACTGCTCGACCGAGATCACCAGGCTGTTTTGACCGTCGCTGTCGAGCCTGAGCTTGCCGCTCACCTCACAGTCGAGGATAACCAGCCAACCCTGGGCTTCGAGGTCGGCAATCAGCGCCAGCAGCGATTGACCCACCTCGGCATTTTCCATGGCCGGTAGGTATTGGGTTTCGATTCGCTGCAGCAGCTGGGGGAGCTGGGCGCCGGCGCCCTTGCTGCGCCCTTCTCGGATCCAGAGGGCCAGGTCATCGGCCACCAACTTGGAGAAGCGTCGCTCCTTGAGTGATTGCACCATCCAGTTGCAGAGGAAATGGCTCTCTGCCGCCGGGGTCTTGATGCTGCCTGGATTGGCGTTGCGCGCCGCCAGATCGGCGAGGCCCGCCTGGGCTAATGCCACTAGGGCCTGGTTGTAGCTTTGCTCTGTCATTGCGTCTCCACGCAAAAGAAAAAAGGGATGCGGCGCTGAGTATACCCTATCGGCGCGCTTATCAATATCGGCAGGATAAAGAAAACCGCCGCGCTTTGGCTGTGCGGCGGTCTGTCTATATGTAAGCCCTGTCATTGGCTAGCGCTGTCGGCACTTTTGCCTACTGGGGGATGAGACTCGCCGCGGTGAGGATAAGCTTAGGCTCGGCGCGCACCTTGTAGTTAGGATTGATGTATTGAAAGTGCACCAGCCCCGTTTTGTCCGTGACATAGACGGCGGGCACCGGCAGCACCAGGCGGGACTCGCCGGCGGCGTTCTTCCACAGCTTATTTTTCAGGTGCATCTTGGCCATGTATCTATCCGATATGCTCTGACTGGTGAAATAGGCCAGGCCGAAGGCGCGCATGGCATTGAGGTCTGCATCCGAGACCAGGGTGTAGTTGAGATCGTTCTTGGTCATGGAGGCGCGCAGCTCCTCTGGCGCATCGGGTGAGATGCCGATTAGTTGAAAGCCCATCTTGAGGAGATCGCCTTCGATCGCCTGCAGCTGACCCATCTGGGCGTTACAGAAGGGACACCAGCCGCCGCGGTAGAAGAAGAGTACGCTGGGCTTCCCCTGGAGCATCTGCTGCAGATCTACCGAATTGCCCTTAAGATCCTTTACCTGAATAGCGGGCACCGTCTGACCGTTCAGTAGCGGCGAGATAGATGTCGGGCTTTCAGCTATCGGCTTAGCTGATGCTGAGGGTGCGATGAGCGCCAGGCTCATCAAGGTAAAGAGTAGGGCGCTAAGCAGGGCGCCAGCGCGTGAATTTTGTGTCTTGGTCATAGGGTGGCCTTCTCGTGATTGTTTTAACTGTCGAACAGACCCAGGCGGCGGCCGTAAACTTTCACCCTGATGTGGAATTAATCGATGCGAACAAAAAAGGCACTGTTAAGTGCCTTATTTGATTAGATAATAATTTTGTGACCGTACGTCGATTATTTTTGCTTCTTTATTTTCGCATTGGATGAGTTCTTCACCTTCACCCGGCGAGACCCCATGTTCTTCTCGGCGATCACCTGAGCACCCACGTTGTCGCTGCGCTGTTGCTTCTTGGCGAAGCTGCGACGCTTCTGCAGCTGTTTGATCAAGAGATCGCGACTGCCCACCTCATAGCCTGGGATGGTGATGCGGCGGATCTTAGTGCCGATCAATTTCTCGATGTCGGCTAAGGTGCGCTCCTCTTCACGGCTCACCAGCGAGATGGCGACGCCACTGCGACCGGCGCGACCGGTACGACCGATGCGGTGGACATAGTCTTCGGCCAGGAAGGGCAGGTCGAAGTTGACCACATATTCCAGCTCGGGGATGTCCAGGCCGCGAGCGGCGACCTCGGTGGCCACCAAGGCGCGCACCTTACCCTCTTTAAATTCTCGCAGCGCACGGCGACGATTGCCCTGGGCCTTCTCGCTGTGAACTACAGCTGAGGGGATGCCGTCCAGGTTGAGTTCTTTCACCAGGACGTCGGCGGCCTCACGGGTGGCGGTAAATACCAATACCTGTTGCCAGTTCTTCTTGCCGATCAGCTCTGAGAGGAGTTCACGCTTGCGGCGCTGCTCCACAGGGTAGACCACCTGGCTGACGGTCACCGCCGTGGTGTTCTGCTTGTCGACGGCGATCAGCTTAGGCTTGACCAGCATCTCGTTGGCCAGCTGCTTGACGGCACTTGAGAAGGTGGCGGAAAACAGCAGGTTCTGACGGTCGCGATTAACCTGCTGCAGGATCTTCTGAATGTCTGTGATGAAGCCCATGTCCAACATGCGGTCGGCCTCATCCAGTACCAGGAAGTCGACGTTAGACAGGTTGAGGTTACAGGCTTGCAAGTGCTCCAGCAGGCGGCCTGGAGTGGCGACTATGATGTCGGCGCCTTTCTTTACCTTAGCCGCCTGGGTATCCATCTTGACGCCGCCATAGACGGTCAGCACTGAGATGGGCAGGTAACGGCTGTACTGCTTTATGTTGTCGGCCACCTGAGCCACCAGTTCGCGGGTAGGGGCCAGGATTAGCGCGCGGGTGTTGGAGCGCTGAGTGTCGCTTGGGCTATCGAACATCTTTTGCAGAATAGGCAGGGCGAAGGCCGCCGTCTTGCCGGTACCCGTCTGGGCGCTGGCCAGCACATCCTGTCCGCGACGGATCGCCGGGATGGCCTCTTTTTGAATGGGCGTCATTTTTTGGTACCCACATTCTGAGATGGCGCGCAAAATCTCGGGAGCAAAACTGAAAGATTCAAATCTCATGGGATATCCTGTTGTTTACCTTTTAAAATAACGACATATCAAATTGAGTTTAGTCCAGACTCGAGCTGTACCTTAACCCATTACCACCCTGGGCCACAAAGGCGGCCGCGGAGTATAGCAAAATTTTCGGTTAAAACCTGCACTTTTATCTGCCGCAATTATCGCCTGTGCCGATAATTTGGGTCAATTTGACACTTAAGCGCGCTGAACTAACCTTATTAAGTTAACGTTTGGAGGTTGTCACAGGCATGGAGGCTTAGGTGTATATTTGGTATGCCCCAACTGCGAGGCAGCATCCTGCTTTGGATGAGGGGATGTCATGTCGATAAATGTCTTGATCGTCGATGATTCGCTGAGCGCCTGCCGCGTGCTCAGTCGTCACTTTTTGCTGCTGGATGTGGACAAGGTGGAGTTCTGCCGCGACGCCCGCAGCGCCATTCGAACCTTAAGTAAATATAGCGATGACTACCAGATAGTGGTGGTGGACCTGCATATGCCCGAAGTTGACGGCATAGAGTTTCTGATGCGTCTGAGTAAGATGGAGTTTAAAGGGGGGATCATCATCGCCTCTGGCATGGAGTCGCGTATCGTCGAGGCCGCCTCTCAGCTGGTGGAGGCCTCCAAGCTCAGGCTGCTGGGCGCCCTGATGAAACCGGTCACCACAGAGCAGCTCAGGGTCTGTGTCGAACGCTATCGTCTGATGGCCTTTCAGGGCAACGGTGTGCGCCACAAGGGATTGATGAGCATCGACGAGATCCGCCGCGCCATCAACTCCAATAAGATCATTCCCTATTATCAGGCGCAGGTGGATATCGCCCGCGGCAAGATAAAGGGGTTCGAGGTGCTGTGCCGCCTGCAGCAGGGCACTCGCTTGCAGTTGATCACTCCAGATAAGTTTATCGATGTGGCCGAGTGCAACAACGCCCTCAACAGCCTGACCACTAAGCTGCTGAATAACGCCATCCCAGAGTGGGCGCTGATCAGCCAGTTTGAGTCGTGCAAACAGTGCCACCTGTCGATCAATCTGACCCCTAAGCAGCTCAATCAGAGTGGCTGGCATACCCGCCTGATGCAGTACTGTGAGCAAAACCTGTTGTCGCCGTCGCGCCTGACGGTGGAGATCACCGAAAATCAGGTGTTGGATAAACAGCGTCAGCACTCCACCATCAGCCAGTTGAGGATGAACCGTATCGGTGTGGCCATAGACGACTTCGGCACCGGCTATACCAATCTCTCCCAGCTATGCACTCTGCCCATCAGCGAGCTGAAGCTGGATCGCAGCCTGGTTCATGGCATACATAAAGACCCTGTCTCCCAGACCATACTCAAATCTATGCAGGCGATCAGTGGCAAGCTCGGCATTCATCTGGTGGCCGAGGGAGTAGAGGATATCCATGATCTCAACTATCTGGAGCAGATCGAAGATATCTCCTTGCAGGGCTACCTCATCTGCCGTCCTAAACCCTACAGCGAGCTGGTGCGCTGGCTAAAGGCCCGCGAGCGTCTGGTTCAGGCATAAACAAAAACAGCACCTTAGGGTGCTGTTTTTATGGATAAAAAGCCTAACTTTTATATGGCTTTTGTCCTATATAACCTTTGCTTTATATGGCCTCGGTCGCCTTGAGTAGCCAGTCGAGCTCAGCGCCCAGCATCAGCGGGCTCAGGGTCTCTCTGACTCTCTGATGGTAGCCATTGAGCCAGTTGATCTCGGCGTCATTCAGCAGCTGCTTATCGATAAGACGTGTGTCGATCGGGATCAGGGTGAGGGCATGGAACTCATACATCTCACGCTCGGCGCCGGCCAGGGCCTCGCAGGCCTGCACTGTGATGAGATTTTCGATACGAATACCAAAGGCATCGGCGCGGTAGTAGCCCGGCTCGTTCGACACCACCATGCCTGGCAGCAGGGCGACGGCATTGCTGTTCTTGGCGATGCGCTGCGGTCCCTCATGGACGCTGAGGAAGTGGCCCACGCCGTGGCCCGTGCCGTGGTCATAATCGAAGCCATGCTGCCACAGGTATTGACGGGCGAAGCCGTCGAGCTGTTGGCCCGTTGTGCCCTTAGGGAATCTGGCCTGATCCAGGGCGATATGGCCCTTCAATACCAGGGTGACCATCTTACGCTGCTCGTCGGTGACCTCGCCGATGGCGATGGTGCGGGTAACGTCTGTGGTGCCATCCAGATACTGAGCGCCCGAGTCCACCAGGTAGATGCTGTCCATGGTCATCATGGCTGGGGTGCCGTTGTTGTGGTTGTAGTGGCACATGGCGGCGTTAGCACCGGCGGCCGAGATGGTATCGAAGCTCGGCTCGCGATACTGGGGATCTTCCAGGCGGAAGCTCTCAAGCTTGTCGGCCAGGGTGCCTTCGTCATAGAGACGCTGGGCGGCCACTTCGGCGTCGAGCCAGGCGAGGAAACGGCTCACGGCCACGCCGTCGCGAATATGACAGGCGCTAAGGCCGGCGAGTTCGGCCGGATTCTTCTGCGCCTTGGGCAGGGCAACCGGATCTTGCCCGGCGATCAGCCTGGCACCGGCTTGCTTTGCCGTTAGCTGCATCCAGGCGTTGGCGCTGTCTGGGTCGGCCAGTAGCTTGACGCCATCGAACTTAGATAACACGCCTTCGAGTTCGGTTTCGGCCATGAAGTTGACGCCAGCGCCCACATGGGCCTGGATCCCCTCTGGTAGCTTGGCGAGATCGGTAAAGAGTGTCATCTCGCCATTCTTATACAGCAGGGCCGTGCCTAAGACCACGGGCAGACGAGGTACGTCGTTGCCGCGAATGTTCAGCAGCCAGCAGAAGGAGTCCAGTGCGCTGATGAGCGCCACATCGGCACCGGCTGCCGCCACGGCCTTACCTATCTGCTCACGTTTCACGGCGCTGCTGACGCCGGCGCTCTGCTCACTAAAGAGGGTGATTGGGGCGCTGGAGGCGGCGGGGCGCTCTTGCCAGTGGCGATCGATAGGGTTGTCTGTCATCGCAATCAGCTCTATACCGGCGCGCTGACACTGGGCCTCGGCCTGTTGTTGCCAGCTCAGGGTATGCAGGCGTGGGTCATAGCCGATGCGAGCGCCTTCGTTAAGCTGGGCGATGAGCCAAGGAATCTGTGGTGTGTCGGTGAGACTCTGATAATCGAACTGAGCACTGTCTACCTGCTGCTTGACCTGAACCGTGTAACGGCCATCGATGAAGATGGCGGCGCGCTCTTTGAGCACTATGGCCATGCCTGCCGAACCGGTAAAGCCGGTGAGCCAGTGCAGTCTTTCGTTACGCTCGGGGACATACTCGCCCAGATATTCGTCGGCCCGGGGCACGATGAAGGCATCGAGGGTTTGGCTGAGCATGTCGCCTCTTATGGCGTCCAGACGTTGTGCGGTTACAGATGTCATGAAGTCTCCTTTAGTACCCAGTTGCGGGGCCATCTAAGCGTGGCCTTCTGGGCTTGAGCGAATAGGCTTGGCCTTATCTCCAGAGGTGAGATATTGGCTGAGTTGCCGCTGATTATCGCAGCTCAGCGGGTGAGTTGGAAGGGAGGCGCGAAAAAGCGTATCAAGGACGGCGTAAAGTCTGGCGTGAGCCGCCGGATGTGCTGTGGTTATTGAATCGGGGGGCTGTGGGCATTGCATCAGATAGCCCAGAGGGGCAGAGATTCAGCGTGATATCCGCCAATATCTGCGTTCTAGGCTGGTAAAGTTTGTCGCGAGTCAGTATTTTGCTTATAAGTGAACGATTTGTGATTAGGGGCTGTTGACCTTTTGAGCACAAATTTTGTTTTCAAGATGAAGCCTAGGGGCAGCGTCTGTATCATATTTCTACTGGGTTATCGCTTATTCATCTAGCGCACTAGATTGCAAGCCTTATGGCTTGCATTAAATCGATACAGAATGCTGCATAAATGAACGCGAAAGATCAGCAGATCCTAACTTTTATGCCAAGAAATGTATGGGTATTAACCCTGGCTCAGGCCTTTGCCATGAGTGCCACCCCCATGATGATGTTGCTCGGCGGCCTGATTGGCGCCGAATTAGCGCCAACCCCGGCGCTGGCCACCCTGCCGATTGCCATCATGGTAATAGGCGTGGCCATCTCTGTGGTGCCTGTTAGTCGTTTGATGCGTCGCTTCGGCCGCAAGAAGATCTTTCTGCTGGGCAGTGGCTTGGGGGCAAGCGGTGGTCTCTTGGCGGCCTTCGCCACTCAGGCGCAGCTCTTCGTGCCTTTCTGTCTCAGTGGTCTGCTCTTGGGCTCTGCCGGGGCGATAGTACAGCAATACCGCTTTGCGGCCATGGAGTCTGTGGCGGCACTCGATAGCGCCAAGGCGGCCTCCCGGGTCTTGGTCGGTGGTTTGGTGGCCGCCATCATGGGGCCAGAACTTGCGGTGCTGGGTGAAAACCTGTTTGCCACGCCTCATGTGGGCGCCTTCCTGTTTCTGATCTGCGTCTGCCTGATGGCGGGGCTGGTGCTCTGTTTCTATCAGGAAAATCGCCAGGACAAACCGGCCCATGTGGCATCTCATCAGGTAGTGCGCCCCCTTGGCAACATCTTGTTGCAACCTTCTATCTGGACCGCCATCGGCGCGGCGACCATAGGCTATGGCATGATGAGCTTCATCATGACGGCCACACCCCTGCATATGCATCACATGGAGCATTATTCCCTGGCCGATACCAAGTGGGTGATCCAAAGTCACATCATCGCCATGTATTTCCCATCGCTGTTTAGCGGCTATCTGGTGGCCAAGTTTGGCACCAGCCGCATGATGCTGGTGGGCCTGGCAGCCTATGGTGTGACCATCACGGTAGCCTTGCTCGGGCGGGAGTTGTTGAACTACTGGGTGGCTCTGGTGCTGCTCGGCGTCGGCTGGAACCTGCTGTTTGTGGCCGGAACCGTCTTGTTGCCGCGTTATTACCACAGTGAAGAACGCTTTAAGGTTCAGGCCTTTAACGATACCTTCGTCTTCGGTTCCCAGGCCCTAGCCTCCTTGAGCGCCGGCTGGGTGCTGCACTGGTTAGGCTGGGAGGTGATGCTGCTCACCTGTATCCCGCTGCTGGCCATTCATCTACTCTTGATGGCCTGGGGGCGGGTGCCCCTTAGGCTGACAAATGAGCAGAAAATAGATGAAACCTGATAGCTCTTGATGGAAATTCAATCAAAGCAAGGTGTTAGTCGCATTTTATATAGCCTTAGTTGATGGTTTTTGTGATAAAATTTAGCGATACACAACTCTTCTACTCATTGCGCCGAGAGGCTCTCGCCGTGATGAGCTAGTCGGCTACGGAGCTCGTTATGCAATCCCTGACCATAGATATTGGCGCGACTACCGCCCTGTTCGAAATTGAGACTCAGGGGCGCACCGAGCAATATAAAATCGCCACCGGCGAACACTTCACCCTGGCCGATCTCAACCGCCACATCGCCGACATCGAAGTGGACTACGGCCTGAGTGACTATGCCTTAGGGGTGGCGGTGCCCGGACTGGTGAAGCAAGATACCCTGATCGCTTGCAAGGTGGCACCCAAGCTCAACGGCCTGTCGCTGGCCAAGCTCAAGACTCAGGCCCGCTTTAGCCTGCTTCACAATGATATCGATGCCGGCATGCTGGCGGTCTGTGACCCCAAAAATGCCTGCGAATTGCTGCTGATGAGCGGCGCCGGCATAGGCATGGCGATCGCCATTAAGGGCGAGCCGTTTCTCGGTGCCGGCGGCGTAGCCGGCGAGCTGGGCCATTGCCGGGTGATGAGTGAAGGGGGCGAGTACAGTCTGGAGCAGCTGGCCAGTGGCGAGTCGATTCGCATTCGCGGCCTCAAGAGTCCGCAGGAACTCTACCGCGCCGGTAGTTACCTGGGGATGGGGATCGCCTGGGCCATCAACCTGCTGAACCCTAATCGTATCTGGCTTGCTGGCCCTATGATGAATCAGCCGGACTATTACAAGGGCTGTGTCGAGTCCCTGAGACAACTGGCGCTGACGGCGCCGCTGGGGGATGTTAACATCGCCCGGGTCGATGATATGGAGACCCTGGTGTGCCGCGGCCTCAAGGTATTGCTGGCCCAGCACGCCGAGTGAAGTCCTAGCTCATAAAGTCATAGCTCCTAAAGCCACAGCTCCTAAAGCCAACAGAAGTAAAAACATTACGAGTAAAAGCATTGCGAGCAAAATCAGAAGGCACTAATTCGATTTAGTCTTTATTCTGCTTTTAGGTTTGTCGAAACGATTGCTGTTCCCCTTTAAGTAATCCCTCCCTAGGCGTTGCTTGCCTGCGCACCTTGAAGATTTTTCTTTCTGTTAGCTACTGCTTTTTTGTATACATTATGCTAAAAAGGCTGCCTATCATTCTTCTTTTCCATGGTGGTTGCGGGTTGGCCCCGCGACTGCCGTCAAAGGTGTTAACTATGAGTGTAAATACCACAGGCTTAATTGGCACTGGTTTAATCACGACTGTAGGCGTTGGCGGCTCGACGCCCGAGCAGGAGCTAGCCAAGCTGTCCGATATGACCCAAGGGGTCGAAGGGATCTCGGCGCAGGAGTACAGGGCGCGTATCGACAAGGCACAGCAGCTGATGCGTCAGCAGGGGATCGCGGCTATCTATCTCAACGCCGGCACTAACCTCTACTACTTTACCGGCACGCGCTGGTACGCCAGTGAGCGTATGGTGGGCGCCATATTGCCGGCGGAGGGTGAGCTTGAATATATCGCTCCCGCGTTCGAACTCGATACTCTCAAGGGTTATATGGTTATCGAGGGGCGGGTGAACTGCTGGCATGAGGATGAGAGTCCCTATGGCCTGTTCGTTCAGCGACTCGGTGAACTTGGCATAAGCCAAGGCAAGCTGGCGATGGATGAGTCGGCGGCGTTTTTCATCTTCGATGGCGTGCGTCAACTGGCGCCGGCATTTGAATTCGTTAACGGTAAGACGGTTACCGCCTCCTGTCGCATGATCAAGTCTGAGACAGAGCTAGCTCTGTTGCAGCGTGCCAAGGATATGACCCTTGAGGTGCACAAGGCCGCCGCACGCATCTTGCATCAAGGGATCACAGTCGGCGAGGTGGAGAGCTTTATTCACCAGGCCCATAAAGCCGTAGGCGCCCCGGCTGGCTCCTATTTCTGTATCGTGCTCTTCGGTGAAGACTCGGCTTATCCCCATGGGGTCAAGTCGCCTAAGGCGCTCGAGCTTAACGATACCGTGTTGATCGACACCGGTTGTCAGCTGCACGGCTATAACTCAGATATTACCCGCACCTATGTCTACGGCACGCCGAGCGAGCGTCAGCGTCAGCTGTGGCAACTGGAACAAGATGCTCAGCTGGCCGCCTTCGAGGCCGCTAAGGTGGGGGCACCTTGTTCAAGCGTAGATCGCGCCGCCCGCGACGTACTCGAGCAGGCAGGTTTCGGCCCTGGCTATGACCTGCCGGGTCTGCCTCATAGGACGGGACATGGCATCGGCCTGGATATCCATGAGTGGCCCTACTTGGTGCTGAATGACCATACGCCGCTGGCCCCTGGCATGTGTTTTAGTAACGAGCCCATGCTGTGTGTGCCGGGTGAGTTTGGGGTGCGCCACGAGGATCACTTCTATATGACACAGAGTGGTCCTAAGTGGTTTACCCAACCGGCTCACTCTATCGACAATCCCTTCGGGTATTAATACCAATCCTAGTAAATAACTGAGCATGCTAGCTTGTTAAAACGTTCGATAACTGCGTTACTATTTTTGATTGTAGAATAACTACTTATCAAAGAACTTCGCCTTGTTATCGAACGTTTTTCCTGTGCTATTTCCGATCACTTACTTACCGTGATTGGTACGATACAAAAAACGCGCCTTAGGGCGCGTTTTTCATGTCGTAAGTCACTGTCTCTACCTATCTATGCTAATCAACTCAACATCGAAGATAAGCACAGAACCGCCGGGGATCTTGCCGGCGCTGCGGTTACCATAGGCCAGGCTGCTGGGAATAAAGAAGCGGGTCTTTTCCCCTTCGACCATCAGCTGTACCCCCTCGGTCCAGCCCTTGATGACGCGATTAAGCGGGAAGGCGATAGGCTCGCCGCGCTCGACCGAGCTGTCAAACACTGTGCCGTCGATCAGTGTGCCATGGTAGTGAACCGTCACGGTATCGCTGGCCTTGGGATGGACACTGCCGTCACCCTTTGCCAAAACCTTGTACTGGAGCCCCGAAGCGGTCTCGATAACCCCCTCCTCTGTCTTGTTCTGAGCTAGAAAGGTCTCGCCCTTGGCGATATTCTCCTTAGCCGCCTTCTGGTTGTTCATGCTGGTAAAGAAGTAAAACAAGACGCCGGCGATCACCACGACTGCTAATATCATTCTCATCTTTGATTTTCCTATAAAAGTGCGGCCTTCATCATAGCCAATTGTGCCCTGTGGGTAAACGAGGAGGGCTCATCTGGACCAATAGGCTAGTTAACCCCTAGCTGTGTCAGCAGGGCTTGCCCTTGAGGTGATACCAGGGCGCCTAACAGGCTGAGGTTGATGATGACGGTCAGCCAGAGCACAACACGAAAAGCACGCTTACTGGACTTGTGCCTCAGGTGCTGCTGCCCCAGCATGGCCCCCGGCCAGCCACCCAGTAGGGATAACCAATGCAGACGACTCTCTTTAATGCGCCAGGTGTCTTGCCTGGCGGCACGTTTGTCGATGGCGTAGCTGGTAAAAGTGATGAGGCTTATGACGACGTAATAGATGAAGACTGCTATTGGTAGTCGTTGCAACAAACTAGCAAGTAGTAGGCCGATAAACAGTGCCATCATCAGCAGGAGGCGTAGTTTATCGGCTAGGGTCCATCTCGTCCCTTTTTGTCTGATCTTTCCCCCATGAGGGCGCTTGGAGCTTGATGTCTTGGGGCCTGTTGTTTTTCCAGGCCCCCTTATGCTTTGCCTAGGTTTTACGCTTTGCCTGGGTGTTGCACTGTGACTGTTAGGACTATTCTGTCTCATTGATGCTCTTGCGTTAATTTGGGCAGTGGGTTTTATATCACTTAGAAATAGGTGATCTCCAGTTCGTATAGCGTCGCGTCGTCATCATAAGAGTCATATTTCGCCACCAGCGAAAAGTTTTTTTCATAAATATCGACGCTGTCGAATTCATCGTTAGCCTGTTCGAATTGCGCAAGCAGCTTATCCTTTTGCGATGGAACCGCCATCTTATCGCATAGCACGGCAAGATCCGCATCGTCTGCTTGTGGGTAAATACCTGAAGCGAGTCTAACCCTATGTAAGGTGTCGCCGTCGAACCTAAGTTGCAGATGGTTGCCTAGCAGCCACCATTCGCCATCGCTCGAGATAGCTAATCTCGCCATGCTGGGATAGGCCTTTTGCAGTTGCTGCAGGCTAGGACGCTCACCGACAAACGAAGGGGTGAGCTGTTTTAGCAGTGGTTGGAGCGCCTCCTTGTTGGGTTGCTTTCCTCGCAGCGTCAGCTTCGTCTTGTCTTGATAGAGGCTAAAGCCGGTTAATTGAGATTCGGACGTCGCTTCGCCGCTCTGGAGATAGGTATCAAAGTTAAGGGTCAAGCGCTGCTTGCCGTCACTGAGGTTTAGGTGGTCGCCCTGTCGCTGGGCTTGGTTGGCACCCAAGGTGCGAATGACCTGTGAGATGGGAGTGCGATAGGCGATCTCACCGTTAATTAACCAAGGGGCACCGTCGAATCCGTCGCGATAATCGATAAGATTCTGGCCGGTATTGTTCAAGGGGCTGAACTCTGTCGAGATGGCGACGAGCCGCTCTTTGGTAAACACAAACCAGAGCTGCCTACCGTAACCCCAGACAAAATCTTGCTTGCTAAGCGGTAACTCTATGCTAGCGGGGCCGAGTAATTCATAGAGGGCTTCGGGACTTATGCCGAGTTTGGCGCCATATACGCCATTGTCTAACGATACTAAAGCGGGAGGCAGGCTCTTCGCCGCCGCGAGTTTGGCGGCCGATTGAGGTGTGGGGGCCTCAAAGGTGTACTCGAAGCGAGACTGGCGAATTTCATAGCCCTTACTGTCATAGGCAGCTGCTGTTTGTGACAGGCTTTTGTCATGCTCGCAGAGACGATATAGCTGTGCTTCGAGAAGGGTCTTTAACTGGGTGACCTTAACCATCTCCTGGCTGGAGCGTTGAGAAAGCTTCTTCTCCTTCATCTTGCTGACAATGTGGTTGCTCACCTGGGTGAGAACGATGACTTCGGCGCCTCTGTCTGTCGCTTGTTGAGTTAACTGATTCAACGCTGATTTAAAGGCTTCGCTTTCAAGAGGTTTAGTCTCTGCAGGATACTTTTTACTCGTAAGAGTCAGCGATATCGGTGCTAACGTCGTTTCGATACAGTTAGGCTGCTTGTCTAAGATGCGGGCACTTTTATCGCCATCATTGTCTGAGGCTGTGGCGTTAGCCGTGAGGCAAAGGTATCCCAATAAAAGGGTGTAGCTAGATATTGTCCTTAATGTCGAGCTCATGTGGCGCGTCCCTGATGCCAAAGTATGCCACTAACTTGAGAGACAGAGGCTAAATTGTCAAGTTTTCATAGGATTATCGATAGTGCCATGTGCTTGCTGGGCGGCGTAGGTAAACTACCCAGCAAATCTGTGTTAAAGAGTGGCTAGGCTTTTGTGGGTTTGAGGGAGATCCACAGCTTGATATGGCCCTTGACCACCACCACATCGTTTTCATCCAAGGCGGTAACATTGACCAGCATGTCGCCCTCGACCCACTGTTCGGGCGTGACTTCGGCGATGCAGCGGATGTCGCTGCCGGCCTTGGCGGTATAGTCGACGCTCATACCCTTGGGGATCCAGCGCAGGTGGGCGGGAATTGACGCCTCGGCCATGGTGCCCATGGCCATCTCCAGACCATTACAGATGGCGATGACATGCACTGTGCCTATGTGGTTTTGCACCGCCTTACGCTTTCGCACCAGCACCTGGCAGTAGTTGGGTCTCAGCTCTGTAACCAGGGGCTTAAGTGTGGCGAAGTAGGGCGCCATGCGTGACACCATGAGGGAGAAAAACTTATGGCCCAGTGGCCACTTGGTCAGGCGGCGGTAGAGTGCCATCACTCGTGTCGGTTTGTTATTCATTGGCTTACTCGTCATTAAAATGCTTTGTCTGGTTTAAGAAAAAGCTTGTCTGGTCAGATGAGTTGTTAGACTAGCCGAATAACAAGTGGTTAACAATAGCGCCGTGATTTGGCCGTCTAAACCAAACTTCATTTTCCTTTGGCTGCGCCGGGCGCGTATAATCGAGCGCTAAGGCTTTTGGCTTAAAGAAAATCATTAACTTAAGGATCTTGAGTGAAATATCTGCTGACTTATTTCAAAGGGATGGCCATGGGGGCCGCCGATGTGGTGCCCGGCGTTTCCGGGGGCACCATTGCCTTCATCACGGGGATCCTCGACCCCCTGCTCAACAGCATACGTAAGGTTAACCCCAGCCTCATCGGGGTGATCCGCCAGCAGGGACTGAAGGCCGCCTTTATGCATATTAACGGCCCCTTCCTGATCGCCGTGTTCGGCGGTATCCTCACCAGCATCTTTACCCTGGCCAAGCTGATCACCTATTTGCTGCATAGTCATCCGATCCCCGTGTGGTCCTTCTTCTTCGGTCTCATCATCATCTCTGTGGTACATATGCTCAAGCAGGTGAAGGGCTTCACTGTGGGACGCCTGGCGCTGTTTGCCCTGGGCGTGGCCTTTGCCTGGGGGATCACTGTGCTGCATCCAATCGATATGCAGATGACCTATCTGAATGTCTTCATCGGCGGCAGTATTGCCATCTGCGCCATGTTGCTGCCGGGGATCTCAGGTAGTTTCATCCTGCTGCTACTCGGCCTTTACACCTCAGTGCTGGGCGCCGCCAAGAGCCTGGATATCCCCGTGCTACTGACCTTCGCCAGCGGCTGCGTGGCAGGCTTGCTCTCATTCAGTCATCTGCTGTCGGCGCTGCTGCGTAAATACCATGATGCGACGCTGATCTTCCTCACCGGCTTGATGCTCGGCACCCTAGGTAAGATCTGGCCCTGGAAGCAGGTGCTCACCTGGCGTGAAAACTCGGCAGGCGAGCAGGTACCTCTGCTGGAACAGAACCTGTCGCCCATGAATTTTGAGCAGCTGACCGGGCAACCGGCGCAGCTTGAGCTGGCCATCTGCGCCATGTTGGCGGGTATCGCTCTGGTATGGGCACTGGAATATTTTGCTGGCGACAATGCTGCTAGCACTAAAAGTAAGAACATCGCTAAAAACTAGGCGTGGGGGCGATAGATGAATAAGTGGATACTGCTGGTAGCGCTCGGTTTGAGCGCCTGTTCGACCGGGATAAACATGAGTGTGACGGCTGAGTCTGAGCCCCAAGGGGATCCGCTGGAGGTCAAAGACCCCATGTCACAGGATAATCAACGCATCATAGACGATGCCAAGGAAGATGGCCGCCTGGATCAGTATCTGAATCCGTAATCTGTGGCGGCCTCTGCTTAGGCTAGGTTTAGCTTAGGGCGGGCCTAGCCTGCCTGACGCGAATTATCGACGGTTTTCTTGTCGTAGTATTCGAACGGAAATTGGTTGCGGATGCGCTGTATGATGGCATCGCTGACGTTGGCCGACACATGCAGCCTGACGCTGCCGCTCTTCTCGGCGCGTACCACACAGGTCAGTTTCTCACTCTTGGCGATGGCTTTACATTCCCGCTGAAACTTCTCCGGGATCTTGCCCTTGTGGGAGATGAGACGGCCATCTTTAAAATGCATCTCAAAAAGGCTTAAGCCACGTTTGCCTGAGAAGATCAGCTTGTAGATCAGAAAGAGGCCCACCAGGATAAAGGCGATTTTCAATAGGGTTTCAGTCATAGTCACTCCTTAGCGTTATAGTTTGAAGATACTCCCGGCTAAGGGTTTTTCCTAGCGGCTTAGATCAAATTTTTAATAAACTGGCTATACTCTTCGAAGGAGTTTAATACGTTAAGGAAAACACTATGCACCTGTCTAATGCCCGCCGTTGGGAAAAACTTTGTCATCAGCAAGCCAATATTCTACAAGGGTTATCGCAAACCTTTCCCGAACGCGCGCAGGCGCATCAGGAGTTGGTGAATTACTGGCGCGCCCTAGGTGAGCGAGTCCGCCGGGGGGAGAGCCTGAAGTTGTAAGCTAGATATTGTCGAGTTTAGGAGTAGATTGTCCTTAAACTCGTAAATATACCCCTAATAAAAAACCGCCAATGAAGGCGGTTTTTTTACAATCACTTGGTTGGGGAGGGCTGGGGGTTAGAAGGCGTAGCTGGCGGTGGCCAGAATAGTGCCTTCGTTCTTCCATGGACCGTCCTTGATCTCGTTGTCGCTGCTCAGGTTAGTGTCTAACCAGGCCAGCGACAGGCCGACACCGCCGATCTCGGTGGAGACGCCGATGGAGTAATCGACATAGTTCTCACCCCAGTCTAGGTCTGCCCCGTCGCCATAGCTGTAGCCCACGTGAGCATCTATGCTCCAGTTCTCGATAAACTCGTAGGAGTAGTTCAGCTCGCTGTAGTGCAGAGACACATCGGCGTTGGCGTAGTCGTTGGTGTACCACTGGGCGAAGTGGAAGTCGGCAAAGTAGAAGCCCAGTGAGGCCTCGAGATACTTAGTGCTCTCATCCTGTCCCGGATAGGTGTAGTAGGTCAGGGTGAAGTCATATTCCACTGCGTCGTCTTCCCCGAAGGCGCCGGCGTAACCGGCATAGAAGTCGACTTCGACATCGGCATCATAACTTTCATCATCGACATTACTGCCCCAGGCACCGATGAAGAAACCACTTTCCATGCTGTAATCTATGCTGGCTTGAACGGCAAAGTCGCCTGCGGTTTGTGAGATACCGCGGAAGCGGTAATCGTTGGTGACGCCAATTTCTCCCGAGACTTCAGCTTGTGCCAAAGGTGTGATTAGCGCGGTTGCCAAGGTTAAGCCAGCTAGCTGGGCTATCCGTTTCTTATTAAATTTTTTATACACGGTGGTTTCTCCATTTCACTTGGTTGACACCGACCCGGGTAGCGAGCTATCCGGATCAGATTAAGCCAAACAACAGCTAGTTAGCTGAGACTACATGGCAATGATTTTAGTTATTTTTGCTCAAATACGACGTAAATCTTGCGACACTCCTGCAGCACTCGCCATACGCCCTTAAAACCGGCGGGGATGACGAAGCGATCGCCTTTGCTGACCGTCAGGCTGTTGCCTGCTTCATCAATGATCTCGCTACTGCCCGATAGGATCTCGCAATACTCATGTTCGCTGTAGTTGACCTTCCAACTGCCGACCTGGCCCTGCCAGATCCCGGCGTGAAATTGATCGCAGGGGCTGGAGTAATGGTTCTCCAGTTGCTGCTTAGGCTCCCCGCTTAATACTTTTTCCGGTGCCACCTCATAGTGTTCCGTCTTAACCTTATGCTGGCCAAAGTTGATGATGGCATCAATAGTCTGTGTCATTTCTGCTCCAATTTACAGATAGACTTAAGGCGCAGCGAGGCGCCTTAAGCTTAGTTTATTTCATGGTAGGCATGACAAATTCAGCCTGACTACCCTTGCCCTTGGGCCAGCGTGCGGTGATCGCCTTACGCTTAGTGTAGAAGCGCACGCCGTCCGGGCCATGCATGTGCAGCGGGCCGAAGAGGGAGCGTTTCCAGCCGCCGAAGCTATGGAAGGCCATAGGCACTGGGATGGGCACATTGACCCCAACCATGCCAACCTGCACATGGTGGCAGAAGTGTCTCGCCGCCTCGCCGCTCTGGGTAAAGATGGCGGTGCCGTTCCCAAACTCGTGCTCATTGATCAGGGTCAGCGCCTCGGCATAATCCTTCACTCGGACGATGGCCAGCACAGGGCCGAAGATCTCTTCCTTGTAGATGGTCATCTCTGGGGTGACATGGTCGAACAGGCAGCCACCGAGGAAGTAGCCCTGCTCGTGATCGGCGACCGTGAGTTGACGGCCATCGGCCAGCAGGGTCGCCCCCTCGCTCACGCCTCTGTCCACATAGCCGCGCACTTTCGCGAGATGCTGCGCCGAGATCAGCGGTCCCATCTCCATCTCGCCTTCCAGGCCGTTACCGACCTTGAGCGCCTGGATCTGTGGCAGCAGTTTCTCTACCAAGGCATCACCCACATCGCCGACGGCCAGCACTACAGAGATCGCCATGCAACGCTCGCCAGCGCTGCCATAGGCGGCGCCCATCAGGGCGCTGACCGCCTGGTCGAGGTCCGCATCTGGCATCAACAGCATGTGGTTCTTTGCGCCACCTAACGCCTGTACACGTTTGCCGTGGGCCGCCGCCGTCTGGTAGATATACTCGGCGATCGGCGTGGAGCCGACGAAGCTCACCGCCTGAATGTCCTTGTGGGTCAGCAAGGTGTCGACCGCTTCCTTGTCGCCGTTGACCACGTTAAATACGCCGTCTGGCAGACCTGCTTCGGTGAGGAGTTCAGCCATGCGCATCACAGAGGTCGGATCCTTCTCCGACGGTTTCATGATAAAGGTATTGCCCGCAGCGATGGCGATGGGGAACATCCACATTGGCACCATCACAGGAAAGTTAAAGGGGGCGATGCCGGCTACTACGCCCAGGGATTGGTTGAGCGTCCAGGCATCAACGCCGCCGCCGACCTGCTCTGTGTGCTCGCCCTTGAGCAGATGGGAGATGCCGCAGGCAAACTCCACCACCTCTAGGCCACGGATGATCTCGCCCTTAGCATCGTCGAGCACCTTGCCGTGTTCGCGGGTGATCATGGCGGCCAGCTCGTCCATGTTGGCTTCGACCAGTGCCTTAAACTTAAACAGAATGCGTGCGCGGTTAAGGGGGGTCATCTCAGACCAGGGGCCGTGGGCCTTCTTGGCCAGTTCGATGGCCGCATCCACCTCGAGCGCGCTGGCCAGGGAGACGTTGGCCTTGTGCTCGCCGGTGGCGGGTTCGAAGACGGCGGCGCTGCGGGCGCTGGGCTGTGTGTGCTGGCCGTTGATGTAGTGGTTTATCTGCTGCATAGCGCGTTATTTCCCTGCAAAAATCTCTAATGTGTCTTGGTTATTCTGGGTTAGCCAACTGTGGTGATGGCATCGCTTAGGGTGTTGACCATCTGATCTATCTGGGCCTCGTCGACGATCAGTGGCGGCGACAGGGCAATGGTGTCGGCCGTTGCCCTGACCAGGGTGCCGTTTTTGAAACAGGTCTCGAAGATGCCGAAGCCGCGCTTGCCTATGCCTTTATCGCTCGGGCTAAACTGGATACCGGCTACCAGGCCTGTGTTACGAATGTCGATAAGGTTCGGCAGCCCCTTGAGGCTGTGGATCGCCTTTTCGAAGTAGCCTTCCAGCGACTTGGTACGCTCGAACAGCTGCTCTTCCTGATAGATATCTAAGGTGGCGATGGCGGCAGCTGCGGCTACCGGATGGCCCGAATAGGTGTAGCCATGGTAGAGCTCGATGGCGCCCTCTGGCGCATCCATGCTGGCATCATAGATGGCATCGTCGATCAACACGGCGCCCATGGGGATGGTGCCGTTGTTAAGCGCCTTGGCTGTGGTGATCATATCCGGCGTCACGCCCCAGCGCTGGCTGGCGAAGGCGTCGCCCACACGGCCAAAGCCGGTGATCACCTCATCGAAGATCAATAGGATGCCATGCTTGCGGGTGATCTCTCTTAGGCGCTTGAGATAGCCCTGAGGCGGTAGTATGACCCCGGCCGAACCCGACATGGGTTCGACGATCACCGCGGCGATATTCTCGGCGCCATGTAGGGTGACGAGCTGCTCCAGCACCTCGGCCTTCTCCGCGCCGGTTTCCGGCAAGCCCTTACAGAAGGCGTTTTGCTGGATATCCAAGGTGTGGGGCAGGTGATCGACTCCCTGCAGTAGCTGCTGGCTGAAGGTGCGGCGGTTACCGCCTATGCCACCGACCGAGATACCGCCGAAGCCGACGCCATGGTAGCCCAGCTCACGACCGATGAAACGGGTACGGGTCGCCTCACCACGGGCCCTGTGGTAGTTGAGGGCGATCTTCAGCGCCGTGTCGACCGACTCAGAGCCAGAGTTGGTGAAAAATACCTTGTTGATCCCTTTGGGAGCGATGGCGGCGAGACGCTCGGCCAGCTCGAAGGCCAGTGGGTGGCCCATCTGGAACGAGGGTGCATAGTCCATCTCGTGGATCTGTTTGCTGACCGCCTCGGAGATCGCCTTGCGACCGTGTCCGGCATTACAGCACCAGAGACCGGCAGTGCCGTCGAGTACGGGACGGCCGTTTACATCCTTGTAGTACATCCCCTCTGCCTGTGCGAGGAGGCGGGGACTTTGTTTAAACTGTCTATTGGCGGTAAAGGGCATCCAATAGTGTTCCAGCGTGCCTGTTGCTACCTGGTCAGCTTTATTAAAATCTTCCATATCATCTACCCTGGTTCTGTGTAATTGTTGTTTTATTGAGTGGTTGATATTCGCTATGCTATGTCAGAAATAATGAACATGAAAGCTTTTTGTTCATTATTTATAGCAAAAAATAACTTTTTGTAAAAAATATTGAAATTGATTGAGGGTTGAGCGTAATCTAGGGCAGGCACAGTCGCGCCAGAGAGGGCGTGGACGTGCATTAGCATTGACGCTAGAGCAATTATCACCCGTTAAGAGGTCAGAATGAGTACTCCACAAAATCGCGAACAATGGCAAGAGATGGCGGACAACCTGGTGATTCAGGGCCAGGCATTTATCAATGGCGAATACTGCGCCGCCGATTCGAATGACACCTTCGACTGTATCAGCCCTATCGATGGCAGGGTGCTGACCCAGGTGGCCAGTTGCGATCTGCTGGATGCCAACCGCGCCGTTGCCAATGCCCGCGAGGTGTTTGAGCGCGGCGACTGGTCACAGCTGCCGCCGGTGAAACGCAAGCAGGTGATGATTCGCTTCGCCGATCTACTGGAGGCAAACAGGGATGAGCTGGCCCTGCTGGAAACCTTGGATATGGGTAAGCCTATCCGTTATTCCGGCGCCGTCGATGTGGCGGGCGCGGCTCGCGCCATACGCTGGTCGGGCGAGGCGGTGGATAAGATTTACGACGAAATTGCCCCAACGGCCCACAATGAGATTGGCATGATCACCCGCGAGCCGGTGGGTGTGGTGGCGGCTATCGTGCCCTGGAACTTCCCGCTCTTGATGGCCTGCTGGAAGCTGGGCCCTGCGCTGGCCACAGGTAACAGCGTGGTGTTAAAGCCCTCAGAGAAGTCACCGCTGACCGCCATTCGCATGGCGCAGCTGGCAATAGAGGCGGGGATCCCTAAGGGGGTGCTTAACGTGTTGCCAGGATTCGGCCATACCGTGGGTAAGGCGCTGGCGTTGCACATGGATGTCGACACTCTGGTGTTTACCGGCTCGACCAAGATTGCCAAGCAGCTGATGATCTATGCCGGCGAGTCCAACATGAAGCGTGTCTGGCTGGAGGCGGGGGGCAAGAGCCCGAATATCGTCTTCAACGACGCGCCGAACCTTAAAGAGGCGGCCATCGCCGCGGCCTCGGCCATCGCCTTCAACCAGGGCGAGGTCTGCACCGCGGGTTCGCGTCTGCTGGTGGAGTCGGGGGTGAAGGAAGAGCTTATTAACCTGATCGAAGCCGAGATGCAGGCCTGGCAGCCGGGGCACCCGCTGGATCCTGCCACCACCTGTGGCGCTGTGGTGGACAAGCAGCAGCTGGAGAATGTGCTGCGCTATATTCGCGCCGGGGTGGCCGAAGGGGCGCAGCTGCGTCAAGGTGGTCAGCAGGTGCTGGCCGAGACCGGCGGTGTGTATGTGGCGCCGACCATCTTTGCCAACGTGAAGAATGAGATGACCATCGCCAAGGAGGAGATCTTCGGCCCTGTGCTGTCGGTGATCACCTTCGATGGCATGGAGGAGGCGATTCGTATCGGTAACGATACCATCTACGGCCTGGCGGCCGGTGTCTGGACCTCAGATATCAGCAAGGCTCACAAGACGGCCAAGGCGCTGCGTAGCGGCATGGTGTGGATCAACCACTATGATGGTGGCGACATGACGGCGCCCTTTGGTGGCTATAAGCAGTCGGGTAACGGCCGCGACAAGTCATTGCATGCCTTCGACAAATATACCGAGATCAAGGCGACCTGGATCGCGCTATAGAAAAGCCTTTCAGGGAAAGCCCCCGTCTTAGCGGCAAGAAACCCGCTATACAAAACGCTTTAATCACAGCCCTTTAGCGATAAAGGGCTTTTTTTATGCCAGTTTGTTAGCAGGGTTAAAATAAGTCACTTGTCCTTGGCCCCCCCCATCGTATATTGTCTTTACAGATAAGCGTCATACTATTGATAAGAGGGGCGGGCAGATGCTGATTAGCCCCCACATTGGGAGTCACTATGGAATTGGAATACCCGTTAGTTACCACCGCCTGGCTTGAGGCGAATCTGTTTGAGGGTAATCTGGTGTTGCTCGACGCCAGTATGCAGAGTGTGGTGGGCAAAGAACCCATACTCTATGATGAGTTTGTCTGTATTCCCCGGTCGCAAAAGTTTGATATTGAGCAGGTGTTTTGCGATACCACTTCATCGCAGCTGCACGCCATGCCGACCCCTGAGCAGTTTGAGCATGGGGCCACGGCCCTAGGCATAGACAGAGACAGCCTAGTGGTGATCTACGATAACCAGGGGATCTACAGCGCGCCGCGCGCCTGGTGGATGTTTAAGCTGATGGGCCACGAGAATGTCTATGTGCTCGATGGCGGCCTGCCCCAGTGGCTCAGCGAGGAGCGCATGACCAGCGAGCGCTATCAGCCCACGGTAATAGATGAAGAGTCTGTGCCCTATGTGGCGGATTTCCAGCCCGAGCTTATCTGTGACGCCAACTATGTGCTCGAATCCCTGGGAGGCGACAGTGTTATCTTGGACGCGCGGGCAGCGGGGCGTTTTGCCGGCGAGGTCAGTGAGCCCAGACCCGGCGTGCGCAGCGGTCATATTCCCGGCTCGGTAAATCTGCCTTTTGGAGAGCTGCTGCGCGAACATCGGATGAAGCGGGTCGAGGATCTGCAGGCCATGTTTGAGCAGCTGGTTGGGGAGCAGGTAGGAGAGCAGGAAGCAGAGCGGATCTTCAGCTGCGGCTCAGGTATCACCGCCTGTATCCTGATCTTAGCCTCAGTGGCCTCGGGCCATGACAAGGCGGTGCTCTACGATGGCTCCTGGGCCGACTGGGGCAGCAACCCTGAGCTACCTATCGAGCAGGGGAATTAATTCCAGTGAAAAGAAAAGGTGCCTAGGGCACCTTTTTTATGCTGACTCTTTTGGGTAATCGATTTTTGGCTAAAACAGGTCTTTCAGCCTGTGATACAGCATGCCGGCCGCCAGCATGGGGGAGCGGAATCTCGGCCCGCCAGGGAAGGTCATATGCTGTACCCTGTCGAAGATATCGAACCGCTCCGCCTGAGCCGTCAGGGCTTCGCCGATAAGCCTGGCCGCCATATGGGTGGCATTGACGCCGTGGCCGGCGTAGGCCTGGGCGTAGATGATGTTGGGGCAGTCCGGCAGCCGACCTATCTGTGGCAGGCGGTTGGCACCTATGCCTATCATGCCGCCCCATTCATACTCTATCTTCACCCCCTTGAGCTGGGGGAATACCTTCTCCAGGTTGGGACGCAGCGCCGCGTCGATATCTTTGGGATCTTTACCCGAATAGGTGCACAGGCCGCCAAACAGTAGGCGATTGTCCTGGGAGAGGTGGAAGTAGTCGAGATCGATACGCATGTCGGCGAAGGCCATGTTTTGCGGGATAATTTCATCGCACATCTCCTGGGACAAAGGCTCGGTGGCCAGCAGATAACTGCCGGCGGGCAGCACCTTACCACCTATGTAGCCGTTGAGTTCATGGCCGATATAGGCGTTACCGGCGAGTACCAGATAGCGGCAGTCGACGCGGCCATGCTCCGTATGTACGCAGGGGCGCTCGCCCTTGACGATTTTGGTGGCGGCGCTGTATTCGAACATCTTGACCCCCAGGCTGCGGGCCACCTTGGCCTCGCCCAGTGCCAGATTGAGGGGATGCAGATGGCCGCTGTTCATGTCGACCAGGGCGCCGCAGTAGAGATCTGAGCCGATCACCTCGCCAAGCTGGTGCTTCTCCAGCAGCTTAAAGCCCTCGCGTCCCTGGTGGAGCATCTCCTGATAGTCGGCGGCGAGTTCCTTCATGTGTCTGGGCTTGGTGGCGAGATCGCAGTAGCCCATCTGCAGGTTACAGTCGATATTGTGCTTGGCGACGCGGTTACGCACTATCTCAACCGCCTCGAAGCCCATCTGCTCGATGGCCGCGACGCCTTCTGAGCCAATCTCGTTGCGAAACTGTTCGACATTATGGCCTATGCCGCGGATCAGCTCGCCGCCGTTACGGCCCGACGCGCCCCAGCCGATCCGTTTCGCCTCCAGCAATACCACCTCGAAGCCTCTCTCGGCCAACTCGATGGCGGTGTTGATGCCGCTGAAACCGCCGCCGACGATGCAGACATCGGCGCTGATCCGCTCTGTGAGCTGCGGCAGGGCTTCCAGGGCATTGGCGGTGGCATGATAGAAAGAGTCGGGATATTGGTCACTGTGGACAGGGCGCTTGGTGGTCATTTGGGCTCCGAGTGAGGGTTTTATTCTTGTTATTCGACTAAATTGGCCAGAGTAAGTATACTTTTGACCCTTGAGTTGGTTATAATTCACACCTGTTGATTATATTTAACATGCTTTTTAGTTTGATACAAACTAGTATGGAAAATTGTTTCTTCCTGAGTCTGGTTGGATAGGAGATGTTTTTTGGATATAGGCGCAAATCTCAAAGCTGTTCGTAAAATGAAAGGGTTATCGCAACGCGAGTTGGCCAAGCGTGCCGGCGTGACCAACAGCACCATCTCCATGATCGAGAAGAACAGCGTCAGTCCTTCGGTGAGTTCCCTGAAGAAAGTCTTGTCGGGTTTGCCTATGTCACTGGTGGATTTCTTCTCTATCGAGGAGAGCATGCCTACCGAGCAGAAGGTGGTCTACCGCTCCGGCGAGCTGCTGGATATTGGCGATGGCAACCTGGACTACAAGTTGATCGGCAGAGATTACCCCAACCGTGCCATGTCTGTGATGAACGAGGTCTATCCACCTGGGTCGGATACCGGTGAAGAGATGCTGCAGCACGAGGGTGAAGAGGCGGCCATGGTGATCGAGGGTCAGCTGGAGATCACCATAGGCGATGAGGTCTATGTGCTGAGCGAGGGCGACAGCTACTACTTCAACAGCGAACTGCCCCACAGATTCCGCAACCCCTTCGACAAGCCGTGTCGTATCGTCAGCGCCACCACACCGGCAAACTTCTAACTAAGCATTCCTGTTAGGCTGGGCGTCGCCCGGCCTCTCAAACCCCTTCCGTTTTACTAAAACTCCTGTGACACTCTCTGCGCCGCCGCGTGTGAGCTTTTTTCATGCCATGAGGCCGAGTCACTCCTGCGCCTTTTTGTAAATAATTTTGTCCATTAAGGCCGCCGAGTAAAAATCTTAAGCGGACTTTTCTGTGGGAGCTGGTTCACAAAAGCCGTGAGCTGATTTTCGCCTATTTTTGGCTTTACATTAATTTTAATTGCCTTTTAATGTTGTTTTAATTGGGTTTTATTCTAATTGTTATTCTATTGTATATTTTGTTTTCAGCGGCCTATTGCCTCGTTCATTATTTCAGTGTAGTGTGTGAAAAAATGAACATTGATTGAAGTCTGTTCATTGCTATAACTATAAGAAGACGCAACAAAGCTAAAGGTGAACTATGTCCGATGAAGGACTTGCTGTTATCGGTGTTACGGCCTGTAATCAACAGATAGGCCTGCACCCATTCAATATCGTTGGCGAGAAATACCTGCTGGGTATTGCCGATGCCACCCAAGGCTGGCCCTTGGTGATCCCCGCGCTTGGCCATTGCCCGGCCGAGACGATATTGCCCAGACTCGATGGCCTGCTGTTCACCGGTTCGCCCTCCAATATCGAGCCCCACCACTACGACGGTGTGGCGAGTGACCCAGATACCCTACATGATCCCAAGCGCGACGCGACCAATCTGCCGCTGCTGAAGGCGGCGATTGACGCCGGCGTGCCTGTGCTGGCCATCTGCCGGGGATTTCAGGAGATGAATGTGGTGTACGGCGGCAGCCTGCATCAGAAATTGCATGAAGTTGGCGATTATATTGAACACAGAGAAGACAAGACGGCAGACGTCGGGGTGCAATATGGCCTGTCTCATCCGTTGAAGATAGAACCGGGGGGATTGCTCCACGAGGCTTGGGGCCGCAATTTGGCAGAGGTGAACTCTGTGCACACTCAAGGTGTTGACCGTTTGGGTGTTGGATTGCGGCCAGAAGCCTATGCCCCCGATGGATTAATCGAGGCGTTTTCGGTCAAAGATGCGAAAAATTTTGCGCTGGGGGTGCAGTTCCACCCCGAATGGAAGGTGTTAGAGAACCCTTTCTACCGCTCGATTTTTAGCGCCTTTAGTCAAGCCTGCCAAGCCAGAGCAGCTCAACGAAAGAGACAGTGAAGCATGAAGAAGTTAATCGATTATTTGAAAGCCAATAAGATCACCGAGGTCGAGTGTGTCATCAGCGATATGACAGGTATCGCCCGCGGCAAAATTGCGCCAGTCGATAAGTTTATCGACGAGAAGGGAATGCGTATGCCCGAGAGTGTGTTGCTGCAGACCGTGACCGGCGACTATGTGGATGACGACCTGTATGACAGCCTGCTGGACAAGGCGGATATCGACTTCGTGTGTGTGCCCGATGAAAATGCAGTATTCATGTTGCCCTGGACGGTCGAAGCTACCGCCCAGGTGATCCACGACACCTTCGATAAGATGGGGAACCCGATAGAATTGTCGCCCCGTAACCTGCTCAAGAAGGTGCTCAAACTCTATGAAGATAAGGGCTGGAAGCCGGTGATCGCTCCCGAGATGGAGTTCTATCTGACCCATAGAAACTCAGATCCTGATATGCCATTGATTCCACCCGTGGGCCGCAGTGGCCGCAAGGAATCGGGCCGTCAGTCGTTTTCTATCGACGCCGCCAACGAGTATGACCCGCTGTTCGAAGATATGTATGACTGGTGCGAGGCCCAGGGGCTGGATATTGATACCTTGATCCACGAAGAGGGCACGGCCCAGATGGAGATCAACTTCAGCCATGGTGATGCCCTGTCGCTGGCGGATCAGGTGTTTGTGTTTAAGCGTACCCTGCGTGAGGCGGCCCTCAAGCATGACGTTTGCGCCACCTTTATGGCTAAGCCAGTCACCGACGAGCCGGGCAGTGCCATGCATATTCACCAGAGTGTGGTGGATATCAAGACGGGCAAGAACATCTTTACCAATGAGGACGGCACGAAAAGTGCTAAGTTCCTGTGCTACATAGGCGGCCTGCAGAAGTATATTCCCGAGTTGTTACCTCTGATGGCCCCGAACGTCAACTCCTTCAGACGATTCCTGCCGGGCACCTCTGCGCCGGTGAATCTGGAGTGGGGCGATGAGAACCGCACCTGTGGTCTGCGGATCCCCGAGTCGTCACCCCAGAACCGTCGTATCGAGAACCGTATCGCAGGTGCCGATGCCAACAGCTACCTGGCCATCGCCGCCACGCTGTTGTGTGGTTACATGGGCATGGTGGAAGATGTGAAGCCATCGACGCCGGTACAGGGACGCGCCAACGAGAATCGTCAGGGGATCAGCCTGCCGCTGACTCTAGAAGAGGCGCTGGCGGTGATGTCGGAAAGTTCGGCGGTGAGGGAATATCTGGGTGACACCTTCACCACAGGATATATCGCGGTGAAGCAGGCGGATCTGGAAAACTTCCGCCGGGTGATCAGCTCATGGGAACGTGAGTTCCTGCTGTTGACCGTTTAGCCACTCTGCACCAGTTTGGGGCAGGGCTGGCGACAATATGAAGCAAGATTGCCGGGGAATTAACCCCCTGGTTGAGTCATGGGTAACTAACCGGTGTAATTAGATATAAATTCATATTGATGGTGAAATTATTCGATTTTACACTAGCGATGAATGTTAAACAGGTTCGATGCAGTTGTAAGCTGTAGCATTGGCAATAATAACAATGAAAGCCGTCACAAGCGGCAATGCAATGGCAGTAATCATCAGACTACTGGCAAGCTAACAAGGAGATAGCATGAAGCTTTTAAAGAAAATGACAACACTCGCTCTGGTCACCGCCGGAGTATTTGCAAGCTCTGTCGCCAGTGCTGAAGAGGTGGTTAGGGTCTATAACTGGTCTGATTATATTGCCGAAGATACCTTGGCTAATTTCGAGAAAGAGACGGGCATCAAGGTGATCTACGATGTGTTCGATAGCAACGAAGTGGTCGAGGCCAAGCTGCTATCGGGTCGTTCAGGCTATGATATCGTGGTGCCGTCAAACAACTTCCTGGCTAAGCAGATCAAGGCGGGCGCCTTCCAGAAGTTGGATCAGTCACAGCTGACCAACCACAAGAACCTTAATCCTGAGCTGATGAAGCAGCTTGAAACCGCAGATCCACGTAACGAGCACGCCGTGCCGTATTTGTGGGGCACTACAGGTATCGGATACAACGAGGCCAAGGTGAAGCAGGTACTGGGTGAAGACGCGCCGGTCGACTCTTTAGAGCTGATTTTCAATCCTAAGTATGCCGAGAAGATTGCTAAGTGTGGCTTCTCGCTGCTGGACAGCGCCGACGAGATGCTGCCGATGGCGATGATCTACCTGGGGCTGGATCCTAACAGCACTAAGAGTGAAGACTACGCCAAGGCGGGCGAGGTGATGGCGAAGATCCGTCCCTTCGTGACCTATTTCCACTCATCACGTTACATTACCGATCTGGCCAATGGCGACATCTGTGTGGCATTCGGTTATTCGGGTGACGTCTTCCAGGCCGCCGCGCGCGCCGAAGAGGCTGAGAACGGTCAGGTGATCGGCTATGCCATCCCGAAAGAGGGCTCTAACCTTTGGTTCGATATGTTGGCGATCCCTGCCGATGCCAAGAACGTGAAGAACGCTCACACCTTTATCAACTACCTGCTACGTCCAGAGGTGATTGCCCCTATCACCAACTATGTGGCGTACGCTAACCCTAACGTGCCGGCCCAGGAGCTGGTGGAAGAAGAGATCCGTAACGATGCGGCTATCTATCCAACCCCTGAAGTGCTGTCACGCCTGTATGTGGCCGATGTACGTCCGATGAAAGCCCAGCGCGCCATGACTCGCGTATGGACCAAAGTCAAATCTGGCATGTAATGCCTACACCCGAGGGCAAGTTCGCTTGCCCTCCATTTCTTAGATCATCTGAACTATTGCAGTAGGTGCCTTAGCGGTGCTTTTTGTGGAGAAGTATTATGGCTAGCAATTCGGGCGTCACCAACAAACCGACAACAAAGACGCAAGGAGAGGTGTTGCTGAAGATAGAGAGAGTCAGCAAGCTATTTGACGATGTTCGTGCAGTGGACGACGTCTCGCTAAATATTAATCGTGGGGAAATTTTTGCATTGCTTGGCGGCTCAGGTTCGGGGAAATCGACGCTGCTTCGCATGCTGGCCGGCTTTGAGAAGCCGACAGAGGGACGCATCTATCTCGATGGGCAAGACATTACCGACATGCCGCCCTATGAGCGTCCTATTAATATGATGTTCCAATCTTACGCCCTGTTTCCACACATGACGGTGGCGCAGAATATCGCCTTCGGACTCAAGCAGGACAAGATGCCCAAGGCCGAGATTGAGCAGCGGGTGAAAGAGATGCTCAAGCTGGTTCACATGGAGCCTTACGCCAAGCGTAAGCCGAACCAACTCTCAGGTGGTCAGCGCCAACGCGTGGCTCTGGCCCGTTCGCTGGCCAAGCGTCCAAAGCTTTTGCTACTCGACGAGCCCATGGGGGCGCTGGATAAGAAACTCCGTACTCAGATGCAGCTCGAGGTGGTGGACATTCTCGAGGCGGTTGGGGTGACCTGTGTGATGGTAACCCATGACCAGGAAGAGGCCATGACCATGGCCGAGCGTATCGCCATCATGAACGATGGCTGGATCGCCCAAACCGGTTCGCCAATGGATATCTACGAGAGCCCGGCTAACCGCATGGTGGCAGAGTTTATCGGCAGCGTTAACCTGTTCGAGGGGGACATTGTCGAGGATGAGGTGGACCACGTGGTGATCAATGTGGCCAACATTCCTCAGCCCTTCTACGTGGGTTACGGGGTGTCGACCAGTGTGGATACTACCCAGGTGTGGGTGGCGATTCGTCCCGAGAAGACCCATATCAGCCGAGAGCAGCCAGAGGATGCGCGTAACTGGTGCGCCGGTAAGGTGGAAGATATCGCCTATCTGGGCGGCATCTCGGTTTACTACATACGCCTGTGTAACGGACAGCTCATTCAGTCTGTGATGACCAACAGTGACCGCCGCGCCGACTCGCCCACCTGGGAAGAGGATGTCTTCGTCAGTTGGGAAGCGACCAGTGCCGTTGTACTGAGATCTTAACGGGGGCGTTATGAAGAAGTCATTGAAGTTTCGTTTGCCCAAGGGGCAGTGCTGGACGATAGGCGTGCCCTATTTCTGGCTGCTGATGTTCTTTGCCTTGCCGTTTGCCATCGTACTGAAGATCAGTCTGTCGACCCCGGCCGTGGCGATTCCGCCCTATGAGGCCTTGTATCAATATGCCGACGAGTCGCTGCAGATCATGCTCAATCTGGGCAACTATATTCTGATCTTCGAAGATCATCTCTATATCAATGCCTACTTGGGCTCGCTCAAGATGGCCTGTGTCACCACCATCGGCTGTTTGCTAATCGGTTACCCCATGGCCTATGCCATTGCCAGAGCGCCTAAGCAGCATCAGACAGTGCTGATCCTCTTGGTGATGTTGCCATCCTGGACCTCGTTCCTTATCCGGGTGTATGCCTGGATGGGTATCTTGAGTAACAACGGGGTGATCAATAACCTGCTGATGTGGCTGGGGGTGATCTCCGAGCCGATTCAGATGCTTAACACTAATTTTGCCGTCTATATCGGTATCATCTACACCTATCTGCCCTTTATGATCTTGCCGCTGTACGCCAACCTGTCACAGCTCGATGGCAGCTTGCTCGAGGCCGCGGCGGATCTTGGCTCACGCAGCCTCAATACCTTCTGGAAGGTAACGCTGCCGCTGTCGAAAGGCGGTGTGATTGCCGGGTCCATGCTGGTGTTTATTCCTGTGGTCGGGGAGTTTGTGATCCCTGAGCTATTGGGCGGTCCTGATTCGCTCATGATAGGTAAGGTGCTGTGGCAGGAGTTCTTCAACAACCGTGATTGGCCGGTCGCTTCGTCGCTCGCCATCGTGATGTTGGCACTTCTGATCATCCCTATCACCCTATTCCATCGTTATCAGTCCAGAAGTATGGAGAAGACGATATGAGCAACAGACTAAGAAAATTGAGTTTCTCCACCCTGATGCTCTGGGGCGGGATGTTTTTCCTCTACGCGCCCATGTTCATCCTGGTCTTCTACTCGTTTAACGAGTCTAAGCTGGTGACGGTTTGGGGCGGCTTCTCGGCCAAGTGGTATGGCGAGCTGTTCCGCGACGACCAGATCCTCGATGCGGTGGCGACCAGCTTAAAGGTGGCGTTCTTCGCCTCCACCATGGCGGTGATCCTCGGCACCATGGCGGCCTTCGTGATGACGCGCTTCGCCCGCTCATGGGGCAAGATGACGCTGTCGAACATGATCACTGCGCCCCTGGTTATGCCTGAGGTGATCACGGGTCTCTCGCTGTTGCTGCTATTCGTGCACATGGCAGACCTGTTAGGTTGGCCCGCCGAGCGTGGCATGTTGACCGTGTGGATCGCCCACTCGACCTTCTGCGCCGCCTATGTGGCCGTGGTGGTCTCATCCAGGCTGCGTGAACTGGATATGTCTATCGAGGAGGCGGCCCAGGATCTGGGGGCGACGCCGCTCAAGACCTTCTTCCATATCACAGTGCCTATGATCTCGCCGGCGCTGATCGCGGGTTGGCTGCTCTCCTTCAGCCTGTCGCTGGACGACCTGGTGATTGCCAGCTTCGCCTCGGGACCGGGGGCGACGACCCTGCCTATGGTGGTCTTCTCCTCTGTGCGCATGGGGGTTTCGCCTAAGATCAACGCCTTAGCGACATTGATCATACTGATTGTCTCGCTGATCGCCTTCATCTCCTGGTATCTGGCCCGCCGCGCCGATAAACGCAGCCGTATGGTCAGCGACTAGGCTCGCAGCGTTAGCTCAAGACGACAGGCGGCCGCGCCGCGGCGCCTGTCAACCCAAGCCATTATTATAACGATTCAGGGTGAATGATATGACCTGTACACCTCATGCAAATTCCTATTATGCGGCATCTGCCAATACCAAGGCGCTGCGCGACAAGTTAAGCGATAACATAGAGACCGACGTCTGTATCATAGGCGCCGGCTATACCGGCCTCTCTTCGGCGATCCATCTGCTGGAGGCGGGCTTTAAGGTGACGGTACTGGAAGCCGCCAGGGTTGGCTTCGGCGCCTCAGGGCGTAACGGCGGGCAGATAGTCAACAGCTTCAGCCGGGATATCGACACCATAGAAAAGGTTGTGGGCACAGAGCAGGCCAAGTTGTTTGGTCAGATGGCCTTCGAAGGTGGCCGCATCCTCAAGGGGCTGGTGGCTAAATACAAGATCCAGTGCGATCTGAAAGATGGCGGCGTGTTTGCGGCGCTGAACAAGAAACAGATGGGCCATCTCGAGGCGCAGAAGGCGCTGTGGGAGAAGCATGGTCATCTGGGGCACTTAGAGCTGCTGGATGAGCAGGGTATTCGCGACGTGGTGGATACCGAGCGCTATGTCGGTGGTTTGCTTGACAAGAGCGGCGGTCATATTCATCCGCTCAACCTGGCGCTGGGTGAGGCCGATGCGGTGGAATCCTTGGGCGGACAGATCTTCGAAGATTCTGCCGTTGTTCGTGTCGATCAGGGCGAGAACCCTGTGGTGCATACTCAGGAAGGCTCGGTGAAGTGTAAGTTTGTCATCGTCGCCGGTAACGCCTACCTCAAGGGATTGCTGCCCGAGCTGCAGGCTAAGTCTATGCCCTGCGGTACTCAGGTGATCACCACAGAGCCGCTTGGTGAGGAGCTGGCGCACTCGCTGCTGCCCCAGGACTACTGCGTCGAAGATTGTAACTATCTGCTGGATTACTTCAGGCTCTCGGGTGATAAGCGACTCATCTATGGCGGCGGCGTGGTCTATGGCGCGCGGGATCCTGCTAACATCGAGGCGATCATCCGTCCCAAGATGCTGGCGACCTTCCCGCAGCTTAAGGATGTGAAGATAGACTTTACCTGGACGGGTAACTTCCTGCTGACCCTGTCGCGCCTGCCGCAGGTGGGGCGTATAGGTGGCAACATCTATTACTCTCAGGGCTGTAGCGGCCATGGCGTGACCTATACCCATCTGGCGGGGCAGATACTGGCCGAGACCATCAATGGCCAGGCGAAACGCTTCGACGCCTTCGCCCAGTTGCCCCATTACCCCTTCCCGGGCGGTCATCTGCTACAGGTGCCTTTCTCGGCTATTGGCGCCTGGTACTACACGATGCGCGACAAGCTGGGTGTCTAGCCAAGTTATAGCCATTAAAAAGCCCGCTCGATGCGGGCTTTTTTGTGTTGGTTAGGCTTGAAAGCGCAAGCAGAGGCAGCTTGTTTCCTCTTGTTACTGCTTCTTGCTGGTCATGTTCCACAGCACGCTCTGATCGCTGCCCATGATGGTGGTCGGCATCTGACCGTTCCACTGCTGGGCACGCACATAATCCACCAGAGTCTGAGACTCTCTCAGCGCCTCGGCCTTCTTCTTGATCGCCTCTGCTTCTGCGATACCCTTCAGGCGAATCGCTTCAGCCTCGGCAATCGCCTCGGTCTGAATGGCGTAAGCCTTACCGTCGGCGGTGGCCTTGGCGGCGTCACGCTTGGCGTTGGCGGTGTTCACCTCACGCTGGGCCTCCAGGTTCTGCCGCTCCAGACGATGTTTCTCGGCGGCGGCGAGGTTTTTCTCTGTCTGTTTGGTCTCGATCGACTGGATATATTTCTGGGGCAGGCCAAGATTTTCTAGCTGGGCGGAGTCCAGCTTGACCGGGTACTCCTTCATCTCTTCGACAAGAAAATCTTCTATCTGGGCGATCACTCGGCTGCGGTTTTGGATGATCTCCTCGGCCTTGTAACGCGCCAGGGCATCCTTAGCGGCAGATCTTAGCTTAGGGTCCAGGATGCGCGACTCGAACTGGCTCAGGCCGCCATAGCTCTTAAACAGGTCGAAGGCCTGGTCGCGATTGACTGTCCAGTTGATGGACACCTCGGCGGTGACCGGCATCTGTTCGTGGGTCGAGGCGTTGAGTTTCTCGACATTCTTGCGGGTACGTATCTCTAAGACCTCGACCTTGTCGACGAAGGGGAGCTTCACGTGTAGGCCGGGATTGACCTGTTCTGTGGCCTGGCCGAAACGCTTGATGATGCCCACATGGCCCTCATCGACCGTGTACATGGTCTGGCTGAACAGGACGAGGGCGAAAAGCAGGCCGGCGATTAACACCAGGGCGCCTTTGCCTTTGGTCTTTATCGTCGATAGGTTGGCGATATCCTTAGGTAGTGTGGTCATTCTCTCTCCTTGTGACTGTGTCTCTTGGCGGCAACTGCTTGTTGGCGATGGGTGTTACGCCAAGGTTATGCCTGGGTTAAGGCGCTGAGGATATTACGTTATTTACCCTTTGAGTCAAGGGAGAGGGGGGCGTTAGTGGCTGAGGAGTTGATCGAACTCTTTGAGGGGCAGTGGCTTGCTGAACATATAGCCCTGGCCCTGCTCACATTCCAGCGCCACCAGTTTTTGTAGCTGCTCGGCATCTTCTATGCCTTCGGCGATAAGCTTGAGCTTGAGGGATTTGGCCAGATGGATCACCGCCTTGACGATATCCAGGCTCTGCTCATCCCCCAGCATATCTTTGACGAAGGATTGATCTATCTTGAGGGTGTTGACCGGGAAGAACTTGAGGTAGCTGAGGCTGGAGTAGCCGGTGCCGAAGTCGTCGATGGCGATGCTCAGCCCCAGTGAGGAGAGGGTGTTAAGCACATTTAACGCCTCGTCGAAATCATACATGAGGGAACTCTCTGTCACCTCGAGTTCGAGGAAGCTGCTGTCGAGCCCGGTGAGCTCCAGTACCTTGGCCACAGAGTCACAAAACTCGGGGTTGGTGAACTGCTTGGCGGCGATGTTGACGGCGATCTGCAGTGGCCGACCTCTTTTCTGCCAGGCCTTTGCGGCCATGCAGCTCTGTTTGAGGATGATCTCACCCAGCTGATGGATGAGGCCTGTCTCCTCGGCAAGGGGAATAAAGTCCAGCGGTGAGATCAGCTTGCCGCTGGGGTCGTGTAATCGGGCCAGCGCCTCCGCGCCTATGATCTCCTTGGTCTTGAGATCCACTTTTGGTTGGTAGTAGACCTCTATCGCTTCCGTGTCGATGGCGGTGCGTAGCAGGGTGACCAGCTCGTGGCGTTTCGTCAGTTCCTGCTCGAGATCCTCGGAGAAGTAACAGAAGCGGTTACGCCCCAGATCTTTGGCGCGGTACATGGCGGCATCCACATGGGTCATCAGCTCCTCGGCCCTGAGGGCGTCCGAAGGGTAGATGCTGATCCCGACGCTGACCGACAGAGTATATTCCTGGCCGTCGATACGAAACGGCGTGTTGAGGCTGCGGACGATATCTGTGGCGATAGAGTCCACCTGGCTGGTGGCGGTGAGCGAAGGCAGCAGTAGGACAAACTCGTCGCCGCCGATGCGCCCCAGGGTGGCGTTGGGGTCGATGAGGGACTGCAGTCGTTTCGCCACCTGCTTGATCACCTGATCCCCATAGCTGTGGCCCAGGGAGTCGTTGAGGTATTTGAAGTGATCTATGTCGATCAGCATCAGGGCGACGCTCTTGTCATAGGAGTCGGCCACGGCGCAGGCGTGGTTGATTCTGTCATGGAGCAAGATGCGATTAGGCAGGTCGGTGAGCTGATCATGATTAGCCAGGTGGCTCATCTTGAGCGACATGGCCACAGACTCGCTGCAGTCGTGAAAGACTATTATGCCGCCGGTGACCTTGCCTTCACTGTCTGTGATGGGGGCGGCGGAGTCTTCAATCTGGAAGATGGTGCCATCCAAGCTGTTGAGCTGGCAGTTGAGGGCCATGGCGACGTTGCGTTTCTCCTTGATGGCGATGGTGACCGGATTGGGGCTGCGGTACTTGGTCTTGGCATCGCACAGATCCATCACCTGCTCGATATGCAGGCCGATGGCGTCGCGACACACCCAGCCGGTGAGGCGTTCTGCGATGGGATTCATGAAGGTGATCATCGCCTCGCTATCGGTGGCGATGACGGCGTCGCCGATGGCGTTGAGCATGATCTTCAGGCGCCGATTCTCGGTATCCAGTTGGCTCTTGGCGCGCTTGATGGAGGTGATATCCGTCAGGGTCAGCAGCATGCCCGCCACGTGTCCATCTTGTTTCCTGATGGTGAGATGGGCCTGGGCATAATCTATCTTGCCCGGGGTATCTTCCAGGGCAACCTCGAACTGATGCTTAGGTTTATTGCTGGCGATACGGGCCAGTATCTCCTCATACAGGGCCTTAGGGAGCAGGCTAGAGGCGGGCTTACCCAGTGCATCTTGGGGGATAGTGCCGAACCATCTGCCGTTATAGTCGTTATGAAAGCGGTTGAGCAGATCCTTGGACCAATAGGAGATGTAAGAGGGGATTTGATTGACCAGGGCCTGCATATCCTGGCGCGCCTCTATGATGGTCTGTTCCTGACGTTTGAGTAGTAGATGATTCTTGACCCGCAGGCGACAGGTGGCGAGATCGATAGGCTTGTGGATGAAGTCTATCCCCCCTGAGCTGAGGGATTTATATTCGAAGCTGCTCTCGCTATGGGCGGTCACGAAGATCACCGCGCTGTTGCAGGTCTTGGGGTTATTCTTCAGCCGCTTACACATCTCGAAGCCATTCATTTGTGGCATCTCGATATCCAGCAATATGATGGCGGGTTGGTGTTGCTCGGCCTTATCCAGTGCGTCCTGACCACCCGTACTACAGATGATCTCGGCCAGATCTGTGAGGGATTGCTCCAGCAGATGTAGGTTGGCGCTCTCATCGTCGACAACTAATATTTTTTGTCGAGTCTCTACATCGTTGCCGAAAAGCATAGAAGAATTCCTTTTCAAATCTGCCGTCTATATTCAGCTTAGCCGACTATAATCAGTTTGCTTAAGGTTTTTCGCGCTTAATGCTGAAAACCAGATTAAATACTACTTTTTAGTTAGTTAGCTGCGGGTAATTGACCATATTCTCCGATAGAACACCGCGCAGTTTATCGCCTATGCTGAAAGCGTATTGATTGAATAACAGTGTGTTACTGAGGCTGGATAGTAAAAGGAGTTATAGTCCATGGTGCGACAGATTTCACGCTTATCTTCTCTCTTTGGCGGACGTTCACTGCTGCTGGCCGCCTCCTTGTTAGTGCTGTTGGTGGCGCTTGTCATCATCGCCAGCTTCGAATCTCAATTAAATCAGAATATCGTCGATGGTCTGAGTTCAGATCTTGAGGCTCAGAGCGAGCAGGTCAACAATCAGGCCCAGGACAGGCTTAACCGTTACTTCAACAACCTACGTTTTTTATTTGAGACCCCGCCTATCTCTGGCCTTTCCCGGGCTCAGAATAATCAGGGGATTGACCCAGTGGATGAGACCCGCTACGACCAGTGGCGCCACCGATTGGAAACCATCTTCGTCGCCTTCTTGCAGAATAATCATGAGTATGAGCAGCTGCGCATATTGAGCAGTGATGGCATGGAGCTAATTCGGGTGGATAGGCGTGGCGGCGCCGTGCAGGTGATAGAGGATACCAACTTGCAAAATAAGCAGGGGCGGGACTATTTTCAGGCCAGCAAAGATCTGCAGCAGGGGGAGATCTATACCTCGCCCATCAACTTGAACCGTGAGTTTGGCAAGATAGATTACCCTTACCGGCCCATGTTACGCCTGGCGACGCCTATCTTCGATGACAATGGCAGCCGATTTGGTCTGCTTATCGTCAACATCAATGCTAACGATCTTCTCGCCTCTTTTAAGCGCCTGGTGCCAGCCCCCATAGAACTTGTACTGACCGACAGTGAGGGGTATTTCTTGGTGCACCCCGATGAGGAGATGCGCTTTAGCCGCGACCTGCATCCCGAGTTGGTGTGGGATAAACATTATCAGCAGAGCAAGGCACTTAAGCGTAACTTCGAGTTGGTGCTCGACAGTTATCACGATAATAAGCCCTATTATGCCTATCGCCGCGCCATCACGCTCTCTAACGATGCCCAGAGCGGTCGGCTCAGCGCGACCCTAATGGCGCCCAAGCAATATGTGCAGGAACTCGCGGTCTCCCGGCGCATCAGTGTCTACAGCTTCATGTTGGCCGTGGGAGTCTTGTTTCTGTTTGTGGTCATCATACTGGGGCGCAGCGCCCGTAGCAGTCAGGCGCTGGCCAAGGAGAAGGCGCAGTCGGCGGCGATCATCGACGGCTCCAAGGATGCCATCATAGGTGTGGGCACCAGCGGTGTGGTCAACAACTGGAACCGCGCCGCCGAGTTGCTGTTTGGCTATGATGCCGACTATGCCAAGGGGCACCTTATCGATCAGCTGGCGCTGCTGCCCGAGGTAGACCTGGCGGCCTTGGTCGCCAAGGCCAATCAGGGGAACAAGACGCTTAATCTGGACGCCGAACTGCCGCTGAACGAGGGGCGCATCGTCGATCTCTATGTGTCGGTTTCGCCCATCCTAGGGGAAAACAAACAGGCATTAGGGGTGGCCATCATCATACGTGATGTCTCCATTGAGAAGCAGGCGGCCAAGAAGATACAACTGGTGAACGCCGAGCTCGAGAAGAAGGTAGCGATCAGGACCCAGGAGCTACAGAAGGCAAGCTTAGTGAAGAGCACCTTTATCTCTAACATCAGCCATGAGATGCGCACGCCGCTAAACGGCATAGTGGGCACCTTGAATCTGGTGCGCAAAGACGCTGTCACCGAGCGCCAGGCGCGTTATCTTGAGATGGCTGAGGTGAGCGTTAACGCCCTGTCTGCATTGATTAACGATGTGCTGGATCTCTCCAAAATAGAGGCGGGCAAGCTGGACTTAGACATGAGCAGTTTCAATCCGCTTAACCTGATTGAGAGCATCTGCAGCAGCATGGCTGTGAAGGCGCAGGAGAAGGGAATAGAGTTTGTCATCGATGTGGTCGACCTTCGCTGCCAGAGCATAGAGAGTGATCCCCATAGGATCACCCAGATCCTAACCAATCTGGTGAATAATGCCATCAAGTTTACCGACCATGGCTATATTAAGGTCAAGGCTCACAGCCGTCTTAGAGAGACAGGGGATCTCGAATTTATCTGTGAGGTGTCTGACACAGGTATCGGCATTGCCGAGGAGAATCAGGCCAAGCTGTTTACTGCCTTCTCGCAGGCCACCTCGCGTATTGCGGCTCAATATGGCGGGACAGGGCTGGGGCTCTCAATCTGTAAGGAGCTCAGCGAGCTTCTTAACGGCAAGATGAGTTTCGAGTCCCACCAAGGCGAGGGCAGCTGTTTCACCTTCACCATGGTGTTACATCAGGGCGAATTTAAGCTGATGGCGCCCGAGGCGCTGCTACATGAGATGACCTGCAGTGTCCTGCTGGTAAATGAGGCGCAGCAGGCCTGTGTCGAGGCGGCAATTGCCAGGTTAGGTGGTAAGTTGTTGCCAGGCTCACCCATTAGTGACTGGCTTAATCAGGATGCCCCTGTGCCAGATGTTCTGCCCCATGTATTGATAGTCGAGCAGCGTCACTCCTTGCTTACCGATCTCGACAGTCTCTGGCCGACGCTGGCGGCGACCCATAAGCGATTGCCGCGGGTGTTAGCGTTTCAAAAGAGCGCAGATGGCAATAAGTCGCTGAGAAATATCGAGCTTGAGTATCTCAATAACCCGCTACTCTTCTCTGAATTTATGCAGAAGTTTGGTGCCCAGAGAGCAAGCACTGGCATCGCGTCTACTCGTCAGGATGAGACTCTAACTATCTCAGTGGAGGCGGCCCAGCGCATCAAAGGAGCGCGGGTGATGGTGGTCGATGACAACGAGATCAACATAGAGGTTGCCCTGGGGATATTGTCCGAGTTGCCGTTGGAATTTGTCAGGGCCATCAATGGTCAGGAGGCGTTGACCAGACTGAGGGAGTGCGAGCAAGAGGGGCTGGGCGTGCATTGCATCTTGATGGACTGCCAGATGCCGATCCTCAATGGCTATGACTGCACCCGGGCGATCCGCGCCGGGGAGGCGGGTGAGGCGTTTGTCGATACGCCCATTATTGCCATGACGGCCAGTGCCATGATGGGCGAGCGTGACAAGTGCATCGAGGCGGGCATGAATGACTACATCACTAAGCCTATCGTAGCCGAGCGGCTGCAGGAGAAGGTGGTCGATTGGCTGATCTCTGTCTGTGAGTTTGGTGACTTGCCTACTTTAGTTGAGGCTGCGCCCCATGAAGAGATCCTGGTGAAGGATGAAGATTATGTCTGGAACCGTCAATTGGCCCTGAGCCGGTTGATGAACAATGAGGTGCTGTTTGCCGAGATCTGCCAGATGTATCACGACACGTCGCCGGCACAAGTTGGCGAGCTGGAGGAAGCGATCGCCGCGAAGGATTATGAGAAGGTGCGTCAGCTCAGCCATGGCCTCAAGGGACTCTCCAGCAGCATAGGCGCCATCCAGCTTCAGGAGCAGTTTTTGAGCCTGGAGATGGAGGCCAAGATGAAAAACTGTGATAAGTTGAACCTACTCTTTGGGGTGATAAAGCCTTGCTATGCCAAACTGATGGAGCGGCTGCAGGAGACGCTAGAGCCCAAGGAAGAGGTACAAAACGCTTCTGCCCAGACTTAACGAATTTCAATAATAACAGGCCGAAAGGTAGTTGATGGAACAGAATAACGATATGTCTCCATTAGTTTTTTCTCGTAAGGGGAGAATACTGATCGTCGATGATATGCAGGTGAATATCATCATACTCAGGCAGCTCCTGAGCCAGGAGTATGAGATAGCCTCTGCTTTGAGTGGTCAAGAGGCGCTGGCCTTGTGCCACAGCTTCAAACCGGATCTTTTGCTCTTGGATATCGAGATGCCGCGAATGTCGGGGTTCGAGGTCTGTCGCCAATTGAAATCTGAACCCTGCACCCGGGAGATCGCGGTGATCTTTGTCTCTGCCCACCACGACGAGGAGCAGGAGGTGAGCGGATTTGTGCTGGGTGCGGTGGATTTTATCCATAAACCGCTCAATGCTGTGATCACCCAGGCAAGGGTTAAGAATCAGATGCTGTTGAAACGCCAATCGGATCTCTTGCGCTTCATGCTCAAACAGGAGGCGACTCGCAGTGTTTCGAGCTAGGCGTGTCGAGCTAAGTGTGGCAACAAAAAGCTGAGTGAACTCGAGTAACAAAAAAGCCTGCAAGATGCAGGCTTTTTTGTTTGAATTGGTGGCCCCTCACAGACTTGAACTGTGGACCTAAGGAAGATGAATTTGTTGAGTTCGTGGCGATTCATATGGTGTTTTTGCTGCCGTTATCCAACATCTGTCTTATTAGCCGTCTTAGTCGGTTAAGTCATCTTGATAAGTGGTTATTATTTTAAGTTGTTTTAATGATTATTATGAATATTAGGTTGTCATTAAAACGTTTTATCTTTTGTTTGTACTGTCGTTATTTCTTTTCTCATCCTTCTTAGTGCGGCTTGTAGTGTGATGCGCGTCACGGAAATGGAGTGAAGTGAGCGCATAATTGCTTAACCGATAATTAACAAATGTGTCTTTCACTTAAGGAAAAGCGATTATGGCAAAGTGTTTTAAATATGGGGTTGTTGTTTCTCAGATAGCCTTGCTCGGTTTAAGTTTCTCTATACAAGCCAAGGAAAATAATGATTTTTCCTCTATGCAGATGAAAGGGGTTGAGCAGGTGTCGGTGAAGGTAGACCTTGACCCAGCTGTCGAGCGTTTGTCTAAGGCGGTGCAGTTTCGCACCATCTCAAATCAAGATAGAAATGACTTCGATGAGAAGGCTTTTACCGATTATCACCAATTTTTAGAAACGGCATATCCTAATGTGCATAAGACGCTCAAGCGCGAAGTGTTAGGATCTCCCCGACCATTCAGTTTGTTATATACCTGGAAAGGTAAAGATCCCTCCCTGCCACCTGCGCTGTTTTATGCCCACCAAGATGTTGTACCTGTCCCGAGTGAGTCGAGAGATCAGTGGGCCGTCGATCCCTTTGCCGGTGCGGTGAAAGATGGTTATATCTGGGGCCGAGGCGTCTTAGACGATAAAAACCAGATCCACGGCATCTTAGAGGCGGCCGAGATGAAGATTAAGGAGGGCTGGCAGCCGTCACGTACTCTCTATTTCGTCTTCGGTCAGGATGAAGAGGTGGGTGGACCCGAAGGGGCCAAGTATATTGCCGATGTGTTAGAGCAGCGTGGTATTAAGCGATTTGCCTTCGTCATCGATGAGTCGGCGCCGCTGACTCCGGGTATCTTTCCCGGCATTCCAGATAACACCGCCCTGATCGGTATTGCCCAGAAAGGCTTTGTGAGTCTCGAACTGGCAATGAATGGCATAGGCGGCCACTCCTCTCAGCCGCCTGAAGAGTCCAATATCGGTATTCTGGCTAAAGCCATTACCAAGCTGGAGGCGGCGCAGTTCCCCTATCGTATCCATGAGGCGGTGCGTCATCAGTATCGCTACATGGGCCCTGAACTGAGTGAAGATAAGCAGCCTATGTATGCGGCGGTAGCGTTTGGTAAGGATGGCGAGATCACGCCGCTAGAGCAGAAGTTTATCGATGAGATGGCGAGCCAGCAGGTGACCCGAGCCATGCTGCATACCACTATCGCGGTGACTATGTTTAATGCCGGTATCAAAGATAACGTGTTACCGCCTTCGGCTACGGCCGTGGTGAATTTCAGACCCATGCCGGGTGACACGCCTGAGGTGATCATTGCCCACGTTAAGAAAGCCATAGGTGACGATCGCATCACGGTTAAGGATATCTCGGCGTCGACTCCCGCAACCAATGTGGCCGACCCAAGTAGCAAGAGTTATCAGCAGCTTGAAAAGACCATACGTCAGATCTACGGCAACGATCTCATCGTGTCGCCTTTCTTCGTGATCGGTGGCTCAGACTCTAAGCACTTCCAGGCACGTAAGTTTGCCCCCGATGTTTATACCATTACTGGCTTGCAACTGGAGTCGGTGAAGGAGTTCGCCGGATTCCATGGCGTCAATGAGCGTATCCGAGTCGATGAATATGGTCGCACCATTGGCTTCTTCTACAAGTTGATGGATAACTTAGAAGAACTGTAAGTCATTATGCTATATGCCTGGCTACGCCAGGCATATAGGGATTGAAACTGGTTTATCAGTTCCCTTAATGGCAAATTTCGGAACGAAGGTTTGAACCAGCACTGGTTCAGAACCTTGGACGATGCCAGATACGAAATCGAGCTATGGCGTGAATACTACAACCATGTTCGCCCACATGGTTTACTGAATTACATGCCGCCGGTTGAATATGCTAAACAAGCGGCATAAGAAGGAAAATCTCATTAAGGGATTGGTACTAATCTTGGGGTAAGGTCAAACGCCAGATATGAAAAAGGCGTAGCAAGTACTAACCTGCTACGCCTTATCAGAATTGGTGGCCCCTCACAGACTTGAACTGTGGACCTAACGATTATGAGTCGTGTGCTCTAACCAACTGAGCTAAGGGGCCGACTTAAGATAGTCGTCACTATCGAAAGCGCAAAGAAGTATACGAGGTTTAAAAGCGCTTGTCACCACCGATCTGGCAAGAATTCTGAACTTTGAATTCAACTGCTTATCTGTTGTTCAATCGGCTTATAAGCAGGGGCATAAAATAGAAAAGCCAGCACTGTGGCTGGCTTTTCTGCTCTGTATTAGACGCTGTTAGCGAGTCTATTCATCCAGGAAGGATTTCAAGATCTCTGAACGAGACGGGTGACGCAGCTTACGCAGCGCCTTGGCCTCGATCTGACGAATACGCTCACGGGTCACGTCAAACTGCTTACCCACTTCCTCTAGGGTGTGGTCCGTGTTCATATCGATACCGAAACGCATACGCAGTACTTTAGCTTCGCGAGCCGTTAGGCCGGCAAGCACTTCGTGGGTGGCATTCTTCAGGCTCTCACCTGTGGCGCTGTCCAGTGGCAACTCGAGGGTAGTATCCTCGATGAAATCACCTAAATGCGAATCTTCATCATCGCCGATAGGGGTTTCCATTGAGATAGGCTCTTTGGCAATCTTGAGTACCTTGCGGATTTTATCTTCAGGCATCAACATGCGCTCGGCCAACTCTTCCGGTGACGGCTCGCGTCCCATCTCTTGTAGCATCTGACGGCTGATACGGTTGAGTTTGTTGATGGTCTCAATCATATGAACCGGGATACGAATGGTACGTGCCTGGTCGGCAATCGAACGCGTGATCGCCTGGCGGATCCACCAGGTTGCATAGGTCGAGAACTTGTAACCACGACGGTATTCAAACTTGTCTACCGCCTTCATCAGGCCGATGTTACCTTCCTGAATCAGATCCAGGAACTGTAGGCCACGGTTGGTGTATTTCTTCGCGATAGAAATTACCAGACGCAGGTTAGCCTCAACCATCTCTTTCTTAGCGCGGCGAGCCTTAGCTTCACCGATAGACATGCGACGGTTGATATCCTTGATGGCGGCGATGGCCAGGCCGGTTTCATTCTCGATAGCATCGAGCTTGGCGCGGCAACGTTGAACGTCTTCGGCAACCATCTCCAGCCCTTCGGCATAAGGCTTCTTGGCGGCAATCTCTTCGTTGAACCATTCGATGCTGCTCTCGTTAGAGGTGTAGACCTTAACGAAGTTTTTCTTCGGCATCTTGGCCTGCTCGACACACAGCTTCATGATGAGGCGCTCTTGAATACGCACCTTATCCATCATTTCGCGCATGTTCTTTACCAGGCGGTCGAACTGCTTAGGTACCAGACGGAACTCTTTGAAGATCTCGCCAATTTCGAACAGGGCGGCAGTCGCTTCTGGGTGCTCACGACCTTTAACTTCAATTACTTTTAGGGCTTTTTCGTGAGCTTCACGCAGCTGAGTGAAACGCTCGCGCGCTTCTTCCGGATCTGGGCCTTTTGGCGAATCGTCTTCATCGCCGTCTTCGTCCTCGTCATCGCCCTCATCATCTTCGTCGTCGAGATCGTCGTCCGACAATTCCGAGCCGATATGGGTCGCAGTTGGCGCAACATCTTCGGCATTAGGGTCAACAAATCCAGAGATAATGTCCGATAGTCTGACTTCTTCAGCTTCGTAGCGGTCGTATTGCTCAAGGATCATGGCGATCGCTTGAGGATATTCGGCTACAGACGCTTGAACCGTGTTGATCCCTTCTTCGATACGCTTGGCGATTACGATTTCGCCTTCGCGGGTCAGAAGTTCTACCGTACCCATCTCGCGCATGTACATACGCACGGGATCTGTGGTACGACCCAGTTCAGCTTCAACCGTAGCCAGTGCTGCGGCAGCTTCTTCGGCAGCATCTTCATCTGTGCTGTCTTCAGACATCATGATCTCATCGGCATCCGGCGCCTGCTCATAGACGCGAATACCCATGTCATTAATCATCTGGATAATATCTTCGATCTGGTCAGAATCGACCATATCTGCAGGCAAGTGATCGTTCACTTCTGCATAGGTTAAATAACCTTGCTCTTTACCTTTGGCAAGCAACAATTTAAGTTGCGACTGCGGAGTTTGCTCCATAGATATCATCCAAGTTGGGTAACTGTTACAACGACGGGCAATATGTGCCGCGCAAATCGTCAATTATAGCCGTGTGCACTGTGCTGTGCTAGTCCAAGTGTTTACTTTGTGAGACAAATTTTGCTCTAAGCTTGCCCTTGGATCACTGCAATGAGCTTTTTAAGTTGCATCCGCTCTTCTTTAGTATGGTGCTGTTTTAAGCTCAATTCCTGATAACGTTGTTCAATATACTGATTGTTCAACCAAATCAGGGCTTTTTTGAACTCTTGCTGAAGGTTTTCATCCGCCACTTGATGCTCCCATTGGGCTAATTTCTTCAGGGTGTCTAGCTGTTCGTCACCCCTGAACTGTTCAAGTAGTTGTGCGCTGTTGACCTTCTCGGCGCGAGTTCTGTCGAGTAAGAGGCTGAGCAAATCTATGCCAGCCATCTTGATATGTTTTAGCGCAGGCTGCACCGGTAGGTTATTACCTAGGTGCGGGTGCTGTACCAGCAGGGCGATGGCTAGTCGCAATGGGGTACCGCGTCCCTTAAGCGCTTTATTTTGCAGGGGCTTATTTGCGTCAATGCGTTTAAAGCCGAGCTTACGCTGCAATTCTTCCGCACTGTTCATGCCGAGCTTGTAGGCGAGATTCTCAAGCAATAGGCTCTGCAGAACTGTGTCTTGTACTTTCTCTATCAGGCTCATGGCTTGTTTGGCCAGGGTGCCTTTGTCCGTGCCATAGCGGCTGGCTAAAGTGTCGAACAGAAATTCCGGTAGTAGCTTGGCCTCGGCAATCAGCTGCTCGAAGGCCGGTTTGCCTATCTGACGCACCAACGAGTCGGGATCTTCCCCCTGAGGCAAGAACATAAACTTTACCTGGTCGCCGGGCTTGAGCAGTGGCAGGGCGGTTTCAAGTGCCCGCCAGGCCGCCTCGGTACCTGCCTTGTCGCCGTCATAGCAGCAGATCACCTCTTTGGCGCTACGCAGCAGCAATTGAAACTGATCTGCCGTGGTCGAGGTGCCGAGTGATGCTACCGCATAGTCGACGCCAAATTGTGCCAGGGCCACCACGTCCATATAGCCTTCGACAATCAGGATCTGACTGGGATCCCTGTGTCTCTGTTTGAGTTCATACAGGCCATAGAGTTCATAGCCCTTATGAAATATGGGCGTTTCCGGAGAATTCAAGTATTTCGGCGTGCCGTCACCTAAGACTCGGCCGCCAAAGCCAATTACTCGGCCGCGGCGATCGCGAATGGGGAACATGAGACGGTCGCGGAACCTGTCGTAACGCTTTCCGCTGTCGTTCTCGATCACCATTCCTGCGGTGAGCAGCTTGTCCTGGGCATCCTGGTTTTGACGATAACGCCCTAAAAGGCCATCCCAACCATCGGGGGCGAAGCCGATGTTGAAGTGCTCAATCACCTCATCGGACAGGCCACGGTGGGCGAGATAGTCGATCACTTTCTGCTTGTCGGTGTGCTGTTTCAGCTGGCTTTGAAAGTAGCGGCTGGCCTCTTCCATCAGTTGGTAGAGGTCGCGGCTTAGGCCTTCGTCGCGGCGTTTGCCTGTGCCTTGCTCTCTGGGGACTTCCAAGCCTAAACGGCCGGCGAGTTCCTCGATGGCATCGACAAAGTCGAGCCTGTCATACTCCATGACGAAATCGATGGCATTGCCATGGGCGCCACAGCCGAAGCAGTGATAAAACTGTTTGTCTCTGCTGACGGTAAAAGAGGGTGACTTTTCGCTATGGAAGGGGCAACAGGCAGAATGATTTTTGCCCGCCTTCTTCAGGGGGACCTTGGCGTCGATAAGATCGACTATATCGGTGCGAGCTACAAGCTCATTAATAAACTCACGAGGTATCGCCATTGCTGTATAAATGCCGCCTTTTCGCGAAATTAAACCGAAAGAGTAGAAACAAACAAGCCGTGCGTAGGCACGGCTCATTCATACATAGAACTTAAGGTTACTTGAGTTTTGCCTTGATCAGTGCGCCTATTGACGCCATGTCAGCTCGCCCTTGTACCTTAGGTTTCAATGCTCCCATTACTTTGCCCATATCCGCCATGGATGATGCGCCTACCTCTTGGATAGTGGCATCGACTAGCTCGGCAACCTCTTCTTCAGAAAGAGGCTTAGGCAGGAAAGTCTCGAGGACTCGAATCTCACCGGCTTCTGCTTGGGCTAGTTCGTCACGACCCGCCGCTTCATATTGAGCGATAGAGTCGCGACGTTGTTTAACCATTTTGGTTAAGACAGCTATGGCTTGATCATCATTCAGCGTCTCGCGGCTATCCACCTCGATCTGTTTGATGGCAGCCAGCGCCATACGAATCGTACCCAGACGCACCTTATCTTTGGCGCGCATGGCTTCCTTCATCTGGTCTTTTAGCTGATCAACTAGGCTCATAAGAGATTAGTATAAACGTACGCGACGCGCGTTTTCGCGAGAAAGCTTCTTAGCAAGACGCTTAACTGCAGCAGCTTTAGCGCGCTTACGTGCAGTAGTTGGTTTCTCGTAGAATTCACGAGCACGAACGTCGGCTAAGATACCAGCTTTTTCACAAGAGCGCTTGAAACGACGTAGAGCTACGTCAAATGGTTCATTCTCACGTACTTTAATAATTGGCATACGCCATCACCCCTTAGGTGTAGTTTGTATTGAGTTAATTTCTTAACCCAAGTTAATTTAAAAATGGTGCGGAATTCTATACCGACTGTCGACCTTTTGTAAACCCCCTTATAGCGATCCTTTTGGGATCCTTTTTCGGGGCAACGTCCTTAAGTTTAGCATTTCCTTGTGTCTATATCGTGGCAGACATCATGACCGACCAGTTGAGGGCCCTTAGTGCATCCCCCATCAAGTCTGGGCTCGGCCGGGATCGTCGGGCGATACTAGGTGAGTGTGCAATCCATTGGTATTTCCGCGGGCAAGCAGGTAAAATTGGCCGCCACTTTATTTAGCGTGACGAGGAAAAATGCGAGTTTTAGGTATAGAGACATCTTGTGATGAGACAGGTATCGCCGTCTATGATGACGAAAAAGGCCTGTTATCTCATGCGCTTTACAGTCAAGTTAAACTACACGCCGACTACGGCGGGGTAGTACCTGAGCTCGCATCGCGCGACCATGTGCGCAAGATCATCCCGCTGATAAGGCAAGCCCTGAAAGAGGCTAACTCGACTCAGGATGATATCGATGCCATCGCCTATACCAAGGGCCCTGGCCTGGTGGGTGCCCTGTTAGTGGGGGCCTGTGTGGGCCGCTCGCTGGCCTTTGCCTGGGGCAAACCCGCGGTAGGCGTGCATCATATGGAAGGCCATCTGCTGGCGCCCATGCTGGAAGAGGATGTGCCCGAGTTTCCTTTCCTGGCGCTGCTGGTCTCAGGCGGTCACTCTATGATGGTGGCGGTCGAGGGGATAGGTCGCTATCAGGTGCTGGGCGAATCTGTGGATGACGCTGCCGGTGAAGCCTTCGATAAGACGGCTAAGCTGATGGGGCTGGATTATCCCGGTGGACCCAGACTCGCTAAGCTTGCCGCCCAAGGCGAGCCTAACTGCTACCGTTTCCCGCGCCCGATGACAGACCGTCCAGGGCTGGACTTTAGCTTCTCAGGTCTTAAGACCTTTGCCGCCAATACCATCGCCGATGAGCCCGATGATGAGCAGACCCGCGCCAATATCGCTCGCGCCTTTGAAGAAGCCGTGGTCGACACCTTGGCCATCAAGTGTAAACGCGCCCTGAAACAGACTGGCTATAACCGTCTGGTGATCGCCGGTGGCGTGAGCGCCAACAGCCGTCTGCGCGAGAGCCTGGCGGAGATGATGCAGGGACTCGGTGGTAGGGTCTATTACCCGAGAGGCGAGTTTTGTACCGATAACGGCGCCATGATCGCCTATGCCGGCATGCAGCGACTCAAGGCCGACCAGCTAGAGCCGTTGGCGGTGAAGGGCATGCCTCGCTGGCCGCTGGACTCGCTACCGCCGGTCTAATCAACTCGCTCCTTATCGTTGCGACAAAAGCCCTTCCTACGAAGGGCTTTTTTGTATTTGGTGAACCTATGATTTTGCTTAAACGACAGGCTTAGCTTAGCTGCTGAGCTATGCGGGTTAACTATTGTTCGGGTTAGCTATTGTGCGGTTTAATTGGGATAAGACTTAGTTGCCGTCGGTGCGCTTCTTACGCGATACCTTAGACTCTTCGCCCTTGAGCAGGCGATGAATGTTTTCCTTGTGGCGTATGATGATCAGCAAGGAGAGCATGGCCACGGGCACGGTAAAGCGCTCGTCGAAATACCAGGTATAGGCGGGGGCCAGCAGGGCGGTGACTATGGCGGCCAGTGAGGAGTAGCGGCAGATCAACACGACTATGACCCAGGTGGCGATCAGTGCCAGCGACAGATCGGCACCTATGGGCGCCATGGCGCCGAAGGCAGTCGCGACACCTTTTCCGCCCTTAAACTTAAAGAAGATGGGGAAGATATGGCCCAGACAGGCGGCGATGGCTATCACCCCGAGGGAGACGGCATCGACGCCGAGACGGAAGGCGACATAGGCGGGCACCGCGCCCTTGAGCATATCGAACAGCAACACCATGGCGGCGGCGCTGGCGCCACCGATACGCAGCACATTGGTTGCGCCTGGATTGCCTGAGCCTTGGCTACGAGGATCGGGTAATCCTCTGAGTCGACAAACTAGCACGGCACTGGATATCGAGCCTGCCAGGTAGGCGGTCAATATCATCGCTAGAGTCAGCAGCGTTAAGCTCAAATTGGTTTCCTTATCCTTCTTAAGGTATTATCCCGCCCTAGTTATTGAGGCGGCTGATTAAACCTAGTATTTTACGCACTGGTTGATTGGCCATGTAATGATAACGGGCGATTTGGCATCCGTTTTCTTATCCCTGATTCGTTGTCATTACAGTCGCTTATCCTACTTGGGTTTTCGGCTGTACGAAAGGGGAAATCACAGATATCTGTGTGATCCGGGGCATTATAACCATATTGGTCCTTGTAGCTTATTAGACCTCTTCTATTACCTAATTTTTTGCCTATCGGGAGGCATCATGGACAAGGTACTTATTTCACAGCTTAAAGTCGAAACCGTGATCGGTATTTACGAGTGGGAAAAGCAGATCCATCAAAACCTGCTGATCGACCTCGAGATGGCCTGGGACAATAGTCTGGCGGCCGCCAACGACGACTACCAACATGCCCTGTGTTACGAGACCGTCTCTAACCGGCTCACGGCCCTGATCACCGAGAAGCCGATAGAACTCATCGAGACGGTGGCGCAGATCTGCGCCGACTGTGTGATGGATGAGTTTGACGTGCCTTGGGTGAAGGTGAGGGTGATGAAGCCCGGCGCCGTGCCCAGCGCTCAGGCCGTGGGTGTCGAGATAGAGCGAGGTCATCTGTAACCTTATGGCACGCATCTTCATCAGCATTGGCAGTAATATTCACCCTGAGGGTTACTTTAACGCCGCCCTCAAGGCCTTAAGCACTCATTTCGATAACCTATGCCTCTCCAGCGTATTTGAGAGCGAGGCGGTCGGTTTCGATGGCAGCAATTTTCTTAACATGGTGGTTGCCGCCGATACTCAGCTTGGTATCGCCGAGGTGGTGGCGCTGTTTAAGCAGATAGAGTCGGATAATGGCCGGCTGCCGGGGGCGAAGAAGTTTAGCCCTCGCACCCTAGATCTCGACCTGTTGCTCTATGACGACTTGGTGACCGAGACGCCCGTAGTGCTGCCGCGCGCCGAGATCACCACCAATGCCTTCGTGCTCTGGCCGCTGGCGGAGATCGCCCCCGAGCGGGTCCATCCCGTGGCGCAGCTTTCTTATCAGACCCTATGGGACAATTATGATAAGTCGCAGCAGAAGCTGTGGCCTGTCGAATTTCAATGGTCTTATTAATTTCATTAGCCGACCCAAATCGTAAAGGATAATCATGGATATTTTTCAGGTAATAGTCTTGGCCCTTATCCAAGGCCTGACTGAGTTTTTACCTATCTCTAGCTCTGCCCACCTCATCTTACCCGCCCAGCTGCTTGGCTGGCAGGATCAGGGGCTAACCTTCGACGTGGCGGTGAATACCGGATCCTTATTGGCCGTGGTGATCTATTTTCGCCGTGAGCTCTTCTCCATGTTTACCGCCTGGACCGGCAGCCTGGTGACGCGTCAGCAGACCCAGGAGAGTAAGCTGGCCTGGTGGATCATTCTGGCAACCATTCCTGCGGTGATCTTTGGCTTTACCGCCAAAGACTTCATCTCGACTCACCTGAGAAACATCGAGGTGATCGCGACAACGACTATCGTCTTCGGCTTGCTGCTGTGGTGGGCCGATAAGTTAAACCGAGAAGGTTTTAGCGAGTTTCAGGTGGGCTGGAAGAAGGCGCTGCTGATCGGCTTCGCCCAGGCGATGGCGCTTATCCCAGGTACCTCACGCTCAGGCGCGACCATTACCGCGGCCTTAGCACTGGGCCTAAGCCGTGAGGCGGCGGCGCGCTTCTCGTTTCTCATGTCTGTGCCCGTCAGCCTGGGCGCGGCCATCTTGGTGGTGAAAGATCTGCTCTCCAGTCAGGAGGCGATCGATTATCAGGCGCTGGTCTTGGGTACGGCGCTGTCATTTGTGGCCGCCTATCTCTGCATCCATTACTTCCTGAAGATCATCAGCCGCATGGGGATGACGCCTTTCGTTATCTATCGTCTCGCCTTAGGGGCTATCCTGTGTGTAGTGATTTTTGCCTGATGGCCGCGAAGTTAAGTTATTAAGAGAGCCCTATGAATAGTCATTATTTGTGTCCCCTCTGCCAAGCGCCGCTGATGGTGCATCAAGGCAGCCAAGGGCTGCACTGCGCCAACAAGCACCATTTCGATAAGGGGCCGCAGGGGTACTGGGTGTTCAGTCAGCCCAAGAAGCCTCATATCGATTCGCGCCAGTTGATGCGCGCCAAACACTTCCTGTTGGAGTCTGATATCTTCGCCCCCGTGGTTGAGGCCATTCAGCGTCAGCTTAGTCAGTCTTTGCCGAGGGATGCCACACTGTCGCATCTGGATGTCGACAGCGGCGAGGGCTATTACCTGCGGGCGCTGGCAGGCGTGTTTAACGCGCTTGGCCAAACCTATGAGCAGACAGGTGTTGCCGAGGCGGAGAATGCCCTGTTTGTGGCGGCGAAGGCCCAGCCTGAGGCCAGTCTGATTCAGAGCCAGCTCAAGGTTCTGCCTTTCGCTGATGCCAGCTTCGATCTGGTGAGCCTGTTCGATAAGCCGCTCAAAGGCAAGGAGCCCCTGCGGGTGCTTAAACCCGGCGGCACCTTTATCTGGTTATCGCCAGGCCCGCGTCATCTGTGGCAGATAAGAGAGTTTATCTATCCTAACTTAACCGAGAAAGGCGGTGAGCCGCAGCAGCCCAAGGGTGTCACTCTGGTGGCGAGCGAGCATATTACTTATTCCTTGGCGCTCAGCGGCGAGCAGGCGCTGACGTTGCTTGAGATGACCCCCTTTGCCTGGCGGGCCAACGATAAGATAAAGCGGCAGATCGCCCTGCAGGATTTTGCGGCGTTGGAGATAGATCTTTACCTCACCCTAGCGACGAAAGATGCTTAGGTGAAAGTACATTTGTTCACCACTAGAAAATCCCGGCGGCTCGGGTTACCCTTTGAGCCAAACCTTTAACTCGATTTTTGGAAAACCGTTTTGATGATGCGTAAATTGCTGTTGCTCATCTTGAGTCTCGCACCACTGCAGTTACTTGCTAATGTCTATTCCCTGCCGGCCAATGGCGGCCGCCTCATCGGCGAGCTGCAGACCCATGTGGTCGAGAAGGGCGACTACTTCAAAACCATCGCCGATAAATACAATATCGGTATCTTGGAGTTGATGGAAACCAATCCTGGGGTGGATCCTTTCCTGCCGACTCCGGGCACCCAGTTGGTGATCCCCACTCAAATGTTGCTGCCGGACGTGCCGCGCAAGGGCATAGTGATCAACCTGCCGGAGCTGCGTCTCTACTATTTTCCTAAGAATGGCCGCGAGGTGCATGTCTTTCCTGTGGGCATTGGCCGCATCGGTCGTGAAACCCCGGAGATGACCACCAAGATCAAGGCGCGTATCCCTAACCCGAGCTGGACGCCGCCGGCGAGTTTGCGCGCCGAGCATCTGCGTGAGCGTGGCGAGGTATTGCCGCCCGTGGTGCCCGCTGGCCCGGATAACCCCCTGGGTAAATACGCCATGCAGCTCTCCTATGGCGATGGCAGCTACCTGATCCACGGCACCAACAAGGATTTTGGTATCGGCATGCGCGTCAGCGCAGGTTGTATCAGGCTAAACCCAGATGATATCGAGTGGTTGTTTCACCAGGCTAAATATGGCGACAGCGTGCGGGTGATCAATCAAACGGTAAAGATTGCTACCGAGCCCGATGGCCGTCAGATCATCGAGGTGCATTCGCCCCTGTCTAAGACGGAAGATCAGCCCCGTGAGAAGGTGATCAGCCTGAGCAGCAAGGTGGTGAAATTTATCAGCCAGGAGAGCGTCGATAACACCAAGGCAAACGATGCCCTGCTGACCCAGAACGGCATCCCTATGGTGATCTCACATCCACCGTTAACGGCGGCTCAGGATTTAGAGATCACTCCCTAGATTTTAGAAGCTTAGGTTTGAGTGACTGGTGACTATATCTAAGGCGTCCATAGGGCGCCTTTTTTGTGGGCGTTTTTTAGTGGAGGTCTGGAGTGAGTGTCTTAAATAGCCGTGCGTGACTAGGTGCTACAGGCTAAAACGAAAACTAAGATACAGTCGGTGCAGCTTAGAGGATGAACTGAGTCAGAGAAATTTGAGATGAAGAGTGGGGAATGCTTAGGAGAGACTTGAAAGTTAACGCAGTGGGAAAACATATCGGCAACACAGACGTGTTGCCGATACAGACACATTACTTCTTGTAAGAAGAAGCGATGTTGTCGATGCGGTCGTTAGCACGCTTAGCTTCAGCTTGTGCGTCCATCGCAGCAGCTTTTGCGTCTTTAACGTCAGCAGCAAGAGCACCTTGCTCAGACTTCAGAGAGCTAACTTCAGCTGATAATTGATCAACTTTGTTGCCTAGGTTAGCAACGCTTTCTTCTAGAGCAGTAGTGTTTGCGCAACCACCAAGAAGGGCAGTCATTGCTACGCCAGCAATCATCAGTACTTTTTTGTTCATTGGGAAATCCCTTTAAATAAGTTGGATTGAGTTGGAGCAGCCGAAAAGTACAACTGCAACTGGTTAATTATGTCATAGCCATTTTATTTTGCTATGAATTTTCACCCTAAGGTCGTAATACAATATCTTATGATTGTGCAAAATCAAGCTTGTCGAGGGTTTTTGCTCAAATTTTGGCTAATGATCACTAAAATTTAACCTTGGATTAGCTATGGCTTTGCATTTACGGCGGTTTTTCGCTTGTACTGCTCGATGACCTCGACCCTTTGCTTGTGTAATTCCGTCTTGATATCGGCGCCTTTAAATCCCGCCTCTATGATAGGTTTTATCGCCACATTGCGCGCAAGCTCAAAACAGTGCTGCACATAGGCCCCTTGGGGGTATGGACGCTCCTCCAGGCCTGTGCGTCCCTTGCTGTCGGCTTCGCAGGCCAGCAGGAGTTGCGGCAGTCGCTCGGGCTTACGCCAGAGGTCGGCCTTGCCGAACAGCTTGACCATGGTCTCGGCTCGTAGCTCCAAGGCATTATGGATGTTCTGATGCTGGTCACTCACCAAGAGGGCCAGATCCCGATAGTCGTTGGGGACGCGAAACCGCTCGCACAGGGCACGAATGAGGGGCAGGCCCTTTTGGCCATGGCCGTGATGTTTCGGCAGATGCTCCTTGGGCGACAGCGCCTTGCCAAGGTCGTGTACCAGTGCGGCGAAGCGCACCAGCTTGTCTTGGCTGAGTCTGGCGGCTTGCTCAAGCACCATGAGGGTGTGCACGCCGGTATCTATCTCTGGGTGCCACTGCTCTGGCTGAGGGATGCCAAACAGGGCTTCTATCTCGGGAAAGAGTATGGCCAGGCCGCCAGCTTCTCTGAGCACTTCGAAGAACACCTGGGGCGCCTCTGTGGTTAGCGCCTTATCCAGCTCCTGAAATACCCGCTCTGGCGTTAGCGCCTCGAGCTCCCCGCTTGCAGCGATGCGTTGCATCAGCGCCATGGTCTCTGGGGCGACCTTAAAGCCCAGCGGTTGAAAACGGGCGGCGAAACGGGCGACCCTGAGCACTCGTAGCGGATCTTCGACGAAGGCCTCCGACACATGCCTGAGCAGGCGCTGCTCGATATCGGCCTGGCCGCCATAGGGGTCGAAGACTTGCCCTGTTTCATCCTGGGCGATGGCGTTGATGGTGAGATCCCGCCTCAGCAAGTCTTCCTCCAGGGTGACATCGGGCGCCGCGTAGACGCTAAAGCCGCCATAGCCGACGCCTGTCTTACGCTCGGTACGCGCCAGGGCATACTCCTGCTGGGTCTTGGGGTGGAGAAATACGGGGAAGTCTTTACCCACCTGGCGATAGCCTTTGTCGAGCATCTCTTGCACTGTCGCGCCCACCACCATGTAGTCACGATCTTTAATGGGAATATTGAGTAACTGGTCGCGGACGGCGCCGCCAACTAAATAGATCTTCACGTCTCACCAAGGGAAATCTTTGTATTGGCCTAAGCTTATCATGGCAAGTTGTTAAACCGCACCCTTTCGCGGCTTAGATAGCAGGCTCGAGGCGCTGCTTTGGCGCAATTATTTGGGGGGAATTTTTGACAACGTCTCCCCTAGGGATTAATTTGAACCGTCATTATTATTTTGGGACTGAGACGGCATGTACAAGGCGTTTTACGGACTTAGCGATAACCCGTTTTCGATCGCACCCAACCCTCATTATCTGTTCCTGAGCGACAGGCATCGTGAGGCGTTGGCTCATTTAACCTATGGATTGGGTGAAACCGGTGGTTTTGTCTTGTTAACCGGCGAGGTGGGCACGGGAAAGACCACAGTGTCGCGCTGCCTGCTCAACCAACTGCCTGAAAATACCGATACCGCCTTTATCCTAAACCCCTCGCTGACTGAGCTTGAGTTGCTGGCCACCCTCTGTGACGAGTTGGGGGTGCATTATGGCGAGTCGCCCACCCTGAAACAGCTCACCGATAAGCTGAGTCAGTTTTTGCTGGCCAACCATGAGAAGGGGCGCAATACCGTCCTGATCATCGACGAGGCGCAGCATCTTCGGGCCGAGGTGTTGGAGCAGCTCAGGCTGCTGACCAACCTGGAGACAGATACCAAGAAGCTGCTGCAGGTGATCCTAATCGGTCAGCCAGAGCTACAGCAGCTACTCAAGCGTCAGGAGCTCAGGCAGCTGGCCCAGCGCATCACGGCGCGTTATCACCTGCTGCCATTGACCCAGCAGGAGATTGCCCTCTATGTGCAGCACAGGCTACAGGTGGCCGGGCGTCATGAGCCGCTGTTTCACCGCAGCGCCATCAAGACGCTCCACCAATACAGTGGCGGTATTCCGCGTCTGATTAACCTCTTGTGTGAACGTGCCCTGATGGCTGGTTATGCTCAGTCTAAGGTGCCTATCGACGCCAACATGGTGAGAACCGCCGCCAGCGAAGTCTTGGGCGAGGAGATTAAGCAGCGCAAACTGCTGTGGCCGGCGACGGCCGCAACGCTTATCCTGGCGACCTTTGCCGGCGCCTTCTACTTCTTTAACCTGCAGGGGCAGGGCGGCATAGCTCAGGCAAACACAGCTCAGGCAAATAAGGCCCAGGCTGGCGCAGTGCAGGCAAATGAGCCGAGTGCCACAGGTGGGCAGCAGGCTAATCAGAACCATTCACAAGCCGTCCAGTCACAAATTCAGCCACAAACTCAAACCAATCTGGCAAGCCGTCAAGGCGAAGAGAGCAATGCCAGCTTGAGCGCCGATCAGCGCATATTACGTCAGGCGATCAATCAGAGCCGCAGCATAGACACCGCCTACGCCGCCATACTCGGCCTGTGGGATAAGGCGCCCTACGTTGGTCTGACCGCCTGTCAGTCGGCCAAGCAGCAGGGGCTGGATTGTTTCCAGCAGCAGGGTAACTGGCATTCCTTGGTACGCCTCAACTATCCGGCCGTGGTCTATTTGCAGGATGAGCGCGGCGAGCCCTTCTACGGTACCGTCGTGTCCCGCCAGGGCGAGCAGTTGTTGCTGCAGCTGGCGGAGCAGCAGCTTTGGGTCGACAGAGACTGGTTTACTCGCCACTTTGCCGGCACCTTCGAGCTATTGTGGCAGGCACCAAGCTATCAGCCTAAGGAGATAGGCCGAGGCTCGGCGCCGGCGCAGATCCAGTGGCTGGAGAATGCCCTGGCGCAGATCCAGAACAAGCCCGCCCGTGTGGTCGACTATTTTGATGCTGAGCTGGAGCAATCCCTGATGGACTTCCAGCGTCAGCACGGCCTGCGCGCCGATGCCATCGCCGGTAGCCAGACCTTAGTACAGCTCAATCTCTACCTCAGCGATAAGGGCCCGAGATTGCAGGAGCAGCAAACAGGATTGCAGGGAAGAGTGCAAGGCGAGGGACGCTACTGATGTCTATCCTTCTCGATGCGGTGACCCGCGCGAAACAGCAAGATCGGCAGCTAGATCCTGTGATCACCCCAAGGGCCCAGTATGAAGCGATGCAGCCCAAGTGGCCTCTGGTCGTCAAATTAGGTTTGTTTGGCACTGGCCTTGGCGGAGCCATCGCCCTCGCCTGGGTGCTCAGTGGGCAGGGAGAGCTAGGCGCGCAAAAGCAGGCCGCATCACTATCTAACGTATCTAGCATATCTAGCCAACAAACCTCAGCGATGCAGACACAAGCCCAGCCCCAGCAACAGTCCCAGCAACAGCGAGTGGCTGAACAGCAGACCGCTAAGCCTTCTCTTGAGCAGAATCCTCAGACAGGCATCAAACTGGCGGGTAAGGTCGCCCTGCCATTGCCGGTGGAGCGCCCCAGCGTTCAAGCCCGGACGAGTGAACCCTTGACGGCATCTACCACTCAGCCAAGGCGTCAGCAGGCCGCGCAAAGCCGTGTAAATACTAGCCTTGCGAATACTAGCAATTTGAATAACCAGAGCTTTGCGAACAACCAGGGCGCAGAGGAGCCGATCATCTTAGGCGCCAACGCCAATCAGCGTGGGCGCGAGCTACTCAGCTCTCTCAAGGCGCAGGTGGATGAGGCGGCGGCCGATGTCGGCCTGGAGTCAACTTATGCCGAGGAGCAGCGCGCAAATCAAGACTTAGCAGAGGCTTTCGACCAAGCAAGTGAGCAACAAGCAGAGCCGGAAGCCCAGCAGCGCCCAGTGGTGAAGGATACCAGCAAGCTGGTCGCTGCCTTTGAGGCGGCGCTCAAGGAGGTGGAGAAGGAGAACGCCGTCGCCACACCCGTGACTCAGCCTAAGCTGGACCCTATTCCAGCGGCGCAGCCCGACGAGCTGCCCAAATATGGCCAGCTACCGGCGGGGATTCAGTTACAGGTGCCCGAGTTTAATATTTTGGCCCATGTCTATGCCAACGATCCTAAGAACCGCTGGCTGAATGTGGATGGCGCCGAGCTGCAACAGGGTGACATGATTGGTGGCAAGCTGAAGATTGTCGAGATACGCCCGAGGGATGTGGTGTTAGAGGTGGCCGGTACCGAGTTTAAGGTGCCCGCTATCTAAGCGCAATTTGGGTAGCTGCTTAGCCTAAGTAAAATCAGCAGATGCCAAATCAGTAAGAAAAAAGGCGATGAATCATTCATCGCCTTTTTCGTTTGAGTCTTGTTTGGTCTCAGTGCCTAAACAAAGAATGTCTAGCCAAAGAACTCGTAGGCCAGTAGCAACGTCAGACCGTAACCACAGGTATAACACAGGGCCAGTGCAGGCACATACTTGAGGTAGGTGACAAAGGTGAGCTCTTTCACCTTACTCATGGCGATGATACCCGCCGCACTACCAATCACCAGCAGAGAACCGCCCACGCCTACAGAGTAGGTGAGGCCCAGCCACTCTGGGGTGTTAAGCACAGGTTCGGCCTTCAATAGCGCCGCGGTGAGCGGTACGTTATCCAGAATCGCCGAGCCGATACCCGTCACGAAGTTAGAGATGTTAGGGTCAAACTTGGCATAGACATCTGTCAGCAGATGCAGGGTGCCAATCTCTTTTAGCATGCCCACGAGCAGCAAGATCCCCAGGAAGAAGAGCAGGGTTTCGAACTCTACCTGACGGATATATTCGAGGATCTGTAGCTCCTCCTTGTTGCTGCGCTGCAGCGTGCCCATCAGGAACATCACCGACAGGCCCGACAGGAAGGTCAGCACAGGCGGAATACCGAAGAAGATGTTGAGCACCATGGTCATTATGATGGTGATCAGGAAGATGAGGGCGATAAACACATCCAGCTTGTTGTATTGGCGCTTGATGGGAGTGGTGCTCACATAGCCTTCCGCCTTCAGCGAGAAGAGCACCGCCAGCAGCATCACACTGGCCGCCGCCGGGATAAATAGCATAAGTAGCTGCGAGATATGGACATGGCCGCCGAGGAAGATCATCAGGGTTGTCACGTCACCTGTGATCAGCGCCACACCGCCCGAGTTCACCGCGAAGATGATGAGTACCGACATGCGGCGCTTCATCTGGCTTTCGAGTTGGAAAGTGGTCAATAGGCCCAAGGAAACCAGGGTTGCGGTCACGTTATCACAGATGGCCGACAGCACCAGGGAGAAGAGCGCCACCTGTATCATCAGCATGCGTACGGAAACCTTCTGGGGGAACAGCTTCTGCACCAGGATCTGAATCATGCCCTTGGCGTTCAGGTAGGCCACGAAGGTCATGGTGGACATCAGGAAGAGCCAGAGGGTGGCGATTTCCAACAGGTTGTGGTCCAGCTCCTCTGCCACTAAGTGCTGGTGGCTGGGATCCCGCGCCGCAACAAACAGGGTGATCCAGGCAACACAGCCGAAGAAGAGGGTGGTTTTAGCCTTATTAATGTGGGTAACTTCTTCAAAAATAATGCTTAATAGCGCTAGCACAGCAAGTGTGATCAGGAAAATGTTGAGCATACATTTGTTCCTACGGCTGATAGTAAATCCCGTCCGGCAGAGGTGAGACGGCATGATTTACATCAAGGTTTGGTTAAGGTTGTTGTGTTAGGCGGCGATCTGACCATAGGATGGGATAATACGCAAGTGTTACCTTAGTCTAATTTCGCTGAAAAATGCGATCTCGCGCACATCAAGGCATTTGAAATAGCGGAATATATTTTGATTCCTCAAATCTGTGGTGAAAGCTGCTGAATTCTCGCCTTCCGCTTTACTTGGTTTGGGGTATTCCCCTGAATATTGTCATTTCTACAAGAGTCTCTACTGGCTGCAGCTGTCAAGTTGGAATAAATTGTTTACGATTGGCGTCCTGCCAGGCGAATCGATGTTTAGCATCTCGAAATTGGTAGATGTGAGGCATGCCGATTTGGGGGAGAAAGCGTGGGGGAGCACAGGCACTGAGACTAAGGCTTAGGCATTGAGCCAAAGATTTAGGCAAGGAGCAAAGGCCTAGACTATGAGTAGAAGCCGGGCAATAAAAAAGGACGCCTGGGCGTCCTTTTCTGTTTTTCGTTACGATTGCGCGTTCGAATGACTGGCGCTAGCTATTACTTAGCCATGCGGGCGAAGACGCGGTCCGCTGCGGCCAGTGTCTCTTCCAGTTCCTTCTCGCCATGTGCCATAGAGAGGAAGCCTGCCTCATAGGCGCTAGGCGCCAGGTAAACGCCTTCGTCCAGCATGCCGTGGTAGAAGATGCGGAACGCTTCTGCATCACACTGGGTGACCTGATCGAAGCGGGTCACTTGCTCCAGCTCGGTAAAGAAGAAACCGAACATGCCGCCCACATAGTTGATGCTCAGCGGGATACCATGCTTGTTGGCCGCGGCCTTGAAGCCCTCGGCGATACGCTTGGTCTTGGCGGCAAGCTCTTCATACAGACCTTCGGCGCACAGCTCTTCCATCTGCGCAAGACCCGCCGACATGGCGATAGGGTTGCCCGACAGGGTACCTGCCTGATACACAGGACCGGTAGGGGCGATAAACTGCATCACCTCTTTACGGCCACCGAAGGCGCCCACAGGCATACCGCCACCGATTACCTTACCAAGCGTAGTTAGGTCAGGCGTAATGCCGTAGTGGCCTTGTGCACCACTCTTAGAGACGCGGAAACCTGTCATCACCTCGTCGATGATCAGCAGGGCGCCATACTGGTCACACAGGGCGCGCAAGCCTTCCAGGAAGCCTGGAATTGGCGGGATGCAGTTCATGTTGCCGGCAACTGGCTCAAGGATGATACAGGCGATCTCTTCTGGGTACTGTTCAAACAGTGCCTTCACAGATTCCAGCTCGTTGTAAACCGCGGTCAGTGTGTGTTTGGCGAAGTCTTCTGGGATACCCGGAGAGCTTGGCTGACCTAGGGTCAGGGCGCCAGAGCCCGCTTTTACCAGCAGACAGTCGGCATGGCCGTGGTAGCAACCTTCAAACTTGAGGATCTTGTCGCGATTGGTAAAGCCGCGTGCCAGACGGATGGCACTCATGGTGGCTTCTGTGCCTGAGCTTACCATACGAACCTGCTCCATCGAAGGCACCATCTCGATCACCTTCTCGGCCATGCGCACTTCAAGCTCGGTTGGCGCGCCGAAAGAGAGACCATTCTCTACCGCGTCCAATACGGCTTGACGGATCTTTGGATGATTATGACCCAAGATCATCGGGCCCCAAGAGCCAACATAGTCGATATAGGCCTTGCCGTCGGCATCATAGATGTAAGCGCCGTCGGCTTTTTCGATGAAACGTGGTGAACCACCCACGCCGTTGAAGGCACGTACGGGTGAGTTAACGCCACCAGGGATAGTTTTCTTAGCCTGCTCAAATAGGGTTTCAGAACGGGTCATTCTAGATCCTTTAAAGTCGTCGCCAGATTAAAAATCGGCTTTTTGTGAATACCAATTTACCGGACATTCGTGCTGTTCAAGCTGTGAATCAACACCTAATGTCAACGCAAACAGCGCCATGCGGATAAGCAATCCGTTGTCTGCCTGTCTGAAGATGGCCAAGTTTGGATGACTGTTGAGGTCATTGTCCAGCTCGTTGGCCTGCTCTCTCGAATCGCGGGGCAGCGGATGCATGATCACTGTATTCGATTTGCAATGCTGTGTGTAAATATTGTGGTTTAAGCGGAACTTACCACGATACTTGTTGGCCTCTTCCTGAGAAGGAAAACGCTCTTCTTGAATACGCGTCAGGTAGAGTATATCAGCCTGATCTAAATTGCCTTCAAGTTGATCTGTTATTGTGATCTTATGCCCAGCATTTTCAATGTCATCGATCACATAGTCTGGCATTGCCAGCTCTTTTGGTGAGATCAGGGTGAAGCTCACATCCTTGTACATGCACAGCAGGCGTGACAGCGAGTGTACCGTGCGGCCAAACTTGAGATCGCCCACCATGGCGATGTGCATGCCGCTGATGCTGCGGCCACCGGCGGCCAGTTCTTTCTGAATGGTGAACAGATCCAGCAGCGCCTGGGTCGGGTGCTCGTTCGGGCCGTCGCCACCGTTGATCACTGGTACTCGGCTGCCCTCGGCAAACTCACGCACCGAATAGGCATCGGGATGACGCATGGCGATCACATCCGAGTAGCTAGATAGTACGCGGGCGGTGTCATACAGAGACTCACCCTTAGAGAGGGATGAGGTGCCTATGCCGACGGTTTCGTTGACCTTGCCGCCCAGCAGGTTGAAGGCGCTGCCGAAGCTGACCCGGGTGCGGGTGCTGGGTTCGAAAAACAGATTACCCAGAATTGCGCCGTCGAGTACCGTGGTACGTTTGCGTCTGAGGGCATAGGGAGTCATTCGCGATGCAACGCTAAAGATCTCTTGTACGGCATCTAGATTGAGTTGGTTTACCGAGAGGATGTGTGAACCTTGAAACTGAGTCATCAGCCTTTATTTCCAATTTCGGGGGGCAAAATGGCCGAAGCAGATGGTCATTTCGCCCTAAGTTATGTAGGGTGGCTGAGGCGACACTATACCAGACATAGCGAGGCGGTGGAATAACCCGCCGGGCAAATTTGCGTGTTGGCACAAGCTTTGTTTGGCTAGATCCTGTGAGCCAGATTGGCGCCGAATGTAGAGGCGAGTAACAGGGATAAGTAGTCGGCAATAAGTAGCCGGGGTAAGTAGTCGGGACATGAAGCGGGTAAGTGCGCCAAGCGACTTAGTGTGGATTAGTTCGCATCTCAGGTTTTTTGTATTTAACCTGTTGAAATTAAAGGCGAGTCACGCGCGTGTCGCGCTGTTCTCTTGTCTGAGTCGGCAGGCGTGTCGTGCTCAAGTCGTGTATAAGTCGTGCTGATGTTTTATCAAAGTCATGCTTAAGTCGTGTACAAGTCGGCTAAACGCCGTGGTGGGGCAAGTTGGCCGGGGCTAAGCTGGCATCTCCAATTAAACAGAGGGTTAAGGAAAACAATGATTATTCGTAAACTACGTCTTCAACGGGCCTGGTCGCAGGAGCAACTGGCGCAGCATTCAGGGCTTAATGTGCGCACCATACAGCGCTTGGAGCGGGGACAGAAGGCGAGTCTCGAATCATTGAAATCTTTAGCCGCGGTATTTGAGGTGCCCCTGGAGGCGCTGCAACAGGAGATGGATATGAGTATGACAATGGACAAGCAAACCGATGAAGCAGTTAATGAGAGCCTGGCGCCGGTCAGCAGTGATGAGCGCGCCGCCATCGAATATGTCAAAGAGCTGAAAGGCTTTTACAGCAACCTGGTGACCATGGCGATTGTCTTGCCGCTGCTCTACCTGCTGAATCTGATGATAAGCCCAGGTTATATGTGGGTCTGGTGGGTGGTAATGGGATGGGGCGGCGGCCTGGTGCTGCACGCCATCTCAGTATTCGAGCCCTTTAGTCTGTTTGGGGCGAGCTGGGAGAAACGCCAGATTGAGAAGCGACTCAAGCGTAGGCTGTAATTATTTAGGCCTTTAGCAGGTGCCGCTATGCCTGGTTTATAAAAGCTGTCGCCTGCTATATCTGCCCCTGGTTGATCTCTTTTTGCAGCATCACCCAGCTGATCACCCCGACCACATTGTCGCGCTTATCCTGATAGATAAACACCTCGCCGCGACGCTCCTTGGAGAGAATGTCGTAGACCTCCTTTAGGGTGGCGGTATCCACTAATCCCTCAATGGGGTGACGGGTCAGGGTGCTCATCTCCTCTGTGACCTGCAGCTCTATCTGCAACATCTCCATCTGCCCCTGATTGTTCTGCATCAACACAGATCGCCCCTCGGCACGCTTAAGCACCTCCAACAGCAGCTCGTCGTTGTCTTTCACGATAACGAAGCGCTTGTCCATCACGGCGCGCACGCCCTGTTTCTGTAGGCCGAGTTTGACTGAGGAGACCTTATAGTCCAGCCCCATCAGCTCTATCTGTTTGTAGAACAGCGACTTGGTATTGAACGCCTGATGAGCGATCAGGAACGCTGGAATGGTCACGAACATGGACGGCAAGATGATGGCGGCGTTGTTGGTCAGCTCCAGCAGGGCGACCAGGGCCGCCAGGGGCGCGCTGAGGCAGACCCCCATCATGGCCGTCATGCCTATGATGGTGTAGAGGCCTACATAGGGGGTGATGGTGGGAAACAGCATGGCGCTGACCACGGCGAGGATGGCGCCAATTAGCGCGCCTATGCCAAACAGCGGGCCTATGATGCCGCCGGGTATTCCCAGGCCGATGGCGGCGATGGTGGCGATGATTTTGCCCAGCAACAAGCCGACTAGCAGCGCCAGGCTGGGGTGCTCGCTGATGGCGTGGCTGATGGCCAGGTCGCCGCTGCCCAGTGCCTGTGGCAGGAAGAAACCTATGATGGTGGTGATAAGCCCGGCGATGAGCAGACGCAGGATCAGGGGATGTTGCTGCCCTTTGGCGGTAACTTTCAGCAGGGTGTGATTAAACAGGGCGGCGATACAACCCAGGGTGACGCCGCATAGCGCCAGTATGGGGTATTGCGACAGGGGAATATGGCTCACCCCTATCTGGTCATATTCATGGATATTGCCAAACACCAGCTGGCTGGAGAGGGCGCCGCAGATGGCCGAGAGCATGATGGGAAAGAAGTAATGCACCTTGTATTCCCGCAGTATCACCTCGAAGACGAAGATCACCGCCGCCAGCGGGGCGTTGAAGGTGGCGGCAATCCCGGCGGCGATGCCACTGGCGCACATGATGCGCACGCTGTTGTCGGGCAGTTTAAACTTCTCTGCCATCACGCTGGCGCTCACCGCGCCCAGGTGAATCGCCGGGCCCTCACGGCCTACGGAGAAGTTGGTCGCCAGGGCAAACAGCGCTTGAAAGAACTGTCCCGGCGCGGACTGCAGAGGGATCTTACCGTAGTGCAATTTCATCCGCTGCATCACATAGGCGATCCCCATGCGTTTATAGCGCTTGGATCCCAAAACGGCCACAAACCAGATTAAGATCGCCCCCAAAAGTGGCAATAGGACTCGCCAGTCACCTAAGTTGCCAGTAAACTGCCACTCTTGGGTCTGGGTGAGCTGGTTGAGCCACAGCAGCAGAAGTCGAAACAATATGATCACGCCAGAGGCCACCAGGGCGAAGGCGAGGGCGAGGCCACAAAGCTGTACGCTGATTTTGGCCTGGGCCAATTTGTCTTTGAGGTCGGTATTCAGGTATTTCTGGCATTGCTGTATGGCGCTGTTTATTCTGAGCTGCACAGTAACCTTCCGGATCAATCGTTAGTAACGCTTCGCGGGACGAATGAAGAAATTATCATAAGGGGCTAGTACTTAATGCCAAATTATCATCGCTGGGTCGATCGCATGCAAGTGCTCGAACGAAAAATTAGACCTTCGAGCGTTTATCTGTTTTGTTTAGTGATCGTGGCCTTCTTACTCGGCGTGTTGACCTGGGACCTCTGGTCCGCCAATCATTCGGTGACACCGACCCAATCCAATGGCCGCGAGGCCGAGCTACGCCAGGCGCTCAAGGAGCAGGCCGAGGTGCTGGCCTCGCGTAATCTCGAGCTGTCGCTGGAGCGCGAAGCCAACAGTAACATGCAGAAGATGTTTCTCGAGCAGCATCAGAAACAGAAATCCCTCGACAGAGAGCTGGCCTTCTACCGCAGCATCATGGCGCCAGAGCATCAGGCCGATGGCGTCGCCATCCACGGACTGGAGATGACACCGGGCCTGCTGAACAATCAGTATCAGGTCAAGTTAGTGCTTACTCAGCTGCAAAAACGCAAGCAGGCGTTAAAGGGCCAGGCCAAGCTCGTTTTTGTCGGCGTGCAGCAGGGCAAGATGGTGACTCTGCCACTTTCATCGCTCACCGATGCCAAGTTTGCATTCAGCTTCCGTTATTTCCAAACCCTTGAGGCGCAGATTACCCTGCCGAGTGATTTCGAGCTGTCTCGGGTCGAGACCGAGGTCATAGTGCCGGCCAGTCGCTGGAGTAAAGGGGCCAAGGCGCAGCAGAGCTTTAGCGCCCAGGAGCTGCTGGCCACGCCAGAGGGTGAAACTGACGTAGGTGCCCGCTCAGGCGGCGAGCCCAACGCGGTAGAGGAGCCCCATGGGGAGGAGGGTTACGCTCCCGCCGAGGAGGGCGAAGGTTCACAGATTTCAACAGAGCCACGACTATTACTTGAACAAAATAGTCAGGTATCGGATAATTCCGCTCAGCAAACCGATGTAAGAGGTAGTAATGACTGAACAAGCTGAAGATACAATGCCAATTCGTTTTACCGACGCGGCAGCGGCCAAGGTTAAAACCTTATTGGAGGAAGAGCAAAACGACGCACTTAAGTTACGTGTTTACGTAACCGGCGGCGGATGTTCAGGTTTTCAGTATGGCTTTACATTCGATGAGAAGGTCAATGAAGGTGACTTTACCGTTGAGAAACAAGGGGTTCAATTGGTTGTCGATCCAATGAGCCTGCAATACCTGGTAGGCGGTGAAGTGGATTACACCTCGGGCCTGGAAGGCTCTCGTTTCTTCGTTAAGAACCCTAACGCCACCACCACCTGTGGTTGTGGTGCCAGCTTCTCGGTTTAAGCCCCGAAAGCGAGCCGGTGCATAGAGCGCCTAAAGAAAAAGCCAGCTATGCTGGCTTTTTTTGTGCTTATTATTTGGGCTTAGCTGAAAACCGTGAGCCTTGGGCTACTTCATGATATTCATGCTGTTCTTGATATGGCAGTAGGCCTTTACCTTAGGGGTAAAGGCTATCCATACCTGCACCACGGCCAGCAGGATCAGCACAGTGAACACTAACCAATCTGGCAGCTTGCCCTGCCAATCGCCCAGGTGAAAGGTCGAGGGACCGGCCACCAGGTTGTCAGGGTCATATAAGATCACCGGCAGTAGGCTCACCAAGCCGAGCTGTATGATGGTGTAGCCCCTGAGCATATAGAGTCCGGCCTTCTGGCGGCCCAGCACGGCAATCACCATCAGCAGGGTCAGCATGCAAAACAGCACCCCCTGCTTGGCCATCAGGCCACTAACGGAGGCCAGGGTCAGCAGAAGCAGCAGGGCCAGCAGACGCTTGGGCAGCTTAGGCTTCACAGGTTGCTGATTAGCGGCTTTTGTGAGTTCAGCGGCTTGTGCCTTGTCAGCCTGGCCGTTTGTCTCAGTCATCTCTGGCATCGACACCTTGTTCTCTTCCATTGTCTGAACCGATAGCGTTAACGTTGGCCGATCAGTGACGCGGCTTGGGCGTCAGGCGCTGCTCAAGCTCATAGGGTGGGATCACCACGCCGAGATCGTCCTGTACCGGGAACACGGCGACAAACAGGTCATCGTCCTGCATGCCGGGTACCCAACGCTCCAGCCACTCGTCCAGCGGGATGGCCAGTGGGATGCAGTCGGCCCAGTCGTCGACGGCCCACTGCTTGGCGGATTCTTCACATGGCCACATTGGGATGCAGTCTTCATCTTCTGTGGTCAGCATGACGCAGCCATCGACATCCTGTAGGGTCCATAGGGTCTTGGTGGCCTTGGCTTGTTCGACGAGATAGTCGTAACGGGCCTCTGGGGTCATCTGGCTGGCTTGTTGTGCACTCTTGGTCATTGCGGTCTCTTTCATCAATTAGTGGCTGGGCCGATTGGCCGCCATAATAGCAATCTGCGCCGCCCTAGGCTAACAGTTTTGTCCCTGGGCCGGGCGGTGCAGAGCGCCTTGGATAGTGTTAGTTGTTGTGATCAGTTGCCTTACTCAGACGGCTTACTCAGTTGCCGGGGAAGAGGCCGCCGAGCACGGTTTCCCGGCTGGCGCCCGTGACCGCCGGCAGGTTACCCGGCAGCCCCAGCTTGTGGCGCATGGCGAGCCAGGCGAAGGCGATGCCTTCCACCCACTGAGGATCGACCCCTAGGCTGGCGGTGGTGTGCACCTGATAGCCGGGCAGCAATGCCGCCAGGCGTGTTAGCAGCTCGGTGTTAAAGGCGCCGCCACCGCACACATAGAGCTCGGCCTTATCGGTGAGCTTGAGGCAGTCGTTGGCGATGCTGTGGCAGGTGAGATCCAGCAGGGTTGATTGAATATCCGCCTCGTGCAGATAGCCGAAATCGGCGGTCTGCTGCTCCAGCCAGGCCTGGTTAAACAGCTCGCGCCCCGTGCTCTTGGGGGCGCTGAGGGAGAAATAGGAGTGGGACAACATCTGCTTGAGCAACTGCTCGTCTGTCTTGCCACTGGCCGCCCAGGCGCCGTCCCTGTCAAAAGCCTCGCCCTGGACCTGTTTTATCCAGGTGTCTATCAGGGTATTGCCCGGACCATTATCGAAACCAATTACAGCGCTGGCATCCCCAGGCAGATAGGTGATGTTGGAGATGCCGCCTATGTTGAGGATCATCCGCTGGTGGCCGGCTCTGGCAAATAGCTGTTGGTGAAAGGCGGGCACCAAAGGCGCGCCCTGACCGCCCAGGGCGATATCTTTACGGCGAAAGTCGGCAATGACATCTATGCCCGTGAGGGCGGCTATGGTGTTGGGGTCGCCAATCTGCAAAGTAAAGCCCAGCTCCAGGTTGGGCATGTGACGCACCGTCTGGCCGTGGCTGCCGATGGCCATGATCTGGTGCCTGTCGATGCCGCTCTTGGCTAGTAGGCCCTCGACCGCCTGGGCAAACAGCTTACCGACGCTGCGGTCCAGTATGCCCATGCGGTTGATCTCGTCGGATCCCGACTGACACAGGCGCTGCAGGCCGCTCAGCAGATGGCTGGGCAGCGGCTCGGTATGGGTGTCGACCAGGGTGATCTTATCGTCGGTGAAGTCGACCAATACCGCGTCGACGCCATCCATGCTAGTGCCCGACATCAGGCCGATATAGTAATGTTTGCTCATCTAGGTGTCCTGGGGTCTGTTGACCCAAAAGAGAGACTCACTGGGAGGCCAATTGCACTTGCTTGTTCTGTTCAAGTTTAGCCATCAATTGCTTACTCAGGGCGAGGAAGCTGGATTTTTCCTTGCGATCTATTGGCAGAGATTGCGGCAGTTTGACCGTGCGCGGATTGCGGTGCACGCCGTTAACGATAAACTCATAGTGCAGGTGGGCACCTGTGACCCGGCCGGTTGAGCCCAGGGTGCCGATGATTTGTCCCTGTTTCACCGTCTGGCCCTGCTTGACCTTACGTTTCTTGAGGTGGAGATACTTGGTGGTATAGGTCTCATTATGTTTGATGAAGACATAATTACCATTGTATTGGTTGTAACCGGACTTGATCACCCGTCCCTTACCCGCGGCCTTGATGGGGGTGCCGACGGCGGCCACATAGTCTACACCGCGGTGGGCCTTGACCTGGCCAGTGACCGGGTGGAGGCGGCGCGGGTTGAAGCTGGAGCTGACATACTTGAAGTCCACCGGCGAGCGCAGGAAAGCCTTGCGCATGCTACGGCCCTCGTCGGAATAGTAGTTGCCGTCCTTGTAGCGCACCGCCGTGTAGCGATCCCCCTGGTTGTAGAACTCGGCGGCCAGGATATTGCCGTTACGCAGGAACTCGCCGTCGGCGTATTCCTCTTCAAACAGGATGGCGAAGTTGTCGCCCTGGCGCAGATCCAGGGCAAAGTCGATATCCCAGCCGAAGATGGTGGCCAGCTGCATGATCTGGTTGGGCGTTAAGCCCGCGCCGACGCCGGCGTTCCAGAAATTGCTGCTGATGGTGGCGCTGGCAAACTTGGTGCGGTTCTCCACCGTCTTCTTGATGATCTCTTCGCTGTATCCCTTATCGTCCTTGCAGATCTTCAGGGTCGAGATGGGGTCAAGATGATAGACCACCCGCTTGAGCTGACCGGCATCATCTTTGACGATAATGATCTCTTCGCCGGGCATGATCTTTAACAGGTTCTTCTTAGCCTTGGGGAGCTGGGTTATCTCATACACGTCACGGGCCGAGAGTCCGGCGCGCTTAAAGAGGGCGGCAAGGGTGTCGCCGCTGCGCACGGTAAACTCCTCGCTGCTCTCCCTTTCCTCTTCAGGCTCGGCGACGACTGGGTTATCGGTAACCTGGGTCAGGGGGCTCTCATTTAGGTCGAGACTTCCATTAAGGTCGAGATTGCCGTTAAGGTCTAGGCTACCGCTCTCCTGGGTATTACGGGCGATCTCATCGGCGCTGGGGGGCTCGGGCGTACGAAAGGCGAGGGGCACGGGATAGGCGTAGCCGTTTGTCTTGGTGTCGTTCGTAGCGTTTTCGCCTGATGTGCCGCTACCTGCTTGTTCGCTAAGGCGAATCTTGCCCGTTAGTGAGGTATTGGTTGAGCGGGAGGCCTCGGCATCGTCGGAGGGGATAAATATCACGCCTATGGTGATCATCACTAAGACACTCAATATGATTTGATGCAATCTGGGTAATAGTTTTAAGAGTGTGATGATCTTTCCCATTGACTCCGATACCAATTTCTAACACTTAAGCCGATCCTGTTAGTGTACACTCTTTCATTTGTGCTGGCTAACAAGTAACATTAGTCCCCATTATTTACCTATCGGCTCTTAGGAGTAGCTGCCAAGATGGCTAATTTAGACCAAGCATTAGCAGAAATTAAACGTGGTACCGACGAGATCTTGCTCGAATCGGATCTGCTGGAAAAATTAAAAGAGGGACGTCCTCTGCGCATCAAGTTGGGGGCCGACCCAACCGCGCCGGATATTCATCTTGGCCATACTGTGATCCTCAATAAGATGCGTGCCTTCCAGGAGCTGGGACACGAAGTGATCTTCCTGATCGGCGACTTCACCGGCATGGTGGGTGACCCGAGTGGTAAGAACAGCACGCGTCCGCCGCTGACCCGCGAGCAGGTGTTGGCAAACGCCGAAACCTACAAGGAACAGGTTTACAAGATCCTGGATCCGGCCAAGACCCGCATCGAGTTCAACTCGAGCTGGCTAGAGGAGCTGGGCGCGGCGGGCATGATCCGTTTGGCCTCACAGCAGACAGTTGCGCGTATGATGGAACGTGACGACTTTAAGAAGCGTTATGCCTCGGGTCAGTCGATCGCCATCCACGAATTTATGTACCCACTGCTGCAGGGCTATGACTCTGTTGCGCTGGAAGCCGACGTCGAGCTTGGCGGTACGGATCAGAAGTTCAACCTGCTGATGGGCCGTGAGCTGCAAAAGGCTGCGGGTCAGAAGCCACAGGCGGTGATCATGATGCCGCTGCTGGAAGGTCTGGACGGCGTGAAGAAGATGTCTAAGTCGGCCAACAACTATATCGGCGTCAGCGAGCCTGCCGGTGAGATGTTTGGCAAGATCATGTCTATCTCTGATGACCTGATGTGGCGCTACTTCGAGCTGCTCTCTTTCCGTCCACTGGAAGAGATTGCCCAGCTTAAGAGCGACGTCGACAACGGCACCAACCCAAGAGATGTGAAAATCGCCCTGGCGAAAGAGATCATCGCCCGTTTCCACGACGAGGCGGCAGCCGAGGCGGCGCATCAGGAGTTTATCAACCGCTTCCAGAAGGGCGCGATCCCAGATGATATCCAGGAGATCGAGATTGCCGCCGGTGATGGTATCGGCATCGCCAACGTGCTTAAAGATGCTGGCCTGGTCAGCTCGACCTCTGAGGCGATGCGTATGATCAAGCAGGGCGCGGCTAAGCTGGATGGCGACAAGATTGAAGACAGCCGCCTAGTACTTAACGCCGGCATGACGGGCGTGTTCCAGGTAGGTAAGCGCAAGTTTGCCAAGATCACCCTGGTTTAACGATTTAACGTCGAATCATTTCAAGAGGCCTGCTTAATGCAGGCCTTTTTTATGTTTGGTGAAAAGTTTAAGAGTTAAGAAGCTGGCGAGGCTAAAGCTTGTAGTTTGGAGAGCTTGAAAGTGGCTAGCGCTAGGTTAGAGCAGCTTATTGAGTGGCTAGCTGATCCTGCATGGTCTGATAGTCCATCAGATCTTCATGCTCCTTCACCCTGTGGTTGGCGAGATCGAGTTTGACCGTAGTCACCCCGGGGATCGCCAGTTCGATCACCTTGCCCGGCTTGCCAAACAGGCTGCCGGGGCCGCGATAGTGGTAGTTGCCTATCATCACCACCAGTGAGCCCGAGTTGTACATGTGCTCTATGTTGAAATCGTATTCCAGTACGCCGCGATGGGCGCGCTCGAAAAACTCTATGATGTCGCGTCTGCCCGTGTAGGTCTTGCTGGCGGTGCGATCCTTAAACACGCTGTCGCGGTTGTAGAAGGAGGCCAGGGTGCGGTAGTCGTGATCCGTCAGCGCTTGAATATACTTGATCGCCATCTGCTGCTCGGCGGGCATATCGCCGGGAGCCGCCTGGGCGGCCAGGGGCAATATCATCAGAATGCTAACTAAAAACTGCTTGATCATCTTATGTTTTCTTTAATTCAAACGCCGGTAGTCTCAGGTGCCACTTGATGGCCGCCAAGCGAATGACGAGCGCACTTATCATGGCGATGGCCAGGGCCACCTTATCGGCCAAACCCCAGGTGATGGCACAGGTATAGCTTATCCCGCCGAAGATGGAGGCGGTCGCATAGATTTCGGTGCGCAATATCATGGGGATCTGGCGACAGAGTATGTCTCGAATAATGCCGCCTCCGACGCCAGTTATCAAGCCCATCACTACGGCAATCATGCCGCTGAGGCCAAGATTGAGCGCCTTTTCCGCCCCGATCACGGTAAACAAGGCTAATCCGAAGGCGTCGGCCACCGGCAGAGTGTACTGGGGCACCTTCTTTGGCTTGCGAATAAACAGCAGGGCCAGCAGCACGGTCGCCAGGATCACTATGATGTAGTTGGGGTCGCGGATCCAAAACACCGGCGTGGTGCCGAGCAGAGCGTCACGTATGCTGCCGCCGCCGATGGCGGTGACCGAGGCAAGCACTATCACCCCAAAGGGATCCATGCGATGACGCCCGGCCGCCAGGGCGCCAGAGAGGGCGAATACAGCGGTGCCGCAGAGGTCGAAAAAGTAGATCCACTCCTTCATTGATCTAGCTCTTGCAGGTGGTAGTTGAGGGCATCGACCGAGATGCGGATCTCCAGCACAGACAGCAACAGAGAGTAGAGCAGGAGCAGCAGGCTGGAGCCGAAGATGACCGAGCCGGTCTTGTTAAAGCCCACATAGATGAAGATCATGCACAGGACGCACAGGGCAAAGCTAGAGACGCCCGCTTCCTGCATGCGGCGGATGATGACGATGCGGCGGCGCAGGTTTTTAAGCTGCCCAGAGTGCACAGGTTTGCCCTCGGCGCTCAGGCTGCGGATCAGCGCCGCCAGCGAGAAGAAGCGGTTGGTATAGGCCAGGAGTAACAGTGAGATCGCCGGAAACAGCAGCGCCGGTGTGGTCAGGGAAATGTGAAGATTCTCAAACAAAGTCGTTATGCCTATTGTGTCAATATGTTGCCGCCAGAGGGGAATAATACCAAGGGTTTTTGGCTTGTCTAGTCAAAAGACGCCGGGGTAGAGGCAGCGCTCCCCAGAGTGGCGATTAAGCGTGCGCCAGTAGCCGCAGCGTGGCCCACAGGCAGGGGATTAGCAGCACAGAGAGCACCCAGATCCCCTTGCTCAGACGCAGCAGCCTGAGCGCCGCCGTGATGGTGTGGGGCGTGGGCTTGGGGCCAGTGCCGATACGGGCGATATCGACCCTCTGCCCGGCAAACTTCTGTGGGCCGCCGAGCTCGGTGTCGAGCACCTTGGCCGCCAGGGCGCAGGTGGCCAGATGATTGTTTATCGGCAGTGGGCTCTTGGTGGGCCTCAGTAGCTGCATCAGGGCGCCGGGGCCGCCCTGGATCGCCAGGGTGAAGTTCCAGGCCTGGGTCGGCAGCCAGTAGAGCAGGGAGCTCAGCAGATAGACGGGGCGACCAAACTCGCGGTATTGCGGGTTAAGCGCCGGCCAGGTGTATTCCAGCTGCTTGATCATTCGCGCGCCCAGCACCAGCGGCGCACCGCCGACGGCGAAGAAGAGTATGGTGGCGACCGTGCCGTAGATGGAGGTGGTCATCAACTTCTCGATCACCGTCTTGCTCATGCCCACCTCTGAGAGCTCTCGGGTGTCGCGATAGACCCACTGGCTCAGCAGGCGACGGGCGCGTTGCTTGTCTTGACGTGCTAGGGCCTGGCCCGTCTCCTCTGCCACCTTGTGAAACTGCTCGTCGCATAGGCAGAGATAGAGAAACAGACACTCGAAGAACCAGGGGAAGGCTGCCAGCTCCAAAAGGAAGCTCAGGATCAGCCAGAAGGGCAGCACCAGGAGCAGTACAGAGAGGCTGCCCGCCACTCGCTGCTGATTTGCGGAGCGATCAGCTCTCGCCACCTTGGCCGACAGGCTGCGCGCCAGCTGAGAAAACCAGTAAAAGGCCTGGTATTCTCTTGGCAGCGGCGCCAGCAGCGCCATGAAGATGGCCACCAACAAGATGGCAGCCCCCTGATAGAAGGGGCTGTCGAGCAGTAGCTGTTGGATGAGATCGTGCATCGCGTCGCGGTCTGTGTACCGTCCCTGAGTCTGTCAGTTACAGGTGTTTCAGCAGCGAGATCACCATCAGCGCCGAATGATGGCCCGCCTTCACCAGGTAGCTGTCAAAATCTACCGGCGAGTCGTTGTTGGCGTTGTCAGACAGCGAGCGGATCACCACGAAAGGCACCTTAAACTGGTGACATACCTGGGCAATCGCAGCGCCCTCCATCTCACAGGCCGCCATGGTCGGGAAGTTATTCAGCATCATCTTAGTGCGCTCAGGGTCGCAGATAAAGCTGTCGCCGGTGCAGATAAGCCCTTCGATAGCCTTCACCTCGCCCAGATCCGCTATCGCCTTCTTGGCCGCCTCGACCAGTGTTCTGTCTGGCATGAAGGCCGCCGGTTGCTGGGCCATCTGGCCAATCTCGTAGCCAAAGGCGGTTACGTCCACGTCATGGTGACGCACCTCAGAGGAGATAACGATATCGCCGATGGCCAGGCTGTCGACGAAGCCGCCCGCCGAGCCTGTGTTGATCACATAATCTGGGGCATATTTCTCAATCAGCAGTGTGGTAGCGACACTGGCGGTAACCTTGCCGATGCCAGAGCGGGTGACGATCACCTCTTTACCCTCAAGCTGTCCGGCGACGAACTCTATGCCGGCGATGGTCTGGGTCTGAGTGTCTGTCATAGACGCGATAAGATGAGCGACTTCTGGCTCCATGGCGCCGATAATACCAATTTTCATTGAATACCCTTTATGGTCTAGGTGGATCTGGCCGCGCGAAGGCGCAGCCTGTCTTAAGATAATGGGCGCTAATATAGCAATAAAGTGGTTCGGTGGCGAGGTTGCGGATCGCTAGCTAGCTTGTTGGAAAACAAGTTAGGAAGTTTCTTTGTTGGTGGCCATCAGCGTTATGGCTTTGTATTTGCTGGTGGCAGCGTTGACCTTTATTTCTTTGAATTGCCTGCGGCAATTCCATTTTGCTATTTGAACTCTACCCGACTTGGTATTTGAGGTGTGGTTTATAACCATGACGTCATGGTTTATCTATTGCCTGCGGCAGGCTCATGTGCAAACACGCTTTTGGCACGGTAAGTGAGGCGTAGCTTCGCGCTAACGAACGAGAGGCATGGATGCCGAGCTGGCTTTTAGACATGGATGTTGTCCGAGTCCATCCTTGGATGCTCTGCGAAATCATCCATGATTTCGAAGGCCAAAAGCGTGTTTACATCCGGTTTTTCATCTCTTCGATTTGACCGTATTTGATAAGCATAGGTATTTGAATAGGGCGTGAATGGCCAAGGTTTTGTGGAAATGAATTTTGCCTACTGAAGACCAATGCTACATAGTTTTGAATTGCTTGGCAGCAGGTGCAGTGCATGGATGCATTAATTTTTTTGGACATTTTCGTGTTAGTACTTTAGTTCCATATTAATGAGTTTCAGATTAATTTTTCTATGTGCTAACGCCATTACTAATGGGCGCATAAATGCTTGGCTAAAATTAGCGACGAAGGAGTGCAAGCCAAGCGTTTTACGTCCTTTTTAGTAATTTGTTTTAGCTACTTGGTAAATATCCTTTTGACCTGTGTATTATCAAAATAGATTACCAACTTTTGAGTCTTTAACTTCTGTTCTTCAGGCGGTTCTAAACCATCGTCTGAATGAAGGTTATATGGTATGTACAGTTGGTAGTCTTCCATTAGGCCATTTTCGAGATCAATAGTTTGAGTAAGTGTCACTTCCTGTAAATCGACAGCATAAGCCAAATCAAACACTTCTGAGTCAATAGTGAATGTACTATTTGCTGACTTTACCTCTACATTTTTAACCCTATCACTATCCCCATCACGAAATATTGTAAGGGTCAGCTTATCTGACACGAGAGTTAACTTATTTAACGGTACATGAAGATCTGGTATAGCTTTAAGCTCAGGGCTTAGTACAAGCAAAGTAATTAACAGGACTTGAATAATACGCATACGTTTCCCTGTAGCTATAACTCTTATTAATGAGAATGCCGGATATGTAAATAACCACTACCTAATGCAACTTGCAGCATAATTTTTTAAATGTCTGAAATTTATATCAATAACAACATTACATAACAAGGAGAAAGTGAGCTGGCCCAAAACAAGGCGAGCAATCTACAGAATGCTGATTTAGTTTTCCTAAACGTTATCAAAAGCGGCTAAATCGAAGAAACGTTAGATATCGAGTGTAGATACACTGGTGAGCTTCCGTGACAGGGCCGAAAATGTTCCCGACATTTTTCGGCATTCCCTCCTTCCTTGGAGGTCAGATGAAACCGCAGAGCGGCCAGGGATGGCGCACAGCGTGTCACAGACGTATCTGCACAACCCCCGCCGGACAGGCGCTAGGTAGCATTGAAGGTGCGACCTTAAATAATCCACCCATTACTCAAACTGGTAGACGCTACAACCCGAAAGTATTCCACATTCCCCCGTCGGGTAGACGCTAGATTGCCATGAGGGGACACCCTCTAGCTGATTAGCTACTCGTATCATATACCGCTAAATCGAAGAGACGTTAGATACCGGGTGTATATACGTCTGTGACCTTCGGTTTCAGGGCCGAAAATGTTCCCGACATTTTTTGGTATTCCCTCCTTCCCTGGAGGTCAGATGAAACCGCAGAGCGGCCAGGGATGGCGGACTGCGTGTCACAGACGTATCTGCACACCCCCCGCCGGACAGGCGTTAGGTTGCCATGAAGGTACGGCCTTCAATAGTCCATCAAATACTCAAACAGGTCGACGCTACAACCTATAAAACAAACACATGACCTCGCTGGGCAGGCGTTAGGTTGCCATGAAGGTGCGACCTTCAATAATCCATCAAATACCCAAACAGCCAGACGCTATAGCCTGAAAGGACTTCCATTCACTAAAAGGGGAAAATTAAAGTTCCACCATCATGACCGAAACCTGAACTCCTTTTGAATCAACCTCATGTAGTGATTTAAAACCAAATTGGTTATACAAACCGCCCGAGAGATCTTCGGTTTGAAGGTAGAGGTGTGTGATGCCGGCCTCGCGGGCAAGGCGTATCACTTCGCTGACTAGGGCGGATGCTATGCCCTGTCCTCGGGCGTCGGCTCTCACGTAGACGCCGCCGAGCCAATGTTGATATTCGGGAAACATCTCCATCTCATGGAGTTTTAGTTCTGCTGCACCAACGAGTTTGTGATCTATCTTGGCAAGCACCAAGAGGGGCGCATCGTCCCGCCGGGTTGCCTTGGTGACGTTTTCAAGGACAAACTCGAAGGAGTGCCTGCCCGAATCAAGGCACCATTGGTCGAAATACCATTTGGCGACGGTTTCTGCGGCGGCGGGTTCATCCGCCAGGAGAGTAAGTTCCATTTAAAGCTCCGTTATGTTTATTCGATTTTTTCTTCTAACTTTCCAAAGCAAATAAAGTAGATAAGAAAAATCAAACCTGCTAAATGCCAAAAGAAGATTAAGTAAAACCCCGGTGGATTCGTGGCTAGATCGTAAACCACATGGCCTCTGCTTGTTATGCTTCCGGTTTTGAATGCTTGAATTAGGTGCCATGAAAAGGGTAATACAGCAAAGCCCAATAAGATTTTTATCAGGAATAGTGGAGAGGCCTGAGTTTCCTCTGCCCGTTTGGGCTCGCGTTCGGGATGGCGCTCCCTTAAGCCAATCTCGTCGATGAGGGACTGATAGCGCTCTGGGTAAGCCGTCTTATCTATATTTGCTTTCACTTCAATAAGCTCGGCGAGCGAGTAGGTTTTATAGTCAGGTTCTTTCAAAATACTTGATTCACAGCTTAAAGAGTCAAGGGGAAGTCAAAGAGCCTAATTGACTAGGCTCGATAGTTGGCTAGGCCTGGTAGTTGGCGTCGACGAGTTCGCCGACTTGTGCTGCGCTCACCTTTTCATGACGTTCGAGCCACTGCTGGAGCCCAGCTCTGTCATCTTGTGTTGCAGAGCCATAACGCTGATTGGAGCAGAGAAACAGATTCATCTCTCCTGGTGAGCCGCCACCACCGGCGATCAGATTTCTGCTTTCGATAAACGCGATAATGTCGTCTAAGAAGGTATCAAAATCGCCACCCAGATCGGCATCGAGTTGGCAATTGGCATAGAAGCCTAAGGTGGCAAACTCACCCAAATACAGCTTCTTTCTTAAACGCTTCGACTTGTTTTCTAGCTTATTAATCTTCATCAATCCTCCCTGAATAACGCCTGAGTCTTTTAGCCACAGATTTCGGCTAGTGCCCCACTTTAAATCGACACCTCACAAATATCCACAATAATCAGTTTATTAGCTACTTGTATCACATACCGCTAAATCGAAGAGACGTTGGATGCCGAGTGTAGATACACTGGTGAGGTTCCGTGACAGGGCCGAAAATGTTCCCGACATTTTTCGGCATTCCCTCCCTCCTTGGAGGTCAGATGAAACCGCAGAGCGGCCAGGGATGGCGTACAGCGTGTCACGGACGTATCTGCACAACCCCCGCCGGGCAGGCGTTAGGTTGCCATGAAGGTGCGATCTTCAACAATCCATCAAACACTCAGACAGGTAGACGCTACAACCTATAAGATCCCCACACGCCCCCGCCGAGCAGGCGCTAGGCAGCCATGAAGTGACCCCCTTTAGCTGATTAGCTACTCGTATCAAATACCGCTAAATCGAAGAGACGTTAGATACCGAGTGTAGATACACTGGTGAGCTTCCGTGACAGGGCCGAAAATGTTCCCGACATTTTTTGGCATTCCCTCCTTCCCTGGAGGTCAGATGAAACGGCAGAGCCTACAGGGAGCGTACTTGCGGCGTCTCACAAGGGTATCTGCACACCCCCCGCCGGGCAGGCGTTAGATAACCATGAAGGTGCGAATTCAAATCAAATTATTAGATATCGAAGAGGGCGAAGGTTAAACCACCAAAAAACCAGGCTGGTTTTCCCCAGGCAAAAAAAAGCGCTTTAACTCTCACTCAAAGTTAAAGCGCCAATCACAAGCCAAACTGTGCAGCTCAGACACTGAGCCGGTTCAGACTTAAGCCTCGAAGCTGTTTAATATCCCGAGCGCCGCATCGCGGCCTTCGGCGATGGCGGTGACCACAAGGTCTGAGCCGCGCACCATGTCGCCACCGGCGAACACCTTAGGGTTGCTGGTCTGGAAGGGGTTATCGGCGACCTTAGGTGCCACCACGCGGCCCCATTGGTCTAACTCTATACCATAGTCGCCAAACCACTTGGCGGGGCTTGGCTGGAAGCCGAAGGCGATGATGATGGCATCGGCCTCGATCAGCTGCTCGCTGCCCTCGATCGGCTCTGGGCGACGACGACCCGAGTCGTCCGGTGCGCCCAGGGCGGTTTCGACACATTCGATGCCACTGACCGCGCCGTCAATGGTTTTGATGGCCGTCGGCTGACGGTTGAACAGGAAGTTGACCCCCTCTTCGCGGGCGTTTTGCACCTCGCGGCGTGAGCCCGGCATGTTGGCCTCGTCGCGGCGATAGACGCAGGTCACCTCGCTGGCGCCCTGTCTGACGGCGGTGCGCACACAGTCCATGGCGGTATCGCCGCCACCGAGTACTACTACCTTCTGACCGGCGAGGCTCAGGTAAGGGGTCTCTTCGTCTGTGGTGCCCATGACGTTATGGGTGTTACCAATCAGGTAGGGCAGGGCCTGGTAGACGCCCTTGGCATCTTCGTTTTCCAGCCCGGCCTTCATCGGGGTGTAGGTGCCCATGCCGAGGAAGACGGCGTCATACTCGGCCAGTAGGGTGTCGAAGCCGATATCTTGGCCCACGGTGACGCCCAGCTTGAACTCTATGCCCATGCCTTCCATGACGGTGCGGCGAATCTCCATGACAGACTTATCCAGCTTGAAGGCGGGAATGCCGTAGGTGAGCAGGCCGCCTATCTGAGGATGCTTGTCGAACACCACCGCCTTGACGCCGTTGCGGGCGAGGATGTCGGCGCAGCCGAGGCCGGCGGGGCCCGCGCCTATGATGGCGACGCGTTCCTGACGCTTGACCACCTTGCTCATGTCCGGGCGCCAGCCCTGGGCGATGGCGGTGTCGGTAATGTATTTCTCCACATTGCCTATGGTGACGGCGCCAAAGTCGTCGTTGAGGGTACAGGCGCCTTCACACAGCCTGTCCTGGGGACAGACGCGGCCACAGATCTCAGGCAGTGTGTTGGTCTCATGGACCAGCTCGGCCGCCTCGAGTATGCGTCCCTGTTTGGCCAGCTTCAGCCAGTTGGGGATATAGTTGTGCAGCGGGCATTTCCACTCACAGTAAGGGTTACCACAGTCTAGGCAGCGGTCTGCCTGCTCGTTAACCTGAGGCTGTGCAAAGGGCTGATAGATCTCGATAAACTGCGTGGCGCGATGCTTGGCGTCATGCTTGGTCGGATCCTTACGGCCTACTTCAATAAATTGAAAATCATTACTCATGGCCATTACCCCGCTACCACTGCTAATGCAGGTTCAGTTTGTTCCAGACGCAGGAGATCATCGAGCGCCACATTCTTAGGCTTGACCAGGACGAAACAATCGATCCAGTTTTCAAAATCGTTTAACAACATCTTGGCGTGCTCGCTGCCGGTCTCGGCAACGTGCTCTTCGATCAGCCCCTTGAGGTGCTGTTGCTGTATCGGCGCCGTCACCTTCTGCATATCCACCATCTCGGTATTGAGACGGCGGTTGAAGTGGCCGAAGCGATCGAACACATAGGCGAAGCCGCCCGTCATGCCGGCGCCGAAGTTAACGCCCGTCTTACCCAGCACTACCACGATGCCGCCAGTCATATACTCACAGCCGTTATCGCCCAGGCCTTCGACCACGGCGATGGCGCCCGAGTTACGCACGGCGAAACGTTCGCCCGCCTGACCGGCCGCAAACAGCTTACCGCCGCTGGCGCCGTAGAGACAGGTGTTGCCCAGGATGACGCTCTTTTCGCTCTGGAACATGCTACCCACAGGCGGATAGAGGGTGATCTTGCCGCCCGACATGCCTTTGCCTACATAGTCGTTGGCATCGCCGCACAGATCCAGTGATAGGCCCGGGGCGTTCCAGACGCCGAAGCTCTGGCCCGCGCTGCCGCTGAAGTTAAGCTGTATCGGCGCCTTGGCACCCTGACGGCCGACTTTGGTGGCAATGTAGCCAGACAGCGCCGCGCCTACCGAGCGGTCGGTGTTGTTGATCTCGAAGCGCGCGGTCAGTGGCTCGCCCTGATCGACGGCTGCTTGGCAGTGGTTCAAAATCTTCTGGTTAAGCTCGCCCTTGTCGTCGGTCGGGTTGGTCTCGCGCCAGGTGAGGGCGCAGCCCTCTGGTACCTCTGGTTTGTAGAGGATGGCGGACAGATCCAGCTGTTGCTGCTTGTCTGTGGCGCCTTCAAGCGCCGCGAGCCAGTCGCTGCGCCCTACGAGCTGTTCGAACTCGGTCACCCCGAGAGCGGCCATCCACTCGCGGATCTCGCGGGCCATAAACTCGAAGTAGGTCATCACGCGCTCGGGCAGGCCGTGGTAGTGATTGTCCCTCAGCTGCTTGTTCTGGGTCGCCACGCCGGTGGCGCAGTTGTTCAGGTGGCAGATACGCAGGTACTTACAACCCAGGGCGATCATAGGCACGGTACCGAAGCCGAAGCTTTCGGCGCCCAGCAGGGCCGCCTTGATCACGTCTGTCCCCGTCTTGAGGCCACCGTCCACCTGCAGGCGGATCTTGTGGCGCAGGCCGTTGGCGACCAGCGACTGATGCACCTCAGCCAAACCTAGCTCCCACGGGCTACCGGCATATTTCACCGAGGTGATAGGGCTGGCGCCCGTGCCACCATCGTAGCCAGAGATGGTGATCATGTCGGCATAGGCCTTGGCCACGCCGGTGGCGATGGTGCCGACGCCTGGCTCGGATACCAGCTTGACCGAGATCATCGCCTTGGGGTTAATCTGCTTGAGGTCGAAGATCAGCTGAGCCAAGTCTTCGATGGAGTAGATATCATGGTGTGGCGGTGGCGAGATCAGGGTGACGCCTGGGCGCGCGTTACGCAGCGCGGCGATCTCTACACTCACCTTGTCGCCAGGCAGCTGACCGCCTTCGCCGGGCTTGGCGCCCTGGGCGACCTTGATCTGCAGCACCTCGGCGTTCACCAGATAGTGCGCCGTGACGCCGAAGCGGCCCGAGGCGATCTGCTTGATGGCCGAGTTACGCTCAGAGTTGAAGCGGCGCGGATCTTCCCCGCCTTCGCCCGAGTTGGAGCGACCACCCAGGCGGTTCATGGCCACGGCCAGCGCCTCGTGGGCCTCTGGGCTGAGGGCGCCGATACTCATGGCGGCGCTGTCGAATCTTGGGTAAAGGGTCTCGGCGGCCTCGACCTTGTCGAGCTCGACAGCCTGATTGTCACCCTTGACGGTGAAAAGATCCCTCAGGGTCGCCACGGGTCTGTCGTCCACCAACTCGGTGAAGCGCTTGTAGACGCCATAGTCCTGATCGCGCAGGCTCTGCTGCAGTGTGTTGACCACATCTGGGTTGAAGCAGTGGTACTCACCGCCTTCAACATATTTCAGCAGGCCGCCCTGAGGCAGCGGCTGATGGGGCTGGAAGGCGAGCTTTTGCAGTGTCTGTTGATCTTTCTCCAGCAGGGCGAAGCTTGCGCCTTCGATGCGGCTGACCACACCCTTGAAGCAGAGCTCAACCACCTCAGATGAGAGACCTATGGCTTCGAACTGCTGACTACAGCGGTAGGAGGCAACGGTACTGATCCCCATCTTAGACATGATCTTACGCAGTCCCTTGTCGATGCCCTGGCGGAAGTTGAGCATCAGCTGCTGGGTCTCGCGCACGCCATGACGGCTGGCCAGTGCCGAGATGCTCTCGTAGGCCAGATAAGGGTAGATGGCGGTGGCGCCAAAGCCCAGCAGCACCGCGAAGTGATGCGGATCTCTGGCCGAGGCGGTTTCGACTATGATGTTGGTGTCGCATCTCAGGCTCTTGTCGACCAGCACGCGCTGCACGGCGCCCACGGCCATGGCGGCGGGGATCACCTGCTTACTCTTGTCGGTCGCCCTGTCGGAGAGGATCAGCAGTGTGGTGCCGGTACGCGCCAGGCGCTCGGCCTCGTCGCAGACGCGGCGAATGGCTGCCTCTAAGCCTTCGCTGAGGTCATAGTTAAGATCGACAGTGTTGGCGCGGTAGTAGGTCGAATCCAGTGCCAGCAGCTGGTTGAAGTCGCTGTAGAGCAGGATAGGCGAGCTGAACATCACGCGGTAGGCGTGGCCCGTGGTCTCGTTGAACAGGTTCTGCTCGCGGCCGACACAGGTGGCCAGAGACATCACATGCTTTTCACGCAGCGGATCGATTGGCGGGTTGGTCACCTGAGCGAATTTCTGGCGGAAGTAGTCGTACAGGGTACGGGACTTCTTCGACAGCACGGCCATAGGCGTATCGTCGCCCATGGAGCCTGTGGCTTCTTCGCCTTTCTCGGCCAGTACCCAGATCACCTGCTCAAGCTCCTCGCGAGAATAGCCGAACTGCTTCTGGTATTGCAGCAGGGTATCGGCGGAGAACTCGCAAACGCCCTGGGCTTCGCTCGGCATCTGCTCGGCGGGGATCAGGGTCTGACTGTTCTTGGCCATCCACTCCTTGTAGGGGTGACGGCGCTTGAGGTCGTTATCGATCTCAAACGAGGAGTAGAGCTGACCGTTGAGGGTGTCGAGCACCAACAATTCACCCGGGCCGACACGGCCCTTCTCGACCACCTCGTCCGGAGCATAGTCCCAGATGCCGATCTCAGAGGCCAGGGTCAGGATACGGTCTTTGGTGATCACATAGCGTGACGGGCGCAGGCCGTTACGGTCGACGGCGCAGGCCACGTGGCGGCCGTTGGTCATCACTATGCCTGCCGGGCCGTCCCAGGGCTCCATATGCATGGAGTTGAAGTCGTAGAAGGCCTTCAACTCGTCGTCCATCTCTGGGTTACTCTGCCATGCGGGCGGAATAAGCAAGCGCATGGCGCGGTAGAGGTCCATGCCGCCAGCAAGCAGCATCTCCAGCATGTTATCGAGTGAAGAAGAGTCGGAGCCGCTCTCGTTAACGAAGGGCGCCGCCTGCTGCAGATCTGGCAGCAGTGGGGCATTAAACTTGTAGGCGCGGGCGCGGGCCCACTGACGGTTACCGGTTATGGTGTTGATCTCGCCGTTGTGGGCAAGATAACGGAACGGCTGTGCCAGCGGCCACTTGGGCGAGGTATTGGTTGAGAAGCGCTGGTGGAACAGGCAGATGGCGCTTTGCAGACGTATGTCGGCCAGATCCGGATAGAAGGCCGGCAGATCGGCAGGCATCATCAGGCCCTTGTAGACGATCACCTGGCCAGAGAGACTGGCAACATAGAAGTCTTTACAGTCTGTCATCTGCTGCTCGAGACGGCGACGGGCCATATAGAGTCGACGCTCGAGATCTTTCTCACGCCAACCTATGGGCGAGTTGATCAGCACCTGCCAGATCTTGGGCTGGCTGGCCTGGCCTATGGGGCCTAATACCTCAGGGTTGACCGGGACTTCACGCCAACCGGCCACACTCAGTGTCTCTTTCTCCAGCTCACGTTCCAGGGTGCGTTTGGTGTAGTTGGCCTTTTCCTCATCTTGGCTTAAGAACAGCATGCCCACGGCAAACTTACGGCTCAGGTGCCAGTCGTTCTCGCTGGCCACGGCTTCGAAGAATTTAATGGGGAGTTGCATAAGTAGGCCACAACCATCGCCGGTACGACCGTCGGCGGCAATACCACCACGGTGTTTCATGCGATCCAGGCCATGAATGGCTGTACGTACAATTCTATGGCTGGCTTCGCCATCCATCTGGGCGATTAAGCCAAAACCACAGTTATCTCGTTCAAAACTGGGGTGATACAAGCTCATATAAAAACTCCCTAATACTAACCAATACTACGTCGGGGAAATTCAAGCGATTGATGTGCACCCGAACCATCCAAATTAACTTTTGCCTAGTAAAAGGTCAATTCAAATTTATGCATAAAGTATGACTAGGGTAGGGCGTTTAATACGGTTTATAATTTAACCTTACGTTAACGTCAACTGTAAAAGTTGCTGTATAACATTATGAATAAAAAGAATTTTGGAAGTTGTCCTGAATATTTTTTACCAAAATGTAACAAAAAGGATTATTGTCTTATAATCTAAAAAAGTGATTTTTATTGCATATACAGTGAATTATTTAACAAATCTTAGACCAATGTATTAGCCGATACTGTGCTGCGCCCCTAAGTTTGCACCAGCTTTGTGAGCTGGCGCGCCGGGAAAGGCGCCAAAAATTGATGTAGCACCAAGAATGGCGCCATCAAGCCAGTTACAATCGCCGCCCTTTTATCGAACGAGAGAATACCCCGTGGGACTGGATAGCCATGTCAACACCTTTGGCCTGCATTGCAAGCGTCAGTATGGCCAGCGCCTCAAGAAGCTGACCCTGGATGCCAAGTTTACCTGCCCCAATCGTGACGGCAGCCTGGGACGGGGTGGCTGTACCTTCTGTAATGTGGCCTCCTTCAGCCATGAGCATGGCTCGGTAGACAGCATCGCCGTGCAACTGGCCAATGGCCGCGTGCGCGCCCAGGGCAAATCCAGCAAGTTCATCGCCTACTTTCAGGCCTACACCAGCACCTATGACGAGTATCAGTTGCTCAAGCAGCGCTATGATGAGGCGGTGGCCGACAGCGATATCGTCGGCCTGTGTGTCGGCACCCGTCCCGATTGTGTCAGCGACGAGGTGATCGCCCTGCTGGCCGGTTATCAAGCCCGTGGCCTGGAGGTGTGGCTGGAGCTCGGCCTGCAAAGTGCCAACCTTGAGACGCTTAAGCGGATCAATCGCGGGCATGGTTTCGAGGAGTATCGTGATACTGTCACCCGGGCGAGAAAGGCGGGATTAAAGGTGTGTACCCACCTGATCTTAGGGCTGCCTGGTGAGAACCATGAGGACTTTTTAGCCAGTCACAGGGCGGTGCTGGATGCTGGGGTCGATGGGCTCAAAATTCATCCACTGCATATCGTCGAGGGCAGCACCATGGCCAAGGCCTGGCGGGCCGGGCGCATGAGTTTATTGACCCAGGAAGCCTACGCAGAGAGCGTCGGCGAGCTGATTCGTCTCACGCCTAAAGAGGTGATTTTTCATCGTGTTACCGCCTATGCCAAGAAACCTATGCTGCTGGCACCCGACTGGTGTGCCTATCGCTGGGAGGGGTTGGTGGCCATCGTCAAGAACCTGGAACGCCTGGGCGGTCAGGGTCATTATTTGACCGATTCGGCAGGTGATCAATTGTCGGTTTAGGCGCAAAAAACGTGAACAATTGAGCAATTAATTTAACGCATGGTTAATGAAAGGTTAAATAAGGAGGTATTTAACTTGCATATGCTTCAATTAGTTGCGCCCGTCATTCTAGGCGCTATTATGGGGTGAATTTTATTCTTGTCCCGTCAGCTTTTTTCGAGAGGTGCCTTAAGATGGCAACAGCCGAGTTAGAATCAATATTGGATCTCAACACACTTGAGCAGTACTGCAGCGCTATCGGTGCGGGCACTCTGCTAAAGAGTGTCGTCTTGTTTGAACAGTTGATGCCGGAGTATGTTGGCAACCTGGTCAACGCTAAGGAAGCACAAGACAAAGATACCTTATGTTCTGAGGCGCACAAGTTCAAAGGCGCTGCCGGTTCTGTGGGACTGAAACGTATCCAGCAGTATGCTCAGCTACTGCAACACGGTGAGGCGGCCGAGTGGCCAGCTGAGCACGGCACCTGGCTGCAGGTGATCGTGGACAACGCCAGCCAAGATCTGGCCGAGCTGAAGGCTTACCTGGAATCTAAGGCATAAAACGGCAAAGTAGTAGGCCAAGCCTGTACGCTAAAGCCTGTACATAAAAGCCAGCAAAGATTGATAACGCCCTCGATGAGAGATCATCGGGGGCGTTTTTGTTTGTGCACTATTTGGCCGCTTTTGGGCAGCGCTTCACAATTCTGGCAAAAGAGAGGGTTAATCCCGGAGCCGCTTGTGCTAGAGTTAGATTGAGTAATTGAATGTAAATGGAAGTTGGTAATCGATTTTATGAAACATCTGCCGAGCCTGAAAAACCTTTACTATCTGGTCAATCTCTATCAGGAACAGAATTTTAATCGCGCGGCCAAGCTGTGCCACGTGAGCCAGTCGACCCTGTCGAGTGGGATTCAAAACCTGGAGGAGCAGCTGGGTCATCAACTGATCGAGCGCGATCATAAATCCTTCATCTTCACCGCCATCGGCGAGGAGGTGGTGCAGCGTTCCCGTAAGCTGCTGACCGACGTCGACGATCTGGTGGAACTGGTTAAGCATCAGGGGCAGCCGATGACAGGGGATATTCGCCTGGGCTGTATTCCCACCATCGCGCCATTTCTGCTTAGCCGGGTGGTGAAGCATTGCCAGCAGGAATATCCTGAGCTAACGCTGTTTTTGAAGGAAGACACCACGGAGCGGCTTTTGGACGCCCTGGGTAAGGGCGAGTTGGATCTGTTGCTGCTGGCTCTGCCGGCCGACACCAGTGGTTACCACAGCATGAAGGTGGGAATAGATCCCTTCAAGCTGGTGATGCATAAGGAGCTCAGCAGTGAGGTGCACCAGCCCATAGATTACAAGGCGCTGCCCGATGAGAGCATCTTCCTGTTGCAGTCGGAACACTGTATTACCGGCCATGCCATCAGCGCCTGCAGTCTGGCCGATAGCGACAAGATCAACCCTTTCGCGGCGACGAGTCTGCACACACTGGTGCAGATGGTAAACAGCAAGCTGGGGACCACCTTCTTGCCACAGATGGCGATAGATGCGGGGATTTTGAACGATACGGATCTCACCGCCCTGACGCCACCGGGCGAGGCGCCTTACCGGGATATCGGCCTGGTCTGGCGTCAGACCTCCAGCCGTATCATGACCTTTAGAACCTTAGGCAAGGCGATTCAAAGCTTGTTGGAACAGGCGGAGGCGGAAAGTTAGTTTTAACTATTGCTACCCTTGGGGGAAACGCCATACACCTCGATAGAGTGTTGTTTCCCCTTGAGTTTGATTGGACCAAGGTTGGTAAAGTCGTAGTGACTGTCGCCAGTATCGATAAGCGACTGCAGTGAGCCTGAGATCAACATCCGCTGCCCCAGAGGGTTACACTGATCTTGAAGCCTCGCCAGGGTATTGAGCACATCGCTGAAGAAGCTGATCTCCTGCTTCTGCACCCCAACCACAGCCGCCACCACCTGACCACAGTGGGCCGCCGCCTTAAACTTAGGCACGAAACCATACTGCTCTTCGAAATACTTGCGCTGCCAGTTAAGTTGCTGGCTGAACTCATAATAAATATTGAAGCTGCGATCTTCTATGATGCCGTTTTCCAGTGGCCAGTGGATCAGCACGGCATCGCCCATGTAGCGGTAGATCTCGGCGTCGTTGTTGACCACAGTGTCCGATAACAGGCTGAAGCAGTCCTGGATCAGGCGACTGAAGCGATAGTCACCCAGAGATTCCGCGTGGGTGGTCGAGGCCACCATGTCCAGGTAGAGAAACAGGCGCTGTTCGTACCTTGGCCTGTGGTATTTACCCAGGCCGATATTAAACAGAATACGTGGGCCAACTAACAGCGCCATCTGCTCGATGAAGGCCAGGCCGACACGCACCACCACCAGGTAGATGATCAGGGCCTGGAACGAGGGGCTGTAGAGAATATGTGCGGTCAACATCTGCCTGAGGGTCGACATATGGTTCTCAATGGCCCACATGTTGAGGAACTGGGTCATGTAGGCGAGGGTGGTCGCCCCAAGCAAGAGGAAGAGTCCCTTGAAGATCACCGAAAACAGATAGGGCAGGCGATTGATGGCGCTAAAGTCGGCGATCAGGTTCGACATCCAGTGCAGACTACCAAAGATGATCCCCATATAGATCGCCAGGGTCGCGAGATCGGCTGTGCCTACCGCCCATTGGGGCAGCTCTGGTGTTTGCGCATAGCGGAAAAACACAAAGGCCGCCATGGCAATAGCCCAAGCGAAAATGGCAAATACGAGCTTCTTTGCTTGAATGCGTGCTCTCACAGTGACAGAAAATTCCTAAATGCTGCACAAATCTCAGGATGCGCTAGTGTATAGAAAACACCCCTACAATTTCCAGTGATATTTGTGATCTAAGTCAAATGAAGTCTAGATGTGCCAAAAAAGCGACAAATTTATGTTGAACAAGTGTTAAGTGACCGTGGTGATTGTTTTTTTCTTGGGGAATGCTGACAGAAAGGGGCGCACTTTGTCGACTATCTAAAAGTCTAAAGTGTGAGAAATGACCCTTCTCTGTCACCCCTTTTAACTAGAAGGAAAATTGCGGTTCGAATCACCTTTAAATAGCGATTCGAATAGCCACGACTGGCCAGCTCAAATCGCCTAGAAATAGCGGCTCAAAATCTGCTGGGTGAAGGGGATCTTAAGATAGAAGCCCCGCGGGTTGGTGAGTTTAACCTGACCATCCTGCGCTATGCTCTGGGTGAGCGCGCGGCTGTTGGCGCCTTTGGGCCTGAGCTGCAGCACCTCGCCGTGACGGGCGGTGATCTGCTCGACCTTGCCTAAGGCGATAAGCTCCATGATCTCTTCCCAGTCCTGACGTATCTGCGCCATCTCTTCTTCGCTCGGGGTCCAGAGGATGGGACTGCCGATGCGCCGCTCGCCAATCGGCTTGTGGCGAATGCCCTCTACCGGGATCCACAGCACCCGCTGTAGCTTGTGGTACACCAGACTCTCCTGCCATCTGAGGCCGTTGATATTCATCAGCGGGGCGACGGTGACATAGGTGGTCTCTAGCGGCTTACCCGATTCATCCACAGGGATGGTTTTGAGCTCGACGCCGAGATGGAGAAAGTCCTGCTCCGGCTTAGAGCCGGCGGTGGCCCCCAGTTCGAGTTCGATAAGCTGGCCTATCCAGCCTTTGTCTCGTTTCAGGTTGCTCGGCACGGCGACATGGTGAAGCTCGGCCAGCTGCCCCAGAGAGAGTCCGGCCATCTCCTGGGCGCGCTGCATCAGCTCGTCGAGGGATTCGGGGGGAAGAATTTTACTTTTCATGGGGAGGGATTTTACCCGAGTTATGCACTTAATCAATCGAGGTTAAAAATTGTGCGATCTTTTTAGGGCAAGGAGATCCTTGAGCCTTTTTAAATTAAGTGACTGAAAAACATCGCTTTAGCTAGGTTGTTCATTTAGGTTCATCGAGAGTTATTTAAGTTACTCTGTGATTTCCCCACCCTTTCCAACACACTTATCCACAGATTTATTGGATAACTGAATAAGTCTGTCACAGGGCAGAATAAAAAAACCCTTGTCAAGGGGATTTTGATGACATTTTTCCGCTGTAAGAGTCGATAAATCTATTTGTCTGTGAATAACCTTTGGGGGCTTTATTTGGTTTTTTACTTGACACAGGCTTTGGGTGTTTTTTGTGCGATCTCTGAGTGTGAACAAATGATCTCATAGTGTGAATAATTAATTTTTATTTAATTACAGTTATTTACCGTTTGAATTTCGGCTGGTATCTGCTTGGGTTTTGATCTGTGATTTGGCTAAATTGACAATTTTAACTGAGTTTCAAACAGAGATATCCACAGATTTTGTGGATATCCCCGAGTTTGCTCGCCAGGCTCTGTTGATAAAAGTAAAAATTTTAGTTTTTTATCCAAACAATATCTGTTAATGGGGAATTGCCGCCGACGCCGCTTTGTGAAACAATCGATTCATTAGAATATTTCATTTTGGAGTCCATGTGATTGATAGTGACGGCTTTCGTGCAAATGTAGGCATCATTATCTGTAATCGCTTTGGGCAGGTGATGTGGGCCAGAAGATTTGGTCAACATTCCTGGCAATTTCCGCAAGGTGGCGTGGATGAAGGCGAAAGCGCCGAGCAAGCCATGTATCGGGAGTTGTATGAAGAAGTTGGGTTAAGGCCTGAACATGTGCAAGTGTTAACCTCAACTCGTTCCTGGTTGCGTTATAGATTACCTAAACGGTTAATTAGGCAAGACAGTAAACCCTTATGTATCGGACAGAAGCAGAAGTGGTTTCTATTACAGTTGAAGAGTCAGGAGTCTGCCATCGATCTGGCGGCAAGCGGCCACCCGGAGTTTGATGACTGGCGTTGGGTCAGTTACTGGTATCCGGTCAGACAGGTGGTATCCTTTAAACGAGACGTGTACCGAAAGGTAATGAAAGAGTTTGCGCCGACGGCCTTGCCGTTTCAGGCCCAGGAAAATACTCAAGGCGGCAGAAGAAGAGGTCGCCGCAGGTAGCTAAGATGGCAAGTAATAGAGGGAGAGGTAGGCTGTGTTAAAGACGCTCAGAGACATCACTCAGGCCGTAGCCGCAGCCGATGATCTTCAATCAGCCCTCTCTTTGCTTGTCAGCCAGACCAAGTCGGCGATGGAGACCCAGTGTTGCTCCATCTATATCCTGGAAGAGCAGGAGCTGGTGCTGTCGGCCACCGATGGCCTGGACCCGAGAGCCGTGGGCAAGGTCAAGATGCCCATGAGCCAGGGCCTGGTCGGTCTGGTAGCCGAACGCGAAGAGCCGGTCAACCTGGCTGATGCTCAGCAACACCCCAGATTTAAGCTATTCACCGAAGTCGACGAGGAAGATTTTCGTGCCTTTCTCGCCGTCCCCATCATTTATCAGAAATTAATCCTAGGCGTGCTGGTGGTGCAGCAGGCCGATGCGCGCCAGTTTAGCGAGGCCGAAGAGGCCTTCCTGATGACGCTCGCCGCCCAGTTGGCGGTGGCGGTGCGTGAGCAGCGTAAGAAGGCCGAGGTGAAATCGGCGCCGGACAAGTGTGTCTATACCGGCACCTCGGCGGCCAGTGGCGTGGTGATCGCTCACGCTATGGTGCTGGGGGGCGAGATCCCCCTTGAGCAGCAGGGGCGTCGCACCCAGCAGGTTGACGAAGAATTACAGGCCCTGAGTCAGGCGCTGGATGCCTGTCGCAACACCCTGAGCGCCCTGTCACAGCGCTTCGATGGCGAAAATGAGAAAGAGGTGCAGTCTATCTTCTCCGCCCTGCAACTGCTGCTGGATGATACCAGCCTGGGCGGTGAATATGGGCGGGAGATCCAGGCGGGCTGGACGGCTATCTCGGCGGTGAGCCGGGTGTCGCTGCGCTACATAGATCATTTCCAGCAGATGCAAGACCCTTATATGCAGGAACGGGCGACGGATATTCGCGATCTGGGCCAGAGGGTGCTGCGTGAGCTGATCGAGCCGCAGAAGATGCAGCTGGAACTGGATGTGCCCGTGATCCTGGTGACCAAGGAAGCCACGGCGACCATGCTCGCCGAGTTCCCCCAGCACAAGCTGGTGGGCATAGTAACAGAGCTAGGTGGGGTTAACTCCCACGCGGCTATCTTAGCGCGCGCCTTCGGCGTCCCGGCGGTGATAGGTGTCGAGGGGATCCTCAATGCCGGTATCGATGGCAAACAGCTGATCCTAAACGCCAACCGCGGACAGGTGCTGATCTCGCCCACACCGACGCTGATCGGTGAGTATCGCAGCCTGATCTCGGCGGAGAAGGCGCTGCAGAAACGTTATGCCGAGGAGCTGTCTAAGCCTGCATTGACCTTAGATGAGCGCCGAATTCATCTCTATCTTAATGCCGGGCTGTTAAGCAGCCTGGCCTCGGAGATCGCCGAGGGCGCCGACGGCGTCGGCCTGTATCGCACCGAGATCCCTTTCATGTTGCAGACCCGTTTCCCCAGCGAGGCCGAACAGGTCGAGGTCTATCGTCAGGTGTTGAATGCGGCGCTTGGGCGTCCCGTGGTGATGCGCACCCTGGATGTGGGCGGTGACAAGCCATTGTCTTATCTGCCTATTATCGAGGAGAACCCTTTCCTCGGCTGGCGCGGGATCCGTCTGACGCTGGATCATCCCGAGCTGTTTCTGGTGCAGCTCAGAGCCATGCTCAATGCTTCGGGGGGCGGTGAGCAGCTGCATATTCTGCTGCCCATGGTCTGCTGTTTGGACGAGATAGATCAGGCCATCGCCTATCTGGAGCAGGCTTATCTCGAGGTGAAGCAAGATGTTCATCCAGACCTGCAGCGGCCTAAGATAGGCATAATGCTGGAGGTGCCTGCACTATTGTTTCAGCTCGAAGAGGTTGCCAAACGGGTCGACTTTATCTCTGTCGGCTCGAACGACCTGACCCAATATCTGCTGGCGGTCGATAGAAACAATCCAAGAGTCAGTACCCTGTATGACTCCTATCATCCGGGCATTTTACGGGCGCTGACCCAGGCGAGGCTGGCGTGCCGAGAGTATCGCCTGCCGATCAGCGTCTGTGGCGAGCTGGCAGGCGAACCCATGGGCGTATTGCTGCTGGTCGCCATGGGCTATACCCAGCTGAGTATGAACCAGGGCAGTCTTGCCAAGATCAATTATCTGATCCGTAGGGTGTCCTATCAGGACTTGAGTGAGCTGCTTGCCCAGGCGTTGTCACTCACCAACGGCTTCGAGGTGAGGGAACTGCTGACGCTGTATCTGAAAGAGAAAGGTCTGGACGAATTCCTATAAGTGAGTTTCTCTCTGTGAGCGTTAGGCAATTTCAATCTGTCGGTAATTCCTTTAAGCTAATGCCTCCTTTCGCCACTGCCGTCGAGGTTACATGTTCACCATAGTTGTCAGTTGTATTGCCCTGGGGGCCTTCATCGGTTTTATGGCGGGCCTGTTAGGCATTGGCGGTGGCGTGATAGCCGTACCTGTATTGCTGTTTCTTCTGCCCATGGCGGGCGTGGTGCCTGAGCATTTGACCCATGTGGCTATTGCCACCTCGCTGGCGGCGATCATTCTAACCGGGGCCTCATCTGCCCGGGCTCATCATGCCCGCGGTAATATTCCCTGGCATCTACTCACCATCATGCTGCCGGGCTTAATAGTTGGTGCCCTGTCCGCAGGTTTTATCTCCTCGCTGTTTTCTGCTCAGCTACTCAAGCAGGTATTTGCTGGTTTCTTGGTGTTGATGGCGCTGCAGATGGTGTTTCCCTTTAAGGCGGCAGAGGGCGAGCGTAGCTTACCCGCGAGTCCCTCTCTGTTTGTTACCGCAATGTTTGTCGCCATCATAGCCGCACTAATGGGCATAGGCGGCGGCATCTTGTTTATCCCATTTTTGACCTGGTGCGGCGTGCAGATGCGCCACGCCATAGGTTTCTCCTCGGTGACAGGGCTGATGATCGCCCTGTTTGGTAGTCTCAGCTATGTGTTTGCTGGCTGGGCGACTCAAGGGCTGCCCGAATACACCCTAGGCTATATCTATCTACCCGCCTTGTTCGGCATCGTCTGCACCTCTATGTTGACGGCGCCACTGGGGGCGAAGGCGGCCAGTGTCTGGCCCACGGCAAGATTGAAGAAAATCTTCGCCATCATGTTATTCTTTACCGGGATCAAGTTAGCCCTCAGCTAGAGATGGCCGTAAAAAAGCGGTTGATAGAACAAAGGCTCGGCTAAAGCTAGATTAAGACTCGATTAGGGAAGGGCGCTAAAGTCCCCATCCAAGCAACAATGATAAGTAGGATAAGATGAAACAGTATTTGGCATTATGTGAACGAATCATCAATGAGGGCGTCTGGGTTGAAAACGAGCGCACGGGAAAGCGCTGTTTAACCGTGATCAATGCCGATCTGGAATATGATGTGGCCGCCAACGAGTTTCCCCTGATCACCACGCGTAAGAGTTTCTGGAAGGGGGCGATTGCCGAGCTGCTGGGTTACCTCAGGGGCTATGACAATGCCGCCGACTTCAGAAAATTGGGCGCCAAGACCTGGGATGCCAACGCCAATGAAAACAGCGCTTGGCTGAATAACCCTCACCGTAAGGGTCATGACGATATGGGCCGGGTTTACGGGGTGCAGGGCAGAGCCTGGGCAAAGCCAGATGGCGGCACAGTAGATCAGCTAAGAAAGATAATCGACAACCTGTCTAAAGGAGTCGATGATCGCGGCGAGATCTTAAGCTTCTACAATCCAGGTGAATTTCATATGGGCTGTCTGCGTCCCTGCATGCACACCCATAACTTCTCTTTGCTGGGCGATACCTTATACCTCAACAGTTTCCAGCGCTCCTGCGACGTTCCCCTAGGGCTAAACTTCAATCAGGTGCAGGTGTTTGCCCTGCTGGCGATTGTGGCGCAGATCACAGGTCACAAACCGGGTAAGGCCTACCATAAGATAGTCAATGCGCACATCTATGAAGATCAGTTACCCCTGATGCAGGAGGTGCAGCTTAAGCGCGAGCCCTTCCCGTCGCCTAAGCTAAGCATCAATCCGGATATCAAGTCGCTGGAAGATCTCGAGACCTGGGTCACCATGGACGATTTCGAGGTGACTGGTTATCAGCACCACGAGGCGATTCAGTATCCCTTCTCTGTTTAAGTGTCATCCTTAAGACTGAGGAATTTCTGAGGTAAGGCGCGGCAGACTCTTTGTGAGTCGCCGCGCTTTATTAATTTATTCTGCATAAAAAATCTCCCTTTCAATCTTAATCTGCCTGTGATCCCTGTCACATATGGTTTTAATCGCCACTCCCGCTAAGTAAAACTGCATGCTATTGATTAGTCAGCGGTGACTGACTACACTTAATACCTCGGAATTACCGATGTTTAATGCCGATGCAAACGATTATTCAGCTAGGTTGCATTCCGCTAGACTCAATACATTAAGTGTTTTTGGAGTTTATTTATGGAAAAGGCGATTAGAAATTTTCTGAGCCAGGAATCGGCCGGTGGCATCTTATTGATGGCGGCCGTTATCTTGGCGATGATAATGGCGAACTCCCCGCTATCAGGTCTGTATCAAGGCTTCCTGCACACAGAGATGCAGGTGCGTGTGGGCAGTCTGGATATTGATAAGACGCTGATCCACTGGATTAACGACGGCCTGATGGCGCTGTTCTTCATGTTGATCGGCCTGGAAGTGAAGCGTGAGTTGCTGGAAGGCGCATTGTCGAGCCGCGAGCAGGCATCCTTGCCAACCTTTGCCGCCATAGGTGGCATGATCTTCCCCGCAGCGATCTACTTGATCTTTAATTATGCAGATCCTATTACCCAGGCGGGCTGGGCTATTCCTGCCGCGACCGATATTGCCTTCGCGCTGGGTATCATGGCGCTGCTGGGTAGCCGAGTGCCGGTGGCGCTTAAGGTCTTCCTGCTGGCGCTGGCCATCATAGATGACCTGGGCGTAGTGGTGATCATCGCCATGTTCTATAGCACAGATCTCTCTGCCATCAGCTTAGTGGTTGCTGCGCTGGCGATAGTGATCTTGGTGGGGCTAAATCGTAAGGGCGTGACCGCGCTTGCTCCTTATGGGGTGGTGGGCCTGATCCTCTGGATCGCCGTGCTCAAATCTGGGGTACACGCTACCCTGGCCGGTGTGATCATCGCATTCTGTATTCCGCTGCGGGCCAAAGATGGTAGCTCACCGTCAGAACATCTTGAGCATAGCCTGCACCCATGGAGCACCTTTGTCATATTGCCTATCTTTGCCTTTGCCAATGCCGGGGTCGATCTGTCGGGCATGAGCCTTGGGGATCTGTTATCTCCTGTGCCTGTGGGTATCGCTCTTGGCCTACTGCTGGGTAAACCGCTTGGGGTACTGCTGTTTAGCTTCGTGGCGGTCAAGCTTAAGCTGGCTGCATTGCCAGATGGCATGGGCTGGCGTCATATCGCCCCCGTGGCCGTGATGTGCGGTATCGGCTTTACCATGTCGATGTTCATCTCATCCCTGGCCTTTATCGGCGATGGCGAGGCTTACGGCGATCTGGCACGGCTTGGCATTCTGACCGGGTCGATCATGTCGGCGGTGATAGGATATTTTTGGTTATCTAAGGTGCTTCCAGAGAAAGGAGAAAAATCATGAAAAAACTCGTCGTGACACTCATGCTCTCATTCGGCTTGACCGGGGGCGCCTATGCCAGCCAGCTAGAGGCGTGCGATAAAGATGTCAACAGCGTCGCCTGTCAGTATTACTTGGAGGGGGTTGTCGACGGTGCCCTCATGTTTAAGCCTAATGCGATGGGCAAGCGGGTCGAGACTAATGGGTATGAGTCCCGTGCTCTCAAGTACCGCAGTGGCAAGCGCTTTGAAGAGGCTAATCGTACCTACTGCGAGGGACGCCTGCCCGATCGCGACAGCCTGGTGCAGGGACTTTCTGAGGCCTTGGATATGGGCAAGGTAGACTCGATAGAGACGCTAAGCGAAGTCATGTACAACATGATGGATTGCCAACGTCTTAAATAGCAGGAGAGACGCGAGCCTTGATGTCGCATCTGAACTATAACCATCTCTATTATTTCTGGATGGTGCATAAGAAGGGCTCGGTGGCCAAGGCCGCCGAAACCTTATGTTTGACCCCGCAAACGGTAACAGGGCAGATCCGCGTACTCGAGCAGCGCCTCAACGGCACCCTGTTTAAGCGGGTGGGGCGTAATCTCGAGCCCACCGAGCTGGGCGAACTGGTCTTTCGCTACGCCGATAAGATGTTCAGCCTGAGCTATGAGATGTTAGATATCCTGAATTATCAAAAGGATAATAATATCTTGTTTGAGGTGGGTATCGCCGATGCACTCTCTAAGGCGCTAGCCAGTCGGGTGCTGCTCTCGGTTGTGCCCAGCGATGGCTCCATGCATCTAGCCTGTTATGAGGCGACCCACGAGAGCCTGATGGAGCGCTTAAGGGCCCACAAGCTGGATATGATCTTATCCGACTGCGCCGGAGAGTCGCTCAAGTATCCGGAGATCCTATCGAAGAAGCTTGGCGAGTGCGGCGTGGCGTTTTTCTCTTCGACCACCTATGACAAACCCTTTCCCGCCTGTCTGGAGGAGGGCAAGTTGTTGATCCCGGGCAAGCGCACCTCGCTCGGCCAGCAACTACATCACTGGTTCGATGAGAATGGCCTGGATGTCACCATACTCGGCGAGTTCGATGATGCGGCCATGATGAAGGCATTTGGCTTCTTCAAGCAGGGTATTTTCGTGGCGCCATCTATCTATAAGCAGGATATTCTCGCCCACGATATGCAGATTCTGGGTGAGACTGACGATATCAAGGAGGTCTACCATGTGATGTTTGCCGAGCGGATGATCCAACATCCGGCGGTAAAATCCCTGCTGGAAACCGACTTTAGCGATCTCTTCGCCGGTAAGGATCTCGAGGTGGAGCGGTTATAAAACGGTGTGAAGCCGGCGGCCTAACTGGTACACTATCGCCAATCGAAAATAAGGGAGTAGTTGTGTGTCAGAGCCAATGAACATAGCCAGAGTAAGATGGGCGTGCCGACGGGGCATGTTAGAGCTTGATGTATTGTTTCAACCCTTTGTTGAGACCCAATATGAACAGCTGTCTATAGATGATAAGGCGGTTTTCGTTCGTCTGTTAGAGTGTGAAGATCCTGAGTTGTTTGCCTGGTTTATGGGCCATGAGGCCTGTCCAGACCCGCAGCTCGCCGACATGGTGGTCAAAGTTCGTGGCCGGGCGGCGCCATAACTTTCACCTGACAGTCTCCTTCGACCAGCGACTCTCGCTGGTCTGTTTTGCGGCCCTGTGCCTGAGTGCTTTTCTGGTCTGGCCGCCAATTGCCTCTCTCTGGTTTCTCACCCTCAAGTATGGCCTGTTAACGGCTACAATCACTTTCTTCCTCTATCAGTTTATTGCGCTAAGACGTTGGTCTCTAGCCTTTTGGCTGGATGAGTCGGGCAGAATTGGTTTTATCCACGACGAGTTAGATTCGCATACGCAAGTGCAGCAGGTTGACGAAGCAATCGAACAACAGCTTAGTTATCGCAGGATTTGGGTGAGCCCCTTGGTAGTGTTGTTCTGGTTATACGAGGGAGAGCAGAAACGCCTGGTTATCTTATGGCGGGATATGTTTGACGACACAGGTTATCGGCACCTGTGTCGCCTGCTACTGAGATTTGGCTAACGCCCTTACCGCTATTGCTCTGGATGCAATATGGTTGGTAGCGGATTATTACTCTTGTTGGGATGGTCGATATTGTAATGTAGGCCGCGGCTTTCCTTACGCTCCATGGCGCAGCGGATGATCAGCTCAGCGACCTGGACCAGGTTACGCAGCTCGAGTAAGTTGTTACTCACGCGGAAGTTGCTGTAGTACTCCTGGATCTCCTGCTGCAGCATGGCGCAGCGGCGCAGGGCGCGTTCGAGGCGCTTGTCTGAACGCACAATCCCCACATAGTCCCACATGAACAGACGTAGCTCGTGCCAGTTGTGGGCGATCACTACCTCTTCATCCGAGTTCGATACCTTACTCTCATCCCAGGCGGGCAGGGTACCCGGCATAGGGATCTTGGCCAGCTGGCTCTCGATATCTTCGGCTGCCGCGCGGGCAAACACCAGACACTCAAGCAGCGAGTTGCTGGCCAGACGGTTCGCGCCGTGCAGACCGGTATAGGCCACTTCGCCGATGGCGTAGAGCCCATTGAGATCTGTCTGACCATGCAGGTCTGTCATCACGCCGCCGCAGGTATAGTGGGCTGCCGGTACCACAGGGATAGCATCTTTGGTGATATCTATGCCCAGTTCCAGACAGCGTCTATAGATAGTGGGGAAGTGCTTGATGACAAAGTCGGCCGGCTTGTGGCTGATATCTAGGTAGACACAGTCGACACCTAAGCGTTTCATCTCATAGTCGATGGCGCGTGCAACGATGTCGCGAGGCGCGAGCTCGCCGCGCTCGTCGAAGTCCGGCATGAAGCGGCTGCCATCGGGACGCTTAAGGTAGGCGCCTTCACCGCGCAGTGCCTCGGTCAACAAAAAGTTGCGGGCATCGGCGTGGTATAGACAGGTGGGGTGGAACTGGTTGAACTCCATGTTGGCCACCCGGCAGCCCGAGCGCCAGGCCATGGCGATGCCATCGCCCGAGGCGATATCTGGGTTAGAGGTATATTGGTACACCTTAGAGCTGCCACCTGTGGCCAGTGCGACGAAGCGAGCCTTAACGGTTTCAACATGCTCTTCGTTACGGTTCCACACATAGGCGCCGAGGACGCGGTTGCCCGGGCGCTTGAGCTTACGTGTGGTGATAAGGTCGATGGCGTTGTAGCGCTCCAGTACCTTGATGTTGGGGTGACTCAGGGCACGCTCCTGTAGCGTCACCTGCACCTCTTTACCCGTGGCATCGGCCGCGTGCAGGATGCGTCTGTGGCTATGGCCACCTTCGCGGGTCAGATGATAGGGCGCCTTGCTTTCATCGCCGTCGGCGGTTTCTTCTTTATCGAAGGCGACGCCGCAGTGAATCAACCACTCCATGGCGCTCTTGGCGTTTTCGGCGGTAAAGGTCACAACTTCTTCATCGCATAACCCGGCCCCGGCGATCAAGGTATCGGTGACGTGAGATTCGATGGTATCCTCTTCATCGAACACTGACGCGATACCGCCCTGGGCGTAGTAGGTTGAGCCTTCGCTGAGTGGGCCTTTTGAGAGTAAGATAACGTTTGATTTTTCAGCCAGATGTAGCGCTAAAGTCAGACCAGCAGCCCCGCTGCCGATAACCAAAACGTCAGATTGATGTTCAACTACTTGTTTCATCAGGTATCATGGTAAGTTATGCGAGTATTGTCTATGGTAAACCAAGACGCCATTTATGGATACTGATCTCGCCGTAGAAAATAAATGTGGATATCGCAATTTTTTTTAGAACTTTTTCGATGTGGGCTAGTCTACATATGTGAATATGATTCGAGCGACTGAGAAATCAGCATTTTAGATTTAGGAGTAGTCGGCTCGGATGAGTGGACAGATAAGTGATCAACAACTCGTTGAGCGAGTGCAACAAGGAGATAAAAACGCTTTTAACCTGCTGGTACATAAATACCAGAGCAAAGTGATTAATCTGATTGCCCGTTATGTGCGTAATCAGGCCGACGTGGCAGATGTGGCACAGGAAGCCTTTATCAAAGCTTATCGTGCGTTGCCTAACTTTAGGGGTGAGAGTGCGTTTTATACTTGGTTGTATCGCATCGCAGTCAATACTGCGAAAAATCATTTAGTGGCACAGGGTAGGCGAGCGCCTGCCAACGATGTCGATGCGGAAGAGGCCGAATATTACGACGGCAGTGATGCGCTAAAGGAGTTTGCCTCCCCTGAGCGTCTCATGTTGTCAGATGAGATTCAGAAAGTGGTCTTCGATACGCTCGATACCTTGCCGGAAGAATTGAAGATGGCTATCTCTCTGCGTGAGCTCGATGGCATGAGTTATGAAGAGATTGCCAATGTGATGGAGTGTCCAGTGGGCACAGTGCGTTCACGTATCTTTAGGGCGCGTGAAGCCATCGACAAGAAGTTGCAGCCTTTGCTGGAACGATGAAGCATTTTATTCGATACACTAAATTTATATGGGTGATAAATGGATAAGTTAGGTCAGGAATGGGTTTCCGCTGCCGTTGATGGTGAAATCGACGAGCAGGAGTTGGCGCAACTCGCCGCCGATACGGATTCACATGAGAAGTGGCGTGATTATCACATGATAGGTGATGCTATGCGTGGTGAGTTGCCCGCTGCGATCAATCTCGATCTCAGTGCCAACATTGCCGCAGCGATTGAGCTTGAGCCTAGTATCCTTGTGCCTAAGCGTGTCGAAACGCCTGAGGTGGCGCCTCAACGTCAACTTGCGAGTGTGGTTCCGCTGTTTAAGCAGTTTGGTCAATATGCCATCGCCGCCAGCGTCGCCTTGGTCGCCGTGATCGGCGTGCAGAATTATAATCAGGGTGGCGTCGAAGATGCTCCTATGCCAGTGCTCAATACCCGTCCGCTGATTGGCAGCGCGTCGCCTGTGAGCCTACAGACTGGCCCGGTACAACAGAATCAAAGTTATACCAATGAGCGTGTGATGGAGCAGCGTCATCGCATCAACACCTATATTCAAGATCATATGCTGCAGCAAAGATTGAATAACAGTGCCAATATAGACGACAATGGTGAGCTTACGCCTATCCCGGTGAATCACTAAAAGCTATTTATACTGGTCACACTGACTATACTCTTTGTGTCGATTGGTATTATTAAGGAGTTAGCTTGCGTCTTATTTGGTTGGCCCTGTTAGTCCTCGTCTTCCCTGCCAGTGCGCAGGAAGAGTTGTCCGCTAAGGCTTGGCTCGAAAATATGAGCCTCGCCTTGAAAGGGCAAGAATTCAAGATGTCCCTGATCCATCTGCAAGCGGATCACATACGCCCCCTGGTTTATCTTCACGGCAAGGTCGAAGACCAAGAAGTCGCTTTTCTCGAGCACCTCAATGGCCCGCCGAAAAATGCCGTGCGCGTGGGCAATACAGTTACCTTTATCGAACATGACCAACCTGCCTACAGCGTGCGCGCCGAGCGTATTCAAGGCGTATTGCCACCTGCGTTTGCCGGCGTTATCTCTGATCTAGAGTCGGGTTATCAGTTTGTCCTGGGTGGACGTTCGCGTCTGGCCGGGCGTCCCAGCCAGTTAGTGCGGATTATCCCCAACGATGACAATCGCTATAGCTATCAGGTATGGCTGGATATGGATACCTATCTGCCGCTGCGTTACGACATGCTGAACCTAGAGAAGCAGCTGCTGGAGCAGGTGCTGGTGGTTGAGTTGATTGTTCTTGACGATGCGCCGGCGATTCTGCGCGAAGCCTATAAGCAGGATTGGCCCGAGATCATGCCTCAGCCCCAGCGTGAGCAGGCTGACAACTGGCAGTTCAAATGGTTACCGCAAGGTTTTAAGATCTTGGTCAAGGATAATCACAGGCTCATCGGCAGCCACGAGTCGGTCGAGTATATCGCCCTGAGCGATGGCCTGGTGAACATCTCTGTGTATGTGGCCAGAGCCGGCGAGACGGCGCTGCCTGACGAGCTGATGACACGCAACGGTCTCTCTTTGGCCGCCGAGCGTGTGGGCAATGCTGAGGTGGTTGCCGTGGGCAAGGTGCCGGCCGAGACACTCAGCCGCATCGCCAAAAGCATCACCATAGAGTGATCCCGCTATGATGGAAGAAACCGCCACAGTGATCAGGTGCCCGGGCGATGGCTGGGTCACGGTAGAAGTGAAAGTTAAAAATGCCTGTAATCATTGCGATAACAATGACACCTGTGGCACCTCTGCCGTGTCTAAGGCGTTCTCGCCCAAGGTGCAGCGCTTCTCGCTGCCTAGCGACACCCAGTATGAACCCGGTGAACTGTTAAAGCTTGGCCTGCCTGAGAGTGTGATCTTAAAGGCGGCCGCCATCGTCTACCTTATGCCGCTGGCGGGCCTTTTTATTGGTGCCACCTTGGGACATTTCCTCGCTGGTCTGGCAGGACTCGTGAGCAGCGATCTGCTGACTATCGCCCTTGGTCTGAGCGGCGCGGCAAGTGCCTGGTGGCTGGGGCGGCGCTGGGCAAAATCGCTGGAGATCAACAGCCAGCCGGTGATCCTCTCCCGCCTTGGCCGGGCCATAGACGGCATTTCCCCTGCCAACTAGTCTATTATTTTCCTTGTCCGATGGATTCCAATTGGTATTAGTTTAGCGATCGGGTACAATTCGGCACTTTTAGATCAATTTCAATTTCGAGTTTAGTCATTTCGCACAATGAAGCATATTAGAAACTTTTCGATTATTGCCCATATTGACCACGGCAAATCAACCCTTTCTGACCGTCTTATTCAAGAGTGCGGCGGCCTGTCTGACCGTGAGATGGCGGCGCAGGTATTGGACTCAATGGATCTCGAGCGTGAGCGCGGCATTACCATTAAAGCCCAGAGTGTGACTCTCGATTACAAAGCTAAAGATGGTGAAACCTACCAGCTGAACTTCATCGATACCCCTGGTCACGTGGATTTCTCCTATGAAGTATCACGCTCGCTGGCTGCCTGTGAAGGTGCCCTCTTGGTGGTCGATGCCGGTCAAGGCGTTGAGGCTCAGACCCTGGCAAACTGCTATACCGCGCTGGACATGGATCTGGACGTGGTGCCTGTACTGAATAAGATAGACCTTCCCCAGGCTGACCCAGAGCGTGTCGCCGAGGAGATCGAGGATATCGTGGGTATTGAGGCCGCCGATGCGGTGCGCTGCTCGGCCAAGACAGGTTTAGGTATCAGCGACGTACTGGAAACTATCGTTGCGCAGATCCCGCCACCAGAAGGTGACCCTGAAGCGCCGCTGCAGGCGTTGATCATCGATTCTTGGTTCGACAGCTACCTGGGCGTCGTTTCCTTGGTGCGTATCAAGAATGGTGTGCTCAAGAAGGGTGACAAGTTCAAGGTGATGTCGACCGGCCAGACCCATACGGCCGATCGCGTCGGTATCTTCACGCCTAAGCAGACAGACACGGCTCAGCTGAGTACAGGTGAAGTAGGCTTCGTGATTGCGGGCATCAAAGAGATTCACGGCGCGCCTGTGGGTGATACTTTGACGCTGGCCAAGAATGGCGCCGACAAGCCGTTGCCTGGTTTTAAGAAGGTGAAGCCGCAGGTTTATGCCGGTGTATTCCCTATCTCGACCGACGACTATGAGAACTTCCGTGACGCGCTCAACAAGCTGAGCCTGAACGATGCCTCACTCTTCTTCGAGCCGGAAACCTCATCGGCACTGGGCTTTGGTTTCCGTATCGGTTACCTGGGTCTGCTGCACATGGAGATCATTCAGGAGCGTCTCGAGCGCGAATATAACTTGGATCTGATCACCACGGCGCCGACCGTAGTCTACGAGGTGGTGACCACCAAGGGCGAGACCATCTACGTCGATAACCCATCGGATCTTCCGCCGATGAACAACATCGAAGAGATGCGTGAGCCTATCGTTGAGACCAACATCCTGGTACCAAAAGAGTACCTGGGTAACGTGATCACCCTGTGTATCGAGAAGCGCGGCGTGCAGACCAACATGGTCTACCACGGCAACCAGGTGGCGATCACCTATGATATGCCGATGGCCGAGGTGGTGATGGACTTCTTCGACCGCTTGAAGTCGACCAGTCGCGGTTATGCATCGCTGGAATATAACTTCAAACGCTTCGAGCCGGCGGACATGGTGCGTCTGGACGTACTGATCAATGGCGATCGCGTCGATGCCCTGGCGATGATCCTTCACAAGGCGAACGTGCGTTATCAAGGCCTGGCCTTGGTGAACAAGATGAAGGAACTGATCCCAAGACAGATGTTCGATATTGCGATTCAGGCGGCCGTCGGCAGCCAGATCATCGCCCGTTCATCGGTCAAGGCCCTGCGTAAAGACGTAACCGCTAAGTGTTACGGCGGCGACGTCTCCCGTAAGAAGAAGCTGCTGCAGAAGCAGAAAGAGGGTAAGAAGCGCATGAAGCAGGTGGGTAACGTCGAAGTCCCGCAAGAGGCCTTCCTCGCCGTGCTGAAGATCAATGAGTAATCACTTTTTAGTTAATAATTGTTAATAGTGATTGATAATGAGCGCCGCGGTTTGCGGCGCTTTGTTTGTTACAGTATAAATGGGCTAATGGCCTGCTAGGCAGGCGATATCCCCCTTATTTTGCTGGAGCATTTTTCAGGAGTTAGTTAGCGTATGGCGGCTTATTTTTCCCTTATCCTGGTCTTGGTGACCCTAGGCAGCGGCCTGATCTGGATGTTCGATGCCTTAGTCTTAGCCCCCAAGCGTCAGCAGAAGCTGGCCATGGCTCAGGCGGCCAACCAGGAGATTAGCGAAGAGAGCGCCGAAAAAATCGTGCGTGAGTCTGCCATAGTGGAGACCTCGCGTTCTATTTTTCCGGTTATCGCTTTCGTGTTGATCCTACGCTCTTTTATCTACGAGCCTTTTCAGATTCCTTCAGGATCTATGATGCCAACCTTGCTGGTGGGCGACTTCATCCTGGTAGAGAAGTTTAGTTATGGGCTGAAAGATCCTGTGTGGCGTAGCAAGCTTATCGAAACAGGCAAGCCACAGCGCGGCGACGTGGCGGTATTTAAATACCCAGAAAACCCGCAGATCGACTACATCAAGCGAGTCATCGGCCTGCCGGGGGATCGCATCGTCTATCGCAACAAGGACCTCTATATTCAAAAAGCCTGCCCAGAGGGACAGAGCGAGTGTCCTAAGCTAGAGAAGATAGAGCGCGCCGGTGTCAATCAGGGCGAATTTACCCAGGATAATATCCCGCTGCTGCGTTACAAGGAGCAGCTGGGCGATGTGACCCACGATATCCTGATTAACCCAGGACGCGGCGAGCCGACCTCTTACTATTTCCGCGAGGGGAATTTGGCGGTGGGTGAGTTTGTCGTGCCTGAAGGTCAGTATTTCATGATGGGTGACAACCGCGACAATAGCACAGACTCACGCTTCTGGGGCTTCGTGCCCGAGGCCAACCTGGTCGGCAAGGCGGTTGCGATCTGGATTAGTTTTGAATTTGAGCGCAAGCCGTCGGACTTTTTACCAACTTGGGTACCGACAGGCGTACGCTTTAACCGTGTAGGCGGAATTGTGTAGATGGAACCCATTAAGAATCTACCGCGTTTGGGTAGAATATTAGGTTATCAATTTCAGCAGATCGCACTGCTGGACCAGGCGTTAACCCACCGCAGTGCGGCGAGCAAGCATAACGAAAGACTGGAGTTTTTAGGCGACTCTATTCTCTCTATCGTCATCTCTGACGCCTTGTATCATCAGTTTCCCAAGGCGACCGAGGGTGACCTGAGCCGGATGCGCGCGACGCTCGTATGCGGTAAGATGCTGGCGGAGATCGCCAAGGAGTTTAAGCTCGGCGATTACCTCAAGCTGGGCCCTGGTGAGCTCAAGAGCGGTGGCTTTCGCCGTGAGTCTATCTTGGCCGATGCCATGGAGGCGATCATAGGCGCCATCTATCTGGATGCCGATATCGAGACCTGTCGTACTTTAGTACTAAACTGGTATAAGAGCCGCCTTGCGGTGATCGAGCCAGTCAATCAGAAAGATCCCAAGACCCTGCTGCAGGAGCACCTGCAGGGATTTAAGCAGCCGCTTCCCGTCTATACAGTGGTGAACATCAGCGGCGAAGCCCATGCGCAAACCTTCACCGTGGAGTGTAAGGTGGAGCAGCTAAAAGAAGCCGTTATCGGCGTGGCCAATTCCCGTAGAAAGGCGGAGCAGATTGCCGCAGCAGAAGTGTTGGAGCGTATTAAGAAATGAGTAACAAACCCGAGCAGCCTGAAGGCGCACAAGAGCCGAGTCTAGACGAGCTGCTGGCGAGGATGAACAGCGGCCGCAGTGGTAGCCAATATGAGGTGACCTATTGCGGCATGGTGGCCATCGTCGGCCGCCCTAACGTCGGCAAGTCGACCCTGCTGAATAAGCTACTGGGTCAGAAGATCTCTATCACCTCTAAGAAGCCGCAGACCACGCGTCACCGCATCATGGGCATTCATACCGATGGCCCGCGTCAGGTGGTGTTTATCGATACCCCAGGTCTGCATATTGAAGAGAAGCGCGCCATCAACCGTCTGATGAACCGCGCGGCGTCCAGCTCTTTGGCCGAGGTTAGCCTGGTGGTATTCGTGGTCGATGGTCTTAACTGGACCGCCGACGATGAGATGGTGCTGAAGAAGCTTCATAACCGTGACGATGGCCGCAAGACGATTCTGGCCATCAACAAGGTGGATAACATCAAGGACAAAGAGGCGCTGTTCCCGCATCTGCAGACCCTGGCGGCCAAGTTTGAATTTGATGAGATCTTGCCTATCTCGGCAACCCATGGCACCAATGTGCAGCGCATCATGGAGCTGGCCTTAGAGTCGGTACCTGAGTCTCCGCACTACTTCCCCGAGGATTATGTCACCGACCGTTCTCAGAAGTTTATGGCCTCTGAGATAGTGCGCGAAAAGCTGATGCGTTTCCTCGGCGACGAGCTGCCCTACGATGCCACGGTAGAGATAGAGCAGTTTAAGATGATGGAAAACGGCGTCTATCAGATCAATGCCTTGATCCTGGTGGAGCGCGAGACCCAGAAGCGTATGGTGATCGGCAACAAGGGTGAACGTATACGCACCATTGCCACCCAAGCCCGTCAAGATATGGAGGTCCTGTTCGATAACAAGGTCTTCCTCGAGGTCTGGGTCAAGGTTAAGTCTGGCTGGGCCGACGATGAGCGCGCCCTGCGCTCATTAGGCTACGGCGAGAGCTAAGTCGACAGATTAATGTTAAGCCGAGATAGTCACGCTAACGTTGTGGTTGTCTCGGCTTTTTTGTCGGCATTGTTTTTGGTAAGCAGGGATTAAGGAATAGGGCAATGCACAGGGGATATGTACTGCACACCCGTCCCTATCGGGAGTCGAGCGTGCTGGTCAATCTGTTGGTCGACGGTCTGGGCAGGGTAGATGCCGTCGCGCGCCTGGGCAGTGGCAAGACCTCGATAAAGAGCATACTGCAACCCTTTCAGCCTTTGTTGTTTCAGCTATCGGGACGAAGCAGCCTCAAGAGCCTGTATCAGGTAGAGGCCGCCAGCCCGGCTGTGCCCCTGAGCGGCAGCGATAGCTTTGCTGGCCTCTATCTTAACGAGCTGTTAGTGCGCTGCTTGTCAGTAGAGCATGGCGCCGAGCAGTTCTTCTTTACCTATCACAAGACGCTGATGGCCATGGCCGCCGCCTTTAGCGAGGCGCAGCTCAGACAGTTTGAGCTTTCGCTGCTCAAGGAGCTTGGGGTGATGCCATCGCTGAATCTGGATATCGAAGGTAGTCCTATAGAGACCGATTTCTACTATCGCCTGTTGTCCGAAGAGGGCTTTAGTACGGCGCTCGGCCCCAAGCCAAACCATTTTAGCGGCGAGATGCTGCGCGCCCTGGAGGAAGACAGGCTGGCAGAGGCCGACTTTAAACAGGCTAAGCTGCTGATGAGGCAGTTACTGTCGCCGCTGCTGGGGGACAAGCCGCTTAAGTCGCGGGCGCTGTTTTTAAAGGGCAACAGGCCATCGAGTTACAGCAAGTAGCTCCCCATCCATGTTCGCAGTAGAGAGTTGCGCACATTCATCGGGTGTTTCCCTTGTGGCCTTCCCTTAAGCTTTAGTAAAATAGGCACAAAATTCCAATCGCGACACTCTACACTTAAGGACTTTCCATGAGCCGTATTCATCTAGGCGTTAATATCGATCACATTGCCACCTTACGTCAGGCCCGTGGGACCAGTTACCCGGATCCTGTCCACGCTGCAGCCGTTGCCGAGCATGCCGGCGCCGAAGGTATTACCGTGCATCTGCGTGAAGACAGACGTCATATCTGCGACAGAGACATCTACCTGCTGGCCAAGACCATCAAGACGCGTATGAACTTCGAGATGGCGGTGACCGACGAGATGCTGGATATCGCCTGTGAGGTGAAGCCAGCCTATGTCTGTTTGGTACCTGAGAAGCGTGAAGAGCTGACCACAGAAGGCGGCCTGGATGTGGCGGGCCAGCAGGATAAGATCCGCGCCGCGGTCGAGCGTTTAACAGCCCTGGGTATCAAGGTGTCGCTGTTTATCGATGCCGACCCTGTGCAGATCGACGCCACCGTCGCCGTAGGCGCGCCGGTTATCGAGCTACACACAGGCTGTTATGCCGACGCCGAGACAGATGCAGAGCAAGCCAAGGAGCTGGCACGCATTACCGAGATGGCAACCTACGCCCACGGTAAGGGGCTGGTGGTCAACGCGGGCCATGGTCTTCATTATCACAATGTGAAGCCTATCGCGGCCATTCCTGAGCTTTATGAGCTTAATATCGGTCATGCCATCATCGCCCGCGCCGCGATCGACGGTTTGGATAAGGCTGTGCGTGACATGAAACAGCTGATGGTCGAAGGTCGCAGCGGTCAGTAGTCGTCTGAGCATCGGGGTTGATATCATGTCGTGGCGGGTAGGGAAGAGCGTATGATTGTTGGTTTAGGGACTGATATTGTCGAGATCGCGCGCGTCGCCGACAAGGTGCCTGCGGCGGGAGATGAAGAGGCGCTAGCCAAGTGTCCGCTGGCCAAGCGTGTGTTGACCCAAACCGAGATGGCAATATTCTTGGCTTCCTCCCAACCCGGTCGCTATTTGGCGAAGCGTTTTGCCGCCAAAGAGGCGGCCGCCAAGGCACTGGGTACCGGCATTGGACGCGGTGTCTCCTTCCAGCATATCGAGATCAGTAACGATGCTAACGGTGCGCCGCTTATCGCCTTTCAAGGCGGTGCGGCCGAGCGGCTGAGTCTGTTGGGCGGCTGCCGTGCCCATCTCTCCATCGCCGATGAGAAACACTATGCCACGGCGACCGTGATCCTCGAGTCAAACTAGCTATTGGCCTTGATAGATGGGGTAATGCAGCTGCTGTTTAACTGACTGTGCATTAGTCCCATCTGCGCTAAGGTTCAGAAATACAGGCTGTTTTAATTTCGTTTTCGGCGCCTTGTGTCGACGCATCGCACTGGCATCTGTTAATAAAATGTTTTAGGTTAGGCTAACTGAGACGAGCGTCAAACTTAGCCTAATTACCTTAATGGCGGTTGCCAAGATAGGGCTGGCTTTGGTCTCGCAAGATAAAAAGACGATGGAGCCGAGCCATGAAATCTGCGATCGAGCAGTTATCCACCTACAAGAGTGTTCACCTCAACCCCACTAACATCAAGACCCACTTTGTCGGTATCCCGCTGATCATCTGGTCGGCCTTCGTGATGTTAAACACCATCCCCTTTAGCCTGTATAGCTTCGATTCTATAGGGCTGGAGCTGAACGTAGCTGTGCTGTTTGCCTGCGGTGTCTTGCTCTATTACTTTGCGCTGCATGCCAAACTGGCGCTGGGGCTGGTGCTATTTATCCTGCCCGTGCTTTACACCTCCTTCTTGGTATCGCGGATGGAACAGGCCTGGCCCATCGCCATCGGCGTGTTCGTGATTGGCTGGATCTTCCAGCTGATCGGCCACAAGTATGAGAAGGCTAAACCGGCCTTTATCGACGATCTTAACCAGCTGTTGATCGGCCCCTTTTTCCTGATGGCCGAGCTTTACTTCATGCTTGGACTAGAGCGCGACTTAGACGAGGCGATCACCCCGCTGGCGAGAGATAAGCGCCGGGCCCTGACCCATGCGACTAAGACTGAGAGCTAGTGAATGAGTGGTCGATATAGGATAACAAAAAGGCGCCTTAGAGCGCCTTTTTTGAGCCATGGTGAGAACTAGTTGCGACTGCCCTTGGGCGCCTTGTAGTGCTGGGGCATGACCCGCACCGTCTTCACCATGTTGTCGGCCACCTCGACTACCTCAAGCGGGTAGCCTGAGAGACGCATCGAGGTGTTAGGCTCGGGGATCTCCTCGAGATACTCAAGGATCAGACCGTTGAGCGTCTTAGGTCCATCGATGGGGAAGTGCCAGTCCATCTCCTTGTTGAGATCGCGGATGTTGATGGTGGCGTCGATGAGGAAGCTGCCATCTTGCTGCTGGTTGATATCTTCGCTAGGCGTGGTGATCATAGAGGTGGTAAAGTCGCCGACTATCTCCTCGAGAATATCTTCCAGCGTTACCAACCCCTGAATATCCCCATACTCGTCTACTACTAAGCCGATACGTTCCTTGTTCTGCTGGAAGTTCGCCAGCTGCACGTTGAGGGGAGTCCCCTCGGGGATGAAGTAGATCTCTTTTACCGCCCGCAGCAGGGATGACTTACTAAACTGCTGTTTGGATTGCAGGCGCAGGGCATCTCTTAGGTGAACAAAGCCGACGGCATCGTCTATGTTATCCCGGTAGAGCAAAACCCGGGTGTGCGGGCTCTGAATCACCTGCTTATTGATGCGGCTAAAGTCGTCGTTAACGTTGATGGCGTAGAGATCCGATCGCGGTATCATGATGTCTTCGACCGTGACCTTTTCCAGATCCATGATAGAGAGCAGCATCTCCTGGTGGCGCTGGGGGATCAGGGCGCCGGCCTCGTGCACAACTGTGCGCAGCTCCTCCTGACTCAAGGCGTCATCGGCCTTCACCGAGCGGATGCCCAGCAGGCGCAGGAAGGTAGAGGTGATAAAGTTAACTATCTTCACCAGGGGGGAGAGCACCACCAACAGGGCTTTGAGCAGTACGCTGGACGGAAATGCGATACGCTCAGGGTGCAGGGCGGCCACAGTTTTTGGCGTCACCTCGGCAAAGACTAATACCACCAGAGTGAGCACACCCGTGGCGATGGCCACCCCAACATCACCAAACAAGCGAATCCCCAATATGGTGGCGATGGCCGAGGCGAGGATGTTCACCAGGTTGTTGCCAATCAGAATCAAGCCGATCAGTCTGTCTGGGCGCTCTAGCAATCTAATGGCGCGTTTCGCACCCTTATGGCCATTGTTGGCCAGATGACGCAAGCGATAGCGATTGAGCGACATCATGGCGGTTTCTGAGCCGGAGAAATAGGCGGAGATGATGATGAGTACGAACAGGATGATGACAAGTACGCTGGTGGATATAGCTTCCAATCAGTGGCCCCACTTTGGCGTTGATGAGTAAGAATAGCGTTAAGATTAAGTAAATACAGCGATTTGGGCTGTGAGTCAAGTTCACCTAGGTCGCACTTTCGTCCATCTTGACCTAGGTGAATTGAGCGGAATTTAGGGTGTCAGGCCTATTGCAGGATCAACTCTTTGACGATGCGGGCGCCGAAGTAGGCCAGTGACAGCAGGGTTGCGCCAGTCAGGGTGTAGGCCACGGCGGTGCGGATCTTACAACCTACCCAGTACTGCTGTGCCAGCATGGCGATATAGGTAAACCAAGCCATGATAGAGAGGATCGCCTTGTGGCCTTGGCCGTCGGCAAACATATCATCGAGGAAGATAAAGCCGGTCGCCAGCGACAGACTCAAGAGCACCACGCCGATGATCACCAGATGATAGAGCTGCTTCTCTACCGTCATCAGCGGCGGTATCGCCGGGCTCAGCATCAGCTGCTTTTTCTTCAGCTTGTTTTGAATCATCGCCAGTTGGATGGCATAAAGCGCGGCGATCATCAGGGCGCTGTAGGCCATCAGCGACAGCACCACGTGGGCTAACACCTCGGGGTAAAGCTCGAAGTGGGTGATATATTTAGGCGGTAATAGCCACAATAGGGCCACAGAGATGACGGAGCAGGCGTAGACCACAGGCACGACCACGATCACCTTGAGGCGGAACATCAAGATGGTGAAGGTGAAGGAGATGATCCAGTTCACCATGGAGATCACATTGGTCAGGCTAAAGTTTTGACCGTCACCGGTGAAGATGGCCTGAGACAGGGCGGCGGCATGAAGCACCACGGCCACGGCGGCGAAGGCGGCTACGGCTTTACGGTTTGGACCATCGGCATGAAACAGTCGGCTGACGACCAAGACGAGTGCGATACTGTAGAAGAAAATGGCTGAAGCCGAAAAAATCACCATCGAAAATTAACCTATCGTTATGTGAGCTTTCTTGTGGTCATCGACCAGCGCGAGGCGGTCGAGTTTTTATCCTTAGTTGATCGTTAGAATAACACGATGGATGCTATTTTGGGCAGAGGCTTTACACACAAAAATTAGCACTTTCTGAGCGTTACTCCTAAGTTTTGACATTTTTACCCTACAGCAGCTAACTTGCCTAAGCCATAACTTACGCTGCGCGGTAGCATAATATCTGCGCATCGCTATAATACTGCCCCAACCATGTAAATTCTAAACGGTAAAGAACGCGATAATGTTTGAGAACCTCACCGACAGATTATCACGCACCCTGAAAAATATTAGTGGTCGTGGTCGCCTTACAGAAGACAATATTAAAGAAACGTTACGCGAAGTGCGCATGGCGCTGCTGGAAGCCGACGTCGCCTTGCCCGTTGTACGCGCCTTTGTTAATAGCGTTAAAGAGCGCGCCGTAGGCCAAGAGGTCACCAAGAGCCTGAGTCCAGGCCAGGCCTTCATTAAGATCGTCCAGAGTGAGCTCGAAAATGCCATGGGCGAAGCCAACGAGGCGCTAAACCTCTCGGCGCAGCCGCCAGCGGTGATCATGATGGCCGGTCTGCAAGGTGCGGGTAAGACCACAAGTGTCGCCAAGCTGTCTAAGTTCCTGCGTGAAAGACAGAAGAAATCTGTATTGGTGGTCAGCGCCGACGTCTATCGTCCGGCGGCGATCAAGCAGCTGGAAACCTTGGCCAATGAGGTCGAGGTCGAGTTCTTCCCATCGGATGTTTCGCAGAAGCCTATCGACATCGTCGATGCGGCCATGGCTCATGCCAAGCTCAAGTTTATCGATGTGGTGATCGTCGATACCGCGGGTCGTCTGCACGTCGACGAGAGCATGATGGACGAGATCAAGGCGCTACACGCCGCGGTCAAACCGGTAGAAACCCTGTTTGTGGTCGATGCCATGACAGGTCAGGATGCGGCTAACACCGCCAAGGCCTTCAACGAAGCCTTGCCGCTGACCGGCGTGGTACTGACTAAGGTCGACGGTGACGCTCGCGGTGGTGCGGCGCTGTCGATTCGCCATATTACCGGCAAGCCGATTAAGTTCCTGGGTGTGGGCGAGAAGACAGATGCGCTCGAGCCTTTCCATCCGGACCGTGTTGCCTCGCGCATTCTGGGTATGGGCGATGTGCTTTCCTTGATCGAAGAGGTTGAGCGCGGCGTCGACAAAGAGAAGGCGATGAAGCTGGCCTCTAAGGTCAAGCAAGGTGGTAGCTTCGACCTAGAAGACTTCCGTGAACAGCTGCAACAGATGAAGAACATGGGCGGCATGATGAACATGCTCGAAAAGCTGCCCGGTGTCGGTCAACTCCCTCCAGAAGCCCTGGCTCAGGTGCAAGACGGCAAGCTAACGGGACAAATGGAGGCTATTATTAACTCCATGACCCCAGGCGAGCGTAAGCGTCCAGAGATCATCAAGGGTTCTCGTAAGCGTCGTATCGCCATGGGGTCAGGTACCCAGATCCAGGACGTCAATCGTCTGCTCAAGCAGTTCACTCAGATGCAGAAGATGATGAAGAAGATGTCCGGTAAAGGCGGCATGAAAAAGATGATGCGCGGCATGAGTGGAATGCTGCCTCCCGGGATGAAGATGCCGGGACGTTAATCGTCTGACTTTGTATAGATTTAGCTAAGTCCATTAAGGGTTTTCAGCCCTTAGTGGGCTTGCTATTTTTGCGTGAAAAACGTTGCATTTGTCGCCGGTTCAGGTAGAATCGTGCGGCTTTCTATCTGGGACTCTTCGCGAACACGGGGTTCCAGTTTTTATTTTTGCTTCAGAACGAAGCAAATCATTAGAGGATAAAAGACGCATGGTTACCATTCGTTTAGCTCGAGGCGGCGCAAAAAAGCGTCCATTCTATAACATCGTTGTTGCTGATAGCCGTAACGCTCGTGACGGTCGTTTCATCGAACGTGTTGGCTTCTTCAACCCTGTTGCTCGTGGTCAAGAAGAAGCTCTTCGCTTAGATCTTGATCGTGTAGAACACTGGGTTGCTAACGGTGCTGCTACTACTGATCGTGTAGCGAAACTGATCAAAGACGCTCGTAAAGCTGCTGCTTAATAGCGTTTAGGTATAGATTGATGAGTAGTCACCAAGAACCTGTCGTACTAGGCAAATTAGGCGCTAGTCACGGCATTAAAGGTTGGTTGAAGATCACTAGCTATACCGATTCTGTCGAAGATATTTTTGACTATTCACCTTGGTTGATTAAAGAGCAAGGCGAATGGCGCGAAGTCAAGGTTGCACAGTGGCGCTACCAAGGTAAGGCGATTATCGCCGCCCTTGAAGGCGTAACCACTCGAGACCAAGCGCAAATGCTCACTAACTGTGAGATTGCCATTCCCGCTGAGGCGATGAAGGCACTGCCGGAAGATGAATTCTACTGGCGTGATCTTATCGGCTGTGAGGTGGTGAATACTAAAGGCTACAAGATGGGCAAGGTCGACCAGATCGTGGAAACAGGATCGAACGACGTGCTGCTTGTGAAGGCCAACGCGAAAGATGGCTTTGGCAAAACGGAACGTATGATTCCTTTTGTTACCGAGCAGTTCATCCTAGAGGTGAATCTGGCGGAAAAACAAATTTTAGTGGATTGGGATCCGGACTTCTAAGTCAAGGGGCAGCAGATGTGGTTAGGGGTAGTAACCCTGTTTCCAGAGATGTTTCGTGCCGTAACAGACTTTGGTGTAACGGGTCGGGCCGTAAGTAACGGTTTGTTAGAGTTGCAAACGTGGAATCCCAGAGATTTCACCCATGATAAACATAGAACAGTGGACGACAGGCCTTACGGCGGCGGACCTGGCATGTTGATGATGGTGCAGCCTCTACGTGATGCCATCCATGCAGCGAAAGCCGCTGCGGGTGAGAAGGCTAAGGTGATTTATCTTTCTCCTCAGGGACGTAAGCTGACACAGCAGGGCGTCGAAGAGTTAGCTAAATCTGAGCGTTTGATTTTAGTGTGTGGTCGCTACGAAGGTATCGATGAACGCATTATTCAAACGGAAGTGGATGAAGAGTGGTCGATTGGAGATTACGTGCTCTCGGGCGGTGAACTCCCAGCGATGACCCTGATCGATTCGGTTTCTCGTTTGGTTCCTGGCGTGCTAGGTAAACAAGCGTCGGCAGAGCAGGACTCCTTCTCTGACGGATTACTGGATTGTCCCCACTATACTCGCCCTGAAAGCCTAGATGGTATCGATGTACCGGCGGTATTGCTTAGCGGCAACCACGAAAATATTAGACGCTGGCGATTGCAGCAGAGTCTCGGAAGAACTTTACTGCGGCGACCAGAATTATTTGAAAATCTAGCTCTGACTGATGAACAAACCAAGCTATTAGCCGAGTTTGTTAATACCGCCCAAGCAGGCGAGTAAAAGTGGTCAGTTATTACTAGTATGGAGTTTATTCATGAATAACATCATTAAAATGCTCAACGATGAGCAAATGAAGCAAGACGTACCAGAATTTGGTGCAGGTGACACAGTAGTTGTAAAAGTACGTGTTGTTGAAGGCGGTAAAGAGCGTCTACAGGCGTTCGAAGGTGTTGTTATCGCTAAGCGTAACCGTGGTCTGCACTCTGCATTCACTGTACGTAAGATCTCTAATGGCGAAGGTGTTGAGCGTGCGTTCCAAACTCACAGCCCGCTCATCTCTAGCATCGAAGTTAAGCGTCGCGGCCGTGTTCGTCGTGCTAAGCTTTACTACCTACGTGAGCGTTCAGGTAAGTCTGCACGTATCCGCGAGAAGCTTGCTAAGTAAGCACTCGCTAAAACGTAAAAAAAGATGCAGTGTTCGCACAATGACCCGCCTTATGGCGGGTTTTTGTTTTTAGGCGTTCACTAATGGGGGCGCTGTCATCCTTAGCATAGCCTTGTGCATTTTCCCTTTTCCTATTCTCTTGCCTGGCTGACCCCACTTGGCTAAACCTCTCTTGTTAAATCCACTCTAGTGGCAAAATCTCTCTTTTCAGCCAGGTCTCAATGAGGCTTTTACCGCTTCGATCGTGAATTATTCTTGAAAAGCAAATTTATGCTTGATCTAAATTTATGCAGCAGGCATAGTTAGCTCACAGGTGTAATGGTGCACCATTACGGCATTGCGTTTTAGGTATGAGAAAACACACTAGGTTGGTGACAGGTATGCAGCAAGACACAATTAATAATGTTCACATCAGCTCGGAGAAGGTGCTGGTGACCCCGGAAGAGTTAAAACAACAACTGCCCCTGTCGACTGCCGCCTATCACTATGTGCTTAATGCGCGCCGCACCGTATCGGATATAGTCCATAAGCGTGATAACCGCGTGCTGGTGGTCAGCGGCCCCTGTTCTATCCACGACATCGCCTCGGCTAAAGAGTACGCGCTGCGCCTCAAGACGCTACACGATGAGCTTAAAGATGAGTTCTACATCCTGATGCGGGTCTACTTTGAGAAGCCACGTACCACGGTGGGCTGGAAGGGGATGATCAACGATCCCGATATGGATGAGTCTTTCGATGTCGAGAAGGGCCTGCGTCAGGCGCGCGAGTTGATGATCTGGCTGGCGGAGCTGGGACTGCCGGTGGCCACCGAGGCGCTGGATCCTATCAGCCCGCAATACATCTCTGAGTTGGTCACTTGGTCGGCTATCGGCGCGCGCACCACAGAATCTCAGACCCACAGAGAGATGGCGTCCGGTCTCTCCATGCCAGTGGGCTTCAAGAATGGTACCGACGGCAAGCTGGGGGTGGCGATCAACGCGCTGCAATCGGCGGCCAGCAGCCACAGATTTATGGGGATCAACCAGGCGGGTCAGGTAGCGCTGCTACAGACTGCCGGTAACCCAGATGGTCACGTGATCCTGCGCGGCGGCAAGACTCCTAACTATGACGCCTCGAGCGTGGCCGAGTGTGAGCAGCAGCTGCATGCGGCCAAGCTCAACGCCCGCTTGGTGGTGGATTGCAGCCACGGCAACTCGAGTAAAGATCACACCCGCCAGCTGAGCGTCTGTCAGGATGTGTTTGATCAGATTGCCAACGGCAACAAGTCGATCATAGGCGTCATGCTGGAGAGTCATCTGAACGAAGGCAATCAGAGCAGCGACAAGCCGATGAGTGAGTTGGCCTACGGGGTGTCGGTAACCGATGCCTGCATCGACTGGCAGACCACGGAAGATCTTCTACGTCAGGGGGCGGCACAATTGGCATCGGTTTTACCAGGCAGATTTGCTATGCTCAAGGCGGTCAATGCCTGATGGAACACGCGCAAATGAGTGAGAAAACCACTAACGAACTGGAAAAACTGAGAGAGCATATCGACAGCGTCGATCAACAGCTGCTGCATCTGCTACGTAAACGCCTGGACCTCGTGGCCCAGGTGGGCGGGGTCAAGCATGCGGCCGGTGTGCCCATCTACGCGCCTCAGCGCGAGGCCTCCATGTTGGCCAAGCGCCGGGAAGAGGCGGCCAAGATGAATGTCTCGCCCCAGCTGATCGAAGATATTCTGCGCCGCTTGATGCGCGAGTCCTATCTCAACGAGAAAGATGTCGGCTTCAAGCAGGTGAAGACAGATCTGGGCCATGTGGTGATCGTCGGTGGTCAGGGCAAGCTAGGCGGCCTGTTTGCGCAGATGCTGAGTCTGTCCGGCTATCAGGTGAAATCTCTTGATAAAGACGACTGGCAGCAGGCGGACGCGATATTTGACGGGGCAGGGATGGTGATAGTCACTGTACCCATTAGCATCACCTGTGAGCTGATTCGCGACAAGCTTACCAGCCTACCGAGCAGATGCATCCTGGCCGATCTCACCTCTATCAAGGAGAAGCCGCTTGAGGCGATGCTCGCCAGCCATCAGGGCCCGGTAGTAGGTCTGCACCCCATGTTCGGCCCAGATGTGGGCAGCCTGGCCAAGCAGGTGGTGGTGGTGTGTCATGGCCGCGGCCGTGAGCAGTACGAATGGTTGCTGGAACAGATAGGGATCTGGGGCGCTCGCCTAGTCGAGGCCGATGCTAAGCAGCACGACAAGGCGATGCAGCTGGTGCAGGCGATGCGCCACTTCTCCTCCTTCGTCTACGGTCTGAACCTCTATCGCGAGGCGGCGGATATCGACAACCTGTTGCAGTTCAGCTCGCCCATCTACCGGCTGGAGCTGGCGATGGTCGGGCGCCTGTTTGCCCAGAGTCCCGAACTCTATGCCGATATCATCTTCGCCCAGCAGGAGAGCCTGACCGCAATAGGGGATTACCTGGATAACTATGCCCAGGCGCTCGAACTCCTGAAGCGCGGTGACAGGCAAGGTTTCATTCGCGAATTCGAGGAAGTGGCGGCCTGGTTTGGGGATTTCGCACCTCAGTTCCAGCGCGAAAGCCGGGCCATGTTGCAGTCGGTTAATGACATGAAGACAGGCTAGATTAAAGCTCCCTGGCGGCGTCCGAGTGAGGCGCCGTCTTTCTTTTGGGCTTATTTAAAGGATAACTTGCTGTTTTAAATTGTTTTACCATATTTTTTAACAGTTTAGTTTCGCATGAGCTAATTTGATCCGCTTCATAGTTTCTCACATTGCTCGCAAGTTTCACTTTTGTGCCTGTGTTTACCACAGTAGACTCCGCTTAAAACATGCAAAGAAAAAGCATGATTAAATAAAGGAGCAGTATTGTGTTTTGTATTCAGTGTGAGCAAACCATTCGTACCCCTGCCGGCAATGGTTGTAGTTATTCCCAAGGCATGTGTGGCAAACTAGCGGCCACCTCAGATCTGCAAGATCTGCTGATTTATATCTTACAAGGCGTATCTGCCTATGCCGAGAAGGCGCGCGCCTTCGGCATCATTGACCCGGCCATCGACACCTTCGTGCCTAAGGCATTTTTCGCTACCCTGACCAATGTGAACTTCGATGACGAACGCATCATGGCCTACACCCAGCAGGCCTATGCCTACCGCGCCCAGCTTCAGGCGGCCTATGAGGTGGCTTGTAAGGCGCAAGGTCAGCCAGTCGAGACATTGATACCCGCCGCCAGCCTGGTACTCGCCAGTGTGAAAGAAGAGATGCTGGCCCAGGCCGCTCAGGCGCTGCCTAATCGCGGCAAAGAGGAGGTCAACGAGGATATCATGGGCCTGCGTCTGCTCTGTCTCTATGGTCTTAAAGGCGCGGCCGCCTACATGGAGCATGCCCGCGTGCTGGATCAGACCGATAGCGAGGTCGCGGCCAAGTTTCATGAGATCATGGCCTTCCTGGGCTCAGATTCTGTCGATGCCGATAAGCTGTTTGCCACCGCGATGGAGATAGGTCAGCTGAACTATCGCGTGATGGCCATGCTCGATGAGGGCGAGACCCAGGCCTTCGGTCATCCCGAGCCGACCCAGGTCAACACAGTTGCGGTGAAGGGCAAGGCGATTTTGGTCTCTGGTCATGACATGAAAGATCTCGAGCTTATTCTTCAGCAGACCGAGGGTAAGGGGATAAACGTCTTCACCCATGGCGAGATGCTACCGGCGCTGGCCTATCCCGAATTGAAGAAGTATCCACACCTGGTCGGCAACTACGGCAGTGCGTGGCAAAACCAACAGAAAGAGTTCGCCAACTTCCCTGGTGCGGTGGTGATGACCTCTAACTGTATTATCGATCCTAACGTGGGCGACTACGCCGACCGTATCTTTACCCGCAGCATAGTGGGTTGGCCGGGCGTGACCCATATCGTGGGGGATGACTTCTCTGCGGTGATCGATAAGGCCTTATCCCTTGAGGGCTTCGCCTATGATGAGATCCCCCATCACATCACCATAGGTTTCGCTCGCAATGCGTTAATGGCCGCCGCGCCTGCCGTTGTGGAGAATGTGAAGAGTGGTGCCATCAAGCACTTCTTCCTGGTCGGTGGTTGTGACGGTGACAAGGCCGAGCGCAGCTACTTTACCGACATCGCCAAGGCGGCGCCTAAAGACTCCATCATCATGACCTTAGGCTGTGGTAAGTATAAGTTTAACAAGCTGGCCTTCGGTGATATCAACGGGATACCACGCTTGCTGGATATCGGTCAGTGCAACGATGCCTACTCGGCGATTCAGCTGGCGATCGCCCTGTCTGAGGTGTTCGAGTGCGAGATCAACGAGCTGCCATTGAGCCTGGTGCTCTCCTGGTTCGAGCAGAAGGCAATCGTTATCCTGCTGACTCTGCTGTCACTGGGGGTGAAGAACATACGCACAGGCCCTAGCGCGCCAGCCTTCCTGACGCCAAACCTGCTTCAGGTGTTGGAAGACAAGTTTGGCCTGCGTTCTACCACCACGGTGGAGCAAGATCTTAACGCCATCTTAAACGTTGCCTAAAACGCCCCCAAACGTCCACGGTACTGCCGTGGGCGTTTTTTCTTTTTGGTAAGTCACCCATGAATCAACAAGATTATCTATCACCCAACTGGCAAACAGGCGAGACTAGGCTTGTTTGTGTCGAGCGCTGGCAGGAAACCCATGATGTGACCAGCTTTCGCTTTCAAGGTGCCCAGCCGGTTAAGTTTCATTTTAAGCCTGGGCAGTTCATCACCTTCCTGTTGGACATTCAGGGAGAGCGGGTTGCCCGCAGCTATACCATCTCTTCGTCGCCTTCGCGCCCCTATTCTTTGGTAGTAACCATCAAGCGCATTCCTGGCGGGCGGGTGTCCAATTACCTAATCGATAACCTCAAGGCGGGGCACAGCGTCAATGTCAGCGGCCCGGCTGGCGCCTTTAATCTGATCGATATTCCCGCCAGTCGTTACCTTTTCTTAAGCGCCGGCAGTGGGATTACCCCCATGTATTCCATGTCGCGCTGGCTGACGGACACTCTGGTGGGCAGCGATATCGCCTTCGTGCACAGCGCCAAGGCCAAGGAAGATCTCATTTTCCATGAGGCGCTGCTGAAGATGGCCCAGCGTCATCCCAATATGGCGCTGCACTACAGCTTGGAGTCTGGAGAGTCGCTTGAGGCCTGTGCTAGTTTCGAGGGCAGATTAAATCTGGAGATACTCGCGAAGGCCGTGCCCGACTATCTTGAGCGCACAGTGTTCGTCTGTGGCCCAGAGCCCTATATGCAGGCGGTGAAGGCAATGTTGCAAGATGTCGGTTTCGACATGAGTCGTTATCATCAGGAGAGCTTCGGCGCGCCGTCCTCTGCGTCTTCACAGCAAGTAGAAGGGGTGGACGAGGTTGCGGGTTCTACTCCCTTCATGCTGCAAATTGGTGAGCTGTCTACGCCGCTCACTGGAGAGCAGACGGTACTGGAGGGGATAGAGGCGAAAGGGTTGCCCATTATCGCCGCCTGTCGCTCAGGGGTCTGCGGCGCCTGTAAGTGTCAGGTGCTAAGCGGCGAGACAGAGTCCAGCAGCGAGATGACGCTGACGCCGGCCGAGGTAGCGCAGGGCTTTATTCTCGCCTGCTCGACGCGATTAAAGTCTGATGTGACCCTCTCTTTGGCATAGGAGGTGCTGGCTGGATAAGAGGTATTTGCTGGCAAAGGCGAGGATTTTCATCAAGGACCTCGCCAGTTTTTTCGGCATCTCATTTGGCTGAGGCGCTATTGCCAGCGCAGACAGTTTGGCACTCTGCCAGCAAGATTGTTGCGATGGGATAAATCGATCGCAAGATTTGCGCAAAAGACGATGACACAGTATGGTTAATGATAAGGACTAGGCGCAGTATGGCATCTGGTTCACTCTTTATCCCCTGTGTGGAATTTGTGTGGAGCGCCCTTTATGGTATCGACTACGTCACAGCCTGTCGTTTTAGACGATCATAGTCTTGGCCATCTCCTGTATGCCTTGATGTCGGCTTTTCCGCTGCTGTTATTGCCGCCCCTGTTTGCCCTGGTGATCAGTCTCGGGCAGAAGGGGGATAAGATGAGTAGCCTGCTCTATTCTCACATACGTTGGCAGCGTTGGTCGATTATCTCTCTGTTTTCGCTATTATTGCTGGCCTACTTAGTGCCTCAAGGCTGGATGGCCGTGAGTCTGTCACTGCTGGCGCTCTTGTGGTTTTGTCATCGCACCATCAAAGGTTGGATGAATCTGGTGGATGGCCTGGCGATTTAAGCTTATCGGCAAAAAAAGAGGACCTCTGGTCCTCTTTTTTTATGACTTAGCAGCTCTTGTTATGACACAAGTGACTAGCCGCGGTAGAGACGGGCAAGAATGTCGCTATGGGCGTTAAGTTGCTGTGGGTCACTCACGCCCAGCACCAGGCCATCGGCCTTGAGCGCCTTGGCCGCGCCCGCCTGGCTGGCAAGTTCCTCTTGCTGACAGGCGTAGCGGGTGTTGAGCAGTACCGGTAGGTGGCTTCTCTCCTTGAGGCTGATCAGTCCCGAGAGATCTAAGGTGGGTCGCTGCTGCTCGTTGAAGGTCCTGATGCCGGCTTCACTCAGGGCCAACTGTTGATTGCCCGCGGCCAAGATGACCTCGGCGGCGCCCAGCCACTCATCCAGGCTGGCCATGGTGTTGCGCTCTAAGATCACCGGCATGTGCAGCGCGCCCACCTGTTCAAGCAGATCGCGATTGTGCATCTGCTTGCCGCTGATCAGCAGCATGTCGGCGTGATCACAGGCGAGGGTCAGCTCGCTATCGTGTTCGATGGCGACGATACAGGCGAGATCAAACTGGTTCAGGGCTCTGCGCATCTCACTCAATTGGCGATTGGCCATGGGGTTGGCGTTTAGCTCGCCGACGGTCACCGCCTGGAAACCCGCTTCCTTTATCTGTTTCGCCAGCTGGCCGTAGTGGCCAGACTCCTGGGTCAGTGCCAGTTGGGCGATGGCGCCAAACTGACCGTCGCCTATCTTTAACTGTCTGCAGATGACACTAGTGACCTGTGGATGTTCGGCCAGGCTGTGACGCTGGTGTTTGGCGTCCTGTTTCTCTTTGGCCTGTTGGTCCGCCTCGCGGCTGGTGGTGGGCTCAATCATCAGCTGACTGTTGCTTAGCTGGGTGGGGTTGACGGTTTCGCAAGGGTAGCAGCCCAGCACCTTGATGAAGCGGGTGATTCGCTCAAGCTCCTTTAATGCCTGCTGCATCTCGTCGCTTGCTAGATTCGCGTCGAGATCCAGATAGAACATCTCTTCCCATGGCGTGCCCGGAATAGGACGGGATTCGAGCTTACTCATGTTGAGATCATGGGCCTTTAAGATAAGCAGGGCTTCAACTAGGGCGCCGGGCTTCTGTCCCGTGGCCATGATGAGGGTTGTCTTGGCTGGCAGCTGCTCGGGCACCGCAATCGCCTTTCTGGCCACCACTATGAAGCGGCTCTGGTTGATCTTCTGGTTGGCCAGCTCGCGCTCGACAGCCTCTAGTTGATACAGGGCGCCCCCTTCGACGCTGCCGATGGCGGCGACGCTGTTGTCGTCGGCCTCGAGTACCCGCTCCATGGCCTCGGCGCTGCTGGAGCAGTATTCCAGTTTGAACTCGCCATGTTGGCTCAGGTAGCGACTGCACTGACTGATGGGTTGCGGATGGGCATAGATGGTCTTGATCTGCTTAACGTTGGTGCCCGGCTTGGCCAGCAGGCAATGTCCTACCTCTATGGTGGTCTCGCCGACGATGGCCAGGCTGGTGTGTTGCAGCACGTCATAGACTTCGTTGATCGAGCCTGAGGAGGTGTTTTCGATCGGCAGGAAGCCGTAGTCCGCATGACCGGATTCCACAGCCTGCACTATCTCATCGAAGCTCTTGCAACCCAGATCCTGCATGCCCACCTGACGACGTTCGCAGTAGCGGGTAGCGGCGAGATAGGAGTAGGAGCCGCGGGCGCCCAGATAGGCGATGTTGTATTGCTGTTTCTGAAAGTCTGGATTGGCACGGCCCTGCAGGTAGGCCTGCTGGTTTAATACCGAGTCTTCGATGATGCTCTGATAGAGAGAGAGGACATAGTGGGCATCGAGTCCCTGCTCGCGTCCCTGCTTAACCAGGCGGGCCAGCAGTTCTTTCTCTCTCTGGGTGTCGCGTATCGGGCGAATATCGACCTCTTTGCTGCGTGCGACATCAAGACTCAGTGCCCGTCGTTTGGCCAGCAGTGCCAGCAGTTCATTGTCGAGTGCGGTGATCTGTTCCCGGGTATGGCTAAGGGGATGTGGTTTGGTCATGCTGTCCTCTGTCGTTGAACGCTTCTCGATTACTCATGCAAATAAAAAAGCCCCCCATAATGGGAGGCCTTGGAATTCTTACTTTCGTTTTTACACCGAAATTCCGCCTCCCTAGAAGGGTGGAATAAAAAAGAAAGTAAAAAAAGCTTGGGTGTTCATTTTCATAGCCTTCAAATTAAGCCCTGCTCAATACTCTGTCAATTAAAAAAGGGACAAAGTGAGAATTTATCCCTTTTGGAATAAGCCGCCTGATTGGAGGAGTCGTCAATAGAAAGCGCACCTCTTTGGGTGCGCCTGGAGAGTAAAAGATCAGAATTTAAGATGGGGCATCCTCCTTTGCTTGTCGCCTGCAGATGAAAGCACTGCGGCAGGTGATAAGGGAGAGGCAGCGGGCTAATCGACTAGCGGTGATCCAATGGCCTGTTAACGTCTACTACGTTGGTTTGCCTTTATTGGCTATCTGGCTGCCTCAGTTAGGGAAAAAGCACTCAATATTAAAATGGGACTGCGCTCCTTTCTCACTACTTAGGGTGCAATTACCTGAGACTATCTCAGCGGCTACCCTATGGCTCTCGGGGACGACTTGTTTGGCGCTATGCCTGGTTCCTATTTGGGCTCATCTTAAGCCTTAGGTTGTGTGAGTCGCCTACAATAAATCAAACGTGAAAGATTAACGTCTTGCGTTTGGCTAATGTGACCTCTTACTCCTGTGTTGGCTTGCATGTGACATCAGAGACGGCACTTAATAATAAGTATAACAAGGGCGGACAACATAGCTAGTTCGTTAGCTGAGTTCCACGGCTTCTTACTGAAGGCCTGTGGCTGGTTTGAATGTCCGTCCTCGTCTTTTGCCTGTCGCTGTACCTCTATTTTGGTGGCGATTTAACTATCCACCAAGTTTGGGTAAGTGGCTTTTGTGCCAGTTCGTTAGCGTTCGTTCCTCGGTCTATGCCTGAGGCGATGTTTCGCCACTTACCGTTAAATCTGTTACGCCGCGTATTCCTTATCTATTGTCTCGTCATACTCGTCGTCTAATTCGGCGCTTTCTGGCGTTGGGCTTGTCGCTGGAGCTGTGTAGCGAGCTCCTTCCGGTTTGTGGCTGAGGCGATTGAGCTGTTTCTCCAATTTCTGACCCATTGCATTGATTGCTGCATAGAGATCTTTGTCTTTCGCCTGAGCAAATAAGGTGTTGCTTGGTATACCGACTGAAGCTTCTATCTTAAACCCTTGCTTCTCTTGACCTATGATTACATGTGGATTTATGAGCTGTACATCGTGTCTACTTAGTTTTTCTAAACGGCTCTCGATACGTTCACGGATAGGAGTGGTGACTTCGAAATCTTTACTTGTAATCTTTATCATATGTCGAACCTTTCGTTGTTTCCTTGACTTCAGATTACCAATTTAGCCCTCATAAAACGTGATCTAGATCAACTTTTTGCCGCCATTATTTTCCGTTCGTTGGTTATTTGAGCCCTTAGACAAAATTGCAAAATAAACATTAGGAATGGCTTGTATTTCTCTATTTTAGGCTGCATATTTGACTGGATAACACTGCTTACATAAATCTATTTGCCTCTCCCTATCGCTTCAAATATCATCAATTTCATTATTTTCTAAAGCGATGAGTTATAAGATGTCCTCAGTAGAAAGCCCTCAGTCTGGCCAGGTAAAAATTAAGGTATGGGATCTGCCTACGCGCCTGTTTCACTGGTCCATGATAGCGTTGCTCGGTGGTCTATGGTGGAGCGCCGAGGTGGGGGAGATGCAATGGCATCAAGTATTTGCATACGGCCTATTGATCTTGATTGGCTTTCGTATTCTCTGGGGCATAGTGGGCAGCGAGACCTCGCGCTTTAGCCATTTCGTTAAGTCGCCGACTCAGGTGCTGGCCTATGTCAAACAGCCACAGGGGCGTAGCATAGGCCATAATCCGCTCGGTGGTTATATGGTGGTGGCGATGATCTTAGTGCTGGTGGCTCAGCTCACCACAGGACTGTTTGCCACAGACGAAGTCTTTACCGAAGGGCCGCTATACAGTTATGTGAGCAGCGAGCTGGCCGGGACTCTGACCTGGCTGCATAAGCAAAATTTCAATTTACTCCTGCTGCTGGCGGTTTTGCATATTCTTGCAGTGATCTGGCACGGCATTAAAGGTGATAAGTTGGTGGGCGCCATGATCACCGGCTATAAGAGTGTCAGCCGTGAGAGTGTCACCGAGTTTAAGTTTAGCTCAGGCCTGATGGCCCTGACCCTGGTCGGCGTGTTAGCGGGACTGGTGGTGAACTATCTGATTTGGCCAATCGCGGCCATGCTTTAGCGTTATTAGGTCTTAGCCTTGTTAGGTTGAAGCGGTAGTAAATTGAAGCGTGATTGGCCGCGCTAAAGCAAAAGATAAAAAAAGGGAGCTTAACTGCTCCCTTTTTTATTCGTCTAACGAGTGCTCTTGCTGGTTGTCTGATTAGTCGTCTGCAATAGTCGAGTTTGAATTAGTCTTTCTTGTAGACGTCGTGGCAACCCTTACAGCTCTTGCCTGTGTTCATAAAGGCTTGCTTGATCGCATTTTGATCGCTTGATTGTGCGGCAACGGCGAGTTTAGCGGCGTTGTCTTGGAAGGCGCTCATCTTAGCGTCGAAATCGGCCTTGTCGCTCCAGATTTTTGCTAGCGCATCTGTGTGGCCCTTGTCAGAACCGGCTACGAAACCTTCGGCAGGTAGCTTGCTCAGTGCGGCAACGTTTTGTGCACGCATGGCAAAGACTTCGGCGTCGAACGGCTTCTTGCCCTTAAGCATGGCGCCCATGTCGCCAAAGTTGTGAGCGATCAGGCCAAAAGCAGATTGACGATAGTGGAGCGCATCGTCTGTCTCTTTGAAGTTATTGGCTTGTACCGCTGAGGCCAGTAAGGCACTGCCGGCTAAGGCTAGCAGGCTTAATTTAATCTGTTTTTTCATGGCAATCATTCTCACTACTTTGTGGTTTTATGTGATCTAACGCAAACATTCTAATCTTAATTAACTATCAGATACTATAGATTTTTCTGTAAAACACCGGCCAAAATGTGTCCGAATGTGTCTAACCCTTAGGCGCTCGACTAACAGCATCTATGGCCCAGATAGCCAGCGCGACAGGTTTCTTGGTACACTTGCTTGTACTGGTAGGCAATGACAGCTTAGGAGCCAAAGTGCGCGCAAATTGGGATCTGGTTTTAGAGAAAGTGGTCAACCATCAAGACACCGACGCCTTGATGGATCTGTTCGATTTGCTGCTCACCGAAGAGGAGCGCAGCGCCATCGCCGGGCGGCTGAAGGTGTTTCAGGCCTTGCTGCTGGGAGAGATGAGCCAGCGACAGATTGCCGCCGAGTTCGAGATCAGTATCGCCACCATCACTCGTTGTTCAAATTACCTCAAACATATGCCAGCAGAGCAGCGCGATCGCATCAAGGCGCTCATTCTCTAACGGCAAGCTCTTTAAGGACTCAGTCTGTTAACGACTCAGTTTGTTAACTAGCAGTTCTATCCGGAAGCTCTCTAACTAGATCACCCGAATAGTCACGGGTAGTTGGTGCTGGCGATAGCTGCGGCGCTGCGCCAGACGAAACAGTGCGAAACTGGCTAATCCTGCGCCGGCGAACATCAGATATTTAGAGTCGCCATGGCGAAAGACAAATAGGGCGCCTAGCAGGTATGCATAGGGCAGCATATTGTAGAGGGTCTCAGGCAAGAGTCCGCGCCTGCGACGCTTGGGATTGTCGCTCCGCCGGTTTTGTGAGCGCATGTTGAAGATACGCGCGCCGAGCAGGAAGATTATCACGGCTAAGAGCACGGGAAGCGGCACCGGGCTCAGCAATATGGTACTTGCTGCGATGAGCAGGTAGATGGCAGGGAGTTTTTCATAGACGGGCTGAGCTATCATGTCGATATCCTTATCGTTAATACGCAGCGAGCTGATTCTGTCTTGAAGCATAAAATAAAAGAGTCGGCTTCACCTAATAAAAGGTGGCCGACTCTGTTCAGAATCCTACCTGAGTCTGACGCGCCTGCGTCCAACTAAGGCTTTAGATTGAGTGCTTAGCGTCAGAGCTTAGTGCTGGCAGCCGCAACCGCCGTTGCCGTCACAACCTTCTTTGGCTGGCTTCTCAGGATCTTCGCTACAGCAACCTCCATGGTGGCCATGACCTTCGCCGCCACAGCAACCACCTTCATGGCTATGCTCGTGGCTACCACAGCCGCCAGCCGCATGGATATGGCCATGGGCGATCTCTTCGGCGCTGGCGTCGCGTACTGATAGTACTTCAACGCTAAAGTTAAGGGTTTGACCCGCGAGTGGGTGGTTACCGTCAACGACGACCACATCGTCTTTCACTTCGGTGACTTGTACCGGACGTTGGCCCATCTCTGTTTCGGCGATAAAACGCATGCCTGGCACGATATCTTCGATATCGCCGAAGGCTGCTAATGGGACATCTTGGCGTAAACCATCGTGGTAAGGACCGTAAGCCAGCTCGGCTTCTACGGTAACGTCGAGCTTGTCGCCAACACTTTTGCCTTCGAGCGCCTGCTCAAGGCCTGGGATCATGTTTTCTGCACCGTGAAGGTAAAGCATTGGCTCACCTTCAAATGAACTCTCGATCAACTCACCTTGCTGGTTCGTTAAGCGGTAATGGATGCTAACAGCTTTGTGTTGGGTGATTATCATATCGCCTCCAATTCAGAATGTGGCGGCATTTTAGCTCGCTTTGTTTGCCTTGGCGATGACCTAGCGCAGCTTCTTGAGGGAAAATCGGTAAATTTTTTTTCATTAGCCTAGGCTTTGGGAGAAGGCGGGCAGGTCTAATAATTTCATTTTGATTTGTTATTCACTATTTGTGGGAAAATATTTTATTTTGTTGGTGGCTAAATTAGTGGGTTAACAGTAGATTTTGGGTCTCTCATTTCGGTAGGCGAGTTAGTTGTATTAAAGCCAGGCTTTATACTGAGTTAGATTGTTCGCATTTTTTTATCTTGCTGTTTAATAGTGCTTTATATGTCAAATTGATGAAGGTGTTTTGACAGTGAAGTTAAGTCTAATTCACCCTCAAATGACAGGAAGTCTATCTCTCGTCATTTGATTTTAAGGCCCGCGGCACGCCCGCTGCCCAAAGTGTATTTTTATAAAGTTTCATTTCAGGGGTTGACACCTTGGGGCAAAAAAGGCAATTCTGTAGAGACTTCAACGAATATGTTTTGATACGACAAAAAAGAATTTAAATGTTTAGCCTTAATCTCGTAGTAACCACCATTATTACAACCACCACGATTACCAGCGTGGGGGCCGGCTAAGCATACTCGAAAGAAATGATTTGAAATGACTAAGCCCGCTCCCCATCAAGGAGCGGGTTTTTTTGTTTCTGGGGCGCGGTACTAAGGAGAGAAGATGAAGGTAATGAAGTTCGGTGGTACCTCGCTGGCCAACTGGCAGAGGTTTAGTAGTGCGGCGCAAATCGTCTTGGCTTCGGCCGCAGAGCAGCCGACGGCAGTGGTGTTAAGCGCTCCGGCAACCGTGACCAATGGTTTGCTGGAGATGGTCGACCTGGCGGTGGCCGGAGATGATTTCTCTCCCGTCTTGAGTCATGTGCATGAGGTCTTTAAGACCCTCTATGGCCAGGCGGCCAGTGAGGTACTGAGCGGCGAGCAGTCCGATAGCCTAGAAGCTGTTCTGGCGGCGCAGCTCAAGCACTGGCAAGACAAGCTGCAAGGCGTGGTCTTGCTGGGTGAGTGCCCCGACTCCGTTCGCGCCGAGATCGTGGTCGGTGGCGAGCGCCTCTCTGCGGCGCTGATGGAGCAGTTGATGTTGGCCGCGGGCGTGTCGGCCAATCAGCTGGTGCCACAACAGCTGTTTGTGGCACACGGGCCGGCGCTGGAGTCGGTTGTCGATATCGCTGCCAGCAAGCAGCGTTTTGCCGAGCTTTCTCTCGATGCCCATCAGGTGTGGGTGATGCCAGGCTTTACTGCCGGCGATAAGGATGGTCGTGTGGTCACCCTGGGCCGTAACGGCTCAGACTATTCGGCGGCCGTGCTGTCGGCCTGTATCGATGCCAGCTGCTGCGAGATCTGGACCGACGTGGATGGGGTCTATAACACTGACCCACGCGTCGTCGCCGATGCCAAGCTTTTGACTCAGCTCAGTTATCAAGAGGCGATGGAGCTGTCTTATTTCGGCGCCAAGGTGCTACATCCTAAGACTATCGCCCCTATCGCCCAGTACCATATCCCTTGCTATATACGTAACAGCTTCAACCCTCAGGCGCCCGGCACCTTAGTGTCGAATCAAGTGGACGAGACAGGGCTGAACGTTAAGGCTATCTCTAATCTCGACGAGCAGACCATGTTTGATATCGCCGGTCCCGGCATGAAGGGCATGGTGGGCATGGCAAGCCGTACCCTGGGCGCCATCTCCCGCTCCGGGGTATCAGTCTCCCTCATCACTCAAAGCTCTTCGGAATACAGCATCAGCTTCTGTGTGGCGACCCAGGATGCCGAGCGGGTGCGTCTGGCGCTGGAGCAGGAGTTTGAGTTGGAGCTTAAGAGCGAGATCCTCGAGCAGATCGCCATGCGCCACAATCTGGCCATCGTCTCACTGATCGGTGACGGCATGCGCACTCACAAGGGAGTCGCCGGTAAATTCTTCCAGGCATTAGCCCAGGCCAATGTCAACATAGTGGCTATCGCCCAAGGCTCCTCAGAGCGCTCCATCTCGGCGGTTATCGAGCTGCGTAAGACCAAGCATGCCATCGCCGCCTGTCATCAGAGTTTCTTCGATGTGCAGCACTATCTGGATGTCTTCCTGGTGGGCTGCGGTAATGTAGGTGCCGGCCTGCTCGAGCAGATCAAGCAGCAGACAGAGATGTTGAAGGCCCAGCACATTACGGTGCGTGTCTGTGGCGTGGCTAACTCTCGCCACATGCTGCTCGATGCCAAGGGGATAGATCTCAATCATTGGCAGGGACTCCTGGCCGACAGCCAGCAAGGCTGTGACTTGGATAAGATGCTCGCCTGGGCCAAAGATCAGCAGCTACTAAACCCTGTGCTGGTGGATTGTACCTCTAATGAAGCGGTATCTGACCAATATGTTGCGGTAATGAATGCCGGCCTGCATGTGGTTACTCCTAACAAGAAGGCCAACACCCGTGACTATGACTACTACCGCGCCCTGAGACAGACAGCTTTGCATCAGCGTCGCCAGTTCCTCTATGAAACCACGGTTGGTGCAGGCCTGCCGGTTATCGATAACCTGAAGAAGCTGTTGTTCGCCGGTGATAAGCTGCAGAAATTCAACGGCATACTCTCGGGTTCACTCTCCTACATCTTCGGTATGCTCGATGAGGGGATGAGCCTGTCGGAGGCGACACGTATCGCCCGTGAGAAATGCTTTACCGAGCCAGATCCCAGAGACGATCTCAGCGGCATGGACGTGGCCAGAAAGGTGTTGATCCTTGCCCGTGAGGTAGGCATGCAGATAGAGCTGAGCGATATCCAGGTAGAATCTGTCTTGCCGAGTCATTTCGACGCCTCTGGCGATGTCGAGACCTTTATGGCGAACCTGAGCGCACTTGATGGTGAACTTGCCCAGCGCGTAAATAGCGCCAAGGCGGCCGGTAAGGTGCTTCGTTATGTGGGACAGATAGATGAAGAGGGCTGCCGGGTGAAGATCGCCGAGGTGGATGCGATGGATCCCCTCTACAGCGTCAAGGGCGGTGAGAACGCATTGGCCTTCTATAGCCGTTACTATCAGCCGATCCCATTTGTGCTGCGCGGTTATGGCGCGGGCACAGAGGTGACGGCGGCGGGTGTCTTCGCCGACCTGTTGAGAACCCTTAACTGGACGCGGGAGATGGGCGTATGAGTTTAACGGTTTATGCGCCGGCCTCCATGGGTAACGTCGGAGTCGGCTTCGATCTGCTGGGCGCCGCCTTGGCGCCGGTAGATGGCAGCCTGCTCGGCGATCGCGTCGCCATTGAATCGGCGCCCCATGGGGTGTCGCTTGCCCTGACCGGTCATTGGGCCGACAAGTTACCGGCGGCCAGCGAAGAGAATATCGTCTACCAATGCGCGAGTTTCTTTCTCGAGCAGCTAGGTAGCCGCGCCGGCGTTGCCATGACCTTAGAGAAGAACCTGCCGGTGGGGAGCGGTCTTGGCTCCAGCGCCAGCTCTGTGGTCGCCGCCCTGTACGCCCTTAACGAGCATTTCGACAGGCCCTATGATAGCGACGCCTTACTGAGGCTGATGGGGGAGTTTGAGGGCAAGATCAGCGGCTCGGTCCACTATGATAATGTGGCGCCCTGTTACCTTGGCGGCATGCAGCTGATGCTGGATACCCCTAGCGCCGTGTGTCAGGGCCTGCCCGTGTTTAAAGACTGGTATTGGGTTGTGGCTTATCCTGGGATCTCCCTGTCGACCGCTAAGATGCGGGCATTGCTGCCGGCGCAGTATGATAAGTCGGTGGCTATCGATTTTGGCCGCTACCTGAGCGCATTCGTACACGCCAGTTACCGTCAGGATGCCACGCTGGCCATAGAGGTATTAAAAGATGTGCTGGCCGAACCTTACCGCGCCTCGGAAATTCCCGGCTATGAGCAGGCGCGCGCGGCCTTAGACGAGCTCGGTATGGCCACCACGGGGATCTCGGGCAGTGGCCCCACGCTGTTCTCTGTGACAGATAACCTGGAGACTGCTAATAAGGCCAAGGCCTGGCTGGATGCAAACTATGTCACCTCCGGCGCGGGTTTTTCCCATATATGTCAAATCGATATGCTCGGCACGCGCCGTGTAGATGCAGCAATTTTAGATTAATAGGCGGATCAATATGGAACTCTATAACTTAAAGCACCCCTCACAGAAGGTTAGTTTCACTCAGGCGGTCAAGCTGGGCCTGGGGAAAGATCGCGGCCTGTTTTTTCCTGTCTCTATCCCCAAGTTAGATAATGTCGATGCGCTGCTGGCGATGGACTTTGTTTCGCGCTCTAAGGCGATCTTAGGTGCCTGGTTGGCCGACGAGCTGGGTCAGGAGATGGTGGATGGCCTGGTGGAGCGCGCCTTTAATTTTGAGCTGCCGCTGACCAAGGCAGATGACAGACGTTTCTGCCTGGAACTATTTCATGGCCCGACCCTGGCATTTAAAGACTTCGGCGCCCGCTTCATGGCTCAGTGCCTCAATAGCCTGGCCCAGGAAGATAAACTCACCATATTGACCGCCACCTCGGGTGATACCGGCGCCGCCGTGGCCGATGCCTTCTATGGGCTGGATAAGGTGCAGGTGGTGGTGCTCTATCCAAAGGGCAAGATCAGCCTGCTACAGGAGAAGATGTTTACCACCCTGGGCGATAATATTCATACCGTGGCGGTGGAGAGTGATTTCGATGCCTGTCAGGATATGGTTAAGGCCGCCTTCGAAGACAGCGATGTGCGTGATGGCCTGCATCTTAACTCGGCCAACTCTATCAACATCAGCCGCTTGCTGGCACAGATCTGCTACTACTTCGAGGCGGTTGCCCAGTTTAAACAGGCTAACCAAGGCGATCCTGTGATTGCTGTACCCAGCGGTAATTTCGGCAACCTGACGGCGGGTCTGTTTGCCAAGGCGATGGGACTGCCGGTGAAACGTTTCGTGGCGGCCACCAACAGTAACGATACTGTGCCGCGCTATCTGGCCGATGGTCAGTGGTCGCCTAAGGCAACCGTCGCGACCCTCTCGAATGCCATGGATGTGGCCGAGCCGAGCAACTGGCCCAGGGTTGAGACCATAATGGAGGTGATGAACTGGCCGCTGAGCGAATTGGTGGGCGTCGGTCTCTCCGAGCAAGATACGGTGGAGGCGCTGGATGAGCTTTATCGTGGCGGTTATCTATCCGAGCCTCACGCAGCGATTGCGGCTAAGGCGCTGTCGTTAACCATGTCGGCCGATGAGCAGGGGATCTTCCTCGGTACGGCCCACCCCGCCAAGTTTAAAGAGGTGGTGGAAGAGGCGCTGGATATCGAACTGAAGCTGCCGCCTGAGCTACAAGCGGTGAAGGATAAGCCTATCCTGTCGGCCGAACTGCCTGCCGATTTTGCCCGCCTCAAGGCTCATCTGTTTGAGACCTTAGCTTAGCTTCTACCTGGTTATTTATGCTTAACAGCCAAGGCGATAGTGCCTTGGCTTTTTTCTGCCCACTTCTGTCTGTTTTATCTTTTAGCACAGCTTTTTAGTTCAATTAGGCTCTGTCAATCCAGTTGTTACAATCCAGTTGTTTCAATTCAGTTGTTTAGATGGGGCAGCTGCTAACCTCTGCGCCGTATTTTATTAGCATTATCAGCAAGGCGTTTGCATCGAATCGCGCCAATTACCTAGGTTGCCAAATGTATCAATGACCTTGAGACCGGCGTGATGATTATCACAACCAAGTTGTGCTAAATCACTTATCTTACAGGCCTTTTTCTTTAGCCATTATTTGACAGAGCCGTGACGTGTTGCATCTTAGAGTGATTTTACCTGGCCTTTGTTTACTGACCGCCTGCGCCTCAAATGAGCCACAGCTCTATTCTCGAATCAATGAGGCCTATGATTTCGAGGTGACCCATTGTGATAGCTTCGCCATGGTGACTGGGATAGGCAGAGGGGAGGCGCCGCTGAGGGCGGCGCAGGATAATGCCAAGCAGCAAGGTGAGGCCCTGCAGGGCACTCATATCGTCTGGCTACAGGAAGATCACTTCGACAGGGATAATCAGGTCAGGGTGATTGCCGTGGTCTACAAGTGCCTGCTTTAGCGTGTCTGGTTACGTAGCCAGTTTATCTCTTGGGGCCAGATCTCAGGTTCTATTGTCTCTAATATGAGGGGGATCTGCCTGGTCGCCGGATGTTTCATGATATAGCTAAAGGCGTCCATACCTATATAACCGGCGCCGAGGGAGTGGTGCCTGTCGACCCGGCTGTTCAGCGGTGTCTTGCTGTCGTTGAGGTGCATTGCCTTAAGATAATGGTTGCCCACTATGGCATCAAATTGGCCGAAGCTCTCTTCACAGGCCTCGAAAGTGGTTAAATCGTAGCCGGCGGCAAACATGTGGCAGGTGTCGATACAGACACCGACTCGGCTCTTATCTTCTACCTTGTCGATGATCTGCGCCAGCTGCTCGAAGCTATGGCCCAGGTTTGACCCCTGACCTGCGGTGTTTTCTATGATGGCACTGACGCCTTGCGTCTTATCCAGTGCCAGGTTGATCGATTCGCTGATGCGGGCCAGGCACTCGTCTATGCCTATCTTGTTGAGATGACTACCGGGATGAAAGTTGAGTAGGGCCAATCCCATCTGTTCGCAGCGCTGCATCTCGTCGAGAAAGGCCTCTCGCGAGCGCGCTAGCTGCTCCTCATCTGGATGGCCAAGATTAATCAGGTAGCTGTCGTGGGGCAGAATGGCATCGGGGCGAATATTGGCCTGTTCGCAGTTGGCCTTGAAGGCGTCAATCTGTGAAGGGCAGAGCGGCGCCGCCTGCCAGCGTCTCTGATTCTTGGTGAACAGGGCAAAGGCATTGGCACCTATCTTCTGTGCGTTCTGCGGCGCATTGGCGATACCGCCGGCGGCGCTAACATGGGCACCGACCCAATGAGTGACTGGCATTTTTCCTCACTAACTTTAAACAAGTTTATAAATTTTATCGGTATTTTGAGCGATTTTCCTAAGCTGGACTATGCTCAATGAAAGGCATTTCGCCCGACTTCTTCATTTTTCAATAGTGGAATGGACTCTAGCGTGTTTAAGGATCTCTCTCAATCTGAATTTATGGACTTTGGCCCGGCCTTGATCGCCCAGTTGGGGAAGTTACAGGGACAGTTTATTCGTGGTGACGATGTGCTCTTGCCCCTGTGTCGTATTCTGGCCGATAGCAGCGGCGCCGAGTCTGTGATGATTCTCTCTCGCCGCCTGCTGGCCAGCGATGAGATGCCGGCCGATGTGACCTGTTGGTGCCGGGATTCCATGCGTTATATCACCCTGTGGCGACAGGTGAAAGACTGGCCGCTGCTGGATGGCCAGCGGGGGGCACACCAGTGGCAACGCTTTGTTGTTTGGCCCATAGAGGGGCTCGACGTCAATATTTTCTTCTATCGCCCGGGTAAGGGCTGGCTGTCGTTTCTCACCTCCTATCAGACCTTCATTGCCGACAGCATCAGCGGCATGTTGCTGCAGCAGAGCCAGGATTGGCTGCAGAGCCGTAATGCGCAGATCATCAAGTCTATCGACACCCAGATGTATCAGTCTATCGTCAGTAATAGCGAAGATATGATAGTGGTTGCGTCGCGTCAGAAGGGGATGGCGCCGGTGATCATGTATGCCAACGCGGCGGCGACCGCCATCAGCCAATATCCGCGCAGTCAGCTTATCGGCAAGTCGATCGAACTCTTCTTCGGCGATCAAGACGACAAGGCGCTGGAACTGCTGGAGGCGATTGAGCTGCGCCTTGAGTTTACCGGCGAGCTGGTCTGCTCCACCGCCACCGGGGAGAAGGTGATCCTGCATACCCATCTAATTGCCCTCAACGAGCAGTATGAAGATGGCAGCCTGTTTACCCTGGTGGGCCGGGACATCACGGAGCAGAAGCTGATGCAAAATACTATGGCCCGCACCCAAAAAATGCAGGCCATGGGCCAGCTGGTGGGGGGCGTGGCCCACGATTTCAACAACATCTTAGGTGTGCTCAAAGGCAATCTGGAGCTGATGGAGCTTAAGGGTAAGGATGATTCTATCGCCCGCTATCTGGCTACGGCGCTCAAGGCTTGTCAGCGGGGCACCGACCTGACGCGGCGCCTGTTGCAGTTTTCCCGGCAGGAACAATTCAGTGCCCAGCCGGTGCAGGTCAACGAGGTGCTACAGAGCCTGGAGGAGCTGCTGGAGAAATCCTTGACCACCCAGGTGAGCCTCAACATTCAGCCTCAGCCATCGATGCGGGATATCTGTGTCGATCGCGGCGACCTTGAGGATGCCTTGATCAATCTGGTGCTGAATGCCAAAGATGCCATGCATGGGGAGGGACAGATCACCATAGTGACCGGCGAGCAGTATCTGTCTGGCTACCTTCCCGGGGTGGGCAATACCGTCAGCACAGATAACCGGGATTATGTTTGGGTGTCGGTGATCGATCAGGGCGGGGGGATCCCAGATAAGCTGCTGGATAAGATCTTCGAGCCATTCTTTACCACCAAAGATAAGAGCAAGGGGACCGGGCTTGGGCTCTCCATGGTGTATGGTTTCGTCAAACGCTCCAACGGTTATATGAGCATCATGCATACGGGGGCTGATGGCACTGAGATCCGTCTCTGGTTTCCGGCTATCAAGCCGGTCGAGCGGCAGATTGAGCGCCAGCACAGTCCGCTTGAGTATCCCAAGGTGGCGCGCCCCATCAAGGTGCTTATCGTCGATGATGAGCCGGATCTGCTCGAGGTGCTGTGCGATTACTGTCAGATGATGGGGATGGAGGTGCTGGCCTATACGGATCCTCTGCTGGTCAAGGAGCAGTTTAAGGATGGTATAGATAATATCGATCTCATCATCTCAGATCTCTTGATGCCGGGGGGGATTAACGGCTATGAGCTGGTGACGGATCTGAGCGTGCACCGAACGATTCCTGTGCTGCTGATCTCAGGCTATGTCGGCGATGTCGGCATCAGCAGTCGGGAAGATCTGCCGTTTCAGGTGCTGCAGAAACCCTTCGATATCCGCGCCTTCGTACGCGGCCTCGAGGAGATAGGGATTGAGTTTGTACAAGGAGAATTGCGATGAACAACATGGAGATTTGGGTTGTAGACGATGACAGGGATTACTGCGAGCTGATCGTCGAGATGTTGCAAGATGAGTTCAAGGTGAGTCCCTTCTATGGTGCGGCGGATTTTCGCGCCGCCCTGCAAACCCAGAAGCCGGATCTGCTGCTGATGGATATCAACCTGCCCGATACCGATGGCATTACCCTCTGCCGTGAGCTACAGGCCAGCAACCAAGAGGTGGCCGTGCTGTTTGTCTCTGGGATGAATACCCTGGAGGAGCGTCTCAAGGCCTATGAGGTGAACGCGGTGGATTTCATCGCTAAGCCGTTTGAGCTCAAGGAGTTGCTGGCCAAGGTGCACAGCGTCGCCCACTATGTGATGAAGCAGCGGGAGCTGATCCAGGCGGAATCTGTCTCACGCAACATGGCTTTTCAGTCGATGACTGAGTCGTCACAGTATGGCTGTGTGCTGCAGTTTTTCCGTCAGTGTTTTCTCTGTAACGATCATCAGACCCTGGCGGATGCCTTTTTTGATCTGATGCAGCAGCTCAATCTCAACACCTGCCTGGAGATACGCTCAGAGAAGGTAGAGTATTTTGCGCCCAGGCATGCCGCCATCAGCCCCATAGAGTCGAATATTCTCGAGCTATTGGATAAGCATGGCCGCCTGTACGATTTTGGCTGCCGCACCATATGTAACGACAAGCATGTCTCCTTCTTGATCAAGAACATGCCGATAAACGATGAGGTTCTCTACGGCAGGCTGAGGGATATCATCGCCGTGGTAGTTGAAGGTCTGGAGGCGCGCGTCTTGGATATCAGTCGTCAACAGACGCTGACACAGGTGTTTCTCGACATCGAAGCTCTGATAGGTGATATCAACGCAGCGACCCTAGAGCATGATGAGAAATTTAGTGCGGCGCTCATTAACATGACCACAGAGATCCGCGGCAGCTTCCATGTGCTGGACATGACCATAGAGCAGGAAGATTATTTTACGGCGCTTATTGAGCGTAACCTGAAGGAGGTGAAATCGGCCTCCGAGGCCTTTACCCGCCTGCAATCTGCGCTAGGCAAGGTGATGGACGTGCTCGGAGGAAGCGTACCTTAAGTGATTATTTTATGTTCATTTTTCTTGATCTGAGTCACGTCATCATGACGGCTTACATATTAGTGTGAGTAAAAGTTCAACAATTTACTATAGTAACTAAAGGCGTCTAGAAGGTTGGAGGTGACGATGTTAGCGAGACTTCATAATGACCATAAACATATCGCGATACTGTTAAATATTCTCAAAAATAAGCAGCAGCGGCTGCAACATGGCGAGGCCGTCAACTTTAATCTGATCCGAGATATCGTCGAATATATGCAGAGCTATGCTGAGCATAGTCATCACCCGCTCGAGGATCTGATCAACGAATTTTATATTCAGACCCATCCCGAAGAGGCCTTGGAGAAGCAATTGGGAGAAGAGCACCATAACCTGATCGAAAGCTCAACCAGTTTGATGTCTACCCTAAACCTTATCTTAAGTGACGTCCCGGTACAGAATGAAACCTTGAGTCAGGCCCTGAAGGAGTATGTCGAGGCGCAGCGAAATCACATGATGTATGAAGAGGGTAAGTTGTTCCCCATCTGGGAGGCGGGAATGACAGAGGCCCAGTGGCAGGAAGTGGCAGACAGATGCCAGGAGAAGCTGATCTGCGACCCTTTATTTAGCGATGACGACAACCTACTCTTTGAAGAGTTAAAAGAGTATCTGGCCAAGGCCGATGACTAACAGCTAACAACTAACAACTTATAGATACAAAAATAGCGCCTAAGGCGCTATTTTTGTATCTATTTACATCAGAAGGTTATCTAAGTCGTATTCGAAACTGCTGTCGATATCCTGAAGCTCTTTAATCAAACGCTGTTTCTCTTTGATAGCCTCTATCTCTCGCCATTTTCGCTTCTTATTGGAGCTTCGCGAACGACTGTTGGGTCTTTCAATGACGGTATCATCTAGCGCACTACCATAATCTAAGCGATTCATGGCAACCTCCTGTTGTTGTATTTTTTCTCAACAATTAAATATCACACTTCCAATTTATGGTGCAAGAAAAATGTTTCAATAATGTTAAGTCTGGGTGAATCATTTATGGCGCACCAAGCGGTTTTTTGCCCGTAGGATAGGAAGTCGCGCAGGTTTGCTGGTGGATATTACTGCAGATAACAAAAAAGCCAGTGAAAACTGGCTTTTTTATCGGCTAAGGTTGCAGGCTTAGAGGTGGCCGCGTCTAAAGAGATTGATGAGGGCGTTGCTGGAGGCATCCAGTGCCTTAGCCTCTTGATCGCTCTGCAGACGTGCGAGCACATCGTTGCCTAGGGTCTTACCGAGTTCGACGCCCCATTGGTCGAAAGAGTTGATGTCCCATAACGCACCTTGAACGAAGGTTCTATGCTCGTACAGGGCGATCAAGGCACCCAGAGTTTTCGGTGTCAGCTTGTCCATCAGCAGGGTGTTGCTTGGCTTATTGCCTTCCATCACTTTGTGCTTAGCGATCAATGCTTTCTCTTCTTGGCTCAGTGAGCTGCCGTCGAGTTCGGCGAGTGCCTCATCGAAGGTTCTGCCTTGCATCAGCGCCTGAGTCTGGCCAAAACAGTTGGAGGCCAGCTGCACATGGTGTTCACCGAGCGGGTTATGGCTCTGCAGTGGCAGAATAAAGTCTGCCGGGATCAGTGCCGTGCCTTGGTGCAGTAACTGATGGTAGGCGTGTTGACCATTGGTGCCTTCGCCGCCCCAGATCACAGGGCCGGTTGCATGATCGACGCTGTCGCCATTGAGGGTGACAGATTTACCGTTACTCTCCATGTCCAGTTGCTGGAAGTAAGCCGGCAGGCCTCTGAGGTAATGATCATAGGTCAATACCACATGGGACTGTGCCTGGTAGAAGTTGCCATAGAGCAGGGAAAACAGCCCCATGATCACCGGCATATTCTGTTCGAGCGGCGCCTCAACAAAATGCTTGTCCATCGACTTGGCGCCAGCCAGCAGCTGGTAGAAGTTGTCCATGCCGATCAACAGGGCGATAGGCAGACCTATGGCCGACCAGAGTGAATAACGACCGCCCACCCAATCCCACATAGGGAAGATGTTGTCCGCATCCATACCGAATTCGGTCGCCTTGGCCACGTTTGAGGTAACGGCTACAAAGTGCTTGGCGATATCCGCTTGGGTGCCGCCATTTTCCAGGAACCAGGCCTTGGCACTCAGGGTGTTGGTCAGCGTCTCTTGGGTGCCAAAAGACTTAGACGACATCACGAAAAGGGTGGTTTCCGGATCCACCAGACGCAGCTTCTCACACAGAGAGGTGGCATCGACGTTGGCGACGAAGTGACACTTGAGCGCCGGATTCCAGTATGGTCTCAGGGCCTGAGTAACTATTTTAGGTCCCAGGAAGGAGCCACCAATTCCGATGCTAACGATATCTGTGATCGCCTTACCCGTGTAGCCTTTCCACTCGCCGGAGGTGACAGCCTCGACGAACTTGGCCATTTTGGCTTGAGTCTGCTTTACCTCGGGAACGATATTCTGGCCATCGACCAGAATGACCTCGTCGGCTTCGGCTCTGAGGGCGGTGTGCAGCACGGCGCGTTTTTCGGTGTTGTTGATGATCTCGCCATTGAACATGGCGCGGATCTTATCGCTTAGACCGGCAGATTTGGCCAGTTTAAACAACTGTTCAAGCGTCTGCTCATCGGCTCGGTTCTTGGAGTAATCCAGCAGCAGGCCGCAGGCAGACAGTGACATCTTGTCAAAGCGCTGGTGATCGGCCTCAAATAGCTCGCGCATGTGAGGCAGCTGAGCTGTTTGCGCTTCTAGCTGGGCCCACGCGTCTTGCTGAGTAAGCTTAGTCATGACGTCTATTCCCTTAGGCTTCGAGTTCTGCTTTTAGCATGGTTTCAAGTTTGCCTTGGTCGATAGCAAAGTTGCGGATACCTTCGGCTAGCTTCTCTACGGCCATAGCATCTTGGTTGAATTCCCAACGGAACTCGGCTTCGCTCAGCGCCGCACCAGGGGCGACCACTTCATTGGCGGCCTGTAGTTTTTGCACGACTGGTGTGTCGCTGTTGGCCATCTCTTCGAGCAGCGCAGGGCCGATAGTTAGGCGGTCACAGCCTGCCAGTTCGATGATCTCTCCCGTGTTACGGAAGCTGGCGCCCATCACAACCGTCTTGTAGCCGTGACGCTTGTAGTAGTTGTAGATGTTGGTGACTGAGACAACGCCTGGATCTTCAGCGGCGCTGTATTCAAGGCCAGTGTCTTTCTTGTACCAATCGAGAATACGGCCGACGAAAGGCGAGATTAGGTAAACGCCGGCTTCGGCACAGGCTCTGGCCTGGGCAAAACAGAAGAGTAGCGTCAGGTTACAGTTGATGCCTTCTTTTTCCAGCTCTTTGGCGGCGCAGATCCCTTCCCAGGTTGAGGCGAGTTTGATCAGGATACGAGACTTGTCTATGCCAGCCTCTTCATAGAGCTTGATCAATTTATGTGCCTTCTCGATAGAGCCAGCCTTGTCGAACGAAAGACGAGCGTCCACCTCGGTCGAGATGCGGCCTGGAACAATCTTTAGGATCTCGAGGCCGATGTTGACCGCCAGCTTGTCTCCGGCATCTTCGACCTGCTGAGCAAGATCGTTACTCTGCGCCTTTGCCCATTCGATGGCATTGGCAATCAGGTGCTTGTATTCAGGAATTTGGGCTGCTTTCAGGATAAGAGAGGGGTTGGTGGTGGCGTCTTGTGGTTGATAACGCTTGATGGCTTCGATGTCACCGGTATCGGCGACTATGGTAGTGATAGATTTGAATTGCTCTAGTGTATTAGCCATGAAAATTACATCCTTCTTAAGAAGCAGCTTAAGTGTGTGGTTTACTAACGGCTATTAGACGCGATTTTGCCGATATTTCCAACCATGAATGAAAAAAAATTACAGAAAAGTTGCTAAATATCAGTAAAAGGCATTTTAGCCGTTGCCGTTCAGTTGACCGACGCTTGTGCTAAACGGACTTAGAGTATAACCATTAAATTATGACAGGAAAAAAAATCGCTGCCTAAGCAGCGATTTTTAGTGAGGTCGATCATTAAGTTAATCGTAAAGACTTACTTTAGAACCGGCTCTTTACGCACGCCAGTGACGTGGGCTTCGATGCGACGGTTAGCCTTGTTGGCTTCGGCGCTACGGCCCTCGATCAGAGGCTGAGTGATACCGTAACCTTTTGCGCTGACGCGATCTTGGCTGATACCGTATTTGCTAACCAGCAGTTCGGCAACGGCATTGGCACGACGCTCAGACAGGTCCATGTTGTAGTCTGGGTTACCTACGTTAGAGGCGTGACCACCGATTAACACGGTTGCGCGTGGGTTTTGGTTCATGTAGTTGGCCAACTTTTCGATTTGACCGTAAGACGCAGAGTTCACCTCGGCTGAGTTGTTGGCAAAGCGAATTGAACCCAGTTCATGCTTTTCGGTGACTTCGCGATAAACCGTACAACCATTGGCATCAACCTTGTGGTTGCTTGGCGTGTTGGCACATTGGTCTTTGTCGTCTGTCACACCGTCGTTGTCTGAATCTTTTGGTGCAACAACTACAGGTGCTGCCACAGCGGCTGGTGCTGCGCGACCGAAACGGTAGCTCAGTTCAAGACCCCAGTAGTTGCTTTCCATATCAAGTGTGTTCCACTTGTCTTCGTCGAGATTCTCATAGCGACGATACTTGGCTTGCAGCTTGAGGTTGTCGGTGAAGTTGTAGCCGATACCTGCACCAAAGTATGGTGCAACACCGCTGTCGCTGTAGTACTCGCTACCCCACTGTTTGTTGTTCGACAGTAGGTAGTTCATTGCACCCGCTTCGGCAGACAGGCTCCAACGGTCGGCAAATGGCCAGAAACCTACCAGGCCGAGTGTCATACCGCGAGCACCGACGTCGTTAAGTTTGTTGGCATAGTCGACCCACTCGGCGCGGCCCAGGTCACGATAACCTAGTTCTACACCGAAATAGTCGTTAAAGAGGTAACCACCAAATACATCCCAAGCATAAGGATCGTCTTCACCACACTGTTTCATGGTCTTCTGATCGCAGTTAGGCTCGTAGTTGTTAACGCCTAAACCGCCACCGACGTACCAAGGGGTGAGTTCTTGTGCTGCATTGGCTGCAAATGGGAGCATTGATGTAAGCAGAATAGCTTTCAATGTATTGTTCATCATTTTCCAATTCCTTTGTTTTACTATCTTCCCCCATGCTGTTTTTATCCTGTAAAAACATGCCAGCACTTTGTGGGGGGATTCCTTTGGTATTATCGCTAGCCTTTGTATTATCTTACGTGAATATAGAAATTGCCATGATTAACAGGCATTTTTTTTAGGATCATTGGTCACTTGATAATAAAAAAGGCGTTTCCGCTAGGAATCGCCTTTTTTCTAGTAGAATAATTAACGTAGCGTTAATCTATTCTTAACGTGTCCAGATCCAGTTTTCGATGTTTTCTGGGTCGACACCGTTTGCCTTGATGTAGTTACGGTGGTCAACCAGACGCTGTAGCATGTCAGTGGTGATGGCAACGTGTTGTGTCTCGTCGATCACACCTTGTTGGAATAGCTTGTAAGCCATATCGATAACCAGGTGGTAGCGAGAAGTACCGTTACGCACACCCATATCGAATGGCGTAGTGGTTGAACCTTCCTCTTCATAGCCCTTGATGCGGAATCTGTGGCTACCTTTGTAATCGAATACCAGTTTCTTGATGGTGTTTGGATAACCGTGGTAGTTGAAGACCACACCCTTATCGGCGGTGAAGATCTCATCCATCATCCAAGGCTTGCTTTGGAACTTACGGCTACCCAAACCGCTGCTGGTTAGCTCGGTTACGCTGACGAAGCGTACGCGCACTCTTGGTAGCAGCTCACGCAGGATGACCAGAGAGGCCATACATTCTTGGGTGACATAGTCACCACAGCCTGCCAGTACCACGTCTGGGTTTTCATCTGAGGCGAAGTCCCACACCATGACACCATCTTTAGCCTGTTGACGGGCTTCGTCCAGTGTTAGCCATTGTGGGAGCTCTTTCTTACCGGCGGCGATGATGTTGAGCTTATCGCGATCGGCGAAGGCACGTTCTGTGTAAACCAGGGTAGAGTTAGCATCTGCTGGCAGATAAGCCGAGATGATCTCTGGGTGTTTCTCAAGCATAGCCCCCAGGAAAGAAGGGTTCTGGTGAGAATAACCGTTGTGGTCTTGGCGCTCGAGCAGTGAAGAGAGCACTACGTTACAAGCGGGAACCGGCTTACGGAAGTGTACGCCTTGGCTTGCATAGACATACTTACAGTATTGGTCGGCCATAGAGGAGACCACCTGTGAGAATGACTCATAAGTTGGGAACATGCCGTGACGGCCCGTTACTGTGTAGCCGTGTAGCATACCAAACAGCAGGTTTTCAGATAGTAGCTCGAGTACGCGACCGTCGCGAGACATATCTTCGTCCCAGCTTTCGATAGGCCACTGCCATGCACGATCTGTCTCTTCAAACACAGCTTGCAGCTGGTTAGAGTAGGTTTCGTCAGGGCTGAAGATACGCAGGTTGCGCTGGTCTCTGTTGAGCTTGAATGCATCACGCATCCATTGACCCATCTTCAGCATAGAGTAACCACGTTGGCCTCGAGGTGTTTCTGCACCGTAGGCCAGGTCTTCCAGTTTAGGATTGTTCAGTGAACGTACCACTTCGCCGCCGTAGCTCAGGTGCTGACGACCACAGCAAAGCTCTTTTGGTGGGAGCAAAGATTGAATGTCTTTGTCGAACACGATCTGGTTTTGCTCGTTGATGCTATAGAGTTCGTTGAACTTGTAGCTGGCAAGCCATTGATCTAAGGCTTCAAGGTGTTGTTTGTCTTTCGCACACTTGTTAACGATAACTTGGTGCGATTCACAGTTGCCTTCTAGCTTCTTACCATTGTCTTCGGCAACGCCTGTCCAACCTTTTGCGGTGCGCATCAGAATTACTGGCCAGCGAGGCTTAACAACATCTTCGCCGCTACGAGCCTTGGTCTGAATGGCGTCGATCATGGCATAGGATTCATCCATTGCCTTGGTCATCTGCACGTAGACATCTTCTTCAAGGTCGCTGTCGACAATGATTGGGTGGTAGCCAAGGCCTTTGAATTCAAGCTCAAGTTCTTCGTGGCTCATGCGTCCCATACGGGTTGGGCCAGAGATCTTGTAGCCGTTGATGTGAACGATTGGCAGTACGGCACCGTTGTTGGCTGGAGATACCAGACGGTTAGCATACCAAGAGGCTGCCAGTGGGCCGGTTTCTGATTCACCGTCACCGATAAGCACGGTAGCGATTAGGTTAGGGTTATCCAGCACTGCACCCCAGGCAACTGAGAGTGAGTAGCCTAGCTCACCACCTTCGAGGATCTGACCCGGTGCTTCTGGGTTAGCGTGAGAAGGGTAGCCATAGGCGGCTGAAAATTTCTTACAGATATCTTCGATACCTGTCTCGTTGTATGGAATCGTCTCTGGGTAGAAATGACTCAAAGATCCTTCCATAAACAGGTTAGCTTGTACGGCTGGGAAGCCATGGCCTGGGCCGACAAGGTAGAGGAAAGGACGGTTGGTTTTCTTGATGAGACGGTTGACGTTTGCGTAGACGAAGTTGATACCTGGACAAGTACCCCAGTGCCCTAGCAGTCTGGGTTTGATGTCGCTATGTTCTAGCGGACGCTTGTGCAGTACGTTCTGCTTAAGGTAGATTTGCGAGGTGGCCAGGAAGTTGGTCGCTCTTACAAATTTCTTTAGTGCGGTGATCTCTTGCTGTTGTGACATAAATAACCCCATTTATAGTAAGCAATAAGTTAATCAAAGCTCATGTGAGGCACTATATTTGTAATTTTATTACAAAAATGTGTTCAATATCTTATTTTTGCAAAGTCATTAAATTTGCCGAATGTTAATTTTTTGGTGGTAAACACCATGTTAGTTACGTTAATACAGTAGCTTATTTATGTCTGATTGCGTGATGGCAATGTCATGTAAATGGGTAACTGTGATCTGTATCACATGGTGCTTTTTTGATGGTATGCTATTTTGGCGTGTCGAATTCGGCAGGCATGTTGTTTTGGCATCATGAAAGGATAATTCGAAAAGATAATCCTGCCGAAAATATTCGATCAAATTGGGAAGGAAATTCAACAAAGGTGGCGGCTTGCTCGGCAAGGTCACCATAAACGTCCTAAGGGTTATAGAAGTTCTATGTTTGAATCTGTATTAAATTTAGTCGATTCGACTATCAACGCGGTAAACGGCATGCTGTGGGGCAGTGTGCTGATTTACGTGCTGGTCGCTGCGGGCGTGTTGTTTACATTGAGATTGGGCTTTATCCAATTACGTATGTTTGGTCACGGTAGCAAGTTAGTGCTACAAGGCCGTGAAAAAACCAATGGCATTTCGTCGTTCCAGGTATTTTGTACCTCTATGGCGGCCCGTGTGGGCACGGGTAACATGGCAGGGGTCGCGGTGGCAATTACAGTCGGTGGCGCCGGCGCCGTGTTCTGGATGTGGCTCATCGCCCTGCTTGGGATGGCAACCGCCTTCATCGAGTCGACCCTGGCTCAGGTATACAAGGTTAAAGACAGCGACGGTCAGTACCGTGGTGGCCCGGCCTATTATATGGAGCAAGGGCTAGGCAAACGCTGGATGGGTTCCCTGTTCTCTGTCTTACTGATCATCGCCTTCGGTTTTGCCTTCAATGCGGCCCAGGCCAATACCATGACTGATGCACTCAACAATGCTTTTGGGCTAGATAAGACTATGGTGGGTCTGGTGATTGTCGCTGTTGCGGCCTATATCATCAGCGGCGGCCTGAAGAAAGTGGCCAAGGCCTCTGAGCTCATCGTGCCTGTGATGGCGGTGGCTTATCTGGCGATTGCCCTGATCGTTCTGGTGATGAACCTTGAGCAGGTGCCTGCGGCGCTAGCTTATATCGTCAAGAGCGCCTTTGGTTGGGAAGAAGCAGCCGGCGGCGCTATGGGCGCCATGATGGCGGGTATCGCAAGAGGGTTATTCTCTAACGAAGCGGGTATGGGCAGTGCGGCCAATATTGCGGCGTCAGCATCTCCAAATCCTAACCATCCAGCCTCTCAGGGCTTCGTGCAGATGATAGGCGTGTTTGTCGATACCATAGTGATCTGTAGCGCTACCGCGGCCATCATCTTGTTATCGGGCGTACTGGATGCGCCGGGTGAGCAGAAGGGCATAGGTCTGTTGCAATTAGCGCTCACCAACGAGGTGGGTGGCTGGGCTGCTTATTTTGTCGCCTTCGCTATCATTCTCTTCTGCTTCTCTTCGATCATCGCTAACTACAGCTATGCGGAGAGTAATATCCTGTTCCTGAGTAAGAGCAAGAAGGTGCTCTATACTTTCCGCGCCTTGGTTTTGGCCATGGTGATGGCGGGTTCTGTGGCCTCTCTGCAATTGGTGTGGAACTTTGCCGATGTCTCTATGGGCTTGATGGCGCTAGTGAATATTGCCGCCATCGTTATGCTCTCTAAGGTGGCCTTTGCGGTGATCAAAGATTACGAAGTGCAGCTAAAGGCTGGTAAGGTACCGACCTTCGATGCGGCGCATTTCCCTGAGCTTAACGGTCTGGATGAGAAGATCTGGAAGGGCAAGCCCAGTGCCGATGTCTTGGCGAAAGAGGAAGGCAAGTCGATTGCCGTCCCCGAGGTCTAGCCCAAACGAGTTAATCGTGCCTCTCTATTAGTTCCATCTAAAAAACCACGCTCCAAGGGCGTGGTTTTTTACTGTCTGCGTCAGTATGATAGTCACCTCGCTTAATGTTAGATACAAAGGATAATTTATGCTGATCTTAGTCTCTCCGGCTAAAACCCTGGATTATGAAACGCCAGCAAGTACCCAAACCTTTACTTTGCCTGCACTGCTCGAACACAGTGAAGCCTTGATAAAGGTGTGTCGAGAGCTAACACCAGCCGATATCGCCTCCTTGATGAAGGTCAGCGACAAGATTGCAGGGCTCAATGCCGCACGTTTTGCACAGTGGCATCGCGATTTTAATCTGGGCAATGCCAAGCAGGCGCTGTTTGCCTTTCGTGGCGATGTCTATACCGGGCTGGATGCCGATACTCTGTCTGAGGAGAGCCTGGAGCGCGCCCAGCGGCATCTGCGTATCCTGTCAGGCCTCTATGGCCTGCTGCGCCCTCTGGACCTGATGCAGGCTTACCGTCTGGAGATGGGCACTAAGCTGGCGAATGACCGCGGGGCGAACCTATATCAGTTTTGGGGCGATATAGTTACCGAGGAGGTCAACAAGGCGCTGGCCGAGCAGGGCGATGATATCCTGGTGAACCTGGCATCAAACGAGTACTTTAAAGCGGTGAAGCCAAAGCAGATCCAGGGACAGGTGATCACGCCTATCTTTAAGGATAAGAAGAATGGTCAGTATAAGGTGATTAGTTTCTTCGCCAAGAAGGCCCGCGGCATGATGGTGCGCTACATGCTTGATAACAAAGTGAGCCGCTATGAAGAGCTTCTTAAGTTTGACATCGCGGGCTATTACTACAGTGAGGCGGAGTCCAGCGTTAATGAGCCTGTGTTTCTGCGAGAAGAGCAAGCCTAAGCTAAAAACTGATTTGCAGAGTGAAAGACTCTGTCAATGCGATAAAAAAAGCAGCCATAGGCTGCTTTTTTTAGTTTTAAGCCAACTTAACTTAAGTATGCAATGAGCTCTCGTTGGCCATGAGCGCACGTTGGCTATCATCTGAGGCTGATTATCAAGGCCTTTGCTTTGATTATTTGGCCTTAGGGGTTAGCGGTCTTAGCTCAATCTCAGATTGCGCCATGAGGTAAGCAAACTGGGCGTAGGCGGCCGCATTTTGCGCCAGCGCCTCAGGATCGATCTTATCCAAGGTATCGTTTGGCGTGTGGTGATAGTCGAAATAGTCACTGCCATCTTGTCTGAGTGACGCAACTGGTACGCCATAGCCTGGCAGCATGGAGACATCAGGGCCACCAGAGGCCTTGTTGTTGCCTGGGGCGACGCCATTATCCTGCATCGAGCCGGTATGGGCCTGTACGGCGGCAAAGGCCTTATCGGCAACGTTAAAGTCGATCTGGTAGATACGCCCGGCGCCAAAATCAGATTCGGTGGCAATATAGTGTTTCGCCAGCTCGGCTTGATGGTCTTTGGCGTAGCTCTTACCGCCAATTAATCCCAGTTCTTCGGCGGCGTAGAGCACCACGCGAACCGTACGGGCAGGTTTAACGGGTAACTGAGAGATGTAATGGCCTGCGGCGGTCACAATGGCCACGCCTGCACCGTCATCGATGGCGCCAGTACCTTCATCCCATGAATCCAGGTGCGCACCGATAAGCACTATCTCATCGGGTTTTCTGCTGCCAGTAACCTCGGCAATCACATTATAGGATGTGGCGTAGCCAAGGTTCTTAGGGCTCATCTCAAGATGTAGCACGACGTTGGGATCGCGCTTAAGCATCAGGGTGACCAAGTCTGCATCAGGATTGGACATGGCTGCAGCCGGGATCTTATTTACCCCTTCTTGATAGCGCATCATGCCGGTATGGGCCATTCTGTCATGGTCTGTGCCGATGGAGCGGATCACTATGGCGAGTGCGCCTTTCTCTGCGGCGGCGATGGCGCCCCGTGATCGTCCGCCAACCGTCATGCCATAGCCTTTACCCGTCTTGAATCTAGGGGTGACGTGGTCGATAAAGACAATCTTGCCCGCAACCAGACTCTGATCGGCTTGCTTCAGTTCGTCCAGAGTCTCGAAGCGGACGATTGGCGCGCTAATCCCTTCTTCCGGCGTGCCGATACTGCCACCTAAGGCGGTGAGCACCAATGGCTGGGCATAAGGGGAGACGATATTGGCCGTGGCCTCGCCTCGTTGCCATACGGGCACCTGAACGGCTTCCTTATAGACCTTATCAAAACCTAGTGAGCCTAACTTTTTCTCTGCCCACTCTACGGCGACCAAGTCTTTGTCGCTGCCGGCGAGTCTAGGGCCGACTTCGACCGTGAGTGATTCGACAATATCATAGGCCAGGCTTGAAGAGAGTGCTTGCCGCTGTAGCTTGGCACTAACACTTTGATTTGTGTCTGTTGCCGCCGCATTTTGACAGGCAAATAGGCCGCCGAAAAAGAGTGTCGTTAGGAGGATGAGAGGGGAGCTTTTCATGAGTTTCCTTTATTTTTATTACGTATGTCCCATTTTTGAAAACAATCTAGCAAAAAGTGTGCTTTATGTCCCGACTATATCTTTAAGTCAACGCTATATTAGTGCCGGGGTTTGTTTTAGGAGAAATTGCTCGTAATGAATATAGAATTGATGCAGCAACGAGCGGATAATGCTGTTGTATTGCTAAAGGCTTTAGCAAATGAACGCCGGCTGTTCATCTTATGCTACTTGTTGAGCGAAGGTGAGATGTGCGTCGGTGAGATGAATAAAAAGCTAGGGCTTAGCCAATCTGCGCTGTCGCAACACTTAGCATGGCTTCGTAAAGACAATTTGGTCGAAACGCGAAAAGAAGCGCAAACGGTATTTTATTCGCTGAAAAGCAAGGAAGTATCTGAAATTATTAAGTTACTTAACACTATCTATTGCCACTAAAAGGCTTGAAAATAGCGCAGATAGAAAGCTGATGGGCTACTGGCCGTCAGCTTTTTTGTTTTTTGGCTCTGGGAGTTTGCTGGTATAGGGTGTTTGTGAATTTTCGAGTGACACTAATGCCGCTTGAATGCTGTTTGTGTGAAGTGGCGAGATTGATTGGTGCTCGAACGACAGGCACAAAAAAACCGGCCTGAGCCGGTTTTTTATATCGCTAAAAGATTAAGCAGCTAGTGCTTTGATCTTAGCGTTTAGACGAGCCTTATGACGGGCAGCTTTATTCTTGTGAATAAGACCTTTAGTCGCCATACGGTCAACAATTGGTTGTGCAGCATTGAATGCTTCAGTTGCCGCTTTGTGATCGCCAGTGTTGATCGCAGCGATTACTTTCTTAACGTAAGAACGTAGCATAGAACGACGGCTAGCGTTGTGCTGACGACGTTTTTCAGATTGAAGCGCGCGCTTCTTTGCAGACTTGCTATTAGCCAAGGTGCAACTCCTAAAAGGGTTAGATATTTTTAAAGGTCGAGGAATATGCCTTTTTTTCGTCAGTTTGTCAATGACAATGATCGGATCTTTATCCTAAAGATAAATTAATCAGAGCAGACTTGGCGTTCTTCAACCTAACTCGTGTAATATGGTGCGCTATTCTAGCAGTATTTGCTGCTTGGTGACAGGGGGTAGTCGACTTTTTAACTTGCTCGATACACCTGTAGTGCTCGTTTCAGGGGGAACTTTGAGCAAGAAACTATTTAAGTCAGGCATGATCGTGAGTGCTATGACGCTGATTTCTCGTGTTTTAGGCTTAGTGCGAGACGTGGTTATCGCCAATTTAATGGGGGCAGGGAGTAGCGCCGACGTCTTCTTTTTTGCCAACAAGATCCCAAATTTTTTACGCCGATTATTTGCCGAAGGCGCCTTTGCCCAGGCCTTCGTGCCTGTCTTGACCGAATATCAAGAGAAACATGACGACCAGGCGGTTCGCGAGTTGCTCGCCAAGGTAGCAGGTACGCTTGGACTGGTGGTGACTTTAGTGACTCTGGTGGGGGTGATCGCTTCGCCACTATTAACGGCACTGTTTGGTGGCGGCTGGTTCCTGGCCTGGCTAAACGATGAGCCAAATGGTCAGAAGTTCGAGCTGGCATCACTAATGTTGAAGATCACCTTCCCCTACCTCTGGTTTATTACCTTTACCGCCCTGGCGGGATCGATACTCAACACCCGTGGCCGCTTTGCAGTGTCGGCCTTTACCCCGGTGTTTTTAAACGTTGCCATCATCAGTGCTGCGCTGTTTCTGGCGCCTAAGCTCGATCAGCCGGAGATAGGCCTGGCCTGGGGCGTCTTCGCCGGTGGCCTGATCCAGTTTTTGTTTCAGATCCCCTTTCTATTTAGAGAGAAGGCTCTGGTTAAGCCGTCATGGGGCTGGCATCACCCTGGCGTCGTTAAGATACGTACCCTGATGCTACCCGCGCTGTTTGGCGTGTCTGTGTCGCAGATCAACTTGCTGCTCGATACCTTTATCGCCAGTTTCTTGGTGACGGGGTCGATCAGCTGGCTCTACTACTCAGATCGACTGCTGGAATTCCCCTTAGGTCTGTTTGGTATCGCCATCGCTACCGTTATCTTGCCCGCGCTGTCGAAGAAGCATGTTAATGCGGAGGGGGATGGTTTTGCCAAGACGATGGATTGGGGGATTAAGGCGATTCTGCTGATGGGGGTGCCAGCCATGTGCGGCCTGATCGTCCTGGCTAAGCCCATGTTGATGGTGCTCTTCATGCGCGGCGCCTTCACGCTAGATGATGTGGATATGGCCTCTTATAGTTTAATGGCCTATGGTTCGGGTCTGCTGAGTTTCATGTTGATCAAGGTGCTGGCGCCGGGCTATTACTCCCGTCAGGATACCAAAACCCCTGTGCGTTACGGCATAGTCGCCATGGTGAGTAACATGGTGTTTAATCTGATTTTTGTGTTTCCATTCGGTTATGTGGGCTTGGCGATTGCCACCTCGTTATCGGCGCTGCTCAATGCAAGCCTGCTTTATCGTGGCCTGCATCGCGCCGGGGTGTATCAGATCTCGCATCAGACTTTTGTGTTTATGGGTAAAACTTTGGTTGCCGCCGCGCTGATGATCGCCGTGCTTTATCTATTGTTACCAGGCGTTGATACCTGGCTAGCGCTTTCATTTGTGGGCAGGGCAACTCAGCTGGCCTATTTGATTGGCGCAGGGGCTGTGGTCTACCTGCTGGCTATGTTATTGTTGGGAATTCGCCCCTGGAGGATGAAAGCTGGCTTTTGATTGCTGATTATCCTTCTCAGCTGGTATATAATCCGCGAACTTATGCTTGCTAGTTATTGAATGTAATGGAACTGATCCGCGGTATACATAATATTTTACCCAGACACCAGGGTTGCGTGCTGACTATTGGGAACTTTGACGGCGTGCATCGTGGGCATGCCGAAGTCATTGCTGCCCTTGTAAAAAAAGCCAAGCAACATGGGGTTCCTGCAACACTCATGACATTCGAACCTCAGCCGCAAGAGTTGTTTAAGGGGGATAATGCCCCGGCTAGGCTGAGTCTGCTGCGTGATAAGATCGTCTTGCTCGATGAACTGGGCATAGATCGTCTGCTGTGCGTCAATTTTAATCAGAAGTTTGCCGCCATGCCCGCCGAAGCCTTTATCGAGGATCTCCTGGTAAAACAGCTAGGAGTGAAATACCTGGTGGTGGGGGATGACTTCTGTTTTGGCAAGCAGCGTCGCGGTAATTTTGCGATGTTAAAGGCCGCCGGTGAAAAATATGGTTTCGCCGTGGTCAATACCCATAGCTTTATCTTAGGGGATAAGCGGGTGAGCTCCACAGAGATTCGTGGACTGCTCGCCAAGGGGAACCTTGAGCAAGCAAGGCGCCTGCTGGGCCATCCATATGCCCTGAGCGGTAAAGTTGCCCATGGCGAGAAAATTGGTCGCACCATAGGTTTTCCTACCGCCAATATCGCCTTGAAACGCAAGGTGTCGCCGGTCAGGGGCGTCTTTGCCGTTAAGCTGTATTGGGATGGTAGTGATATCTATGAAGGGGTGGCCAACGTTGGCTTTAGGCCAACGGTCAACGGACAAAATTGTCAGTTAGAAGTCCATCTGTTTGATTTTGAAGGAGACCTTTATGGTCGCACCGTCGAAGTCGAACTGGTGGCAAAGATTAGGGATGAACAGCCATTTAAGTCTTTAGATGCGCTGAAGCTACAAATTAAAGATGATGCTGACAGGGCCAAGGCCCTGCTTGGCTGCGATGCAGGCTGAGAACAATCAGCTAAATTAACGGTATAGGATCAATGAGCGACTATAAATCTACTTTAAACTTGCCGGAAACTGAGTTTCCGATGCGTGGTAATCTGGCACAACGTGAGCCAGAGATGTTGAAATCTTGGACAGAAAAGAAACTGTACCAAAAGATTCGTGAAAGCCGCACAGGTGCTAAGCCATTCATTCTGCATGATGGCCCACCGTACGCTAACGGTAGCATTCATATTGGTCACTCAGTAAATAAGATCCTTAAAGACATTATTATCAAGTCTAAGACCCTGTCGGGTTTTGACGCGCCTTATATTCCAGGCTGGGACTGTCACGGTCTGCCAATCGAGCTTAAGGTCGAGCAGAAAGTGGGTAAGCCTGGCCAGAAGGTCTCTGCGGCCGAGTTTCGTCAAAAGTGTCGCGAATATGCCGCGGCTCAGGTAGATGGTCAGCGTGAAGACTTTATCCGTCTTGGCGTGCTGGGTGACTGGCAAAACCCATACCTCACCATGAACTTTGACACCGAAGCCAACATAGTTCGCTCTTTGGCTAAGGTGATCGACAATGGCCACCTGCACAAAGGTGTTAAGCCTGTGCACTGGTGTACCGATTGTGGTTCTGCACTGGCTGAAGCGGAAGTTGAATATGAAGATAAGACTTCACCTGCAATTGACGTTGCCTTTGTGGCGGTCGATCAAGCGGCTGTGCTGGCTAAATTCGGCCTGGAGCAATTTGACGCCGAAGTGGCGACCGTTATCTGGACTACAACGCCTTGGACACTGCCTGCTAACCGCGGCCTCTCAATGGCCGGTGATATCGATTACGATCTGGTTGAGTTCATTAAAGATGGCAGCAAGCGCGCGATTATTGTGGCGCAGGAGCTGGCTGAGTCTTGCATCGAGCGTTACGGCGCCGAGTCGCATAGCGTGCTGGGCACAGTGAAAGGTCAGGCGCTGGAACTGCTGCGCTTTAAGCATCCTTTCTATGATTTTGATGTGCCTGTCATCATTGGCGACCACGTCACTGTTGATTCGGGTACCGGTGTGGTACACACGGCGCCTGGCCACGGTCAGGACGACTTTGTTATCGGTCAAAAATATGGTCTGGAAGTGGCTAACCCTGTAGGGGATAACGGTGTCTACAAGCCAGATACCGAGTTCTTCGCCGGCCAACATGTCTTTAAAGCCAACGATAATGTGGTTGCACTGCTCGAAGAGAAGGGCGCACTGCTGAATCATGTGGCTTATCGTCACAGCTACCCACACTGCTGGCGCCACAAGACACCTATTATCTTCCGCGCGACGCCGCAGTGGTTCATCTCTATGGACCAAAAAGGCTTACGTACTCAGTCGCTGAGCGAGATCGAGAAGACGCAATGGATCCCTGACTGGGGTCAGAGCCGTATCGAGAAGATGGTCGAGAATCGTCCAGATTGGTGTATCTCACGTCAACGTACCTGGGGCGTGCCTATCACCCTGTTCGTGCACCGTGATACCGAAGAGTTGCACCCTGACAGCGTTGCCCTGATGGAGCGCGTTGCCCATCGCATCGAACAAGAAGGCATTCAGGCCTGGTGGGATCTCGACGCCGCAGAGCTGTTAGGCGAAGAAGCCGACCAATACCGTAAGGTCACAGACACTTTAGATGTATGGTATGACTCAGGCTCTACCTTCTCATCTGTGGTTGCCGCGCGTCCTGAATACAATGGTCATCCGGTGGATCTCTACCTGGAAGGTAGCGACCAGCACCGTGGTTGGTTCATGTCATCGCTGATGATCTCGACTGCCATGAACGGCAAGGCGCCTTACAAGCAGGTGTTGACCCATGGTTTCACCGTGGATGGCCAGGGCCGTAAGATGTCTAAGTCGATAGGTAACGTGATTGCCCCGCTGCAAGTCACCAACAAGCTAGGTGCCGACATTCTGCGTCTTTGGGTGGCCGCGACCGATTATAGCGGCGAGATGACAGTATCCGATGAGATCCTCAAGCGTAGCGCCGATGCTTACCGTCGTATCCGTAATACGGCGCGTTTCCTGCTGGCTAACCTGAACGGTTTTGATCCGGTTAACGACACAGTTGCCGTCGAAGATATGGTTGCGCTGGATCGCTGGGTGGTGCGCCGCGCCGCAGCCTTGCAGGCCGAGATCTTAGAGGCTTATGAGCAATATAACTTCCACTTGGTGACCCAGAAACTGATGCAGTTCTGCTCTGTTGAGCTAGGCAGCTTCTATCTGGATATCATCAAAGACAGACAGTACACGGCTAAGGGTGACAGCCTGGCACGTCGTAGCTGCCAGAGCGCGCTGTTCCTGATTGCCGAAGCCATGGTGCGCTGGATTGCGCCTATTCTGAGCTTTACCGCCGATGAGGTATGGCAATCGCTGCCGGGTGAACGTGAAGAGTTTGTCTTTACTCAGACTTGGTTCGAAGGCCTGGTCTCTGTGACCCTAGATAGTGACCTGAGCGACGAGTATTGGGCAAATCTCATCACAGTACGTGATGAGGTGAACAAGGCCATCGAGCAGGCGCGCCGCGAGCAGCGTGTCGGTGGTTCGTTAGAAGCCGAAGTGACTCTCTATGCCGATAACGCGCTAACCGAGTCTCTGGCGCTGCTGGGGGATGAGCTGCGCTTCGTGCTGCTGACCTCTAATACTCAGATTGCCCCGCTGGCGAGTGCCGGTGACGATGCAGTTGAGACAGAGCTGGCTGGTCTTAAGCTATTAGTGGCTAAGACTGAGGCGGCCAAGTGCGATCGCTGCTGGCATCACAGAGAAGATGTGGGTCAGGTTGAAGCGCACCCACTGCTTTGTACACGCTGCGTGACCAACATCGAAGGTGACGGCGAAGTTCGCCAGTTCGCATAAGGGAATCGAATGCCATCTAGCTGGAAAGAGAGTGGCTTACGTTGGTATTGGGTAGTTGTATTGGTGTTCATCGCCGATCAACTATCCAAACAATGGGTACTAGCCAATTTTGACCTGAGAGAGTCAATCAACTTACTGCCATTTTTTAATTTCACCTATGTGAGAAATTATGGCGCGGCTTTTAGCTTTTTAAGTGATGCCGGTGGGTGGCAGCGTTGGCTGTTTACCTTGGTAGCAGTCGGTTTTAGTACCTTGCTGACCGTCTGGCTGCGTAAGCAATCGAAAGGATTATGGCGACTGAATCTGGCCTATACCTTAGTGATTGGTGGGGCATTGGGGAATTTAATTGATAGATTGCAGCATGGCTTTGTGGTCGATTTCCTCGATTTCTATTGGAAGACGAGTCATTTCCCCGCCTTCAACATTGCCGATTCGGCGATCTGTGTCGGAGCCGGACTCATCATCTTGGATTCGTTTATTTCAGAGCGTAAGCCAAATGGCGAAGACGTTGCAAAGGGGTAAGAAGTGACAGTTACACGATCATTATTGTGCCATATGAATATCCTGCTGGAAGATGGTTCGACGGCAGATAGCACTAAGGCCTCTGGTAAACCGGCCAAGTTAAACATAGGCGATCAAACCTTGAGTCCTGCTTTTGAAGCAGAGCTGAAGGGCCTGAAGCAAGGGGATAAGCATAGCTTTACTCTGGCTGCTGCGGATGCCTTTGGTGAGTCAAACCCGGATGCTATTCACCATATGGACAGGAGTAAGTTTCCTGCGGATATGCAGCTCGAAACGGGCGTAATCGTCAGTTTCGCCGGTCCTGGTGGCAGTGAGATCCCAGGTATCGTCCGCGAGGTAGTAGGGGATTCGGTAACCGTCGATCTTAACCATCCATTGGCGGGCCGGGCGGTGACATTTGAATTGGAAGTGGTTCAGGAGCTCTAATCATGACGCAACCTCCTCAAAGTCTGCAGATTAAACTGGCCAATCCGCGAGGTTTTTGTGCCGGTGTCGATCGGGCCATCAGCATAGTCGAGAGGGCGCTCGAGCTGTTCTCGCCGCCAATTTATGTACGCCACGAAGTGGTGCATAATCGATATGTTGTGCAAAACCTCAAAGACCGGGGCGCGGTATTTGTTGACGAACTAGACCAAGTGCCGGACGACAGCATAGTGATCTTCAGTGCTCACGGTGTATCCCAGGCGGTTCGTGCCGAGGCGAAAAAACGTGGCCTGCGAGTATTCGATGCCACCTGCCCATTGGTGACCAAGGTGCATCTGCAGGTCACTCGTGCCAGCCGTAAGGGGATCGAATGTATCCTTATCGGCCATGCGGGTCATCCAGAGGTTGAAGGCACCATGGGACAATACGACAACCCTGAGGGCGGCGTGTTGTTGGTGGAGTCGCCGGCCGATGTTGAAGCCTTAGTGGTGAAAGACCCGGAAAACCTCTGCTTCGTGACGCAGACGACTCTGTCTATGGATGATACTGCAGATGTGATTGCGGCTTTGCAGAAGCGTTTCCCGTCAATCCAGGGACCACGTAAGGACGATATCTGCTACGCGACCCAGAACCGACAAGATGCGGTGCGTAACGTCGCCGATGACGTCGACCTCTTCATTGTGGTGGGTTCTAAGAACAGCTCCAACTCGAATCGTTTGATGGAACTGGCGATTAAGAAGGGCACACAGTCTTATCTTGTGGATAATGCCGACGACATTAAACCCGAGTGGTTTAACGATATCGAGAAGGTTGCCGTTACCGCTGGCGCATCGGCGCCGGAGGTGTTGGTACAACAGGTTATCGATGCTATCGCCAAGTTGGCACCTAGCGTGATCACCGAGGTGGAAGGGCGTAAAGAAGATACCGTATTTGCCGTACCGGCTGAACTACGCTAGGTATCTTGCTGTTTTGATGAGAAAAGGAGGCTAAAGCCTCCTTTTTTGTTGCCTAAAAATTGCCCTTGGCATATCGAATTTCCTTTTTAGACCTAATATTACTAGCGAGTAACATTCGACTAATCTATGATTAACTAGTATAGTTTAAAGTTATGCTAACTTTCAGATTTTAAAAGACTAAACGACTGAAACGACTGTCAAAAGTATGGCTAATATCGGAGATTTGACATCATGGTAAAACGTGGGAAAGGGTTTTCCCTAATAGAGGTGATGGTTTCGCTCGTCATTCTTGTTATTGGCCTGATCGGCATATTTAATCTACACGTTGTTTCCAAGCGAGGCAGCTTCGAGTCTTTTCAGCAGACCCAGGCTTCCTACTACGCCAACGATATTATCAATCGCATGAAGTTAAATCCTAGCCAGTTAGCAAATTATGCTGGCACCTATAGTGGCGCGCCAACTCTGCCAAATCCGGCCTGTACTGGCGCAGCCTTATGCTCTCCCTCTCAGACTGTCGCTTGGGATTTATATGAGTGGCGTTCAGCGTTTATCGGTGCGGCTGAGGTCGTGGGAGCGCAAAATGTTGGAGGACTCGATACTCCGACAGCTTGCGTTACGGTTAATGGGAATACCGTAAATGTTGTTATGGCGTGGAAAGGGATAAGAGCTACCTCTGATGGCGGAAGCTCGGGTGATTGCGGCACAGTAAGCAATCGACGCCGTCTTTACTCAATACAAACAGTGATCATTTAGATGGATATGGCTTTGAAATTAACAAATAAACAGAAGGGCTTATCACTTGTTGAGTTGATGGTGGCTCTCGTTATAAGTCTGTTTTTAAGTGGAGGCTTGATTACTATGTTTAGTATGTCGTCTTCGAATGTAACGACTACAAGTCAATTTAATCAGCTGCAAGAAAATGGACGGATAGCGCTTGCCATAATGGAGCGAGATATCTCTCAGCTTGGATTTATGGGGGATATCACAGGGACGGATTTTGTTGTAGGGACAAACACTGTACTAGAAGTGCCCACATCAGGTTTCATTGATTGTGTTGGCGCTGGATTAAATAATGCGACGCTTCCTAATACACAACCTGCTCATTTCAGGCGATTGTGGGGATATGAAAGTGGCGTTGGAGGTAGCTCTTTAAGCTGCTTGGCTGGTGTGACGGTTAATAAAAATACCGATGTGTTACAGATGAAACGCTTTATTGGGCCAAATGTTGCAAATGGTAATAGTGATGCCATATTTGCCGCTACGAACTCTAGTGAAGTTGCATTTTTCGTCGGTGCTAACCCTGCTGCAGCCCTAACTAATCCTAGAATCTGGGAGTATCAACATCATGTTTATTATATCGCCGATGATGCATCTGGTACTCCGGTATTACGACGAATTACCTTAACAAATAAGGGAATGAATAATTTTGAGCAATTAGTGGAAGGAATAGAAAATGTTCGTTTCCTTTATGGATTTGACAACGATGGCGATAGCACGCCGGATCGCTACATTCCCGAATCTCAAGTGACCTCACTAATGTGGGATAATGAATCATTTCAACGCTTGGTTGCGATAAAAGTTTTTATCTTAGTTCGTTCCGTCCAGAGTGACCCTTCGTATACGAACGAGACAACTTATCAACTTGGTGATAAGCAGATACAGCCTATCAAAGATAATTTTAGACGTAAGGTTATGTCGACAACGGTGGTATTGGAGAACCCAGTACTGATAAGGAGCTAAAGATGATGAAAAAACAGCAGGGGATAGTGCTTTTTCTTTCCCTGATAATTCTCATTATCATGACTGTGATAGGTGTTGCGTTAGCTGTTAACTCTACACAGTCTCTTCGTATGTCTGGTGCTGGCTCTGAAAGAATTGAGGCTAAGGCAATAGCGGACGGTGGGCTTTCGCAAGTTATTGATAATTACTCAGGCGCCGCTTTTGCAAATCTTTCTAATCAGGTCACCGAGACGACTTTTAGTAGCACGCAAGTGATAACCCCACTCCCTGAGACGGCAGTTAAGGATGTTGGCTGTCAAAGAACTACCAATGCGACAGGGGCTAATTTAGTGAGTTGTCGTCGTGCTCAGGTCACCAGTACTGCCGTTTTTGGCCGAGATAATCTTGGCTCTCTAACAGTGGCTTCCGGCATCGAACAGCAAGTACTTACAGGAAACTAGGATTATGTTTAAGAAATTACTATGCAGCACAGTTATGGCTATGGTCGTAATTTCCGGAATGACTGTAGCTGATGATACAGAGCTCTATTTGATTGACTCGAATGTTCGCTCGGGTAAAAGGCCTCAAGTTTTATTTGTATTTGATAATTCAGGTAGTATGTCAACTGAGGATCAGAATGCGACTAGTTCCTATTGTTCTGCTGATGATAAAGCAAATGGTATTTGTGACTATGCTGATGGTTTCGGTGATTATTTAGCTGGCTATTCCGGCTATATAAATGAGAAAGGAATTTATTGGAATGCTGGCGGTATAGATAATACCAGTAACATGCCAACTCCAGATGAGCCGAAGGATTCGCGTCGTTTTTATGCTGATAATAATAATTGTAATAAAGCTGCAATAGCTCTCAAAGAACGAGGACGTTATACTGGATATTTACGCGAGTTTAAATCTAGTGGGAAGACTGGTAAGTGGTATCCGCTTGCCGATAATGAAGGGTTTAATACTGGGCAAATTGTCGATTGCCATCAGGATATTTTAGAATCCGATCCTAAGAATCCGGGACGAAAAAAGCAAGGGGGGGGCACAGTTGCCTTTGCGGATGGTTATCCTATAGACACCAAGGATATGTATACGTCAGGAGCAACTGCTGCTGATAGAGAATCAAGTTTAGGTGGTACAGAATTTGGCAAAGGTACTCCTGTAACCCTTTATACAGCCCATTATTTAGTTTGGTATCAGTGGGTTACTACCACAGAGGAAGGACAGAACAGTGGTGGGACAGGTACTCGTTTGGAAGTTGCTAAAGATGCATTGACTACAGCATTGACATCATTATCTATTCCTATTGATGCTGGGTTAGCTGTATTTAATTTGAATTATCCAAGTGAAGGGGATGCTGATGGCGGGCGTATTGTTTATGACATTAAGGAGATGACCTCTACAAATCAGAATTCTTTGATTTCTTTGATTAATGGCATGCCTGCTCAAACCAACACTCCTTTATGCGAAACTCTTTATGAGGCTTACCAGTACTTTAGCGGTGGTCCCGTTACTTTTGGTAATGATGATAAGAATGCTCAGGGCAGTTATAAAATCGATGGCTATATTCCTAACTCCCCTCCAAGTATCCTTACTGGCGGGAATTATACTACGCCATTTAAAAAATGTCCTGATACGGCCTATATTATTTATATTACCGATGGAGCGCCGACAATTGATAGTAATGCAGATAGTGCGATCATATCTTTAGCAAGCTCTGCTGAAAATAGTGCAAACTATTCAGGATTTGATTTTGTCAATTCTTGGGGAGATACGGAAACCAGTTATTTGCCAGCTTTAGCCGCTTATATGTATAACAATGATATGGTTAAGGGAGTTAAAGATGTTAATGGTATAGATAATAAACAGAATGTTAGGTTATTTACGATAGGCTTTTCTGAAGGAGCTGACGTTGCGGCCAAATTATTGGAGGAGGCTGCTTTTAGGGGCGGTAACCCTAGAGATGATTCCGGTATATCTAAAGGTTATTATGTTGCTAAGAATGGTCTTGATCTTGTTGCGGCAATGGATGATGCCTTAAAGTCTATTTTATCAATTGACTCATCATTCACCTCACCAAGTATTGCTAGTAACAACTTTGATAAGACACAGACTTATAACTCCGCTTATTTTGCAATGTTCTTACCCGGAAAGGGGCCAAGATGGAGTGGAAATCTTAAGAAGTTAAAGGTCAATTCTTCAGGAGAGATTGTTGGTCCAGGAGGAAGTTCTAAAGCAATTGATTCTAATGGTAACATTGCCGCGTCTACCTGTACCTATTGGAATACTTGTTCTGCAAATAATGTCGATGGGAATAAGGTTAATTCTGGCGGCGTACTGCCCATTTTGAGGTCGACTTTAAAAAATCGTAATATAAAGACTAATTCCGGTTCTAGTATTATGGATATTCGAACTTCCGGTTTTGCTTCAACTTATTCGCAAGAGGATTTAGATTGGTTGTTTGGAGTTGATGTCGACGACGATGACAAAGATGGTAATATTTATGATGCCAGAGAAGATATTATGGGTGATCCTCTGCATTCTAAACCTTTAGCGATTAACTTTGGTGAGAAACCAAATGCGGATGGAACGGAAAACCTGGATGTGAGGGTTATAGTGGGAACTAATCAGGGATTGGTTCACATGTTTAAGGATTCTGATTCGGGTAGTGGTGATTATTCCATTGGCTCGGTCACTGAAACCTGGGCATTTTTGCCTCAAGAACTTTGGATGAATATCCCTAAGTTAAGAGAGAATGCTCCTACAGGAGAGCATAGCGTATATGGAATGGATCTTTCACCAGTAGCCTATACGGAAACGGACTCTAGTGGGAAAGTCAACAAGGCTTGGGTATTCCTTGGTATGCGAAGAGGTGGAACTTCTTATTATGCGTTGGATATTACGAATCCGGATGTACCTAGCTATAAATGGAAAATAGATTCAAATTCGACTGGATTTGAAGAACTAGGTCAATCCTGGTCAGAGCCTGTGGTCACCTTTGTGCCTGGTATTGATGATCCCGTGTTAGTTATTGGGGGGGGGATGGCCTCTAGTGAAGGTACGGGAGAGGCGGTTTATATTGTTAATGCCAAATCTGGTGCTTTCATTAAAAAGTTTTCTGATACTGGCATGGCAAGTGTGCCTAATAAAGTTGCTGTTTTAGACAGCAATAATGATGGTATAACGGATAGAATCTATGCTGCCGATATTGGTGGGAATATTTGGCGTATAGATATGCCAGGAAAAATGCAATCGACTTGGTCTACATTTAAATTTGCATCTATTGCGACATCTACCTCTCCAAATGACAGGATGTTTTTTGCAGAGCCATCTGTCGCACAGACTCAGTTTAATAATATTCATAATAATAGTGGCGAACTCACTTATCAGAGTGTGCCATATGATGCTGTGACTATAGGGACAGGAAATCGAACTCATCCTCTTGATATAAATACGAATGATATGTTTTATGTATTCCAAGATCGTAATGTAGTTACTAAAACCTTTACTAGTACAGATGCGCCAGCGGCATTAACTATTAGTAATCTCTACGATGTCACCACTGCAGCACCGTCATCACAGAGTGAAGAAATTACTTTCGGTACTAAGCGAGGCTGGTATTATGACTATAGTGTAACAGGGGAAAAAACTTTATCTGCGTCATTGATATTTGATGGAAAAGTTTACTTCACTTCCTTTATTCCTCCGACTCGAACAGATGTCGATTTGGATGCTGGAATATGTGGCTTTGCCGGACAAGGGCGTTTATACGTGTTTGATCTGCATAAGGGAACCAGATCTTACAGCGAAACCTATTATGAGATTGGTGAACGGGTACCAGATACGCCTCAGATTGTAATACCTAAGCCAGAAGAGGGGGAAGAATCTACGGCTTACATTATAGGTGTTGGCAAAGGGGAGTGTGAAGAGGGTGAGTGTAAAGGTACTGTATCATTAGGTAGTGGGTTAAGTACAAATAGAATTTATTATCACCTGGATGAGAGCAATTAATTAATGCAGAAGTTAAATGGCTTTACTTTAATCGAAGTTATTATCACTGTAGCTATAGTGGGGATATTAGCTGCAATTGCTTATCCTTCATACATTGATTATGTGACAAAAAGTGGACGAGCTGAGGGCGTGGCCGCGGTGATGGAGGTTGCAAACCTTCAAGAGCAGTATTATTTGGATAATAGAACTTATGCAAGTGATTTAACCAAATTAGGGATGAGCGCAAATCCTTTGGTTACTGAGCATGAGCACTATAAAGTGGCTTCTACTGGTGGGGCGACATTCACGGTAACTGCTACGGCAATTGGCACTCAAGCTAGCAGGGATACGGCTTGTGCGACTATAACCATGACGGATGCAGGAATTAAAGGCCCGTCAAAGGAGTGTTGGAAATGATTAAGCTGTTTAGCACAACGATATGTCTAATGTCGATTGCACTGATAACACCAGCGTATGCGAAGATGCAAGACTATAAGTGTTTCATTAGTAGCACCCCAAAAGGAGGGCAAGTTGTTTTTTATAGGTGGGAAGAAAGCCAGTTATTGCTTAGAGTAGCCGGATTGCCAGGAAAACAACTAACAGATGTTAAAGGAAAGAAGTACTTTATTAAAGAAGTTGAGGAATGCGTACCGCTGTCTAACTCCTTTACAAGCGATAAAGCAAATGCTGTAGATAAACGTACCCTCAGGTAGTATTTGGGTATAGAAGTCCCTGCTATTAGGGACTTTAATTTTAGCAGCTATTTCCATCGGCACCATATGAGATGAGGCCGCTGCTACTAATGAGTAGGCTTTTAGATTCGCTGCTTTTGCCGTTCGGGCAATAGATTATCGAACCTCCAGAAGACAAGCCGTCTGCGCGAAAGGTTATCAGCGAGCCAGAACCTTTGACAGAGTCTTTACTATTGAAGCTATCAATCACTCTGAGTTCTTTGTCGGTTCCACTCGCATCGGTTAGATATACTCTAACTCCTCCTTTCCAATCTGTCCCGCAAGAGGTTGTCGAGGCAAAAGGACAGACATTGACTGTCGCACCGTAACTTATCGCCTGATTTCTGGCAAACGACATTATGCTATTGATTCGTTCAATATTGCTATTTACTCTGACACCTTCATATACAGCTGTTAAGGATGGGATCCCAACTGTTATAATAATTCCAGCAATGACTATAGTCACCATGAGCTCAACCAGCGTGAACCCATTTTTATTCTTCATCATGAGTAAAATCCTCTATTTACTTAACACTAGTATAAGCGAGAAGTTTTAGGATTTCAGTATATATAAGCTATTCTTTTTAATGCCAATAATTTGTCGGCTTGATTAAAATTGGCGTGAGTCGTTAGCTTTGGAGCTGTTATTGGTTGCAGCTGATATTTTTCTCTTTTGAAAAGCGTATCCTACCGGCTTGATTGACGATAACGGCTTTGGAGTAAGGACTGTTGGCCGAGCCAGGGCAATACCTTAAGGTTCCGTTGCTGCCCGATGCAAGTCCATCGGGTTGAAAACGAGCAGAGGCGCGGTTGTAGTAGACAAAGTCACCACTATCAAATGAACCTGTTTGTATCAGTAATTTGTCAGTGCCATCGAGCTGGTTGCTGGTCCCCGAATCGGTAAATACACTTAGTCCTAAGTGCCAATCATTAGCGCATTGATTATCTTTGACTGGGCATACCGTTACCCATACGCCATAATTAATTGCCGAATTTCGAGCAAACTGAAGTGTTTGTTGGATTAATCTTATCGCTGAATCGGCTCGGTAAGCCTGATAGAGATCTGTAAGACTTGGTAGGCCAACCGAGAGGAGTATGGTCGCAACGGTGAGTGTGACCATTAATTCAATGAGTGTGAATCCATTATGATGTTTCATAGCTAATCCTTGCTGTATGTAGTCTATGCTTCCTGCAATGACCTGAACTCGTTTTTGGGGCGAGTTCATTGAGTATAGAAGAGTTAGCTCAAGTTTAGGCGATGGGCATATATTGTTCTGCTCTATGAATATTGAATCATTTTATCTCTCGATATAATCATCTTTGGTGGTTTGGGTGGACGTGATAAGCTAGTGCCTAATAAACTTAGGTTTTGTCGAATTGGGTTAGCAGAATTTTAGGGAGCGTTTGATGAAGAAGGTCGAGGCCATTATTAAGCCGTTTAAGTTAGATGATGTACGCGAATCTCTGGCGGAGATCGGTATTACCGGCATGACGGTTTCTGAAGTCAAAGGTTTTGGACGCCAGAAAGGGCACACGGAGCTCTACCGCGGCGCCGAGTATATGGTGGATTTCCTGCCTAAGGTAAAAATTGAGCTGGTTATTCAAGATGAGCAGCTAGATCAGGCGCTCGAAGTCATCGTCGATACTGCGAGAACGGGTAAGATAGGTGACGGTAAGATATTTGTTACCGAAGTCGAACGCGTGATTCGAATTCGTACCGGCGAAGAGAACGAAGAAGCCGTTTAAGTCTAAAGTTATAAAAAACCGCTGAGATATCAGCGGTTTTTTATTGTCTATAGAAATCATTAATCAAAGTTTGATGCCAATTCCTAAGCCTTTGGGCTTGCCGATGAGTCTCTCAGTACCGGCTCAGGAATGAAGACCTGGTGAGTCGTCTCACTCTGCTTGTTGCCCTGATTCTCGATAAGTAACTCGGTTGCCGTTTGCGCAATCAACTTATTTGGTTGATGGACTGTGGTTAGCTTAGGCCAGGTTTGTCTCGAGAAGGGGCTATCTTCGAATCCCACGATCGAGAGTTCCTCGGGTATCGCAACTCCAGCTAATCTGGCCGCGAAGAGTGCCCCCGCGGCAATTTCATCGTTACAGGCGACTATGGCCGTCGGCCGATTGGCTTTCGCTAGCAGTGTTTTAGCGCCTTCTACACCCGACTCAAAAGAATACTGACCATTGATGATGTTGGACTCGTCAAGGGATAGATGATTGCTTTGCAGGGCGGCCTTAAAACCGGCGAGACGTTCCTTGGTGGATTCGTGCTGATGGTCACCGCTTAGAAAGGCGATATTTTTATGGCCGAGATCGATAAGGTGCTGGGTGATGGAAACCGCGCCATGTTTATCGTTGACCAGGATCGATAAGCCATCGGTTGGGCTCACCTCTTCCCCTGCAATAATGCGTACATAATTGGCGTTAATCTGATCCAGGGCCGCCAAGACTTTTGGGTCTTCCGATAGCGGCGGGGTTAATACCAAGCCTGACAGCCTGGCATGGCGCACCATATCGACCAGCTCCTGACAAATATTATCTGACTTGGCATCGCAGGGATGGATGAGTAGCTCATAGCCTCTTTGCTTACAGGAAGACAAAATACCATTTTGCATATCAATGACATAGTAGGCATTGGGGTTGTCGTAGACAAAGGCGATCACATAGGATTTTGTGCCGGCTAGATTACGGGCAGCGACATTAGGCTGGTAATTAAGTGCGGTAATCGCCTGATTCACTTTATCAATCGTCGCCTGACGAACCGAAGGCTCGTTATTTGTGACCCGTGAAACCGTTTTTATGGAGACGCCGGCATATTTGGCGACGTCATTAATGGTGACTTTCATCTAGCGGATACTCTTTGTGTCTGCACAGCGTCTAGCTGCTTCAGAATTCAAATATGTCTCAAACAATGTACTGTATGGTTACACAGCAGATCTCACTTCCCCTGGCGACAATATTGCTGAGTTTTACGCTATTAAGCAATCATCAAATTGATTTCTATCCCGAATTACATTTGTCCCGTTTCGAAAGCTAGTGATTTTTATCCTTGTTTATCAGTAAATTGCAACAAGATGCAAAGAGCGTGTTTTGTTTGATAAATGTATAAATCCAAAGAAATTCCTGCTTTTGGTTATTTTGTTGTGGCGCATCTGTTAATTGTTGTGTAATCTTTGCACTCACATGACAGCGTTGTCATTCCTTCGGGGATGGTTATGAATACGAAAAAAGATAATAAAGTTATGGAAGGGAAACGAGATGCGACCATCTACTTTTAAGAAAAGTGTACTAGCTACAAATATTGCCCTGCTGATGAGTGGTGCAGTGTCTGTTTCTGCTTTAGCGGCAGAGGCCGATGCAGAAGCGGTCAATACTGATAATATTGAAAAAATTGAAGTACGTGGTCTGCGTGCTTCGATGAAGGCGTCAATTAACGCCAAAAGATTCTCTGATGCCGTTGTCGACGCCGTTACGGCGGAAGATATAGGTAAGTTCCCTGATGGTGACGTAGGAGAGTCGCTGGGTCGTATTCCTGGTGTTAGCGTTAACCGTCAGTTTGGTCAGGGTCAGCAGGTGTCGATTCGTGGCGCCTCGGCTCAGTTAACCCGTACCCTGTTAAATGGTCACTCTGTTGCCTCGACAGGTTGGTTTGACCAACAGGCCATCGACCGTAGCTTTAACTATTCTCTGCTACCGCCCGAGATGATCAGTGGCATTGAAGTCTATAAATCTTCTCAGGCTGACATTACCGAAGGTGGCATTGGTGGCACCGTGGTGGTTAAGACACGTAAACCTTTAGATTTAGAAGCCAATACACTATTTCTAAGTGCCAAGGGCGACTATGGTACTGTCTCTGAAGAGACAGATCCTGCCCTCTCTGGCCTGTATAGCTGGGCAAACGAGGACGAGACCTTCGGTGTTCTGGTCTCAGCTGCTGGCTCTCAAACCGATTATCAGCGTAACGGTATCGAGACCCTGCTGGGCTGGGGGGAAATTGTGCCGACTACCTTTCAGCAAGATCGTGAGCGCACCGCCTATAATATAGCAGCCCAGTATCGTCCGACCGATAATTTAGAGTTTGGCCTAACGGTGACTAGCCTGGATCTCAAGGCAAACAACGCCAACACCTCTATTTTCCTCTTCCCGACTCAGCAAGGCGTAAGCACCTGTAATCAGACCAACGCCGCAGGTGTCTGTACCGATATCACCCATACGGGTGAGGGTGGCTTTGCCTGGGCACAGACTTGGGCACGTGAAGCCGAGATGTCGTCTGACACCTATGATCTGGATTTTAAATATGAGGGTGACAACTTTACCCTCGAAGGTCGTGTAGGTAATACCAAGGCGGATGGTGGTACCAGCCTAACTTCTAACTATGGTAACTCTATCGGTCAGCCTGGTGACTTCGCCGGTCACTATGACGCTACCGGTGAAAAGATTATTATCGACATTGCCAACAAGTCTTTCGATGCGGGCGACTTCAATGGTCAGCTAGAAACTGCAGGTTGGGCGCTGAAGAAACAGCCTAACACCGACGAAGAGACCTATGCTCAGTTCGATCTGACCTTCCCGGTTGATTTTGGTGCCATCACCTCGATTAAAGCCGGCGTGCGCTATGCCGACCATGACGTGACACAGCAAACTGACGCGGCAATAGTGGGTGACATAGTGGCTAAGGATGCCTCTGAATACTACTCAGGCACCATCTCATCTGGCGCAGGTTTTACTCTGCCTAAGCCAAATTTCGATGCCATGATCCGTGACGCTAAGGCCTCTGTTGATGGCTTCACCCGCGATAAGTCTGGTTACGGTACTCTGAATGAGAAGAACCTGGCCGCCTACGCCATGGCTAACTTCGAGGCGGAAGGGATCCGCGGTAACTTTGGTCTACGTTTCATCTCCACCGATATCGAGTCTGATTACTATGCGCTGAGTTCAAGCGGTCAGTTCGCCGATGAGTTGAGCACAGACAAGTCGAGCTACAGTGACGTATTGCCAAGCATCAACGTGACGTTCGACTTAGCACCGGATCTCTTGCTACGTACCACAGCGGCTCAGGTGATGTCTCGTCCTAACTACGCAGACCTGTTTGCCACTTCGACTCTTCCTGGGCTGAACGATGGCACGCCAGGTAACGAGAAGCTTAACCGTGGTTCTGTTGCTCTGGAGCCATTTAAGGCGACCCAGGCCGATGTGAGCCTGGAATGGTACTTCGGCGGTGAGGGTCTGGCTTCTTTGACTTACTTCATCAAAGACGTGAGCTCTTTCATCACCACTCGTCAGAAGCTAAATCAACAGATTGGCATCGAAGACGATAACCTCAGAGATCAAGGCTACAGCGCCTGTGGTGTTGGCGTCTATGACTGCTGGACTGTCAGCGAGAAGTACAATGCTAACGGTGGTCATATCGAAGGGGTTGAACTACAGCTGCAAGACTCGTTCGAAAATGGTCTTGGCTACTCGGTTAACTATACCTTCGCCGATGCAGGCTCTCCTGCCGAGAACTACCCAGATAAAGTGGGTGTCTTCTCTGACTCTTCTAAGCACACGGTTAACCTTGTGGGCTACTATGAGATGGAAAGCTTCTCTGCGCGTCTGGCCTACAACTGGCGCAGCGAATACATGATGCGTGAGCTACCAGGTTTCTATGGTAACCGTCAGCACCAAGACTATGGCTCGCTGGATCTGAGCATGAACTACAGCGTGACCGATTGGATGGATCTGACCTTCGAAGCCGTTAACCTCACAGAGGAAGACAGTATCCAGATCGGTGTCTCGCCTGTCGACAACCCAGATGTGATCGCCGAGTTTAAAGATAACTACCCGGTATGGAGCTTCGAAGGCGAAGCGAGATACAAGGTGGGTGTCGCACTGCGTTTCTAATCGACACATGAGTGTACAAAGCCCGGCTTATGCTGGGCTTTTTATTTTCAGCCCTAAACCACCTACTTCAGTAGGTGGTTATCATAATTTAGGCTTTGCCTGAATATCTACTCATGTTAATTGGACTCTGACTTTTAGCGAAGTAACAGAGGACAAAAAACATGAGTAGATATGAGAAAGCATCGCATGTGTATTGGCGATGTCAATATCACATAGTGTGGACGCCTAAATATAGATTTAGGCTTCTAAAAAACAAATTGGGTAAGGATGTATACCGCTGTATTCAAGTTTACAGTGAACAGCTAGGCTGCACTGTTGTTGAGCTCAATGTTCAAATAGATCATGTACATCTAGTAATTAAAGTGCCTCCAAAGCTGTCTATTTCAAAATTGATGGGAGCTCTAAAAGGTAAAATAGCTCTAAAAATTTTCAGTAAATATCCTTATTTAAGAAAGAATAAGTTGTGGGGTAACCACTTTTGGCAGCGAGGGTACTTTGTTGACACAGTAGGAATCAATGAAGAAGTCATAAGAAGGTATGTTCGCCATCAGGAAAAGGTTGAAAAGCAGGAACAGCCGCAGTTGGAATTGAACTAGGCAACGCCCCCTTTCAGGGGGCTAATACAAAGCCACCTTCTTCAGAAGGTGGATTTTTACTAGCACCGGCTTTTTAGTAGTAACTTGTTATTCGCACCGACCTTTAATTAGACAAAGAGTAGGGCAGAGGTGAAACCATGGACATTAAGCGTATCCTTATATTGGGCGGCGGCACGGCAGGTTGGTTAGCGGCCAATCACTTGGGCAAGGCCCTTGAGCATCGCCAAGACGTGAGCATCACGCTGGTGGAGTCTCCCGATATTCCCATCATAGGGGTTGGCGAAGGTACAGTACCCGCCATTCGTCAGAGCCTGAAACGCTTTGGGATAAGTGAATCTGAGTTTATTCGTCAATGTGACGTCACCTTCAAGCAGTCAATCAAGTTCGTCAATTGGATGGATAAGGACCGTCACGGGGCAGGGAATTTCTATCATCACCTGTTCGATATGCCGAGCCCTTTGGGGGAGGATCTGACCCAACATTGGTTAGATAATGCTAATGCCGCATACGGCGACATGGTCTCTCCTCAGCACAAGGTGTGCGAAGCCGGGCGAGCGCCAAAGCGGATCACCCACAGCGAATATGAGGGAGCGCTGGGTTACGCCTATCACCTCAATGCGGCTAAGTTTGCCAAGCTGCTTGCCGAAAATGCCATCAGGCGTTTCAACGTCGAACATATCATGGCCAATGTGCAAGAGGTCACGTTAACGGAGAACGGCGAGATCGCCTCCCTGGAAACCGATTGCCGGGGCAGTATCGGCGCGGATTTTTTTATCGATTGCAGTGGCTTTGAATCCTTGCTTATCGACAAGACGCTCAAGGTGCCCTTTGTCGATAAGTCTCATCAGCTGTTTGCCGACAAGGCGATAGCAGTGCAGGTACCTATCGATGAGAACGAGGCGATCCCGCCTTATACCCTGGCGACGGCGCATCAGGCAGGCTGGATATGGGATATCGCCTTGACCCATAGGCGCGGTGTCGGGTTTGTCTACTCCTCTAAACATATGGATGATGACACAGCGCTTAACAAGCTCTCCCGATATCTGGGGCAGGATGTCGCCCAGTATCAGTATCGGGTCTTGCCGATGAAGCTTGGCTATCGCAGGGAGTTCTTGCATAAGAATTGCCTCTCCTTGGGGTTGGCTCAGGGCTTCCTCGAGCCCTTGGAAGCCACCTCTATCTTGCTGACCGATTTTGCCGCAGGCTTCGTGGCTAATCGCATGCCTAAGGATAGTGAGGCGCTTGCCTTGCTCTCTGAACAATTTAATCAGGTGATGACCTATGCCTGGGAGCGCGTCGTCGAATTTATCAAGATGCACTACTGCCTGTCAGACAGGAGTGATTCGCCGTTCTGGGTCGATAATCGCGATCCGGAAACGATTCCGAGTGAGCTCGCCACTCGACTCAAGCTGTGGCAAAACCATTACCCCATAAGGCAAGACTTCTTCAGCAAGTTTGAGGTGTTCGACTTAGAGAACTATCTCTATGTCCTCTATGGCATGCATTATCCAACGGCGCCTCAAGTTGCAGGTAAAGATCGCAGAGAAGCCTGCCAGGCCCAGGCTAGGCAGATAACGAGTGTGGGTGAGCACCTGATGAAGGAGCTGCCAGAACATAGGGATTTGCTAGAGAAGATCGCGGTATATGGCTTACAAAAATGTTGAGCTCAAAGTGCCATGATGCCTGATTTTTGAATGGGCACAATTGCTTTGGCGGGGCGCTGTTAATTCCAACGTCCCGTCATTAGCTTATAGCGGATGCTTATTGCAGCTTATCGAACTCATTTTGCTTGGCGATGAGACGAGACAGCTGATTAAGCGAGGCTCTGTGGGCATAAATGATAGGCAGCAAGCCTTTCTTTCTAAGTTCGAGGAAATCCTCATCGCTTAGCTCATTCAGCACCTTATCGTCGATCAGGTAGACACCATTGATGTTGATCTTCTGCTCAGATCTTTCCAGCTTAATCGTTAGCTGCTGAGAAACCAGTAGGTTCTTATCTGCCAGGTATTGGCAAACGGCCTGTGTCTGTTGATGCATGGCGGCAACATCCAGCAGGGCATTGGTTCGCGCCGTCAGGTATTCACTGCGCTCACCCTCGTCGGTGAAGAGTCGATTGCCAGCGTCCTCTGACACCATAGGGCTCTCCTCATCGATGCAGACGATCACATTGTCGCCTTCCTCCGAGGTTCTGGCGATGGACAGCGGCGCATTGCTAAAGCCGATTGGGCTGATTGGCGCATCCCATTGGTTGCTCTGGCAGTAGAGGTTAACTTCGGGCTCGATCCCCATGATGGCTACTGGAATAAACTGGCCGGTCTCGCCATTCTTCACGAAAACGATGGGAAATTCGGCTGCCAGGCTAGGGATCTCCCTGGCCAGTACAGGGATCAGGTGTTCCTTGTTGAAACGGCTGAAATCGTTTGAATGAGTCAGCTTGATGTTGAGATGCTTTTCTGTCGATAGGGGGACAATCTTTGCCATGTTTTTACCTTAGTTAATTTTAGTTTGTGGTGTCTGTTCCCAGCCCATTGTTTGTTAGGCAGGGAAACGCTGGGTTAATCTTTTACCGCTAGTGGCGACCATAGTGCAAGTACTATTAAATCTAGTAGGCGCTAAAGTGGTGCGATAAAGGCGTTAAGTTGAGCAATTTTCACTGTTCGGCGCTTCGAATTAAATTTATCACTGGGAGGGCATAAGCTTGCTCTTTTTGATACTCTTCTCATAAGACCTCCCATTTTCTCCACACTATCATCTGGCGCCACACCCATACTCATAGGTCCTTTTCGTTAGCATTGGTGCTCGTTTTCGGCTTTGAGTATCTCCTGGATGTTATCAACAGTTGACAGCGTTGTCATATTTATGTGGCATTTGATGTTGGGTACTGTCTTTGTAGCTGTGTCTGGGACTGGCGGTTTTCAACGGGCAGATAAAAAATTGCCTCAGAATGTCAAAAAAATGTAGAAATTCTGTTCTTTATTAGGTAGATTAATGAATGACAGCGTTGTCATTTGCTTGTGTGGCACGTTCGTTTTGTAAGGTTTGCATTGTTAGGAAGAGGTCTCCTAACCTGTGCATTGGCAGTAGCCATTAAGTTTGTAGCAATGGTTATTGTGTTTGTTTTTTCCTATAGTCTCTCCCCAGATACTAGAGATGGCTAGATGTGTTATGTCTCAAAAGGCGCCTTTATCGGTGGCACTTGATACATGATGCATCTAGCGCTTTTTTCTGAATCGGAGTGATTCCTGACGAGTGGGCTTTAGGGAAACGCGCAACAGCGAGCAAAGCACAGCAGGGCGTTCGCTGTCTTGCAGAGCTTCAGATTAAATAAACAGATTTCTTTCATTGTCAGATGGCTTTTCAAAGCCAGACTGCAAGCCGTAGTCAGGTCGGTTTCGGGGATCTGCAAGGTTTATAAAAGTCTGACTATGATCTGTTTTCGCCGTTGCATCTATTTGCAAATAGGGCAAGATGCGGCGGCAAATAAGACCAAGTGCAATAAGTAAGTGATCAGCAATAGCGCAGGGAAAACGATTGAGAGCAAGGCTGAATTTTTAGGTAAGTAGTGATTCTACAATCAAAAAAGTAATGCAGTTATCGAACGTTTTAACAAGTTAGCTTGAACAGTTATTTATTAGGATTGGCATAAAGTGGTGGCTATCTCAGATATCGCAATAGCAGGAAGCTGATTGCCTATGCTGACGGGGAAGGGTGGCTGCAATGAGACTTGATAGTTCAAGTCGAGAAAAGTGAGGATAACAATGAATAATAAGCTCATTCCAATAACATTACTCATGAGCCTGGGACTGTTTGGGTGCAGTCAGCCAACCACTAACCAAATTGCCAAGGATAAAGGCGTCGCGGCGCAGCAGGTCAGCGAAAGTTCTGCTCAGCAGGTACTGTATCAGTTTGCTACTAGCCTTGCCGTTAATTATCACACCCTGACCAATTATCCTCAGCAGTGCACCTCAACAGGTGTCGATGGCCGCTGTTTTGCCGCCCAGATCGAATTAGTCCCGGGTGTCGATTTTGACCGTAAGGATTGGGCTATCTACTACAGCCAGATGCGGCCTGTGAAACAGGTGTTAACCGATGCCTTTGAGCTGACTCAGGTTAAAGGGGATCTGCATCGCATCACGCCCACGGATAAATTTAGCAGTTTCCAGAAAGGTCAGCCGGTCGACATCGCCTTTCTCGGGGAGTTGTGGCAGCTGTCGGAAACCGATGCCATGCCCAACTACTATATCGTCGTTCCCGGCCTTAAGCCCGAGATCATCAGCAGCACTCAGCTGACTGTCGATGCCAGTACCGGCATGGAGCAGCGGCCCTATGTCGAGGCCTATGTCAGCGCCGAGAGCCAATATAAGCGTAGCGATACCGATAAGCTTAAGTGGGCGACGCCTCAGGTCTTGTTTGATGCAAACCAGGATATTGAGAGTCGCCCAGAGCTTGCTGTCAACGCGATCATCCCAACGCCCAAGCGACAAATAATCAATAGTCAAAGCCCAGTGTTATCCCTGGCCTCTGGCTATCATCTGGATGCTGGCGGTGTAGCTAAGGCGTCTATCGAGGCGGCCTTGGCGCGCCTGGCCCGCCTTGGCGTTAAGTCATCGCCTCAAGGTATTCTACTCAAGTTAGAGCCGTCGACGACTAAACTCGCCGAAGGGGGCTATCGCCTCGATATTACCTCTGATGGCATCACCATAGACGCGAGCGATGATGCAGGTTTCTCCTATGGCTTGGCGTCGCTAACAAGCCTTATCTCTCTCGACACCCTATCGCTCAATGCCATGGAGATTGAAGATGAGCCTAGATATGACTTTCGCGGCATGCATGTCGATGTGGCGCGTAATTTTCACAGCAAGCAGTTTATCTTAGATCTTCTAGACCAGATGGCGGCCTACAAGCTAAACAAGCTGCATCTGCATATGGCCGATGATGAGGGCTGGCGCCTGGAGATAGATGGCCTGCCCGAACTGACCCAGGTGGGCAGTCGTCGCTGTCACGACTTGCAGGAGGATACCTGCTTATTGCCACAGCTGGGCAGCGGCCCCGATGGCGACAGCAAGGTTAATGGCTTCTACTCTAAGGCCGATTATATCGAGATCCTTAAGTATGCCGGCGCGCGCCAAATTCAGGTGATCCCATCTATGGATATGCCGGGTCACTCGCGCGCCGCCATCAAGTCGATGGAGGCCAGGTATCGCCGTCTGATGGCTGAAGGCAATGAAGCCGCGGCTAACGAGTATCGCCTCATCGACCCGCTGGACAAGACTCGCTACGCCTCGATCCAATATTACGACGACAACACGCTCAACGTCTGTATGGATTCCAGCTATCACTTTGTCGACAAGGTGGTGAGCGAGATAGCCAAGCTGCATCAGGCTGCGGATCAGAGCCTGGAGCTTTACCATATCGGCGCCGATGAGACCGCCGGTGCCTGGGTCGAGTCACCCGTCTGTCAGGCACTGCTTGCAGACAAAGACAGCGGCCTGGATAGCGAGGCACATTTTGGGGCTTACTTTATCGAGCGGGTAGCCAAGATGTTGGCCGATAAAGGGATCGAAACTGCGGGCTGGAGCGATGGCATGAGCCATACCCGACCCGAGCGTATGCCAGCAAAGAATCAAACTAACATCTGGGATGTGGTTGCCCATGGCGGCCATAAGCGCGCCCATGCACAGACCAACCTGGGCTGGGATACTGTGCTGAGTAATCCCGAAGTACTCTATTTCGATTTCCCCTACGAGGCCGATCCTAAAGAGCATGGATACTATTGGGCGAGTCGCAGCACTAACGAGCGCAAGCTATTTAGCTTCATGCCCGACAACCTGCCAGCCAACGCCGAGCAGTGGACGGATATCGAAGGTAAGTCATTTGAGGCCGACGATACCCTTAAGCTGGATGAAGAGGGCAAACGCCTCAGCGGGCCGTTAAATCAAGGCGTTAGATTCAAAGGGATCCAGGGCCAGCTCTGGAGCGAGACCATACGCTCAGATCAAGTGGTGGAATATATGGTGTTTCCTCGCCTGTTAGTGCTGGCTGAAAGGGCATGGCACAAGGCCGATTGGGAGGTGCCATATCAATATCAGGGGGCTAAATATGGCCCTGAGACAAACTACTTCACGGCCGAGATGCGCGAGAGGCAGCGCATGCAGTGGCAGACCTTTGCCAACACCTTAGGCTATAAGGAGCTGGCTAAGCTGGATAGGGCTGGAATAGCCTATCGTGTGCCAACCCTAGGCGCCAAGATCAAGGAGGGTTACCTGCAGGCAAACAGCATCTACCCTGGGCTTGGAATAGAGTATCGAGTCGATGGCGGCCAGTGGCAGCAATATACAGAGGCGGTTAGAGTCTCAGGTAGAGTCGAGGTCAGAGGCGTCGCCGCCGATGGTATCCGCAAGGGGCGCATACTCAAGGTCAATTAGCATTTCGCTGACAGCATTAGTCTACTGGCCTAAATAGCTCATTTTAGCTAGCTAATGAAAAAGCGACTTAAGCCAGCTAATGAAAATGCAATATAAGCTAGCGCGGTTATCCGAGAGCCGATAACCGCTTTCCTCCCTGTTAAATAGCAAATAAAAATCTGGGCGCCTTAGAGGCGTTAGCCGGGCAGTGACCGAGAAGTTTGCTGTCACAAATTTAGCGAACATTTTAAATGACAGCGTTGTCATTTTTGTTGTAACATGACATTAACTTAGTCAGTGGGCAGGGCGGGCGAAGCTAGATGCCCTGGATAATAAAACTGTGAAAGAGGTTGGTAATGGGATTTAACCAGACAGAGGAACAGGCCCTCGTCATAGGCATAGATGGTGGTGGCAGCAAGTGCCGCGCGACTATCTACGCCGCCGATGACAGTGTGATCGGCACTGGTGTGGCCGGGCGTGCGAATCCGCTTTACGGCCTGACACATACCTTCGACTCTATCTCGCGCGCGACCGAGCTTGCCCTACAAGACGCCGGGCTAAAAGCGAGCGACAGCAAGAAACTGGTGGCGGGCGTAGGCCTGGCCGGAGTCAATGTCGCGCATCTCTATCAGGCGATCAAAGCATGGCAGCATCCCTTTGCTGAGATGCATGTCACCACAGATCTGCACACCGCCTGCATCGGTGCCCATAAAGGTGGCGATGGCGCTGTGATCATCACAGGCACCGGCTCCTGCGGCTATGCCCACGTGGGCGAGCAGTCCTTGAGCCTAGGCGGACACGGCTTTGCCCTGGGCGATAAGGGCAGTGGCGCCTGGCTTGGCATACAGGCCGCGCAGCAGGTATTGTTAGATCTCGATGGCTTCGGCCCGGCTACCCAGCTAACCGAGCGTTTGTTGGAGCACTTCAAGGTGAACGATGCAATGGGCATAGTCGAGCACCTGGCGGGCAAATCATCCGGTTGTTATGCCACCCTGGCGCGCACGGTGTTATCTTGTGCACAGGCCCAGGATGAGGTGGCTAAGGCGATAGTGGTCGAGGGCGCCGCGTATATCAGTGCCTTGGCCCACAAGTTATTTGAGATCCACCCGCCGCGTTTCTCCATGATAGGTGGCCTCGCCGAGCCTCTGGCTCCCTGGTTGGATAGGCGGGTGGTCGACAAGATCTCGCCAATCCTTGCCCCGCCCGAATTAGGCGCCGCCTATTTTGCGCGCCAGCAGCTAGGCTCTAGTAGTTAGGCTATTGCAGTTAAGCTCTTGCACTTAAGTTTTAGCAGTTAAGATTTAGCAGTCAGGCGTGAGCCAAGCTAACGAGTTGTAGATGATGTTTTGCCAGGAATCGAATCGATGAAACAGACACTGATTGCCGAACGGGTATTTGACGGCGAACACTTCCACCTTAACCAGGCCATCACCATAGAGGACGGGCGTATCGTCTCTTTCGATAGGGCGAGCGATGTCGAGCCTATTTTGCTGGCCGGCACCCTGGTACCTGGCTTTATCGATGTTCAGGTCAATGGCGGCGGCGGTGCCCTGTTTAACGACGCACCCAGCGTCGAGAAGATAAAGACCATAGGCCAGGCCCATGCCAGATTTGGCACCACGGGCTTCTTGCCGACCCTGATCACCGACGATATCGAGGTAATGCGCGCCGCCGCCGATGCAGTGGCCGAGGCGCTGGCGCTGAATACGCCAGGCGTGCTGGGGATCCATTTCGAGGGGCCGCACCTCAGTGTGCCCAAGAAGGGCGTCCATCCGGCTAATTATATTCGACGTATCTCAGATGAAGAGCTGGCGGTTTTTGCCCGTGATGATCTGGGGACTAAGGTAGTAACACTGGCGCCGGAGAACGTCGCACCAGAGGTGATTCATGCCCTGGTCGAATGTGGCGTCAGGGTTTGTCTCGGTCACTCTAATGCCGACTACGACACTGTTATTAAGGCGCTTGAGGCGGGAGCTACCGGTTTCACCCACCTGTTTAACGCCATGTCACCCATGGATTCCAGGGCGCCGGGCATGGTAGGCGCGGCGCTCGAAAGTCAGGATGCCTGGTGCGGCCTGATTGTCGATGGTCACCATGTGCATCCGGCCTCGGCTAAGGTAGCTATTGCCGCCAAGCCAAGGGGCAAGGTGATGCTGGTGACAGACGCCATGCCGCCCGTGGGCATGGACGATAACGTCAGCTTCGAGCTGTTTGGCACCCAGGTGGTGCGCCGCGGTGACAGGTTAAATGCCGTAACCGGCGAGCTTGCCGGTTGCGTGCTGGATATGATTGGCGCGGTCAACAACAGCGTTAGCATGCTAGGCGTGACCCAGGAAGAGGCGCTGCGGATGGCGGCTAGATATCCCGCCGAGTTTATCGGTCATCGTCAGCGCGGCGTGTTTACCATAGGCGCCAGGGCGGATATGGTGTTGCTGGGCAGCGATAATCAAGTCGCGCGCACTTACATAGATGGTCAGCTGGTTTATCAGGCATAGCGCCCCCATTAGATGCCTAGTCGTCGTGGGCTAGAGAATTGGAAAAGGCGCTGAAACAAGCGCTCTATTTGTGCTCGTAATTAAGGTGCTAATTCGGCTCAGTGCTCGTGCCGATCGGGTTAAGCCTAGTGTTTGATTTATAATAATAACGATAAGAGAGAGGCTCCTGATGGAACCTAAAACAGATACCCATCCAAAACCGGCCGCGAAACATAGGCTGATGTCGCTCGATGCCCTAAGGGGCTTCGATATGTTCTGGATCCTGGGGGGCGAGGCATTGTTTGCGGCGCTGCTCGTCTGGACTGGCTGGCAGGGCTGGCGTATCGCCGATGCCCAGATGCACCACAGTCAGTGGCACGGCTTTACCTTCTATGATCTTATCTTTCCTCTATTTATCTTCCTCTCCGGCGTCGCCTTAGGCCTATCGCCCAAACGCCTGGATTCAATGCCCTGGCCCGAGCGCCTTCCCCTCTATCGCCACGCGATAAAACGTCTGATGCTGCTTCTCCTGTTTGGCGTGCTCTATAACCATGGCTGGGGCACTGGCATGCCGATGGCGGCGGATGAGGTGAGATATGCCAGCGTGCTGGGACGCATCGCCTTTGCCTGGTTCTTCGCCGCCTTACTGGTGTGGCATACCGGGCTGAAGACGCAGATCTTGGTCGCCATCGGTATACTCCTCGGATACGCCGCGGTGCAGCTGTGGCTGCCGGTTCCTGGCGGCGTGGCGGGGGACTTCTCTATGTCTGGTTCGATCAACGCCTATGTGGACGGCAAGTTTCTGCCCGGTATTAGCTATCAGGGCAGGGCGACAGACCCTGAGGGGATCCTCTCGACGCTTCCAGCCATAGTCAATGCCTTAGCCGGTGTCTTTACCGGTCGCTTCATCGTTAAGCCTCATCTCAAGTGGGGAGGAGCAAAGGGAGAGTGGGCCAAGGTTGGCATCCTGTTACTAGCTGGCTTGCTCAGCCTGGGGCTCGGCTGGTTGATGAATCCTTATATTCCGGTGAACAAAGATCTCTGGACCAGTAGTTTTGTCATGGTCACCCTGGGCTGGAGCCTTATCTTACTGGCCATCTTCTATGCGCTGGTGGATGTGGTAAAGCTGCACAGATTGGCATTTGCCTTCGTGGTCATAGGCTGCAATGCCATCATCATCTATTTGGCATCAAGCCTGGTTAAATGGGACTACCTTGCCAGCAGCCTATTTGGCGGCGCGATACATGCGCTGCCGATTGAGATGCAGCCTCTGGCGTCAGCCTGCGCCTTGCTCTTGGTGCAATGGCTGCTGCTCTACTGGATGTATAAGCGCGGCATCTTCATCAAGGTTTAAGTCTTGTAGAGGATAATGTTCGGGCAATTTAATAAGGAAAACGCTGTGTTAGCCTGTAAAGGCTAAAAAGCCAAAATGACAGCGTTGTCTTTTTTCTGTTTATGTTTTAACATCGATGAAACAAGGGGGCAACTTGCGCCCAAGCTGTAATGTACCAAGCCGATATCACTGAGCTGATATCCAAAGATTAATTACTATAAGAAAACAGGCTTATGGAAATGACATTAAATAGTGAAAGTAAGCGCAGCAGCGTGATCCCCATGGCGATCGTTGCCGGACTCTTCTTTATTCTGGGTTTTGCGACCTGGCTAAACGGGTCCTTGATGCCTTACCTCAAGCAGATCCTGCAACTCACCCCGCTTCAAGCTTCCCTCATTCTCTTCTCCTTCTATATCGCCGTGACCTTTACCGCATTGCCCTCGGCATGGGTGATCCGTAAGGTGGGTTACAAGACAGGGATGGCGATGGGCATGGGGATCATGATGATTGCTGGCCTGCTATTCATCCCCGCGGCCAAGACGCAGGTATTTGTGCTATTTCTGTTTGCTCAGCTGGTGATGGGCACGGGCCAGACCCTGCTACAGACGGCGGTGAATCCCTATGTGGTCAGAATTGGTCCCGAGGAGTCGGCCGCCGCTCGCGTGAGTGTCATGGGGATCCTCAACAAGGGCGCTGGGGTGATCGCGCCGCTGGTGTTTACCGCCCTGATCCTCGACAGCTTTAAGGACAGAGTCGGCGTTGAGCTGACCCAGGCGCAGATCGACGAGATGGCCAATGGCCTGGTGTTCCCATATCTGGGCATGGCTATCTTTATCGGTGTACTGGCGCTGCTGGTGAAGAAATCGCCTCTGCCAGAGCTTGAAAATGAAGACGAGCAAGGGCAGGGTACCAAGGGCCATACCCGTGAGGCGCTGTCTCATCCTAATCTGGCATTAGGTGTAGTAGCACTGTTTTTCTATGTGGCGGTAGAAGTGATCGCCGGCGATACCATAGGCACCTTCGCCCTCTCTCTCGGGGTCGAGAACTATGGTGTGATGACCTCCTATACCATGATCTGCATGGTCATAGGTTACTCGCTGGGTATCCTGACCATTCCCCGTTTCATCTCTCAGCCTAAGGCGTTGATGCTCTCTGCGATACTAGGCCTGTTGCTGACGCTGGGGATCTTATTTGGTGACAATGAGTCCTATGCTATCGCCAACGTGTTGCTGGTTCCCTTCGGCGGTGCCATGCTGCCAGATACCCTGTTGATGATCGCCTTCCTGGGTTTGGCTAACGCCATCGTCTGGCCTGCGGTATGGCCGCTGGCGCTATCTGGCATGGGCAAACTGACCAGCACAGGCTCGGCGCTATTGGTGATGGGCATAGCAGGCGGCGCATTCGGTCCACTGTTCTGGGGATTAACCAGCTCTGCCACATCGCTTGGTCAGCAGGGCGGCTATATGGTGATGTTGCCTTGTTACCTGTTTATCCTCTTCTATGCGGTTAAAGGCTATAAGATGCGTAGCTGGAAGTAATATTAAAAATATACTTAATCAAAAAAGGAGCCTAGTGCTCCTTTTTTGTTGCCTAGTATCAAAAGGGGCAACTCGCTAATGACGGCTTTATTAAGATAAGGGATGTTTGTATCAGGAGTGCCATGAATCCCATCAAGGGGTGGTAAATTCCAGATATAAAAAAGCCCCGACATTGTCGAGGCTGTTTTATATGGTGCCGGCACCAAGAGTCGAACTCGGGACCTACTGATTACAAGTCAGTTGCTCTACCAACTGAGCTATGCCGGCTAAATTGTGGTGCCCGAACCCGGAATCGAACCAGGGACACGAGGATTTTCAATCCTCTGCTCTACCGACTGAGCTATTCGGGCAACTAAACTAAGTGTCTAGTTAACTACTTCAAACCAGGTCTCTGTGACCCTTGCCGTTTGGAGTGCGCGTATAATATAGCGCTGATATTTATCCTGCAAGCGCTTTTTTGGAGAAATTTAACTGCATGGCTAGTTAATGTGCAAAGTGCTGGCTTTTTGGCATTTATGCCGTTTTTTAGCACAGTGGCTGTGGTTAAAACCCAGATTTAAGCCACTATTTGTTCTTAAAGGCGCGTTTTCAGGCGTCTTATTTCCCAACTCCCCACTTGTAACGTTTGTCTTAACACCATCTTTCTAAAAATTAGAAGCTTATTGGCGAAATTACGCGATATTCGTCGACATAAATCGAAGTTAATATGGTGTTAAGTGATAAATGAGGATGAATCGTGTTTAAGAATACCCAGAGCCGCTACGGCTTGGTGAGCATAGGCCTGCATTGGCTGACGGCGATTGCCGTATTAACGCTGTTCGCCCTGGGCGTGTGGATGGTCGAGCTGACCTATTACAGCGCCTGGTATAAGCGAGCGCCGGATCTGCATAAGAGCATAGGCGTGCTGCTGATGGTGTTAACCCTGTGCCGTCTGCTGTGGCGTTGGTTAAACCCGGCGCCTAAGGCGCTCCCCGGTCATCAAAGGTGGGAGAAGCTGGCCGCGGGCCTGGTGCATCGCCTGCTGTATCTGATGCTGCTTGGTATCTTGATTTCTGGCTATCTTATCTCGACCGCCGACGGCAGGGCCATTGGCGTTTTCTCACTCATCGAGCTGCCGAGCCTGGGGCTATTGTTTGAGGGGCAGGCGGATATTGCCGGCAAGGTACATCAATATCTGGCCTATGGTTTTATCGCCCTGGTAACTCTGCATGCCCTTGGGGCACTTAAACACCATTTCATCGACAAAGACGCAAGCTTGAAACGCATGTTAAACATTAAGGAGACACAATGAAGAAGGCTATATTGAGCGCCGCACTTATTAGCACACTAGGCGCGGGTGCATTCATGTTACCGGCTACGGCCAACGCCGCCGATTATGTGATAGATACCCAAGGTGCCCACGCCTCGGTGCAGTTTAAGGTGAGTCACTTAGGTTATAGCTTCGTGGTGGGGCGATTTAACGAGTTTGCTGGCGACTTTAGTTTCGATAGCAAGCATATAGGTGATGCCAAGGTAAATGTAACGATCAACACGGCGAGCCTCGACTCTAACCACGCCGAGCGTGACAAGCACCTGAGAAGCGAAGACTTCCTTAATGTGGCTAAGTATCCAGAGGCTAGCTTTAAATCGACCTCGGTCAAAGAGCTGGGTGACGGCAAGTTTGTGCTCAATGGCATGCTGACCCTTAACGGGGTGACTAAGCCTGTGGCAATCGATGCAAAGTTTATTGGTGAGGGACAAGACCCTTGGGGTGGCTACCGCGCCGGTTTCGTCGGCCAGACTGAATTTGCCTTGAAGGACTATGATATCAAGATGGATCTGGGCCCCGCGTCCAGCCATGTGACCCTAGATCTCGTGGTAGAAGGCATTCGTCAGTAGTGACTGCTTAAGCAAGTCCCCATTATAGAAAAAGCGCCCATTGGCGCTTTTTACTTTTATAGAGCGAGCTATCTATTACTCGTCATCTTTTTGCGGCACATAGCCTTCGATCTCGACCTCTTTGCCCTCAAACAGGAAGTTAACCATCTGCTCTTCGAGGAATTTGCGATCGTCAACATTCATCATGTTGAGTTTCTTCTCATTGATCAGCATGGTCTGCTTGGCTTGCCAGAGCGACCAGGCTTCCTGGCTGATGTTGTCAAAAATTCGCTTACCGAGTTCACCCGGGTAGAGCTGAAAGGCTAGGCCGTCTGCCTCTTTCTTAAGATACTGGCAGTTCACTGTACGCGCCATGATTACTCCTTATTTGATACTGAACCTAAGTTGGTGAGGATCCGCTCGGTGGCGGCGGCCAGACCAACCTTGGGTGGCTTGGCTATGTTATACCAGAGAGAGCCGCTCTCTTCCATGATCTCATGTGCGCTTGTGGCCTGGTGTGCCACAAAGGCGCTGATATCCAGATGGAAATGGCTGAAGGTGTGACGAAAACTGTCTATCGGCTCCTGACTTTCGAGTGTCAGCCCGTTTGTTTTGGCAAACTCCTCGAGCGCCTCCTGGCTGTCAAACTGCGGGAAGCACCATAGGCCGCCCCAGATCCCCGCCGGTGGGCGTTTGCTCATCAGCACTCTATCGTCATCTTTAATCACTAGCATATAGCCGAGCTTTTCCGGAATCGTCTTCTTCGGTTTCTTGCCGGGAAACTCAGTCTGGCGGCCCATCAGCTGCGCCTTACAGTCGATGGCGACGGGGCACAGCTCGCACTTGGGTTTAGAGCGGGTGCAGATGCTGGCGCCAATATCCATCATCGCCTGATTGTATTGGGTCACGCCTGTCTTGGGGGTCAGGCTGTTGGTGAGTTGCCATAGCTGCTCCTCCACCTCGCGCTTACCAGGCCAGCCGGCTATGGCACCGTGTCTGGCAAGCACTCGCTTGACGTTGCCATCTAATATGGGGTGATGCTGTCCAAGGGAGAGTGAGAGTACCGCCCCTGCGGTCGAGCGGCCAATGCCCGGCAGAGCGAGTACCTGCTCGAACTGGGTTGGGAATACACCATCATAGTCGCTGGCGATCAGCTGGGCGCTCTTATGTAGGTTACGTGCCCTGGCGTAATAGCCAAGGCCGGTCCAGTGGTGCAGCACCTCATCCTGATCGGCATTTGCCAAGTCCAAGATAGTGGGGAAACGCGCCATAAAGGCTTCGAAGTAGGGGATAACGGTGGCAACCTGAGTCTGTTGCAACATGATCTCGGACACCCATACCTTATAAGGGGTCTTATCTTGTTGCCAGGGAAGATGCTTGCGTCCGTGTTTGTCGTACCAGGTGACGATGCGCTGGTGAAATTGCTCTGTTTTCATGGCGCTCAGTCTATAGAGGGGCAAGGTTTTTCTCAACCAAAATGGCATCTCAAGGGCGGCATGGCTCGCACGCCGTGGGATAATTGGTATACTTTGGCAACATAGGGCTTGCCTTAGCGCAGTAACTTTGGATAATGCCCTTCTTTTTATAATTTTCCAATCATATAAGTGTCAGGATCCCGTGGGATCATATGAGTTTGTGAGTCGAGCCTAGAGTCGCTTGACGCTGACTTTTTCTCGGCGCTATATGGCCAACCAATGGCAGATCTGAGGCTGAAAAATAATGAGCGAAGTGACCACCGCAGAGTTTAACGAAGAGGGTAAATACCTTCGCAAAGTGAGAAGCTTTGTTTTACGTGAAGGACGTTTGACCAAGGGCCAGGCGCAGGCGATGGAGCAGCAATGGCCTGTGATGGGACTGGACTACTCGCCCGAGCCACTGGATCTGGTCAAGGTGTTTGGCCGCGAAGCCGATACCGTGCTGGAAATTGGGTTCGGCATGGGCGCCTCACTGGTTGAGATGGCTAAGGCGGCTCCCGAGCTTAACTTTATCGGTATCGAAGTTCACAAGCCTGGCGTGGGTGCCTGTCTTGCTGATGCGGCTGAGGCCGGCGTCACTAACCTGCGGGTGTTCCACCATGACGCCATCGAGGTGTTGGAAAACAGCATCCAAAGCGGCAGCCTGGCGAGAGTACAGCTATTCTTCCCAGATCCTTGGCACAAGAAGCGTCATCACAAGCGCCGCATCGTTCAGCCGGAATTTGCCGAGCTTATTCGTCGCTGCCTTAAGATAGGTGGTGTGTTCCACCTGGCGACCGATTGGGAAAACTACAGCGAGCACATGTTAGAGGTAATGAATGCGGCGCCTGGCTATAAGAACCAGGCGCAGGATGGCGACTTCGTGCCACGTCCCGACCATCGTCCGCTGACCAAGTTTGAGGCCAGGGGCCACCGTCTAGGGCATGGCGTCTGGGATCTGATGTTCGAGCGTACCGAGTAAGCTTAATTTCTATAACGAGCGTACCGAGTAAGCTTAATTTCTATAAAAAGAGGGAATACACATGGCAACACGTAGTCGTCGTTTACGTAAAAAATTACGCATTGATGAGTTTCAAGAGTTCGGCTTCGATGTGAATTGGACCTTCGATGATTCGGTAAGCGAAGAGCAGATCGATGCTATCGTCGATCAGTTTATCGACCAGGTGATCGAGGTGAGAAAGCTGGGTTTCCACGGTGGCGGCCATAAAGAGTGGGAAGGCATCATCGCCACTCAAACTATCGGCAAGTGCACCGAAGAAGACAGACAAGCCGTGAGTGACTTTTGGAAGAGTCAGCCGGTAAAAGACGTCGTGGTCAGCGAGCTGTACGACATCTGGTGGAACTAATGCCACAGAAGGACCTGCTCGAGACTATTATCGAGCAGGTGCGTCCTCTGCTGGGAAAGGGCAAGGTCGCCGACTATATTCCCGCCTTGGCCGAGGTGGATCCTACCAAGCTTGGGATCGCCGTGACCACAATCGATGGTCAAACCATAGGGGCTGGAGACTATCTCGAGCCCTTTTCGATCCAGAGTATCTCTAAGGTCTTTAGCCTCACGGTCGCCCTGACCCTGTACGAGGAGGCTGAGATCTGGTCTCGCGTCGGTAAGGAGCCCTCGGGGCAGTCCTTTAACTCCCTGGTGCAGATAGAGCTCGAGCGCGGAGTGCCGAGAAATCCCTTCATCAACGCCGGCGCACTCATCATCGCCGATCTGTTGCAGAGTCGCCTCGGCGCGCCTAAGCATCGTATGCTCGAGGTGGTCAGAAAGCTGAGCGCCAATCCCCATGTGATTTATGACAAGCGTGTCGCGGCCTCTGAATATGAGCACAGCGCCCGCAACGCGGCCATCGCTTACCTGATGAAGTCCTTCGGCAACTTTAATAACGATGTCGATAGGGTACTGAGAAACTACTTCCACTACTGCGCGCTGAAGATGAGCTGCGCCGATCTATCTAAAGCCATGCTCTATCTGGCCAACCGAGGCCAGAGTCTCTCGGCAGAGCAGGTGGTCTCGCCCATACAGACACGTAAGCTAAACGCGCTGCTGGCGACATCTGGTCTGTACGACGGTGCGGGGGAGTTTGCCTATCGGGTCGGCATGCCGGGTAAGAGCGGCGTGGGTGGCGGCATCATCGCCGTGATCCCGGGCGATATGAGCATCTGTGTTTGGTCACCCGAGCTAGATAAGAACGGTAACTCCCTGGCGGGCACCGCCGCACTCGAGAAACTCTCCCAAGCCTTGGGCCGTTCTATCTTCTAACAGAGCGCCTGATTAGGCGCTCTTTCATTTAACTCTTTGCTTTGTTTTTATCTTTCTCTGCATTCTACTTTTCATGTCTTAGCTGCATTCGCGTCGATGGTGAAATTTACTAAAAACTGGTTGAAGGCTTTACTTTTGTTAGCCTCTAGCCGACTTATAGCCTTGGCCTACATCGTCACTTCTATCTAATCCATTGATTATATTTAATTAGTTAAAATTGGCACGATACCTGTATTGTTAGTCATCAACGACACATGGTGCACCTTAAGCTTCTCATCATGTGATTTTCGATGACTTAAGGAATAAGAATATGAAGAAATTGACCGCATCTCTTGGACTGACAGCTTTCGTACTTGCCACCACCAGCGCCGCCTGGGCCGGTGAAGATAAAGATAACCACATCTCCTTTGGACGGGATGACAAACAGTGCGAGGTGAGCCTCAATTACGATGTTTCCGTCGAACCTAGCAAGTTGGTGGTCAGTGAGGCGAAGAAAGAAGTGTATCGCATCGAGCTTGGCCGTCTCTACGTTAACGGTGACAAGGTTGAGCTAAACGACAAGCAGCAGGCGTTGGTTAATCAATATGCCGGTGAGGTGTCTAAGCAGCTTCCCGAGGTGATCGACGTGGTGCATGACACCGTCGATATAGCCTCTACCGCCGTGAGCATGGCGCTCACGCCGCTGCTGGGTGACGCCGCCGGAGCCAAGATAGATGAGATGATGGACGGCATGTCGAAGCGCATCGACAAGGTTGCTTACCAAAATGGCGATAAGTTCTACCTGGGCGCCACCGAATCTTCTATCGAAGACACCTTTGGCAAAGAGTTCGAGCAAGAGATGGAGCAGCTGGTGCAGAGCTCTATCGGCAGCATGATGATGACCCTGGGTAGCGAGATGATGAAGGGCGACGGCGAGAGTTTCGAGGAGAAGATGAACGCCTTCTCGGCCAAGATGGACAAGGTGGGCGACGATATCGAAGCCCAGATTGAACAGCAGGCCACAGATCTCGAGGCGCGCGCCGATAAGCTGTGTGACAACTTCCAGCAGCTGGCGGCTCTAGAGTCTCAGATGCGCAGCGAAGTCCCGGTCCTACGTGACTATCCACTGGTGAGCGCTAAGCAACAAACCCTGCGGGAATAGCCCGCAAACGATTTCCTCTGGCATAGCAACATCCACATTTCCCTGCACTTACCTTGGGTGCAGGGCTTTTTTTATTCTGGGCCTGCAATTGTTATGACTTTTCCTCTACTCCTAACTGGGTGTATAGTGGCTAGAAAATAGGTATTAGAATCAAAGAGCAAATCTTTGGTATACTTGTAAAAAATAATAACAATGCTGGCGAAATTTCGATAACGAAATGGCTAACAGTCTGACTCTACTCTTAAAATAATCTGCATAGTCAAGGGGATAACTTCGCACTTAGGAGGTATCTCTATGATTTATAATTGGTATTTATAGGGTCGCAAACACCTTAAGGCTATTTAAATGTTAGAACTTTTAGAACCTATTGCAATTTTTACTCATGTTGCTCGCGCCGGGAGCTTTAGCTCTGCCGCGCGAAAATTGGGGATTTCTAAATCAAAGGTCAGTACTCAGGTTGCCGACCTTGAGCATAAATTAGGTGTTCAGCTGATACAGCGTACCACTCGGAGTCTGAGTTTAACCGAGGCCGGACAGCTGCTTTATGCCCAGGGTGAAGAGTTGCTTCGCGATGCCGATCAGGCAGTCGCCAGCGTACACAATCTCAACGATGCCACGCGCGGCGTACTCAAGGTGGGGATCTCCCAATCCTTCGGTACCATGCACATCATTCCAGCCTTACCAGATTTTATGGCCAGACACCCTGAGTTGGAGCTACAGGTTAGCCTGTTGGACCATAAGGTGGATGTGGTCAGTGAGGGCTTAGATCTCCTGTTGACCATGTCTGAGCAGCTGCCGCTTGGCATGGTGGCCAGACCCCTGATGAAGTGTCAGTTCCTGTTGGCGGCATCTCCCGAGTATGTGGCCAAGCATGGTTATCCTGAGCGTCCAGAGCAGCTGGTGGACCATAACTGCCTTGTGTATCACGGCGAGTGGCATGAGCACAGCGTGTGGCAGTTTAAGAAGGGTGACGATTACTGTGAAATTGGCGTATCGGGTAACTTCAGGGTCGACAACGCGCCTGCGCTTAAGTCCGCCGCGGTGAGCGGCCTGGGCGTGGTGTATCTCGCCAGTTACCTGCTTGAGAATGAGATAGAGAAGGGCACCCTGGTTCCCTTATTGCCAGAATGGCAGTTGACTCACCATCTGCCATTGCAGGCTGTTTACCCAAGACGTAAACACCTGGCACCTAAGGTGAGCGCCTTTATCGACTTCATTAAGGATCATATCGGTTCACCACCATATTGGGACGAGCCATACGCCGCCCTGTATGCCCAGCGTAAATAGCAGGATTTGGCTGAAAAAACAGCATTTTATCCATGTTGCTGTTAAGGTCTTTACGATTTTCAGTTATCAATAACTTAAAAACATTGTTCTGATAACAAGACGATAACCCCCGGTATTTTTGATGTCGGGGGTTATCTTTTTATAATCATATAGTTGCACTGGTATTACCTCTCTGTTTTGCGATGGCTTATTTAGCTTGAGCTAAAGCTTGAGAGGAATTCACGTTGCAGTCTGTTCTTAATTTAATACAATGGTGGCAGTTGATATCGGGATGACCTGAATCAGTTAGCCGAGCCAGAGAATGACCCCTCTCTCGTTTGGTTACACAGGTCGGCGTTACTGCAATCTTGAATCAATGCTGGCAGCGGTTTAAGAACTAAAACAATGCTAGCCTTAAAACCATCATCCTAGTTTTGGTTTACCCCAGCAAAGATTGCTGGGGTATTTTTCTTTTAGGGCCTTGGATTATTAAGCGTCCAGATCTCCGCCCAATCTTTTCCTGTCGCTTCCGCCTTCTGTCATAGTGCTCTGGCTTTGACCAAGCATCTTCATCTTGCCGAATTAGCGTCTTATTACTGAAAAATAAAGATAGTTTAATGCGCTGTGCATGGTATCTGAGTATTACTCAGGGTATCGTGCTGATATTGTTTAATTCAGCTCGTTTCGTGTATGAGGCATTGCATAAAGGGCATGGCGCGATGAGTGTGAAGCGAGATAAAGGGAAGTCTATGGCGCGTAAGATCTTATTGTTGATTGTGGGTTTGCTGGTTCTAGTGGTGCTGGCGGGTGTCTATCGTTTTAATTTTACAAATGACGATCTCTATGTGGTTAAGGAAGATGGCAGTGTCATCCCCTTAGATGAGGATGTCGATAAGGTGATGCTTACCCTCTTTAGCATCAAGACCCATAAGGCTTGGTCTATCCAGCTGCCTGAGTCTCAGGCCGAGGCGAGACTCACCAGTATCAGTCTGAGCGGCGACAGACGCTTTGCCAGCGGCGATTACCAGGATGGCCCTGAGCGGGGCAGTGTGCACCTGGACTATATGAAGATAGTGACGCTGAACCATGTCGCCGATGGGGAAGAAGAGCGCGTGTCCGATACAAACAGCGACGAGATGCTGTTTGTGGCGCCCTTCTTCGTCTCCAATCAGGGCAGCGGTGTATTCGCCTATCTGGGGCTGTTTAGCATCAATCATAAGCTTGGCGATATCGAGCAGTTAGACAGCTACTTCATCGGAGACAGGGTCGAGATAAGCGCTTTGCAGACCGCGGAGCCGTTTGATCTGACCTCGAGTGTGTCGCTGAGCTATCTCACCCATGGCGATCAGCAGGCGATGGCCGAGGCGCCCACCAACAAGTTGACCAAGCTTATCAAGGTGACCCGAAAGGGTTTTAGCGAGTAAGCCTTAATCCTCAGCTAAGAGGCGTTAGCCTTGATTGAGAACAGAAGAATTAGCCGATAAAACTAAAAAGGCCGTTCTGGTTGAGAGCGGCCTTTCTTATGGCTAACTATGCCTTGAATACTGGCTCTAGTGATGAGGTTTAGAAATTAGGCCTTATGAGCCCAGTTCATCACCTTAGATTCCAGCACATCCAGCGGCAGCGGTCCGTTCTTCAGTACCAGAGTGTGGAACTCGCGAATATCGAACTTATCGCCCATGATGGCCTTGGCCTTCTCGCGAATATCGACAATCTTGAGCATGCCTATCTTGTAGGCGGTTGCCTGTGATGGCATCACGATATGACGCTCCACCATCTTGATGGCGTCCGACTCGGCATTAGGGGTGTTGTTGACATAGTATTGTATCCCTTGCTCGCGGGTCCAACGCTTGGCGTGGATGCCAGTATCTACTACCAGACGACATGAGCGCCATAGCTCCATGGCCAGGCGGCCAAAATCTGAGTAGGGGTCTTTATACAGGCCCATCTCCTTAGGGAAGAACTCGCTGTACAGGCCCCAGCCTTCTATGTAGGCGGTGTAGCCGCCAAACTTTCTGAACTTAGGGATCCCCTGTAGCTCCTGGGCGATGGCGATCTGCATATGATGGCCAGGAGTACCCTCGTGGTAGGCCAGCGCCTCCATCTGATACTTGGGCATGGCCTCCATGTCATAGAGGTTGGCGTAGTAGGTGCCTGGGCGGCTGCCATCCGGAGTCGGCTGATTATAGAAGGCCTTACCGGCCGACTTCTCTCTGAACGCCTCGACCCGTTTTACTATCATGGGCGCCTTAGGCTTAACAAAAAACACCTCATCCAGACGAGAGGAGATGTTATCTATCAATGCCTTGGCATCGTCAAGATAGGCGGTGCGGCCTTCTTCTGTGTCGGGATAGTAGAACTGCTTATCTTCACGCATAAACTTGAAGAAGGCCTTAAGATCGCCCTCGAAGCCGACCTTCTTCATGATGGCGCGCATCTCCTGATGGATGCGATCCACCTCTGCGAGCCCCAGCTGGTGGATCTCATCGGCTGTCATATGGGTGGTCGTGGTGCGAGCCAGGGCGTTGTTGTAGAATGCCTCGCCGTCTCTGAACTTCCATACACCATCTTTGGTGTCGGCGCGCTTTTCCAGGGTTTCGACATAGGCGATAAGCTTGTCATAGGCAGGCTTGACCTGATCGGTCAGCGCCTGTTTGGCCTCATCGAGTAGCTTATTGCGCTGGGCATCGTCTATCGCAAGTTTAGCTACCTTGCGCTGAAAATCGGCCCAGATGGCACTGTCATCATTTTGATCGAAGGGGGCGCCGCTGATGATGTTGCGACTGTCTGACAGCACATAGGCAAACACAAACTTAGGCGCTATGATGCCCGCCTTGGCGCGCTCCTCTAGGGCTTCTTCCAACTGCTGCATGTAGTGGGGCACACCCTTGAGGCGGCTGATATAGGCCTCGGCGTCCGAGACGCTGTCTATCTGATGTTGGTTGATCAGGAAAGATGCCACCATGGAGTGGCCGCCATACATCTGGTTAACCGGATAAGTATACAGGCGCCACTTGTAGTCGCTGATGCTCTGCTCAAGTTTCTGAGTCAGCAGGTCGTAGCTAAGCAGGGTCTGGGCATCTAACTTGCTTTTGTCTATCTGCTTAAGCTGGGCCAGATGCTGCTTATCTCTCGCCAGGCTCTTCTTATCGGCGGCTTCACCGCGCTCATCCCACTTGCCATAGTCTGTCTTGATCCCAAGATGGGTCTGGCTGATGGGGCTGGCCATTACGTTTTCCATGAAGATGGTTTCGAACAGTTGATTGGCCTTCTGCGATTCCTGGGCGCTAATCTTCTGTAAGGGTTCGCTGGCGCTAAGTAGGGGGAGTGAAACTGGCGCGGCGTGCACTGCGCCAGAAAGGAGTGTCGCCAGAGAGATGGCGAGGATAGTTGTTTTTGTTTTTATTGGCATGACTTTATTGGCTTAACTCTATTGGCCAAACTTGGCGTTTGTTGATTAGTGCCTGTTATCCTAATAAAGCCGACGATTAAATATGCAAACTAAGTGTTAGAAAATGTTTCTGTTCCCCTCGAATGAGGGGAAAGATTATTCGCAAAATAGCCCAAGTAGCTCGTTGACAAACATCTGCCCCTTGGCCGTGAGCTGCCAATGTTCATCTTCTATGATGACCAACCCCTTGGCCGCGCCCCGCGCCATGCCTTCATCCAGCACCTCTGCCGAGAGGCCTGTGCGGCTTTCAAACTCGCGCTTGGGAATGGGCGACATCAGCCTCAGGCGGTTCATCAGGTATTCCAGCGCCCTGTCTTCCGGCTGCACCTCGCTCTTATCGAATAGATAGTCATCGGCGCCCAGGTAACCCTTGGGATGCTTTATCTTCACCGTGCGGTAGATGCGCTGATCTTCTGCCATGGTGATCTTGCCGTGGGCACCACAGCCGATCCCCAGATAGTCACCAAACTGCCAGTAGTTGAGGTTGTGACGACACTGATAGCCGGGCTTGGCGTAGGCGGAGATCTCATATTGCTCATAGCCGAGCGCCGCCAGACGCTGCTGGCCCTGCTCATAGATCTGCCACAGCGCCTCGTCGTCCGGCAGTTGGGGAGGCTTAGAGTGAAACAGGGTATTGGGCTCTATGGTGAGCTGATACCAAGACAAGTGGGGCGGATTGAGGGCCGCTGCTTTGTCGATATCCCGCATCGCTTCCTCGAAGCTCTGATTGGGCAGGCCGTGCATGAGATCTAGGTTAAAACTCTGGTAACCGGCCTGGGCCGCCTTGGTGGCCGCCACTTCCGCCTCATGCTTGTCGTGAATTCGCCCTAGCAGATTCAGCTTATCGCTGGAAAAACTCTGCACGCCGATGGAGAGGCGAGTCACCCCGGCGGCGCAGTAGGCGCTAAAGTCATCGTGCTCCAGAGTGCCAGGGTTGGCCTCCATGGTGATCTCTATATCCGGCGTAAAGGGGATCTGCGCCCTTACGCCATCGAGCAGTCGCTTTATCTGACCTGCATCGAACAGTGATGGGGTGCCGCCACCGATAAAGATGGAGTGCAGGCTGCGCCCCTGTACATAGGCCGCATCGTTTTTCAGATCATTGAGCAGGTCGTCCACATATTCCTGCTGCGGCAGCTCACCATGTTGGCCATGGGAGTTGAAGTCGCAGTAGGGGCATTTCTGCACGCACCAGGGAATGTGAATATAGAGACTGAGCGGAGGAAGCGTAAGCATTAGCCGAGTACACCCTTGGCCTTGAGTTCGCTTAGCAGCAGTTGCATCGCCTTGCCTCTGTGGCTGAGGGCATTCTTCTCATCGCTGCTTAGCTCGGCGGCGCTGCACTCGTGCTCGGCCGGAATAAAGACTGGATCATAACCATGACCGTTATCGCCCTTAGGCTCGAAGCCTATGCTGCCCTCCCATGAGGCCTGGCAGATGATGGGGGTCGGGTCTTTGGCGTGGCGCATGTAGACCAGGATGCACTGAAAACGTGCGCTGCGCTTGTCGTTGTCAGTCAGGGCGCCGAGCAGCTTAGTGTAGTTGTCGCTATCGCTCGCGCCTTCTCCGCCGTAGCGGGCCGAGTAGATGCCGGGGGCACCCTCTAAGGCGTCTACTTCCAGGCCGGAATCGTCGGCGATGGCTGCAAGGCCGGTTACCTGTGCGGCGTGGCGAGCCTTGATGATGGCGTTCTCGACGAAGGTGGTGCCGGTTTCCGGAACCTCTTGAACATTAAATTGGCTCTGTGGCAGGACTTCGATGCCAAATTCGGCAAGGATCTCGGCAAACTCTTTCAGTTTTCCCTTGTTGCCGCTGGCTAATACGATTTGATTCATTTTCGCTGACTCATGGTGGCAGGTTTCAATGGCCGCAATCATACCCAAGCTGGCGGGGAAACGATAGGGCATCTGCTTAAATAACAACAAGCCGCGCTGGGCGCGGCTTCAACTGGGTTTGAATTGGCTTAATGGGGCCGATTAATCGACGTAAAACTTCTGCTTAAACTTCAGCTGGGTGTTGAGCTTGTTGCCATACTTGATGGCTATCTGAAAGTTGATCTCCTGATCGTCCCGGTAGGGCACCTCGGCGATGTAATAGATGGCCTCGCCTTCGCGGATCTCCTTGAAGGTCAGCTCTACCCTGGCATCGAGCAGGTTGTTGGCGATCCCCGAGATCTCTACCGGAATGGCGGGCGTGCCTTCGGCGCTGGTATCGAGCACAGAAATATTGATAAGGCCGGTATAGCTGCTGCGCTTGATGCCATAGGTCTTGGCGATAGAGGGGGTAATAAAGGTGCTGCCCAGGGCAACATAGTGGATATCGAAATTGCCGACGCTCTGCTTCTGCTCCGCCGCGGCATTGCCCATGCTAAGCAGGGTAAGCGCCAAGGCACAAAAAAGGGTACGTATCATGGTGAACTCCTGTCACGGGATAATTGATTCTAGTATAGCTATTAAAGTCTTAGGCTGCGGCGCCTTAGTTTATTTGCTTACACATTTCATGGGATTAAGACAGATATAGCCTCGGGGATCTCCTTTGGCATCACCACGCGGATCTGCTTGTGGCGCCCAAGTTCCCCCTTCTCGATAAGGATATTGCCCTTGGCCGTCTTAAATTGCTTCGCCAGAAACTTACACAGGTGGGCATTGGCCTTGCCGTCGATGGGCGGGGCGGTAATGGCCACCTTAAGCTCGTCGCCGTGGGGACCAACAATCTGGTCCCGGCTGGCTTTAGGCTGGATATAGAGCCTGATGACGAGGTCGTCCTCTTCTTTGGTGACAACCGCCATCTAGACGTTGGCCCAGAAGGGAACGTACTGAGATAAGAGCTTGTTGATGAAGATCAGGCCGAACATGAAGATCATCACAGAGAAATCCAGGCCACCCATGGGAGGGATGATCCGGCGAATCGGGGCGACCAGCGGCTCGGTCAGCTGCGCCATCACCATCTCGATGGGATTGTGGCCCTGGCTGACCCAGCTGAGGATGGCGCGCAGGATAAGCATCCAGAACAGCAACACGCCCGCCTGTTTCACCACAGAGACCAGCGCCACCAGGAGTATGATAGGCAGGTTAATGGCGGCGCCCGCCATCAGGCTGAGGATCACAAACTTGATCACCACCACCGCCAGGGCGAGTACCACTGAGGCAGTATCTAAGCCGCCCAGTGGCGGCAGGAAGCGGCGCATGGGGCCGACCACGGGATGGGTCGCCTTGACCACAAACTGGCTGAATGGGTTGTAAAAATCGGCGCGGGCCAGCTGCAACCAGATACGAATGATGACCACCATGAGGTACAGGTCAAACAGGGTGTTCACTAAAAAACTTAATGCATCCATTGTGTTTCTCTACTGTGCTGTATCGAATAAAACTAGGGTTAAACCTATATAGGCCAGCCCTAAAACTGCTTCGCCATCTCCTGAGCCCTGTCCATGCAGTCGTGCATGGCGGTGCGCACTATCTCCCTCAGGCCGGCGCGCTCGAACGCCGCTAGGGCCTGAGCCGTGGTGCCGCCCTTAGAGGTGACATTTTCCCTTAATTGCGCTGGCGAAAGTTGTGGGTTCTGCTTCACCATAGAGGCCGCGCCTAATGCTGCCTGCTGCACCATCTCTCGGGCGGTCTGCTCGTCGACGCCATCTTGTTTGGCACTGTCAATCATAGCCTCCATCATAAGGAAAAAATAGGCTGGAGAGCTGCCCGCTAGGGCGATCACCTGGTTGAGATCCTCTTCCTTTTCGACCCATACGGTTTCGCCGCCGGTTTGCATCAGCTGCTCACACAGCTCGCGGTCTTGCGCGCTCACGCCCTGCTCGGCGTAGAGCCCGGTCATGCCAAGGCCTATCTGCGTCGGGGTATTGGGCATGGTGCGGATAAGCTGAATCGGCTGCTTGAAGAAGGCGTGGTAGCGCTCGGCCGTGACCCCAGCGGCGATGGTAACGATAAGCTTGTCTTTCAGGTTGAGTCCGCTCATCGCTTCGCACACCTGCTGCATCAGCTGAGGTTTCACCGCCAGCACGATAACGTCGGCCTCATCGGCGGCCTGCAGGTTGTCGTGGGAGACTTGGATGCCTAAATCATTTTTCAGGGCGACCAGCTTGGCCTCGCTGGGATTGGTGGCGTGAATAAGCTCTGGTGCATAGCCGCCCTTGACCAGGCCGCTGGTGATACTGCGGGTCATGTTGCCCGCGCCGATAAAGCAAATCTTCTTTTGTGTCATAAGGGTCTCTATTTATTCGTCTAACTATCTATATTTGGGCATTCAGGGCAATTACAAGGCCTTAGGCTCTTAGCACTTAAGCCTTTAAGCTTTAGCGTAATCCCGGGCGCCGAAGATGGCACTGCCGATACGCACCATGGTCGAGCCTGCGGCGATCGCCTGCTCAAGATCTTGGCTCATTCCCATGGAGAGGGTATCCAGGCTCGGGTGTTGCTGTTTCAGCGCCTCGAACAGGGCCTGCATCTGGCTAAACTCGGCCTGCTGCAGCGCAACATCGTCTGTGGCGGTGGGAATGGCCATAAGCCCTCTCAGGGTCAGCTTGGGCAGGGAGGCGATGATTTCGGCCAGGTGAGCGACCTCATCTGGATTAACGCCCGACTTGCTCTCCTCCTGGCTGACATTCACCTGGATGCAGACCTGCAGCGGTGGTAGATGGCTGGGGCGCTGCTCGCTCAGGCGTTTGGCGATCTTCTCTCGGCTCAGTGTGTGCATCCAGTCGAAGTGCTCGGCGATGCTCTTGGTTTTGTTCGACTGTAGCGGGCCGATGAAGTGCCATTCGATGTCGCCATGGCTTTCGCGCAGGGCATTTATCTTCTCTTCACCTTCCTGAACATAGTTTTCACCAAAAAGCCGCTGCCCAGCATCATATGCCGCTACTATCTGATCTATCGGCTTGGTTTTACTGACCGCCAGCAGCTGTATATCCCTGCTATCACGTGATGAATTTTGCGCCGCTTGAGCGATTCTTTGGTGGGCGTCGGCCAGTCTGTCTGCTATTGTTGTCATGTTGTAAGTTTTTGGTTGAATGGATATCCCATACTATGGAAATCACAGAGTTACTTGCCTTTAGTGTAAAACACAACGCGTCGGATCTACACCTTTCTGCGGGAGTCTCTCCCATGATACGTGTTGATGGTGAGGTCAGAAAGATTAATCTGCCGGCCCTGGATCATCAAGGCGTACACAGCCTCGTTTATGACATCATGAACGACAAACAGCGTAAAGATTATGAAGAGCATTTAGAGATAGATTTCTCGTTTGAAGTGCCCAACTTAGCCCGTTTCCGTGTGAACGCCTTTAACCAGTCCCGCGGCGCCGCGGCGGTGTTCCGAACCATTCCCAGCGAGATCTTAAGCCTGGAGAAACTGGGCGCCCCTGAGATTTTCAAGAAGATTGCCAGCTTTCCCCGTGGTCTGGTGTTGGTAACCGGCCCGACAGGTTCGGGTAAGAGTACCACCCTGGCGGGCATGATAGATTATGTAAACGAGAACCGTCACGACCATATCCTGACCATCGAAGACCCTATCGAATTCGTGCACCAGAACAAGCAGTGTCTGATCAACCAACGTGAGGTGCACAGACACACCCACAGCTTCAACGCCGCGCTGCGTAGCGCACTGCGTGAAGACCCGGACGTGATCCTGGTGGGTGAGATGCGTGACCTCGAAACCATACGTCTGGCGATGACGGCGGCGGAAACCGGTCACTTAGTATTTGGTACCCTGCACACCACCTCGGCGGCGAAAACCATCGACCGTGTGGTCGACGTATTCCCCGAGGGCGAGAAGAGTATGGTGCGTACCATGTTGTCTGAGTCCCTGCAGGCGGTAATCTCCCAGACCCTGATCAAGAAGGTCGGCGGCGGTCGTGTGGCGGCCCACGAGATCATGATGGGTACCCCGGCGATTCGTAACCTTATTCGCGAAGATAAGGTGGCACAGATGTACTCGGCCATTCAAACGGGTATGGCCCACGGCATGCAGACCCTAGATCAGTGTCTGCAGAATCTGGTCAACCGTGGCCTGATCACCCGTGAAGATGCGATGGCCAAGAGTTCTAATAAAAACGCTAGTTTCTAGTAAGGTTTGAGTATGGAAGTTCGTCCATTTTTAAAGGTGATGGTAGAGCGCAAGGCGTCGGATCTCTTCATCACCGCCGGCTTTCCCCCCAGCGCTAAGGTTGATGGCGAGGTGCGCCCCTTAGCCGAGAACCCTTTTACCCCGGCTCAGTCGCTGGAGTTTGTCGAGGCCCTGATGACAGAGGCCCAGCGTAAAGAGTTTCACGAGACCCGCGAATGTAACTTCGCCTATGGCGAGAAGGGCCTGGGACGTTTTCGTGTCAGCGCCTTCTGGCAGCGCGAGTCACCGGGCTGCGTGATGCGTCGTATCGAGACCAAGATCCCGCTGGTGGAAGATCTTAAGCTGCCACCAATCCTGAAAGACCTGGTAATGAGTAAGCGTGGCCTTATCATCATGGTGGGTGGTACGGGTACGGGTAAGTCGACCTCGCTGGCGGCGCTGGTGGGTTACCGCAACTCCCACGCCCGCGGCCATATCCTCACCATCGAAGATCCGGTGGAATTTGTCCACGACCATCGCAAGAGCATCATCACCCAGCGTGAGGTGGGTATAGATACCGACTCTTTCGATGCCGCGCTCAAGAGTTCGCTGCGTCAGGCGCCGGACGTGATCCTGATCGGTGAGATCCGTACCCAGGAGACCATGGAGTTTGCTCTGTCGTTCGCCGAAACCGGTCACCTCTGTATGGCTACCCTGCACGCCAACAACGCTAACCAGGCGCTGGACCGCATCATGCACTTGGTGCCCGAGAGTAAGCACCAGCAGCTGCTGTTTGACTTGTCGCTGAACCTTCGCGGCATCGTGGCGCAGCAACTTGTGCCTAAGGCAGATGGCACGGGTCGCCGAGCGGCCATCGAGGTGTTGATCAACACCCCAAGGGTTGCCAGCATTATCCAGAAGAACGAGCTGCATCTGCTTAAGGAAACCATGGCCAAATCCAACGAGCAGGGGATGCAGACCTTCGACCAGGCGCTGCTTAAGCTCTATGTGGAAGGTGAGATCAGCTACTCGGATGCGCTGCACCACGCCGACTCGCCAAACGATCTGCGCTTGATGATCAAGCTGCAAAGCTCAGAATCGGCAAGCTCAGGTTTCATGGAAGGTGTGACGCTGGATCTCGATTAGCCTCTTATTGCACTTTGAAAAAACCGATAATCCTTTTATCGGTTTTTTTATGTGTGGCGATTGATCTCTAATGGGCCGAATCGCGTACTGATGCCCATGCATCATTAGCCTCGGCCAAGTGCCTTGGCGTAAAGAAAAAGAAAGCGGCTTGGGCAACACAGATAAAAACAAGGAATCATTTTGGCAAAATACTTTGGATTGAATAAACAGCAGGGCCATGGCGGCCGCGCGAAGACGACGGTACTGCTGATGAATCTGGGCACCCCGGATGCGCCAACAACGGGCGCGGTGCGTCGTTATCTGGCGGAGTTTCTCTCTGACCCCCGCGTGGTGGAGATCCCTAAGCTGGTGTGGATGCTGATACTGCACGGCATCATTTTGCGGGTCCGCCCAGCAAAATCTGCCGCCCTGTATCAGTCTATCTGGACGGAGCAGGGCTCACCCCTGATGGCGATCACTCAGGCGCAGCGGGACAAGCTAGCACAAAGGCTGAGTGAAAATGGCAGTGACGTCAATGTGGATATTTGCATGCGTTACGGCAAGCCGAGCGTCAAGGAGACGCTGAGAAGGCTTCATAGCGAGGGAACCGACAAACTTATCGTCTTGCCCCTCTATCCTCAGTACGCCGCGCCCACCACGGCCTCGGCCTTCGACGCCCTGACCAAGGAGCTGATGTCCTGGCGCTACCTGCCGTCGCTGCACTTTATCAACAGCTATCATGATCATCCCGATTATATCGCGGCGCTCTCTGACTCTATCGCCAAGGACTTCGAGCAACATGGCAAGCCGAAGAAGTTAGTGCTCTCTTACCATGGCATGCCCGAACGTAACCTGCACCTTGGCGACCCCTACTACTGTCTGTGTCAGAAGACCACCCGCCTGGTGGTGGAACGTCTGGGACTCAGTGATGGCGACTATATCACCACCTTCCAGTCGCGCTTTGGCAAGGCCAAGTGGCTCGGCCCCTATACGGATGCCAGCCTGGAGGCGTTAGCTAAAGAGGGCGAGGATGATGTGGCCATCGTTTGCCCGGCCTTCAGCGCCGACTGCCTCGAGACTTTGGAGGAGATTGAGCATGAGAACCGGGATGTGTTCACCCAGGCCGGTGGCAGCAAGTATCGTTATATTCCCTGTCTAAATGACCAGGATGGCCATATCGATATGATGGTGAATCTGGTGAGGCCTTATCTTTAACTGAGTTAGGTTAAAGGGGGAGAACATCTGCTTTGCAGCAGGCTTGATTGTTATCTGTTTAGCGTATTGAAGGTCGTACCTTCATGGCAACCTAGCGCCTGCCCGGCGGGTGCTGTACATGGATGTACCAATGTCGTGATCACATGGATGTGAAGGAACGACGTATGTGCAAGCACTCTTTTGGCACGCCGCAAGCACGTCCGTGTGGGCTTCACGGCGGCGTCCATGCCGCCGAGAGCCAAAAGCGTGCTTACACCCGTATCTAAACGTCTCTTCGATTTAACTTCATTTGTTGCTGATAGATGGAGACTTAGCACATCTTTGCTTATTTGAAGCAACTCATAACGAGTAGTTGAAACTGGACAGGCATACAGTCGTATTTAAATGATGTGACTTTTGGGTGATTTCAAGTCGAAATCCGTGCGCGTTTTCCCATTTCGGTTTGAATAAATATCTTTCAAATCTATCACTTACGAAATTCGTAACGTAGATAGTAGGTTTGGGAAACGCGCATGCGCGTTTTTCCAGATGGTGTATTTGAAGTAAAGGTGATAACTTCGTTGCAATACAACCAGTTAACAATGCGCGTTTTTACTGGTCTAACATGATAAACACGCATGCGCACTAATAAGCTGTTAACTGCCAAGGAGGCTACGTGCGAGATTTCAGATCAATTATCTATTTAGATAAAGAGTTCATTTCAGAGCAATTTGAGCATTCGAAAGGCGTTTGCCCACAAACTAAAATCACAAAATCTGAAAATGTAAATGCAGGTTTGAAAGCCTTGTTCCTGAGTGCAGGTGCAAGTTCAACAGAGAGTAAGACTTTTGAACGGTCAACAAGCCAAATGTTACATGAATTAAGTGATGAACTTGGTGATTATCAGACTTTTAATTGTGAATTACATAGTGTCGGTTCAACTTCACAATATGCTTGGGTTGAAGGTTGTATGTTTGCCAGTGCTGTAACCGTAAAACGTAAGAAAAGCACAATAACGCTTATTGCTAGGGAATCCCCAGATAATTCCCTTTTTATTCAATTCAGTAGACACGCATGGTGTTGATTGATCTAATTGATTTCGCCAAAAAACTACCAGATCCAACACCATGCGTGATGTCCATATCTTACACGATTTACTCAAAAAGCAATGCCCGCAAATACATCAAAAACGGCTTAATTCTCTGATGGTTGCTACAGAAGCGTTACTTGATGGCAATCAGTTGTCACTCACTCAGCTTGGTCGCAATATCTCTGGTGCGGTGGCGCCAAAGCACAACATCAAACGGATAGACAGGCTACTCGGCAACCCGCATCTACACTCTGATAAATTCGCTATTTATCAATGGCATGCCAAGTTACTCTGTGTTGCTAATCCCATGCCGGTAATCCTCATTGATTGGTCTGATGTCCGTGAACAATTGCGGATGATGACATTGCGAGCCTCTGTCAGTGTGCAAGGGCGCTCGGTTACCCTGTATGAGCGTACTTTCAAGCTTGCCGACTACAATGCTCCACGCAGTCATAACGCCTTCTTGGCGGAGTTGGCACAGGTGCTGCCGTCCCATGTGTGTCCACTGATTGTCACCGATGCGGGTTACCGCAATACCTGGTTTCGGGAGGTGGAACGATATGGTTGGTTTTGGCTTGGCCGTGTCCGTGGGGATGTCGGCTTTCTCCAGGCCAATCATGCCCAATGGCAGTCGAATAAGTCGCTTTATCCCTCCGCCACGGCGAAAGCCCGGCATATTGGTTACGTAAAACTGGGACGAAAATCGCCTATGCGCTGTCATTTACATCTGTACAAGGCTGCGCCGAAATATCGAGCCGACAAGCGGTCATCCAAAGCAGGACGCAATCATACGGCACAACAAAGTTACCGTCTTGGCAGTAAAGAGCCTTGGTTACTGGCAACCAACTTGCCTACGGAGGCGTTCTCGTCAACGCAGGTGGTCAAACTTTATGCCAGACGGATGCAGATAGAAGAAACCTTTCGCGACCTCAAAAGTCCCCAATACGGCATGGGACTCAGACAAAGCCGCAGTCGTTGTCCACGCCGTTATGATGTGTTGTTGCTGATAGCTTTGTTGGCAGAAATCCTGCTTTGGTGCATCGGTCTGGCAGCCAGGCATCTGGGATGGCAGCGGAGGTTTCAAGCCAATACGATACGTGACAGAAACGTGCTATCTGTGCTCCGGCTCGGCAAAGAAGTGAGACGACGTCCGGAATACTCAATCAAAGAATCGCATTTTCGCTGGGCTTGGGGTGAATTTCTTAAACTGGTTAACACCTCTGGGAGGCCCGAATTATGAGGGGATCCTCCAGCGCTTATTGGTAAGCCTTCTGCACCCAATCCAGAAGATCAGGAGAAAATCGTTGCAGAGGAATCATATTTTTCTATAGAAGATCAAAATAACAATAAATTTGCACTTATTACTACTAGTGATTATTTTTCTTCTGGTATCGAGCCATTACTTGCTCTGCGAGAGTCAGTTGTGGGTGAACTTGAGTTTAAAGTTAAAGCTTTACTTCGAGTTCTACCAGCTAAGAGTTCGTTTAAAGAGTGGCTAGCTGTACCTCTAGTGATTCTAGAACAAGGCTGTTAACGAACGCATTAAGGGTGGACGCAAAAAGCTTGGCTGCGCTCATTCTTCGGTTAGTATAGCCAAGCTTTATTGCGCCACTTATGAGGGCGTTAGGCTCTCAGAGAAACTTATGTCCTGCACCGATACACTATTTGATGAAATGGAAGTTTATTATCGAACGCTGGATGAGCGTCCGGATATTGGCTGGTTTCTTCAGGGGCATATTGTAGTCGAGTACATGTTGAGAAAGAGGTTAGTTGACATAACTGGTTCAGCTTCAAAAAAGCTCGAAAAAAGTGGTTTTTACAAAGTCCTTCTTGAAGCTGAGAAGCACGACGTAGTAAATAAAGATCAGAAGAATGTTCTAGAGAAAATCAACGGCATACGCAATAGGTATGCCCATGAACTTGACTACACTCCTCAGTTATCTGAGTGGTTAGATATCTGGCGAAGTGCAAAAGCAGCTTTTTGTGACATGACGGATGGTATCGAGCAAGGTTTAGCGGAGCTAGAGTCTGTAGATAAATTAGAAGATGCTGACAGGTTTCATCTCAATGAATTATTTGTACAGATTTGTCATGACCTTCTACCTAATGAAGCCTAACAAACCGCTCAAATACGTTCCGGCCACAAAAAGCGTGGCCTCCACCGGACTCGCTATCGCTCGCCGTTTAGCGGGGCGTTAGGTAACTCAAAAGGAATTGTCGTGAAATTCTTCTTAAGTGGTGAACTTGATGGAACAAAGCCGCAAGACCAAATCGATAAAAAGTTTCAAGTTGCTAGCGACTACGTTACTGAAAAGTTGACTCCAATTCTTGAGGTAGAAAGCTACGGAAATGAAGTGGCTGAGCTAAATATTATTCCAATAATCGTAAAACTATCCGATGAAATGGAGGCTGCTGGTTGGCATAAAGAACGGAAAATTTTTAAAAGAAAATCACACTCAACCGACTTCCGTTTGCGTATTGATTATGGTGAATTTTGCAACGGTAGTGACGAACAAAGGATCAAATTACTAATCGATAACATTATCGAATCTGTGCGTATACTAAGTCAGCGCGCAAACAAGAGTTTTGACGGTCAGCGGCTAGAGTCTGATATTCGAAATTGCTTTGGCGTATCCGTACCTAACAAGCGCATAAAGTGAAGGGACTGCTAACGCTTGGCTCGGTTCCGCTTCGCTTCACAGTATAACCAAGCATTATCAGCCCCTTATGCAGGCGTTATATACCTATGAAAGCATCGAAGAAATCATCATTTATAGCCGGCGGAATTATTGTAATTAGCGGAATGCTAATTGAATCACTGTCACTGCCATTTTCTTGGGTGCTGGAGGATCCCCTCATAATTCGGGCCTCCCAGAGGTGTTAACCAGTTTAAGAAATTCACCCCAAGCCCAGCGAAAATGCGATTCTTTGATTGAGTATTCCGGACGTCGTCTCACTTCTTTGCCGAGCCGGAGCACAGATAGCACGTTTCTGTCACGTATCGTATTGGCTTGAAACCTCCGCTGCCATCCCAGATGCCTGGCTGCCAGACCGATGCACCAAAGCAGGATTTCTGCCAACAAAGCTATCAGCAACAACACATCATAACGGCGTGGACAACGACTGCGGCTTTGTCTGAGTCCCATGCCGTATTGGGGACTTTTGAGGTCGCGAAAGGTTTCTTCTATCTGCATCCGTCTGGCATAAAGTTTGACCACCTGCGTTGACGAGAACGCCTCCGTAGGCAAGTTGGTTGCCAGTAACCAAGGCTCTTTACTGCCAAGACGGTAACTTTGTTGTGCCGTATGATTGCGTCCTGCTTTGGATGACCGCTTGTCGGCTCGATATTTCGGCGCAGCCTTGTACAGATGTAAATGACAGCGCATAGGCGATTTTCGTCCCAGTTTTACGTAACCAATATGCCGGGCTTTCGCCGTGGCGGAGGGATAAAGCGACTTATTCGACTGCCATTGGGCATGATTGGCCTGGAGAAAGCCGACATCCCCACGGACACGGCCAAGCCAAAACCAACCATATCGTTCCACCTCCCGAAACCAGGTATTGCGGTAACCCGCATCGGTGACAATCAGTGGACACACATGGGACGGCAGCACCTGTGCCAACTCCGCCAAGAAGGCGTTATGACTGCGTGGAGCATTGTAGTCGGCAAGCTTGAAAGTACGCTCATACAGGGTAACCGAGCGCCCTTGCACACTGACAGAGGCTCGCAATGTCATCATCCGCAATTGTTCACGGACATCAGACCAATCAATGAGGATTACCGGCATGGGATTAGCAACACAGAGTAACTTGGCATGCCATTGATAAATAGCGAATTTATCAGAGTGTAGATGCGGGTTGCCGAGTAGCCTGTCTATCCGTTTGATGTTGTGCTTTGGCGCCACCGCACCAGAGATATTGCGACCAAGCTGAGTGAGTGACAACTGATTGCCATCAAGTAACGCTTCTGTAGCAACCATCAGAGAATTAAGCCGTTTTTGATGTATTTGCGGGCATTGCTTTTTGAGTAAATCGTGTAAGATATGGACATCACGCATGGTGTTGGATCTGGTAGTTTTTTGGCGAAATCAATTAGATCAATCAACACCATGCGTGTCTACTGAATTGAATAAAAAGGGAATTATCTGGGGATTCCCTAGGTAATGGCTTTTATATAGGTCCTAAAGATGCTGAAGGCAGGCGTATATATGGTCGTTGTTTTTTGTGTATGTTTATTTGGTTTGTCGGTGCAGTGGTAACTAGTATTTTAATTGCATGAGTAAGCGGTATATAACAAGGCCATCATGGCAATTGGACGCAAAACGCTTGGCTTGCGCTCCTTCGTCGCTAATTTTAGCCAAGCTTTTATGCGCCCCATATGGCGGCGTTATACTTTTTGGTGAAAATGTCAGGTTATAGATGGAGTTGCCTAGCTTGCGAACGAGGTAACTCGGCTCAAAAAAAATATTGTGAGTATTGTGGAGCAAGCGCAGTCGCTACAGCTTGGGAGTTAGAAGCGCATGAATTCATTATGAACTTCCTCAAAAATAATAATGGAGAGCCTAAATGTAGTGCATGTGGGAATACATCTCATAGAGTCAAATTTAGTGAGGATCCATTCGTATATTTTGAGTCTCGGCAGAGGCCATTGATTAGAGCTATGTTTGTAATATCTACATGCACTGCATGTAATTTAAAACTCAAAACAGAGTATGCAGTACCAACATTCCGCAAACTATATCGCTGGATAACAAAGAAAGATATAGAAAATGAATGGTGGTTAAAAAGGTAAATATGTATAACAAACTGTTTTAAAGTGGACAAAATTTACTTGGTGGGTTTCGCTTCACATTGTAGTAAGCAAAATTCTTTTTTAACAAGGCGTTAAGCTGCGCAAATATTAAGCAGTCCCAAATGAATTCGAACAAAAATCTAACTCGTAAATGCCAAGAACTTTCCCATACCGTCTAATCGAAGAGATGGATAACTGGGTGTAGATACGCCGGTGAGCTTTTGAAACAGGGGCGCTCTTTGACATCCATGTCATTGCGGCATTCGTGAGTCCATTCACATCAGATGTTTAGGCAGAGCCTAAAGGGATTACTCTCTATAAATAAAGAGTCGGCGTCTCACAGGCGTATCTGCACAAAGAGGTCGCTCTTACACATCCCTGTGTTCGCGACATTGGTGCATCCTTGCACTGCACCTGCTACCAAGCAATTCAAAACAGTGACGGTTAACGCTGTAACTAGTCTTGCTAAGGAACAAGCCAAGCTTTGGTTGCGTCCTGTCGAATACACAAAAAGGTCGCTCTTACACATCCCTGTGTTCGCGACATTGGTGCGTCCATGCACTGCACCTGCTGCAAGCAATGCAAAACAGTAACTGTTGGCCATCAAATGACATCGAAACTGTCAGAAAGGTAAGGGTTACAATCAGAGAAAAACTCAGAGAGCGAGTTTCCGCGCAGAAAAAAAGCGGCCTTGTTTGGCCGCCTTCAAACGTTCAAATGTTAGTAGAGATTTTCGAAATAACTCTCGATGATGAGCACCGCCGACATGGAATCGACCTGGCCCTTGGAGAGGGCCTTGTAGCCGCCCATCTCGAACAGTCTAGCCTTGGCGTCGGCTGTGGTGAGGCGTTCATCCTGGGTGGCTGTCTTGACGCCGAAGCGGCCGCTGATGCGGTTGGCAAACTTGCGGGCTCTCTGGGTCATCTCCTGCTCTGTGCCATCCATGTTGAGGGGCAGGCCGACGACGATAAGGTCGGGTTTCCACTCCTTGATAAGCGCCTCTATCTCTTCCCACCTGGGGATGCCGTCGTTTGCCTTGAGGGAGGCGAGGGGAGTGGCGCTGCCGGTGATCTGCTGGCCGATGGCGACGCCTATGCTCTTGGTGCCGAAGTCGAAGCCCAAGACGCTTGCTGAACTCATAGTGAATTTTATCCTTTACTGTTAGGCGTGACCGGCCTGGGAGGAGAGTTGCCAGATGTCGAAGCCCAATGATTCTGTGGCCTTCTGCCAGCGGCTCTCATGAGCCGTGTTGAACATGAGGTCGGTATTAGCGGGGATGGAGAGCCAGGTGTTGTCGGCCAGCTCCTGTTCCAGCTGATGACGGCCCCAGCCAGCGTAGCCGAGGGCGACGATAAACTGCTCGGGCGCCTCTTTGCTGCCCAGGGAGGTGAGCACGTCTCTTGAGGTGGTGAGCATGAGATCGTCGCTGATCTGCTGGCTGTTGCTCCACTGTGGCTGCGGCGTATGCAGCACGAAGCCTTTCTCTTGCCCCACGGGGCCACCTACCAAGACTTTGCTGTTGATGCTCTCTATGGTGTGAAAATCATCCAGCTCCATCTGTCTGAGCAGCTCATTGACATCGACCCCTATGGGGCGATTGATCATCAGCCCCATGGCGCCTTGTTCGTTGTGCTCACACAGGTAGATCACGCTGCGCTCGAAGAATGTGTCCTTAAGCGAGGGCATGGCTATGAGTAAATGATTTTGCAAACTATCCATCTAGCGCTCCAATGGGTTAACCACCCGCCAGTTTCACCTGATAATTCAGTTTTTCCAGCAGTGTCTTTAGCTGCTCTCTGTTGTCTGTTTGGATCTCTATGTTGAACTCTTTAACCGTGCCGCCGCAGCCGCACTGTTTCTTCAGCTTCTGCGCCAGGGCTTTGAGTTCTTTCTCGTCCAGGCCAAGGCCCTTGATCACAGAGACGCCTTTGCCTTTGCGGCCCTTGCTGTCTTTATGAATGCGCACTATGCCGTCGCCTTCTGGGATGGCCTTGGTTTCCTTGGGCTGGTCGATTTTGCCGCCATCAGTGCTGTACACCAGGGCAATATTGGGATCGATTCTCATCATCTGTCACATGCTTAACTAAGATACCCTGAGTTTATCAAATTGAAACTCCCTTGTGGGAGGAGTAATTCTTAGATACGAAAAAAAGACCACCCTAGGGTGGTCATGGATAAGCATAGATACCAAATGCAGGGAGGTATCGGTACTAGGGGCTGTTTATCTTTCAGGTTTAATTTTTGTTCAATCTAAACGCGTTTTGCTCAAGGCGCGCGCTGTGCCGCATAGTATTCTATGCAAATAGCACGCAACACAGGGCAAGGCGCGTTTAGATGAACCCTTCGGGCAGCTTTTGTTGGCCATTTCAACGGCGCTGGAGGATCCCCTCATAATTCGGGCCTCCCAGAGGTGTTAACCAGTTTAAGAAATTCACCCCAAGCCCAGCGAAAATGCGATTCTTTGATTGAGTATTCCGGACGTCGTCTCACTTCTTTGCCGAGCCGGAGCACAGATAGCACGTTTCTGTCACGTATCGTATTGGCTTGAAACCTCCGCTGCCATCCCAGATGCCTGGCTGCCAGACCGATGCACCAAAGCAGGATTTCTGCCAACAAAGCTATCAGCAACAACACATCATAACGGCGTGGACAACGACTGCGGCTTTGTCTGAGTCCCATGCCGTATTGGGGACTTTTGAGGTCGCGAAAGGTTTCTTCTATCTGCATCCGTCTGGCATAAAGTTTGACCACCTGCGTTGACGAGAACGCCTCCGTAGGCAAGTTGGTTGCCAGTAACCAAGGCTCTTTACTGCCAAGACGGTAACTTTGTTGTGCCGTATGATTGCGTCCTGCTTTGGATGACCGCTTGTCGGCTCGATATTTCGGCGCAGCCTTGTACAGATGTAAATGACAGCGCATAGGCGATTTTCGTCCCAGTTTTACGTAACCAATATGCCGGGCTTTCGCCGTGGCGGAGGGATAAAGCGACTTATTCGACTGCCATTGGGCATGATTGGCCTGGAGAAAGCCGACATCCCCACGGACACGGCCAAGCCAAAACCAACCATATCGTTCCACCTCCCGAAACCAGGTATTGCGGTAACCCGCATCGGTGACAATCAGTGGACACACATGGGACGGCAGCACCTGTGCCAACTCCGCCAAGAAGGCGTTATGACTGCGTGGAGCATTGTAGTCGGCAAGCTTGAAAGTACGCTCATACAGGGTAACCGAGCGCCCTTGCACACTGACAGAGGCTCGCAATGTCATCATCCGCAATTGTTCACGGACATCAGACCAATCAATGAGGATTACCGGCATGGGATTAGCAACACAGAGTAACTTGGCATGCCATTGATAAATAGCGAATTTATCAGAGTGTAGATGCGGGTTGCCGAGTAGCCTGTCTATCCGTTTGATGTTGTGCTTTGGCGCCACCGCACCAGAGATATTGCGACCAAGCTGAGTGAGTGACAACTGATTGCCATCAAGTAACGCTTCTGTAGCAACCATCAGAGAATTAAGCCGTTTTTGATGTATTTGCGGGCATTGCTTTTTGAGTAAATCGTGTAAGATATGGACATCACGCATGGTGTTGGATCTGGTAGTTTTTTGGCGAAATCAATTAGATCAATCAACACCATGCGTGTCTACTGAATTGAATAAAAAGGGAATTATCTGGGGATTCCCTAGTCAACGGCGTTATCGTCCGTTTATGTAACTTTGGTATATTAAGAACCACTACACAGGCCTCTGCCTGGTATAAATGCCCTACAAAATGCTGCAAAAACAAACAGGAAAGGTCAACAGACCCTAACATCCCAAGGCGCCGGGCGAGCTGGCGCAATCAGTGAGCAAAACTCTTTTAGCGAAACCTAGAGACTAGAGGTACTGCAGCGCCAACATCAGCAGCGACAGGCCTGTGTAGGCCGCGCAGGGGAGGATGAATCGGTGAAAACGGCTGATGGCCACGCTGCAGGCGGTGAGGGCGAAGCCGATGGCGATGCTGGCATGACTCGAGCTATAGCCCTTCGCCATGGCGATCATCATGATGACCAAGGCCAGCAAGGGCAAGGTAAAGAGCACCCACTGGGAGGTCTTTACCTTGGGGCTCTCCGCCATGGGCGTGGCCAAAGATTTAGGGGCGAACATGAAGATGGCGCTGGCGATAACAAATGCTGTGATAAACCAAGTCATGGGACAGATCTCATATAACACTAATTGATAATAATTATCATTTAGGTTTTTGCTGAAGTCAAGCTGAACGAAACGCTATTTACAATAAAGAAGAGTTGTAGAACAGAGGTTTGCTATGTAAGCTTTAAGATAAATTCCTGTTTAAGTCATGCCTGAAACATGCTGGAGAGTCTATGAAAAAGGTGATTATCTTAGCCGCTGCACTTGCCCTGTCGGCCTGTAGCACACTGAAAACCAGCTCTGATTATGATCCCAAGGTCAACTTCGATGATGTGAAGAGCTATGCATGGGTGGTGAAGAAGACTGACGATACCACCTACAACTTAGATGGCTTGATGGATCAACGCGTTCGCGAGGCGGTAGACCGTGAGCTGCAGATGAAGGGGATCAGCAAGGTGGAGGCGGCTAATGCCGACGTGCTGGTGAACTACTTCACTAAGGTCGACAAGAAGATCAATGTCGATACCTTTAATACCAACTTCGGTTATGACCCTTACTACTATGGCCCAGGTTGGGGCTGGGGTGGTAGCGTTCACACCCAGACCACGGTACGTGAGTATGAGGTGGGCACCCTGGTGCTGGACATGATCAACAAAGAGACGGGTAAGCTTATCTGGCGCGGCTCTGTGGCTGATACCATTCGTGACAAGAGCACCCCAGAGGAGCGCGTCGAGGTGGTCAACAAGGCGGTAGCGGCCATGATGCTCAACTACCCACCACAGAAAGAGGCGAAATAGCCTCTCTCTATGAGCTGAAAGTTAATATGAAAGCGGCCAAGGGGCCGCTTTTTTAATCTCCTGTTTTCTGTCATTTCTCTCTACAGTCAGTCTCTGTAGTTTCTTGCCGGCATTTCGAGGCTAATGTTTCTTGCCTGATATTTGTCCCATCGGTAAGAAGTGTGACCCGGGTGGCGCGGCGAGGGGCGCATTTGCACCTTCCTTCGACCAAAGTCCTAGTTATTCCACCGCTGGCCTGGTGTTATGCTGCCTCGACCAGGATTTTTTAAACTCATGATTTAATCGTATCTAGGGGGCAGCGTGGAACAGTTTTTACAGCAGTGGTTTCACCACTATGAGAAGGGCGAAGGCGTCGAGGCCAAGGAGCTTAGCCAGGAGACCTTGAGTCATTGGCAGCAGCTGCTGGTGGGTGCCAAGTCGGGTGAGCTGGAGCACTGGCAGAAGAATCCGCCGGGGCGTCTGGCACTTATTCTTCTCATGGGACCGGTGGCGCATCTGTTGGAAGACGAGGCGGCCCTGGCGCTGCAACTCAAGGCGCGGGATCTCTGTGTCTCCGGTGTGGATCGCGGCTTCGATACTCAGCTTGAACCCCTGCAGCGTCGCTGCTTCTACGATCCCCTGTTCTATTCCAGCAAGAGTGAAGACAGGGCGCTGCTGATCCGCCTGTTAGAGGGGATGCAGTCTCAGCTGGCAATCCATGCCAGACCTGCCTGGAGCCACTGGTATCAGCAGGCCTCGCTCGCTAACTAGATTGCTACTCGAGAGCAGCTGCAAATAGCTAGCCCATCGCTGGCGAGTCATCCGGCTCGCCACGACTATCTCTTATCTCGGCTCTCTTATCTCAGCTCTCTTATCTACTTTCTTCAATCTCGCTCTCCTACCTCAGCTGCATCGCTAATAGGTCGCCATAGTCCGACTAGGCGATGGCGGCACTTAAGATTTGACGGAACACCTGACTCACCTCCTGGTTGACGCTGCTGTGCTGGATCAGATCCACGTTGGCAATCCAGCCCATCTGCTCCATATTCAGCGGAATCGGGCACAGCTGCCCCTGGGCCAGGGCGTCCAGCACCAGGTGCTCCGGCAGTAGTGTCCAGCCGAAGCCTGACTTGGCCAGATCCAGCAGGGCATAGTAGCTGTCGGCCAGCCAGAGCTGAGGCGAGTGCTCCGCCTGAAAGCTCGATTGCTGCGTCTGCTTGCTGCCTATGGTGAGCTGACGGTGAAGCTTCAATTGGTCGAGGTTGTTGGTCTCTGCCTTGGCCAGTGGGTGATTAGGGCTGACCACAGGCTCAAACTTCACCGACCCCAAAGATTCGAAGTCTATCTGCTGGGGATAGATCTCTTCGCTGAAGATCACCCCCATGTCGAGGTTCTGCTGCCTTACCTGCTCGATGATCTCCTTGCTGGGCAGCATGCGCAGTTCGAGCTGCATCAGGGGGTATTTGTCGGCAAACAGGTTGAGGTGCTGACTGAGCTCGGAGAAGGGCACCCCTTCATCGATCGCCAGGCGAAACTGTTGCGGCAGTCCGGCGTCCAGCGAGTTTATGAGGGATTGCAGCCTTAGGTGCTGGGCGATCACCGCCTTGGCCTGGGGCAGCAGGGTCTGACCGGCCTGGGTCAACACTGGATAGCGGCCGCTGCGGTCGAACAGCTGCTTGTCGCAATCTATCTCCATGTTGATGATCTGCTGGCTCACCGCAGATTGCACCTTGTTGAGGCGCCGGGCGGCCGCCGAAAAGGAACCGGTTTCCACGGTCGCCAGAAAGAGTTGTAGTTGCTCGAGTGTCGGCATATCGTAAAATGAGATGGTATCTAACTTTTATGTATCATAAATATGGATAAAAATGGTCGCAAGTTAAATTTGCGGAGCGACGACCATGTCTACTATAGAGAGAATCCTACATTCGGTGCTTTTTGAGATCTTTGCCCTGGCTTTAGTGGTGCCCATCGCCATCTGGTTCACCGGCCATGGTGTGGGTGAGATGGCCGCCGTCGGTATTGGTCTTAGCCTCTATACCGTCACCTGGAACTACTTCTACAACCTGGGATTCGACAACTATTTCGGTGAAGATCGTACCAAGCGCTCGCTTAAACTGCGGGTGGTGCATGCCCTGGGCTTCGAAGGTGGATTAGTCTTCGTGACCGTGCCTGTGGTGGCCTGGTTTCTGGGGATCACCATCTGGCAATCTTTGATGCTGGAGGCGGTTTTCTTAGTGGTGTTTTTCTTCTATGCCATTATCTTTAACTGGCTTTTTGACTGGGCAAGATCTAAGTTTTATGGGCAGCGTGCGAAGGCTTAACGAGGTGAGTGCACGCGGCGGCTAGGTGATGGCCAAAATGAGAATTAATTTCACTAGATAGATATTCTTATATTGGAGATGCAGGCAGAAGGATATAAAATGTATCCCTGTCTGCATCTTTATATTTGATTGTTTTTCATGCGTTTTGAGATAGCTCTGCTTGAGATAGCTCTGCTTGAGTTAGTTGTTTGAGTGAGTTGCATGAGTGCTTTATATGACAGATATGAGTGACCCAAGGGTCTATGCCCGCAAAATGCCGGTTAGAAGCGGTTCGTTTGCCACTAAGCTGAGCCTAGGCTTAATTTGTGTTGTCTGCGGCCTCTGCATCAGTGGTGCCGCGCTGGCTCTTGGCTGGGTCGATAGCGATTTAGATGGCGTGCCAGACAGTAAAGATGCCTGCCCGCACTCTCGCCCCAATGCCGTGGTCGATGCCAAGGGCTGCGAGATAAGGCGAGATGAAATAGCTTGCATCGCGCCCGAGGGAGAGCTGCTGAGCTTTTGTGAACCGGCCGCTCAGACAGCCAAAAATGGGCAAGCCAGACAGAATAAGCAAGACGAGCAGGTTAAGAGGTCGATAGGCGAGTCCAATGTCGTGCGCGTCTACTTTGCCTTCGCCAGTGCCGAGGTGAGTATCGACCAGTGGCCACAGCTGGCCAAGGTGCGCGACTTTCTTAGCGCGAGTGATGCAAATGCAAGGCTCACCCTGGTCGGGCACACGGATAATATAGGCAGCGAGGCGGTGAATCTTAGTTTGTCACGCCAGCGCGCAGAGCGGGTGAAACAGATTTTTGTACAAGATTACGGTGTTAAGGCGGAGCGACTGTCGATAGTCGCCAAAGGCGCCAGTCAGCCCGTGACCGATAACTTGGGTCCAGGCGAGCGGGCATTGAATCGTAGAGTCGAGTTTATGGTTGAGGCCAGGTAATACTGGTCCATTTTATTAGGGAGCGTTACATGGAAAATTTGGATAAATATGTCGAGCAAGCGCCTGAGCTGATCGTGACCTATGGTCTGCAGGTGGTCTTCGCCATTATCATCTTTATTATTGGTAAGTACCTGGCTAATGTGGCTAAGAAGCTTACTACTAAGTTGATGAATAAGCGTAAGATCGACAAGACTGTGGTCTCTTTCGTAGCTAACATGGCCTGGGCTTTGGTGTTTGTCTTCACAGTGATCGCCACGCTTGGGCAGATCGGTGTTCAGACGGCTTCTCTGGTTGCCGTTATCGGTGCCGCCGGTTTGGCTGTTGGTTTGGCGCTGCAGGGCTCGCTGTCTAATTTCGCCTCTGGCGTGCTCATGGTGCTCTTCCGTCCTTGCCGCGTAGGCGACTACATCGAGGCGGCAGGTATCGCGGGTACGGTCGATGAGATCACCATCTTCTCGACTAAGCTGCGCACCCCAGATAACAAGGTGATTGTGGCGCCTAACTCATCAATCATGAACGGCACCATCACTAACTATTCGGCCATGGAAACCCGTCGTATCGACTTGGTTATCGGCGTGTCTTACGATGCCGACCTTAAGCAGACCAAGGAAGTGCTTAAGCAGGTATTGGACAACAACGCCTACATTCTGAAAGATCCTGCTTACACAGTGGCACTGACCGAGCTGGCGGATTCTTCGGTTAACTTCGTGGTACGTCCTTGGGTTAAGGGTAGCGACTACTGGCCGGCCCGTTTCGAGATCCTAGAGCAGATCAAGCTGGCGCTGGACGAGAACAATATCGGTATCCCATATCCACAGATGGATATCTATGTCAAAGAGACGCCAGCGGCTTAAGCCTTGGCTCGATTGACAGTAAAAAGGTCGGCATTTTCCGACCTTTTTTTGTGCCTGAATTCAGGGGGCAGCGCCAACTTTCTTAGTGGGCCTGACTGTCTTGGTTGCCGTGTTCGCCATGCTGATAGTCGAACTTGGGCATGCTCCAGTGGTAGCGAATGGCCAGCATGCGGAAGCTAAAGCCAACATTCAGGCTGATGGCCAGGTTAACCCATTCGGTCACCTTGAATTCAGGGCTGAGGGCCAACTTTCTTAGTGGGCCTGGCTGTCCTGGTTGCCGTGATCGCCATGCTGATAGTCGAACTTGGGCATGCCCCAGTGATAGCGAATGGCCAGCATGCGGAAGCTAAAGCCAACACTCAGGCTGATGGCCAGGTTGACCCACTCGGTCACCTCAAAGCTGCGCAGCAGCATGTAGAGGCTGGCGGTGGTCAGCGAGACCAGGGCGTAGAGCTCCTTCTTGAAGATCAACGGCACCTGATTACAGAGGATGTCGCGGATCACCCCGCCGAAGACGCCGGTCACCACCCCCATGACGATGGCAAGCGTCGGGCTGAAGCCCAGCAGCAGGGTCTTCTGGGCGCCGACAATGGAAAATACCGCCAGGCCCAATGCGTCTATGGCCAGAAACAGCTTGGAGAGATAGCGCATCACGGGCGAGATGATGACCGTCAGCAGCGAGGCGAAGGCGATGGCCAGCAGGTAGTGGATATTCTCTACCCAGATGAGGGGATAGTTGCCCAGGAGGATGTCGCGTAGGGTACCGCCGCCGATGGCGGTGGCACAGCCTATGATGACCACGCCAAACAGATCCATCTGTTTTCTGCCGGCGCATAGCGCACCTGTCATGGCCTCGGCCAGTATGCCGATGAGCCAGAGGAGGGTGATAAATTCAGCTTCTTGCATTGTCGATTCAGTCGGGAAAAAAGAGTGCGCATATTGCCAGTCTCTCACTGGAAATGACAGCGAGATTTTTTGAAAAATTCGGATTAGATTTTTTAATTCTATCTTTTGGGAAATCTTGGCTTGTTAGTAGTTTGTTGCCTTAATAATCGCTAATTGGGGTTTTTATCCTATTAGTTTATTCAGGTTAAAGCTAAGAGTAAGTGACGCCTGATGATAATTTTCTCGGCTGGCGTTAGGGCAGGCTCTAGCGAGGGCGGGCGACGAGGAGTACTATTTGCGCTCGGTGTATCATTTTAAGATGAGTAGGATGGGGAAGATGATTGATTTTCGCAGTGACACAGTAACTCAGCCCACGGCGGCGATGCGCCGCGCCATGGCAGATGCCCAAGTTGGCGACGATGTGTATGGAGACGATCCCAGTGTTAACCGACTGGAGGCGATGGCGGCAGAGCGTTTTGGATTCGACGGTGCCCTGTTTACCTCCTCGGGCACTCAGGCCAACCTGCTGGCGCTGATGTCCCATTGTGAGCGTGGCGATGAGTATCTCTGTGGTCAGCAGGCCCACAACTATAAGTTTGAAGGGGGCGGAGCGGCTGTGCTGGGCAGCATTCAACCTCAGCCGCTCACCAACCAGCCTGATGGCAGCATCTTGCTGTCTGATATTGAGGCGGCCATCAAACCGGATGATTTCCATTTTGCCCGCACTCGCCTCTTGAGTCTGGAAAACACCATAGGCGGCAAGGTGCTGCCTCAGTCCTATCTGGCCGAGGCTCAGGCGCTGGCCTTCAACAAACGACTCAAGATCCATTTAGATGGCGCCCGCATCGCCAATGCGGCGGTGGCCCAGAATCTGGATATCGCCGATATCACCCAGTATTTCGACTCTGTCTCTATCTGTCTCTCTAAGGGACTGTGCGCCCCCGTGGGCTCGTTGCTGCTCGGTGATGAACGGCTTATCAACAAGGCCCGCCGCTGGCGAAAGATGCTAGGTGGCGGCATGCGTCAGGCGGGGATTTTGGCGGTCGCCGGTGAAATCGCCCTGAACGAGCAGGTATCTCGCCTGGCTGTAGATCATGAAAACGCCCGCTATCTGGCCGAGCAGTTAAGCAGCCTGGATGAGTTCGAGGTGGATCTCGCTGAGGTGCAGACCAACATGCTGTTTGCCCGGGTGGCAGAAGGTGTCGCCATCGACAAGTTGGCCGCGTCACTGAAGGCATCTGGTATCCTCATCAGCCCGGGCAAGACGCTGCGGCTGGTCACTCACGCCGATATCCGCCGCGAAGATATCGAGCTCTTTATCGATAAGCTCAAGTCGCTGCTCTAAGGCTAGCGGTGCGCAGCTAAACACTAAGCCAGAAGCTATTAAGCAAAAAGCCATCCTCAGGATGGCTTTTTTACGTTTGCACTATTTCAAGAAAACGCTCTTGAAGGAAAAGTTAGCTCTCTAAGTGCTTGGCATCACTAGTGATGATGGTCGTGGCCGCCTTCAAGTAGCTTGCCATCGGCCGAGTAGAAGCCTGAGCTACCGTGCTGAATGAAGCCCTGGGTGATCATCTTAGCGATGAAAGGGTCAGACTCGCTGTCGCCCACATCGGCAAAGTCGAGATCTTGGTAACCCGAGGTCAGCAGCTCGAAACCTTGCTGATTGATAGGGGTCAGCTTGGTGAGTTGGTAGTGAAGCTGTTGCTTGCCCTGGGTAATGGTCAGGCTGGCGGGGAGCTGGAGTTCGTTTATCCAGTCAAGTTCCAGAGACTGCTGCTTGCCTTGGTTTTGTGCTTTGCCCTTATTGGAGTCGCTGTTGTGAGTGTAGCTTTGCTGGGTAAAGCAGGCATCCTGATGCTGCTCGCCCTTATCGAATTGGTTCAAGGCGGCGGGGGCGATCAGATGAAACTGCTTGTCGATATCCGTATGAATATTTAGGGCCAGCAGATCGCTGCGGCGATAGCTGATAGAGCGTTTCTGCTCGGGGAAGTAGCGTACATACTCGCCATTCTTCTGCCAGGCCTCATAGCTTACCGGGCCGCGCTGATAGATGATGGTGTCGTCGAAGCGGGTCAGGATCAGCTGGTGGGCTTGCGCCTTATCATCATTTCCAGCGGTTATCTGATAGCTGGCTTGAAAGCGTGTTGGCTGAGCGGCGCTGTCGCAGATCAGCGTACCGGCGGCATGCTGATGCCCCTGGCTGTCTGACTGAGCGTGAGCCATGGCTAGTTTTCCAACGAGCAGGTTGCCCATTAGTAGGCTGCCGGTGACGCCTAAGAAGAGTGAGACTGACTTGAATGTTGAGCGAGACATAATAGACCTACTGATATTTCTCTATTAACCAAATAAGCAGCCTGATAGCCTAGTTTCATAGGCGTCAGGCTGCGAGTCGCTGCGCCTTATTGCGCCGCGGCGGCTTCTGCCTTCTTGACCAGGTCACCGGCATAGTTCATCACATGGAAGATGTGATTCTGCTCTACGGTACCCTCAACCAGGCTTGCACCTGGGCCACGAGCGAAGATGGCCACATCTTCACCGGCATGGGTTTCGCTTTCCAGCGGTACCAGGGCTTCCTGGTGGAAACCGGCACTCTGGGTGTCGATGTAGTTCAGATCCACACGACCAGGCTCGGCGGCGTAGTTGTAACGCTCGTCGCCACCAGTTTCCAGTGAGCCAAAGCCCAGACCGTTGGCATAGCCGACAGTGGTGTATGGCATGCCGTTGGCATCGGTAGAGTTAGTCACAGACGGTTGACCGTTTGAGTCGTTGCTCTTAACCAGACCCAGGATAGGGTTACCACGGGTTGGATAACCTGCGATGGTGAACACGTGGCTGTGGTCGGCGGTCACCATCAACAGGGTGTCGTTAGCCGAGGTCTTCTCCATGGCAACACGTACTGCCTCAGACAGGGCGATGGTGTCGTGCAGGGCACGGGCCGCGTTACCGGCATGGTGAGCATGGTCGATACGACCGGCTTCGACGATCAGCACGAAGCCTTTGTCGTTCTTGCTCAGAATGTCGATACTCTTAGCCGTCATCTCGGCCAGTGAAGGCTCGCCTTTGACGCCATCTTCGACTCTGTCATAGTCATATTCCATGTGAGACGAGTTGAACAGACCCAGGGCGTGCTCTGTGGTGCTTGTGTCCATGGCCAGGAAGCTGTCACGGTCGGTCACATAGGCGGCGTTAGGGTACTGCGCCATCCACTCGGCGGTCAGGTCGCGACCATCGTTACGCTTACCCGTCTTGCCTTCTGGATCGACAGTGGTGTTAGGGATGAAGGCGCGTCGACCACCACCCATAACCACGTTGATCCCCTTGCCGTCGTTGAAGTCCAGCATCTGGGCGGCAATATCTTTACAGCCATTGGTAACGGCTTCGGCCGGCAGGTTGCTGTCAGCTTCCCAGTTACGCTCTGGCACATGGGCATAGGTCGCCGCAGGGGTAGCGTGAGTGATACGGGCGGTAGAGACCACACCGGTAGACATGCCCGCCATGGCGGCCAGCTCAAGTGAGGTGACCAGGTCTTGGCCCGAGGTCGATGAACAGACACCGCGCTCGACGCCTTCAGCCTGAGAGATCACACCTACGTCTGTCTTCACACCTGTGACCATGGCGGTCATGGTGCCGGCAGAGTCAGGCGTTTGGCCATCGACGTTATAGGTCTTAGCCAGGCCTAGGTGAGGCAGGGTTTCGAAAGAGAGTGAGTTCTCTTCACCTGTCTGACCTTTTAGCTGACCGTCGAGGATGCGCGCCGCCGTCACGGTAGACACGCCCATGCCGTCGCCCACAAACAGAATGATATTCTTGGCGGCGCCCGCTTCGTTGTTCTTGCTCATGCCCGACGCCTTAGTGACGCGGTTTTGGCCATCGATATACCACTGGTTAACGCCGGTCCAGTCTTTGCCGTTAGTGCCATTGCTACCGTCGGTACCTGGCGTACCTGCGGTGCCATCTTTACCGTTATCACCGTCGCTTCCACAAGCCGCTAGGCCTAGAATGGCTGCTAGAGACAGTACTAGTAGTTTCTTATTCATTTTGTTGCTCCCAATTAATACTTAGTACCGCCAAGCGCTTGGGCTTGGTTGATGATGTGGAAAATGACGTTCTGTTCCATCACGCCCTGTACCAGGTTTGAGCCTGGGCCAGTGGCGTGCAGGCTGATATCTTCACCGGCATGTGTCTCGCTACCCATAGGGATAAGTGACTGCTGCATAAAGTCTTTGTCTTGCGTATCGACTGAAGATAGGTCGTCACGATTACCCACAACGGCGCCAGGACCATTGGTGTAACCTAGGGTGGTATATGGCTTGCCATCCAGGGCGGTTGAAACAGTGCCGTCTACGCCATGTACCAGGCCAAGGATAGGGTTACCGCGCTTTGGATAACCCGCGATGGTGAACACGTGGCTGTGGTCGGCGGTAACCAGGATCAGTGTCTCATCCGGGTCGGTGTTTTCTACTGCGGCCTTAACGGCGTTAGAGAGTTCGACGGCGTCAGCCAGGGCGCGTTTGGCGTTGCCCGCGTGGTGACCGTGGTCGATACGACCCGATTCGACGATCAGCAGGTAGCCGTTGTCGTTCTTCTTTAACATCTCGATAGACTTCTCAGTCATCTCGGTCAGTGAAGGCTCGCCACCTACATCGTCGGCGCGATCGGCTTCATATTCCATGTGAGACGAGTTGAACAGGCCCAGCAAGTGGTCTGTGTTGGCAACATCGATGGCGTCGAACTCTTCGCTGTTCCACACATAGGCGGCGTTATCGAAGTTCTCGACCCAAGCCTTGGTCAGATCCATGCCATCCTTACGCTGACCCTTTTTGTTTTCACCGTCGGTAACAGTGTTAGGGATGAAGGCGCGGCGACCGCCACCCAGGGCGACTGTCAGGGCATTGTCTTTATCGCGCATTACCATCTGGTAGGCGATATCTTTACACTCGTTAGCCACAGCCTCGGCAGGCAGGTTAGCGTCTGATTCCCAGTTACGCTCAGGGCTGTTGGCATAGGTAGCCGCTGGCGTGGCGTGGGTGATACGGGCGGTAGACACTACGCCGGTAGACAGGCCCTTAGCGTTGGCCAGGTCAACCAGGGTGACCAGCTCGTTGCCTTTAGATGACAGGCAGTTGCCGCGCAGTGACTGGTCTGAGACAGAGATAACCCCCGCCTTAGACTTAACACCTGTGGCGATGGCAGTCATGGTGCCGGCGCTGTCAGGAGTCTGTTGGTTGGTGTTGTAGGTCTTGATCAGGGCGGTATGGTCGAACTTCTCGAAGCTTAGGAAGTTCTCTTCACCGCCTTGGTTACCGGCCATCTGTTGGCCTTGGTAGATACGCGCAGCGGTCAGAGTAGAGATCCCCATACCATCGCCCACAAATAGAATGACGTTTTTGGCCTTTGCTTTGGTTTCTAGTGTGGCCTTGTCTGACACCCGCTCGGCACTTTCCTTATACCAATGGCTGTCTGTCTGAACACTGGGTAACACGGCGCTGTTGGCGGCCATGGTTACTAGGCTGCAAGAGATCAACGCAGCTAATCTTTTTATCATCATCACTTTCATCATCCGTATTGGGTTGAAGTAAATTGTTCGCTATTTGAGATAAAGCGGCCTGATTGTCAGGTATCCAGATGACAGAATTGATGAATTAAGATTGCAGTTATATGAAGCTAAGATGTCGAAACCCTTTTTATGCCTGAGTTAACTTGGTGCAAAGGGCACTAAAACGGTGAGATAAGTGTCGAAGATGTAAATTTAACCTATTGTTTTTATGTGTTTTTAATTCTTGGTCTGTTTCTTGTAACGCTTTCGTCTGAGTCTATCAGGGAGAGCCCAAATGAAATATTACAGTCGACGCTTTATTAAACCCGAACATTTAAATCCGGCTAATGCATTGTTCGGCGGACAGTTATTAAGCTGGATAGATGAGGAGGCGGCCATCTTCGCGGCCTGTCAGATGAATAGCCAGAGCATAGTCACCAAGATCATCTCAGAGATCAACTTTATGACGCCGGCGCGCCAGGGGGATGTGATTGAGTTCGGCTTAGCGCTCATCAGCGCCGGGGTCAGTTCCATTACCGTCTGCTGCGAGGTGCGTAACAAGGCGACTCGGTTGCCTGTGGTGACAATAGATAAGATGATCTTCGTTAACGTGGATGAGAACGGCCTGCCCAAGCCCCATGGCATGCGGGCTAATGCTGCCTAATAGAGCTAAATAGAGTCTAAAGCTGAGTTAGAAATAGCCAATAAAAAAGAGGGCAGATATGCCCTCTTTATCTTTAACTTAAAGCCCTGGAGGATCCCCTCATAATTCGGGCCTCCCAGAGGTGTTAACCAGTTTAAGAAATTCACCCCAAGCCCAGCGAAAATGCGATTCTTTGATTGAGTATTCCGGACGTCGTCTCACTTCTTTGCCGAGCCGGAGCACAGATAGCACGTTTCTGTCACGTATCGTATTGGCTTGAAACCTCCGCTGCCATCCCAGATGCCTGGCTGCCAGACCGATGCACCAAAGCAGGATTTCTGCCAACAAAGCTATCAGCAACAACACATCATAACGGCGTGGACAACGACTGCGGCTTTGTCTGAGTCCCATGCCGTATTGGGGACTTTTGAGGTCGCGAAAGGTTTCTTCTATCTGCATCCGTCTGGCATAAAGTTTGACCACCTGCGTTGACGAGAACGCCTCCGTAGGCAAGTTGGTTGCCAGTAACCAAGGCTCTTTACTGCCAAGACGGTAACTTTGTTGTGCCGTATGATTGCGTCCTGCTTTGGATGACCGCTTGTCGGCTCGATATTTCGGCGCAGCCTTGTACAGATGTAAATGACAGCGCATAGGCGATTTTCGTCCCAGTTTTACGTAACCAATATGCCGGGCTTTCGCCGTGGCGGAGGGATAAAGCGACTTATTCGACTGCCATTGGGCATGATTGGCCTGGAGAAAGCCGACATCCCCACGGACACGGCCAAGCCAAAACCAACCATATCGTTCCACCTCCCGAAACCAGGTATTGCGGTAACCCGCATCGGTGACAATCAGTGGACACACATGGGACGGCAGCACCTGTGCCAACTCCGCCAAGAAGGCGTTATGACTGCGTGGAGCATTGTAGTCGGCAAGCTTGAAAGTACGCTCATACAGGGTAACCGAGCGCCCTTGCACACTGACAGAGGCTCGCAATGTCATCATCCGCAATTGTTCACGGACATCAGACCAATCAATGAGGATTACCGGCATGGGATTAGCAACACAGAGTAACTTGGCATGCCATTGATAAATAGCGAATTTATCAGAGTGTAGATGCGGGTTGCCGAGTAGCCTGTCTATCCGTTTGATGTTGTGCTTTGGCGCCACCGCACCAGAGATATTGCGACCAAGCTGAGTGAGTGACAACTGATTGCCATCAAGTAACGCTTCTGTAGCAACCATCAGAGAATTAAGCCGTTTTTGATGTATTTGCGGGCATTGCTTTTTGAGTAAATCGTGTAAGATATGGACATCACGCATGGTGTTGGATCTGGTAGTTTTTTGGCGAAATCAATTAGATCAATCAACACCATGCGTGTCTACTGAATTGAATAAAAAGGGAATTATCTGGGGATTCCCTAGCTTAAAGCCACTAAGGCCTAAGCCGATTTAATTTTCTTTGCTCAGGTCTTCTTTGACCGATTTGACCGCATCGCGCGAGGCATGACCTATCGCCTTGGTGGTGTCACGGGTGGCGTGACCGATATCTGTGGTCACTTCTTTGGTGGTGTGACCTATTGAGCGACCAGCATGCTTAAGGTCGGCGCAGGCGCTGAGGGCGCCAAGGATCATAACCGCGCTAATAATTTTTTTCATAATGATCTCAAATTGACGAAAGTTGTCACATTTTAACCTGTTAGCCCATCGAGCGAAAGCCTCCCCAAAAGGGAGGCTAGTAATAAGCAGGCCTCGGCATTCGAATCGCGCTCGATGTGCGCCTCGATTGTCACTTGGTTAACGTCTTAGTGCAGCTTGAGGTGAGGGTGGATGATACGGCTTATCCCCTTGGCAAACATCAGCAGGGTGCCTTTAAATATCCCATGTAGTTCAATTAGATGGCGCCGATAGAGTGAGGTATAGACGAACCTGGCTATCTTGCCTTCCACCAATACGCCACCGCCGATGAAGGACATCAGGTTGCCCACGGTATGGAACTTGGACAGGTTTACCAGGGAGCCGAGATCTTTATAGAGGTACTCCTTTCTGGGAGGCTGCCCGGCTAGCATCAGGCTGATGTTGTCGGCCGTCATCAGCGCCATCTGCCGCGCCGACTGGCCTCTCGGCGGCACCCAGGAGCCGTCTGGCTGCGGGCAGGCGGCGCAGTCGCCGATGGCGAAGATGTGGGGATCCCGGGTGGTCTGCATATTGGGCTTAACCATCACCTGATTGATCTGATTGCTTTCCAGGCCGCCAATTTCACGCATGAAGTCGGGGGACTTCACCCCGGTGGACCAGATAGTCATGTCGCTGGCGATGGTCTGGCCGTCGCAGGTATGCAGCGCAGTCTCATCCACCCGGTCGATGCGAGTATTGGTCATGACTCGAACGCCTATCTGATTGAGCTGGTCCGTTACCGCCTGGGAGATCTCCTGCTTCTCCACCTTGGGCAGGATGCGCGAGTCAGCCTCGATCAGCGTGACCTCTAATAGGCTGGTATCTATCTTGTAGCCGAAGCCACTGAGCTGCTCCACCGCATGGTGCATCTCGGCCGACATCTCGACCCCGGTCGCTCCAGCGCCGACCACGGCGATTTTGATCTTGTCGTCCAGCTGGTGGTGGCTGGCATAACGCATAAATTTGTTGAGCAGCATGGTGCGGATCTGCATCGCCTGTTGGGTATTGTCCAGGAAGACGCAGTGCTCCCTGACCCCAGGGATCTTAAAGTCGTTGGCGATGCTGCCGATGGCCAGCACCAGATAGTCGTAATCTATGCGCCTGGCGGGCAGGAGTTCATTGTCCTTTTCGTCCAGGATGGGCGCCAGTATCACTTGCTTGTGCTCGCGGTCGATATCTGTCATCGCCCCCTGCTGAAAATGGTAGCCGTGGGCGGTGGCATGACCTCGGTAGCTGATGGCGTCTATGCCGATATCCAGCGCCCCGGTGGCGACCTCGTGCAGCAGGGGTTTCCAGATATGGCTGTCGGCGCAGTCGATAAGGGTGATCTTGGCCTTGCCCTTACGTCCCAGTTTACGACCCAGCTTGGTCGCTATCTCCATTCCACCCGCACCACCGCCAACGATGACGATATTGGCCACTGCACCCATGAGGCTATTGCTCCTATATTCAGCTTAAGTTGATGATTGACCGGCATTGTTCTGCCAGCAGAATTGTCTTGAATCGAGAAAAGTGTAAGCTTGAGGTGATGTTTTGGCAATTAGCCTAAATTGGCGTGATTAAGCGGGTAAAAATAGCGGTTTTGTATATAACAAATTGTTTTTCAAGTGATGTTGTTTCTATTTTTTGAGATTTTATCTAGTGTTTGTCACATTTTGGTGCGGCGTAAATGTGATCTAGATTGTTTTGTGAGCAGAAAAATGTGAGCCAGATCTTGTGTGTGATCTGGCTCAGGGGGATGGCTACGCGGCAGAGTCGAGCTTAGATAATCTCTGGTGATAGTCTTTGATCAGATGCGCCATGATTTCCTGCACCGAGCTGTCTTTGGTGGCATCGTCCATGAAGATCTTAAAGGTCACTAAGATGTGACCATCATTTTTCAGGCGATCACTCTGCATCGAGAAGTAGGCACTCTCACCATCGGCTTCTCTGACGATAAAGCCATCTTGTTCGAAGATACGGTGGCCGGATCTGTCGTGCCACTTGGTGATGCGATTCAGACCGATTTCGCATGACTGATTGAATTCAATATGGTTTTGCCATGTAGTTGGGTGAGCGGGATCCTTAATGTGCGGGCATCTGACTGTATAGTTATAGACATGAGAAATGGCTGTCATAAATTACCTTCCTGATTATGGATACAAGGGCCATCATAGGCACTGCATTTCTTTAGGGTCAACAACTATTCATCCTGTATATGCCGATTTACCCGGCCATGGGAGAAGACCCTTGACCTGTTGTAGCACGATAGGATTGGCCATAACCTTGTGCTGTGTCTCATTTTTAAGCCCATTTTGCCATCTGCTTAATAAAGCATCAGCTAATAGACGTTTTTAACCCGAATCGGCCTATTTTGTTCAAACTCACGCTCAGAAAAATCCACTGACCCGCGCCGCTAATCCAAGATGAAAAATTTAAAAAATGCCAAATGAGTCAGTTAATTGGCCTTGCTATTCCTGGTGAAAGCATTAGCTTGTTACTAATATGATAAGCAGTTGTAAATGACGCTGCCCGTCATTCTCATCTGTCTGCCGTCTGATGAAAGTTATCCATGAATTGTCGCTTGGCGCTCTGGAGGCCCTAATGCTTGGTAGAAACGCTTCACCTCTCTCTATATTCACCCTGTTTAGCTCGGCGCTGCTGCTCGCGGCCTGTGGCAAGGCGCCGGCCCCCGGGCCTGCGGTTATGCCCAGCGTGGTGGTCAACACCGCCCAGGTGAAGGAGATCCGCGCCAAGACGGAGATCGTCGGTCGCACCCGGGCATCGGAAGATGTGGTGATCAAGTCGCAGATCCAGGGACAGCTGCTTAAGCGCACCTTTGTCGAGGGGGATGACATAGATGCGGGCGAGCTGCTGTTTGAGATAGACCCCTCCACCTTCGAGGCCGAGCTGGCGCAGCAACAGGCGGTGCTCAAGCAGGCGATCGCCTCGCGCGATGTGGCAGTGATGAACTGGGAGCGTGGCCGTCGCCTGCTACCCGATGGCATGATCAGCGCCCAGGATATGGATGAACTTACCAGTCGTAAGCTGACTACGGCGGCGGGTGTGGTGCAGGCCGAAGCGGCAGTGAAGGCCGCCGAGTTGCAGCTGAGCTATACCAAGGTTTACGCGCCCATCTCTGGCCGTATCAGCGGCGCCAAGGTGAGCCAGGGGGATATCATCACGCCTCAGTCTGAGCTGGCCAGCCTGGTGCAGTTGCAGCCCATGTGGGTCAACTTCCAAGTCGCCGAGAAGACCATCATCTCCGCCAAACAGAACTTTTCCAAGGCCGCCAAACATGAGGTGAAGCTCTCGGATATCGTGATCCGTCTGCGCCTGCCCAACGGCACCATGTTTGACGAGACTGGGCATATCGACTTTGTTAGCAACCGAGTCGACGCCGCCACCGGCACCCTGGAACTGAGGGCCACCTTCGACAATGAGAGTAAGCTGATGCTGCCCGGGCTGTTTGTGACTCTGGTTATCGAGTCGCCCATTAGCGAGCAGGCCATCTTAATTCCACAGGCGGCGGTGCAGGAAGATCAGCAGGGACGTTTCGTCATGGTGCTGGATGGTGACAACAAGGTGCAGAAGCGGGTGGTCGAGCTAGGTGACAGGTTCGGTGTCGACTGGCGTGTGCTCAGTGGCCTCAACGAGGGCGAACGTATCGTGGTGGATGGTCTGCAGAAGATCCGTCCGGGTATCGAGGTGAAGGCCGTCGAGCAGCAGGCGGTGCCTTTCCAAGAAGCTAACGATGCCTAATCGGGGGTCATTATGATCAGTGAGTTTTTTATTCATAGGCCGAAATTTGCCTTCGTGATCTCAACCGTGCTGACCCTGGTGGGCTTGATCTCCATCCCCATCTTGTCGGTGGCCGAGTTCCCCGAAATTGCGCCGCCACAGGTGAGCGTCAGCACCAGCTATTCCGGGGCCAGCGCCGACATAGTCAAAGACACCATAGCCCAGCCCATAGAGGCGGAAGTCAACGGCGTCGAGGGGATGCTCTACATGCAGTCCAAGAGCGCCAACGACGGTAGCTACTCCCTCAACGTCACCTTCGATGTGGGCACAGATGCCGACATGGCCCAGGTGAAGGTGCAAAACCGGGTGCAGCAGGCGATGCCCAGACTGCCCGAGGAGGTGAAACGTCAGGGGGTTAAGGTTGAGAAGCAGAGCCCCAACATCCTCATGGTGGTAAACCTGGTTAGCCCCAACGAGACCTTCGATTCCCTGTTTATCACCAACTACGCTGGCCTGAACGTCAAAGACGCCCTGGCGCGGCAGAAGGGGGTCTCTAAGGTGCAGGTGATAGGTGCCCTGGACTACGCCATACGTATCTGGCTCGATCCCAACCAGATGGCCAGCTTCGGCGTGACCGCCAGCGATGTGATTGCCGCCCTGAGAGAGCAAAATATTCAGGTGGCCGCCGGTCGTATCGGCGCCGCGCCTGTGGATCCCCAGCAGCAGTTTCAATATACCCTGCAGACCAAGGGACGCTTGAAAGATCCCGAGGAGTTTGGCCGGGTGATGATACGCGCTAATCCCGATGGCTCTAAGGTGATCGTCTCAGATGTCGCCCGGGTCGAGCTGGGCTCTCAGACCTATGATGCCCAGGGTAAGCTGAACAACAAACCCTCTGCCATCATCGCCATCTATCAGGCGCCGGACGCCAACGCCCTGGAGGTCGCCGATGCGATCAAAGCCGAGATGGAGACCCTCGCCAGCCGCTTTCCGGACGACCTCGAGTACAAGGTGCTCTATGACACCACAGAATTTGTCGAGACCTCGATAACCGAGGTGGTGCAGACCCTGTTTATCTCGGTCGCCCTGGTGGTGTTTGTGGTCTATATCTTCCTGCAGGATGCGCGCTCGACCCTAGTGCCTGGGATCGCCATTCCCGTCTCTTTGATAGGTACCTTCGCCTTCCTGTTGGCCTTCGGCATGAGTATCAACACTGTCTCTCTGTTCGCGCTTATCTTGGCGATCGGTATCGTGGTAGATGATGCCATTGTGGTGGTAGAGAACGTCACCCGCCTGATGGAGGATGAGGGGTTGTCGCCCACCGAGGCGACCTCCAAGGCGATGAAGGAGGTGACGGGCCCCGTTATCGCCACCACCTTAGTGCTGCTGGCGGTGTTTGCCCCCACGGCTGTGATGCCGGGGATCACAGGGCAGATGTATGCCCAGTTCTCTGTGACTATTTGTATCTCTGTGCTCATCTCCTCGGTCAACGCCCTGACCCTGAGTCCGGCACTGTGCGCCTCCCTGTTGAAGCCGCCCAAGAAACATACCCATGGCTTCCACTACCTGTTTAACACCTATTTTGAGCGATTTACCGGCGGCTATATGAAGCTGGTCTCCTCACTGGTACGTAAGCTGGTGCTGGTGGGGGTTGCCTACGCCTGTCTGATCGGCGTCACCGGCGGTATCGCCAAGGTATTGCCATCGGGTTTCGTGCCCATGGAAGATAAGAAGGCCTTCATGGTGGATATTCAGTTGCCCGATGGTGCCTCACTCAATCGCACCGAAGAGGTGATGCGTGAGCTGGTGACGCTGACGCTGGCTGAGCCTGGGGTGGAGAACGTTATCCATGCCAGTGGCTTTAGCATCCTGACCGGTTCTGTTTCCTCTAACGGCGGCCTGATGATCGTGACCCTGTCGAGCTGGGAGGAGCGAGACTCGCCCGACATGGTGGAGGAGGCGATCGTCGCCAGGTTACAGGCCAAGTACGCCGCCAATCCGTCGGTGAAGGCGATGGCCTTCTCGCTGCCACCTATCCCGGGTGTGGGGAGTGTCGGCGGTTTCGAGTTTGTGTTGCAGGACACCCAAGGGCGTTCGCCCCAGGAATTAGCCTCTGTGATGCGGGCGCTTATCATGAAGGCCAATGAGCAGAGTGAAATCGCCATGGCTTTTAGTAATTTCCGCGCCGACGTGCCGCAGATGTATGTGGATGTGGACAGAGACAAGGCCAAGGCGCTGGGGATCTCCTTAAATGAGATCTTCTCCACCATGCAGACTATGCTCGGCTCAATGTATGTCAATGATTTCAACCGCTTTGGTAAGGTGTTCCGGGTGATACTCCAGGCCGAAGGCGAGTTTAGAAATTCCGACAAAGACATCGCCAGCTTCTATGTCCGCTCGGCAAGTGGCGAGATGGTGCCCCTGAGCACATTGGTGAAGGTGACACCTATCTTGGGGCCGGACGTGATGAACGCCTATAACATGTTCAGCTCGACTACCATCAACGGCTTCCCGGCCCCAGGTTTTAGCTCGGGCGATGCCATCGCCGCCATGGAAAGGGCGGCAGCTGAAACCTTGCCGGCGGGCTACAAGTTTGAGTGGACGGGACAGACCTACCAAGAGATCAAGGCGGGTAACCTGGCACCGCTGATCTTCGCCCTGGCACTGGTGTTTACCTATCTGTTCCTGGTGGCCCAATACGAGAGTTGGAGCATTCCCTTTGCCGTCATGCTGGCGGTGCCGATCGCCATCTTGGGGGCCTTCCTCAACATCTTGTTGGTGGGAAGCGAGCTCAACCTCTACGCCCAGATAGGCCTGGTGCTCTTGATAGGTTTGGCCTGTAAGAACGCCATCCTGATCGTCGAGTTTGCCAAACAGCTCAGGGAAGAGGGCAAGAGTATTCTAGATGCGGCAGAAACCGCTGCTAGGTTGCGTTTTCGCGCCGTACTCATGACCGCCTTCTCTTTCCTGCTGGGGGTATTGCCCTTGGTGATTGCCACAGGTGCCGGCGCCGGTAGTCGTCGTGCCCTGGGTTATTCGGTCTTTGGCGGTATGATGGCGGCGACCCTGGTAGGCACACTGTTAGTGCCTGTGTTTTACGTCATCATGCAGAAGTTGCGTGAGCGCATGAAGGGAGAGAAAACACAGGGCGTGTAGCACTCATACCATTAAAAAGGCGGCTTAGGCCGCCTTTTTCATTTTCAGCCCTAAACCACCTACTTCAGTAGGTGGTTATCATAATTTAGGCTTTGCCTGAATATCTACTCATGTTAATTGGACTCTGACTTTTAGCGAAGTAACAGAGGACAAAAAACATGAGTAGATATGAGAAAGCATCGCATGTGTATTGGCGATGGTCAATATCACATAGTGTGGACGCCTAAATATAGATTTAGGCTTCTAAAAAACAAATTGGGTAAGGATGTATACCGCTGTATTCAAGTTTACAGTGAACAGCTAGGCTGCACTGTTGTTGAGCTCAATGTTCAAATAGATCATGTACATCTAGTAATTAAAGTGCCTCCAAAGCTGTCTATTTCAAAATTGATGGGAGCTCTAAAAGGTAAAATAGCTCTAAAAATTTTCAGTAAATATCCTTATTTAAGAAAGAATAAGTTGTGGGGTAACCACTTTTGGCAGCGAGGGTACTTTGTTGACACAGTAGGAATCAATGAAGAAGTCATAAGAAGGTATGTTCGCCATCAGGAAAAGGTTGAAAAGCAGGAACAGCCGCAGTTGGAATTGAACTAGGCAACGCCCCCTTTCAGGGGGCTAATACAAAGCCACCTTCTTCAGAAGGTGGATTTTTACTTACAGCAATATGAAGCTTGAACGGAGGGCACTCCCCAAATGAGTTTGGGGAGTGCTTGATGTTCCGCACTATCACTCAGCCACAACAAATAACAAAGAGAGACCAAAAGTCCCCGAGAGGCAGTAACTTTTTTTATTACCATAAGCCCATGAAAGCACTGCCATATAAATTTTACGCAACAGGTATCCTCCATGATGGCGAAAATAAACCCTAGGTAAATGGCTAAAGTGTGTTATCTTAGTCGGGCTCTGTTGTTCAGGGTTATTAGTTTAAAGTATCAAGTAAAAGTCAAAACCTTAGTCAAATCTTCACCATTTTTGTCCTCAGTTTTCCCTTAGCTTCATCGTAATACTCAATAATTCAACGGCTCGGCATACCGCAACGTCGCGGATTTTTTAAATGAATTGAATAAGGGACAAATATGTCTAATACAACTGGTACCGTTAAGTGGTTTAACGAAGATAAAGGTTTTGGTTTCATCGAGCAAGCAAATGGCGGCGCTGATGTGTTCGTGCATTTCCGCGCTATCGTATCTGACGGATACAAAACACTAGCCGAAGGCCAAAAGGTCACCTTCGATGTTGAGCAAGGTCAAAAAGGCTTGCAAGCTGCGAACGTAGTTCCGGCTTAATCGAACGGTTCGATAAAAAAGGCGACTGCAAGTCGCCTTTTTTGTGCCGTCGATTAGAGACGAGAGATCTGTTTGTAGCTTTTGCTATCGAAGAAGGCAGCAACCTTCTGTGGATCCGATTCGCTAAAGTCTTCCTGGGTTAATTTAACCTTGAACTGTAGCTGAAAGGCCCTAAAGATATGGCTGGCTTCCTGATGATGTTCTAGCTCAATGAGTCGGTTTAGGTAGATAGCATAGGCTAGGGCATCACTAGGATTACTTTGAATATATTTTACAAACTCTCGACGTGCGAAGCTCAAATCATTCTGAGTTAGGGCGTAAAGTATCCCTTCTAGAGAGAAACTGGTTTGTAGATTATTTAAATAGATCAACTCTTGTTGGCGAGCCTGTTGGTACCCTTGGTACTCATCCTTGTGCAGATAATAGTATCCCCAGAAGGCGCCTGTCCTTGGGGCCAATGGCGGTGCATCTTGGTACAGTTTATCGATTGTGGATGAGGATGGATTGTCCACTAATGCTATGGCCGCATAGACAAAGTCATTGAGTAGTGTTGGCTGTTGTTTAATCTTGGTCGGCAGCTTGTCAAAAATCGCCATAACCTCCTGCTCACTCATTTTGCCACCAGTCTGCGCCGCCTTGAGCACCTTCACATAGTCAGATTTGAGTAGCGCCTCGACATTTCTTGTATATGCAAAATAAGCGTCCAGTCCCGAGCTTATGTGATTGATTAGTTGCCAGTTAACAATTTTAAGCTCATGTTTTTCATTGCTTTTATTGTAACGATACTGCATTAGGAACGCGGTCGGGAGCTCGTCAAGATAAGTGCTAAAGACTAAGTTGTCGGCAATGACACCTTCGAAACGCCAGTATTTAGTCGATTTAAGGGTCTTTATAAACTTGGTCGTGAAAAAGCGATAGAATAGTTCCTCTTCTTTGTTGCTTAGGTCTGGATACGCCTGGTGTGCATAGTCTAATAAGGTCTTCTTATCCCACCATTTTTCGGCCAGTGCTGGATTGCTATTAGTGATGTCTTCGGCGATCAATTGCCCCTGCTGAAGAACAAACGCCAGAGAAGACTGTTCTGATTTTGCCTGCTTATTGGGCGTGACACTCCCTTGGCTCTTGGGCGTCGACTGACATCCGCCGAGTAAGAATAGGGAGGCGAAGAGCGAGAAAGCAATTACCTTAGCATTTATCATTGTGCGCCCTCCGAGCCAAGCTGTTGTTGAAGATATTCTATCCCTGGATTGATTGGCTGACTAAAGTCTCCCGTGACGCCGCCACTGTAATAGAGATCGTCGTCTACCTCTCTTAACGCATCGATAAAATCTTTACTCTCTTTAGTGCTGAGGGTTTTCTCATCGATAATCAGCTTATGGCGGCGAATAAATTGTCCGTTGATGTAGGCTTCGGTGGAACGATAGTCTATGCCTTTGCTGCTTATCTGCTTGTCCTGTTCACTTATCTGATAGTCGATGTTCTCAGGCATGGAGACCTTGAGTGTCTGTTCGACCGTCACCATGCTAGGTAGGGCCAATGGTTGGCTACGATGTATCACTTTAGGTAGTTCGACGTAGTTTTTAACGTAACTGGCAAATAGGCCGAAATTGAGGGTCTTATTTTGAGGCTGCCAAAAATCACCGATACGGTAGTGCTCAGACAGGACGAGTTCGTTACTCTTATCTTTGATGTCAGTAACTTGCGTCGGTGTGGCGAGCTGTATGTCGCGATAGAATTTCGCGTAATAATTAAGGTAATGCTGCTCGATCTCACTGTGGGATACGCTAGCCAGTTGGTAACGCATGTAGTCTGCTTCGTGGCCCAAATACTTGGTGGTGATGTAGAGGTCCACCGGCGACTCATAATTTGAAGAGACGTAATGCTGTTCTATTTCGACTCTATCGACCCTGATGTCTGCCTTAGGCATAGCTGTAAGGGATTGGGTCTTTTCATCCAGCACCAGGGCGAAACCGAAGTCGGGTTGGGTGATGGCATTCAACCCAACAGCCTGATGGTTATTGGTGGCGTCGATGAAATAAGGTTTTCCATCGTAGCTAAAATAATTGATCACGTGATTGAAAAGCATTGGTGAGGCCTGTCGTTCGTTCAGCGCTTCACCGCGCTCACTATTGACCAGTGCGGGAGAGCTTTTCACATCTATGGCATCGAACAGGGCAATGAGCAGACTGGCTTTGTCTTTACAGTCTCCATAACGACGTTCGAAGACGGTATTAGGGCTGTGGGGAATATGACTATTCTGACCGATTTCAATCCCAAAATAACGAACATCTTGTTGAACGAAGCGGATGAATTCGGCTATCTGTTCGGTTTTGGTCGAATACGCCTTGGTGACCTCATCGATATAATCTTGTAGTAGCTTGGAGCGTTGCTCGGCAAAGTGATAATGGGCTAATGCCCAACGATTAACTTCTGCCCAGGAGCCTGCGCTACTCACAAAGATCACCGGTGCCCAGAGGTAACTAGTCGGAATACCCTCTTCATATTTATATTTGCTGACATTCGAGATGTTCCACTCATAGACTTTGCCATGAACCGAATCACTCGTGGTCGGCTTGCCAATCTTGTTCTCTTGAATATAAAAGGGTTTATCGCTGGCGTTCACTATCCTTAGGTGAAGTTTATCAACCGCGATTTCCCATCCCATTGGGTAGGTGCTGCCAAATTCCTCGCCATAGACGGGGTTTCTTCCTTCGATAGTGTATTGATAACGTACCGTATCACCGACGCGCACATCCTTTAAAACGATAACCGCCGTTGCTAGACCATTGAAAAGGTCGCTGCTAAGCTCTTGTTCTTGATGAATAACGTCTATTTTGGCGCTATCGAGTCTATCCTGCCAAGAGGATTTTCGCTCCACTTCGAGTGTATGTAGTGTCAACTTCTCGAATTCGGGATTAAAGGTCAGCTCAATTTTCGATAGCTCCTTTACCCCTTCCTGATTGAGGGCTGTCGCGGCAAAGTCTTGATAATACTCGTTACTGTTTGCCGTAAAACGTTCTTGTCGCCCTACCATACGATAATGAATTGGACTCTTGTCTTTATTGAGGCCAATCGAAGCGAGAGGCTGAGGGATGATCCATTGGCTGGTCGGGGCAATGGCTATCTGGTAGTCCCCAGATTTTATTGTTTTTGCTTCGCCGTATAGAGAGATGAGGGATAGGTAGCAAACAATGAGTAATTTAATAAGTTTCACGTGGTGATACTCCTTCCATAGATGCTGGCAGAGTATCACAAGTTAGCAACATTAGAAAAATAAGCCTAACTTTCTTTGACTTAAACCATTCTATCCGCTGAAAAGAAAAAGGCTCGCCGGCAATAGTTGCCGACGAGCCTTTTAGCTAGCTGAATCTTTGCAGGGAAAAAGCGAGCTAACACCATTTTATAACACATGTATCCGAAGGGACTAGTCCAAAAGTGTGACATGAAAAGAGTATTTAGCTATTAGTGCTGGATTTTTATGATAAAAACTTCGAAAAGCCGGGTGTTTCATTGCTAGATGAGTGATTTTGTTTGTATCTCGGCCGTTTGCCGAGGCTTTGACTCGGGAAGCTCGATAAGAGTGACCTCACTCGAGTGGGGTAAATTTTAACCAGCCAGTACACCTGATGATAAAAAACTGATCGAGAGAAAGCAGTTTTGGCTGAAAGAGAAGGAATAGCTGTGCGGTGATTAAAAAGGCCCACCAGAGGTGGGCCTTGGGGAATTTCTACTTGCAGGGAGAAATTCGAAACTTGCTAGGCTAGCCTATAGCGCGTTGGTGAAGATCTGACAGATCTCTTCGTGGGTCGCCTGTTTAGGGTTGGTTAGACCGCAGGCATCTTTCAATGCGTTGTCGGCTAGTGTTGGAATATCTTCCGCCTTTACGCCCAGCTTGGTGAGGTTCTCTGGGATCTTCACCGCAACAGATAGCGCCTTGATCGCATCGATTGCGGCCGTTGCGCCTTGCTCGTCGGTCATGGCGCTGACATCGACACCCATCGCTTTGGCAACATCTTTAAGACGCGGTGCGGCAACCTGTGCGTTGTAGGCCTGAACGTGTGGTAGCAACAGGGCGTTACAGACACCGTGTGGCAGGTCATAGAAACCGCCTAACTGGTGCGCCATGGCGTGTACATAACCCAGGCTGGCGTTGTTAAAGGCCATACCCGCCAGGAACTGAGCGTAAGCCATCTGATCGCGGGCCTCCAGGCTCTGACCATTCTCAACCGCTTCCACCAGATTATCTTTGATAAGCTCGATCGCCTTGATAGCGCAGGCATCTGTGATAGGGTTGGCGGCGATAGAGACATAGGCCTCGATGGCGTGTGTCAGGGCGTCCATACCGGTTGCGGCGGTCAGGCCAGCAGGCTTGAGCAGCATCAGCTCAGGATCGTTTACCGACAGGATAGGCGTGGTGTGCTTGTCGACGATCGCCATCTTGATGTGACGGGCTTCGTCTGTGATGATGCAGAAACGTGTCATCTCACTGGCGGTACCGGCAGTGGTGTTGATGGCGACCAGCGGCAGTTGTGGCTTGGCCGACATATCCAGGCCTTCATAGTCCTTGATGTTGCCGCCGTTGGTGGCAACCAGGGCGATACCCTTGGCGCAGTCGTGTGGTGAGCCGCCGCCTAGAGATACCACGAAGTCACAGTCATTTGCCTTGAGTAGCGCCAGACCCGCCTCGACATTGCCTACTGTTGGGTTAGGTTGCACGCCATCGAAGATAGTCGATGTGATACCCGCCGCGCCAAACTTCTCGACGATCTGACCCACAAGGCCGATCTCTACCAGTGGCTTGTCGGTGACGATCAGCGCGCGCTGAAAGCCTAAGGTTTTAATATCACCAATTGCGTCGTCAACAGCATTTTGTCCTAATACGTTGACTGATGGGATAAAAAATTTAGCAGCCATAAAATCACCTTTTTATGCTTAAAGTTAAAAGTTGTTATCTTTTCTGGTAACTAAAGTACCAACGCGGTTATCGCAAAGGTGTGATCTTCCTCATAAATAGCGGTTATCCAGTCGAAAGCATGGCAAAAACTTAGATCAATACGACTAAATTTGTAAATTTATGACAAATACGAAATTTGACTGATTTTCAATTTCGAAAATCTATCACGTTAACTTTCATAAGTTGAATTTGACTCATTGCGGCCAAAGCACCCGATAATTAGCTGTTTATTTTCTGTGCATCTAATTAGGTCGCTTGCACAATATTTGTGCAGGCTGATTTTCATCAAACGCCCGATCGTCCAGTCACCTCATCAGCCTTACCCAAAAAGCTAGTTTTATAAATTGTTGATTATTATGCTTAAAAAGAGTTCATCGGATTGACATAAATCTGTCGTCAAGCTGTTACCTGTGCTTGGCATGTTTACTGCTCAAGGAAATAGGGCAGTTTGACTGACTAGCAGGGAAATGGGCGATGGGCTTAGAAAAGTTACTCTATTTGCAGGGCGTAGGCGCCAGCTATAGCGACTACTCGGGCCGCGTGGTGCACCATAGCCAGGCCGAGCGCTTAGGGCTTCTCGCCTGTCTGCTGGCTAACTGTACTCAGCCCAAGTTTCATCTGGATGATCTCAGCCCAGATGGTTTCGTCGCCGCCAATGGTGAGGCGATTGAAGAACGTAATTTCGACCTCGACGTCGCGCCCTGGCAGCGCCCCCTGGCGGTCTTTCAATTTGCCTGTCTGACTGAGCCAAGCTTTATCTTATCGCTGCCGGCCGAGATGCAGGGCGATCTTAGGGTGCGCATCCTCACCGAAGGCGGTACTCAACTCGAGATGAGCATACCTTTTGCGGCGCTGGAGCGGGTGGGCGACTATTATTGTGAACCTCACCTCTATTACCGCTATAAGGTATCCATCGCGCCTTACCTGACTCAGGGGCAATCCCTGCCCATGGGCTATCACAAGCTGCAGGTGATTTTCAGTAAAGCCGCCGTTGATGCCAGTGTTTTAGATTGGCAAACCGAGGGCCATCACGGCACTTGGCTACTGGCGCCGCCCAAGGCTAAACAGCTACGGGAGACGGATAAACCCTGGGGGGTGAGTATTGCCCTCTATAGCCTGCGCAGCGACAGTCAGTGGGGCATAGGGGACTTTGGCGATCTGGGGGTGTTGATCGCCTGGCTCGGGGGCTATGGCTGCGACTTTATTCAGCTCAATCCGCTCCATGCCCTGGGGGATTCCTTCAATCTGGAAGAGGCCTATATCAGCCCCTACAGCCCGAGCGACAGACGCAGGCTCAATCCCCTCTATATTCATATCGAGCAAGTCCCCGAGGCCAATGAGATAGCGCCGCTGCTGCAAACTCTCGCCCTGGATCGCGAGCGTCTCAACCGCGACAACTGGCTCGATTACCCCAAGCTCACCCAGCTCAAGTATCGCCTCTTTATCGCCCTCTATCAGGTGTTTAGCCGCGATGTGCTGGGCAGTGGTGGGGCGCGCGAGCAGGCCTTCATGCAGTTTGTGGCCCAGGAAGGGGAGGCGCTGAGCAGTTTCTGCCAGCTGGAGGCTGACAAGGCCTCGGCCCAGGGAGAGCAAATGGCCGCAGATCCCCAGTTGCATCGTTACTTACAGTTTGTCGCCCACGAGCAGCTAATCGCCTGTCAGCATCAGGCACTGGCGGCGGGCATGAGCATTGGCCTTATCGGCGACATGGCGGTTGGCGTGCGCGGCGATGGCGCCGAGGTGCATCACAATCGAGATGCCTATTGCCAGCAGGCCAGCATAGGTGCGCCGCCGGATGATTTTGCCCCCAAGGGGCAGAACTGGGGGCTGACGCCGCCGGATCCTATCGCCATGGCCCAGTCGGGCTTTAGCCATTTTATTGCCCTTATCCGCAGCAACATGCGCTACTACGGCGCCCTCAGGCTAGATCATGTGATGGCGCTGCTGCGTCTCTGGTGGTGGCCGAGTGAACCCCAGGAGGCTCCCGGGGCCTATGTGTATTACCCCATAGACACCCTACTTGCGATCGTGCGCCTTGAGAGCATGCGCAGCAACTGTGTGGTGATCGGCGAAGATCTCGGCATAGTGCCGGATGAGGTGCGCGTCAAGCTGAGCGATGGCGGTATCTATGCCAACGAACTCTTCTATTTCTGCAGGCAGGGCGAGGCCTTCAAGTCGCCACAAGATCACAGGGCCGATAGCCTGATGATGCTGGCCAACCATGACGTGCCTACGCTACTGGCCTGGTGGTCTCAGAGTGACCTGCATCTTAAGCGTCAACTGGAACTTCTCGAAAGTGACCAGGCGCTAGAGCAAGCCCTGGAGCGACGCGACGGCGAGCGCCAGCAGCTGCTGGCCTGGCTCGAAGCCAACGGCGAAACCGCCTCGCTGGAGGAAGATTATCTGCTCCTGCTCAGCGCCTGGGTGACGGTGGCGGCACGTTCCCATTCGCGCCTATTTAGCGTGCAGTTGGCGGATCTCTGCTGCGAGCGACACGGGGTCAACATCCCCGGCACCTGGCAGGAATATGCCAACTGGCAGCGACGACTGCCCTATAGCCTGATCAGTCTGAGACAGTCGCCGTCGATAAAGCGCCTGCTACGCCGCATCGTCGAGGGACGCAGCTCGGCCGAGGCCAGCGAGCAATTTTGCCGGGCAGGCGAGCATCTTCGTCAGCCTGTTTTCAGCCGATGACACAGCTATGACACTCCTATGAAACAGACAAGCAAAGGGATAACCAGATGACTAAGCAGATACCAGTGCAGACACCTGCGCAGACACCAGTGATTGCGCCGACACCACTGATAGCGCCAAGTGAAATCGAAGCCCTGCTGGCTGCCGACTACGTGGATATCTTCGCCTTATTGGGGATGCACGCCATCGAGATGGCTCCGGCGACTAAGTCTAGTAAGGGCATCAAGGAGGCTAAGGCGGTAAGCCTGGTCAAACGCCTGGTGGTGCGCTGTTTTCTGCCGGGGGCCGAGCGTGTCGAGCTGATCGCCAAGCAAGATGGTCGCAAGGTGGCCGAGCTGGAGAAGTGCCACGATGAGGGGATCTTTGCCGGGCTCGCCGGGCGGCGCATCAACCCCTTCGAGTATCGCCTGCGAGTGCATTATCCTTTCAGCGTCGAGGAGATAAACGACCCTTACCAATATGCCAGCCTGCTGAGTGATGAGGCGCTGTACCTCTTCAGCGAGGGGCGTCAGGAGCAGGCCTATCGTTTCATGGGGGCCAACTGGCGTGAGGTCGATGGGGTGAGCGGCGTGCAGTTTTGTGTCTGGGCGCCCAATGCCAAGCGGGTCTCTCTGGTGCACGATGCCATCGACTGGGACGGCAGACGTCAGGTGATGCGCCACCATCCGGCCAATGGCGTGTGGGAGATCTTCATCCCCTCGATGAAGGCGCTGACCCACTATAAATATGAGATTGTTACTCAGGAGGGAGAGCGACTGCTCAAGGCCGATCCCTTCGGCCGCGCCATGCAGGGCGCCCCGGGTAACGCTTCAATCGTACCGCCCCTGCTCGACTATGCCTGGCAGGATAAGCGCTGGCTGGCGAAACGGGCCAAGCAGAGCTGGCACGATCAGCCCATCTCCATCTATGAGGTGCATCTTGGATCCTGGCGTCGCCAGGGGGAAAACGGCGAGCAGTATCTCAGCTATAGCCAGCTTATCGATCAGCTGATCCCCTATGTGGTCGAGATGGGCTACACCCATCTGCAACTGATGCCCCTGTGCGAATATCCCTTCGACGGCTCCTGGGGCTATCAACCGGTCGGCCTGTTTGCGCCGACCCACAGATTCGGCCAGCCCCACGAACTTAAGGCCTTCGTCGATGCCTGTCATCAGGCGGGCATAGGGGTGATCCTCGACTGGGTCGCGGCGCATTTCCCCAAGGATCCCCATGGGCTGACCCGCTTCGACGGCTCCTGCCTCTATGAGCATGAGGATCCCCGTCAGGGAGAGCATCCAGATTGGGATACCCTTATCTACAACTACGGCCGCGGCGAGGTGCAGAGCTATCTGCTCAGCAACGCCCACTACTGGCTGCAGGAGTTTCATTTAGATGGCCTGCGCCTGGATGCCGTCTCCTCCATGCTCTATCTCGACTACAGCCGCGAGCCCCATCAGTGGCTGCCTAACGCCCATGGCGGGCGCGAAAATCTGGATGCCATCGCCTTCTTGCAGGATCTCAACACCCGCCTCTACCAAGGCTTTCCCGGCATCATGATGATCGCCGAAGAGTCCACCGCCTGGCCCGGCGTCACCAAGCGGGTCGATGAGGGCGGCCTGGGCTTCGGCTTCAAATGGAACATGGGCTGGATGAACGACAGCCTGAGCTATATTGGCCGGGACCCCATTCATCGCAGCCATCATCATAACGAGCTGACCTTCAGCCTGATGTATTGCTTCACCGAGCAGTTCATCCTGTCGTTGAGCCATGACGAGGTGGTGCACGGCAAGGGCTCCTTGCTGCATAAGATCCCCGGCGACGACTGGCAGAAGTTTGCCACCCTGCGGGCCTATCTGGGCTTCATGTGGGGCCATCCGGGCAAGAAACTGCTCTTCATGGGCGCGGATTTTGCCCAGCGCGACGAGTGGGACCATCAGCATAGCCTGGACTGGCACCTGCTGGCGTTCGAGCCCCACCAGGGAATGCAGCGCTGGGTGAAAGATCTCAACAGCCTCTATCGTCAGAGCGTGGCTCTCTATGGCGACGATCACCACGGCGAGGGCTTTAGCTGGCTCGACTGCGATAACGCCAGCGCCGGCGTGCTGAGTTTTATCCGTCAGAGCGGTGACAAGCAGCTGATCTTTATTGTTAATATGACCCCAGAGGTCTACCGCGAGTTTCGCATTGGCCTGCCGCAGCCTGGTCGCTACCATGAGCGCCTCAACAGCGACAGCCACTACTATGGCGGCAGCGACGTGGGCAATCAGGGCGTCATCCACACCGAGCCAGAGGCCTATCAGGGTCAGGCTCAGAGTGCCTGCATCAGCGTGCCGCCGCTAGCCTGTCTGGTGCTGGAACTGGACGAGAGTGTGTCATGCGACTGACCCACGGTAAGCCTTATCCCTTGGGGGCAACCTTAGATAGCGAGGGGGTGAACTTCGCGCTGTTTTCCGCCCACGCTATTGCCGTCTACCTCTGTCTGTTTGACGAGGAGGATAGGGAAGTGGCCAGGCTGCGTCTCGAGCGTCAGTCCCAGCAGATCTGGCATGGTCATGTGTCTGGGCTCAGGGCGGGTTGCCGCTACGGCTATCGGGTCGATGGCCCCTATCAGCCCTTGATTGGCCACAGATTTAACGTCAACAAGCTGCTGCTCGACCCTTACGCCAGGCGCCTGAGCGGCGCCATCGAAGATCATAAATCCCACTACGGTTATCAGTTTGGTCACGAGCAGGAAGACTTGAGCTTCTGCGAGCTGGATAACGCCGAGCGGATGCCCAAGTGTGTGGTGGTAGATCTCGAAAACCTCAAGCCCATAACGCCCCTGGTGAATCCCTTTGAACAGGGTGATAGCCCGCTGTCCCTGCGCCGCAGCGTGATCTACGAGCTGCATGTGAAGGGCTTTAGTCAACAAAATCCCGAGGTGGCCAGTGAGCGTCGTGGCCGCTTCGCTGGCCTCGGCGACCCTGCCAGCCTACAGCACCTGAAAAGCCTTGGGGTCACCGCCGTAGAGCTTCTGCCCGTGCAGCAGTTTGTCACCGAGGCCTTCCTGCAGCAGAAGGGGCTGACTAACTACTGGGGCTACAACACTATAGGCTATTTCGCGCCCCATCAGGCCTACCTAAGCGAGTCAATAAGCGAGTCAAATTGCGATGGGGCGATAGAGGAGTTTCGCGACATGGTCAGCGCCCTGCACGGCGCTGGCATAGAGGTGATCCTGGATGTGGTCTACAACCATAGCGCTGAGGGCAATCGTCTCGGGCCCACCTATAGCTTCAAGGGGATAGATAACCTCAGCTACTACCGTCTGCACCCCAGCGAGCCGCGCTACTACATCAATGACACCGGCTGTGGCAACACTCTCAACCTGTCCCATCCCAGGGTATTGCAGCTGGTGATGGACTCGCTGCGCTACTGGGTCGAGGTAATGGGGGTCGATGGTTTCAGATTCGATCTTGCCAGCACCTTAGGGCGTGAGGATCACGGCTTCGATGTGGGTTCCGGCTTCTTCGATGCCATCAGCCAGGACCCTGTGCTCAGCCAGGTGCGTCTTATCGCCGAGCCCTGGGACATAGGTCCAGGTGGCTACCAGTTGGGGCAGTTCCCCATCGGCTGGAGCGAGTGGAACGACAGGTATCGCGATACGGTGCGCCGTTTCTGGCGCGGTGATGCCGGCATGTTGCCCGAGTTCGCCACCCGTTTTCATGGCTCCAGCGATCTGTTCGAACACGCCGGGCGTAAACCCGCCGCCAGCATCAATTTTATCACCAGCCACGACGGCTTTACCTTGATGGATCTGGTGAGCTATCGCCACAAGCATAATCAGGCCAACGGCGAGCAGAATCGCGATGGCCACAATGAGAACTACAGTGACAACTATGGCCTTGAGGGACAGAGCGACGAACTGTCACTCACCGCGCTACGTACCCGCCAGTGCCGCAACATGCTCACTACACTGTTTATGTCTCAGGGTGTGCCCATGCTGCTTGCCGGCGACGAGGTGGGTCATAGCCAGCTGGGCAACAACAACGCCTATTGCCAGGACAACCCCGCCAGTTGGCTCGATTGGCGCAAGGATATCGACAGCGACGAACTGCTGAGTTTCACCACTAACCTCATCAAGCTGCGTCGCCGTTTCCCCATGCTGTGCCACAGAGACTATATCCACGAGAGTGCCAACCATACCTCGCCTGGACTGGACTGGTTCTGTAGGCAGGGCGAGCCCATGACCAAGGCCCACTGGGGCGAGGCGCAGACCCGCACCCTGAGCCTGGTGATCAGCGGCGAGTTGGAGGCCCAGGCGGGTTGCCGTCAGGCGCTGTTGCTGATGTTTAATGCCGACAACAGGTCTCAGCAGTTCACCCTCCCGAGCCTCGAGGGGATAGTGCAGTGGCAGTGTCTGCTCAGTACCCAGGACAGTCCCCAGTATGGCGAGTCCGCCAGCTATCAGGCCCTGCTACAGGGCGCCAGCCTGGTGCTGCAGGACCGTAGCCTGATGATCTATTACGCCCAATTTACCTCGTCCGCAGTAGAGCCCTCAGCATTAAAAGAGCCCTCAGCGAGAGAAGAGCCCTCAGCGCTAAAAGAGCCTTCAGCCAAAGGAGAGTCTAGATGAGTTCGACAGCTAAGCCGGTGAAGTCCACTAAAACGAGTAAGACTAGCAGCAAGCCTGTGGTAAAGGTTGAAGCCAAGGCCGACAGCCTTATCTGCGATCCCTGTGAGACCCTGGGGGCCTGTTTCGAGCGTCATATCGACAAGAGCCTGACCCCCAAGGAGCGCGACGAGCAGGCGCTGTTCTACGCCTTTGCCATGAGCGTGAAAGATCAGATGCTGCCCAAGTGGCGCGCCACCCGCCAGCTGGATCGGGACACGGGCAACAAGAAGGTCGCCTACCTGTCGCTGGAGTTCCTCATGGGGCGGGCCCTTGGCAATGCGTTGCTGAATCTGGATATGAACGACGAGAGTGCCCAAGTATTGAAAGACTATGCGGTGGCGCTGGAGACCCTGGAGGCCCAGGAGCATGACGCCGGGCTGGGCAACGGCGGCCTGGGACGCCTGGCGGCCTGTTTTCTCGACAGCTGCGCCAGCCTGGATCTCAATGTCACCGGCTACGGCATAAGGTATGAGTACGGCATGTTCGCCCAGAAGCTGTGTGACGGCTATCAGGTGGAGCGCCCCGATCGCTGGCTCAGGGACGGTAATCCCTGGGAGGTGAGGGTGCCAAGCCATAACGTGACTGTGCCTTTCTTCGGCCATACCGAGTCCTATATCGACCGCGACGGTAAGCGCCAATACACCTGGGTAGAGACTCAGGATGTGCTGGCGGTGGCCTACGACATCCCTGTGCCCGGCTATCGTAACGAGCGGATAAACACCCTCAGGCTGTGGAAGTCTGAGGCCACCGACGATTTCGATCTCGAGGAGTTTAACCAGGGGGATTACACGGAGGCGGTGGCCCGCAAGAACCTGGCGGAGCAGATCACCATGGTGCTCTATCCCAATGACGCCAGCGAGAACGGTAAGGAGTTGAGGCTGCGCCAGCAATACTTCCTCTCCTCTGCCAGCCTGCAGGACTTGCTCAATACCTGGGTGAGCCAGCGCGGCCCCGACTTTAGGGATTTTGCCCGCCAGCATGTGATGCAGCTTAACGACACTCACCCCAGCGTGGCGATCCCCGAGTTGATGCGTCTCTTGATGGACAAGTATGGTCTGTCATGGGATGAAGCCTGGGATATCACCAGCCAGACCATGGCCTACACCAACCACACCCTGCTGCCCGAGGCGCTGGAGCGCTGGCCGGTGCGCATGTTCGCCCACATGCTGCCCAGGTTGCTGGATATCATCTATGAGATCAACGCCCGCTACCTGGACATGGTGGCACACCATTGGCCGGGGGATGGCGACAAGCTGCGAGCCATGTCGATCATCGAAGAGGGCGATGAGCCCCATATCCGTATGGCTTACCTGGCGATCGTCGCCAGCTTCTCGGTGAACGGTGTCGCCGGGCTGCATACTCAGCTGTTAACCTCTGGCCTGTTTAAGGACTTCTATGCCCTCTGGCCCGAGAAGTTCAACAACAAGACAAACGGCGTGACACCGAGGCGCTGGCTGGCCCAGAGTAATCCAGCCTTGGCCGAGTTGCTGGGCAAGCGATTAGGCGAAGGCTGGGTGAAAGATCTTAGCCGTCTCAGCGCCCTCAATGCCTTCACCGATGACGAGGGGCTGCTCAAGGCCTGGCAGGAGGTCAAGCATGGCAACAAGCAGCAGCTGGCCGAGCTGGTGGAGCAGGAGTGCGACGTTCGCTTCGACCCTAAGATGATGTTCGATGTGCAGGTGAAACGCATTCACGAATATAAGCGTCAGCTGCTCAATATCCTGCATGTGATCCACCTGTATCACCAGATCCAGCAGGGCAAACTCACGGATATCACCCCTAGGTGCGTGCTGATCGGCGGCAAGGCGGCCCCTGGCTATGCCATGGCCAAGCTGCTGATCAAGCTCGCTAATAATGTGGCCCATATGGTCAACTCAGACCCTCTGGTGACCCCTTATCTGCGTTTTGCCTTCTACCCCAACTATAACGTCAGCGCCATGGAGCGTATCTGCCCGGCGACGGATCTCTCCGAGCAGATCTCTACCGCCGGCAAGGAGGCCTCGGGCACGGGCAACATGAAGTTCATGATGAACGGCGCCCTCACCATAGGCACCCTGGATGGCGCCAATATCGAGATGCTCGAAGAGGTGGGCGAGGATAACTTCTTCCTTTTCGGCCTGAGGGCCGACGAGGTGGAGGCTTTGAGACCCCACTACGATCCCCAGCATTTTATCGCCAAGTCGCAGGCGCTGACCGAGGTGATGAGCCTGCTGGAGAGTGGCCACTTTAATCTGCTTGAGCCTGGGATATTCGATCCCATCATTAACAGCATACGTTGTCCTCGGGACCCTTGGATGACCGCCGCCGATTTCGAGTCTTACCGGCTCGCTCAGGTGCAGGCGGCCAAGGCCTACCGGGATCCCCACCATTGGACACAGATGAGCATACGCAATACCGCCGCCAGTGGTCGCTTCTCCAGCGATGTCACCATTGGTCAATATCGAGACGAGATCTGGGGGATAGCCTAATGACGTTTATCGAGCTAAGTCGGGTCGCCGCGGCGCCCAAGCAACTGGTGTGTTTTTTATCTCAAGGAGTGAGTACCTATGCCTAACATGAATCCTAGCCCACGTTATATCAGTAATTTAACCCGAGAAACCTATGCATTAATCTTGGCCGGGGGGCGAGGTTCACGTCTGCATGAATTGACCGACTGGCGCGCCAAGCCATCGCTCTATTTCGGCGGCAAGTTCCGCATCATAGACTTTCCGCTGTCGAACTGCATCAACTCGGGCATTCGCCGTATCGGCGTGGTGACCCAGTACAAGTCGCATTCGCTGATCCGCCACGTAATGCGCGGCTGGGGCCACTTCAAGAAGGAGCTGGGGGAGTCGGTGGAGATCCTGCCCGCCTCTCAGCGTTATTCCGAGAGCTGGTATAAGGGCACCGCCGATGCGGTATTTCAGAATATCGACATCATACGCCACGAGTTGCCTAAGTATGTGATGATCCTCTCGGGCGATCACGTCTATCGCATGGACTATGCGGGCCTGCTGGCCGCCCATGCCGAGTCTGGCGCCGACATGACAGTCTCCTGCCTTGAGGTGCCGGTGGCCGAGGCCGCGGGCGCCTTTGGGGTGGTCGAGGTGGATGAGCGCAACAAGATCCTCGGTTTCGAAGAGAAACCAGAGCTGCCCAAGCATCTGCCGGAAAATCCCGAGATGTGTCTGGCGTCTATGGGTAACTATGTGTTTAACACTGAATTCCTGTTCGAGCAGCTCAAGAAAGATGCCATGAACGAGAACTCGGATCGCGATTTTGGCAAGGATATCATCCCGTCGATCATCGAGGGGCACGAGGTCTACGCCCACCCGTTCAGAAGTGGCTTCACCGATGAGGAGGCCTACTGGCGCGATGTGGGCACTTTGGATTCCTTCTGGCAGGCCAACATGGAGCTGCTATCGCCCACCCCGGCGCTGAATCTCTATGATGCCAAGTGGCCCATCTGGACCTTCCAGGAGCAGCTGCCGCCGGCCAAGTTTGTCTTCGATGACGACGAGCGCCGCGGCATGGCGGTGGACTCCATCGTCTCCGGTGGCTGCATCATCTCAGGCTCCACCGTGAGACGCAGCGTGCTGTTTAATGAGGTGCAGGTCTGCTCCTACTCTACGGTGGAAAACTCTGTGGTACTGCCCGATGTGGTGGTGCTGCGTCACTGCCAGATCAAGAACGCCATCTTAGACAGAGGCTGCATCATCCCCGAGGGTACGGTAATTGGCCATGACCATGATCACGACAGGGCGCGGGGCTTTAGGGTCTCGGAAGGTGGGATCACCCTGGTGACCCGTGACATGTTGGGGCTACCGGTGGGTTATGAGTAAGACGCAAGGGGAGAGCGCCATGAAGCGCGTGTTGATGGTCGCCGCCGAAAATGGCGCGCTCAAGGGCGCCAAGGTGGGCGGCATGGCCGATGTGATCCGTGACCTGCCGGGCGCCCTCTATCCGCTGGGTGTGTGTAGCGATGTGATCATGCCAAGCTATGGTTTTCTGCATCGTCAGCAGGGGGCCGAGCCCCTGGGTGAACTGGTGGTCGACTTCTATGGTCAGCCCCACTGGCTGACCCTCTACCGCGCGGCGCATCCCAGTCTGCCTGAGGTGAACCTCTTCTTGTTGGATCACCCGCTGTTCGATCAGGGGGGTAAGATCTACACCCCGGGGGCGAGCGATCGCCCTTTCGCCGAGGACGCCAACAAGTTCGCCCTGTTCTGCCTCGGGGTCGCCAAGGCGGTGTTGTCCGGCTTGATGCCTCGGCCGGACCATCTGCATCTGCACGACTGGCACTGCGGCGTGCTGGCGCTGCTGCGGGCCTTTTCCCCCGAGTATGCAGCGCTGCAGGCGATCCCCTGTGTGCTGTCTATCCACAATCTGGCGATTCAGGGGGCGCGCCCCTTAACTCAGGAGCACTCCTCCTTGCAGGCCTGGTTGCCGAGTCTGTTTGCCTCGCTTGGCTGTGACGCGCTCAATCAGGTGATCGATCCCAGGTACCCCCAATGTTTTAATCCGCTGCGCGCCGCCATAGTGCTGAGCGATCGCGTGCATCTGGTGTCGCCCAGCTATGCCCAGGAGGTGCTGCGTCCCTCATCGCCCGACAAGGGGTTTATTGGCGGCGAAGGGCTGGAGGCAGACCTTCAGCAGAAGCAGCAAGCGGGTGCACTGCACGGCATCTTAAACGGCTGCGAGTATCCGACTAAGTTGAAACGTTCGGGTCAGCTCACTAAGCGTCAGGCGCTGCTCAGGGGCAACACCGACAAGCTGTTGCCGCTCATCGACAGCGCCGAGCAGGCGATACAAGGTTGGCTATGCCAGACGCCTTGGGTACGCAGCGTCGATCAGCAGGCGCTGATGACCCTTGCACGGCTGAGGCGTCAGTCAGAGTTTCAGGATGCCCCCAGGCTGCTGCTGACCTCTGTGGGGCGCCTGACGGATCAGAAGATGGCGATCCTCTGCTATCGCGACCAGCAGGGTATCAGCACACTAGAACATCTGCTAAAGCTCTTGGCTGAGCATGCGCCTAACGGCCTGATGGCTATCCTAGGGAGCGGCGATGAGGCGATAGAGGCGCAACTGGCAAAGCTTGCCGGGCGCTATCAGAACCTGCTCTTTATCAACGGCTTTGACTTGCCATTGTCTGACACCCTGTACGAGTGCGGTAACCTGTTTATCATGCCCAGCTCCTTCGAGCCCTGCGGCATCAGTCAGATGCTGGCGATGCGGGCCGGTCAGCCTTGCCTGGTTCATGGCGTCGGGGGTCTGAAAGATACGGTGAGTCATGGCGAAGACGGGTTTGTCTTTTACGGCGACAGTCTGGCGGAGCAGTCGGCGGCCTTGCTAGAGACCTTGGCGCAGACGCTGCCGCTCATCGGCAAGGAGGCCTGGCACGTTATATGTGATAATGCCAGTCAGAAGCGTTTCAGCTGGGGCGCCTCGGCAAAGCGTTACTGTCAACACCTCTACTGCCTGTAAGCCTCTGGCGAAAGAGACTAACCTGAGTGGCTAGCTTGAAGGGCTGGCTTGAAGGGCTAGCGTAGCAGCCCCTCTTCGATGGGATGAAACTGGGTGGCGGCGTCCATCAGCGCCTTGGCACTGAGCTCAGGCACGCCGTAAACTTCAGTGTCTAGGGAATACTTGTAGCCAATATGTTCGAGCAGCAACGCGAAGTCGCCATCGCCCGAGAGCAAGATGACAGTATCCACCTCAGGGGCGTGCTCCATGATATCTATGGTGATCCCCACGTCCCAGTCGCCTTTGGCGCTGCCGTCACTGCGCTGGATGAAGGGTTTCAACTTGACCTCGAAACCGATATGTTTCAGCGCGTCCTGAAACTTTATCTGACCATCATCGCCCCGGTCGATGGCATAGGCTAACGCCGTAACTATCTTCCCCTGCTCATTAAGTCTCTGCCACAGCGCGTGGTAGTTAAACTGACGACCATAGGCCTGGCGGCAGGTGTAATAGATGTTTTGTACATCGACAAAGAGGGCGATCCGTTTCAATTTGACAGCTTAGCTTGTTGAGTCATGGCTTGACCTTAACTTAGTGGCTTGATGAGGGGAAGGGGCAGGGGAATAAATAGGCTTTGTTAACACTTCGTTGCTTTTGTCTGGGGGCGATGTTTAGAATAGGCCTGCAAACCAAGATCACAGTCGCAGTCACTTAAATAATAACGATAACAACAGGAGTATGACTTGAGTCGAGAAGCGCGCTATTTAGAGGAAGCCAGAGGCTTTTATCAGAGTGGAAAATTCTCCTCTGCCGGCATCTATGCCCGTAAGGTGATTCGCAGAGAACCCAGTAATGGTGAGGCGCAGGCGCTATTGGGCCACCTCGCTTTTCGAAGTGGTGAGCATCAAGAAGCCTTGAGCTGCTACCTAAAGGCCCAAGCGGCTGGATTTCAAGATCAAGAACTGCGCTTAAATCTGGTGACCCTGCATGAGCGCCGCGAGGCCTTCTTCGATGCCGTCAACTTACTCAGGGAGCTGGTTAAAGAAACGCCGCAAGATCTAAGCCTGCAGCTTCGCCTGGGCATAAACGCCAGCCGCACCGGCGATATGGCGACGGCCGAGTCGGCGCTACTTGCTGGGTTAGCGGGTGATGAGCAGGCGGCGCAGGCAAGCCTCAACCTTGGGCATGTCTACAAGGCCAAGGGGGACACAGATAAGGCCGCAGCCTTCTACCATGATTATATTCGTTTGGCGCCCAGTCAGCAGGCGACCGCCTACTGGAGTCTGGCGGATCTGAAAAACTATCGGTTCACCGAGCAAGATGAAGCCGCCCTTAAGGCCAATATTGCTGCCGAGGAGTTCTCTCAGGCGAGTCAGTCGCTGTTTCATTTCGCCCTGAATCGTGTCTATGAGCAGCGCAAGCAGGGTGAGCAGGCCTTCGATGCAGTGCGAATGGCCAACCAGCTGATGCGTCCGCTACGCCCCTTTAAAAGAGAGGCCTTCACCCGCTTGGTCGATAGCCTCAAGTCGGTTGAGGTGAAGCCGCGCGGTGCAGAGACTAGCGGGCCTTGGACACCTATCTTTATTGTCGGCATGCCGCGCTCGGGCACCACCCTGTGCGAGCAGATCCTGGCCAGCCACTCTCAGATTGCGGCGACTGATGAGTTGCCCTTCATGGAGCGTCTGGCCCTGAGTCTGGAGATGAAGGGGGGTTATGGCGCCATGTTGCCCCGGCTGTCAGATGAGCTGATAGCCCAGATGCGTCAGCAGTATATTGAGCAGGTGAATCAGTATCTTCAGGCCCAGGGAGAAGTGTCGCCAAGCCTAGTGCCAAGCTTAGTGATAGACAAGAACCCCAACAATTTCATCCATATAGGTCTCATCAAGACACTGTTTCCCGAGGCCAAGATCATCAATGTGATCCGCGATGCCAGAGACAACGCCATGGGGGTCTATAAGCAGCATTTTAGTCATGGTCATGACTACTCCTACCATTTGGATGATATCTGCCACTATTGGCAGCAATATCTGGAGTTGATGGCTCACTGGCAAGGGGCCTATGGCGATAGCATGTACCACCTCTGTTTCGAGCAGTTGGTGAAGGCGCCGGATCAGCAGATCCCGGCCATGGTGGACTATGTCGGTCTGGCACTCGAGCCTGCCTGTCTTAAGTTCTATGAGTCAAAGCGCAGCGTGCTGACTCCTAGCGCTAGCCAGGTTAGACGGCCGATGAATGTTAAGGCGATAGGTCAGAGTGAGGCCTACGCGGCATTCATTCCCAATGCCTATCGTACGCTGACCGAGATTGCCGATAGGGCCCACAAGAGCTTCTTGAGTTGATGGGGCGATAACCTAAGGTATCTTGAATTAGATGTCTTGAATTAGATGTCTTGAATTAGATGTCTTGAATTAGGTGTCTTGAATTAGTGCCTTAAATAAGCGCTGAAACAGTACAAAGGGCGACACATATGTGTCGCCCTTTGTTGTATGGCTGAAGCCGATTGGCTAACGTTTACGGCCAGCGCGAACGGCCATTACGAACGCCTAGGGTTTAGTTAAGCTGACCGTGGCACTGCTTATATTTCTTGCCAGAGCCGCAGGGGCAGGGGCTGTTGCGAGTCAGTCCAGGCTCGGGTTGCTGTTTCTTCATAGTGCTAGCGGCTTGCGATGACGGTGCGGGTCTAGTTTGTGAAGATATGGGGGCGCTGGGTGTTGACGCAGGTTGAGGCGCGGCTGTATTTACCTGAGCCAATTCAGGGCTCATGGCCGGCCCCATGATCAGATGCACCAGTATCTTCATTGCCGATGTCTGACTGTCCACCATCACCTGCTGTTCCAGCGGCGCCGCCTGCGCCAAAGTTTGTTGTCGCAGTCGATGGAAGACGTCCCAGCCGGCCTTATCATCGCCAAACTGTGACCAGAGTGCCTGCCAATCTAGCGCGAAGTCATTGAGTAACTTGATAAAGGCTTGGCTTGCCACTGAGCCATTTCCCGTTGCGCTTTGGATCTGAGCACAGAGCTCCTGGGTTAGCAGACGTACCTCGCTGGGGGGCATCACCAAGGGGAAGTTCACTTTCTCTGTGATGATCTCTGTAGATTTCTCTGGAGTGTAACTCAGGTGTTTAGGCTTAAAGTCTGGGTCTTCTAGGTTGCCATAGGCTAGCGATGCCTCGTTGACCATCTGCCAAAAACGACTCGAGCCCATGGTGTCGATAACCAGATGCACCCGCATCTTGTCGCTGTCGTTCACTACCTTATGATATTTCCAGGAGTCGAAGATCCAGCATTCGCCTTCACCCATGTGTACCTGCTTATCGTCACAGTGAAATTGCACGGCGTCGTCTGTGACGATGGGAATATGGATGCGTACCCGGTTGTGCCAATGGTAGTTGATGTCGCTGTGCAGTGGCACCTCGCAGCCGGGGGCCAGACGCATCAAACGAGAGCGACCAATCACCTCGCCGAAGGAGGCGATCACCTGCTGGATATAGGGACTCTGCAGCAGCGCCGGAGTGGGGCTCATGGGGCCCTTAAATTCGTTGTTAAAGCTGCCGCCGACCGAGATAAGGGCGATGGCTGAATTGCCTTTAAAGCTCTCATGATGGGCGCGCCAATCATCTTCATCGAAGGCGGCTAGCTCCTGTTGCAGGCGCTCGACATCGAAACTGAGGGGCAGGCGGTAGAACTCTTTCGCTAACTTCATAATCTCTCTTATATCCCTATTGCAGTTTGCCGTGGCAGGCCTTGTATTTCAGCTCAGAGCCGCAGGGGCAGGGGGCATTACGGGCGGTGTTTGGGTAGCGAGTGCGCGAACCCTCGGTTGACAGGGGACTTGCTTGTTCAGGCTTGGTTTCTTCCCTGTTTTGGGTCGTTGACGCTGGAATCGACGCCGACGTTTGTTGGTCCTCTGGTGGCGAGGGCAGATTTGTCGCAAAAGGCGAGATACCTTGTGACGCCAGTCGCTGATTTACCTTATGCAGGCAAGCCTGTGTTTGTGGCCAGATGGCGGCGATGGCCGAATAGTTGGCCAGCCATTTATCGACCTTGGGGGCCGAGACTGTGTAGCGTGAGTGAGGCAGCTTGCCTTCGCAGCGCTCGGCCAATGAGGCGTCTAAAGGAAGCTGGCAGAACTCGACTATCTTCTGGGTGGTGCCCTTAGGATCGGCAACCAGGTCATGATAGCTGACTAAGTGCCAGCGCTCTTGGGGCAGCTTGTCCAGCGAGGCCATGATGTGCTCGTTGGCCTGACACCACTGAAAGCAGGCGACCTGCTCTAGTGGCTTTCCTCTAAGCGCCTGCCAACCCGGTGGCAGCAGGAGTGACCAGTCGCCGCCCCAGCCGGGCAGGCCAGGGTAGGTGCGAAAACGGCCGCTGCGCCAGGCCTGCATTATGCTGGCAACATTTTCCTTGGGGTCCCGCACCAGATAGATGAAGCGGGCGTCGGGAAAGAGCTTAGCGAGAAAGTCGATACGCAGGCTGTTTTTTGGGGTTTTCTCCAGAAAGCGGATCGGCCCCAAGCCTTTCTGGTAGGGTTTCCCCTGATGATCCCTCAGTGCGGCCTCGAAGTCTGCCTTGAGCTGCTGGTCAATATCCACATCCCAGTCGCTGATATCCAGCGCATTGGAGGCAAATTCCTTAGCGGTGATATTGAGCTGCCTGTGCTTTTCTATTACTGCGTGGCTCTCGCCGCCTATAGTCCAGAGTGATTCGCTATGGCTCAGGAGTTCAAAAAGCAGGGTGCTGCCGGATCGCGGCGCCGAGATGATGATAATGGGTCTATCGAAACAGGATTGATGCAACAGCGCCACCTTCTGTAGGGTGTTTTGATATTGTTATGGTGGCTTTACTTTAATGTTATTGCAGAAAAACTCAAGTGGGCGGCTTGTTTGGCCGTTCCAAGTTATGGCTCTGGTAGAGGGGATCCGCAGGGTTCAACAAAAGTGAAGTCTGGGCGTCTGAATGAGTTTTGGAGATAGGTAAAGGCTAGCCGACACATCTGCTTGCACTCTTACGCTTCAATGAAAGTGACGCTTTGCGCAGCTTTACATTGCTTTACCCTCCAAAGGGCGGCGCCATTTTACAATAGGGGCAGTCGAAAAGCCCATGGATAAGATACCGCCCCAATGGATAAAAAATACCTGTACATTCCCCTTGGCGTGCTAGCGCTAGCCGCGTTACTCACCTTTGCTGTTGCTGCCAATCAGGCCAAGAATCAGTCGTCAACATCTCAGCCCCAAGTTGTAAATGGCAAAGCTGCTAACGCCAATACAGCTAATGCCAACACAGCTAATGTCAAAGCTGGGGCCAGAGCCATGCCGATTGCCAGTGCCCGGGTCGAGGCCCATGAAGTGGCTCAGCATCTCTCATTGGTGGGCAAGCTTGCCGCCAATCGCTCGGTGCAGATAGCTGCCGAGGTATCGGGTAAGGTGCAGGCAATCAACTTAAGTGACAATCAGGCTGTCTCACAGGGGCAGGTGTTGGTCCATCTCGAAGACGCCAAGGCCAAGGCAAATCTGGCCGAGGCCAAGGCTTATCTGAACGATGAGCGGCGTAAGTTAGGCGAGTACAAACGACTCATAGAACAGCACGCTATTACTCAGACCGAGATAGATGCCCAGCTGGCCAGCGTCGATATTGCCGAAGCCAGGCTCCAGGCCGCCCAGGCTGACTTAGATTATCACACCCTCAAGGCGCCCTTCGACGGTGTGATTGGGCTGGTGGACTTTAGTCTGGGCAAGCTGGTGAGCGTGGGCAGCGAGCTAGTCAGCCTGGACGATCTCTCCAGCATGCGTCTGGATCTGCAGATCCCCGAGCGTTATCTGTCGCAGATCTACCTAGGCATGCCAGTGGTGGCCAGCAGCAGCGCCTGGCCCGGTGCCGAGTTTCATGGTCAGGTGGTGGCCATGGCGCCGCGGATCAATCCCGAGACTCTTAATCTTAAGGTGAGGGTGAATTTCGATAACCCCAGTCTTCAACTCAGGCCTGGCATGTTGATCTCGGCGAGGCTTAATTTTGCTCCAGTGACCCAGGCGGTTGTGCCGGTTCAGGCGCTGGAATATTCAGGTACTAAACGTTTCGTCTATGTGATCGACACCGATAATATCGCCCGCCGCACTCAGGTGACTCTGGGGGCGCGTATCGACGATCAGGTGCTGATCGATGACGGCTTATCCTTGGGCGACAGAATCGTGGTCAAGGGGCTGGTCAACATGCGTGATGGCATCAAGGTGGAAGATGTTGAAGCCGGCCAGCTCGCCGAGGGGCCGGGAGGCAGGCGTTTGACTCAGACTCAGGCTCAGACGGGCGAGACCGAAACCGCGCGGGGGCAGAGCTAATGTTGCTGTCGGATGTGTCGGTAAAACGCCCCGTGGTGGCGATCGTCTTAAGCTTGCTGCTGTGTGTATTTGGTCTGGTGAGTTTCTCCAAGCTGGCGGTGCGAGAGATGCCGGATGTGGAGAGCCCCGTGGTGACTGTGATGACCAGTTACAGCGGCGCCTCGGCCAGCATCATGGAGAGTCAGATCACCACAGTGCTCGAGGATGAGCTGACGGGGATCAGCGGTATCGACGAGATCACCTCTGTGACCCGCAACGGCATGTCGCGCATTACCATCAGCTTCGATCTGGACTGGAACCTAACCGAAGGGGTGAGCGATGTGCGCGACGCCGTGGCCCGCGCCCAGCGTCGTCTGCCGGACGAGGCCGATGAGCCTATCGTCTCCAAGGACAATGGGTCGGGCGAGCCTTCCGTTTACATCAACCTCAGCTCCAGCACCATGGACAGGACTCAGCTGACCGATTATGCCCAGCGAGTGCTTGAGGACAGATTTAGCCTGATCACCGGGGTGAGCTCTGTAAACATCTCCGGCGGTCTCTATAAGGTGATGTATGTGCAGCTGGATCCTAAGTTGATGGCCGGGCGCGGGGTGACCACCACAGATATTACCGATACGCTGCGCAGCGAAAACGTGGAGAGCCCGGGCGGTGAGGTGCGCAACGACACGACAGTGATGACGGTACGCACTGCCAGGCTCTACCTGCATCCCGAAGACTTCGATTATCTGGTGGTGCGAACCGCCAGCGACGGCAGCCCCATCTATCTTAAGGATGTGGCGCGGGTGTTTATCGGCGCCGAGAATGAAAATTCCACCTTCAAGAGTGACGGTGTGCCAAACCTCAGCCTGGGGATTGTGGCGCAGTCAGACGCTAATCCTTTGCAGGTGGCGCAGCGGGTGCGCGAGGAGGTGGATAAGCTACAGAAATTCCTGCCCGAGGGCACTCAGCTGTCGGTGGATTATGACTCGACCGTCTTTATCGACCAGTCTATCGGCGAGGTGTACAACACCCTCTATATCACTGGGGCCCTGGTGGTCTTGGTGCTTTATCTGTTTATCGGTCAGGCGAGGGCAACGCTGATCCCTGCGGTGACTGTGCCAGTGTCGCTGATCTCGGCCTTCATCGCCGCCAACTACCTGGGTTACTCCATTAATCTACTGACCCTGATGGCGCTCATTTTAGCTATCGGCCTGGTGGTGGATGATGCCATCGTGGTGGTTGAAAACATCTTCCATCATATCGAGCGGGGTGAACCTGCGATTCTGGCGGCCTATAAGGGGGCTAGAGAGGTGGGGTTTGCCGTGGTGGCGACCACCGCCGTGCTGGTGATGGTGTTTCTGCCTATCTCCTTCATGGATGGCATGGTGGGGCGTCTCTTTACCGAGTTTGCCGTGATGCTGGCCATGGCGGTGATCTTCTCATCGGTTATCGCCCTAACCCTGACCCCAGTGCTTGGTAGTAAGCTCCTCAAGCGCAAACACAGGCCCAATGCCCTTAACCGCCTGATGGACAGCGGTTTCGCCCGACTCGAAGCCTGGTATCGCCGCGCCGTGGCCTGGGCGGTGCGTTACCGCTTGGCGGCGCCTGTGGTGATTGTCACCTGTATCATAGGTAGTGGTCTGCTGATGAACCAGGTACCGGCGCAGCTGGCGCCTCAGGAAGACAGAGGCGTGATCTTCGCCTTCGTCAAGGGCGCGGAGGGTACCAGCTACAACCGGATGACGGCCAATATGGATATCGTCGAGGAGCGCCTGATGCCACTGCTTAGTCAGGGCGTGATCAAATCCTTTAGCGTACAGGCGCCGGCGTTCGGGGGACGGGCAGGGGATCAAACCGGCTTTGTGATCATGCAGCTAGAGGATTGGCAGGTCCGTGATATCAATGCGCAGCAGGCGCTGGCCGTGGTAGCCAAGGCGCTGATGGGGATCCCTGATGTCATGGTGCGGCCCATGTTGCCCGGCTTTAGGGGCAAGTCCAGCGAGCCGGTGCAATTTGTGCTGGGCGGCAGTGACTATGATGAGCTGTTCAAGTGGGCGAGCGAGCTGAAGGCAATAGCCGACGCCTCGCCAATCGTCACGGGGGCCGATCTTGACTATGCCGAGACCACCCCAGAGCTGGTGGTGAGCGTGGACAGGCAGCGCGCCGCGGAGCTGGGAATAAGTGTTGCTCAGGTGTCCCAGACTCTGGAGGTGATGCTAGGTGGACGCAGCGAGACCAGCTTTATCGAGCGCGGCGAAGAGTATGACGTATATCTGCGGGGCAAGGAGGAGAGCTTTAACAGTATGGCGGACCTGAGTCAGATCTATATGCGCGCCGCCAACGGTGAGCTGATCACCCTAGATGCCATCACCCATATCGAAGAGGTCGCCTCGGCCCATAAGCTAAGCCATACCAATAAGCAGAAGTCGATAACTCTCAAGGCCAACCTCGGTGAAGGCTATACCTTAGGTGAGGCGCTGGACTTCCTCGATGCCAAGGCTATCGAGATCTTACCCGGCGATATCAGCATCAGCTACACGGGGGAGTCGAAAGAGTTTAAGGAAAATCAAAGCAGCGTCATGCTGGTCTTTGCTCTAGCGCTGCTGGTGGCTTACCTGGTGTTGGCGGCCCAGTTCGAGAGCTTCATCAACCCGCTGGTGGTAATGCTGACGGTTCCTATGGGGATTTTCGGTGGATTCATCGGTCTCTATCTGATGGGGCTTGGGCTCAACATCTATAGCCAGATCGGGATGATCATGCTGATCGGCATGGTGACTAAGAATGGCATTTTAATCGTCGAGTTTGCCAATCAGCTCAGGGACAGGGGCGCCTCGCTGGATCAGGCAATACTTGACGCCTCGGCGCGTCGCCTGCGCCCCATCCTGATGACGGCCTTCACCACCTTGGTCGGTGCCGTGCCCTTGATTCTATCGAGCGGCGCCGGTTCTGAGAGCCGGATCGCCGTGGGCACTGTGGTGTTCTTCGGCATGGCGTTCGCCACCCTGGTGACCTTGTTGGTGATCCCCGCCATGTATCGGCTGATCTCGGGTCGCACCCGCTCACCGGGTTTCGTTGCCGCCCAGCTCGAGACCGCCATCGCCAAACAGCAGGCAAGCGGCGCCTAAGTGGCTGGATGTTCGATTCGGTGACCCGGTGATTTAGTGAGTTGCTGGCTAGACGACTAGACCACTAGACCACTAGACCACTAGACGACTCAGCGGCGGAGTAAAAAAGCTTACTAAGTGAAAAGGTGACGCCCCTGTCTTGCTTCTGTCTTGCCTCTCTGTGAGACAGGGGCTAGACAGAGACAAGACCTTCACAGTGCTTCATCTGATCCTTAGGGGGTAAAGGTAAAATGCCTTTCACAGAAACTTGTCTTCATACCAATGCTGTCGAGGTCGATGTTGAGCCGGTTGACCCTGTAAGTTGCCAACTCTTGGCTTGCTAACTTGTTTCCTTAAATACAGAGAGTGTTATTCAAAGGCATTAGTTAGGAAGAGCAGATTTAAAGATGGAGCTGACTCATTGCCGATGAAATTGAGGCGTTGGATTATCTTTTACTTATTATTTCACTTTGATAATCGTTTCTAAATTTGTTGTCTTAAAGATGATTGTCATAAAATGTGATTGTCATAAGAGATGATTACCTCAAACAATTCATTAGATTAATTTCATGTTTCTATGTTTGGCCTAAATAGCCATTAAGTTGAAAAATTTACATCTTAAAGAAAAAGTGAATATTTCACAGGTTTTGTTGATTAAATATTCACCATAATAACTGAGATGGAGCGAGTGTCATTAATACGACGGCTGACTCTATCTTGTTTTCATCTGGCTAGTTGTTTAATTAACGCCACCTGCTTTCTAATAAATCCTTTTTTCTCAGTTGTTTAATTTATGTTGGAGTTTTTGCTTTAGTTTGGGATTGTTTGTTTATTAAACTGGTCATGCCAGTGTCAATAAAATAGCACTCCTGCTGGCTAAGTCCGCTATTCATTCAAAATTCGATGTTCCTCCTGTTTGCATGATTCAATTTGGTTAAAAATGTTGCATTTTGTATCGATGGCGTGTTAAATCCGCTTTCTATCGCACTTTTGTCTCATCTTGTATTGCCAAATTCATGCTTCCGGCTAGTGTTCTCTTGTCTGAAAGTCTGTCTTTGGTTGATAGCCTTTGTCATCTAGGGTTGAGAGTGGAGCCGTGGGAGTGGGGTAGGGGGTCATTTAAAAAATTAAAAAAATTTGAAGTAATAGGTTTAGTGAAATGGATATTTTGCGCGCTGGTCAGTCTGCTCTGGCAAATATCATAATGCAGCGAAAGGGAGAGCTTGTGAAAAGCTTTGTTGCTCTATTGACTGCCATCATGAGTCTTCTCTCGGCTTCTTCGTGGGCCGACGATACCGAGTTATATGTCTATGAGGCGAGCGCCCGTACTGGGGCCAGGCCTCAGATCCTGATCATCTTCGATAACTCTGGCAGTATGAGCACCAAAGTCTATGACGTGGATAAACCTTATACGCCGGGAGCTGGGGGCGGCTCGCGTTACAATAACGGCAAGAAAGGGATGCTCTATTACGTAAAAGGTGATCAGGGTAAGAATAAGTTGCCCGACCCCGATGACCCTAATGAACGACGTAAATTTTCAGGCACCATCAATAGCTGCGGCAGCTCCTGGGAGTTCCTGAACGACTATGGCATCTTTACCGGTTTCTTCCGTAAGTATACCTTTAGCGGTGCCAACGGTGCCTGGCGTGAGTTTGGCGACAACAATGGTCTGAATGCTAAGGCGGTGGATTGCTACGAAGATATTCAGGAAGGCAATTATCTTAATGCTAAGGGATTAACCTCGGGGCTACCTGTCGATAGTTTGGGATCTCCCACCACGCCTATCATGTATAACAATGTCAGCAGTAGTTCGAGTGATAGCATCAAGAAGACCGCCAAGGAGCAGGCGCAGCTTACCGGCTTTGGTACCGGGCGGGTGCTCACCGTGTATACCGAGGATTACCTTCGCTGGCATCACAATGCAAACAAGAAACAAGAAGATAAAACTCGCTTAGAGCTGGCCAAAGATGCGATTAAAAACGTCATCTTAACCACCCCGGGAGTGGATTTCGGCCTGGCAATTTTCAACATGAATGGCCCAGATGACACCCTATATAATGGCCGTAACGGTGGGCGCATCATCAAAGCCATTCAGACCCTGACGCCAGGGCAAAAAAAGACACTACTCAGTGGGGTTAAAGATATTGAGTATGGCTGGAACACCCCCCTGTGTGAAACCCTTTACGAGGCCTATCGTTACTTCGCCGGTAAGTCTGTGGAGTTTGGCGATGATGATAAGGATTATACCTATGAATCATGGGGCCGATGGGTAACTTATAGAGCCAATAAAAATGATAGTTTGGACAAGGATGCGCTTGTTAAGGGAACAAATACCTATCAATCCCCCTTTAAGAAGTGTCAGAACAACGCCTATATCGTCTTTATCACAGATGGGGAACCGACCCTAGACAGCGCCGCCGATGTGGAAGTCACGAAGTTAACCGGTGGCGTCGATAAGCACAGCACTAGTTACATGAGCGCGCTTTCAAGCTGGATGTATCGCAAAGATGTAAACCCTAACATGGATGGCGATCAGCATGTGATCACCCACACCATTGGCTTCAGTGAGGGGGCAAAAAATGCCGAAGATCTGTTGAAGAAGGTGGCGAGCAAGGGGGGCGGAAGCTATTTCGATGCCACCGATGCGACTAAGCTGCAGGGCTCTATTCAACAGGCGGTGAATGAGGTGTTGGCCAACAGCGCCAGCTTTACCTCGCCTTCTGTGGCCAGTAACAACTTTAACCGTACCCAGACTTTTAACTATGCCTATTATTCCATGTTCCTGCCGGACAGAGGTCCGCGCTGGACGGGGAATATCAAGAAGTTCAGAGTCGCCGCCGATGGGACAGTTTTGGACGCAGAGGGTAAAATAGCGCTGGGTGATGACGGTAACATCAAGGACAGTGCCTGCTCCTACTGGACGCCCAAGAAGCTTTGTGGCGATGGCAACGATGTGCGCAAGGGGGGCGTCCTGTCGGCGATGCAGAGTGCCGATAGCCGAACCCTCTACAGTAATCTGGGGGGCGGCATGGATACGCTCAGCCTGTCGGCGGCGGCCAAGAAGGCAGGTGGCCAGGAAGACCTGGCCAATTTCATGGGTGTTGATAAGAGTCAGCTTACTAACCTATTCGATTGGGCCAAGGGGCTGGATGTGGACAACGATAAGAACCAGACGACCATTGCCGATCCCGCCAAGAACTGGCGCAATGACATCATGGGTGATGCCCTACACTCTAAACCTTTGGCATTGAACTTTGGCAGTAAGTCTAGCCCGGATATTCGTATTTTGGTTGGTACCAACCATGGCTTCATGCATATGTTCAAGGATGACACCACTGCCAACGAGGTTAGCGAGAGCTGGGCCTTCATGCCTTATGAACTGCTGCCAAATATTCAGGCTCTGAGAAACAATGTGCCGACGGGCGTGCACTCAGTCTATGGTATCGACGGCTCTCCAGTGGCCTATGTGAAAAATGGCGCCTCAGGTGTAGAAAAAGCCTGGCTCTTCTTCGGCATGCGTCGCGGTGGTGATAGTTACTATGCCCTGGATATCAGCAACCCTGATTCGCCAAGCTTCAAGTGGCGTATCGATGCCAGCTCGCCGGGCCTGAGTGAGCTTGGACAATCCTGGTCGACACCAGTGGTGACCACTATTCGCAGCGCCAGCGGCACGGAAAAACCTGTGCTCATCTTCGGTGCAGGGTATTCACCTGCGGGTAAAGATGGTAAAGACCTTGGCACTAAGGATAACAAAGGGCGTGGCGTGTTTATCGTCGATGCCGATACCGGCAAACTGATCCATCAATTTGGCGCCGGTGGTGGCACGGCCCTGCCAGGGATTCAGGACAGTATTCCTAGCGGTGTGGCGGTACTCGATGCCAGTGGCGATGGCAATACCGACCGTATCTATGCGGTCGATACCGGTGGTAGTGTCTGGCGCATGGATATGCCAAGGGCGGATAAGGCTAGCTGGTCAGCCTTTAAGTTTGCCGATCTAGGTGGCAAGTCGCTGCTGCAGAATCGTCGCTTCTACTCGGCCCCAGTTGTGGCGCAGACCATGATTAACAATGTCTCAGTGGTTGATTATACAGTCAATGGCAAGACTACTAGGGTAACCACGAGTCAGAATGTACCTTACGATGCCGTGGTGGTGGGCAGTGGCCACAGGGCGGCGCCGTCCGATACCTCCCGCGAAGACATGTTTTTCACCCTACAAGATAGAAACGTGGTGACTCAGACCTTCGGCGGCACGGGCAGGCCTAAGGCGCCAGCGCCTTTGACTCTTAGCGACCTCTACGAAACGACCAAGTTGAAGGCTAATCAAGCGCCCGACAAGATTGCTATTAGTAAGAAGCGCGGGTGGTATTTTAAACTTCCTGGGCTTGGTGAGAAGAATCTGTCACCGGCGACCATCATTAACGGTCAGGTGTTCTTCACGACCTTTGTGCCGGGTACAGCAGCGAGTAACAACCAGTGCTTAACGTCAGGCATGGGCTTCCTCTATCCCTTTAATCTGCACTATGGCACGAGTAACTACACGTCGGTCGCTCTAGAGGCGGGTAACTTGGTATTAGACACTCCTCAGCTTGTGATCCCTGCCGACAACAAGGGGGGGCAAGGAAAGGATGGTGATGCCTACATGTATCTGATCGGCATAGGTAACGCCGCCGAGAAGATGGAGAAGGTTAAACCCGACGACGATTGCCCCGCCGGAGATAATCGCTGCATAGGTGGCCGACTGCGTGCTCATAAGATCTACTACTATAGCGAGTAGCAAGTGGTCAGAAGCAAATTACACCATTAACTAAAAGAGGCTGAGCGCCTAGCTACTCAGCCAAAGAGTGAGAGGAATAGCGTGAATAAATTAATTTTGCTGGTGCTACTGGCATTCAGTGTAATAGCCGGGCCGCTCAAGGCCGAGCCGAGGGAAGACTATAAGTGTTTCATTGAGACCAATGAGGGGCAGGTTCTGGTGCGTTTCTCCTGGCAGCCCAGTAAGGCGCCACAATACAAAAAGCAGCTCGTCGGTAGTCAGCTGCCCGCGTTACTGCATACGGACGGTAAGCCCATGACGGTGAAGCGCGTCTATGAGTGTGCCAAGAAAGAAGAGGCATTTAGTACCAGTCAGGGCCGCATGTTAGAGCACAATTGGCCCATGGAAGGTTAGTTGCCACTAAGAGAGTCATCGAGAGAGTCATCGAGAGTGTCATCGAGAGTGTCATCAAGAGCACTATTGAGGCGTCATAAAAAAAGCCGGGTTATTACCCGGCTTTTTACATCTCAAAGTATTAAGTAATCAAGCTTTGACTAAGCCTTCTTTAGCGTCTCGTTTGACTGGAGCGTCTATTGGCTGCTTGGCATGGCGCCGTGTTTGCGGTTTGCGCCGCGCGCGCCACATCAGGTAACCGGAAAGGGCCATCAGGCTAGGTAAGAAGCCCACTACACACCAGATGATTTTGCTGACCAGGCCGCCGAAGTTGCCGTAATGCAGCGGACGGAAACTATCGACAAATTGATAAAGCGCGCCGGCCTTGGTGGCATCGACACTGGCACTGAGCTGACCGGATTTATCATCGAAACTAACGATAGAGCCATAGTCGCTGCGAAGCGCGCCGCGATCTTGGGCGGCGCCAAACAGGTGGATGCCGGCATAGCTCTTGTCGGGGAAGCGCACATAGTGGGTCTGAAAGCCTGGGATCACCTGAGTCGCCTGTGTCAGCAGCGCTTCCATATCCAGCTGCTTGTTGTAGTAACTCTGGGTGATGATTAGGGTCTTGGGGTCAGGTTCGTGCCATTCCTCGATGATGTGTTCTATGTTCCACCAGGCACCGGTGAAGCCTAGGATCAGGAACAGTGGTGCACCTATGATCCCCAGCATCTTGTGGCTATCGCTGAGAAACAGGCGCAGACTCTTGCCCCATCTAAGGGTGAAGAAGGTTCGCCAAAACTGACGATGTAGTATAAATCCAGATAACGACAGCAAGATCAGCAAGATAGATACTAATGCGGTAACCGCTAGCCCTAGATGATCCGCAAGCAGGGTGTAGTGCAGCTCCAGCAGCCAGTCCAGCAGGTAGTGACTCAGGCCGACGGGTTGGCTCAGTAGGCTGCCTTGGCTTGGGTCGACGAACAGGAGTTGCCAGTCGTAGGTGCCCTGTTTGGCGACATAGAGCTTGTCTGCCTCGCCGGCGTTAGGTGCAAACTGCCAGCCAAGAATTTCATGTTGCGGTAACGCCTTGTCTGCCGACCTCAGTAGCTGAGTGAAACTCAGGCGGGTCTCGCTGGCGGCGAGCACCTTTTCCGGCATCAATAGGTGTTCGAGTTCGCTCTTAAACACCAGCACACTGCCGGTTAGGGCGATGATAAATAGCGGTAGGGCGGCGAAGAGTCCGAGCCAGCCATGCCATTTCCATAGGAGACGACGCATTAGATTATTACCTTTCGTTATGGCGCCATTGCCATGCTCCACGCTGTGTGAGCGGCAGGGCAGAAGAATAAAAATCGCAGCTTAACACTAATGAGAATTAATTTCATTCTCAACTTGTGGCGTATGGAAATGGGTCACACTTTGGCTAAAAACAGTTGGTGAAAGGCGAAAGAGGTGACTCTAGAACAGGTGGAAAAGGAAGGATGCCAAGGCGTGAGGCTCTCGATTTAAGCCTCTGTTTTTAGGTTCGGTTTTTAGGGTTAGTGTAGAGCTTGCAGAAAGGCGAGAGCCTAGCCAAGTCTCTGCATAGCTAAGTTAAGACGTCGCCTAGCTAGTCAAAGCTGTAGACTGGCTAGGCGGCGGATGTCATAGCGGTGTTTGGCTGCCGTCATACTGACCGCGGATCAGCCGGTCTTTCTCTATGAGGAGCAGTTCACCAGACAGGCCTTTTTTGATGCTGCTGTCGATGGCGATAACCCGGTTGTCGAACAGGCCTAGTACCCGAGTCTGCGAGGTATGGCCCACGACGATGCGCTTGACCTTGAAGTAGTCCAGGATGTTTGCCAGCTCCTGGGTATCGAAGTCTGGCTTGAAGTAGCCTCGGTACCAGGTGGGGCCGTTGCCGAAGAAGAGAAAATTGAGCAGCTTATCTTGCTTCAGCTCGGCCTTACTCTTGTCGATATTTTCCCGGTAGAGGCTGTTGGCCCTGGCCAGTGTCAGGCCGCGGTCGACCCACTCCTGACTGATGCCGCCGTGGAGGAAGAGGGTGTCGTTGAGCTTAACGATAGTGTGCTTACTTCTCAGCCATTGGCCGAGTTCGCTGTCCTGTCCGTAGAGCGCATCATAGCTGCGATCAAGCAGCTTGCTGGCAGTCTGGTACTTGTCGTTGACGTAGCGTAGATCGCCGCGCATCACCATCTGTTCGTGGTTGCCCATTAACAGGTGCAGCTGACCGCCGGCGGCCTTGGCCTGTTTGTCGAGCTTGTACATGAACCAGAGCACCTCGTTGACCTGAGGGCCGCGGTCGAACATATCGCCCGTCATCACCATATGGCCCTCGCCGAAGGCCCAGTTGTTATTCTGATCGATGATCTTATGGCGGCGCAGCAGCTGCAGCAGCACCTCATATTGACCATGAACGTCGCTGAGTGCCACTATCTTATCCACCCCTTGATAGCTGTCGGCCAGCACCTCTTTAGCCTGTGGATTCAGGCTGGGCTCAGGAAGTTTGCCGCAATGTTCGGGGCGACTCAGCTTACCTTGATTGACGCGGGTCTGTTTATGCTCGCCTTCGCAGATCCAATCGGCTATCTCCGCCTTGGGGTTGAGAAATAGATAGGGGCCGTCACTAATGCCTGAATTCGTACTGGCTTGAGCCACTGCCTTAGACTCTTGCTGAGTTTGCGCCTGAACGGCTAAAGCCTGTAGGGGCAGTAAACCGGCCAGGCATAAGATGGCGGCCTTAATAGCTGAGTCTAGGGGCATTAGCCTGAGTGATTTATTCAAGACAAATCCTTTGATTATTCTGATGTTGTTGGCGGATAGGCGTTCAATCCTAGCACGCTTTTGTTTCCATGTTAGCCCCTTTTAAAAAGGGGATCAGGTTTTGGGAAGAGAAGATAAAAAAACGGAGGCTGCTGCCTCCGTTTGTATGTGCTTTGCGCTACTGAAATTACTCGAGAGTGCGAGATGCTCGCGTTAGCTCATGCGCTTGTACTTGAGACGGTGGGGCTCAATCACATCCGTACCCAGAGTCTCTTTCAGCCAGGTCGAGTATTCTGTGTAGTTACCCTCGTAGAAGTTCACCTGACCCTCGTCGCGGTAATCCAGGATATGGGTGGCGATTCTGTCGAGGAACCAACGGTCATGCGAGATCACCATGGCACAGCCCGGGAATTCAAGCAGGGCTTCTTCCAGGGCGCGCAGGGTTTCGACGTCGAGATCGTTGGTGGGCTCATCGAGAAGCAGCACGTTGCCGCCAGCCTGGAGCAGCTTGGCCAGGTGCACACGGTTACGCTCACCACCGGACAGGGTGCCGATGATCTTCTGCTGATCGCCGCCGCGGAAGTTGAAGCGGCCCACATAGGCGCGGCTCGGGATCTCTGTGTTGTTGATACGCATGATATCTTGACCGCCGGAGATCTCCTCCCATACGGTCGCCTTGTCGTTCATGGCATCGCGGAACTGCTCCACCGAGGCTATCTGAACCGTATCACCGACTTCGATGCTGCCGCTGTCTGGCTGCTCGGCACCGCTGATCATCTTAAACAGGGTCGATTTACCGGCACCGTTCGCACCGATAATGCCCACGATGGCACCCTTGGGTACGCTGAAGCTCAGGTTGTCGATCAGCACGCGGTCGCCATAAGACTTGGTCAGGTTGTTCACCTCGATCACCTTGTCACCCAGGCGTGGTCCTGGCGGAATAAACAGCTCGTTGGTCTCGTTACGTTTCTGGTAGTCGTTGGTATTCAGCTCTTCGAAGCGTGCCATACGGGCCTTGCCCTTAGACTGACGACCCTTAGCGCCCTGGCGAACCCACTCGAGTTCCTTGGCGATGGTCTTCTGGCGGGCGCTCTCGGCGGCCGATTCCTGCTTCAGACGGGCCTCTTTCTGTTCTAGCCAGGAAGAGTAGTTGCCTTCCCATGGGATACCCTCGCCACGGTCGAGTTCTAAGATCCAGCCGGCGGCGTTGTCGAGGAAGTATCTATCGTGGGTAATGGCCACCACGGTACCTGTGTATTCTTGCAGGAAGCGCTCTAACCAGGCCACAGATTCGGCGTCCAAGTGGTTGGTCGGTTCGTCCAGCAGCAACATGTCTGGCTTTTCCAGCAGCAGGCGACAGATGGCCACACGGCGACGCTCACCCCCTGACAGTACCTCAATCTTCTCGTCCCAGTCCGGCAGACGCAGGGCGTTGGCGGCGCGCTCGAGAATGTTGTCCAGGTTGTGGGCATCCTGGGCCTGGATGATGGCTTCCAGCTCACCCTGCTCCTTGGCCAGGGCGTCGAAGTCGGCATCTGGCTCGGCGTACAGGGCGTAAACCTCATCGAGACGGGTCAGGGCGTTCTTGGCCTCGCTTACCGCCTCTTCGATCGCTTCGCGCACTGTCTGCTGGGGATCTAGCTTAGGCTCCTGGGGCAGGTAACCTATCTTAAGATCTTGCATCGGACGCGCTTCACCCTCGATCTCGGTATCGATACCGGCCATGATGCGCAGCAGGGTGGATTTACCCGAACCGTTAAGACCTAAGACACCAATCTTGGCGCCGGGGAAAAAGCTTAGGGAAATATCTTTGAGGATCTGCTTCTTCGGCGGGACTATCTTGCCCACGCGTAGCATGCTGTATACAAACTGAGCCATAAAAAAGTTTACTCACTGACGAAACAATGGGGGCAATTCTACTGTAATCGCCTTAGAACTTAAATCGGATTTTCGGTCCCTTTTCGCTGGCTTCGTCGCCATGTTCTATGATGAGAAGTTTTTGTTTTGTGACATGTTGTAAAAATTGTTAACATCCTGAGCCGCTCAAGGGGACATAGCTAAACGCTAGGCGCCATGAATTGAGTGGATGAACACAGTTTCTGATAAAAAGCATCGAACAAGAGCTTTGACCTCAAGCGTTGAAGAAAGAACACAAGAATAAGAATAACGATAAAGATAAGGGATTGATCTTGAAAGCCACATCACCAGTTATTGCCGCCTACCTGTTAGGTGGTGCCAGCCTGTTATTGCCACTTGCCGCACGTGCCGAGCCAGCACAGGCCAAGCCTGTTCAAAAAGCGCCGGCCCAAGGCCAATTGGTGTATGCCTTAGCCTCTGCGTCTCAAGTGCAGCGGCCAGCGGATAAACCAGCGCAGATTGCGCCGGTAGAGACTATAGACTTGCCGCTTGCGCCCAGCGAGAAGGATTGGTGGGGCGCGACACTGGAGCTCTCTACCGTGCTGGTGCTTGGCGAGCTGCTGTACAAGACAGGCTCACAGGCCATGGAAGATGATTTCGATTATGAGATCGACGGCAATGCGGCGGAGTTTTTCTACGACAGGCTGACCACGGGGGCCTCCTGGAAGTATGACGATAACGATATCGGCATGAACTGGGGGCACGCCTACGCCGGCGCCCTCTATTATCAGGCGTTTCGTAACCACGGTTTCAACTACTACGAGTCGACCCTGGGCACCTTTGCCGCCTCCACCATCTGGGAGGTGTTTGCCGAGTATAAAGAAGTGGTGAGCATCAACGATCAGATAGTCACCACCTGGGGCGGCGCCGTGCTGGGGGAGAGCCTGTTTCAGTTTTCCGAGATGTTGGCTGCCAAAGAGGGCTGGTTGCCAACTGGCCTGAGTTATCTGTTTAACCCCTCGCGCACGTTGCGGGGCTGGTTTGGTTACCCAAGTCCCAACCGGTTCGATTGCAGCCAGACCCAAGACAGCTTCTCCGTCTATACCGGCGTGCGCTACGCCAGTAAAGACAAGGCGGATGTCAGCAGCACCATGGCGATGTTGGGGATGCGGGCGGCCATCGACAGTCGCGAAGGGAAATATAACACCCTCAGCGGCACCCCCAGCCGAGTCGAGATGATGATGGAGACTGCGGTCTCTCAGGAAGGCGTGGAGGAGTGGCAGATGGCCACGCAACTACTTCTGGCAAGCTATGGCCGCAAGCATAAAGGCGGCGGGCTCGCCAGCGATTGGTCCCATAGTTTCTATGTCGGTCCGTCGACCGGTATGGAATACACCAGCCTGGGGCTTGAGCTGGATGAAGACTTCTACGCCGTGGTCAACCTGCTGGGCTTATCGATGGGAGCCAATTGGTCCAATCAAGATATCAGTATCGATCTGCGCGGCGATCTCTTTGGTGACTTTGCCATGGTAAAGCCTTTCGCCACCAAAGATTATCTCTCCCAGGGACGGCATTTCTGGGGCACCAAGTCCGTGCTCTGGGAGGGGGAATATGGCTATGCCTGGGGGCATACCTTTAACCTGTCACTGGAGGCCAGCTATCGCAACTTCTTACTAGGTATGAAGCTTAAGTCCCAGCGCTGGAGCTCGATCAACGACAAAGAGAACGAGCGCGCCCCCCAGTGGAACCCCAATAACAGCGATCTGGACTTCGACGATGCCAGAGACAGATATGAGATCTATCTCAGCTATGGCATCAGCAAGGATCTGACCCTGAGCCTGCACCACGAGCGGATCGACCGCAGCGGTGAAATCCATGGTATAGACAATCCGGGGATCTACAGCCGCCTCGATGACAGTGAGCAGCGCAGCTGGCTGCAACTCGAATACTACTACTACTGAGTACCATGACTGATCACGGTTGCTGATTACCATTACTGATTACGATTGCTAATGCAAAATGACGGCCCAGTGCCGTCATTTTTGTTGGGTAATTAAAACAGTGTTTTCGTTCAAAAGGCTGTAAACCAGCCATTTTGTCCCTTGCAAAAAAGGAGGCTTGGCAAATCAGGCCACCTTAGCCCCACTTTTGTCCTAAGGCGGATTTTGATGAACATTTCTCAGCCTGAATCGCAACTAATTTCATGTCGCAAATGCTGGGATTGTGATCGAATGCACTGTAGAATACCGCGCAACCCTACCTTATAAGACTTTCACAGCTGGAGTGACCAATGCTGAAAAAAGAGATGAACATCGCTGACTTTGATCCGCAACTGTTTCAAGCGATCCAGGAAGAGACTCGTCGTCAAGAAGAGCACATCGAGCTAATCGCCTCGGAGAACTACACCTCTCCTCGCGTGATGGAGGCTCAAGGTTCTCAGCTGACTAACAAGTACGCCGAAGGCTATCCTGGCAAGCGTTACTACGGTGGTTGTGAACATGTCGACATCGTCGAGAACCTGGCCATCGAACGCGCCAAGGAACTTTTCGGTGCGACCTATGCTAACGTTCAGCCTCACTCCGGCTCACAGGCTAACAGCGCAGTCTACATGGCGCTACTGCAACCAGGCGATACCGTTCTGGGTATGAACCTGGCTCACGGCGGTCACCTGACTCACGGCTCTCCAGTAAACTTCTCTGGCAAGCTGTACAACATAGTACCTTACGGCATCGACGAGTCTGGCAAGATCGACTACGACGAGATGGAGCGTCTGGCTGTAGAGCACAAGCCTAAGATGATGATCGGTGGTTTCTCTGCCTATTCTGGTATTGTCGACTGGGCGCGCATGCGTGAAATCGCCGACAAGATTGGTGCTTACCTGTTTGTCGACATGGCGCACGTTGCTGGCCTAATCGCCGCCGGTGTTTATCCTAACCCAGTGCCACACGCACACGTGGTGACTTCTACTACTCACAAGACCCTAGCCGGTCCTCGCGGCGGTATCATCCTGTCTGCGGCGAACGATGAAGACTTGTACAAAAAGCTGAACTCTGCGGTATTCCCAGGTGGTCAGGGTGGTCCTTTGATGCACGTTATCGCCGGTAAGGCGGTGGCCTTCAAGGAAGCACTGTCTCCTGAGTTTAAGGAATATCAACAGCAGGTAGTGGTTAACGCTAAGGCGATGGCTAACACCTTCATTGAGCGCGGTTTCGATGTAGTCTCTGGCGGCACCGAAAACCACCTGTTCCTGCTGGATCTGATCGCTAAAGATATCACAGGTAAAGATGCCGATGCGGCGCTGGGCCGTGCCAACATCACGGTAAACAAGAACTCTGTACCTAACGATCCACGTTCACCATTCGTGACCTCGGGCCTGCGTATCGGTTCGCCAGCCATCACACGTCGTGGCTTCAAAGAAGCCGAAGCGGTTGAGCTGACCAATTGGATCTGTGATGTGTTAGATGACATCAACAACGAAGCCACTATCGAACGCGTGAAGAACCAGGTGCTTGAATTGTGCGCTAAGTTCCCTGTTTACGGTTAACCTTAAGGGGTAAATCGGGTAAACTCCGATGGCCGCTACTGATTTAACATTGGTAGCGGCCATTTTTGTATCTATTTCAAGGGAAAGCTCCCCAAGATACCGATTAGCATTTGCTGGAGGCTCAATGCATTGTCCGTTTTGCAGCGCAACCGACACTAAAGTGATCGATTCTCGTCTGGTGGCCGATGGTCATCAGGTTCGTCGTCGCCGCGAGTGTCTGCTTTGCCACGAGAGATTTACCACCTTCGAAGGCGCCGAACTGGTGATGCCGCGTGTGGTTAAACAAGATGGTAGCCGCCAACCCTTCGACGAAGACAAGCTGCGCGGCGGCATGCTGAGGGCGGTCGAGAAACGCCCTGTGTCGATGGACCAAATAGAGCAGGCGCTCAGCAAGATCAAATCGACCCTAAGAGCCACGGGCGAGCGTGAAGTGACCTCTAAGATGATAGGTAATCTGATGATGGATCACCTGGTGAATCTCGACAAGGTGGCCTATATCCGCTTCGCCTCCGTGTACCGCGCCTTCGAAGATGTTTCCGAGTTCGGCGAGGCGATTGCCAAGTTGCAAAACGATAAGAGCAAATCGGGTAAGTCGTAATCGATGCGTATCTGGGCTTCCCCAATTATTCTCAAGAGATGGCGATGAGCATGGCCTGGTCCAAATTTGATTCCCAGATGATGGCGCGTGCCATCCAGTTGGCCCGCAAGGGCCAGTACACCACCCGTCCCAATCCGAATGTCGGCTGTGTAATAGTCCAAGGGGAAACCCTGGTGGGTGAAGGTTTTCATATCGCCGCCGGTGGCCCTCACGCCGAGGTGCATGCCCTGCGCATGGCCGGCGATAAGGCCAAAGGCGCTACCGCTTATGTGACCCTGGAGCCTTGCAGCCATTATGGGCGAACACCGCCCTGCGCCGAGGCGCTGATCAAGGCTCAAGTGGCCCGCGTGGTGGTGGCGGTAGCCGATCCCAACCCACAAGTTTCTGGCCGTGGCATCAAGATGCTCCAAGATACCGGCATTCAGGTCGAGGTTGGCCTTCACCAGGAAGAGGCCGCCGCCCTCAACCCAGGCTTCATGAAGCGTATGCGTACCGGCCTGCCTTGGGTCGGCATCAAGCTGGCTGCGAGCCTGGATGGCAAGACGGCGCTCGCTAACGGCGTCTCTAAGTGGATCACAGGCCCAGAGGCGCGCCGTGACGTGCAGCGTATGCGCGCCCGTTTCGATGCCGTCGTGACCGGCATAGAGACGGTTCTGGCCGACGACCCTAGCCTGAATGTACGTCATCAGGAGCTAGGTAGCCTGGGCGAGCAGTTAACCGAGGCGGATATTCGTCAGCCACTTCGCGTGATACTAGACTCCCGTGCGCGCCTCGGCGCCAAGGCCAAACTGTTTGAGACACAATCCCCCGTGCTGCTGGTGAGCTGTCAGCCCTATTCCGAGGCCGTGGCGAGCGCCTGGCCCGAACATGTGAGTCAGTTGCAACTGCCGAGCGACAATGGGCAGGTGCCGCTAAAGGCGCTGCTGGAACATCTGGGATCTCAGCTTAACAGCGTGATGGTCGAGGCCGGGGCGACCCTGGCCGGCGCCTTCATGGCGCAAGGGCTGGCGGACGAGCTGGTGCTTTATCAGGCGCCGAAAATCTTAGGCGGCCATGGCCGTAACCTGCTGGCACTGCCGGACTATACTGAGATGGCGCAGCTGCCCGCCCTCAAGCTTTGCGACGAGCGTGCTATCGGGGCCGACAGACGCCTCACCTTTCAATTGAGTCACAATCATTTACCGAGCGATAAAGAGTAGTTAGTCATGTTTACTGGGATCATCGAGGCTGTTGGCAGCCTGAGAAAAATTGAGCGTCGCGGCGATGATATTCGCCTGACGGTGGCTAGCGGCAAGCTGGACTTAAGTGACGTCAAATTCGGTGACAGTATCGCCACCAATGGCGTGTGTCTGACCGTGGTGGAGCAGATGGCCGATGGCTATGTGGCCGATATCTCAGCCGAAACCGTGGCCCTTACCGGCTTTGCCCATTATCAGGTGGGACAGAAGGTCAATCTGGAAAAGGCGGTGACGCCCACGACCCGCCTCGGCGGTCATATGGTGAGCGGTCACGTCGACGGTGTGGCCAGCGTGGATGACAGACAGTATCGCGGCAAGGCGATCGAATTTTGGCTGACGCCGCCCAAGGGGCTGGCGCGCTATATCGCCCACAAAGGCTCTATCACCATAGATGGTGTCAGCCTGACGGTAAACGAGGTGGATGGCGAGCGTTTTCGTCTGACCATAGTGCCTCATACCGCCAGCGAAACTACGCTTATCGATCTTAAGGCGGGCGACAGGGTCAATATCGAGGTGGATCTCATCGCCCGGCACCTGGAGCGCCTACTGAGTTTTCAGGCGGCAGAGGAAAATCCAGCCAAAGGCTCAGAGGTCACCATGGATCTGTTAGCTCGCTCCGGCTTTTTAAGATAGACGCTGGCAATCCCAGCCAATAGCAGATTAAATAACTCTTACTATAAGAATATTTTAAGGTCTAATAAATCAAGGTCTAACAATGGCACTACACAGTATAGAAGCGATTATCGAAGATATCCGTCTGGGTAAGATGGTTATCTTGATGGATGACGAAGACAGAGAGAATGAAGGCGACCTGATCATGGCCGCTAACCTGGTGACGCCCGAGGCAATCAACTTCATGGCCACCTATGGCCGTGGTCTCATCTGTCAGACCATGACCAAGGCGCGCTGCGAGCAGCTCAACCTGCCGCTGATGGTGAGCAACAACAATGCTCAGTTCTCTACCAACTTTACCGTGTCTATCGAGGCGGCCGAAGGGGTGACCACAGGTATCTCTGCCTATGACAGAGCCGTTACCGTGCAGGCCGCCGTGGCCCGTGACGCTAAGCCGTCGGACATCGTACAGCCAGGCCATATCTTCCCACTGATGGCCCAAGAGGGCGGGGTGCTGATCCGCGCCGGTCATACCGAGGCGGGTTGCGACCTGGCCCGTCTGGCTGGCCATGAGCCGTCGGCGGTGATTGTTGAGATCCTCAACGAAGATGGCACCATGGCGCGTCGTCCAGATCTTGAGGTGTTTGCCGAGAAGCATGGCCTTAAGATAGGCACCATCGCCGATCTCATCGAATACCGTAACACCAAGGAAACGACCGTGGTGCGCGAGGCCAAGTGCAAGCTGCCGACCCGTTTCGGCGAGTTCGACATGATCACCTACCGCGACACCATAGATAACCAATTGCATTATGTGCTGGTGAAGGGTGAAGTTCAGCCTAACGCTCTGGTACGCGTGCATCTGCAAAACACCTTCAATGACCTGCTGCACTCAGAGCGCGATGAGAAGCGCAGCTGGCCGCTGGAAAAAGCCATGGCGCGTATCGCCGATGAAGGCGGCGTCTTGGTGGTGCTGGGTCATCAGCAGAGCAACGAAGAGTTGGTGGCCAAGGTCAAGGCCTTCGAGGCGGAAGACAAGGGCGAAGTCGGCGCACCGGCACAGTGGCAAGGCACCTCACGTCAAGTCGGCGTGGGCTCGCAGATCCTGGCCGATGTGGGCGTGACCAGCATGCGTCTGCTCAGCTCGCCTAAACGTTACCATTCGCTGTCGGGTTTCGGTTTAGAAGTGACTGAATACATTGCAGAATAAGCTAGTCTGCTTGTAATTCATCGAATTGAGTTAAATTGCATGGGGATCAACGCGGTGGGCTGTGGTATCATACCGCCTCTTTTTTCCCGTGCCGGGTTTGTTAAGCTAATTTAGGTAAGATAAATGAACGTAGTTCAAGGTAATATCGAGTCGAAAAACGCCAAAGTGGCCATAGTGGTTTCACGTTTTAACAGCTTCGTGGTTGAAAGCCTGCTAGAAGGCGCGGTGGATACATTGAAGCGCTTCGGTCAGGTCGCCGACGACAACATTACCGTTGTCCGCGTACCGGGTGCCGTAGAGCTGCCACTGGCAGCCCGTCGTGTGGCGGCAAGTGGTAAATTTGACGGCATCATAGCGCTGGGCGCCGTGATCCGTGGTGGTACGCCACACTTTGATTTTGTTGCAGGCGAGTGTAACAAGGGGCTGGCTCAAATAGCGCTTGAGTTCGACCTTCCTGTGTCATTCGGTGTATTGACCACAGATACCATTGAACAAGCTATCGAGCGTTCTGGTACTAAGGCGGGTAACAAGGGCGGCGAAGCGGCACTTGGTCTGCTAGAGATGGTCAATGTTCTGCAAGAACTAGAACAGCAGTTGTAAGATTAGGAACCAAGATGAAACCTTCAGAGCGCCGTAAAGCCCGTCGTCTAGCGGTACAAGCTATCTATTCATGGCAGTTAAGCGGCAATAATGTTGCCGACGTGGAGCATGAATTTCTCACCGAGCAGAAGATCGATGGCGTCGACGTTAGCTATTTCCGTGAATTGCTATCAGGCACCACGACCAAGTCGGCTCAGTTGGATGAGTTGATTATGCCTCACCTCGAGCGCCCGTTCGATGAGGTTTCGCCTATCGAGAAGGCGGTGCTGCGCATCGCGACCTACGAGCTGACCTTCCGTAAGGATGTGCCTTACAAGGTAGCCATCAACGAGGCTATCGAGCTGGCCAAGGCCTTCGGCGCTGAAGATGGTCACAAGTTCGTCAACGGCATTCTCGACAAGATAGTCGCTAAAAAGTGATACAATTAACGGCGTCCCAGGATGCCGTTTTTTATATTCAGGTTTAACCTCGACGTCGCCTTCGTTCGCTCGATGTTGTCTTCGCTTAAAAGTGTGCTAGCTGATTAACCCTTACTATGGTTCTTAAGACTGTGAAAGAGTTTAAATTAATCGATCATTTCTTTGCTAACCTTGGCCAGACCCGCCGCGATGTGCACCTGGGGATCGGCGACGACTGCGCCCTGGTCCAGCCCGCCGAGAACAAGGTGATAGCTATCTCCTGCGACACCCTGGTTGAAAATGTACACTTTTACGCCAACATGCCCGCCAAGGCCTTGGGTTACAAGGCGCTGGCGGTTAACCTGTCGGATCTCGCCGCCATGGGCGCAGAGCCTGCCTGGATGACACTTGCACTCACTCTGCCCGAGGTGGACGATACCTGGCTGGAGGAGTTTAGCCTGGGGCTGAATGAGGCAGCGCAGTACTACGGCGTTGCCCTGGTGGGCGGCGATACTACCCGCGGCCCCAAGTCGATCACTATCACCATCAATGGTCAGGTGCCAGAGGGCAAGGCTCATACGAGGGGCGGCGCCAAGAATGGCGACTGGATCTATGTGACCGGCTCCCTCGGCGATTCGGCCGTGGGGTTGGCGATTTTGGGCGATAAGCTCAATATCGACGGGGAGGCGAGGGAGTATTTTATTCAACGCCACTATTTCCCCACGCCAAGAGTACTTGCGGGTCAGTCGCTTAGAGGATTGGCATCGAGCGCCATCGATCTCTCCGATGGTTTTGTCTCGGATATCGGTCATATCCTCAAGCGCTCGGCGGTCGGCGCCGTGGTGGATGTGGATCGTCTGCCCCTGTCGGCCCAGATGCGTGAATCTTTAGCTGAGACCGAGGCGCTGGGTTATGCCCTAACGGGTGGTGAGGACTACGAGCTGCTGTTTACCGTCCCCGAGGCCCAGCGCGGCGCGCTGGAGACGGCCCTGGCCCACGCCGGCGTGAGCTTTACACAGGTTGGCCAGATCGCCACCGGTGATAAGCTGCGCCTCATCAAGGATGGCGAGCCCTACACACCGTCTCAATTTGGTTTCGAGCACTTTTAAACATGCAGTTATGGTCGACCGATCCGGTTCTTAAAAAGCTTTCACTGGCAAACCCTGTTCATTTTCTGGCCCTGGGCTTCGGCTCAGGCCTCGCCGCTAAGGCGCCTGGCACCTTCGGCACCCTGGCGGCAATTCCGCTTTATCTACTCATGGCCGGGTTGCCCCTGGGCTGGTATCTGGGGCTGACGCTCCTTAGCGTGCTTGCCGGTTTCTATATCTGCGACAAGGCCTCTAAGGATATGGGAGTGCACGACCATGGCGCCATCGTCTGGGATGAGGTGGCGGGTCTGCTTATTACCCTTATTGCCGCACCAGCGGGTTGGCTCTGGGTGATGGTTGGCTTCGGATTATTTCGCTTCTTCGATATCCTCAAGCCTTGGCCTATCAAGGTGCTGGACGCCAAGGTCCATGGCGGTATCGGCATCATGATAGATGACGTGCTCGCCGGCGTGTTTGCGTTTTTGTGCCTGCAGGGAATTGTCTATTTGGTAGGATAGCGATTGGCTTGTCCAATTGTCACTAAGTTCAAATTGAGTTCAAGTTAAGTTCAAATTTAGTTCAAATTGAGTCCCGAGTGTCGAAGGCCATAGTGCCCAGACAGTCGGGATTTTTGCTTTTAGCACACCAGCAAAAATTTGATTTGTTGCTGCGCTGACTGCATGCTCAGTTTTAACTTTTAGTTGCTTTCAGGCAAGAGGAGACAGGTTATGGATGATAAGAGCCCTAATCAAAACAGGTCGGACGTTGAGTATAGTGGCAGCTGTCTTTGTGGCGGCGTAGCTTTTAGCTTAGTGGGTCGTTTCGATGCTTTCTATTTGTGTCATTGTAACCGTTGTCAAAAGGGCACCGGTTCGCTGCATGGGGCCAACCTGTTTTCCAATCATTTAGCCCTTGTCTTGCGGCGTGGCGAGGCGTTGCTGCAAACCTTTAAGGTGCCGAACAGTCGTCATAGGCGCTGCTTCTGCAAGGTGTGCGGCTCGCCTATGCCTTATCGGCTGGAGGCGTTAAATCTGGTCGTGGTGCCTGCAGGCTGTCTGGATGTCGAGGTGCCCATTACGCCGACGGCAAAGCTGTTTATGGCAGAGCGGGCGAATTGGGGGGAAGAACTCCAATCTGTGCCCGGTTTCGATCGTCTACCGGAATAACATTTTAAAGCAAAAAATTTTTGGCATTTAATATCCCCTGACGCTGGTCAGGGGATCCGCTGTATGAAGGAAAAATAAACTGTAGGCTCGTTATTCTGGTGAGCTCTCCCTAGGTTTTTCGTCATTGGTCTCTGTCTCCATCCCTGCTGAGATGGCAGGAGCTGTTAAGCGGGTAACAAGCTCGGCGCGCAGAGATTCCACTTGATTTGCTGCGGCCTGGTAACCCTCAAAGGAGCGCGGACTGGAGCAGAGAATAATTTTCCCTATAGGATTATAGACATACGTTATTAAGGCCGATAGTGAGAGATTATCTGGGCATTGCTTGCTGCTTTCTTTGCCAGTTAAGATTTCCGCGTAGAGATTGGCTGTGTCTTGTTGTTGGAAAAGTGGCAAGAGGATGACTTCGGTGATCTTCGCGGTGATGCTAGCATCTTCACCCGTTTCAAAAGATTGTGTAATCTTAATCAGGAAGTGCCACTCACCACGTTTAACCCGCTTTAGTGACAACACTTCTTCTGAGGTGGACTGCAGCCAGAGGCTAGGTATTTGAGTATCCTCATCCTCTGTTTGCTTTTGACTGACGAGCACCTCGCCCAGTTTCATGTTTTGCTTGAGCGCCGAGATTGCGACTATTTTATTGGGAAGCATGTTGACCCGTTTAGCTACCTGCAGCCAGAACAGCATATCTTCATCTATGGCGGTTATGAGGGAGGCTGGATCCGTTCCATTGAAATAAGCATTAACAAGGTACAATTGCCTTGCAGCAGCGAGATGTTTAAAAGACACCATGCTGCGATAGGGATTAAAGTGGGTATCATCTTGCCAATGACCGAGAGAGAGCAGGGTGCGGTAGCGCTCAATAAGCCAGGCATAGTCATCGAGTGTGGCCTTAAGTGTTTCTGGCTCGGCAAATAGGGGAGCACACTCATCGAGATAGCCTTCTTGTTTGAGGCAGTTGGAAATAGCCCATTCGGGAAGCTCGAATTTTTCGTCGACAGTCTTTTTTGGCCTATCTAATACACCAAGTTGTTTGAGCGCTTGATAGCGTTCAAGTCCGACCTCCATGGGGTCATCATCTTTCGGCGCATCGAAACCCATGGCATAAAGATAGGGGTTGTTTTCAAGATGCTGACTCAAGGCGGTCTCTTCGGCATTCACCTGCTCAAGAAAGGCGCTGGCCTGCGCTGATGGCGCGCTATCTTGCAGATTAATTAGCAGCAAGATGAGATAGCCGCCGACGGGAATGAGTAGCAGGGTAAATAAAATCCATTTCAGGGCACGAAAAAAGTGTCGCATTTCAAATCCTTGTGGCTTTTAACTTAGTGTCGACAGCAAAGGCCTCAGTTTATCAGAGTCTCTTAGCTGTGCAACAGCGCTACATTAGATGCGCAATAGACGCGTCTCAGAGGTGCTTATGAAACGAAAAGCGCGGCTAAAATATTGCCGCGCTTTGCTTGTAACCTGCCTGATGCTCGCCAATTTTTTAATCTATCTGGCTTAGCTCTGTAGTAACTCCTTGGCGTTGGCCAGGGTGTTGTTGGTGATGACATCGCCACCAAGCAGGCGCGCCAGCTCTTCGATACGCTGTCCCTTGTCCAGCGGCACCATGGAGGTCTCGGTTTGTCCCGCCTTGCTCTGCTTGTTGACGAACATATGTTGATGACCATTGCCAGCAACCTGAGGCAGGTGAGTCACACACAGCACCTGGGTGGACTCGCCCAGAGCGCGCAGCATCTTGCCCACCACGGCGGCGGTCGGGCCTGAGATCCCAACGTCGACCTCGTCGAAGATGAGGGTCGGGGTGGCGACCTTCTTGGCGGTGATCACCTGGATGCCCAGACCGATACGCGACAGCTCGCCGCCCGAGGCTACCTTGGCGATGGGTTGCAGCGGCTGACCCGGGTTGGTGGTCACCTGAAACTCCACAGTATCGCAGCCGTTGGGTGACATCATCTCGGGGTTGAACTGCACGTCGATGATAAACTTTCCCTTGGGCATGCTGAGCTCATGAATCGAGCGGGTAACCTGCTTGTCCAGCTCCTTGGCGTAACGCTCGCGGCTCTGGCTGAGCTTCTGGGCGTGGGCGATGAAGCTCTCGCGGCAGCTCTCGAGTTGCTGGGCGATCTCATCGAGCTTCTCCTCATCCGAGTCCAGCTCGCTCAGCTCCTGGCTCAGCGTCTGGTGATGCTGATAGAGATCTTTGGCGTTTACGTGGTGCTTACGTGCCAGCATCATGATCTTCGACAGGCGTTGCTCCAGGGCCGCAAAATGATCCGGGTCCAGCTCCAGTTTATCTAGGTAGCGTTGCAGCTCACTGCTACTCTCCTGTACCTGGATCAGGGCATCGTTAAGCATGTTACCCACCCCTTTAAGCTCGGGATCGTAACCTTCGAGCTCTTGGGCCTGATCCAGACTCATGTTGAGCAGCGATTCTATGGCGCCCTCTTCATTATCCTGTAGCAGGTAGAGGGTGCGCTGGCAGGCCTGGATTAGGGCAGTGCCGTTGGCCAGTTTCTTATGCTCGGCCTCTATCTCGTCAAACTCTTCTTCGCCCAGGGCGAATTCGTCCAACTCTTCGACCTGATATTGCAGCAGCTGCTTGCGGGCGATGCGCTCATGTTGCGACTGCTGTAGCTGGCTCAACTCCTTTTGGATCAGCTTGAAGCGCTGGTAGCTGGCGCTACAGGCTTCGAGCAACATCTTGTGGTTGGCATAGCTGTCGAGCAGGGTAAGTTGATGCTCACTCTTTAACATGGCGTGGTGGGCATGTTGGCCGTGAATGCCGATAAGCAGCTGGCCTAGGGCGCGCATCTGGTTGAGGGGCACAGGGTTACCGTTGATGTAGGCGCGTGAGCGACCGTCGCTGCCTATGGTGCGGCGCAGGATACATTCGTCGTCTAGCTCAAGGTCATTGTCTTCTAACCAACGTTTGGCCAGCGGGATATCGTCGAGGGCGAAGCGGGCACTGACTTCGGCCTTGCTGGCGCCCGGTCTGACGGTATTGGCATCGGCGCGATTGCCCAGGCATAAGCCTAAGGCATCGATGGCAATCGACTTCCCCGCGCCGGTTTCGCCTGTGATGCTGGTCATCCCAGACTTAAAGTCGAGTTCTAAAAAGCGGACAATGGCAAAGTTATTGATGCTGAGCTGACAAAGCATGATGACATCCTTTTACAAAGTACTGTATTCATGTACAGTATATACTGAATTTTTATACAGTAAATACCTGTGTGCTTTTTACCCATGAAAATAAGTTTTAGGCTCTGCAGTCCGACAAAACAAGCCTGTTCGTTAGAACAAGCCTATTTGTTAAAACAAGCTTGCGCTGCCCGAATCCAGCCAATGGTGCAGCAGCGGAATGGTGGCAAAGCTGATCACTATTCCCAGGCTGATGGTCTGGGCGCTACTGGTGGCACCTACGTTGAATCTGTGGGCCAGCAGGTAGACGCTGGCGGCGGTGGGCAGGGCGGCCAGAATCACCCCCATCTGTAGCAGTTGTCCGCTTACCCCTAAGGCGCCCAGTAGCAGATAGGCCAGCAGGGGCTGTAGCAGCAGCTTACTCAGGTTAAGCATGGCCAGCTCGGCAAGGCGTGACTGAATGCCGGCGGCGTTTCTGCCCCCCTGATTGGCCTTGCACAGCACCATGCCGATGGCGAACAGGGCGCAGGGGCTGGAGGTCATGCCAAATTGCCGGATGATCTCGGCGATGGGGCGATAAAGCTCAATATGGGCGGCGGATATCGCTACCCCGGCCAGGCTTCCCAGTATGATGGGGTTTTGAATGAGGGCGAAAAATACTGTCTTGAGTGCGCTATCTGTCTGTCCCTGAAACAGCGCCAGCTGGGCCAGCACTATGGCAAATATGGTTACCGATAAAAGGCTAGCCAAGGCGGCTGCGGCCAACGCCAGTTGATCGCCGGGAAACAGCATCATCATCAGCGGAATGCCGATGAAGGAGGTGTTACCAAAGGTGGTGTTGAGGGCGCGAATGGCCGCGAGGGGCTTATCCTTGGGCTGTAACCAGAGTGACAGCAGGCCGGTTAGCAGATAGATGAGTGTCATGGCCAGGCTGTAGCCGCCAATAAATCCCCAGTTGGCGATCTCTTCGATCGGGGTCTCGGCCAGCACTATCATCATGATCGCCGGAAAGGCGATGTAATAGACATACTGATTGAGGACGTTGTCGCTGCCCTCGGGCAGTAGCCGCGCCTTTTGCACGATAAAACCGGTGACCATGATGCCAAACACGACAAAGAGTGGCGAGAGAGTGGTTAACATAGGGAGGCGACTTCCTTGGCTTGGATCCGAGCGGTGATAAACCGAATACGCCGTTAGGGTATCACTTTGCCCGCCGCGTCCCTATAACGCTAAAGTCTAATGCTTGGGGCTGGAGCGCCGATGGAGTGGCTTAGGTGGCGGCAATATCCCCAGCTCCTGGTAGAAATGGATCTGGCGCCTGAGCTCAAACAGGGAGCCGATGCGTCGCTGCTCCCCTAGGGTGAGGCACCAGGTATTTGTTAACCCATCTGGGTTGGTGAGCACAAATCCCTGGTAGATAAGTTTGCGCATGGGTTAGGCGCCTACTGAGATCCCTATGTTAGATACGCCTGCCTGCACTAACTCCTTGCGCAGCGCCTTGACGAAGTCGGCGGTGATCTTAGGGTTCTCTTCGATAATCTCCAGCAAAGATGCCTGAAGTGCCTTCTCTTCCTGCATCACCTCGTGATTGAAGATATGATCATCCAGTGCTTCTTCATCCATCTCCTCCTCGAGTGTGGCCTCGATATAGTTAGCCACAGTAGCAGAAGAGAGCTTGCTGATGTTGGTGATGTCGTCTTCCACCTTGCTCTGAATGGCGCTAAGCAGTGAGGTGAGGGCGACGGCGGCGTCCATGGCAGGATAGACGCCGTAGACGTCGAAATCGCTCGGCTCGGGCGTGTTGAGATCCAGTCGCTCGAGGTAGAGATCGATATTTAGTTTCAGCTTCTGATCGTACATGGATTGCCATAGCAGGTTGAGCACGGTATCGAGCACCTGTGGGTCACCAAATTCGCAGACCTCGCTGAACAGCTGGTAGTTAGGGTACATGCGTTGGCAAAGGGCGATGGCGAACAGCTTCTTCTGTTCTGGTTCGAGGGCCTTGAGGCGCTTGAAAAACCCGGGTTTATTACTCATCGATCACATCCATAGATAACTGGGCTATTACTTGATTTGCGGCCGATTCTACCTTAGAAAGCTCGTCAAGTAACTCAAGTATTTCAGGCTCGACCAGATCGACGCTGGCATTTTGCTTGAGTGACTGTTCAATCTCTCGACAGAGTCGCTGAGTGGTCGGCACGCCGCAGTAGCAGCTGGCGCCGTGGAGCTTGTGCACATGGCTGACCATGGCTTGGCTGTCCTGACGCTCGAGGGCGCCCGAGATGTGCTCACGGGTCTCGGGCAGGGAGTCGACCAGCATCTGCAGCATCTCCAGCGCCAGACTGGTTTTCTGGTTGGCCTGGGTCAGACAGAGATCCCAATTGAGGGTGTGCTGGTCGAAATGGGTAAACTGCGGCCGGGTCTTCCAGCGGCTGATCACGCTCTTCAGCGCCGCCTCATCGATTGGCTTAGGCAGGTAACCATCCATGCCGCTCTGATCGATGCGCTCGCGTTCCTCCGCGATGGCGTGGGCGGTCACGGCGACAATCGGCGTATTGCGATTAAGTGATTGCTCACGTATCTGCTTGGTGGCGCTAAAGCCGTCGGTGCCCGGCATCTGAATATCCATGAAGATGAGATCGAAGCTCTTGGCCTTGGCGATCTCCACCGCCTCTTGGCCGTTGTCTGTGACCGTCACCTGAGTAACCAGTTCCTTGAGCAGGGTCTTAATCAGCTTGAGGTTAGCGGGGTTATCATCCACCGCCAGCACGCTCATGGGTTCGCGCTCCTGGGTTTCTTTGACCGCTTCCTGGAAAGGCATGGCCTCATATTGGGCGCGGTGGGGATTGATCAGGGTGACGGCCAGGGCGCGCTCGCCCACCGGCGCCTGCATCACCTTGTCTACATTGGGCTGGATCAGGCTCATCTTGGCGGCGCTGTCTGTGCTGCTACACAGGTAAAGGGTGTAGTCGCTGATCTTGGCTATCTTATTGAGTACGTTCAGCAGGTTAGGGCTGCTGGCCAAATCGTTGCAGCTGATGATGGCATAGTCGAAATGGCGGCCCTCTTCGCCCGCCACCCGGGCCAGATCTTCGGCTGTGGTGATGCTGACACTCTGCATGCCCCAGTGGCTAAGCAGGTTTTCATGGACCTTGCGTGACAGCTCCCGCGGCTCGAACAGGAGCACCGTCTTGTCGATGAGGTTGTCGGTTTCAAGCGGCTGACTGATGGGGTAGGGACTCAGCTTGAGGGGCAGGGTGAACCAGAAGGTTGAGCCCTTACCCGGCGCCGAGATACAGCCAATTTGACCGCCCATGCGGTTGATCAGGCGCTTGGTGATGATAAGCCCGAGGCCTGTGCCGCCGAAGCGACGCGAGATAGAGGAGTCTGCCTGGCCGAAGGCCTGGAATAGCTGTGCCTGGTGGGGCTTGTCTATGCCTATGCCTGTGTCGGTGATCTCGCAGCGAACATTGACCTTCTCGGCCTCTTCGCTGGTCAGGCGCATCTTGAGGTGCACGCTGCCGCTGTCGGTAAACTTGATGGCGTTGCCCACCAGGTTTGTGATCACCTGGCTGACCCGCAGGGCATCGCCTGAGACGTTGTCGTTGATGCTCGGCTCGATATCTACCACCAGCTCGAGATCTTTCTCCTTGGCGCTGTTGGCCAGCAGAGAGATGGTGTCGTCGATCACCTCACGCAGGGCAAAGGGCATGTTCTCCAGCTCCATCTTGCCCGCCTCCAGCTTAGAGAAGTCGAGGATGTCGTTGATGATCCCCAAGAGGTTGGTGGCGCTCTTCTCGATAGTCTTGATGTAGTCCTGCTGACTGGCGTGTAGCGGCGTCTTCAATAGCTGTTTGGCGAAGCCGATCACCCCGTTGAGCGGCGTGCGCAGCTCGTGGGACATGTTGGCCAAGAACTCTGACTTGATGCGGCTGGCCTCCAGGGCGCGCTTCTTGGCGAGATCCAGCTCGACGTTTTGGATTTCGATCTGCTCCAGGGTCTCGCGCAGATCTGAGGTCGCCTGATCGATATTCTGCTGCATCTCCTCATGGTATTCCGACAAGGAGCCCGCCATGGCGTTGATACCTCGCTTGAGCAGGTCAAGCTCACCGATAAGGTTGCCATCGACCCTAGTGTCCAGCTTGCCTTCGCGGATCTTGGCTACCACGCGCACCATCTCTGTGATGGGATGGGTGACGTTTTTCACCAGGCGGAAGGTAAACAGCAGGTTCAGCTGCACGCCGATCAGGACTATGATGAAGGCGGCTACCGCGGCCCTGTGCTGCTCCAGCAGGGCGTTCTCCTTGTTGAGCAGCACGGCGATATAGCCGAGCTTGGCGGAGTTGACCTGCTGGGCCATGGAGTTGCTGTCGTAGGGGCTGACCACAAGTTCGCGTTGACTGGAGAAGATGGGGCTGCGCATGATGATGCTGTCGCCAAACTGCTCCACCTCTGTGGTCTGCAGCGAGTCGATAGGCTCGTTGTAGCGCATAAACTCGTGGCTCTTATAGTGATGAGAGGTCACTATCACCCGGTTGTTGGTGTCGAAGATGGCGATAAACTGCACCAGGTTGGACTTATTGAGCTGCACCGAGGTGATCAGGCGTTTGGTGGTCTCGAAGTTTTTGGTTTCCAATCCGATCTCGGCGGAGATGGCCAGCGGCTCGATAATGTTGCCGCCTCGTTCGATTAAGCTTTCTTCCAGCTCATAGAAACGATTTATGGTAAAATAGCTGCCAAGTAAAATACCAACCAAAATAGTGGGCGCTAAGGCCAGCACGAGAACCCAGGCTCTCAGGCTGTATTTAGTCATATTGTCTGCACTATTCATTGAGTTGGTATTATTTATCTACGATGGATATAGGTTACATTAGACTGCCAGACTTTGTGCAGTCTTTACTAGTATTTTTATTGTTTTAGAGGCCTAAATGGCACAATTTTATAAAGCTAAACCCCGCAAGACACAACAAACCCAGGCTAAGCAAAGTTTCCATGTTAGCCAGCTGGATCATCTGGGGGCGGGGATAGCAGAACATCAGGGAAAAATCGTCTTTATTCCCGGCGCGCTGCCGGATGAAACCGTGACCGCGCAGATAGTCGAGCAGAAGAAGCGTCATGCCAAGGCCAAGCTGATTAAGGTCGAGAGCGCCAGCGCCGCGCGAATAGAACCAAGCTGCCCATACTATGGTCGCTGCGGCGGCTGTGACCTGCAGCATCTTGAGCTTTCTGCCCAGCGCGATGTCAAGCAGGCGGCGCTGGAGAACCTGATCAACAAGATGGGCCGTACCCAGCCGCAGACCATGAGCGAGCCGCTAAGTGGCGAAGGCTGGCATTATCGTCGCCGCGCCCGACTGGCGACTCAGTACCTGCGTGATACAAAGCAGCTCAACCTGGGTTTTCGCGCCCTGGCCAGCAGCGAGGTGGTTAATATTGACGCCTGCCCTGTGCTGGCAAAATCATTGTCTGAGCTTATCGCGCCGTTGAATCAATGCCTCAATCGCCTCAGTGCCAAGCGCAGCCTGGGCCATGTGGAGCTGTTGTCTGTGGATTCTGGCCCATGCGTGGTGCTACGTATCACTAGCCCCCTGAACGATAAAGATAAGGCTCTGCTAGCTACATTTGGCGAGCAGCATAAGGTGAGGCTTGTCTTACTCGATGATGATGGCAAGCTTGAGACCCTCTGGGGTGACGAGAGCCTGCCCTTCTATACCCTGGAGGATGGCAATCAGCTTGGCTTCTCGCCGGGCAACTTCATTCAGGTTAACGGTGAGATCAACCAGCAGATGGTGACCCAGGCGATCGACTGGCTGCAGATTCAGCCGGGCGAGCGGGTGCTGGATCTCTTCTGCGGGGTGGGTAACTTTACCCTGCCACTGGCCAAGGCGGGCGCCCAGGTGGTTGGCGTCGAAGGAGTCGAGGCCATGGTGGCGCAGGCGAAAGTCAATGCAACCATGAGCGGTGTCGAGGGGGCCGAGTTCTACCACGGAGACCTCAGCGCGGACTTATCCGCTGCCCCTTGGCTTGGCCGCATCGACAAGTTACTGCTGGATCCTGCCAGAGCTGGCGCCTATGAGAGTCTACAATGGTTAAAGAAGATGAAGCCCAAGGCGATCGTCTATATCTCCTGTAATCCTGTGAGTCTGGCCAGAGATTGTGAGCCGCTGCTGGCACAGGGTTATCAGCTTAGTCGCCTGGGACTCATCGATATGTTCCCTCAGACCCATCACATCGAGGCCATGGCCTTGTTTGAGTTGGAGAAATAAGTCGATTAAGCGGCCAAATAGTCGACGCATATCAATTGACATTGGCGGGGGAATCCCCAAGATAGTGAGTTTGGTATTGGCGATGTCAGCCAGCAAGGTTTGGATGACGTAACAGGTCGAGCAATATTTAGGGGCAAGCACTTAAGTTTAAGGACATGCAGTAGATGGTATCTGTTAGAGAAGCACATTTTAAAGACACAGATTTTCAATTGACCGAATGGGTTAATCGTTATCTGAGTGACGCCGATGACGCCAGCACCTTACTTGCGCTAATAAAGCAGGTCGAGGCCCTGGTGGCGAAACATGATGCTAACGATACCCTGTTGATTGGCCGCGCCCGCGAGCTGATTGAGATCTTAGCGCCGCTCAACATGGATATCGAGACCCTGCAGGCGGCGGTGATCTTCGTGGTGTTCGATGCCGGCCTCTTGACTGAGGAGCAGATGCTGGAGCTGTTTGGCGACAAGCTCACCACGCTAGTGAACAGTGTGGTGACCATGGACGCCATCGGCGCCCTCAAGGTCAACGAGCAGAGCCGCAACGCCGAGCCCCAGATAGACAACATACGTAAGATGCTGCTGGCCATGGTGGAAGATGTCCGCGCCGTGGTGATCAAATTGGCCGAGCGTATCTGCCTGCTGCGGGAAGTGAAAAATGCCGACGAAGAGACCCGTGTGCTGCTGGCGCGGGAGATTGCGGACATCTATGCGCCGTTGGCCAACCGCCTGGGCATAGGTCAGCTCAAGTGGGAGCTGGAAGATATCTCCTTCCGTTATCTGCATCCTGATACCTATAAAGAGATTGCCAAGCAGCTCGATGGTAAGCGGATGGACCGTGAGATCTACATAGAGAACTTCGTCAATCAGTTGCAGCAGCGTCTGGACGAGGAGCAGATCCGCGCCAAGGTCTATGGCAGGCCTAAACATATTTACAGCATCTGGAAGAAGATGCGCGGCAAAGATCTCACTTTCGATGAGCTGTTTGACGTGCGCGCCGTGCGTATCGTCACCGAGCGCCTGCAGGACTGTTACGGCGCCCTGGGTGTGGTGCATACCCTTTGGCACCATATTCCAAAAGAGTTCGACGACTATGTCGCCAACCCTAAACCCAATGGTTATCAGTCGATTCACACCATAGTGGTGGGCCCAGAGGGCAAGACGGTGGAGATCCAGATCCGCACCGAGCAGATGCATGAAGATGCCGAGCTGGGGGTGGCCGCCCACTGGAAGTATAAAGAGGGCACTACGGGTAAGCAGAGCGGCTACGAAGAGAAGATCAACTGGCTGCGTAAGATCCTGCAGTGGCAGGAAGATGTGGCCGAGAGTGGCAACCTGGTGGATGAGGTTCGCAGTCAGGTGTTTGAAGACAGAGCCTATGTCTTCACCCCGAACGGCGACGTGGTGGATCTGCCCATGGGCTCCACCGTGCTGGATTTCGCCTATTATATTCACTCACAGGTAGGCCATAAGTGTATCGGCGCCAAGGTGGACGGTCGCATCGTGCCCTTCACCTACCAGGTGGAGACCGGCGAGCGGGTCGAGATCATCACTTCCAAGCACCCTAACCCTAAGCGGGATTGGCTCAATCCTAACCTGGGATATATCAAGGCGTCGCGTACACGCTCTAAGATCCAGCACTGGTTCAAGCAGCAAGACAGGGACAAGAATATCGTCGCCGGGCGCGAGATGCTCGAGGCCGAGCTGGCACGTTCTGGATTGACCCTGAAAGATGCCCACAGCGCCGTGGAGCGTTTCAATATGGTGGGGATGGATGACCTACTGGCCGGTATCGGCGGCGGGGACGTCAGGCTCAACCAGGTGGTCAACCACGTACAGAGCCGGATGCGGGTCAACGAGGTCTCCGAAGAGGAGGCCCTTGAAGATCTGCTGAAGAAAAACCAGGCGCGCTCAACCGGAAAAGGCAAGGGCCAGGTCGAGGTTAACGGTGTCGGTAATCTGCTCAGCCATATCGCCAAGTGTTGCCAGCCGGTGCCGGGAGATGAGATCTTCGGCTTTATCACCAAAGGCAGGGGGATCTCTGTGCACAGGGCCGACTGCGAGCAGGTTAAAGAACTGATGCGGGTGCATCCCGAGCGCAGCGTCGATGTGGTCTGGGGCGAGAACTACTCAGGTGGCTATAAACTTAAGCTCAAGGTGTTGGCTAACGATCGTAGCGGTCTGCTGAGAGATCTCACCTCTGTGCTGGCGGCGGAGAAATCCAACGTGTTGGCCATGAGCTCATCGTCGGATGTGAAGACCCAGACGGCGGCTATCGAGCTGGAACTTGAGCTGTATAACCTGGAAGGTCTATCCAGAGTGATCGCCAAGCTGTCTCAGGTGAGCGGCGTCATCGAGGCGCGACGTCTCTAGTGGCTTGGTGAGCCCGAATATCTAAGCGCAGATAGAAATCACAAAGTTCACAGATGATAAGAGTAAGAGGCGGCCCAGGCCGCCTTTTTGATGAGGTAAGCGATGCAGAGTAAATCAGATATCCAAAGACTGCTGACCATCATGGAGCGGCTCAGAGATCCACAGACAGGTTGCCCCTGGGACAAGGCCCAGAGCTATCAGACCATAGTGCCCTTTACCCTGGAAGAAGCCTTTGAGGTGGCCGATACCATAGAGCGCGGCGCCTTGGATGAACTACCCGGTGAGCTTGGAGACCTGCTGTTTCAGGTGATCTTCTATTGCCAGCTGGGCAAGGAGCAGGGCAGGTTCGATTTCGATCTGGTGGTGGAGAAGATCTGTACTAAGCTCACTGAGCGTCATCCCCATGTGTTTGGCGAGATGACTCAGGCATCCAGCGAGTCGGTACGTGAAACTTGGGAGAGCATCAAGGCCAAGGAGCGCGCCGGGCGCTCGCTACATTCGGTGCTTGATGATATTCCGCGCTCACTGCCGGCCCTGACCCGCGCCGCCAAGGTGCAACGCCGAGTGGCGACCGTGGGTTTCGACTGGAATGACTTAGGGCCTGTGGTGGCCAAGATCCATGAGGAGATTGACGAGGTGATGGTGGAGGTTGCCGCCCAGGACAGAGACAAGATGGAAGATGAGCTGGGAGACCTGCTATTTGCCGTGGTGAATCTGGCCAGACACCTCAAGCTGGACCCAGAGCAGGCGCTGCGCCGGGCGACCAATAAGTTCGAACATCGCTTTCGCGGCGTCGAGACCTTAGCAGCCCAGTCGGGTAAAGCGATGCAGGAGCATAGCCTCACTGAACTGGATGCCTATTGGGAGCAAGTCAAGCGAAATGATCCCCTAAAAGGCTAAAATAGTTGCTGTTACCTATTTGTCGAATCCAAAGGGCTTTGATATAATAACGCCCCGTCCTAGTGCTTTCTTACAAGCACATATTTCCAACTCATTTTCTCAGGTTCAGCATGACTACAAGGTATATCTTCGTTACTGGTGGCGTGGTTTCATCACTAGGTAAAGGCATTGCAGCAGCATCATTGGCGGCAATTTTAGAGGCTCGGGGCCTTAACGTAACCATTATGAAGCTGGATCCTTATATTAACTTGGATCCGGGTACCATGAGCCCAACCCAGCACGGTGAAGTATTTGTCACCGAAGATGGCGCTGAAACTGACCTCGACCTGGGTCACTACGAACGTTTCATCCGTACCAAGATGAACCGTCGTAACAACTTCACCACGGGTCGTATCTATGAGGAAGTGCTGCGCAAAGAGCGTCGTGGCGACTACCTAGGGGCCACCATTCAGGTGATCCCACACATCACCAATGCGATTAAAGAGAAAGTGCTTGAGGGCGGAGAAGGGCACGACGTGGCGATCGTTGAGATCGGCGGTACCGTAGGTGATATAGAGTCATTGCCTTTCCTTGAGTCTATTCGTCAGTTGGGCGTAGAACTTGGCCGTGATCGTACCCTGTTTATGCATTTGACCCTGGTGCCTTTCCTGGGCGCGGCGGGCGAAGTGAAGACCAAGCCGACACAACACTCGGTGAAAGAGCTGCGTTCAATCGGTATCGCGCCAGACGTACTGGTTTGCCGTGGTGACCGTGCGATTCCGTCTAACGAGAAGGCAAAGATCTCGCTATTCTGTAACGTTGAAGAGCGCGCCGTGATCTCGCTGAAAGATGTCGATAGCATCTACAAGATCCCTGCACTGCTGAAGGCGCAGGGTTTGGACGATCTGGTCACCAAGCGTTTCGGCCTTGAGTGTAGAGAAGCCGATCTGTCTGAGTGGGAAAACGTTATCTATCAAGAAGCCAACCCAACCGGTGAAGTCACTATAGGTATGGTGGGCAAGTACACCGAACTTCCAGATGCTTACAAGTCGGTGAACGAAGCGTTGAAACATGCCGGCCTGTTTAACCGCGTGTCAGTTAACATCAAGTATATCGATTCCCAAAATATCGAAGCCAAGGGCACTGAAGTGCTGGAAGGCCTTGATGGTATCCTGGTACCGGGCGGCTTCGGTGAGCGCGGCGTCGAAGGCAAGATCATGGCGGCTCAGTATGCCCGTGAGAACAACCTTCCTTATTTCGGTATCTGTCTGGGTATGCAGGTTGCACTGATCGAGTTTGCGCGACACGTGGCTGGTTTAGAAAATGCGCATTCAACCGAGTTCAACAAGGATACGCCGCATCCAGTTGTGGGCTTGATCACAGAATGGATTGACGAAAAAGGTAATATCGAACAACGTCATGAAGAATCAGATCTCGGTGGCACCATGCGTCTAGGCGCGCAGCTGTGTCATCTGATCGAAGGTACTAAGGCGGCGGAAGCTTACAAGGGATTGACCTGTGTAGAGCGCCACCGTCATCGTTACGAAGTGAACAACACATACAGAGAACGTTTAGAGAAAGCCGGCTTGGTATTCAGCGGTCTGTCGACAGATCGTCAGCTGGTTGAAATGATTGAACTCCCTAACCACCCATGGTTCGTGGCGGGTCAGTTCCACCCTGAATTTACATCAACGCCTCGCGATGGTCAGCCATTGTTCCAAGGTTTCGTTGCTGCAGCCGTTGCGTACCAAAAACGCGATTTAGGCTAATCTATATACAAGGGCCGCTTCCGACTCTCGGAGGCGGCTTTTTTGTTTCAGATGATGTAAATTTAGCGATAAGAATTTTAGTTTTGCATTAACTTTTAAACTTAAATCTTAAACTTAAAGTCGAGGAAATTATGGCTAAAATTATCAATGTCATTGGTCGCGAGATCATGGATTCACGCGGTAACCCAACGGTTGAAGCGGAAGTGCATCTAGATGGTGGTTTCGTAGGCATGGCAGCTGCTCCATCTGGTGCATCTACCGGTAGCCGCGAAGCACTAGAGCTGCGTGATGGTGACAAGAGCCGTTACATGGGTAAAGGCGTTTTGACCGCTGTGGCTAATATCAATGGTCAGATCCGTGATGCCCTAATGGGTAAAGATGCGACGGCGCAAGCCGAGCTGGATCAGATCATGATCGACCTGGATGGCACTGAAAACAAAGACAAGCTGGGCGCTAACGCTATCTTAGCCGTGTCTCTGGCTGCTGCTAAAGCCGCTGCTGCCTTCAAAGGCATGCCGCTGTACGCGCACATCGCCGAGCTAAACGGTACTCCTGGCCAGTACTCTATGCCTGTGCCTATGATGAACATCCTTAACGGTGGTGAGCACGCCGACAACAACGTTGATATCCAAGAGTTCATGGTTCAGCCTGTTGGTGCTAAGAGCTTCCGTGAAGCGCTACGCATGGGCGCCGAGATCTTCCACAACCTGAAGAAGGTTCTGCAAGAGAAGGGTCTTAACACTGCAGTGGGTGATGAAGGTGGTTTCGCGCCTAACTTAGCGTCTAACGCCGATGCACTGGCGGTTATCAAAGTTGCGGTAGAAAAAGCCGGTTACAAGCTGGGTGAAGACGTGACACTGGCCCTTGACTGTGCAGCCTCTGAATTCTACAAAGACGGTCAATATGACCTGTCTGGCGAAGGCAAGGTATTTGACTCAAACGGTTTCTCTGACTTCCTGAAGTCTCTGACCGAAGAGTACCCAATCGTGTCTATCGAAGATGGTCTGGACGAGTCAGATTGGGATGGCTGGGCTTACCAGACTCAAATCCTTGGCGACAAGATCCAACTAGTAGGTGACGATCTGTTCGTAACCAACACTAAGATCCTGAGCCGTGGTATCGAGAACAAGATCGCTAACTCTATCCTGATCAAGTTCAACCAGATTGGTTCTCTGACCGAGACGCTGGCGGCAATCCGCATGGCGAAAGACGCAGGCTACACTGTGGTTATTTCTCACCGTAGCGGCGAGACCGAAGATGCGACCATCGCTGATCTGGCGGTAGCGACTGCGGCTGGCCAAATCAAGACGGGTTCTCTGTGTCGTAGTGACCGTGTTGCTAAGTACAACCAACTGCTACGTATCGAAGAGCAGTTAGGTGAAAAAGCACCTTACAAGGGTCGTAGCGAGATCAAAGGCCAAGCATAACCGAGTTTTTACGGTTAATTTGGTAAAAGGCCACCACTTGGTGGCCTTTTTTGTTGTAATATCAGTTCAGCCTTTTAACAGAGATAAAGCCCATTAAGGATGAAGCGACTTCTTATCGCCATGTTTGTGCTGCTTGGTCTGCTCCAGTATCGACTCTGGTGGGGACAAAATAGCCTTCCCGAATCTTTTCAGCTGCAGGAACAGATCAAGTTGCAGCGCGAGAGTAACGCCAAACTCATCGAACGAAATCAGGTACTCAAAGAAGAGATTCTCGACCTTAGACGCGGTACCGAGGCGCTGGAAGAACGCGCCCGTAACGAGCTGGGGATGGTGAAACAGGGAGAGACCTTCTTTCGTGTAGTGGGTGAGCCTCAGCGTAAAGCCGAGATTGGCGAGCAGTAGGCTCAGCCGGTTTCGCCTAAAAAGTGACACGAGTTAACATCTATGATTAGTCGCATACAAGAGCTGGTTGCTATTGTGCCCGCCGCCGGGATCGGCGCGCGAATGGGCGCCGAGATCCCCAAGCAATATCTGATGTTAAATCATCAACCTATCCTGGCGCACACCCTAGATCGCCTACTGGAACATCCACGCATCGACAAGGTGATTATTGCCCTAAGCCCTGAAGATACCCATTTCGCCAAGCTGAGCCAGGCGAGCCACCCCCAGCTGATGACTGTTGTTGGCGGCAAAGAGCGCGCCGATTCTGTGCTGAGCGCCCTCAATGTCGCATCTCAATCTGCCTGGGCGCTTGTGCATGACGCGGCCCGTCCCTGCTTAAGTGCGGCCGATATCGATAAGCTGATCGCCGCCTGTGAGACAGAAACAGGTAATCAGCAGGGCGCCATCCTCGCCATGCCGGTACGCGACACCATGAAGCGTTCGGGTAAAGGCGGCGCGATACAAGAGACAGTATGCCGCGAGAACCTCTGGCATGCGCTCACTCCCCAGCTGTTTCCCGTGATCAGCCTTAAGCAGAATCTGACTGATGCGCTGGCGGCGCAGGTCGCCATTACCGATGAGGCCTCTGCGATGGAGTGGGCCGGTGGCCAGCCGCTGTTGGTAAGCGGGCGTTTCGATAACATCAAGGTGACCCATCCAGAGGATCTGCAACTGGCGGCGCTCTATCTACAAGCGGCCGCCAGTGACCCCAATTCCAGAACAGGTGAATGACAGATGAATATACGTATCGGCCATGGTTTCGATGTGCATAAATTTGGCGGCGAGTTGCCGCTGATCTTAGGCGGCGTTGAAGTCCCCTATGACACTGGCTTGGTGGCCCATTCGGATGGCGATGTGGTGCTGCATGCCATCTCAGATGCGATTCTCGGCGCCATGGCGCTTGGAGATATAGGTAAACATTTCCCCGATACCGACCCAGACTTTAAGGGGGCCGACAGCCGCGTGCTGCTACGTCATTGCTACCAGCTGGCGCTGGATAAGGGCTATAGGCTGGGTAACCTGGACGTCACCATAATTGCCCAGGCCCCTAAGATGCTGCCACACATTCAGGCGATACGCGAGTGTCTGAGCAAGGATCTTGAAAGTGACATAGAGGCGATCAACGTCAAGGCCACCACCACAGAGAAGCTTGGCTTTACCGGACGCAAAGAGGGGATAGCGGTGGAAGCCGTGGTGCTGATGTGCGCCGCCCCGAGATAAGAGAGAGTTATGACCCCACTACATTATTTGCATGGCGAGCCTGAGGCGAGCGCCGACCTAAGAACCTTCAATAGCGATTTTATCGTGCAGGAGATCTTGCCATTTCTTCCGACGGGCGAGGGCGAGCATCACATGCTGCACATTCGCAAGGAGGGGTTAAATACCGCCGATGTGGCGCGCATGCTCTCAAGCTTTGCCGGCGTGCACCCGAAAGAGGTGACCTTTGCCGGCCAGAAAGACAGACACGCCATCACTGAGCAGTGGTTTGGGGTGCGTATTCCCGGTAAGAGCATGCCAGACTGGCAGTCGCTCAATAGCGAGCAGCTTACCGTGCTATCAAGCGCCCGTCATGGTAAGAAGCTGCGCACCGGCGCCCTGGCCGGTAACCGCTTTATCCTGACTCTAAGGGCCGTGTCTGACATGGACGCACTGGTGCGGCGCATCGAGCTGATTAAAGCCACAGGCGTGCCTAACTATTTTGGCGAGCAGCGTTTCGGCCATGACGGAAAGAACCTGATTTTCGGTCGTCAGATGCTCTCGGGCAAAAAGAAGGTGAAAGACAGAAATAAGCGTAGCATCTACCTCTCGGCGGTGCGCTCTCATCTCTTTAATCAGGTAGTGAGTGAGCGACTTCGTCTACACCAGCTCAATACACTCGATGGTGACTGTGTGATGTTGGCTGGCAGCAAGAGCTACTTCGTGGCCAATCCCTGGGATGAAGCGCTTTATGCTCGTCTGGCGGAAAACGATATTCAACTCTCGGCGCCCATGTGGGGTCGGGGCCAGGCGCTGAGTGAGGCCGAGGCGTTAGCCTTCGAGCAGGGCGTTTGTGGTCAGTATCCTGAAGATCTTGCCGGCCTTGAGCAGGCGGGGCTCAATCAGGAGCGCCGCCCGCTGCTCCTCGAGCCGCAGCAGCTGAGCTATGAGATCCAGGAAGACACCTTAGTGATAAAGTTCGCCCTGCCGGCTGGCAGCTTTGCCACCTCAGTGCTGCGGGAACTGGTGAATTATCAAGATGTCAAAGAGCGGGAATATCAGGCCAGAAAGGCCGCAGCGAGCGAGCAAGCCCATGATTAAGATATTGGTAAGCAATGACGATGGCATCACTGCGCCGGGGATCGCGGCGCTGTCCAATGCCCTGGCGAAGCACTATGAGGTGATGACGGTCGGTCCGGATCGCAACTGTTCGGGTGCCAGCAACTCGTTAACCTTGACTAACCCTTTGCGAATTAATAAGTTAGATAATGGTTATATTTCCGTCAGTGGTACGCCGACCGATTGTGTGCATCTGGCGATTCGCGAGTTTTATGCCCATGAACCGGATATCGTGGTTTCTGGCATCAACGCCGGTGCGAACATGGGGGATGATACCCTTTATTCCGGCACCGTCGCCGCGGCGATGGAGGGGCGTTTCCTGGGCTTGCCGGCGATTGCCATCTCTCTGGTGGGCCGAGAGCTGAAGCACTATGACACGGCGGCCTACTACGCCTGTAAAATAGTCGCCGGTCTGATCGATAGCCCTATCGCGTCGGATCAGATTTTAAATGTGAATGTGCCGGATCTGCCGCTCGATGAGATCAAGGGCATTAGAGTGACCCGTCTGGGCGCCAGACACAGGGCCGAAGGCATGGTGCGTATGCAAGATCCTGCCGGACGGGAGATATTCTGGCTCGGCCCGCCGGGTGAAGAGCAAGACGCCAGCGAAGGCACAGATTTTCATGCCGTGGCCAACGGCTATGTGTCGGTGACCCCCTTAACGGTGGATCTGACCGCGTTTGAACAAGTATCAAAGATAAAGCAATGGATAGAGCAATTATGAATGGGGTAGCCACTACGGCGGCATTGAATCTGGCACGTCACCTTCAGGGGGCGGGAGTCGCTAATGCCGATGTCTTAGCAGTGGTGGCGAAAACGCCAAGAGAACTATTTCTCGATGCGGCCCTGGGCCATAAGGCCTATGAAAATACTGCTCTGCCCATAGGACAGGGGCAAACCATCTCTCAGCCTTATATCGTGGCGCGCATGACAGAACTCCTGTTAGAGTCGCGTCCCAAAAGGGTGCTGGAGATAGGCACAGGCTCTGGCTATCAGGCGGCTATTTTAGCGCAGCTGGTGGATGAGCTATGCACGGTTGAGCGGATCAAGAGTCTGCAGATCCAGGCGCGACAGCGTCTCAAGCGACTCGACCTGCATAATGTCTCCTTTAAGTATGGCGACGGCTGGAAAGGGTGGGCCAACAAGGGGCCCTTCGACGCCATCATGGTGACGGCGGCGGCCAGCAGTGTGCCACAGGCGCTACTGCAACAGCTGGCCGATGGTGGCGTGCTGGTGATCCCTGTCGGCGAGGAGACACAGCAACTGATGCGTGTGGTTCGTAAGGGCGATCAATTTCATTCCCAGACCATAGAGATGGTGAAGTTTGTGCCTTTGGTCAATGGTGAACTTGCCTAGTGGCTGTCATCTGGTGCGCCGACGCTAAGGGAATAGGGGAGCCGCTATGCTAAGCGCCCCGAGTCGGTGGAGGTTTTGTCAAAAGCCAGTAGGTATACTGTGTGCTTTAATGCTTAGCTGTCTGCTGAGCGGCTGTAGTTTTCAGGCCCATACACCTGCTCCTGTGGTGAACGTTAACTCGCCGGTGAAGAAAGCTTATAAAAAGGGTGGCCTCACCTCCGACCACTACAAGGTCAAGCGCGGCGATACCCTCTATTCGATCGCCTGGGCGGCCAACAAAGATTTTTCCGAAATTGCCCGATATAACGGGCTTCGCAAGCCCTATACCATCTATCCTGGGCAGGTTTTAAAGCTTAAATCGACAAACGCTGTTACAAATAGCAAGACCCAGCGTAGCACTCAGGTATTGAGTAAAAAAACGCAACAAAATACAGCTAAAAATCAACCTAAACAAACAGTTAATTATAGTCAGCAGGCTAGCGTCAGTAAAATGGCACCGGCGAAAAAATCGCTTGATCGGGGCGATAAATCTGCGTACGCTGTAACAACTGGTCAACAAAATGTTAACGGCGTTATCCACAAGCCCAGTAGCACCCTACCAAAGAAGGTCCAGCGCTGGCATTGGCCCGTTAAAGGCAAGTTGATCGGCACATTCTCTACCAAGGAACAAGGTAATAAAGGGATTAAGATCGCAGGATCCCGAGGCGATCGCATTCAGGCAGCCGCCGATGGGCGAGTGGTGTATGCAGGAAATGCGCTAAGGGGATACGGCAATCTGGTGATCATTAAGCATAGCGATGACTATCTCAGTGCTTATGCTCATGCCGATAAGATCTTAGTAAAAGAGAAGCAGTTCGTTACCGCGGGACAAACGGTGGCGAAAATGGGACAGACGGGTACCAATAGGGTGATGCTGCATTTCGAGATACGGTATCACGGCAAATCCGTCGACCCACTTAAATTTTTGCCTAAATCATAATTTTATAGGCGCCATTTTGGCAATTGGAGGACAGTAAAGTGCAGTAAATTAGCATGTAAAATTTGGGAGAGCATATTATGGGTCGTAAACAATCTACCGCCGTGGCGGAGCCCTTAGTGGACTTGTCGAAGAATGAGTCTGATCTATCAGTGACCAACAGCAAGGAGGTTTTGAAAGACGCAGAACTAGAACAGCAAGTACAAGATGACTTACAAAAGAACTTAGATGCCACTCAGCTGTATTTAAGTGAAATTGGATTTTCCCCCCTATTGAGTGCGGAAGAGGAGGTTTATTTCTCACGTAAGGCCCTAAAAGGCTGTGAAAAATCTCGCAACCGTATGATTGAGAGTAATCTCAGACTCGTCGTAAAAATTGCACGTCGTTATAACAATCGTGGTTTAGCTTTACTGGATCTGATTGAAGAAGGTAACTTAGGTTTGATCCGCGCCGTCGAAAAGTTCGATCCCGAACGCGGCTTCCGTTTCTCAACCTATGCCACCTGGTGGATCCGCCAGACCATAGAACGTGCCATCATGAACCAAACCCGTACCATTCGCCTGCCTATTCATGTGGTGAAGGAGCTGAATGTTTACCTTCGTACCGCCAGGGAACTCGCGCACAAGCTAGATCATGAGCCAACCGCAGAAGAGATCGCCGAGCAGTTAGACCTGCCAAGCAGCGATGTTAGTAAGATGCTCAAGCTTAACGAGCGTATCACCTCGGTCGATACCCCACTGGGTGGTGACAACGATAAGGCACTGCTTGACGTATTAGCCGATGACGATTGTGTGGGTCCGGATTACAAGGTGCAAGACGACGATATGTCTAAGTCTGTTGTGCGCTGGCTCGACGAGCTGAACAGTAAGCAGAGAGAAGTACTTGCCCGTCGTTTCGGTCTGCTTGGTTATGAGCCATCGACCCTGGAAAATGTCGGTAAAGAGATAGGCCTGACTAGAGAGAGAGTACGCCAAATTCAGGTGGAAGCCCTGAAGCGGCTTCGAGATCTGCTCAGTGCTCAAGGATTATCGGTAGAAGCTATCTTCAGAGTGTAAAAGTGTATCGGGGTGTAGGCTAAAGGTTTGCCGTGGCTTTCTTGTTATCGCCTTTGTGAGCGGTCGGTAGAGACTGAAAGGTGGATAAGCAATGCTAGCGTCTTATGGAGAAACTCGCGGAAAGCGCCTTAAGGTGTAAACCTGTGTCTTGAAGGGCCGACCCCAGAATTAAAAAAAGCGCATCCAAAATGGTGCGCTTTTTTGCTGTCTAGATTTTGTAACTCGCTTTAGCTCTAGCTACTTTTAAGTGCTCAAATAGCTTAGCTTATAGGTGCTCGAAAGCTTAGCGTAGCTGCTTGAGCTCATAGAGAAGATCCAGCGCCTGTCTCGGCGTCAGGCTGTCGGGATCTATGGTATCTAACCTGTCCAGCGCCTGTGAGGTCTCCGGCATGGCCAGACTCAGCTGGGCCTGTCTCAGTTCAGGGAGCCCCTCCTCTCTATCCCGGCTCTCAAGATGATGCAGCTTGTGCTTGGCGGCCTGAACTACCTTGGCCGGAACACCAGCCAGCGCCGCGACTTGAAGGCCGTAACTCTTACTCGCCGCCCCCTCCTGCACCGCATGCATGAAGGCGATGGTGTCGTCATGCTCTATGGCATCGAGGTGCACGTTGGCCACATTTTCCATCTGTTCCGGCAGCTGGGTTAGCTCAAAATAGTGGGTGGCAAACAGGGTCATAGACTTTAAGTTCTGCGCCAGATGCTCGGCGGCGGACCAGGCCAGGGATAAGCCATCATAGGTCGAGGTGCCGCGGCCAATCTCATCCATCAATACAAGGCTCTCGGGCGTCGCGTTGTGTAGTATGTTGGCGGTTTCCGTCATCTCCACCATGAAGGTCGAGCGGCCGGAGGCGAGATCGTCCGCGGCGCCGATACGGGTAAAGATACGATCCACAGGGCCTATGGCGGCCTTCTGGGCCGGTACGAAGCTACCTATATGGGCCATAAGGGTGATCAGAGCCACCTGGCGCATATAGGTCGACTTACCGCCCATGTTAGGACCGGTGACGATCAGCATGCGCCTCGCCGGGTTGAGGCTGACAGGGTTGGCGATAAATGGCGTCTGACTGACGCGCTCGACCACTGGGTGTCTTCCCGCCTCGATATTTATGCCACTTTGGGCCGTGAGTTCTGGCCTGTGATAGTCCAGCTGCTCGGCGCGCTCGGCAAAGTTGGTGATCACATCAAGCTCGGCGGCGGCGCGGGCGAAGGCCTGTAGCTCGTGCAGGCGGGGCATTAATAGATCGAACAGTTCTTCCCATAGCTGTTTCTCTAACGCCAGCGCCTTGCCCTGACTGGAGAGTACCTTCTCCTCATGCTCTTTAAGCTCGGCGACGATATAACGCTCGGTATTTTTTAAGGTTTGTCTGCGCTGGTAGCTCATAGGCACCAGATCCGACTCGCGGCGACTCACCTCTATGTAGTAGCCGTGCACCCGGTTGTAGCCCACCTTCAGAGTCGAGGCGCCGGTGGCAGCCTTCTCCCGGGCTTCCAGCTCGGCGAGGTAGTCGGTCGCTCCCTGGCTGAGTTTGCGCCATTCATCTAGCTCGCTGTGATAGCCCTCTTTGATCACGCCGCCGTCGCGGATCAGCATAGGCGGATTGTCGACGATGGCGCGGCTGAGCAAGGCATGCTCCTCGGGGAAGTCTCCCAGGTGACTCGAGAGCGCCTTGAGGTGCAGGCTGTTGCAGTCAGCCAGCTGCTGCTGTATCTCGGGCAGCAGGGCTAGTGCCTGACGCAGACGGGCAAAGTCACGCGGGCGGGCACTACGAATGGCCAGACGCGCCGTGATACGTTCTATGTCGCCCAGGGCTTTTAGCTGTTCATGCAGGTTCTCGTGATAGCCGTTGTCCAGCAGCTCGTCAATGGCATCATGACGGGCGCGGATGATGTTATGGTTGCGCAGCGGCTCATGGATCCAGCGCTGCAACATACGGCTGCCCATGGGGGTCGCCGTGTTATCCAGTACCGAGGCCAGGGTGTTGTCGCTACCGCCTTGCAGGTTACGGGTCAGCTCCAGATTCTTACGGGTGGCCGCGTCCAGTACTATGCTGTCGCACTGATTGAAGCGGGTGATGGCGTTGATATGGGGCAGGGCGGTCCGCTGGGTATCTTTCACATACTGGATAAGACAGCCAGCCGCCTGTAGCGATAGCCTGACTTCTCCCAGGCCAAAGCCATAGAGATCTTTGGTGCCGAACTGTTCCAGCAGTAGCTTGTAGCTGGTGTCGTAGTCGAACTCCCATTCGGGGCGGCGACGCTTACCCGACAGTGAGGCGATCAAAGCCGGCTCGCTGAAATCTTCGCTGTAGAGCAGCTCCGCTGGATTGGTGCGTTGCAGCTCGGCTTCCAGCGCCTCTTTGCTGGCCAGTTCGGTGACCACGAAGCGTCCGGATGAGACATCCAGGGTCGCATAACCAAAACCCACCTTGCCGTGATAGACGGCGGCCAGCAGGTTGTCCTGCCGCTCCTGCAGCAGGGCCTCATCTGTAAGAGTTCCCGGGGTGACGATGCGAACAATCTTACGTTCTACCGGCCCCTTGGTGGTGGCGGGATCGCCTATCTGCTCGCAGATCGCCACAGATACCCTGAGCTGCACCAGCTTTGCCAGGTAGCCTTCCACCGCATGGTAGGGGATGCCTGCCATGGGGATAGGATCGCCGCCACTCTTGCCACGCGCCGTGAGGGAGATCCCCAGCAGTTCTGAGGCCCGCTTAGCATCGTCGTAGAAGAGCTCGTAAAAATCTCCCATACGATAAAAAAGCAACATATCGGGTGTTTCGGCTTTCAGCGTCAGATATTGACGCATCATGGGGGTGTGCTTTTCAAGATGTTGAGTATCGACGGCGTTCATGAATTAACCAAGGTATCCTGCTACAAAAATGTCTGTCATAGCCCTGCGGCCAGCACAGAATGAATGGCCACAATACTAACAATAAATTGATGGCGGTTGCGCATTTATCCTGTCTGTTTGGATAAATTTAGTGCTAATGCGCTCGGGAAAATTTGACCGGCTTTGGTTAAGGCCGGATAAAAATAATCGCATACAGTACTTGATACTGTATGATTGTACAGTATACTAGGTTGCATATTGAGACAGCCTAAAGCGATGCGGAAACGGTCTGCGGGCTTTAACTTAACGGATACCCCACAGCGCAGCGTCTGTGATTGAGAGGAAAGCAGAATGAAGATTGATGCGAATAAAGAGAAAGCCCTGAGCGCGGTCCTTGGCCAGATTGAGAAGCAGTTTGGTAAAGGCTCTATCATGAAGTTAGGTGAAAACCGCTCTATGGATGTTGAGACTATCTCAACGGGTTCTCTGTCGCTTGACATTGCATTGGGTGCAGGCGGTCTGCCACTGGGTCGTATCGTTGAGATCTATGGTCCTGAATCTTCGGGTAAAACCACCCTGACACTGGAAGTGATTGCCGCTGCCCAGCGTGAAGGTAAGGTTTGTGCCTTCATCGACGCCGAGCACGCACTGGATCCTATCTATGCACAAAAACTCGGTGTGGATATCGATAACCTGCTGTGTTCTCAGCCTGATACAGGTGAACAGGCGCTTGAGATCTGTGACGCCCTGACTCGCTCTGGTGCCGTCGACGTGATCATCGTCGACTCGGTTGCCGCCCTTACGCCTAAGGCGGAAATTGAGGGTGAGATCGGTGATTCTCACATGGGCCTTGCTGCGCGTATGATGAGCCAGGCGATGCGTAAGCTAGCGGGTAACCTCAAGCAATCAAACACCTTGCTGATCTTCATCAACCAGATCCGTATGAAGATAGGCGTGATGTTCGGTAACCCTGAGACCACTACCGGTGGTAACGCACTTAAGTTCTACGCCTCTGTTCGTCTGGATATTCGCCGCACCGGCGCCATCAAGGATCGTGAAGAGGTCATTGGTAACGAGACTCGCGTTAAGGTGGTGAAGAACAAGATTGCCGCGCCATTCAAACAGGCAGAGTTCCAGATCCTTTATGGTGAAGGTATTAACCGTACCGGTGAGTTGGTAGACCTTGGTGTGATGCACAAGCTGATTGAAAAGTCAGGCGCCTGGTACAGCTACAAGGGTGACAAGATTGGCCAGGGCCGTGCCAATGCCGGTAAATACCTGATAGAGAACCCAGAGATTGGCGCCGAAATCGACCAGGCACTACGTGCCATGTTGCTTGGCGGTGGTCAAGCGGTGGCTCAGTCGGCCACAGGCGATGAGAACGTCGACCTGGAAACCGGTGAAGTATTTTAAGCTCGCTGAGTCAACTAAGCCTTGCCTTAAGACTCTGGCTTTGTAATGACAATGATTTTGTTATGACTATGGTTTCTCAATGACTATGTCGGCGATGCAAGTCGCGGTGAGCCTGCTGGCCCGCCGCGATTATTCCCGCTATCAGATAAAGAGTAAGCTGACTCAGAAAGGCTTTCTGGATGGCGAGATAGAGGCTGTTCTTGGTCAATGTGAAAGCCAAGGATATCTCGATGATGCCAGGTTTGCCGGGCTCTTGCTGCGCTCTCATATCGCTAAAGGCCATGGTCAGAACAAGATACGCCAATCTATGTCCCAGAAGGGGCTGACCAAAGAGATTATCGAGTCTAGCCTCAATCAGAGCGACTGCGACTGGTTCGAACTGGCGAGACAGAAGGCTGCTAAGAAATATGCCACTAGCGGCCCCATCCAAGATCAGAAAGAGCGCGCCAAACGAGTGCGTTATCTTCTCTCCCAAGGCTTTGGCTTCGATCAGGTTGCCTATGCCTTAGAGGTCGACCCAGACTTCGACTAATATCCTCATCCTTACCAGGACCAATACTGGGCTCTAGTTCACTATCCTGATCTCGTTTTATCTCCATTAGTACTCAGCCTCTATAAGACCCAATTGAAACTCAGGCTTTTTACGCTTTCTTTGGGGATCCTCGGCTAAAGCACTGGTTGTTCATCTATAGACTGCTTATAATGCTGGGCTAACTGAGCATCGTCGGTGAGCCTTTTGCTTTCATCGCTAAAATAATCAAATTCAGGATGATTTCATGTATCAAACCACTGCAGCGCTGAGAAGTGCTTTCTTGGAGTTTTTCCGCAGAAACGGTCACCAGGTTGTGGACAGCAGTTCACTGGTACCTGGCAATGATCCCACCTTGCTATTTACCAACGCAGGGATGAATCAATTTAAAGATGTTTTCCTTGGGGAAGACAAGCGCGACTACAGCCGCGCCACCACGGCACAGCGCTGCGTGCGCGCCGGTGGTAAGCACAACGACCTGGATAATGTCGGTTACACCGCACGTCATCACACTTTCTTCGAGATGCTGGGTAACTTCAGCTTCGGTGATTATTTCAAGCAAGATGCGATTCGCTTCGCCTGGACCTTCCTGACCGAAGAACTCAAGCTGCCAAAAGAGCGCCTTTGTGTCACCGTCTATGAGACAGACGATGAAGCCTTCGAGATCTGGAACAAAGAGATTGGCGTCGCGGCCGAGAACATCATCCGCATCGGCGATAACAAGGGAGCGGCATACGCCTCTGATAACTTCTGGCAGATGGGCGACACCGGTCCTTGCGGCCCTTGTACCGAGATCTTCTACGATCACGGCGAACACATCTGGGGCGGCCGTCCCGGCACACCGGAAGAAGATGGTGACCGCTTTATCGAGATCTGGAACATAGTATTCATGCAATACAACCGTCAAGCCGACGGCACCATGGATCCGCTGCCTAAGCCTTCTGTCGATACCGGCATGGGCATCGAGCGTATCGCTGCCATCATGCAGGGCGTCCACTCAAACTATGAGATCGATATCTTCCAGTCACTGATCAAGAAGACCGCCGAGATCCTCGGCGTGACCGATCTGGAGAACAAGTCGCTACGTGTTGTGGCCGACCATATCCGTTCTTGCGCCTTCTTAGTGGCCGATGGCGTGATGCCATCAAACGAGGGCCGTGGTTACGTATTGCGCCGCATCATCCGCCGCGCCGTGCGTCATGGTAACAAGCTAGGTGCTACCGAGGCCTTCTTCTACAAGCTGGTCCCTACACTGATCGAAGTGATGGGCGATGCGGCTAAAGAATTAGTGGCGACCCAGGCAATCGTCGAAAAGGCGCTTAAGGCGGAAGAGGAGCAGTTTGCGCGTACGCTCGAACGTGGTCTTGGTATTCTCGACAATGCCCTGAGCCAGCTAGAGGGTAAGGAGCTTGATGGCGAGACCGCCTTTAAGCTGTACGACACCTATGGTTTCCCGGTTGATTTGACGGCTGACGTCTGCCGCGAGCGTGACATCACGGTCAATGAAGCTGGCTTCGAAGCGGCCATGGCCGAGCAGCGCAGTCGCGCCCAGGCGGCGGGTCAGTTCGATACGGATTACAACGACAGCCTGAAGATCGATGCCGAGACCGAGTTCTGCGGTTATAGCGATCTTAATGGCGAAGCCAAGGTCATCGGCCTCTATGTCGATGGTCAGGCGGTCGACGCGCTAGCCGAAGGCGACCAAGGTGTGGTGGTGCTCGATAGCACGCCATTCTATGGCGAATCTGGTGGCCAGTGTGGTGACAAGGGCCAGCTGAGCGCAGAAGGTGTCGAGTTCGAGGTGAAGGACACGCAAAAATATGGTCAGGCAATGGGTCATATAGGTCTGGTTAAGGCCGGCAGTATCGCTATGGGTCAAACCCTTAACGCTGCAGTAGACAAGAAGCTCAGACATCGCACCGAGTTGAACCACTCTGTGACTCACTTGCTGCACGCCGCGCTGCGTCAGGTGCTGGGCACTCACGTGAGCCAGAAGGGCTCTCTGGTTGAGCCTGAGCGTCTGCGTTTCGACTTCTCTCACTTCGAGGCAGTTAAGCGTGAAGAGCTCAAGCAGGTCGAAGATCTGGTTAACACTCAGATCCGTCGCAACCACGAGCTGAAGGCCGAGGTGATGGATATCGACCAGGCGAAAGAGAAAGGCGCCATGGCCTTGTTTGGTGAGAAATATGACTCTCAGGTTCGTGTGGTGACCATGGGTGATTTCTCTATCGAGCTGTGTGGTGGTACTCATGTGGGTCGCACTGGCGATATCGGTCTGTTTAAGATCACCTCTGAAGGCGGTATCGCAGCCGGTATCCGTCGTATCGAGGCGGTCACAGGGGCGGCTGCAATCGCCTATGTGGGTGAGCAGCAGGCGCAGCTTGAACAAGCCGCCGCGTTACTTAAGGGCGACAGCGCCTCGGTAGTGGCTAAGCTCAAAGCCCAGCTGGATAAGACTAAGCAACTCGAGAAAGAGCTATCTCAGCTTAAAGATAAGCTAGCGGCCGCGACCAGCGCCGATTTGGCCGGGGAGGCTCAGGAGCTTGCTGGCGTTAAGGTACTGGTTAAGCTGCTGGAAGGTGTTGAGGCCGGTGCACTGCGTGGCCTGCAGGATGAGCTTAAGCAGAAGCTGCAATCTGGCATAGTTGTGCTTGGCATCGCCGGAGATGCCAAGGTGAACCTGATTGCCGGCGTCACCAAAGACCTGACTGGTAAGGTCAAGGCCGGTGAGCTAGTGGCTATGGTGGCTGCTCAGGTGGGTGGTAAGGGCGGTGGACGCCCAGACATGGCCCAGGCCGGTGGCAGCGAGCCCGAGAAGTTAGCGGGCGCACTGGATTCTGTTATCCCTTGGTTGTCAGAACGTTTAGCCTAAGTTGCTTCAATAGAAAAAAGCGCTCCATGAGCGCTTTTTTTGTGCCATATTGATTGAAGCTTAAGCTGAGGTACAGTTTAAAGTGTTAAATTTAATGCTGGTTTAACTGACTGCCATTACTATCTTGGTTATCTGTCATGCCTGATCCCGATAAATCAGCGATGTGCGGCACATTTAAACGAATTAACATGCAATAAAAGGGTGTTTTTTATCAGAACACTATTAATTTGTACTAAGCTGACCGTATAATAAGGTCATAACGGAATAATGCCGTATAAGCAGAATTAGGAACTAAAGGAGCAAAAAATGCTGATATTGACTCGTCGTGTTGGTGAAACACTGATGATTGGTGATGAAGTTACTGTCACCGTTTTAGGCGTAAAGGGTAATCAAGTTCGTATTGGTGTCAATGCACCAAAAGAAGTTTCAGTTCATCGTGAAGAGATTTATCAGCGTATTCAGTCTGAAAAGTCAGGTAGCTCTTCTGAAGGCGGCAATTTTTAAGCGATAGATTTAACCGGCGTTACACTATAAGAGTCAGCAAGTTTGCTGGCTTTTTTGTTTTTGGCTGACAGCTTTTTAACCATAACGGCGACATAGCATACAGGCGCTTAGGGGAAATAGGGATAACTGCTTAAAAACAGCTCAAACAGAATTTGTTTAGGAGAAATGGTTTGACTTATTTTCTTCAAACAGTAATATGTGCGCCAAGAAAACGGAGAGGTGGCCGAGTGGCCGAAGGCGCTCCCCTGCTAAGGGAGTATGGGCTTTATCTCCCATCGAGGGTTCGAATCCCTCCTTCTCCGCCATTTCTTAACTGACAAAACAGGGCGCGTGTAGCTCAGCTGGATAGAGTACCTGGCTACGAACCAGGCGGTCAGAGGTTCGAATCCTCTCACGCGTACCATTTGTTTTTCAGTAAAAGTAGGTTATAGATATAAGATGCGCGTGTAGCTCAGCTGGATAGAGTACCTGGCTACGAACCAGGCGGTCAGAGGTTCGAATCCTCTCACGCGTACCATCTCCTAACTTACCTAAAATTCTGTGCGCGTGTAGCTCAGCTGGATAGAGTACCTGGCTACGAACCAGGCGGTCAGAGGTTCGAATCCTCTCACGCGTACCACATTTAAAAATCGACGGTTTTTGGCCGTCGTTTTGTTTGAAAGCCTAGAATTTTGCGCGTGTAGCTCAGCTGGATAGAGTACCTGGCTACGAACCAGGCGGTCAGAGGTTCGAATCCTCTCACGCGTACCATTTTAGACGGAGAGGTGGCCGAGTGGCCGAAGGCGCTCCCCTGCTAAGGGAGTATGGGCTTTATCTCCCATCGAGGGTTCGAATCCCTCCTTCTCCGCCATTATTAAAACCCGCAACTTAGGTTGCGGGTTTTTTTATGCCTGTTTCCCCATGCCGTTAGAAGTTCAAAGCTCAAAGTCTATCGCCATCTGGCTCATACCTATGCCAATCCCGCTCATGTTTCAATATTGCCCTACCAATTGCTAGGCAGAGTGCATAATCTTGCATCTCCCATCAGATCTCGTTCGTTTTCGTGAATTCAATTTTCAAGCAGGTTAGGGGTTTTTAATCTAATCCTAGATTTGATGGCTAATTTTTTATGTGATCGTCAAAAATAGTCGCCATTTATTGTGAAATTACCGAAAGCCCCTTATCAATTAGTCGTAATTTGGTAAGACCAATTTACAAGGCGCTCGCCTTTTTGTTATAGATTGGTTAAGGTTTCCTGGCTAAAGGCGATCTTTTTGCGCCTCAATCGACGACACCTGTCATGTCACCTGTCGATTTTAATGCGTATTACCTGAATAAATAGCATGTCCTACGGCTAGACCGTAAGTCTGATGTGCTCGATTAACCTGAGAGGATAGTATGGATTCAATGGCTCAACAGATAATGGAAGCACTGATGATCATGGTGCTGGGAATGGGGTTGGTGTTTACCTTCCTAACTATACTCATTGGGGCCGTTAATCTGGTGGCATGGAAATGTGCGCCTAAACCTAAACTTGCACCACTAGCCGAAGCGAGCGAAGCGCAAGTTTCACGCTTTCCAGGCGTCGATCCTAAGATGGTCGCCGTGATCACCGCCGCCGTCCATCAATATCGCGCCAAAGCATAAATAGAAGTAGGGAGTTTTTATGAGCAAGCCACTTGCATTAACCGACGTCGTCCTGCGCGACGCGCATCAATCGATTCTTGCCACGCGTCTTCGTATCGACGACATGCTTCCTATCGCCCCCTTACTCGACAAGGTGGGCTTCTGGTCGCTGGAATCCTGGGGCGGTGCCACCTTCGACGCCTGTATTCGTTATCTGGGGGAGGATCCCTGGGAGCGTATTCGTGAGCTTAAGAAGGCCATGCCCAATACGCCGCAGCAGATGCTGCTTAGGGGACAGAACCTGCTGGGCTATCGCCACTATGGTGACGACCTGGTACACAGGTTTGTTGAGCGCGCGCATCAAAATGGTGTGGACGTGTTCCGTATCTTCGATGCCATGAATGATGTGCGTAACCTGGAGACTGCGGTTAAGTCAGTGGTCGAGGTGGGCGGTCACGCCCAGGGAACTATCTCCTACACCACGAGTCCGGTACACACCTTAGAGACTTGGGTGGACATGGCTAAGCGTCTTGAAGATATGGGCTGTCACTCGCTCTGTATCAAGGATATGGCCGGCCTGCTCAAGCCCTTCGATGCCTTCGACCTCATCAGCCAGCTCAAGTCGCAGACTAACCTGATCATCTCTATGCAGTGCCACGCCACCACGGGCCTGAGTACGGCGACCTATCAAAAGGCGATTGAGGCTGGCATCGACGTGCTCGACACCGCCATCTCTTCGATGAGCCAAACCTATGGTCATAGCGCTACAGAGACTCTGGTGGCCATGGTGGAAGATACCGACAGGGCCACGGGTTACGACATGGCGCTGCTCGAGCAGATCGCCGCCTACTTCAGAGAGGTGCGTAAGAAATATGTCGCCTTCGAAGGGGAGCTAAAGGGGATCGATTCGCGTATTCTGCGCGCCCAGGTGCCAGGAGGCATGCTCACCAACATGGAGAATCAACTGAGAGAGCAGGGTGCCGCCGACAAGCTGGATCTGGTGCTCGAAGAGATCCCTAAGGTGCGTGAAGATCTTGGCTTTATTCCGCTAGTTACCCCGACCTCACAGATCGTTGGCACCCAGGCGGTGATCAACGTGCTCACAGGTGAGCGATACAAGTCTCTCACCAAGGAAACCGAAGGTGTGCTCAAGGGTGAGTATGGCGCCACGCCTGCGCCGGTAAATAGTGAGCTACAGGCTCGCGTGCTGGCTGGCGCTGAGGCGATCTGCTGTCGCCCCGCAGACCTGCTGCCTGCCGAGCTGGATAGCCTGAGAGCCGAGCTGAGCGAAAAGGCCGCCAGTGACCAGATAAGCCTGGCAGCTGAACTGGACGATGATGTCTTGACCTATGCGCTCTTCCCGCAGATCGGCCTCAAGTTCCTCAAGAACCGTGATAATCCGGATGCCTTCGAGCCTAAGCCAGAAGCCCCTCAAGCCAAAACTCAAGCCGCGACTGTGAGCGAGCCAGCTAGCGCGCGTCAGCCACAGGGCAAGGAGACCTATACGGTCAATGTTCAGGGCCAGAGTTTCGTGGTAGAGGTCTCTCCCGGCGGCGATATCAGCCAGATAGTGCCGAGTGAGAATGTGGTGCCCTTTGCGGCGCCAGAGCCAGCCGCGCCTGTAGTGGGCGAAGGCTCCCCCATGAACGCCCCCCTGTCTGGCAACATCTTCAAGGTGAATGTGCAGCCAGGGGATGCCGTTAAGGCGGGGGATGTGGTGATCATCCTTGAGGCGATGAAGATGGAGACAGAGATCCGCGCCGAATCCGATGGCGTAGTCGCCAAGGTGTGGGTCAAAGAAGGCGACTCTGTTGCCGTTGGCAATCAATTGCTTGCCATTGCATAGGAGCTAAGATGGACGGATTAATCGCCTTTTGGGCCGAGTCGGGTATTGCTAACTTTACCGGCGGCCAGTTGTTGATGATGGCAGTGGGTGTGCTCTTGCTCTATCTCGCTATCGCCAGAGGCTTCGAGCCGCTGCTGCTCTTGCCTATCGGTTTTGGCGCCATATTGGCCAACATTCCCAACGGGGGCTTCACCGAAGAGGGCGGCATGCTCTATTACGCCTACCATGTGGGGATCGAAACCGGGGTCTTCCCCTTGTTGATCTTCATGGGGGTCGGGGCCCTGACCGATTTCGGGGCCCTTATCGCTAACCCTAAGATGTTATTGCTGGGTGCTGCGGCCCAGTTTGGGATCTTTGCCACCCTAATCGGTGCCATCGCCCTTAACGCCGTGCCGGGCTTCGAGTTCTCCATGAAGGATGCAGCGGCCATCGCCATCATTGGCGGCGCCGATGGCCCGACGGCCATCTTCCTCGCCTCTAAATTGGCGCCTGAGCTGCTCGGTGCCATCGCGGTCGCGGCATACTCCTACATGGCGCTGGTGCCCATCATTCAGCCGCCTATCATGAAGCTGCTGACCACTGAGGCTGAGCGTCAGATCAAGATGGAGCAGCTGCGTGAGGTGAGTAAGCTCGAGAAAATCATCTTCCCGCTGGCGGTGCTGGGGCTGACCATCCTCTTCCTGCCGGCGGCCACGCCTCTGGTGGGCATGTTCTGTCTGGGCAACCTGATGCGTGAATCAGGCGTGGTCGATAGACTCTCCAACACGGCGCAAAATGAGCTGATCAATATAGTGACCATCTTCTTGGGTCTGGCGGTGGGCTCTAAGCTCTCGGCCGATAAGTTCTTGCAGCTGGAGACTTTGGGCATCCTGGTGCTGGGGGCCGTGGCCTTCGGTATTGGCACCGCGGCTGGCGTGTTGATGGCTAAGCTGATGAGCAAGCTGTCTGGAGGTAAGATCAATCCGCTGATAGGCGCCGCCGGCGTCTCGGCCGTGCCTATGGCCGCTCGCGTGGTTAACAAGGTGGGCCTGCAGGCCAATCAGCAAAACTTCCTCTTGATGCACGCCATGGGGCCGAACGTGGCCGGCGTGCTGGGCTCTGCGGTCGCCGCCGGTGTCTTGCTGGCGGTACTGGGTAACTAGTTAAAGCTGATTACATATACATTGAGCTGATGAAGCGGTCGACACCAGTGTCGGCCGTTTTTTTTGACTAAGTATTTGGCTGGGTATTTTAGGACGGTATTTAAGTGCTGCTTTTAGACTCAGTTGCTAAGCCCTGTCGTTAACTTCTGTTGTTAACTCTTGTTGTAAAGCCTGCCTTTATTGAGAGCCAAGGGTCTCCTCTGCAAGATAGCTTTCTCAAAGATAGCTATCCATTCGGCTTCCCTTAATCAAGCTAATGCTAAAGCGCTTGATGCAGATCAACGCCTGACTTACCGAATTAGTGTCTTATAGTGTGATGCAGCTCTCAGTACGTCTGTTTTGGTGAGCCATGACCCAATTAGTGAGGAGTAGAGGATGGAATTACGACCCAATTGCTATACCGATATCTGTGTGAACGGTAAATGGTTTCATTATGACCACGGCGATCATTCGGTGTTTATGTTAAACGGCGGCGATCCCTTAACCTTCGAGCTGAGTGAGTTGCCCACCACAGAAGCCGAGCTTGAGGCGCACTTGGAAAGCTTTACCCGCCAGGGCTAACGAGGTTAAGTTAACCGCGCAGGTTTTGCCCGGCGGTGAGCCAGAGCAGAAAGCCGAGTGAGAGCATGAGGGTAGCGCTGATCGCTATGATATAGATAAAGCCCTTCTTGCCTTGTTTCAGCGGCACGCCGTTGAGATAGAGAAACAGCGCCCAGAACAAACTTAAGATGATTGGCAGTAAAAACAGGCGAGCCATGGCGGTTAATTGATACCTTATTGCTGGGTGCAGTTAATATATGATTTAAACTTACTATTTCAGATTTAACAAGCAATTAGCAGTAAAAATCCACCTGCATAGCAGGTGGCTTTGCTTTTGAGGCACCCTATAAGGGTGCCTTTTATATCGATAGCGATTTTAGTGTTCTCTATGACCTAATCTCGTCTCCAGCAATATTATTTTAGTTTTCACTCTTCCTGATTCAATCCACCACTGGCGATACTTAAACCAGCAAAATCACCTAACCACTCAAACACTTAATAACAAAGGTGTTTTGAGTAAATATGGAAAGATTGAAAATACGAGAGATACTGTCCAAGGGAAAATACGGGCATAGCCCAGAAGGAACGATCACCACCTCCATAGGAGGTGGTTTCAGATTGCCAATAAAAAAGCCGCATTAAGCGGCTTCTTTTTTATCGGGTAGAACTGAGATTAGCTGGCAACCTCAGGGGCGTCGCTCTCTTCGTTGCGATAGAACTGCTCCTGGTCGAGCTGACCCTCAGACTTGCCCACCACCACGGCTGTCATCATGTCGCCGGTCACGTTAGTCGCGGTACGTATCATGTCGATCACCCTGTCGATTGAGGCGATAAAGGCGATGCCTTCGAGGGGCAAACCTACCACACCCAGGGTGACAGAGAGCATCACCATGGCGCTACCGGGTACGCCTGCCGTACCCACAGAGGCCACAGTGGCGGTAACGGCGATCAGCATGTAGTCGGTTATCTCCAGTGGGATACCATAGATCTGTGCGATGAAGATGGCCGCGATGGCCGGATAGATACCGCCACAGCCGTCCATATTCATGGTGGCGCCTAGTGGCAACACGAAGGCGCCATATTTCTTCGATACGCCCATGGTCTCAGTGGCACGGGTGCTGGCGGGCAGGGTGCCGAAGCTCGACGCCGTGGTGAAGGCAACCAGCTGGGCTGGCATCGCCTTTCTGAAGAACTGCACAGCACTCAGGCCGGCGCCGAATCTGACCAGGCCACCATAGACGAAGATCATGTGGATCAGCGCGGCGATATAGATGGCGCCGATAAACTTGCCCAGCGGCAACAGGGTAGAGAGGCCATATTCACCTACTACCCAGGCCATCAGGCCGAATACGCCGATAGGGGTCAGTTGCAGTACCATGCGTGTTAGCTGGAACATCACTTCGGCGCCCGCTTCTATGGTGCGCTTGAGTGGCTCGGCCTTCTCACCAATCTTGTTGATGGCGATGCCGACTAAGGCGGCGAAGACGATGATCTGCAGCACCTTACCTTCGGCCAGGGAGGCAAAAGGATTGACCGGGATCATGTCCAGCAGTACCTGAGCAAAGCCTGGCACGTTACGTTCGCGCACCTCTGTGGTGGCCAGCTCCAGCGAACCGCCCATGTCGATCAGCGAACCGATCGCCAGGCCGATGAGTGAGGCTATGGTGCCGGTCAGCATGAACATGGCCAGAGTCTTGATACTCAGGCGCTTGAGGCTAACATCGTTACCCAGAGAGGTGATGCTGACGACGATGGCGCAGAAGATCAGCGGCGCAACCAACATCTTGATTGCCGCGATAAAGAGGTCGCCCAGCGGCTTGAGTTGGGTTGCCTGCTCGCCTAGGACAACGCCCAGGCCTACCCCTAAGATGAAACCGGCGAGAACCTTCTGCCAAAAGGGGATCTGTTTAATTGTTTGCCACATGGGATCTATTCCAAATTTTATTAAGTCGTTATTGTGGATGGCGTTTCGAATCAAAAATGAATTGCTTGTTCTAGCACGAGCCATCCAGGTATTTCAACCTTAGCGAGTGAGCCAGATATTGTATCTGGCTGATGCCTTGCTTACCAAAGCGATTTTGTTATAACTTATTGTGATATAAGAGTTTGTTTTAATAAGATTAAATTTTTACTTTTAGGTAACATGATCACCTTGAAATCAGCACACATAAAAATTTACTTTTTTTCATTAGGTAAGGGATCATGACGGCGTTATGGTTGATCTTTAGTGGCGCCTTTTTAGCCGCCACCTTGTTACCGGGTGGATCTGAGGTACTGCTGGCGGCGCTGATCAATCAGGCGCCCGAGACCTGGGTCTCCTTAGTGGTCATGGCGACTTTGGGCAATACCTTAGGGTCTCTGACCAGTTACTATCTGGGCGCCCTGGGGCGTTTCGCCAAGGCGCCCGAGGAGATGGCCAGCGGCCGTTATTGTCATGGGCTGCGGCTTGTCGAGCGCTACGGCTACTGGAGCCTACTGCTCGCTTGGGCGCCCCTCATCGGCGATATCTTATGCCTGCTGGCAGGCTGGCTCAAGATGCCACTGGTCAAGTCCAGCATAATGATTTTTATAGGGAAAGGAGTGCGCTACCTGCTGGTTGCGGCGTTGGCGTTACATTGGTTGTAAGCGGTGTGGTCTTTAGGGACGAACTTATTTTGGCAATAGCTGTCTCGATAAAGGCTGGCCTCACTGTTTCAAATTAGGAGCAAAGAATGAAAAAATGGATATTGGCTGCGGCAATAACGGCCGCGCTAAGTGCCTGTGCCAACGCACCGGCAAACGTGTCGCTGCCCCAGGGCGTTTCGCTGATCGAAAATGTGACCCTGGCCGAGTCGGGCGTCGGCATTCCCTACAAGAAATATCAACTGGCCAATGGCCTGACGGTGATCCTGCACCAAGATCATTCCGATCCTCTGGTGCATGTGGATGTTACCTATCATGTGGGCTCGGCAAGAGAGCTGCCAGGACGCTCGGGATTTGCGCACCTGTTTGAGCACATGATGTTCCAGGGCTCAGAGCATGTGGGCGACGAGCAGCACTTCAAGACGGTAACCGAGGCCGGCGGTACGCTTAACGGTACCACCAACACAGACCGCACCAACTATTTCGAGACAGTGCCCAGCAATCAGCTGGAGAAGATGCTTTGGCTGGAGTCGGATCGCATGGGGTACTTCTTGCCCGCGCTGACAGACAACAAGTTCGAGGTGCAGCGCGAGACGGTGAAGAACGAGCGCGCCCAGCGTATCGACAATCAGCCCTATGGCCGTATGAACGAGCGCTTCAATCAGGCCTTCTACCCCAGCGGACATCAGTATTCCTGGCCCGTCATCGGCTGGCCAGACGATCTCAATCGTGCCCAGCTCGATGACGTGAAACACTTCTTCCAGCGCTGGTACGGCCCGAACAACGCCACACTCACCATAGGCGGCGATTTCGACGAGATGCAGACACTGGCCTGGGTGAACAAATATTTTGGTGAGATCCCAAGAGGCCCTGAGGTGAAGCCTGAGGCCAAGACGCTGGTCACGTTAGACAAGACCCGCTACATCTCCATGGAAGACAGGGTACATCTGCCGCTGCTGCGCATGGCATTTCCAACTGTCTACGCCAGCCACGAAGATGAAGCGGCGCTGGATCTGTTGGCCAATATCATCGGCGGCGGACCTACCTCACTGGTGTACAAGAACCTGGTTAAAGATGGTTATGCCGTGCAGGCCGGTGTGAGCCACCCTTGTCAGGAGCTGGCCTGTCAGTTCTCTATCTATGCCCTGGCAAACCCTGCCAGAGGTGGTCAACTGGCGGATGTTGAGCGTCGTATTCGCGAGTCTATCGCCGAGTTTGAACAGCGCGGCGTGACAGATGATGACCTACAGAAGGTGAAGGTGCAGTTTGAGGCAAGCACCATCTTCGGATTGCAGAGCGTCAAGGGCAAGGTATCGACCCTGGCCCTGAATCAGACCTTCTTCGGCAATCCCGATATGATTGCCCACGATCTCAAGCGATACGCTAACGTCACCAAGGAAGATGTGATGCGGGTGTTTAACACCTACATCAAGGGCAAGCCGTCTGTGGTGATGAGTGTGGTGCCCCAGGGGCAACAGCAGCTGATCGCCCATGAAGATAACTTTGTCGCGCCAGCGCCGCGGGTGGCCGCTGAGGCCGTGACTGGCATGGTTGATGTGGCCAAGGCTGGTAGCAGCTTCGATCGCAGCGTGATGCCGAGTGCCCAACAGGCACCGGTTATCACGGCGCCAAGCCTTTGGACAGATAAGCTGGCCAACGGCATAGAGGTGATGGGCACTGAGAGCGATGAGACCCCAACCGTCGAGTTGCTCATCTATCTTAACGGCGGCCATCGTCTAGCCGACGTGAAGCAGGCAGGATTAGCCGGTCTGACCGCGGCCATGCTGAACGAATCCAGCGACAAGCGCAGCACAGAAGAGCTGGCCCAGGCGCTGGAGATGCTCGGCAGTAGCGTCAGTTTCGGCAGCAGCATCTATCAGAGCTATATCAAGGTCTCGGCCCTGACCTCGCATCTGGATGAGACCCTGGCGATCGTCGAGGAGAAGCTGTTCCATCCTGGCTTTAAGGCCGAGGACTTTGCCCGGGTGCAGCAGCAACATCTGCAGAGCCTGCAACACATGCAGTCTGATCCTAATTATGTCGCCGACAGTCAGTTCGCTGCCTTGCTCTACGGCAAAGACACCGCCCTTGGGGCGAGTGAGATGGGCACGCCAGCCAGCGTGTCTCAATTGACCCTGGATGATGTCAAAGCCTTCTACAACAAGCAGTTCCGCGCGGGGAACGCCCAGATAGTAGCCGTGACTAACCTGTCCAAGGCCCAGCTGATGCCTAAGCTTAAGGGCCTGGCTCAGTGGCAAGGGGAGGCGACGCCATTGCCGAGTCTGGCCGCCATGCCAGCCCTCGATGCCGGCACCGTCTATATCCTGGACAAGCCGGGTGCGGCCCAGTCGGTGATCAAGATAGGTAAGCGCGCCATGCCCTATGACGCCACCGGCGAGTTCTTCAAGTCATATTTGATGAATTATCCACTGGGCGGCGCCTTTAACAGCCGCATCAACCTCAACCTGCGTGAAGACAAGGGCTACACCTATGGTGCCCGCAGCTACTTCAGCGGCGGCAGCGAGCTTGGTCTGTTCGAGGCTTCGGCCAGCGTGCGCAGCGATGTGACGGCGCAGGCGCTTACAGAGTTTGCCAAGGAGATCAACGCCTATCAGGCTGAAGGGATGACAGACAAGGAACTGGCCTTCCTGCGCAGCTCTATCTCTCAGGGGCAGGCACTGGATTATGAGACGCCATATCAGAAGGCAGGCTTCATGCGTAAGATCCAGCGCTACAAGCTTGCCGCCGATTACACCCAGCAGCAGGCCGATATCATCAAGGCCGTTGGCAAGGATGAGCTGAACCAGTTGGCGAAGGAGAAGCTGAACCTGGACAAGATGATAGTGCTGATTGTCGGCGACAGGGCGAAAATCGAACAGGAGATTAACGCCCTGGGCTACCGGGTGAAAAATTTGCAGTTGTAATCTGTAGGTTGCGCCCCAATATAGCCCCTAGCGGTGAGCATTAACTCTGCTCACCGCTTTATTTTTTCCCTTGCCAAGGATCTAGCACAGCGGCTATTTTGTGGTGATGGCGAAAGCAAACGCGCTTTTTGCAGGTCTGACTTGCAAGGCAAACGGTTGAAGCAATGAGAGACGAAGAATTTGAACTCTTTCGATGAAGTGATAGGCCTACTCGACAACGAGCAGGGAAGCGCCGCACTGGCAGGTATGCAACGGGGTATCGAGCGCGAAGCATTGCGTATTGAACCAAATGGTCATCTGGCCATGGATAAACATCCTAAGGCGCTCGGCTCGGCCCTGACCCATTCGCGGATCACCACAGACTACAGTGAATCCCTGTTAGAGTTTATCACCCCTGTCTATCAAGATATCTCAGCCTTGCTGACGGATCTCACCCAGACCCACGCCTTTTCGGTAAGGCACCTGGGCCAGCAGCAACTCTGGCCGGTGAGCATGCCCTGTTATGTTGGCGATGTGGCCGATATCCCCATTGCCGATTATGGCAGTTCTAATACCGGGCAGCTAAAGCGTCTGTACCGCAAAGGCCTCACCTATCGCTATGGCGCCCAGATGCAGATCATCTCTGGCGTGCACTTTAATTTTTCTGTGTCCGATGCCCTGTGGGAGCTGCTCTATCAAGGCTCGGATAAACGCCTGAGCAAAGGCGATTTCATCTCTGAATCCTATTTTGGATTGATCCGTAACTACCGCCGTTTGGTTTGGGTATTGCCATATCTGTTTGGTGCCTCGCCGGCGCTGTGTGGCTCCTTCATCAAAGATCAACAAACTGATCTCGCCTTCGAGAAATTAGGCAAAGGCACCCTCTATCTGCCCTATGCCACCTCGCTGCGCATGAGCGATCTGGGTTACACCAACAAGGAGCAGGAGCGGCTCAACATCAGCTACAACTCTCTGGCTGAGTACCTCGAGGGGATCAATGCGGCGATCAAGATGCCATCGGCCCATTTCGAGGCGATTGGCGTCAAGGTCGACGGCGAGTTCCGTCAGTTAAATGCCAACGTGCTACAGATAGAGAACGAGTTCTACTCGCCCATTCGGGCCAAGCGGGTAACCCTCGCCGGAGAGAAACCCTCTCAGGCCTTGGCGCGCGCCGGGGTCGAATATATCGAGGTGCGGGCACTGGACGTTAACCCCTTCAGCCCTGTGGGGATAGATGCCGATCAGGTGCGTTTCCTTGACCTCTTCCTGCTGCTCTGCCTGTTGAAGCCATCGCCAAAGAGCGATGCAACAGATGAGGCCGCCATCGGCGCTAACCTAAGTAAGGTGATCACCCGTGGCCGTGAGCCTGGATTGACCCTGAATCGTGGGGGCGAGGAAGTCACGCTACAGGCCTGGCTCGAGTCCCTGTTTGGTGAGCTAAGCACCTTGGCTAAGCTGCTCGATGGTGAGGGACAGGCCTATCAAGATAGCCTGGCCCATTGGCTTGAGGCGGTGCGCGATCCGGCCAAGACCCTATCTGGCCGTGTGATGTCGGCACTATTGGCCGAGGGGATAGATCATAGCCAGTGGGTGAAATCCCTGGCGAAAGACTATTACCATGCCCTGCGTGATTATCCGCTGACGCCTGAGGTTGAGGCGGCCTATGAGGCGGCGGCCGAGCAATCCTTGGCGGCCCAGGCCAAGCTCGAGGCGGAATCTGTGCAGGACTTCGAGCAGTATCTTGCCGACTATTTTGCCGAGGCGCCCGCGCCGGTAGAGCAAGTGGTATAAGCATGAAGGTTCGCGCTATTTGCTCTGGTTTCGGCCGAGGCTTTGGCATCGCAATTGGTCTGCTGACACTGTCTATGCTGTCGGGCTGCGCCTCCGGGCCCGATAATGAGTCGCTGTGCGCGACCGTGTCTGGCTATCAGATGCCCGATGAGTCTCAGGGCTTGTACCGCGCCGTGGTGACCCATCTAAATGGTAAGCCTGTGATCTCAAGGCCCAACTATCGCCTCGCGCCTGGGGAGTATCAGTTTACCCTGGCCGAACTCATCGACTCGCCGCGGCTCAAGGTGAAGCTTGCGGCGCGCCAGACCAAGACGCTGACGCTGCATCTGGAGGCGAATCAGCGTTATCACCTGGCGGCTCAGTTTAATCAGGACAAGATCTATCGCGGCCTGGATACCGACTACTGGCAACCCGTGGTGTGGGCCCAGGAGTCTCATGAGTGTGAGTTCCTCAACGAATCAAACTAATGGATTGATAGCATGGGGTAAATTTGCCGCCTGGCGATTGCTTCTCTACTGCAAGGATGTGAAACTAGCCCAATGTGTTTAATGTTTTCGGTCTGTTGATGAGAAAGATTTCCTTAGCCTTACTTGCCGTTAGCTTCCTGTCATTGGAGGGCTGCGCCACCTCACCGCCAGAGGACCCTGAAAACCTCTGCGCCATCTATCAAGAGAATCGAGACTGGTATGAGGCCGCGGTCGATACCCGCGAGAAGTGGGGCGTGCCGGTACATGTGCCCCTGGCCATGATGTATCAGGAGAGCTCCTTTAAACACAACGCGGCGCCGCCGATGGAGTACTTCTTGGGCTTTATCCCCATCGGCCGTGCCAGTGACGCCTATGGCTACGCCCAGGCTAAGACGCTGACTTGGGATGACTATGTACGCGAGACGGGCAACTCCTGGTCGAGCCGCAGTAACTTCGACGATGCCATGGATTTCATGGGCTGGTTTATCTACAAGACCCACAAGATCAATGGGGTTTCCAAGTGGGATGCCCGCAATCAATATCTCAACTATCACGAGGGGTGGGGCGGATATAAGCGAGGCACCTACAGGCAGAAGCCTTGGTTGATCAAAGTGGCCGACAAGGTCGACAAGCGCTCTAAGCGTTATGCCGCTCAGTACCGCAGCTGTCAGGAAGACCTAGACTCCTCCTGGTTGTGGCGCCTCTTCTTCGGTTAACCCTAGATGTGGGCTTCGTCAGCTTTTTAAGCTGCGGGCGAAGCCCAAATAAGGTACATGCCCTATCGTTAATGCCTCTACGGGGCCGTTATGCCCTCATTGTTCCTCGAAATATTGCCTATCTTAAACTCAAGAACTCACTGTTTTTATCAGCGTACAATAACGAGCGGTTATTTTGAGGATAAGTCAATGCTGCTTAAGCCTTTTTGTTCTACTTAGGTTAATCCCGGCGATCACTGTTATCTGCATTTAAAAATGACTATAATGCGCGCAAAACAATAGCCTTACCCTACAAAAAGGATAAAAGATGACTAAGCCATTTGTTGCCGTACTCATGGGATCGGATTCTGATCTCCCAACAATGCAAGCCACCTTAGATGTACTTAAAACTTTCGGTATTCAATACGAAGCCAAGGTGACCTCGGCGCACCGTACGCCTGCAGCGACCCACGCTTACGTTCACGATGCCGAAGAGCGTGGTTGTAAGGTCTTTATCTGCGCGGCGGGTCTGGCGGCTCACCTGGCAGGTGCTGTAGCCGGTATCACTACACGTCCGGTTATCGGTGTGCCAGTAGATTGCGGTCCACTACAGGGCCATGACGCTCTGCTATCGACAGTGATGATGCCTGGCGGCGTGCCTGTGGCTACCGTAGCTATCGGCAGTGCGGGTGCTAAGAACGCGGGTTACCTGGCGGCGCAGATGCTGGCCGTTGGTGATGACGCCCTGGCACTTGCGGTAAAAGAAGAGCGCGCCAAGTCGGCCGAAGCCGTACAGGCAAAAGATGCCAAGCTGCAAGAGAAGCTGGCTAACGCTTAATGCCTGCCTAATGGCTGTTTGATGCCTGTATAAAGGGACTTCATCAGCCTGAGACGCCACCTATTCGGGTGGCGTTTTTTTATCTCGCCTCTTGTCTATCTCTTGCTCATCTCTGATTCATTTCTCTCATTACTTTTTTGGTGCTTTCATTTTTTACTGAGGCTTAACCCTTTTTCATTTTCCTAACGTCTATAGCTGTGAAGGGCACTTTTATTCAGTGGCTTGGATAAACAGCTTGGATGAAAGGCTACTAGGATGACTGAGGCGTGGGATAGATTTCGCCCTAGGCGTCGCGACTTGCCCGGATAGATACCCGTAAATTGCTGAAAAGCGAAGCAACTTGTTGCCAAAGCATGGACAAACCCCGTCGAGGGATGCAGACTCAGCTATTGCATGAGTCTAACTCCGCTCGAGGAGTCGGTATAAGGGAGTCCCAGCGTGGAACAGGTATCTGAAGTAACAGCAGATAGTGATCAAATCCTGATGGCGCAATACGCCCAAGGAGATCAAGGCGCCTTTGAGCAGCTTTATCATAAACACAAGGGTGGCCTGTATCGCTATTTCAAGCGTCAACTAGGCGACAGTGCCTTGGCCGAAGATCTCTATCAAGAGACCTGGAGCCGGGTGATTAAGGCCGCCGCGGGCTATGAGCTGCGCGCCAAGTTTACTACTTGGCTCTATCGCATCGCCCATAACTTGCTGATCGATCATGTCAGGGCGTTGAAACCTGTGGACAGCCTAAGCGACCCGGCAGGCGAGGAGCAGTCCTTGGAGGCTGTCATCCCAAGCGATGAGAGCGGCCCGGACGGTCGGCTCGAGGATGAGCAAAAGGCCTTGATCTTAAAGCATTGCATCAGCCTACTGCCCCATGTGCAGAAAGAAGCCTTTCTGCTGAATGTGGAGATGGGGTTTACCGCGGCGGCGATAGGTGAGATCGCCGGGGTTGGCATGGAGGCCACTAAGAGTCGAATTCGTTATGCTAATCAGGCGCTCAAGGCCTGTGTGCAACAGAAAATGGCAGGAGCAGTCTAATGTCAGATGAAAACGATAAAATGCTCTCGGATGCCGAGCTAAAGGCGCTCTATCTGGCTAAGGCCACAGAGCAGCCATCAACAGAGCTTGATGCCCGTATCCTGGCGATGGCCCAGCAACGTCTAACTGAACATGCTGGTGAGAGCGGGCAGAGCGGGTCAGCCAATGTTATTCAGGTCAGCTTCTGGCGCCGCTATCGCTGGCCGCTGTCATCGGCCGCCTCAGTGCTGCTGTTATCCAGCCTCTTGCTGCTGAATCTCAATGGACCCACGCCCATAGATGATCAAGTCCGGCCCATGCTAGCTAGCGAGCCACAGGCGATGCGCATGGCTGCGCCGCCCGAGCAGGAAGCGCCAACTGAGCAGCAAGAGCCGAAAGTGCAGCAGGGCCTGAGTGCCCAGGCTGATGCGGGAGAGGCTGAGATGGTAAGCCCTCAGGCCGTGCCTATGATGGCGCGTAAAGCGCCTGTTGATCTGAAAACAGAGAACCAGGCCGATGGGCAAGGTGAGCTCGAATCGTTAACCGCGCAGCAAGTCGGTGCTACTGAACTTAATACAGCAACAGATGCAAAGGCAGCGACTCAGGCCAAGGCGGTGATATCGGATATTCAGGCGGTGAACCATCTACAGCAGCTGGTCGATAGCAAGCTGTGGAGTGATGCCGATACCCTGTACCAGAGACTGCTCAAGGAGCGTCCAAGGTTGGAAGATAACAGCCATCCTCAGCATGCGCAGTGGCAAGCGTTAGTGAAGCAGATTAAGGCTCACCGGCAGAGTAAAGAGTGATAGCAACAAACAATAGCATTGAAAACGGGGCCTTAGTGCCCCGTTTTGTTATTCAAACCAAGATTTTACCGCATCCCAAATTCCCAGCGAGTGGCCTTCGAACAGCTCTATCCCCAACGCGGATTTCAGCAGATAGAGGAGGAGTAATCCCAGGCTCAGGCTGACCAGCGTAAAAGCGATGATGACGCCAAACAGCGCCAGGCTGGAGAGACGTTTCTCGCGCCGGGTGAAAGCCCGGCGGTTGCGCCCCAGCAGCATCACATAGTAGAAACGCCAGGGGATAAAGGGGATGGAAAAGGTGCCTCGGCTGTCTATGGCGTGTCGCTGCCAGCTGCGTCCCTGCAAGGCGTTATCTATCGCCTCGAGTTGTGCCTGACTATAGCTTGCCGCCAGCGCCTTGGGTTGGCTCGCCAGAAACTGGGCGATGCGCCGACTCTGCTCACTGGAGGCTGGCGCCTTTTTTGTCACCTTAGTGTCGATATCCTGTCCCATAGCCACCCGAGATAGAAGGAATTTTGGCCTAAGTATAGTTGTACACATTTGCTAATACTTCTTTAGCCACAAATTACTGTAGATTTAAGGAAAGTTTGCTACCTTGTTGCCCCATAAGAATAAATCCGACTTAATTATGGGCGCTTTATGAAACTCTCTCACCTGTTTGCCTGCTGCGCAATTGCATTGGGCACCGCTTCTTCCGCACCACTTTTTGCCGCTCAAGCTGAAAATGTAAAAGCTGAAAGTCAGGCTGCCGAGCAGAACGTAGGCTACTACCGCTCGCCTGCGATTCATGGCGATACCCTGGTATTTACCGCAGAAGGGGATCTCTGGGTTCAGCAGTTAGGCGATGCTCAGGCGAGAAGACTTACCAGCCTGCCGGCGCAGGAGCTAGGCGCCGCCATCTCAAACGATGGCAAGCAGCTTGCCTTTGTCGCCAACTATGAAGGGGCGAGCGAGGTCTATGTGATGCCCATACAGGGCGGCGTCGCCAAGCGAGTCAGTTTCGAAAACAGCCGCGTGCGGGTGCAAGGCTGGACGCCAGATGGCAAGGTGCTCTACGCCACCGATAATGCCTTCGGCCCAGCCAACTATTGGGTGCTGCGAAGCGTCGACCCTAAGAGCCTGACCACTCAAGATCTGCCGCTGGCCGATGCCATCGAAGGCGTGGTGGATGATGCCGGTGAATATGTCTACTTTACCCGCTTCGGTCTGCAGGCCACCGGCGATAACGCCAAGGTGTATCGCGGCGGCGCCAAGGGAGAGCTGTGGCGCTATAAGCTTGGCAGCGATCAGGAGGCTCAGCCCTTAACCGCCGAGCATGAAGGCTCGGTGCGCCAGCCCATGTTGTGGCAAGACCGTCTCTATTTCGTCAGCGACAGCAGCGGTAACGATAATATCTGGTCCATGAGCTTAGATGGCAAAGACCTGCGTCAGCTGACTCAGTTTAGCGACTGGAAGGTACGCGGTGCTCGTCTCGAGCAGGGACGTGTGGTGTTCCAGCAGGGCGCCGACATCAAGCTTTATGATATCGCCAGCAATCAGGTGTCGACCTTGGATATTCACCTGACCTCAGATTTTCCTGAGCGCCGTGAGCACTGGGTCAACAAGCCGATGAAATATGCCACCTCCACCAGCCTGGCGCCCAGCGGCGACAAGGTGGTGATCACCGCCCGCAGCCATGTGGCGCTGGCGGGCACAGATGGATCGCGTCTGGTCGAGCTGGCCCTGCCTGGAGACTACCGGGTTCGCGGCGCCGTGATGAGCCCCGATGGCAAATGGGTCTATGGGATCAGCGACGCCTCGGGCGAGCAGGAGATCTGGCGCTACAGTGCAGATGGCAGCGATGAGGCTAAACAGCTCACCCAAGATGGCAAGGCCCTGCGTATGGCGCTGAGCCTCTCACCGGATGGACGCTACATTGCCCATGATGATTACAACGGCGACCTCTGGCTCTTGGATCTCAAGAAGGGGCGTAATAGCAAGATATTGACCAATGGTCAGGGACTCGGCTCCTATGGCGATGTGGTCTGGTCGAATGACAGCCGTTTCATCGCCGTCACTAAGGATGAAAGAGGTCAGCTAAGACCACAGATAGTGCTCTATTCTCTGGAAGAGGAGAGAGCTGAGGCGCTGACCAGCGACAAGTATGAATCTTTCTCGCCGGCCTTTAGCGATGATGGTCAGTGGCTCTATTTCATCTCTAACCGTGAGTTTAATGCCACCCCAACCTCGCCTTGGGGCGATCGCAACATGGGGCCGGTATTCGATAAGCGCGGGCAGATCTTCGCCCTGGCGCTGACGCCAAAGGCGGTATTCCCCTTCAGTAAGCCAAATGAGTTAAATCAGCCAGCGGCCAAAGAGGAAGAAGCGGCCAAAAAGCCCGCTAAGACCCAGGTTCAGTGGCAGGGGCTCAGCAAGCGCCTGTGGCAGGTGCCGGTAGCCTCTGGCAACTACAGCCAGCTACAGGTGACCGAGAAGGGGCTCTATATGCTGGCAAATTCTGTCGATGGCGCCCAGGCCCCCAATCTGATGTGGGTCAAGTTTGATCCCCTCGGCCCTAAGGTGGAAACCTTCAGCGAAGATGTGGCCAGCTATGCGCTCTCTGGCGATGACAGCAAGCTCTTCCTACGCCGCCACAGCAAAGGCGGCGCGGAGATGCTGATCGTCGATGCGGGCGAATCGCTGCCAAAAGATCTTGCCCATGCCAAGGTACAGACAGAGCAGTGGCAACTGGCGATCTCGCCGCAGCTCGAGTGGCAGCAGATGTTTGAAGATGCCTGGCTGATGCACAGAGATTCCTTCTTCGACAAAAAGATGCGCGGCCTCGACTGGCAGGCGACCAAGGCCAAGTATCAGCCGTTGCTGGCCAGACTGACCGACCGTCACGAACTGAACGATATCTTCATGCAGATGATGGGCGAGCTCGATGCCTTGCACTCTCAGGTGCGCGGCGGCGATCTGCCGCAGGATCCTAATCAGCCTCAGGGCGCTAACTTAGGTGCCCGCCTGTTACAGACCAAGCAAGGGGTCCAGATAGCCCATATCTATCAAAACGATGCTGAGTTGCCGCAGCAGGCTTCGCCGCTGGCCAGAGTCGATGTCGATGCCAAGGTGGGCGACATCATCTTGGCTATCAACGGCAAGCCGGTTGAAAACGTTGCCGATGTGGCCCGCCATCTGCGCAACCAGGCGGACAAGCAGGTGCTGCTAACCCTCAAGCGCGAGCGTGAGACGCTTAAGACAATCGTGCTGCCGGTGGCTAACCGCGTCGATGCCAAGCTGAGATACCTGGACTGGGTCAACAACAATAACCAGAAGGTGGCTAAGGCGGCCGACGGTGAGATAGGTTATCTGCACCTTTATGCCATGGGCTCGGGCGATATCGCTAACTTTGCCCGTGAGTTCTACGCCAACATAGAGAAGAAGGGCCTGATCATTGATGTGCGCCGCAACCGTGGCGGCAATATCGACAGCTGGATCATAGAGAAACTGCTGCGCCGCGCCTGGATGTTCTGGCAGCCAACCCAAGGCACACCAAGCACCAATATGCAGCAGACCTTCCGAGGTCATTTGGTGGTGCTGACCGATCAGCTGACCTATTCAGATGGCGAGACTTTCTCTGCCGGTATCAAGGCACTAGGCCTGGCACCGCTCATCGGTAAGCAGACGGCCGGGGCCGGTGTCTGGCTCTCGGGTCGTAACTCGCTGACCGATAAAGGGATGGCGCGGGTTGCCGAGTATCCTCAGTACGCCATGGACGGACGCTGGATAGTGGAAGGCCGCGGCATCAGCCCTGATATCGAGGTCGATAACCTGCCACATGCCACCTTTAAGGGCAAGGATGCGCAGCTGAATAAGGCGCTGAATTACCTTAAACAGAAGCTGGAGTTAGAGCCTGTGCTACCCATTAAGGCGCAGCCTATGCCAAGCAGCGGGATGGCTCAAGACGTCAAATAACACTTTGATTTGCCTTTAAGTTAACCCAAACCATTTTAGGGGGTTACCGACCAAGCAGTTCCCAGGTCGGTAACCTCCATTTTTATGGGCGGCTGTTGCTGTTTTTTCTGCTATATCAGATACAAACTGCAAAAATTGTATTAGCTTATAGGTATGTCGCTGCCATAGTTTAGGTTGCTAGGTCGGAATATCAGGAAGGTGAACATGAAAACCACTTATGGAGTTAGCAAAGCTCGCACCGTCACAGGTGCCTTGTTGCGACTGGGCGCTCTATTATTGAGTACGATTTCCTTAGGTTCAGCACAGTTAGCCTATGCCGAAAAGCAGGGATTTTCCGTTACCCTGGGCGGATTCTACGCTAACTCAGATTCCGGCATTGTGGTGCAAAACCCAGATCTCGGCAAAGACTTCACCCTAGATTTCGAGAACGATCTGGCCTTGGTCGAGAAGGATCTCCTGCCTACGCTGGAGCTGGCCTACTGGTTTAATGAAGATCACGGCGTCTATCTCGACTGGAAACGACTGGATCGCGAGGCCCGCAATCGCTCCATCTCTAAGCCCTACGAGTATACCGAGGTGAACTCGGGCCAGACCTACCTGGTGCAGGCGGGGGCGGATATCAGCACCATCTTTAACGTGGATATTCTGCGTCTGGGCTATCGCTATAACTTTTACAGTGGCGAGGATGTCGATCTGACTCTGCTTGCCGGTCTGCATATCATGTGGCTCAAGCTGCAGTTTGTAGGTGAAATTGGCGCCTGTGTCGACGACGAGTGCCAGGTGGTGGACGTTAACCCCAAGAGTGACGCCCTTACCGAGGTGACGGCGCCGCTACCCGATCTCGGCCTGCAAGGGCGCTACCGTATTAACGATCGCTGGAGCCTCTCTGGTTGGGCGCAGTATTTCTATGTCAGCCTGGGGGATACCAAGGGGCAGTTGTTCGATTTCAGCGCCGGGGTCAATTACCAGCTGAGTGATTCTCTGGATGTGGAGTTGGGCTATAAGTATTACAAGATAGATGTCGAGGTCGAGAAAGATCTGGCCGATTTCGATATCTATTATGGTTTCAAAGGCCCGGCTTTGTCGCTAACTTATCAGTTCTAGCCCTTAGCGATACTAGCCATTAGAGACATTAGCACTAGCACTTTTGGCGAGGCGCTATCTCAATGGCTATCTCTTTGGCTAGTGAGTTGGCGATAAAGCAGTGTTTGTGGGCGAGGGCATGCAGCTTAGCTAGCTGCTCATCGCTCAGTGGATGAGCCATTTTAACCTCAGGGGTAAGTGCTATGTGGGTGATAGCCATCTGCCCCTTTTCATTTCTTCCCAGCTCGGCCCTTGCCTCGTCGCGATAACTCAGCAGCGTCAGACGCTTCTTCTCCACTATGGTGAGAAAACTCAGCATGTGGCAGGCCGCCAGGGCGCTAAGCAGACTCTCCTCAGGATTGATCTTATCCTGGCTACCCAGATACTCGGGGGCGGCCGAACCTGCGACGACTTGACCGCTGGCGAAGCTAAGCTGGTGATCACGGCTGATCTGCTTGGCGCCTGTACCAGAGTCGCTAGCTAGAGGCTCTCTTTGCAGAGGCTTTGAGTTTTGTGCAGTGTGATGGCTACCATGAGTGGCTGGTGGCCAAGAGACGGTAACCGAAAAAGACATGCTGTCGGGCCCACTGGAATGCCAAATAGAATGCGGCCACTATAGCAAACTTTGAATATGTTTGGGGAAAGCTTGAAAACCTTAGAAGGCGCTATGCCGCATCTCGCTGCGCCGCTTTTTCAAGTGTGCTGTGGTCAAGACTGCTGTGATTAAGAGCACTCTGGTCGAGAGCGCTTAGCTTTAGCGCGAGTGGCGATAGCGTGACTCTGTCTTGAGTTAGTTCGGCGGCGTTTGCGAGTTGTCTATGGTGATCGTCACCACGACTCTTGGTCATCGCAGCCTTATCGCTGGGGAGTTGGCGCGTCCATCTCTGATAGGCCGCCGCAGGTGAAATTCGCATGGTATCTGCCCTTGCTGTTTGGCGCCTGTCTATCAGGAGTGTCATCAGGCGCCATAGTGTTTGCTGAGCAGATAATAAACAGATGCTGCTGTATCCAGGCTGAATGAAATTTAAACAAGTAGGCTAAAGTCACCCAGCGCCAGTACGGCGGCAACGGCCATGCTAGCGGGCAGGCGTTTTGCCTGATAGCTAAGCAGCAAGATAACCGCCAGCGCCGCGGCGCTCATCACGCCGAATAGCAAAATCGTCGCGTAGGCGGTTTCATATTGGCCGAGCAGCGCGAGAAAGCTTAAGGCGAGTGAGGCCCAGCCTGTCAGGGTAAGCGCCCTCTGTTGCCTCTGTGTGGGTGGGCGCTTGAAGCAGCTCTTGAAGTGGCTGAACATGGCCAGTGCCAGCGCGCCAAAGGCGATAAAGGCCAAACAAAGGGATAGGCAAAGGGCTAGGCCGATGGATATATTCATTAGCGCGCCTCCTCTAAGCTGGCGTCCCTTGTCTCACGAATAGCAGCGGCTGTATTGGGCCTGCTGGCCCTGCCAGCTCTTGCCGTGCCTGTTCTCGGGCTGGTGGCACTTTGGCGCGGATTGATTAGCTTTGACTGCCTAACCTGCCTGGCGGCAAATCCCAGTGCCAGGGCAAACAGCAGGCTGACCATATCGAAGCCTACCAGCGTCCACTGATTATCAATTATGTTAGCGAGCAGACTCTGCCCCGAGGTGACGGCGCCTACCAGCGGCAGCGCCGCATAGGCCAGGGCACCCAGCAACAGCCATTGACACCAGCGACGTGAGGACTTCGCGCCGCGAAGGCCATCCCACAGGGCGACCAGGGCGATGATCGCCAGCGTGATAAAGAAGGTGTCCACCTCACGCTGGGCCCTGTCGCCGATATCGAGTGGCAACAGACGGTTGGCGTAGAAAAAGATTGCGGTGGCGAGGGGAAGGCCGCAGATGAAGCTGATGTTGAGCCCGTCCACTAGCCTGAGGCCGATTGTCGGCTTGGTGCCAGATTGAATCGCCTTTTGTTGTTTCTGGGCGATTTTTACCGCCCACAGTAGCGTGCCTGTGGCGACCATGGCGCAGCCGAGTAGGCCGCAGAGGAAGAAGAAACCTCGTAAGGCCCAGTCGGCAAAGCGCGCCGTATGCAGCGCCATCAGGGTGTCGTAGGTCTTGTAGGTGGCGCTGTCCGGATTAGCCTTAGATATCAGTTCACCCGTTACTCCGTCGAAAATCAACAGGTTGCGTCTATCTGTCACCGTCTGCTCGCTGTTGAGGGTAAAGCTGATGTGGCTGTTATCTTTCCCTGGCGCGCTGATGCTTACCTGCTTAAGCGGCGCCGCGCCCCACAGCTGTTCTACTTGAGGTAACAGGCTAGCGGCCTCGATGAGCGGCGCCGCTTCTTTGCTGGGTTTTGTCTGAATGCGGGCGGGGTTGAGGTCGGCCCTGAAGGCGCGCACGTCGCCATCGTATTCTTGCAATGCGCCCCAAGGCATGAACATGAACATCAGAGTGATGAGACCCGTATAGGTGATGATCAGGTGATAGGGCAGGGCCATCACGGCGCTGACATTGTGGGCGTCGAGCCAGGAGCGACTGCCTTTAGCCGGCCTGAAACTGAAGAAGTCTTTAAAGATCCGTTTGTGGATCACCACGCCGCTTATTAGGGCTATCAGCATCGCCATGGTGGCCAGCCCCACTATCCAGCGCGCGGCTACCACCGGCAGGTAATGCAGATCAAAATGCAGGCGGTAGAAGAAGTTGCCACCTCGGGAGTTGCGGATCTCGGTGATCATCTGCTGACCATCCTGGCTGACCACATGCTCATGGAACTTGCCGCGCCGCTCACCCTTTTTAGGCTCGTCTGCCCAGCCGAAGCTGAGGTAAGGCTTGCGCTCACTCGGGAAGGAGATGGTCCAGCTCGCGGCGTCGGGGGCCTTGTCGGCCAGATAGGCCTGGCCCTCTGCGATCTGTTGACCAATTCGCTGCTGGTCATAGTCTTGAAAGACAGATTGGTGTAGTTCGGGTTTGCTCCACAGGCTGATCTCATGACGAAAATAGCTCAGGCTGCCGGCGAAGAAGATAAGCAGTAGTAGCCAGCAAACGGTGAGGCCGGCCCAGGTGTGCAGCCAGGTCATGGAGCGGAAAAAAGTCTCTTTCATGGGATTAACCTAAAACGAGTGTGAGGCCGTAGAGCAGGCTGCAAAGCGCCACAGGTTCCAGCACCACACGCAGGTGAGACCTGAGGCTAAAGAGGCGGATGATCATCATGGCGAAGATGCTAAAGGAGACCATAGTGCCGACAAGCACCGCATCGAGACGGCTAAGGGGCAGGGTTTGTGCCAGCAGCATACAGACGAGCGCCGCCACGCCGTAACCACCCAGCAGGGAGGCCAACAGGCGCACGATGACCGAAGCTCTGGGAGAGAGGTCTCGCTCGAATGACGATAGGCGTGGAGAAATGCTTGTATTCACTATGGATAAATTTATGAACTAAGGGTTAGCTTATTCTATACTTGTTGCGATAAGTTCTCATTCGTATTTACATGTAAAGCTGTTTCCTAAAATTACTCTTAGGTTTGCGGGCTAGCATGAAGATGACGTCATAAAGACAGATTGATTAAATTTTGTTTACTTTGTGGGATTTATGGCCAAAACCGCCTGTTTATGCCTGATATCCTGTTTTAGCCGCTTGCTTTTAACCAGCATGGAGAGTACATATTAGTAGACACTGAATGGAGATTTACTTGGATTTCGCCCATGCTTATATAGGCGTCAATTGAAAAAAAAGTGCTTCAGCCCCTTGTTTTTTCTTTCACTCATCCCAAGTTCATTATTGAAGTCATCCTAAAAAGGAAAACCTATGAAAATAAATCTTTCTGGTCATCACGTAGATATTACCGATTCAATAAAAGAGCATGTGAATCAAAAGTTTTCCAAAATCGCGACCCATTTCCCAACGCTCATTTCACTCGATGTCATCATTGCTAAAGAGCACGGAGAGTTTCAGGTCGAACTCAGTACCAATTACGAAGGTAGCCGGATATCAGCCTCTGGGAGTGACGATATCATGTATCCTGCTATCACTAATGCCGCCAAAAAACTGGATGCGGCGTTAAAGCACAGAAAAGGCCATTTGAAGGCAGATCTGCATCAAAAGCCGGTAAGTACCACACCTGAGATTGCCCATGAGATCATCCAGGAGATGAAGTTGGTCTAAGCCTAAAAGGCATAAGAGACGAGAAAGCCACCCTTAGGGTGGCTTTTTTGCATCTGGGCTTTTTTGCATCTGGACTATTTTGAATAAGTGCTTTTGTAAATAAGTGCTTTTGTAGATAAGGGCTCTTGTGAAGGGCCGTTGCGAATAGTGGCTGATGCGTATCTGAGGCTAAGGCAGGTCGACCTCGAGCGCCGGGCATTCAAGGGCAGTGCTCTGCGTCTTGTCACTCAGGTCTTGATAGAGGGTTAAGGGACGAAGCATAGCCTGGTAACGACCCGGAGGGATAACAAATGCCTGCGCCAGTTCCAGCGAGACGCTTAAGGACTCGCTCGCAGGCAGCAGCAGATAGTCCTCATCAGTCGGCTCGCCGCGTTTAGCGAGTGCGCCCTGATATTCAAGCGTCTGTTGGTTATTCAGGTCGGTCAGGGTCAGAAACTTGCTAAACCAGGCATCGAAGGGGCTGTGCCAGCTCAGCAGGTACCAGTTAGTGTTTGCCGGCGCAGTTATCTCGAAGGTGAGGGTATTGTCTTGCTCCGCCTTTATGAGGCGACACGTGGGTAGCGTTTGATGTGCGAGGCTATTCATACTTATGGTCCAAAGTAGCAAGAGACTAATTGACAGAAACCTTAAAGGCGTAAACATAGGCGTTAACCTTGGCATTAGCTAAACAAAAAAAAGGGCGGATAATTCCGCCCTTAGATTGACAAGAAAGATAAGAAATAGATTAGTTTAAGTTAGGCGTGTTTTCAGCAAAATATTCATGGCTGTCAGCATTTTGAATCGCCTGTGAAGGATCGCTGATCGCCAGTGACTTAGCACCGCTCTGACCGTAAACAATATCATCTGTACCCGCTACTACGTTGAAGTGGCTGGTTTCATGGATGATGGTGCCGCCCTTAGAGTCAGTACCCGACGTTGGGGCAGACCAGAAGGCATTACACATGTAGATCTTGTATGGCTGAGTTGGGTAAACATAAGCGTAGTATTGCTTCTTACAGCTACAGTCGAAGGTCAGTGGCTCGTTGTTGAGCGCGCTATCGATCTTGCTGAAGTTGTTGCTTACCGTGTTCCAGCGAGACGAGCTGTAAGCGCCGAACCAGGTGCTGTAACGTTGTGAGTTGCTGCTGGCCGTGGCCAGGTGCTGGTTAGCGTCGGCTGACATTGTCTTTGCCGCGGCTAGGCCGGCAAGGATATCACTCTGCTGTGAGTTGCTGCAGCGACCGGTGAAAGAGATGCCGTCAGGTGTGGTGCCGCCACCATCGCCGGTGCCTGGCTTGCCCTTGTTAGCGCTGCCTTTAAATTCGCGGCCTTCCAGGTAGAAGCTCGCTGGGGCTGAGTGTATGCCTTCTACGCCAAGGCGGGCCAGTTTCTTAGCCTGGCCTGGGTTTGGCGCAAACAGCTGCATAGAGCTGACATCATAGCTGATCTCATAGTTAGCCGTAGATGACATGTCATACAGTGACGATAGCTCTACCTGATAAGAGATGCTCTCACCGGATTTTAGCTTGATGTAGTCTTTATGGCTTGGTGCTGGACGCTTGTAGTGGGCGCCAAGGTAAGGGCGCTCTTGACCGTCAGCGGTAACTTTAAATAGCGACTCTTCAACACCGTCTGCCGCCGTAAACCACTTGAGTAGTTTCACCGGAACGTTTGCTTCGTTGGTCAGGGTTAGGGTGACCATCACGTCCTGATCGCTGCTGAAGCTGTCTTGGCTCATCTGCAGTTTAGCGGCGATCCCTTCGGCGAGGGCCGATTGACTCAGTAAGGTGGTGGCAATAGCGAGTGTTGATAATTTGAATAGCTTGCTCATCAATTTGTCCTTTTGATTGAGGTTATTTTTATAGTGTTAACAAATGTTACTCAGTTGTTACATTTTGGAGTTTAATCAAATTAAGGTTTGAATAGCAAGCATTTATTGGAGCTTTATTTTGAATAACTAAAGTTGGCTAGTGCAATGTACTTTATCTGACTAACGACAGGAAATTGGCTATCCCAACGTCAGCCGTTTAGCTGCCATGGCCAAGCGTTGCTCTAATCCTCTCCTTAGCAGATTTTCCAAGTCATAACTGCCCATCTCAGCTCCGATCACACGCGGTTAAATACCTCTTGGGCTCGTCTTTGATTCGAGTCCTTTTTGGAAAAATTGAAAAAATAAGTTGTGCACAATTTAAATTATAGGTATAACTACCAAAAATGAATTGCGCGCAATTTAAATTACATTCTTATTCGTATTCAAGAGTCGTACTCAAGAGTCGTAATCAAGAGTCGTAATCAAGAGTGCACTCTAAATTGCAAAAAGCACTTTGCTTTCAATGAACCTATTCGAAATGAGGAAAGACCATGAAGACTTTATATGAGACTCAAGCCACTGCGAGCGCCGGACGTAACGGACTGGTGACGACAAACGACGGTAAGCTGTCTATTGCCCTTAGCTATCCTAAAGAGATGGGGGGCAGCGGCGAGGCGAGCAACCCTGAGCAGCTATTTGCGGCGGGCTACAGCGCCTGTTTCTCCAATGCAGTTCTGCATGTGGCCAGAGAAGCCAAGGTGAAGCTGACGCAGGCGCCGGTTACCGCTAAGGTGGGCATAGGCGCTCGCGCAGAAGGTGGCTTCGGCCTAACCGTGGGCCTGAGTGTTGAGTTAGCGCTATCAGAGGAGTTATCTCAGGAGCAAGCCTTAGAGCTGGTAAGAATGGCCCATCAGGTCTGCCCATACTCTAACGCAGTGCGCAACAACATAGATGTTGCGTTAACTGTGAATGGCCAGTCTCTGTAACTAGCTAGCTATTCTAGCTTATTAGCTAGTTCCAGGCTGGCAGCCCCAGATGATAGTGTGAACACCCTAAAGCCTGTGTTTTGCCAGCTCGGTGAGTAGCATCTCACGTCCTTCGCTTTCCACATGGGTCAAGAAGGCCTGAGCGATCGCCGAGGGACGTTTTGATTTAAGCCAGAGAAAATACCAGTTGGAGTTGATGGGCAGCTCCTTCACATTCAGTTGTGCCAGTCCGGTATTGCCGCCAAAGGCGAGGGTATGGGCCGAGAGTATGCTGACCCCCAGCCCCGACATGACCGAGTGTTTGATCGCCTCGTTACTCTCTATGGTCATCTTTACCTTAAGCTTCACCCCCTGTTTCGCCATGAAACGCTCGATGGCCAAGCGGGTGCCCGAGCCATTTTCACGCATTAAGAAGGGCGCCTCGCAGAGCTCGGCTAACGAGACGCCATCCTGACTGACTAAGGGATGATTCTCCTGGGCTATGGCCACTAGAGGATTGTTGAAGAACTCTATGCTCTCTGTGTTGAGATCCGCCGGTGGATGACTGAACACGTAGAAGTCGTCGATGCCCTGTTTGAGGCGCTCGATGATCTGCTGGCGGTTACCCACATTGAGCTGCACAGCGACATTGGGGTAGCGCTCACAGAAGGGGCCGAGCAGGTGGGGAATAAAGTATTTCGAGGTGGTCACCACCGCCAGGCGCAGGGTACCCGATTTGAGCTCCCCCATGTCCGACAGCGACATCTCCAGCCGGGCAAAGCTGTCGAGGATCTCTGTGGCCGATTTAACTACCTCTAGCCCCGCCTCGGTAAACACCACCTTGCGACCCACTATGTTATACAGGGGGAAACCTATCACATCGGCGAGCTTCTTAAGTTGCATAGAGATCGTAGGCTGAGTGAGATGCAGGGTCTCGGCGGCGCCGCTGACACTGCCGCTATCATAGACCGCCAGCAAGATCTCCATCTGCCTGAGGGTACCAAGATGTGCCTGTAGTCTGAGGGACATAGTTGCTCCATATATAGATTTTTGTCTATATAAAAACACAAAAATATCTATTTTTATATATAAATTGTTTTTGGCAAGATCGCTCCAGTTAAAAGAACACCGAAATTTTCGCGGTATCAGTCGTAAATGGGGGATCTTATGAAACAGTTAACTCAGCTTGTCCTGGCAGAAAAACAATCACTCTTTAGCCTAGTCGTGGGCCTGGTGGTGACCACGCTGGCGTTTGCCACCATGAGGGAAGGGCACAACGGTATGGGGCTGCTGGTTGTCGGTCTTGGCCTGATGTCACTGACCTTGGTCTGCATCGCCGCCAAGCTGTCCTCTAAGCTCTCGAATAGGCGCCGCGTTGTAAAGCCTACCACTCGCCTGCAAGTAAAGGGCGCCTAAGATGCAGCTAGATATCACCATCGCCTTCTTTATCCTGGGGGCGCTAGCCACACTGATCCGCTCAGACATTCAGTTTCCCAAGGCGCTCTATCAGAGTCTGACCCTGTTCCTCATGCTGGCCATCGGCCTCAAAGGGGGCGTGGCACTGTCAAAATATGGCTCCATGGCACTGCTGCCACAATCCTTGCTAGTGATTGGTATGGGGCTGATTATTCCGCTGATCGCCTTTCCCATTCTGCGCTATATCGGTCTGCTCAAACTTGAAGATGCGGCCTCAATTGCCGCCCACTATGGCTCGGTCAGCATAGGCACCTATGCGGTGGCCGTGGCGTTTCTCGAGGCGCAAGGTATAAGCTATGAGGCCTACTTCCCGCTGTTTGTGGTTCTGCTGGAGATCCCCGCCATCGCCGTGGGTATCGCCCTGGCCAGACGTTCGGGCACCAACCTTAAGTGGCGCACGCTTATCCATGAGGTGTTCTGCAACCAGAGCCTGGTGCTGCTGGTCGGCGCACTGATCATCGGCTATCTCTGGGCTGAGCGCATCGAGGGAGTGACCCCGCTCTTCTTTAACCTGTTCCATGGTGTGCTGGCCCTCTTCCTGCTGGAGATGGGGATGCTTGCCGCCAGCCGTCTAAAAGAGCTGAAGCAGATGGGCAACTTCATGTTGGCATTCGGCGTCTTCATGCCACTGATAGGTGGCTTGCTGGGCAGTATTCTTGGCTTACAGATGGGGCTGTCGAGCGGCGGCGCCACTCTGCTGGCAGTGCTGGGGGCGAGCGCCTCATACATAGCGGTGCCTGCGGCCATGCGGGTCGCGATTCCCGAGGCGAATCAGAGTCTGTCTATCACCTATTCACTGGCAATTACTTTTCCGTTCAACGTATTGGTGGGCATACCTACCTATGCGCTGTTCACCTATTGGTTATCAAATTAAGAGGCACGTATGAATAAAGCAAGAGTAGCAATCATCATGGGTTCACAGAGCGATTGGCCGACCATGAAAAATGCCACCACAGTCCTGGATGCCCTGGGGATCGCCTACAGCAAACAGGTGGTCTCGGCGCATCGCACCCCAGAGCGTCTGGTGAGCTTCAGCCATGGTGCGGCCGATGAGGGAATTGAGGTGATCATTGCTGGTGCCGGCGGCGCGGCGCATCTGCCGGGCATGACGGCGGCCATGACGCATCTGCCTGTGATTGCTGTGCCTGTGATGAGCAAGGCGCTAAAAGGGATGGACAGCCTGCTGTCTATCGTGCAGATGCCAAAAGGCGTTGCGGTGGCGACCCAGGCGATTGGCGATTCAGGCGCCTTCAACGCTGGGCTGATGGCGGCGCAAATTCTAGCCCTGGGTGATAGCGAACTGACCCAGCGTCTATGTGACTGGCGTGCCAGCCAAACCTCAGGTGTGCCAGTGGAGGTGGAATAATGCGCATCGGCATTATTGGTTGTGGTCAGCTGGCGCGCATGATGGCGCTGGCGGGCATTCCCTTAGGGCTGAAATTCAGTTTCGTCGCCGATGGTGGCCCTGATACGGATCTCAGCTGCGTCGAGGGCCTCGGCCCTGTGGCGTCCTGGCAGCCTGGGCAGAGTGTCAGAGCACTCTATGAAGCCTTGGGCAAACCCGAGGTGATCACGGTCGAAAAAGAGCAGGTGGATCTCGAGCTTGTTCGCGCCCTCGAAGCCCACTGCACCATCAGACCGAATGTCGACAGCATCGCCAAGTGCAAGAGCCGTATTCATGAAAAGCAGCTATTAGCCGAGTTTGGTATTCCCTGCGCCCCCTTTACCTGTGATGTCAGCCTCGAGGAGAGTGCCAAGACCTTAGGTTATCCCATGGTGATAAAGTCCCTCGACGAAGGCTATGACGGTAAGAACCAATGGGTGGTGCGCAGTGATGAGGATCTTGCTAGCGTTGAACCTGATCTTAAACAAGGTCATTACTTAGCCGAGCAATGGATCCCTTTCGATGCTGAGGTGTCTATTATCGGTGTGCGTAGTGCAAGCGGTGAGGTGAGTTGTTATCCCCTTACCGAGAATCAACATCAAAACGGTATTCTGGTGCGCTCAATGGCGCCCGCCAGAGGATTAAGTGCCGAGATGGTGCAGCAGGCGCAAAGCTATATGACCAAGCTGCTTGAAGCACAGCAGTATGTGGGCGTGCTCGCCATGGAACTGTTCGTGGTGAGCGATAAGCTGCTGGTGAACGAACTGGCACCTAGGGTACATAACAGTGGTCACTGGACTCAGCTCGGGGCCCAGACCTGCCAGTTTGAGAACCACATTCGCGCCGTCGCCGGACTCGCCCTGGGAGCAACCTCGGCCATAGGTAAGACCGGCATGCTGAATTTACTTGGCGTAGTTGCTCCGCCAATGGATGCCCTAAGCAGCAATGCCAGCCTGCACTGGTACAACAAGGCCGCCAAGCCCAACCGCAAGCTAGGACACATCAACTTCATGCTGGATGACTACGCCCAACTGGCCAGCCAGATGCAAAGCGTCGAGCAGTCGCTGGTGAAGTGCTAGGCTAAGTGATTCATGTGCAAGTATGATATTGGTATCTAAGATCTAGCTTCTAAGCGTCTTAAACCAATAACGAGAAAGCCCCGACAACACATGCCGGGGCTTTTTTATCTTTGATTTTAAGCCGCTAAATCGACTTACTGCACGCGCTTAAAAAGCGATAGATACAAAAAAGCCGCTAAACCCCTATGGTAAGGGCTTAGCGGCCTTTGAAGGTTATCGCTAACCTGATGTTGGTGGGGCGGCGTCATCTGAATTTGGTCGGTATTTGATTGATATTTAAGATTTTTAATATCTATTAAAATAAAATGTGTACCAATTGGTGTACCTAAAATTTTAATTGCATGGGAATTGCGCTAAATGCGCGCAAACATCCTATTAAAATTTTTACAGTTTTGATGGAAACGTAGATGACCATTTTGATTCAATTTAACCTTTCCTGAAAATGGATGAGTGATGTAACCCCATTGACCGTACCTTGAAAAGAAAAGGACATAATCAATGTCGGCACCCTCCCACTGAGATTGGACCATTATGTCTTCTTTTTTTGTTTCGAGAGATTTCACCTGAATTCGATGAAAGGTTGTTCCATCTGAAATAACCAAGTCGGTTTTACTACCATGGTCAGCCATGGGGAAAAATACTTCCCAGCCATCCATTTGGAACCAAGATGCAGCGAGTGTTTCGTAAGAAAGGCTTTTGTAAAATTTAGCGGTTTCGGGTTTTGCTTTAGTTTGTTTGATAGGCATAATTATGATCCTGAGTTTATGCCACTGGTCTGCTATTGGCTGCATGACTATGGCCGAAAGCTCCCATCACGGAATGCTTTCAATCAGGATTCACAACTACCTCTTCTGAGTGTAGTTCTTAGCAAAGCGGCCAAGCTTGGGTTTCGGACTTCTGTCCATACTCTCCATAAATGCCAATTCAGTATCACACTGGTGAATCGCGTTCAGATATAACCTAGTTATTGATTAGCCCTTTGTCAATTGCTTGTGATTGCTTTAACTAAATAATCTACTCAACTCTACCTGCCATGATTTCCGCGCAAGTTCGCGCAGGTACGATAAGTGCTATTGTTGCCCCATTTTTTGTTACTTAAATCGCTAGCTCAAAAATATGTTTCGCTTCGGTGCCGGTAACTGCTTGTTCTTGCTATCTTGATCCAAATCCTGTGTTTTCTTACATCGTTGTGGCACAATCTTGAAAGGCACTAAATCGTCTGTAAGTGTTTGTTATCTTCTAAGAAGGACCTGGATTGACAATGAGCATCAACAAAGCAAAGCTGACTGAAACGGACATTATCACCAAATTCATTATGCCAGCCATTACCAGTGCGGGTTGGGATGATATGACGCAAATACGCCAAGAGGTGAAATTGCGTGATGGCAAGGTGATTGTACGTGGTCAATTAGGCGTCCGTAAGACCGTAAAGTCGGCCGATATAGTGCTCTATCATAAACCCAGTATGCCGCTTGCCGTTATTGAGGCGAAAGCCAATAAGCATGAAGTGGGTAAGGGGATGCAGCAAGGGCTAGATTATGCTCGTTTGCTCGAAGTGCCCTTCATCTTTGCATCAAACGGTGATGGCTTTATCTTTCACGATAAGACCAAGCTTGGAACGTCCGAAGAGCACAACCTAGAGTCCGAAATCCGTTTAGAAGATTTTCCATCACCACAAGATTTATGGGCTAAATACTGTGCCTGGAAAGGTTATACCCAAGCGCAGCTTCCAATAATCAATCAAGAATACTATGACGACGGCAGTGGTAAACATCCTCGTTATTATCAACTGCAAGCTATCAATAAAACCGTAGAAGCAATTTCATCGGGTAAAGACCGCGTGCTATTGGTCATGGCTACTGGAACGGGTAAAACCTATACCGCATTTCAAATCATCTGGCGTTTATGGAAGTCTCGCGCGAAGAAACGTATTTTGTTCTTGGCCGACCGCAATATTCTGGTTGATCAAACCCGTATAAATGATTTTCAACCCTTTGAAACATCAATGACCAAGGTAACAGGTAGAACTGTTGACCCAGCCTATGAGATTCACTTAGCACTATATCAAGCGCTCACTGGCCCAGAAGAAAGCCAAAAAGCCTATAAACAAGTCGATCCAGACTTCTTTGATTTAATCATCATCGATGAGTGCCATAGAGGAAGCGCCGCTGACGATAGCGCCTGGCGTGAAATTCTCGAGTATTTCAAAAGTGCGGCCCAAGTAGGATTAACGGCTACCCCCAAAGAAACTGAGGAAGTGTCAAATTCAGACTATTTCGGTGATCCTGTTTATACCTACTCATTAAAGGAAGGTATTGAAGATGGCTTCTTGGCACCCTACAAAGTTGTACGGGTAGATATAGATATCGATCTACAAGGCTGGCGGCCTACTAAAGGCCAAATTGATAACAATGGTGAAGTGATTGAAGATCGTATCTATAACCAAAAAGATTTCGACCGCACCATGGTTATTGATGAACGTACTCAGCTAGTGGCAGAGACCATTACTAACTACTTAAAGCGCACCGACCCCATGGCAAAAACCATAGTGTTCTGTAATGACATTGACCATGCAGAGCGCATGCGCAGGGCTATTGTTAATCTCAACCCAGATCAAATGGCTAAAAGCGACAAGTACGTGATGAAAATTACGGGGGACGATGAAATAGGCAAAGCCCAACTTGATAACTTTATAAACCCGAAGAAAGCTTATCCTGTCATTGCTACAACCTCAGAGCTTATGACAACTGGAGTTGATGCGAAAACCTGTAAGCTGGTGGTGCTTGATCAAAATATCCAGTCAATGACGAAGTTTAAACAGATCATAGGTCGCGGCACCCGTATCGACGACAAATATGGCAAGCTTTGGTTTACCATTCTTGATTTCAAAAAAGCCACTGAGCTATTTGCTGACGAACGATTCGACGGCACTCCCGAAAAAGTCATTAAAGTCACGCCATCCGATGTTGAAGATGAAGATGTTGATATCGACACAATTGGCGATGAATTTCCTGGCGACGATACTGATACTTCTGATGACATGCCTGACGATACCATTAATGATTCCATTGACGAACATGACATTGGTAATGCTGGTTTTGACGATGGTGAATGGAGTGAGGGCGATGACGAGTCACGCAAAGTACATAAATACCGTGTATCAGGTGTTACGGTCAGTAAAGTCGCCGAGCGAGTGCAATATTATGATAGCGACGGCAAATTAGTTACCGAATCTTTTAAAGATTACACTCGAAAAACCATGGCGAAGCAGTTTGCTTCACTCGATGAGTTTGTAAAGCGCTGGAATGAATCTGACCGTAAACAAGCCATCATAGATGAGCTCGCCAACGAAGGTATCATCTGGCAAGCACTAGAGGATGAAGTTGGCAAAGAGCTAGACCCCTTCGATATGATTTGTCATGTTGTTTACGGCCAACCACCATTAACGCGCAAGGAGCGCGCAAATAACGTCAAAAAGCGTAATTATTTCACTAAATACTCTGAAACCGCGCAAGCTGTATTAGATAATCTTCTGGTAAAGTATGCCGACGTTGGCGTGCAAGAAATCGAATCCATGCAAGTGCTCAAAGTACAGCCATTTAACGAAATTGGCAGCTTAAGTGAAATCGTTAAAAAAGGCTTCGGTGGTAAAAAACAATACGAGCAAGCCATTAGTGAATTAGAAGCTGAGATTTATCAAATTCACCAGCAATCTGCTTAACAATACAGCAGGTGAAGCGCCAACCAAAGTCGCTATGTTATAGGGCTGATTATCCACTAACTCAGCCTGTTTCCAAATAAGAGAATACTATGTCAATCAGTTCAGTTATCAAATCTATCCAAGATATTATGCGTAAAGATGCCGGTGTCGATGGCGATGCCCAGCGTCTGGGGCAAATGTCATGGTTGCTCTTCTTAAAAGTGTTTGATGCCCAGGAGGAAGAGTTAGAGCTTGAACTGGATGATTACCGAGAGCCAATCCCAAGCCAATACCTATGGCGCAATTGGGCGGCAGATAGCCAGGGTATTACCGGCGATGAACTACTTGAGTTTGTTAACGATGACCTATTCCAAACGCTGAAAAATTTTACCGCGCCAAGCGATACCAACCCTCGCGGCTTCGTAGTGAAAGAGGCCTTTAGTGATGCCTTCAACTACATGAAAAATGGCACACTGCTGCGTCAAATCATCAATAAGCTCAATGAAATTGACTTCACCGACTCTAAAGAGCGTCATCTATTTGGCGATATCTACGAGCAAATTCTGCGCGACCTGCAAAGCGCAGGTAATGCGGGGGAGTTTTATACGCCACGTGCGGTTACCCGCTTTATCGTTAATCGCCTTGATCCAAAACTGGGTGAGCAGATTATGGACCCAGCTTGCGGCACGGGTGGTTTCTTAGCTTGCTCGTTCGATCACGTTAAAGATAACTACGTGAAGAGCGCTAGCGACCATCAAACACTGCAACAGCAGATCCACGGTGTCGAGAAGAAGCAGCTTCCGCATTTACTGTGCATCACCAACATGATGCTGCACGGTATTGAAGTGCCAGTACAAATCAAGCACGGTAATACGCTAAACAAGCCGCTTTCAAACTGGGACAGCAATATCAACGTGATTGCGACTAACCCACCGTTTGGCGGCACAGAAGAGGACGGGATTGAAAAGAACTTCCCAAGCGATATGCAAACCCGCGAAACCGCCGATCTGTTCTTGCAGCTTATTGTCGAAGTATTGGATAAAGATGGTCGCGCTGGTGTGGTGTTGCCTGATGGCACCTTGTTTGGTGAAGGTGTAAAAACCAAAATCAAAAAGATGCTGACGGAAGAGTGTAACCTGCACACGATTGTTCGCTTACCTAATGGCGTGTTCAACCCATACACAGGTATTAAGACCAACATTCTGTTCTTTACCAAAGGCCAACCGACCAAAGAAGTGTGGTTCTATGAGCACCCTTACCCAGAAGGCGTGAAGAACTACAGCAAAACCAAACCGATGAAGTTTGAGGAGTTCCAGCAAGAGATCGATTGGTGGGGCAGCGAAGAAGACGGTTTTGCTAGCCGTTTAGAAAACAATCAGGCCTGGAAAGTATCAATTGAAGAGATCATCGAACGCAACTTTAACCTAGATATTAAAAATCCGTACCAAGGCGAAGTCGTCAGCCATGATCCTGAAGAGTTACTGGCGAACTATCAGCAGCAGCAGCAAGACATTAAAGCACTGCGTGACCAACTGAAAGGCATTCTCGGTGATGCACTTAGCTCTACCGTTCAAGATAAAAAGCAAGGTGGAGAACAATAATGGCTGTAGACCAATCTCCTATGAATACGCTAATTACCGAACATATTGATATTTGGACTTCAGCAGTTAAGACCAAATCGACCTCTGGACGCGGTAGCAGCAAAAAACAGGAGCTTTACGGTGTTAAGAAGTTGCGTGAGCTAATTCTAGAGTTAGCGGTGCGAGGAAAGCTTGTGCCTCAAGATCCAAGTGATGAGCCTGCTTCAGTGTTGCTTGAGCGTATTGCACAAGAAAAAGCGCAGTTAATCAAAGATAAGAAGATTAAACGTAGTAAAAAGCTATCACCCGTTGCAGAGGAAGACCTTAAAGATGATTTGCCCTTGGGCTGGCAAGTATCAAGGCTTGGTGAATTTGTATCAATTATTCGAGGTATTACTTTTCCCGCAAGTGCTAAACATAATGAACCTGAATCTAATTTAATTGCATGTTTGAGAACGGCGAATGTTCAGACCCAACTAGACTGGGATGACTTGATATATGTTGAGCGTTCTTATGTTAAGCGTGAAGAGCAAATGCTCGCAGTGGGTGATATTGTTATGTCTATGGCAAACAGTCGAGAACTAGTCGGAAAAGTATCTTACACATATTTTTTGCCGAAGAATCTCGATGTATCTTTCGGTGGGTTTCTTAGCGTAATTAGGCCATATCAATTGGACTCTGCTTTTTTGATGATGGTCTTGCGCTCTCCTAGTGTACGTGATGAATTAGTAGGAAGCTCCAGTCAAACTACAAACATAGCCAATATCTCTCTTGAGAAATTAAACCCTCTAGTTGTTTCCATTCCACCTTTAAAGGAACAACACCGCATCGTCGCCAAAGTCGATGAGTTAATGGCACTCTGCGACCAGCTAGAGCAACAAACCGAAGCCAGCATTGAAGCGCATCAGGTGTTGGTGACAACGCTGTTAGACTCTTTACTGTTGTCTGCGACAACGGCTGAGGGCTCTCTAACCAACTCTGCAAACGCAGAAGATAATGTGACCGCCAAGAGTGGCGGAAATGTCACTGATATTAAAAACGTAAATGCAGGAAAAAATTTCGAGCAAAACTGGCAGATGATTGCGGATCACTTCGATACGCTGTTCACCACAGAAGAAAGTATTGAGCAGTTAAAACAAACCATCCTGCAACTCGCAGTCATAGGCAAGTTGGTGCCATGGAGTGTAGATGCTCAAGAAAATGAGTTGAAAAAGTATTTATCTTTTGGTCCAAGAAATGGTTTTTCACCTAAAGAAGCTCCAACAGAAACTGATGTTAGTGTCTTAAAATTGGGCGCCACCACATATGGTTATCTTGATTTAGGCCAAACAAAGTATGTAGACATTAAAGTTAGGGACGATTCGCACCTTTGGCTTCGTAAAGGCGATATTTTAATTCAACGTGGTAATTCGGCTAATTACGTAGGTTGTAATTGCTTAGTAAAAATGGATGTAGCGGGTGTAATTTATCCGGATTTGATGATGAAGCTAAGGACTGTGGAAAATTTGAATCCTGAGTTTTTATCAATATGGTTATCTTCTCCAAAGTCCCGACAATTCATGTGGGACCGTATGACTGGGACATCAGGTACTATGCCGAAGATTAGCAAAAAAATAGTTGAGTCAATACCAATCATTGTCCCTTCAACTGCAGAACAAGCTCTTATAGTAAACAGAGTCAATGAGCTAATGGCGCTTTGTGACCGGCTCAAAGCCCGTTTAAGTGACGCCCAAATAACCCAGATCCACCTCACCGACGCCTTCGTCGAACAGGCTATTTAACAACTAAGTAATTTAAAGGAGAGCTACATGGACGAACCTCAAAATATTATGGAAGAATTACTCAGTCAAAGAAGTGATTTTATTTTTCTTGGTTTAACTGGCCGAACAGGTAGTGGCTGTACAACAACAGCAAATATTCTGTCGAGTAAATCGCCTGGATTTCCAGAAATAAAAGATCTTAGTAATGATGATGCTCAATTTTTTAAGGGAATGGATACTCATCGTTATGAAATTGTAAAGAAATATGCTGATGAAAAATTCCCTAGATTTTACGCGATAAAGGTTAGTGATTTTATTTCTGCTAGCTTTATGCGGACTCCAGAAGATGATTGTGTAAGTTTTTTTGTTTCTATTTTAGATATAGAAAAAGACAAGGCTGAAAATTTTTTTAAAGAATTCAATCTTTCTTCTTGGGCTTCAAGTTTGAAAAGATATAGTGAAGTGATTGATTATATTTTTGATCAAGAATTGAATGATATTCCATGTGTTGATGAGGCTGAGTTTCGTGCATTGCTGTTAAAGTACTCCTCTTTCTCAAAAAAGATCAAAGAGCTGATCGATCAGCATTTTGGAGTAGGTTCATATGTAAAGCTTTATCAGGCCGCAGGTAATTCAATCAGAAGAGCTGGTAATATATCGATAGGGTATGATAGTAAACCATTCAAAATTAGATTTCTTCATTATCTACCAGAAATAATTAATAGAGTGGTAAAGGTTCTTCGCCGGTCACACAAAAAGACTAATAAATCTACGTGTATTGTAATTGATGCTATTAGAAATCAATATGAAGCAAAGTATTTTCAAGATCGATATGCTTCGTTCTACTTAGTTTCAGTTAATGCGCCAAATGAAGATAGAACTAGTTACTTAAGAAAAGTGCATAAATTTACTGATGATGAAATTAAACGTATAGATAGTAAAGAGTCAGGGGATCTAGGAAAAGAGTCTGTGACAAAGTGTGGTGCATGTGGTTCTAAATTTAAAACAGATAAAGATGAAGTCGAAAAGCTATTCACTCAAAACGTGAAAGCATGTTTAGAAATATCTGATATTCATTTGTTCAATCCAAGAAAAGAACCTCAAAATAATAATGTTTTAAAGGCGCAACTGGCTTGGTATATCAGTTTAATGCAACACCCTGGGATTGTTACTCCCACATCTACTGAGCGAGTAATGCAAATTGCCTATTCTGCTAAGTTAAATTCAGGTTGTATATCTAGACAAGTGGGTGCAGCAGTTACTAATTCTGATTTTTCAATAAAATCTATAGGTTGGAATGATGTTGCAGATGGCCAAGTACCTTGTAACTTGAGATCTTTAAATGGATTAAAGGCTAACTTTAATCCTGCTATTTATAGTAAATACGAAAGAACAGATGAAAAATTTAGAACTATTGCGTTACAAAAGCTTAGTGATTTTGAGAGAAGCCTTGCTAAAAGTGAAAATGCATTAAAAGGTTACAATTTATCCTATTGTTTTAAAAGTATTCAAAATGAAGTAGAAGGTGAAAAAAATCAGGTTCATACACGTTCACTGCATGCGGAGGAAAATGCATTTTTACAGTTAGCCAAAAGTGGCAGTATGGGAATCGAAGGCGGTAAATTATTTACTACAGCAAGCCCATGTGAACTTTGTGCTAAAAAGGCATATCAATTAGGGATAAAGGAGATTGTTTATATTGATCCTTATCCAGGTATTGCCCGTGATCATATCATTGCAATAGGCGATCACCCTCCAAAAGTTACCCAATTCATAGGCGCAGTGGGAAATGCTTACCACAGGCTTTACGCGCCTTTAATGCCATATAAAGACGAACTTCAGCTCTTGAAAGGTTAACTAAATTAGAGCTATTTCAAGTGGATGGAGGACTGCTGTGACAGATAAAGAAAAATTCAAAGAGTGGGTACAAACAGAGCTCGATTGGCCTTTCAAAAAGAAAGGTATATCTGCTAATAGCTTTAGAAATTATCAATCAGGGCTCAACAGAATCAGTGATCATCTGGGAAATAGTATTTATGCTATTTCTTCAATTACAGAGTTATGTAGCCTAGTGAAGCTTTATAGTCCTCAAGGCAAAAATGCAGATATAGGTCAATCATATAACGGTGCTGCTATCGCAGGGTTAAAGCTTTGGCTTAACTTTCAATGCGCTATTTTACTCAATCATTTTACCGCTCAACCTCAAATATCGGCTTACGTGCAAGATGAACTTTCACGATATCGACTATGCCAATTGTTTCAAATGTTACATCAAAAAGGATTTGATTGGTTTTGTATAAGAGGTAAGAAAAGTGGACCTATCCGTTGCGGACGAAAATCTGTTGGTAACAATACAGCTTTAGCGGTATTGATTAGACTGGAAACACCAGAGACAACTGGCATCAAGGTCCTTATTTCTTCAACATATCATGAAGGCATATCTAAAAGCGCTAGAGAGTTAACTGATGAATTGTTGGTTGAACTTAATGAAGCTGATTATGTTGCTAGCTTTTTGAGTAGGTTTCCTCTGAAGCATAAAACTCTTCCTAAATGGCCTGATGAATATGTCAATCGAACATGGTTGTTAAGTTGGAACCCTAAACATTTTTCTGATGGTGGAGAGGGTTCTGATTCTTATCAGCTTGATTTAAACCCAGGTGATAAACATAGATGGACCAGTAGTTCAAAACAGCCGCAATTAGGTGATCGTATCTTTTTAATACGCCTAGGCGTTGAACCTAAGGGTATTATTGCATCAGGTGAAATTATCCGCACATCATTTGATGACGAAGATTGGCGCGATAGCTCAAAAAAGCGTAATTACATTGAGTTTGAAGTTGAAGAACATCGACCTGATTTAGCAAGAGGGCTGCTGAGACAGTCTGAATTGATCCGTTTTTTTCCTCAACAACAATGGAGCCCACAGAGCTCTGGCATTGAAATTAATCCATCGATAACTGAAGAACTAGAAAAGCTATGGGTTAGTAACTCAAGTAATTTTCTCATTGAGGAACCAGTCAAAATGAAGTTTGAAAGTCTCCCCACTAATAAAATTTTGTACGGTCCTCCTGGTACCGGTAAAACTTATAATACCATCAATCAAGCGCTTACTATTGTAGAAGCCGATTTTTTACAAAAGGGTTTATCCCGTACTCAATTGAAAGCAAAATTTGATGAATTTGTGTCTTCAGGTCAGATAGTTTTTACAACTTTTCACCAGAGTTTTAGCTATGAAGATTTTGTTGAGGGACTGCGAGCTGAATCTGAAAGTGGTCAATTAAACTACAAGATTGAATCTGGAGTTTTTAAGCAGATTTGTGAACGTGCTAGTGAAGGCGTAACTGAGACTGATGATCCTTTTGATCAAGCATTAACAATTTTTACCGATGCCTTAGCCAGTCACGACGGTTTAATGACATTAAAGACGATTACAGGAAAAGAGTTTGATGTAGAATATGGTGGAGGGAATACATTATTAGTTTATCCCAAAAGCAATCAGTCATTGCAAAATGGCTATTCTGCTAGTCTTGCACTTGTAAGGCAGCTATATCGGACTGGTAGTAAAAAGGGAATTTATAATCCATCGTATGTTGATGGCGTGTTGCGGTATTTAAAAAGCAATTGCGGCCTTCAAGATTATAAATCTCAATCTATTAATTTACCTGTTAAACAGTTTGTCTTGATTATCGATGAAATCAACCGTGGTAATATCTCAAACATCTTTGGCGAACTGATCACGCTAATCGAACCAAGCAAGCGTGCTGGTGGCGCTGAAGCTTTATCAGTGAAGTTGCCTTATTCAAAAGAGTCTTTTTCAGTCCCGTCTAATTTGCATATCATAGGTACGATGAACACTGCTGACAAATCATTAGCTCAAGTTGATATTGCGCTGCGTCGTAGGTTTGAGTTTGTAGAGATGATGCCAAACCATGAGTTGCTTGAAGGTATTGTTATCGACGGCATTGATGTCGCGAAGTTGCTTAAAACGATAAATCAGCGCATCGAGCTGCTATATGACCGTGAGCATACCATTGGTCATAGCTTCTTTTTACCACTAAAAGATGATCCCACCCTTGAGCGTTTGGCTCGTATTTTTGAGCTAGAAATACTGCCGTTGTTAGAAGAATACTTTTTTGAAGACTGGGAGCGTGTTGGGCAAGCACTAGGTGATCATCTCAAATCTGATATCAGCTTGAAGTTTATTGAGGAGAAGTTTACTGACGCTTCAGTATTGGCATTGATGGGTAATGATTGGTCACAAGATGGCATTAGACTTTACCAACGAAACAATGCAGCATTGCTTAACCCTGAAGCATATAAAGGCATTTATGAATCTCAGCAAGGTTAATAATGTCACCGTCAGGGAGTATGCACTATTAACTAATGGTGGTGATAACCACAGCATAGATTGCCATTCAATACCTAAGTCAGCATTCGAGTGGTTATTGGCTAATGGTATTAGCAATGGCGATAGTCAGCGTGAATTAGTTAAAGCTAAGCGATACGGTTCCACAATAGCACTTCAGGTTATAAATTTTGTTGGTGTACTAGAAACCCCTTGTAGAACGCGAATCGAAATTTTACCCAAAACATCAACTGATACTTGTGATCCCGTATCGGCCCGTAAAATCTTGATAAAGATGTTAGCTCTTGTTGAAAAGTTAACATTAGAAGAGTTCCAACAATCTCAACTACAACTATTAAAACAACCTCTTTATGAGTTACTTATTACGCATTTCTTAAAAGCTGTTTCAAAATTGGTGCGCCAAGGTATTAGAAATGAGTATCAACGTATTGAGCGTGAGTCTCCTTATTTAAAGGGACAACTGCAGGTCGCGAAACAATTGAGGCAGCGACCAGGTAGGCAACATTATTTTCATGTAGCTCATGATGTCTATAACGCTAATCGATCAGAAAACCGTCTGCTGAATTCTTCATTGAAGCAAGTGCTGAAGTGGTCTAAATCGACTGCTAATCAACGCCTCGCTCGTGAACTGTTATTCGTATTTAACGATATCGAGTTATCGGCTAACTATGCTTTAGATTTTAGGCTGTGGAAGGAAGATAGAGGACTTGCTCACTATCGTCCTTTAAAACCATGGTGTGAACTGATTTTAAGTTATCAATCACCGGTAGCAATGGTCGGTAAGCATGATGGCTTATCTTTTCTTTTCCCGATGGAACAGCTATTTGAACGCTATGTTGCCAAACAATTACGACGACAACTGCCATCAGCGTTAAAGTTAAAAGAACAGGCATCTAGCCAATGTTTAACTCTTCACAATGGTAGCGATTGGTTCCGGCTAAAGCCTGATTTGGTCGTCTATGATAAATTTCGGGTGATCACCGTGATGGACACAAAATGGAAGTTGCTTGATTCGTCGCTTAATACAGCTAAAGATAAGTACAATCTAAATCAAGCGGATATGTATCAGCTGTATGCTTATGGTGAAAAGTACATAGGTGGGCAAGGTGACCTGTACCTGATTTACCCCAAGCATATTGGTTTTACAGAATCTCTGGCTCATTTTGAGTTTAAACCGGGGTTAAAGCTCCATGTCGTGCCTTTTGACCTTGAGATGGATTATTGTGATATGGCAGCTTTAAGCTCTGCATACAGTTTTCATCACATTGCCAGTTAGGCTATTTTACCGAGTAAAAAAGGATGATTATCCATGGTTGGATTAGGTGATATTGAAGCATTCTTTGCCCTCAAAGAACGATATAAAAAATGGCGCAAGCCTGAGCCCGTAGTTACTAATACTGTCCAGCGTTTCATACGACTTTTTGAAGAGCATGGCGTAGCCCGAGCCCAGATCCCACGTTTTTTTGGCCATAATCTGACCATTCATCAAGTCGAAGATGAGGCTGAACTCCTAAAGATGTTAACCGGTGACTTATTAGAATCTGCGGCTGCATTATTTAATGTCCAACTCGAATGGCTTGAAGGTGCCTCAGATGAACTTTATGAGTTAAATCATTTTTATAAACGTCCTAAGCTATTTGGCGATTGGCTGGATTCTCTATTGTTGTCAACTGATGGGAATAGCGTGGATGGTTTTTTGCTGACAACTCAATATAAAGCTGATGAATATGATGCACTCATTTTAATGAGACAGAGAATTGGTGAGCTGTCAGGAAAGCCTATTTATCGATATCACTTTTGTGAACAATGGGTTTATGGATATTGGAAGTGTCGAGCTGACATTGCAGCGTGTGTCGCGCAAGCCTGGAAGCAAAATTGTTATGTGTCAGGGAGGCATTTGAAGCCCAATGTATTCAGTAAAATTATTGCGCTTAAGCATATACCTGATAGCGAGTTAGAACAGACTGCGATAACAGCCGAAAGGTTTTATGCGGAAGATCTAACTACAAATCCTGAGTCTTACGTAAGTGGTTTATTGGATGGCCAGATTGGTATTGATAGTGCTATTTATAGATGGCTAGAGTATCACGAACAAGGCTTAATGGACTCTGGATTTGGAGATCACAGGCAGGCGTTTAGAGATTTTGTTCGGGTAAATTCAAAAACTTGAGTTGTTGCCAATAGCCCTAACAACATATCCTGAGTTTTCAGGGAAAGGTTTATATGAGGGGCAGTTTACCTGAGTTGTTTCATAGTTATCATTGGCTGAAAGCCCCTTGAAAGCCCCTTGAAAGCCCCTTGAAAGCCCCTTGAAAGCCCCTTGAAAGCCCCTTGAAAGCCCCTTGAAAGCCCCTTGAAAGCCCCTTTGTAGAGGCGATTCAAGCTAACCTTTCCAGTTGTTTGCTTTAATTCCATTGGCGGCTCATGGAGGTTCCAGGCGAGTGTTGTTTTAAAAGGGTCAGATTTCAAATCTGACCCTTGGTAATGCATTAGTGCTTTGGTATTAATTGCGCAGGTGTCGCGAGTCATCCTAATGCGCGCGGGTCACATCTTTTCGTGGCGATACTGATTTGGGATTAGCGGTGATTCGGCTTGAACCATAGTTTTTGGTTTGAGGCGACTTTTTATCTTTGCCACGTGTTTTTGCAAGATAACTTAAGCGATAAATTACCTCGCCAATGGTTTGATGATTATGCCGGTGGCTTAGGTAAAAGCAATTATCTGGTCGCCAGTATGAACCGCTCATGTTTGCCCAGACTTCTTCACACATAGCCGAAACGGTTGAAGGGAAGTTGACGCACTTGCCGTCGATAAATAGTACACAATGGTAATGCTGTGCTTTAGCGCTATCTTGTTCTCGAGTCCAAAAATAACCCAGTCGCTGAAGCTTATACTTTGTCATTAATCGACGATTGAGTCGCCTGAAAAACCGAGTGATGCGCTGGTTGCTGTCGGTAAAGCTGGATTGTCTTAAATCAAACCTAAAGACTAGAAGTCGAGCGTGGTAGCTGTGCATATTAAAGAAAAGCTGACAGATTGATCTCAGCATTGGTGTGTAACAGCCAGATGGTGCGCTTTGTATTTTCCAGAACATCCCTTGATACTCATAGTACTTAGACGTTGTTGCATACATAGCAATATCCACTTACAAGAATTTCTAAATAAAAAACCTAATAAGATATTATCAATATCCCCTAAACCCTCAGGCTGCCGAGTGGCGCGAATGCCTATTGAGCCTAAGGGTTACTGTAAACGCGCTTAAAATTAGGGGGGTAAAAAACCTGCAATTTTCATCCAGCGGCATCTAGCGTAAGCTATAGCGCACCAACAATGCCTGTGTGTGCGCTATACGCTTGCCAATCAAAGTCACTAACTTTACCAAATGGCTACATTAGTGACTTACTGGGTTATGCATCTCGTTTTTCTATACGTTGCTGGATCCAATCTTGGATTTCGTGCTCAAGCCAACCAACAGCTCGTTCACCAAGATCTATCGGCTTAGGGAATTGCTTTTTGGCTATGTAGTCATAAATTGTTGAACGCGCTAAGCCCGTTAACTGAATGACATCTCTCAATCTTAATACTTTCATGGTCTTCTCCGTATGTTAGCAATTTTGCTTGGACGGATGAAGAATACGATGGACATATCGCTGATTTCTGACGGTATTTATTTAGTTTCTGAAACTAAATTTAGTTTCAGATTTTTAATGCTTTACCTATTAACTTTTCGATGGTCGCTCGACTTAGAGGGGGTTCAGCAGTGTTAGGCCACTTTAGTTGAGCTTTTTCGTCTATGGTTTGTGCCCATTTTGCCGCAGATTCACATTGGTCAGGAAACTTCTTGATTACGTAGAGTGCGAATTCGAGTACCTCTTCTCGAACTTTATTATTTCGTAGTGCATTGCCATGAGGTTTATGTGAAAGCCCATTATCATCCGTCACACCATTCTTTCCTTGGGGCATGATAAGTTTGGCATAGTTGGGGTTGTCATTTTGTCTAAAAAAAGCTGCGAGGCTTTGTTTTGATGCCTGTGCATCTGAGACCCCCAAGGTCGGTGGTAAGCTTATCTTAATTATGCTGTTTTCAGCACAATTTATGGCAATTTCATATTCTTCAATTAAACATTCATATAGTTCCTGTGCCGTTTTATAATCCGGATCGTTTCTTAATATTGAGTCGAAGTCTCTATCCAATATTAATTCAACTGCCTGAAGGGCTGTAAGCGTTGTTTTAAGTTGATATCTAGCCATGAAATCCCTCTTTAATTGGCAATTAATCGCAAGTTTGTGTTGTTTTGAGCAAGGCTTAAATTACCTTGCGCAGCTTGAGTGATATGCTCACTCCACCAAGCCATCATGACTTTTCTTCTTTCCAAATAAACGCTGCGGTTATAAGCACTGCGAACCTGGTTTTTATCTGTGTGCGCTAACGCGGCCTCTATAACATCAGGATCGAAGCCTTGTTCGTTAAGCGTTGTACTCGCAAGGGACCTAAAACCATGAGCGGTAGTGCGACCTTTGAGTTGCATACGAATCAAAGAAGCGTTTGCTGTTTGCTCGCTGTAATGAGTTTTGGGATTACGAGCTGCAGGAAACAGGTACTCGCGGTGTCCACTTATTGGTCTGAGTATTTCAAGTAACGTAATGGTTTCATCGGTTAGTGGGATTTGATGAGCACGTCGCATTTTCATTTTGCTGGCTGGAATAGTCCAAAGTCGATTTTCCTGGTCAATTTCATCCCATCTTGCGCTAGCAGCTTCGTTAGGCCTAGTCATAGTATGAAGTTGCCATTCAAGTAACAGCCTAGTTAACCTTTGAATACTCGCGTTTGCTATGGCTTGCATTAGCTCCGGTAGTTCATGAGGCTGCATCGCCGATAGGTGATTTTTCTTTGGCTGCTTAAATACGGATTTAATACCACTTAATGGGTTCGAGTGGATCAAGCCTGTGTTTACTGCAAATACCATTATCTCATTAAGCCTCTGGCATAAGCGTTTCACTGTATCTAAATGTCCTTTGGCTTCTATCGTCCGAAGGATTGTAATGACTTTCGGTGCAGTAATTTGACTGATGGGTAATTTGCCAAGATCGGAAAAAATATGCAGTTCGAGAGAACTCCAAGTCTTCGCTGCATGTTTTTCAGTTACAGCTTCTTTTTTACACTCCATCCAATCTTTGGCGACATTGATAAGTGTGTGCTCTATGATTGCTGCTTTTTTAGCTATTTGGTCTTCGCGATGAGCTTTTGGATCTATATCTTCAGCTAGCAGTTCTCTGGCTGAAACGGCTTTTTTTCGCGCAAGAGCAAGCGACACTGTGGGATAGGAGCCTAGGCCTAAATTATTACGTTTCTTAGTAAGAGGGTGGGTGTAGTTGAAAAGCCAAAGTTTCGAGCCGTTCGGTTTAATGCGCAATCTTAAACCATGACCATCGAAAAGGTGATATTCCTTATCTCGAGATTTCGCGTTCTTAACTTCTGTGTCACTTAATTGGGTAGTCTGCTTAGCCATATTAGGTACACCATAGAGTGTGTGTACCTTCAGTGTACCCGCCGATGTATCTATTGCAACCGGATATAATCGGACTAAAAAAGTCCTTACTGGAAGGGTGGGTATCGCTAAATGGTTGATTTTACTTTCTTAAAGGCAGAAAAAAAGACGTCCTAGGACGTCTTCGTTTCTGTTATTGGTGGAGGCGGCGGGACTTGAACCCGCGTCCAAAAAGCCTACATCCTCGGCGCTACATGCTTAGTCTTTCTATTGGTTAACCAACAACACTCCGAAAGACAGGATTGTTATTGGCGAGTTCAGTACTGTTTCGCGGTTCACCCCTGAACATGGTTCCCTCGCTATCAAATGTAAAGGTGACCATCTTAATACTCTGCCCATTTGAGAAACGTGAGCAAGATGGCTAGCTAGCCTAAGCTGCTAGAGCGTAGTTATCGTCGTTTGCAACTATAACTGTGCGGCTTTTTACGAGGCCAACCGCCCCTCGGCATGCTCCTAGGGTTTCGTGAATCTTGTCGAATCCAGAATCGCCCCCAGTACAAGGTCGATTGTAACCCGCGTCGTCCTCGATTACCAAGGATTAATCATAGGGGTTACTATCGTTTGTTCGTTATCCGTACGTTTTATGCCAGACAAGTCGCTGAATCACAGCGATTATTATCGTGCAGCATGTTTCATGGTACGAGATTTTTCAATCTTCCATTCGCGCTCTTTGGTATCGTCGCGCTTATCGTGCTCTTTCTTACCCTTACCCAGGCCGATTTCGAGCTTCACCCAGGCGTTTTTGCGCCAATACATGGAGATAGGCACGATAGAGTAACCTTGACGCTCTACCAGGCCCTGCAGCTTATCCAGCTCTCTGCGGTTGAGCAGCAGCTTACGATCGCGCATGGGGTCACAAACCACGTGAGTCGATGCGGTATTGAGCGGTGTGATGGTGCATCCAAACAGGTAGGCCTCACCGTCTCTGAGGAATACATAGCTCTCAGACAGGTTTACCTTTCCGACTCGGATCGATTTCACTTCCCATCCCATCAGGGATAAGCCGGCTTCAAATTTCTCTTCAAATTTATAGTCGAAGTTTGCGCGTTTGTTGCGTGCAATCGTCGCCGGTGGGTTCTTTGATTTTTTTGCGTTTTTCTTAGCCATAGGAGGGCTATTATACGCGCGGTAAACCAATTTGGAATTGGCTCGCGCGATTATTTGTTTAATTTGCCTGCGTAAATGGGTCGAGGTGGTGTTTTTTTGAGCTTGGCATGAGTGCTGGGTGAGGTGACCGGTGTTGCCTAGCATGTTAAAATCAATTTTTTGCTTTATGGTGTCAGGCCAAGGTTTCAGGTTAAACAGTCATATGCCCAAGATTTCCCGTAGCGTATTAGTGCGCTTTAGTGCCATGCAGATGTACGAGTTAGTCAACGATGTGGAATCCTATAAGGAGTTTCTGCCGGGTTGTGTTGGCGGTAAGGTACTCGAGTTTGATGGTAAGACCATGTTGGCCTCGGTCGATGTCTCCAAGGCGGGGATCAGCAAGACCTTTACCACACGCAATCAGGTTATTCCTGGTAAGCGAATTGAGCTGGCGCTGGAAAATGGCCCCTTTAAGCATCTGCACGGTCAATGGGAGTTTACCGAGTTGACGGAAGATGCCTGTAAGGTGGATTTCGAGCTTAACTTCGAATTTTCCAGTTCGATAGCGGATCTGGCCTTCGGTAAGGTGTTCAAAGAGCTGATGTCTTCTATGGTGACCGCCTTCACCAGCCGCGCCAAAGTGATTTACAAATAACAGCTTTTTAATCTTCTTAGGATGTAAGATGAGCGATCAAGATAAGTTTGCCGTTGAAGTGATTTATGCACTGCCTACCCAGCAGAAGCGTATCAGCGTCATGGTGTCGCCGGGCACCAGTTGTATCGAGGCGGTAAAGCAGAGCGATATCTGCCGTTTCTTTCCTGAGATCGATCTGGAGAAGGTAAAGCTAGGTATCTTCAGCCGAGCGGTGAAGCATGATGAGGTGCTAGAACCCGGGCAGCGAGTGGAGATCTATCGCCCCTTGATTGCCGATCCCAAAGATGTGCGTCGTCAACGCGCCGAAAAGGCTAAGAGCGAGGGCCGCGCCAACAAGACCACTGGCGCTAAGGTGAGCTAGTTAAGTTTTTGTTTCCTCTGGGAATATTATCGAGAGTTAAGTAAGGCCAGATAAGCCGTCTGGCAGGATAGGCTGCAAGGCGCATTGTAGAGTTAAGAGTTAAGAATAAAGAAAAAACCACTAGATAGTAAAAAGGGTCTTAAGCAATGCTTAGGACCCTTTTTTCGTCTTGATGCCAAGGTGTTTGACTTAGCCTGGCATTAGTTAAAGCGTTTATTCAAACTCTTTAACTTCGTTGAGTTCTTGTGCTTTCTTCTCTTCCACGAGTGGCTTGGTATCTGGACGCTGCTCTGGATTTAGTGGAACCAGGTCACCCTTTGCGGCGCCTAGTTCTGGCAGCGAGCTCTGATCCAGCGGGGTGTTAAAGTCTGCAGCTAGTTCATAGTCGCCATCGACTTTAGAAAGCTTGTCATTGGTAAAGTGCAGCACCAGCTCTTTATGTGTGATGCTGGCGTCACGACCACTCTTGTAGTGATAGACATAGTACCAGGTGTCGTCCGAGAAGCTGTCTCTTAATACGGGACGGCCCAGGATATATTCGACCTGCTCTTTGGTCATCTCGATTCTGAGTTTCTCGACCTGCTGCGTCTCCATGTAGTTGCCTTGTGGCACATCTGGCTTATAGATCAGCCAGTCGAACACGCTACATGCGCTTAATGAAAGAGACAGCGCCGCTGCGCCTAATAGAGTAATACTATGTTTTTTGATGGTCATTGAATGCGCTACTTCCCTAAAAATCTGTCGGCCATGATACCCAAGCATTCCCCATGCTGACAAGCGCTATCGCCGTTTTCTGGATCTAGCCTGCGTATCAGCTTAGGCCTGTGTGTTTGGGGCGCCCAAGGGGAGGGCGAATAGTTCAGACAGGTGTGTTAAGGATTAGTTTCACTAGCCTGAATGAATTTTGTCCAAGTAGCGCGGGAGAATCTCTGAGTCGTGATGAAAATGCCAGACTAATTAATTGTTAGTATTTGTTTTATCCCGAATTGTGGTAAGTTAAATTTTATTTACATCTTGTTTGCAAGCGTTGGTTTGCCCTAGGTGCAAATAGTGACTAATTAGCCGGGTTAGCCGGGAATTTAGCGGTAATATATCGCCTGTGGTAATAATGGATACAGCAAGAATGGATGAATCTAAAAAGCTTGGCAGTTTGGTTTGTGTCGGCACAGGTCTTAACCTGGGCGGTCAAATAACCGTGCTGAGTAAGAGTTATATCGAGCTGGCCGACGTGGTTTTTTCTTTGGTGCCCGATGCCTTTGCCCTCCAGTGGCTTGAGAGCATGAATCATGATGTCCGATCACTGCATCAATACTATGCCCAGGGTGAAGAAGTTAAGAGCCGTCGTGATACCTACCAACAGATGGTCGAGGCGATATTGACCGAGGTTAGGGCGGGTAAGCGGGTCGTGTGCGCCCTGTATGGTCATCCAGGTGTGTTTGCCTGTGTGTCCCATATCGCCATTCGCCGGGCGCGCGAAGAAGGTTTCGAGGCCAAGATGGAGCCGGGGATCTCAGCCGAGGCCTGCTTATGGGCCGACGTGGGGATAGACCCTGGACAATCTGGTCACCAGAGCTTCGAGGCCAGTCAATTCATGTTCTACTGTCATACGCCGGATCCCGCCACCCATCTGCTGCTGTGGCAGATAGCCATCGCCGGAGAGCACACGCTCACCAAGTTTCATACTAACTCGGATTGTTTGCAGGTCTTGGTTGAGCAGCTTAGCGAGTGGTATCCGTTAGACCATGAGGTCATTTTATATGAAGCGCCCAATTTACCGACACAGGCGCCTCGAATTGAACGCTTATTACTCAAGGCGTTACCCCAAGCCAAGTTAACTGCTATTACTACCTTGCTAATTCCACCGGCGGCGCCGCTGAAGGTGAACCATAAGGTTTTGGCAAAACTCGGTATTTCAGAAGCTTTATTGGGTTAAAAAAATGAGACGGAGTTTGATTAAAGCTAGAGTGGTCAAACTTTTGTCTAGCAACTAGTGTTATTACATAACAATGGAGAATGATATGTCTAAGCTAAGCGATTTTTTTCAGAAGTTAGGTTCGGATGCCGCGCTGTTAGAGGCTTACAAGGCTGATCCAGAAGGTGTGATGAAAGCCAATGGCCTAACGGATGAAGAGATCCAGGCGGTGTTGTCGGGTGATAAAGCGCAGCTCGATTCGCTCTCAGGTGACACCAGCGAAGTACAATCCTATTTGATCATCACTAACCCAGATGACAGCAAGTAACTCGTAGAAACTATATGTATTACCTCAGACTATTTTTGGCTTGTGTCTTTTCGATAGCGCTTTGCGGATCTGCCGTTGCGAGCGATGTCGATTATGACGCGGTTATCGATGAGCTAAAGGCATCCTTAATTGCAGAGCCGGCCAAGTCGTCTGAGGTAATTGCCTACCTTAAAGAGAATACCCAGCACTTGAGCCGCGAACAGAGGGCTCGGGTGTTGACCCTGGAGAGTAACAAGGAGATGTATAACGGTGCCTACGAGCGCGCCTTTAACCTACTTACTCAGGCCGAACAGCTGAGCCACTCTCCCGAAACTCAAAATTCCATCTATCTGTATCAGGCCACAGCGCTGATCGCCATGAAGAACTATCAGGGCGCCTTGGATGCAATGGCGAAGAATCTCGACCGTATCGAGCAGATAGATGATGTGACCATTAAGATGACCTCTTATCTGAGGTTGGCCAACCTCTATCTGGATCTCGAAGTCTATGATGAGGTGAAGCGCTATGCCTCGCTGGCCTATGCACTCAGCCGCGACAGATCGCCGAAAGAGCAGTGTTATGCCCAAGTGCTATTGGCGGCAGGGGAGCTAAAGCTCTCTCATTACAATGAGGCTAAGCAGTTATTTGCCGATACCCGCACCTTCTGTAGTGAACATAATATTCCGCTTATTGTTGCCATGGCCGACAAGGGCAAGGGCACTTCACACCTTAAGCTAGGCGAGCTTGAGCAAGCGGAGAAGCTGTTCCTTTCAGCGCTTGCAAAGTACAAGACATTTAAGTTTCAGTTAGAGATTAACGATGTTAATGCCTTGCTGGCCGAAACCTACTTGATGAAGAAAGAGGTTGAAAGCGCCAAGCAATACGCCCAGCAAGTCATAGATGTTGAGGACGAACCAAGCGTGCTCAACGCCAAGAAACGCGCCTATAAGATGATGGCCGATGCCTTGGCTTTAGAGGGAAGCTACCAGGAGGCCTATCGTTATCTGGACGAGTATATGCAGCTTAGTGAGGCCGATATCGATGAGACCAAGGCAAAGGCCTATGCGTATCAGATGGCCAAGTTTGAGAATGCCGAGAAGACCCGTGAAATTAAGATGCTCAACCAGGATAGGGCGCTCTATACGGCGCAGCAAAAGGTGGTTGAGCTGGAGAGATACAACGAGAGTATGGCGCTGATGATCGCCTTTGGTTGTTCTATCTGTCTCATTATTTTTGGTGCAACCATGTTTGTGCAGAAGCGCAAATATAAGCGCATCTCTCAGCGAGATCCTTTGACCGGAGTATTAAACCGAGGCACGGGGCAAGACTTTGCCGAAAATCTCTTCGTCGATGTCTTGGCTCATCGCAGCGTGTTTAGTGTGGTGATGTTCGACTTAGACCACTTCAAGTCGATCAACGATACTTATGGCCATAGCGCCGGTGATTGGGCATTGCGGCGAGTAGTCGATGCGGTGACGCCGAGCCTCAAGAGCAGGGATCTGTTTGTGCGCATGGGCGGTGAAGAGTTTGCGCTCTTCTTGCCGTACACGGATGAGCAGGCGGCCCTCAAGATCGCCAAGCAGTGTCGCCTGGCCATAGAGTCGATTCAGACTAAGCCTCACTATAGTGACCTGAGCATTACCGCCAGTTTCGGTGTCTGTACCAGTGTGGAGGAGGATCTTAGCCTGGATCCACTCATGAAGCGGGTCGATCTCGCCATGTATCAGGCCAAGCGCAATGGCCGTAACTGCGTGGTCATGTACCGCCCGAGCATGGAGTCTACGCCCGACACCCCCATTAATGCGGTGAATGCTTAGCCTTAGCTAACTGGTTTGCCGTTATTTAGTTCAAAATCGTTACCCCTAGGCGAGTCATTGGCTTGCCGACACTTGTCTTTAACTCTGCTAATCCTTCTTGTTTGCGAAAGTCCTTCTTGTCTGCGCTAGCGCTTCTCGTTGATGTTCGCGCTTCTCGTTGGTGTTAGTGACTCTAGTCTATGTTTGCTGTCTAAGCTGTTCTCTTCTAGTGAAGCTTTTGCCTTTATGCATCCTTAGCGATTCCCTCTTGCATCGATGGGAGCCTATCAGGCCTTCCTGCAACAGGTACTCGATGTTTACCGAGTGGTTCACTTCTTCTGGCTAGCTCTTTCGTCTTGCGCTGAGCTTCTAGTTCCATGTTGTCAGTCGTTTACCTCTAGGGCTTGTGCGGTTCGCCTTCAGTATTTTGTTGTTTGAACTTAGGTTTGCTGCCTTTTATTACTATTGATATTAAAGCTGAGCGGCTAGTCACCGTGCGAGTTAGTCATTTTACGCTGATTGCTTAGCGACAGGAGGATAGCGATAGAAGGGGGCGATAGAAGAATAGCGACAGAAGGAGAGCGAGGCTTGTCGAATGGCCGAGTTTGATGCCTTGTCCTGGCTGCATGATAAGCGTCTCTGCTGGGTTAGCTATGCAATTTATTCGGTTTTTTTTTGATTTTTTTTGCAGCAAACCAAAAAAAATCGTGATGTTGATCGACAAACGTTACCGAATTGTGACAAGTCATTTCGCTTTGCTTTTGTGTCGTTTACGTAAACGTCAAATTGAAACGTGCGTTTGATTTTGGGTGTGTCAGAGTTGCGTTCAAGGTATTGAAATTATTGGGCTTTAATGGCCTTACTTGCAAGTAAAGCAAAACGTGCCGCCTTTTTATCTGTCAGGCTTCTAGGCGAAATCTCTGTATCGATAAAATTACTGTACGTAATAAATTTACGTAATAACTTTCAGTGTGTGGGACTTGGTTCATTTGTCAGACAACTTTTAAATTTAGTCATTTCTTGATTTGTTGTTGTTTAAATTAATTTTATAAAAACAACTGCTTAAGTCTGTATTTGCTTTTTGGTCTTACCAATTTTTTGTGATGTAACTCAGCTTTTTTCGCTGATTTTCTCGACGATCGTATTGTTGCAATCCCAACAGTTTGTTAGTAGATTTTGTTCAAAACGTACATTTGTAACCCCTTGCTGGTGTTTCAAGCTGTATGGCCATCATTACAAGGTATGGCGGGCCTTAGGTTAAAGGCTGGAAGAATTGAAATTAACGGTAAGTGAGCGCTTGGGAGATATCGGGATGACTGAACAGGTAATGAATAAACATCAGCTAGAGACGGGATTGTCTATCCTGGGGGCGCCAGTGCCGGGGCAAGAGATAGTGCTTAACGAAGGTGCGCTGAGTTTGCTTGAGGTCTTGTGTGATCAGTTTGCGGCAGAGGTACCTAAGCTACTCGAGATGCGCAGGCAGAAGCAGGAACTGATCGATAAGGGCGCGCTGCCCGATTTCTTACCCGAGACCCGTGCCATCAGAGACGGCGACTGGCAGATCCGCGGTATTCCCCAAGACCTGCAAGACAGACGTGTTGAGATCACAGGGCCTGTGGATCGCAAGATGATCATTAACGCCCTCAATGCCAACGTTAAAGTCTTTATGGCCGACTTCGAAGACTCTCTGGCGCCTAGCTGGATCAAGGTGATTCAAGGCCAAATTAATCTGCGTGATGCCGTGCGCGGCGAGATAGAGTACACGGCGCCCGAGACAGGTAAGCATTATACGCTTGATGAAGATCCTGCCGTGCTTATCGCCCGTGTACGCGGCCTGCACCTTAAAGAGAAGCATGTCGTCTTCAATGGCGAGGCGATCCCTGGGGCACTATTCGATTTCTGCCTCTACTTCTACCACAACTATCGCCAATTGCTGGAGAAAGGCAGCGGACCTTACTTCTATATTCCTAAACTAGAGAGTCATGTCGAGGCGCGCTGGTGGGCCAAGGTGTTTGCCTATGTGGAAGAGCGCTTCTGTCTAACACCGGGCACCATTAAGTGTACCTGTCTTATCGAGACACTACCGGCGGTGTTCGAGATGGAGGAGATCCTCTATGAACTGCGCTCTAACATAGTCGCGCTCAACTGTGGCCGCTGGGACTACATCTTCAGCTACATCAAGACGTTGAAGAAGCATAGCGACCGCATCTTGCCAGACCGTCAGGCGGTCACCATGGATAAGCCGTTCCTGAGCGCCTACTCACGCCTGCTTATCAAGACCTGTCACAAGCGTGGTGCCCTGGCGATGGGGGGCATGGCTGCCTTCATTCCGGCTAAGGATCAGGCGCAGAACGAGGCAGTACTGGTCAAGGTGCGCGGCGATAAGGAGCTTGAGGCGCGTAATGGCCATGACGGCACCTGGGTGGCACATCCGGGTCTGGCCGACACCGCTATGGGGATCTTCAACGAATACATAGGTGAAGATCACGTCAACCAGCTGCATATCACCCGCGATGTTGATGCGCCGATTCTAGCAAGGGATCTCCTGATGCCCTGCGAAGGCGAGCGCACCGAGTCGGGCATGCGCCTCAACATTCGAATTGCGCTGCAATATATCGAGGCCTGGATCCGTGGCAATGGCTGTGTGCCCATCTACGGCTTGATGGAAGATGCCGCCACGGCAGAGATCTCACGTACCTCTATCTGGCAGTGGATCCAGCATGAGCAGAAGCTCTCTAACGGCAAGCTGGTCACCAAGGCGCTGTTCAAGGAGATGCTGGTGGAAGAGCTGGCTAACGTCAAACTCGAGGTGGGACCGGATCGTTTCACCCATGGCAGCTTTACCCAGGCCGCCGTGTTGCTGGAAGAGATCACCACGGCCGACGAGTTGGTGGACTTCCTGACCCTGCCGGGCTACGAGATTTTGACCCAGGGCGATAACGCCTAGCGAGATGATTTTATAAATGAAAGGGTAATACCCAAACCTATTTAGCGCCTTTGAATGTGAGTGGTATTGAGGGAGCTGGATGCTAACACCTGAGATGGAGAAGATTATGACTAAGGCAACTACACAGATTTCACGTCAACAACAGATTGATGCGATTAAGCAAGATTGGGCTGAAAATCCACGTTGGGCAGGCGTTCGTCGCCCTTATTCAGCAGAGGACGTAGTGGCCTTACGCGGTTCGATTGTCCCGGAAAATACCCTGGCAACCCGCGGCGCCGAGAAGCTATGGCAGCTGGTTAATGGTGGCGCTAAGAAAGGTTATGTTAACTCACTGGGCGCCCTGACCGGTGGTCAGGCGGTACAGCAGGCCAAGGCGGGTATCGAGGCCATCTACCTGTCGGGCTGGCAGGTGGCTGCCGATGCTAACCTAGCGGGCACCATGTACCCAGATCAGTCGCTTTATCCAGCAAACTCTGTGCCTGCAGTGGTTCAGCGCATCAACAACTCGTTTCGCCGCGCCGACCAGATCCAGTGGAGCAACCAGATTGACCCACAAGATGAGCGCTACACAGACTACTTCTTGCCTATCGTGGCCGATGCCGAAGCCGGTTTTGGTGGTGTGCTTAACGCCTACGAGCTGATGAAGAACATGATCGATGCCGGCGCGGCGGGTGTGCATTTTGAAGATCAGCTAGCCTCGGTGAAGAAGTGTGGCCACATGGGCGGTAAGGTGTTGGTGCCGACCCAGGAAGCGGTACAGAAGCTGGTTTCGGCGCGTTTGGCTGCCGACGTGAGCGGCGTACCAACTCTGGTTATCGCCCGTACCGATGCGAACGCTGCGGATCTGCTGACCTCTGATTGCGACCCTTATGATCGCGACTTCATCACAGGCGAGCGCACTTCAGAAGGTTTCTACCGTGTGAATGCTGGCATCGACCAGGCTATCTCTCGCGGTCTGGCCTACGCCCCATACGCAGATCTTATCTGGTGTGAGACGGCTAAGCCTGATCTTGAAGAGGCACGCCGCTTTGCCGAGGCTATCCATGCGCAATACCCAGATCAGCTGCTGGCCTATAACTGTTCACCTTCTTTCAACTGGAAGAAGAACCTGGACGATGCCACCATCGCCCGCTTCCAGCAAGAATTGTCGGACATGGGCTACAAGTACCAGTTCATCACCTTAGCCGGTATCCACAACATGTGGTACAACATGTTCGACCTCGCCTATGACTATGCGCGTGGCGAAGGCATGAAGCACTATGTCGAGAAGGTACAGGAAGTCGAATTCGCCGCGGCGAAGAAAGGCTACACCTTCGTGGCGCACCAGCAAGAGGTGGGTACAGGCTACTTCGATAAGGTGACCAATGTGATCCAGGGCGGTGAGTCTTCGGTCACGGCACTGACTGGCTCTACCGAAGAGGAGCAGTTCTAAAGTTTCGACTTGCTGTCCTTTAGCAGCGGTTGTTCCTCGCACTGTGTTCCTACGTGCAGTGCGAGGTTTTTCTTTCCTTTCTACTTGTTTATTTTTGCTTGCTTTGGCGGTCCCTCTTGAGCCGCCTTTTTTATTTTGTGCTTATCAATACGCTCCCGCAGCCGATAAAGAGATGAAATCCTCGCCATGTGAATAGGGTGCAGGTGATAAACGTGATTTGCCACTGGCGGCAGATGTAATTGTTATGTTATAAGTTTTTCTGCCTATAATTCATCAAAGACGGCGCCGGCAAGCGAGCGCTATCCTTATTTCTTTATATAAAAGAGTAGATACGCATTGAACACTGCCATGTCAGGTAAAGGTGCAGAATACTGGACCAAACGCATCAGCGAACAAGAGATGCCGGCACTTAGCTCGACGGTGAAAACCCTAGAGAAACTAGCCAAAGATGATGTTTCCTCCCTGGCGATACTCGGCCGCAGCGTGATGCATGATAATGCGCTGACCTCGCGAATTCTTAAGGTGGCCAACAGCGCCATCTATAACAAGGGGATCTCCCACGTCACCACAGTAAGCCGTGCGGCCGTGGTGCTGGGCTTCGATACCATACGCAACATCTGTATTACCGCCAAACTCCTGAGTAGCCTGCTAGAAAATAAGGGCTTATCTGAGCCCGTGTACCACAGGCTGCTCACCCTGATGGCCAGAGCCTTCCAGGCAGCCATGCTGGCCAAGATGATGCTTAAAGACCATGATGAAGAGCTGCAAGAAGAGGTGTTTATCGCCGCGCTGCTCTATCACCTGGGGGAGAGTGCCTTCTGGAGCATGGGCGGCGAGACCACAGAGCAGCTCGATGCACGCCTCAATCAGGCCGATGAGAAGGAAGCCAATAACGTAGTCAGAGAGGTGTTGGGCACCTCATTTACCCAGCTTTCCATGGGCATAGCCAAAAACTGGGGCCTCGGTGAGGTGCTGGTAAAGTCCCTGTCTAACCCCAATGAGCGCACGCCTGAGATCCGCTCCATCTATCTTGCCAACAAGATCAGCGAGTTGATGGCCAGCGACAGCAAAGATATTGCCGAGCTGAATCATCGAATCAAGCAGGCGGCAGACATGCTGGATCTCGAGGTGGATGAATTTAAGGGGCGGATGATCCAGTGTAGCCACGCCACCAGAAAGCTGGCCGATACCTATGGCGCCAAGGTGCTGGTGGCCTTTTTGCCCGATACTCACCAATTGACGCTGGCGGCGGAGCCCGAAGCCGAGCCCATTAAGGTACGTGAGTTTAATGTTGACCTGCAGCTGAAGAAGCTCAGGGAACTCACAGATTGCGCCATCAACAAGGCGAACTTTAATGAGGTGATCACCATTACCCTGAGCGGTCTGCTCGATGGTATAGGCATGGATCGCTGCGCCGTGATGCTGCTCTCTCCAAACCGAAAACGCCTGCAGCCTCGCGTGGTGTTAGGCGAGAACGGCGATAAGATGAAGAATGAGTTTATCGTCGAGCTTAATCACGATAAGAATGTGTTTGCCGAGAGTGTCGACCTCAAGAAACCGCTGTTTATCGACAACCCTAGCTCGGAAAAGTGGCGTCTCTATACCGACGAAGAACTCAGGCGCCACACCTCTGCCATGGGCTTCATGTTGGCGCCGATCTTGGTGGATAACAAGGTGATTGGCCTGTTATACGCCGACAGACACAGCTCGGATCGCAAGCTGGCTGAAGTGGATTTCGAGCGCTTTACCCACTTCGCGCAGCTGACCAATCTCTGCCTATCTGTCTCTGTGCATTAGCTCTACTCTTCCTTACTCGCGGCGCTAATCTGCGCCGTGATCCGCTTGGCCATGGCGTTGGGGATAGGAAAACTCAGGTGGTATTGCAATATCTTCCAGCCTTGTGGGCTCAGTACCAGAGTGCCTGTGCCGCGGCAGTTGCCGTAGGACTTACTGCTTAAGTGCTCATCGAAGACTATCACGTCGCCGTGTTGCTGGAGCTGTCTGGAAACCAGGGTGTAGTGCCAGCCCTTTGTCGGGCGGGCATAGGCGGAAAATTCCTGCATGTTCCAGTTTTCTGTGGCATCGGTACCGATAAAGTGGGCATCCTCAGTATAGAGGGCGAAGTAGTTGTCCCAATCGGCACTGGCGGCGTAGCCGTGTAGCTTGTCTAAGGTCTGAGTCGCCTCTAGCGGGATCTCGGCCCGGCAAATGCCGCTCAGCAGTAGGGCGCTGGCTGCCAAAAGCCAAGTCAGCATGGGATGTCTGACGGTCATGGTAAAACTCCTTTTTCGTGTCGTTAATGCCAGTTTACCGGATCTAGCTTGAAAAAATGACTCATCTGTTGATAGAGGGCCTGATGCTGCTGGTAAAATTCATGGGGGCGTTCGAAGAAGGTCTCGGTGATCACCGCGAAGAACTCGGCCTCGTTGGTGGCGCCGTAATAGTTAAACAGGCTGGGTTGATGCCACTTGGCGTCTTCGCGCAGCTTCGTGAACTCCTGCGCCATGACGGTAGACCAAGAATGATAGTCGTTGGCATCGGCTAAGATGGGCGCACCATTGGAGTGGCCATCTTCCTGATCCAGCTGGTGGGCAAACTCGTGGATCACTACGTTGTGGCCATCATAGGGCTGGGCTGCGTCTTCCTTGGTGGTATGCCAGGAGAGCACCACCTTGCCAAATTCCCAGGACTCGCCAGAGAGTATGTTTTTGCGCTCCCAGAAGGTGCCATCGCCATTTTGCTGAGTCTGACTGACGATAAACAGGCTAGGGTAGACCAAGATCTGTTTCAGCTTAGGGTAGTAGTCCGTGTCACGATTGAGCAGTAACAGACAAGCCTGGGCGGCGATGGTTACCCGGATCTCATCATCAATCTCTATCCCCTGGCAGCCGACGAACTGCTTCTCGGCAATGAAGATCTGGATGTGACGCTTGAGCTGTAGTTGCAGGTCGCTCGGTAGGGCACGAAAATAGGGCATACGGCGCTTGAGTATGGCGCGCCAACTGGCAGGAAAGGGCCGCTTGGCGATCTGCGCGCGGCGATACCTGACATACCTTGGCTTAAACAGTATGTAACCTATGGCGGCGCAACTGACCAGCGCAAGAATAAAGATGGCTAACATAAAAATCTCCCTATGATATAGCAAGATATGGTGTTGCTTGCTGCAAATTCAATCTTAGGGCCAGAAAAAAGCGTGGAGAAAAAAGGTGTGGAGAAAAAAAGCTGGCAGCCCGTAAGTTCGGAAACTGAAATCTGTCGCTGCCAGAAAGGTTAGGGAGACGGGGCGAAAATGGCGACGCGCTGGGTGATGATGAGCCCAGCGCGTCTGGGGATATAGCTTATCGATTAATGCTATCGCTAACTCAATCGACTAGTTTTAGTCGACTAATTTATTCGACTAATTTAATCGACTATGATGGATTGTTCCTTTTGTTGCCGTTCGCTTTCCGATAACGAGTAATGGTGCTCGATGAGAAAACGGATCAATTTCGACTTAGCCACATCGCAGCCGCTGGCTAGTTCGGCGAGGTGCGCGATGGCAGACTCGCTCAGGGTAAAGGTCGCCTTGCGATAGGGCCCAGTGCCCTTCGGCACCACCTTAGGGGCGGCCTGAGATGCGTGGCGATTTAGAAAATCACCATCGAAGCCCGTCTCTAAGGCGATAACCTCGGCCATCTGCTGCACATTGCTGGGATGCCCGGCGGCATAGTGTGTCGCATCCTCGATGAAATCATCGATCAAGGCATCGAGCGAAATATTCAGCAGCTTACGGTTTTGTCTCGCGGCACTAGACTGCGTAGAGCTTTTCTTGAGATCGGCCAGACCCATAGTTACCCCTTAACTTATCCATCTGTTTTTCGGCGAGACGATTGCGAATTTCTGTAGCACTCGAAGCTTGCAGCATTTCACAGGCGATGCTGCGGATCTCCTCGGCGGCCTTGCCTTTTGGCTGAGTTTCCATGACAGACAGACCCGATTCTTCGCTGTCATCATAAATGTTTCGGCTGTAGGTGATGGCGTCGAGCACGTTGATGTCGTAAGTCTTACACACCTCTTTCGCCTCAAAGATGCGGTTAGCCTGGTTTGGTAGGCTAGGGCATTGAGTGATCACGAAAGATGCGCGCATCTTAGGGTTAATCATCATACAGGTAGCGACGATATCATCCATGTGGCTGACGGTTTTCAAGTCTCTGCGCTTAGGACGCAGTGGCATCAACACATGGGAGGCAACCGACATGGTGGCGCGAAGTGCCAGGTTATCCTGACCGCCACAGTCGACGATGACATAGTCATAGTGTTGCTCTAGACTGAGCAGATCGTTGCGTATCTTGCCGTAGAGCTGTACGCAGTTGATGCTGGCCAGGGTACCATTGTTGTTACGAGCTTGAATCCAGTCAGAGGTGGTCCGCTGGGGATCACAATCGACCATGATGACCGACGCGCCGCATTCTACTGTGAGAAATACCGCTATGTTTTGGGCTAAACAGCTCTTTCCGCTACCGCCTTTTTCACCGCCAACTAAAATGATCATTCTATTTCCTCTCGACTGCCAATGATTGCCGATGTTTGTTGTTAGGTTCCCAAGTGATGTACTGCTGTCTCGCGACCTCACCTGTTTGGGCATGACTCCAATTTAGGTGTTAATTAATTGTTGGTCAACTACATGAAAATTGACGTTTTTTTTGATTATGGCGTTTGTCATTAAGTTGACGTTTTGGCCTATTTGGCAGATATTTGACGCTAAGTGCTTGAGGGATAAAGTCTTGCGAATAATATGTTTTAAAACATGAGGTTACTTTTTAATTGTTGGTTTTATTGCCTGGTTTGTCATGCCTATGCCTTAAAAGTGTAAGACTTTCATCTTACTTATATTTCAAAAGGTTTGTATATTTAATTTTTATATTTCTAAATGTTATATGTGTAATGACTAAAACTTTGAACTCGGTTTGCTTGCCTCTGGGGAAATTTACCTTATGTTTCAAGGCGGCGCGCGGGAAATGAACAAGTGTTACTGCTAGTTATAGCAAGCTCCTTTTTATCCAAGGCACTTTTTACTTAATGTCCCTTGGTTTGGCGCCAGAGGTCACGTAAGCTGGGCCCAGGACACCTTCCGATAGCCATTTAGGATAGTTAAGTTAGGATAGTTAAGATGGATCAACAGGCCTTAATCGAGGCGATTAATCAAAAAATGCCCTTTGGTAAATATGCCGGATTACGCTTACTCGAGCTGCCAGAGCCTTATTTAGTCTGGTTTCACAGTAAAGGCTTTCCTGAGGGCAAGTTGGGGCAGCAGCTGGCGCTCATCTATGAGGTGAAGCTCAATGGCCTCGAAGGCATGCTCAAGCCGTTATTAGTTCCGCGCACTCAAGGATAAAACTCGGGAATGAGAGCTTGATCTAAAACTGATTCATTGAATGCTGTTTTAGGTACGCCGGGTAGAGATTTATGGCAAAGGCCATGTTTTAATGCAGGGGTTAAAGGCAAACACTTAAGGAATGACAATGATAACTAAATTAGTTCGTTTAGCCGCTGCGGCCACCTTAGCCCTGGGGATCTCGAGTGCTTGGGCGGCTGGTGTAGTGCATCAGGGCACAGTGGTCGATACCATGAACGGTGGCGGTTACACCTATGTTCAGATCAAAGAAGCCGACAAGACCTTCTGGGCGGCTGGACCTCAGGCAGAGGTGAAAAAAGGTGACGTAGTTGTCGTTCAAGAGCAGATGTGGATGAATGACTTTACCAGCAAGACGCTTAATCGCACCTTTGACGAACTGCTATTTGTGGGTCGCATCGACAAGAAGTAACTCGGATGGCCATGCGGCCTGATTCAACATAAGAGTCTAAACATAATAGATAGTGCCGCTAACATGTTATCGGCACTATTTTTTTGCCTGATGGGCGACTAATATAAGCTGCAATTTACGACTAGCCAGTTTGCTAAAAGTGGTGGCAAAGGATTGGTAGTGGCCAATGTCACTCAGCCAATGTCATTCGGCCAGTATCTCTTGGCAAAAGCCACTCTGCGAGATTTGATTAGGCGATGATTAAGATAATTCCCTACCGTAAGGGATATAGCACTCAGGTCAGTGAGGTCTATCATCTGGCGGTGCGGGCGATTGACGAGACTCATTACAGTGAGGTGCAAAAGTGCGCCTGGTCCAGGGCACCGCGCTCTGGCTATCACTGGCATAAACGCCTGACCCGCTCACAGGCCTGGTTAGCCGTTGACACAGAAAGCCTAATTAGCGGGTTACCCCGCTGCGTCGGTTTTATCAATGTGGAGACTCACTATGCCTCAAGAGGATATATCGACAGTCTCTATGTGCACCCTGAATATCAGGGGCAGGGGATAGCGCGTCAGCTGCTACGCCAGCTTGTGTCATGGTCGGCGGCGCAGGGGATGCTCGAGCTGAGCGTCGATGCCTCTAGCCTGTCGCGGCCACTGTTTTTGGCCGAGGGGTTTACTCTGCGCCACAAGCGATATCAGGAAAAGGCAGGCCAAATATTTATGGCCTACTATCTGGTGAAGTCTCAGGCCTAGCCCAGCTAAATAGCTCTCCTATTTAGGTCTCCCTACTTAAGTCTGTCTACTTAGTCTCTCTACTTAATCTCCCTATATGGCCTTTCTGCATTAGCCTTGCTATGCACTGAGACAAGCCAGTTAAATAAACCTAATAACGTCCCCGAGTTTTCAGGCCTAACTTAATTCTGATTTGAACCGAGCTACAGGCCTTCCAGGTGACTGGTATACAAAACATGGGGCGGCATGATGCCGTGGAGCCCCTCTTCGCGCTGCATGTAGAGGATGAAGGCCTGGGGCAGGGTGAGCGCCTCAATGGATTCCTGTTGCTCGGCTCTGAGCAGGTCCTGATAGCCTTCCTTGCCCGACGCTGTGTAGGCCGAGGATACCCCGCTATACATGCGGTCAGGCATCACGCTGTGCCACTGCATCTCGCCGGCAATTTCGGTCAAGATCTCCAATTGGAGGATGCGGGTGCCCAGCGGCTGCCTACCGTCATAACAATATTTGAGGCCATAGGTGTAGGGGAAGCTGCCGGCGCCCGTGCCGGTAATGCTGTTGTTGGTGGCCGAATTGATGGCCGACTCCAGGGTCTGATACAGGTAGCGGCCCAAGATGCGATATTTCACCAGGGGTAGGGCGAAGGGCAGCAGGCGCCCTAGCACGTCGGCCATGGTCACTGTGCCCTTGTTGAGGGACTGCCTGACGCCGCCGGCATTGTGCAGGGCAAAGTCCACTTGAAGATCGAGCCTGCGGGTCTCATGATAGATACTCTTGCAGACCCAGGGGGCGATTTCGCTGCCATGGGGCAGCGCCTTGCTGGGCAGGCGGGTGTGGATCAAGTTTTTTGGCACAAATCCCAGCACCTGATGCTCCAGGGCGTCGATGGCCGGGCGATAGCGCTGGGCAATCACCTGATTAATCTCGCTTAGCTCCTCATCCCACAATCCCTCATTCCACAGCACGCCAGGATGCGACATGAGCTGCTGCTTCAGCGCGTTGTAGGTAGCGGCGGTGACCTCTTGCTCCCCTTCGATGATCAGATGCTCATCGAGCATGAAGTAGTTGTGTCCGGCAAGCTTTGTAACACGCCCCTTGTCGTCAAATTCAATGTCGCACAGCCCGAGGGTTTCGGCGTACTTGCCTGCATGTAAAACAGGCGTGTCTTCCACGCGGTAGCCATAGGGTAGGGCGTTGATGCCGATAGCGCTAAAGTCGCCCTGCAGGGTATGTGAGTGACCGCCGACGATTAGACTGATGCCGGGGACTTCTCGGGCTAATTCTTTATCTTTATCCCAACCTAGATGGCTTAGCACCAAGATATGATCTATACCGTCGGCCTTTAACTTGGCTACCGTGTTGGCTGTGGTCGCTATGGCGTTGGCAAAGTGGGTATCTTCATCTGGCCTGGCGATCTCTTTCATCTGATCCAGGGTGATCCCTATGATGGCGATCTGCTTGTCGCCTAGGGGCTTTAGCAGCACCTTGGCCATCTGGCGCTCGGGAATATAATCAAATAGCTTGGGGTGCCCGGCGAGTCTATCTTGCTTTAAGGGATCTTCCAAGCTGAGATCCATGTTGCCGGCGAGCAGAGGAAAGTTAATGGTATCGAGAAACCGTTTTACCGGTTGATTGCCTGCGTCTATCTCATGGTTACCCAGCACCATGGCATCTGGTGCGAGACGGTTGAGCAGATCGGCGTTGGCCACCCCCTTAAACTGATTGAAATAGAGGGTGCCCTGAAAGCTGTCGCCCCCATGCAGAAACAGAAAATCTTGCCCGGCATCTGCCGCTTGCTGACGCGCCTGCTGCACCTGATAGTCGATCCTGGCATAACCACCGCTGTGGCTATAGACCTCATAACTTTGTTGCTCATGGGTGAGCAGAAATTGAACGCGTGAAGGATCGAAGTGAGAGTGGGTGTCGTTGATGTGTGCAAGCTTGAGCGGATATCTGTTGGTCATGTAGGCTCCATCTGTGAGGCGGGCAAGTATACCTCAGCGGGGGTTAAATGAAAAAGGGAAGCATTCGCTTCCCTTTGTTAACTTTTCTTAAGCTACTCACATGAGCTAGCTGAGTGAGTTACTTATTCAAGTTACTTGCTCACCTTATCCAGAGGTTCTGTCTCAGAGACGCTGGCCTCTTGCGGCTCGCTCTTCGGCGCTTCGTCGTCTTCTGACGAGCCCTCATCCGAGATGCGTATCCCCTTATGAGTCATGCGGCGTTTCCACAGGCGTCTCGCTAGTTGCTGCATGTCGGTCACAGGGTCGTTGCTGTCGACAATCTCAAGGCCCAGCAGGGACTCGATGATATCCTCCAGGGTGACTATGCCTAGGCCACTGCCGTATTCGTCCACCACCATGGCGATCTTGGTGTTGCGCTTAATCATCAGCTGGAACAGTGGCAAGATCTTGGCCGTTTCCGGCACGATAACCAGGTTACGGCGCACCGCCGAGATAGGCGCCTGAGGCGTGTCCCGCTCCGACAACAAGATAGTGTTGCGGTTGACATAACCCAGAATATTGTCGCGATCGCCATCGAACACCGGGATACGGGTAAAGGGGCTCTTCTTATGCAGCTTGGCAAACTCGGTCTGGGTCATGGTCGCTGGCACGCTGAACATCACGGTTCTCGGCGTCATGATGGCGGTAACCGGCATCTCCTTGACCGACAACATCTGCGTTAGAATCATAGATTCCTGCTCGTCCAGCTCGCCCGATTCATGGCCTATCTTAGCCATGGCGCTCATCTCCTGGCGAATGTATTGGCCATCGTCGCCCTTACCCAGCTTGCGAGTCACCTGCTGTGACATCCAGATCAGCGGCTTAGTGATGCGCTCCATCCATAGAAGCACCAGCGATACACTTGGAGCCAGGCTGCGCCAGTAGTTTGCACCCAGTGTCTTAGGGATAATCTCGGAGAAGAAGAGGATCAAGAAGGTCAGTACGCCCGAGAAGACACCCAGCATCTCATCGCCAAACACCTTTGCGGCCTGCGCACCGGCAACGGCGGCACCCACGGTATGGGCGATAGTGTTCAGGGTCAAGATAGAGACCAGTGGCGATTCCACATTCTCCTTCTGGTGGCTCAAACGTTCGGCCGCCGCGGGATGGGTTTCTTTCAGGTTCGCGATAAAGCTAGGGGTAACAGACAGAAGCACGGCTTCGAATACACTACAGAGAAAAGAGATCCCGATAGCGACAAAGACAATAACAATAAGGGTTATCATGGGGGAGGTAAAACAACTCCAGGTAGCAAGCCAATATTAGCTTGGGAGGGATTCTAGCATAGTCTATTTCCTTACTGGCTAAAATTTATTGATATCTGTATAATTCGCCGCCCTGTGGCAGGTTTTGGTGTTGAGGTTAGTCAAAATGAGTGAAAAAAAGATCAATTTATTGGATCTCGATCGTAAGGGGTTGAGAGCGCTATTTACCGAGATGGGTGAAAAGCCATTTCGTGCCGATCAATTGATGAAGTGGCTTTATCATTTTGGCGTCAGTGACTTCGAGCAAATGACCAACATCAACAAGGTGTTACGTGCCAAACTGGCCGCGCGTTGTGAGGTGGTGGCGCCCGAGATCTCCAGCTACCAGAAGTCTGCCGATGGCACCATCAAGTTCGCCATCAACGTGGGTAATGGTCAAGAAGTCGAAACCGTCTACATCCCAGAAGAGGACCGTGCCACCCTGTGTGTCTCTTCTCAGGTTGGTTGCGCCCTTGAGTGTACCTTCTGCTCGACCGCCCAGCAGGGCTTTAACCGTAACCTTACCGTGTCAGAGATTGTCGGCCAGATCTGGCGTGTATCCCACTTCCTCGGTTTCCAGAAAGAGACCGGCGAGCGTCCTATCTCCAACGTGGTGATGATGGGCATGGGTGAGCCGCTGCTGAACCTGAAAAACGTCATGCCGGCTATCGACATCATGCTCGATGACTTCGGCTTCAGCCTCTCTAAGCGCCGGGTGACCGTCTCTACCTCGGGCGTGGTGCCTGCGCTGGATATCTTAGGTGATAACCTGGATGTGGCGCTGGCGGTAAGTATTCACGCGCCAAACGATGAGCTGCGTGATGTGCTGGTACCGGTCAACAAGAAGTATCCGCTGCAGGAGTTCCTGGCGGCGATCCGTCGTTACCTGGCCAAGTCCAACGCCAACCGCGGCCGCGTGACCCTGGAATATGTGATGCTTGATCATATCAACGACAGCACAGATCAGGCTCATGAGCTGGCCAAGTTGATGAAGGATACCCCTTGTAAGATCAACCTGATCCCTTTTAACCCTTATCCTGGGTCGCCATACGGGCGTTCATCGAACTCACGTATCGACAGATTCTCTAAGGTGCTGATGGAATATGGTCTGACGGTGATCGTTCGTAAGACTCGCGGAGACGATATTGACGCGGCCTGTGGCCAGTTAGCCGGAGATATTCGCGACCGAACCAAACGTTTAGCGAAAAAACGCATGCAAGATAGTCAGATTTCAGTCACAATAAACTAACTTATTGTATCTGCTACTAGATAGGCTTGCGAATGTTAAGCAAAAAGCCAACACTGACCCTGTTAGTCATCCTGACTTCGGCACTGATGTCAGGATGCGTGACTGAAAGAACTTACAGTGGCACAGATGTGCCCGTTCAAGAGCGTACCTTCGACAATGTTTCTGCCGCCCGCCAACGGGTGCAGCTGGGTCTGACCTATCTGCAGAAAGGCAACAGCGAACAAGCCAAGTACAACCTGGATAAGGCGCTCGAGTTTGCGCCTAACATCGAAGATGTACACGTGGCATTAGCCTATTACTATCAATCGGTTGGTGAATTAGAACTGACCGAGAAGGCATATCGTAACGCCATCAATGCCAGCGATGCCAGCGGCGACTCCATGAATAACTTCGGTGTGTTCCTCTGCCAGCAGGCAAAGTACGATCAAGCCGAAGAGATGTTTCTTCGGGCGGTAAAAATGCCCAAATACACCCGTTCGGCCTCCAGCTATGAGAACCTGGGGATCTGTAGCCGCAAGTCGGGTGACCTGCAAAAAGCACAACGCTACTTCGAGATGGCACTTAATTATGACCCGCGTCGTGCCAACTCCCTATTAGAACTGTCTGAGATCGAGTTGGATCTGGGGAACTACTCCGCCGCCAAGAAAGGCTTGGCGCGTTACCATAGAGTAGTGCCCGAATCGGCTCAGAGTTTGGCGTTGGGAATTAAAATTGAGCAAGGCCTAAATGACCCTGAAGCGATGAGAAAATTTGGCATTCTTCTCCTGGCTAAGTTTCCCGCTTCTAATGAGGCCAAGCAATATAGAGCAAGCATGCACTAATGACTGATAATCAAATCGATATGCTCAAGGATGATGCTGAGAAACCAAAGGAAACCGGTGAAACACTGGGCCAGTGGTTAAAGGCGGCGCGTGAGTCGCGCCAGATGACTTTAGCCAGCGTGGCCGAGCAACTCAATCTGCGCCCATCGATTGTTCAAGATCTCGAGGCGGACAACTATGACAACATAGCGTCGGCGACCTATGTCAAAGGCTATGTGAAGAATTATGCCCGTATCCTGGGGCTGGAGATGGCCAAGGTGGATGCCTACCTGGCCGAAAGCTTTCCCGTGGTCAGCGCGCCCACCATGCAGAGCTTCTCCCGCAAGACGACGCGCCAGGCCAGAGACGGCCGCCTGATGCTGGTGACATATCTCATCATCTTCGTCTTGTTGGCCCTGCTGGTACTCTGGTGGGTACAAAAGTCCGCCATGGTGGCCGATCTAGACCTTTCCAAGCCGTCGGTGGAAGAAACTGCAGAGCTCTCGACCCTGGCGGCCTCGTCTGAGCCTATGCTAGCTCAAGACCCACAGGCAGGCACAGGTATCGAGATGCCAAGAGAGCAAGCTGCGCCTGATCAAGCTGTGACTGATCAAACAATGGCGGAGCAATCTACCAGTGCACAGCCGACAGGCGAACAGGCTGAAAACCTGGCATCCGAGGCTGGCTCGACAGCTGAGACTGGCGTAGCGCTGGAAGTGACTAACCCAAATTCCCAAGCAGATGAACCCCTTAAGAGCGCGGACGATGCCGTGTTGGCTCTGAGTCTGAGCGGTGATTGCTGGATAAAGGTGACCGATGCCGACGGCAAGGTGCTGGTCAATGGCCTCAAGCTGGCAGGCAAAGAGATGAATGTCTTTGGTCAGGCGCCGTTTAAGGTTATATTGGGGGCGCCTCAGTCGCTGACCATGCGTCTCAATGGTGAACAAGTTGATTTGGCCAAGTATCCCAGTGGCCGAGTTGCCAGACTGACGGTCGGTAGCGCCGTCAATCTTTGAAGTAAAAGAGTGAATTAAGATGTACAACGAGTCCCCAATCATTCGCCGCCCTTCGACACGCATCTATGTGGGCGATGTGCCCATCGGTGATGGCGCGCCAATCGCCGTGCAATCTATGACCAACACCCGCACCACAGATGTGGAGGCCACGGTGGCTCAGATCCGCGCACTGGAAAATGTCGGCGCCGATATCGTACGTGTCTCTGTGCCCACCATGGATGCCGCCGAGGCGTTCAAGGTGATCAAGCAGCAGACTAAGATCCCCCTGGTTGCCGATATCCATTTCGATTACCGTATCGCCCTGAAAGTGGCGGAATATGGCGTGGATTGTCTGCGTATCAACCCGGGCAACATAGGCAACGAAGAGCGCATCCGCAGCGTGGTGGAGTGTGCCCGCGACAAGAATATTCCCATCCGTATCGGTGTTAACGGTGGTTCATTAGAGAAAGATCTGATGGACAAGTACAAGGAGCCGACGCCGCAGGCCTTGCTGGAATCGGCCATGCGCCATGTGGATATTCTCGACAGACTCAATTTCGACCAGTTTAAGGTGAGTGTGAAGGCATCAGACGTCTTCCTGGCGGTAGAGTCCTACCGCCTGCTGGCCAAACAGATTCAGCAGCCGCTGCACCTTGGGATCACCGAGGCCGGTGGCGCCCGCGCCGGCGCCGTGAAGTCGGCCGTTGGCCTTGGCATGTTGCTGGCCGAGGGGATTGGCGACACCCTGCGTATCTCGCTGGCTGCCGATCCCGTTGAGGAGATCAAGGTCGGTTTCGACATCCTCAAATCCCTGCGTATTCGCTCGCGCGGCATCAACTTCATCGCCTGCCCATCTTGCTCGCGTCAGGAGTTCGATGTGATAGCCACAGTGAACGAGCTTGAGCGTCGCCTGGAAGATGTGGTGACTCCTATGGATGTCTCCATCATAGGTTGTGTGGTCAATGGTCCGGGCGAAGCCCTGGTATCGGATATTGGCCTGACCGGCGGTAATCGTAAGAGCGGCTACTATGATGATGGCGTGCGCCAGAAAGAGCGTTTCGACAATGAGCATATCGTCGATCAGCTCGAGGCGAAGATCCGCGCCAAGGTCGCCAGCGTCGACGCGCGTATTCCGACTACCGATATCACGGAATAACCCTTTGTTTGCTGCGCAGAAGATGGGGCTTTTAGCCCCGTTTGTGGCGCAGCTCACTGGCGCGCCGCGCCGGTTTTGCGTTTATTGTTGATGCGCCTATAATGCGAGGCGCTTTTTTATTTTTTACAGCTAAATTTCGGACGAGTTGATACAGTGGCAAAACAGATTCAAGCGATTCGCGGAATGAACGATATTCTGCCGACCCAGAGCCCGCTATGGCAAAAACTAGAAGCAGTGTTGCGTGATACCGTTGCGGCCTATGGTTACAGCGAGATCCGCACTCCTATCGTAGAGAGTACCGACCTGTTCAAACGTTCCATCGGCGAAGTGACAGATATCGTCGAGAAAGAGATGTATACCTTTGCCGATCGCAATGGCGATCTGCTGACGCTGCGCCCTGAAGGCACAGCCTCTACCGTGCGTGCGGGTAACGAGCATGGCCTGCTTTACAATCAAGAGCAGCGCCTGTGGTACATGGGTCCCATGTTCCGTCACGAGCGTCCACAGAAGGGGCGCTACCGTCAATTTAACCAGTTCGGTGTCGAGGTCTATGGCATCGCCTCGGCCGATATCGACGCCGAAGTGCTGATGATGTCCCATCGCCTGTGGCAGAAGCTAGGCATTAGCAAGCATGTGAAGCTGGAGCTGAACACCCTGGGGGATGCCGATGAGCGCGCGGCCTACCGTGACGCCCTGGTCGCCTTCCTAGAGCAGCATAAGGAGAAGCTGGACGAAGACAGCCAGCGCCGCATGTATTCAAATCCGCTACGTGTGCTCGACAGCAAGAACCCAGATGTGCAGGCGCTGCTGGGTGATGCTCCGGCACTGATGGATTACCTTGGCGAAGAAAGTCGCGGCCATTTTGCACATTTGTGTGAACTACTTGAAACCGTTGGCATCCAATACGAAATTAACCCTCGTCTGGTGCGCGGTTTAGATTACTATAACCGCACCGTATTCGAGTGGGTCACCGACAGCCTAGGTGCCCAGGGAACCGTGTTGGCCGGTGGTCGTTACGACGGCCTGGTCGGTCAGCTGGGTGGCAAAGACACCCCGGCGGTAGGTTTCGCAATGGGACTCGAGCGCATCGTATTGATGCTGGAGACACTGGCGCTGACCGACGATGTATCCGGCCCGGTGGATGTGTATGTTACGGCCATGGGCGATGATTGCCGTGTGGCGGCCATCAAGGTAGCGCAGCAGTTACGTGAAGTAGACGGCCTTAAGGTGATGAGTCACTGCGGCGGCGGTAACTTTAAGAAGCAGATGAAACGTGCCGATAAGAGCGGCGCCAAACTTGCCATAGTGATCGGCGAGACTGAACTGGCCAATGGTCAGGTGGCGCTTAAATATCTGCGTGAAGAGAAAGAACAAGAATTGGTTGCACAGGATTCGTTAGCAGCTTACGTTGCAGAACTGATTTAAAGAGGAAGAGAAACGTGGAAATTTATAGCACAGAAGAACAACAAGTCGATGCTATCAAACAGTTCTGGAAAGACTATGGCAACTCGATTGTCATAGGTGCAGTGGTAGGCCTGGGTGGCCTTTACAGCTGGAACTACTATTCAGATTACAAGGTGGCTCAGGCAGAAGAAGCCTCTGAAGCCTTCCAAACCATCAGCAACTCGGTCAAAGCCGATTCGAGCATGTTGGCAGCTGCCGAGAGCTTTGCTAAGGACCACGACGGTCAGCAGGGCTATCAGGCGCTGCTGCAACTTATCGTGGCTAAGGCCGCGGTAGAAGCCGGTGAGCTGGATAAGGCCGAGCAGGCCCTTAAGCAGATTCTGGTCAGCAAGCCTGAAGAAGGTCTGGTTGCGATTGCGACATTGCGTCTTGCCCGCGTACAGGCAGAGCAAGGTCAGCTGGCAACGGCACTGGCAACTCTGGAGCAGCTTAACACGCCTTCGTTTGCCGTACAGCGTGATGAATTAAAAGGTGATTTCCTGGTACGCCAAGGCGAGGCCGACAAGGCAAAGAGCGCCTATCAGTCAGCCCTGGATAATGGCGGAGCAACTTCAAGCCCAGCCTTACAGATGAAGCTAGATAACCTGAACAAGGCATAAGGAAGCTGCCCATGAAGTCTTGGTGCAAAACATTACTGGCTTGCAGCTTGAGCCTGGGGTTGCTGTCGGCCTGTTCTTCAAACGATGTTGAGGAAGAGCCGGTAAGCCCGCTGCCGCAGATTGAGGCGAGCGTTTTCCCCGAGGTGAGCTGGAGTGCCTCTGTCGGCAGTGGTGTGGGTGATTACTACTCTAAGATCCGTCCGGCGGTGCGCTACGGCAAGCTGTTCGTCATGGATCGTTACGGTGAAGTCGCCGCCTACGATGAAGCCACAGGCGAGCAGGTCTGGTCGCTGGAGATCAGCTCCTGGTTTAAAGAGGGTGCCTTGTCTAAGAACAAGGGCGCGCGTCTCTCCTCAGGCATTACCGCCGCCCGTAACAAGGTGTTCTTCGGTGGTGAGAGTGGCCTGCTGGGCGCCGTCGATGCCGAAACCGGCGAGATGGTCTGGCATGTGACTGCGGGCGGTGAGCTGCTGTCGGCGCCAACTGTAGGCGAAGATGTGGTGGTGGTTCACACCAGCACTGGCGCCCTTGAAGCCTATAACGTCGATGACGGCAAACAGCTTTGGGTCTACGAGAGCAAGTTGCCAACCCTGACTCTAAGGGGCACAGGTTCTGCTGCCTATGAGGCAGGTGGCTTCTTCGTCGGCACCGCCGATGGCAAGATCGCGGTTGTGGTGAAAAGCAACGGTCAGGCCGCCTGGGAGCAGCCTATCTATACGCCAAAGGGGGGGAACGAGTTTACCCGTATGGCCGACGTGGATATGAAGCCACTTATCGTGGGCGAGAACATCTATGCGGTGAGCTATAACGGTAACCTAGTTTCCATGGAGCTGCGTACAGGCCGTGTGGTCTGGAGCCGTAAATATTCTAGCTTTAACGAGTTGGCTTCGGCCGGTCTGAACCTTTACCTGGTCGATGACCACGGCCGCGTGTATGCGGTCGATAAGCGTAACGGCCTTGAAAGCTGGAGCAACAGTGAGCTGACTAACCGCGAATTGACCTCGCCAGTGGTCTTTAAAGACTACCTGGTGGTGGGCGATTTCGAAGGCTATCTGCATTTCATCGATCGCACGTCAGGCAAGCTGGTGGGCCGCGTCGAAGTGGATAGTTCAGGTTTATTTAGCCAGCCACTGGTAATAGATGATAAGATCTACGTCCAGAGTCGCGGCGGCAAGGTAGCAAGAATTACGCTTCCCTAAGGCGAGCTTTAACAGTTTTTAAAGCCCCTGGACCTTGTGCTGGGGGCTTTTTATTTAAGATATTCAGATAGATTTGTAGATTAGAGGCAAAAAAATGATTCCAGTTGTGGCCCTGGTAGGCCGACCAAACGTAGGTAAGTCGACCCTGTTCAATCGTCTTACGCGCACCAGAGACGCCTTGGTAGCTGACTACCCAGGTCTGACTCGGGATCGTAAGTATGGTCGTGCACATCTATCTGGTTACGAATTTATCGTGGTGGATACCGGCGGTATCGACGGCACCGAAGAGGGGATCGAGACCCGCATGGCAGAGCAGTCGCTGGCGGCGATCGAAGAAGCCGATGTGGTGCTCTTTCTCACCGACGCCCGCGCGGGTCTGACGGCCGCCGACGAGGCGATCGCCGAGCACTTACGCCGCCGCGAGAAGACCACCTTTGTGGTAGCCAACAAGGTCGATGGTATCGACGCCGACTCTGCCTGTGGCGAGTTCTGGGCCCTGGGCCTGGGTGAGGTCTATCAAATGGCAGCCGCCCAAGGGCGCGGCGTGACCAACATGATCGAATACGCGCTGACCCCTTACGCCGAAGCCATGGGGCTGACCCGAGACGGCGAGGGCGAAGAGGAAGCCGACGAGCGTCAATATACAGAGGAAGAGGCCGAGGCCGAGCAGCAGCGTCTGCAGGACTTGCCGATCAAGCTGGCGATTATCGGTAAGCCTAACGTGGGCAAGTCGACCCTGACGAACCGTATTCTGGGTGAAGAGCGCGTCGTGGTTTACGATGAGCCGGGCACGACCCGTGACAGTATCTATATCCCGCTGGAGCGCGATGGTCAGGAATATGTGATCATCGACACCGCGGGAGTGCGTCGTCGCAGCAAGGTGCACGAGACAGTCGAGAAGTTCTCTGTGATCAAGACCCTCAAGGCGGTAGAAGACGCCAACGTGGTGCTCTTGGTGGTCGATGCCCGCGAGGGTATCGCCGAGCAAGACTTAGGCCTGCTGGGCTTTGCCCTGAACGCGGGGCGCGCCTTGGTGATTGCCGTGAACAAGTGGGACGGCATCGATCAGGACGTGAAAGAGCGCGTGAAGAGTGAGCTCGACCGTCGTCTGGGCTTTATCGATTTTGCCCGTATTCACTTCATCTCGGCGCTGCACGGCACGGGTGTGGGTCACCTGTTCGAGTCGGTAGAGGAAGCCTACGAGAGCGCCACACGCCGCGTGAGCACCTCTATGTTGACCCGCATCATGCAGATGGCTCAGGACGATCACCAGCCACCGCTGGTGAACGGTCGCCGCGTCAAGCTGAAATACGCCCACGCCGGTGGTTACAACCCGCCAATCGTGGTGATCCATGGTAACCAGGTGAAGAAGCTGCCGGATTCTTACAAGCGTTTCATGATGAACTACTACCGTCGTTCACTCAAGGTGATGGGTACGCCGATTCAGGTACGCTTCCAGGAAGGGGGCAACCCGTTCGAGGGCCTGAACACCAAGAAGCTGACGGTGAGCCAGGAGCGTCGCCGCAAGCGCATGATGAGTCACATCAAAGACAAGAAGAAATAATTTTCTCCGTCTCACTAATAAAGGTCAGCCAAAGTGCTGGCCTTTTTGTTATCTTTTCTTAGAAAGGTTTTATCCGTCTAAATTCTATTTTGTTAGTGTTATATATCTACTCTCTTGTGGTATCTAGCTTGTTGAGCTGTCTGGCGTTAACTAAGTCGAGTCTTTATAGTGAGGCCAACTATACTCAAAGGTGCAGTATTTAAGGTAGTTTAACTCACCTGAGGATAGTGTTATGAAACACCAACAACCCCTGCTGCTTGCCGCCACGCTGGCTCTCTTGGCCGGCGCCGCCCAGGCCGCAGATAAACAGGCCTTACTGGAAGACGCGCTCAATGCCGCGCCGCCAACCCTGAGGGATAAGGTCACAGTGATGGACTGGGACAATAATGTTCTGCAAAAAGGTAGTGTCGACTATACCTGTTTCCCCACCCCGCCTAGTCTGCAAGGCACGGCGCCCATGTGTATGGATGGGCCCTGGATGGAATGGGCCGACGCCTGGATGAACAAGAAGCCGTTTCAGGCCAAGGCAGTGGGTATTTCCTATATGCTGGCCGGTGATGGCGGCGCGAGCAATACCGATCCCTACGCCGAGGGCGAAACCAAAGACAATCAGTGGATCGTCGAAGGGCCGCACCTGATGATCATCATGCCGGATCCCGCCTTGCTCGACAGCCTGCCTACAGACCCTTATGCCGGTGGTCCCTATGTGATGTGGAAGGGCACTCCCTACGCGCACATCATGGTGCCTGTGGGGCCGAGAAAATAGGCCTTCGATTTTATTGAGTTGCTAAATACTCATTTTAACGCCCGTAAGGGCGTTTTTTATGTGAGGGTTAAACTACCGTCGATTGCACCTCGCCATCGACCAGCTTAGTAGTGAGGCGATCGCCCGTGCGGACATCTTGCGCGCTGTGCAGCACCTTGCCCTGTGCGTCGAGTGTGATGCTATAGCCACGGCTCAGGGTCGCCAGTGGGCTGACGGTCTCCAGCTGATGGGCGGCATATTGCAGGGATTTTTCTGCCGAGTTGAGTCTGGCCTGCATGGCGCTGTGTAATCTTTGGTTCTGGTGGCTCAGACGGCTGGCGGCCAAGGCCAGTTGATGGCTGGGAGAGACCTGGTTTAATCTGGCGTGCAGGGACTGCTGACGGCGCTCCATCTGGTGTAGCTTACCGGTTAAGGCGGCGCCGAGCCTGAGTTGCAGCTCGTCAAAGCGCTGCTCATATTGTTGCAGGCGGCGTTTGGGATCCTGACGCTCTAACCTGTGGTGCAGCTGGCTGAAACGCTGGGCCTGTTTCAGGCCATAGTGTTGCCAGCCCTGCTTGAGGCGTGTCATGGCCATCCTGAGTTTGTCGGCCTTGCTGAGCGCATCCTGAGACAACAGCTCGGCCGCCGCCGAAGGGGTGGGGGCACGCAGGTCGGCGACATAGTCGCTGATGGTGGTATCCACCTCGTGGCCCACGGCCGAAACGACGGGCAGGGCGCTGTTATAGATGGTATGAGCCAGGGCTTCGCTGTTGAAACACCAGAGATCTTCCAGTGAGCCGCCGCCTCGGGTGAGCAGCAACACATCCACTTCCATCCTGTCGTTGGCCTGCATGATGGCATGACACAGAGACTTATCGGCATGCTCTCCCTGTACCTGGCTAGGGTAGATGATCACCTCGATAGAGGGGTCGCGCCGCTTGAGTACATGCAGCACGTCTCTGATGGCCGCGCCCGTGGCCGAGGTGACCACCCCGATGCGTTGAATGTTGCTCGGCAACGGCCGCTTGGTGTCGGCGGCAAATAGGCCTTCGGCGGCCAGCTTCATCTTGAGGGCTTCATATTGCTGAGCCAGCAGGCCATCGCCGGCGGGGAGCATGGAGTCGATGATCAGCTGATAGTCGCCCCTGGGCTCATAGACGCTGATGGCGCCCTTGACCAACACCTGCTGGCCATTGGCCGGACGGAAGGTGACGGCGCGATTGCGGCCCTTAAACATGGCGGCGCGGATCTGGGCGTAATTGTCTTTGAGGGTGAGATACCAGTGCCCCGAGCTGGGCGCCGAAAAATTGGATATTTCCGCTTCGAGCCAGACTTTACCCAGTTCACCCTCGAGTAATTGCCTCACTTCTCCATTGAGGCGCGACACGGTGTAAACATTATTTTTCGGCATTTTCATAGGTTTTTTGCTACTAAAGCGACTTTTTTACTATTTTCCATTTACCACGCCCAATATGCAAGGTATAATCCCGCCGCAATATTTTACCTCTTATATCACCTACATGGGGAGATGTTGCCATGCTACGTTTAAAAAAAGAAGCACTAACCTTTGATGATGTGTTGCTTGTTCCTGCACACTCGACCGTACTCCCTAACACTGCCGTTCTCAAGACTCGCTTAACCCAAAAGATCGAACTCAATATGCCTATCGTGTCTGCAGCCATGGATACCGTGACTGAAGCGCGCCTTGCCATCGCTATGGCACAGGAAGGTGGTATTGGTTTCATCCATAAAAATATGAGCATAGAGCAGCAGGCCGAGCAAGTTCGCCAAGTAAAGATCTATGAAGCCGGTATCGTTCAGCAACCTGTAACGGTCACGCCTAATACCACACTTGAGCAGCTGAAAGTCCTGACCGAGAAGAACGGCTTTGCGGGTTATCCTGTGGTTGACGAAGCCAATGAGTTGGTGGGCATCATCACGGGCCGTGACGTACGTTTCATCACCGACTGGTCTCGCACCGTCGACCAGGTGATGACACCTAAAGAGCGTCTGGTGACTGTACCTGAAGGTACGCCGCTGGATGAAGTGCAGAAGCTGATGCACGCTCACCGCGTCGAGAAGGTACTGGTCGTCGACGGTGACTTCAGACTCAAAGGCCTGATCACAGTTAAAGATTTCCAAAAAGCGGAAGAGAAGCCAAACGCCTGTAAAGATGAGTTGGGTCGTCTACGTGTCGGCGCCGCCGTAGGTGCCGGTGCCGGTAACGAAGCCCGTGTCGACGCCCTGGTGAAAGCCGGTATCGACGTGCTACTTATCGATTCATCTCACGGCCACTCTGAAGGCGTTCTTCAGCGTATTCGCGACACCCGCGCCAAGTACCCAGATCTACAGATCGTCGGTGGTAACGTAGCCACGGCCGAAGGCGCCCTGGCACTGGTCGAAGCCGGTGTGAACGCCGTTAAGGTAGGTATTGGCCCTGGCTCTATTTGTACTACACGTATCGTCACCGGTGTGGGTGTGCCGCAGATCACCGCAGTATCTGACGCTGCAGCCGCCGTTAAGCACTTAGATATTCCTGTTATCGCCGATGGCGGTATCCGCTTCTCAGGCGACTTAGCTAAAGCGCTGGCTGCCGGTGCATCATGCATCATGGCAGGTTCTATGTTTGCCGGTACCGACGAGGCGCCAGGTGAAACTGAGCTATACAATGGTCGTGCTTATAAGTCTTATCGTGGCATGGGCTCTCTGGGCGCGATGACGCAAGGCTCTTCTGACCGTTACTTCCAAAGCGATAACGCCGCCGACAAGCTGGTACCCGAGGGTATCGAGGGTCGCGTACCATACAAGGGTAAGCTCAAAGAGATCATCCACCAGTACATGGGTGGCCTGCGTTCATGCATGGGCCTCACAGGTTGTCCTACCATTAAAGATCTTAATGAGAAGGCGGAGTTTGTTAAGGTAACCTCGGCGGGTATGGGTGAGTCCCACGTTCACGACGTGACCATCAGCAAAGAAGCGCCTAACTATCGTAGCCGTTCTTAATTATTGAAATCAGGCAGTGTCATTGAAAAATACACTGCCTTTTCTTAAGCCGGGTCTTAATAAATGACATTGGCGAAAAATCTGAAAGATAAAAGGTAAAGCATGAGCAACATTCATGATCATAAGATCCTCATACTCGATTTTGGATCTCAGTACACGCAATTGATTGCCCGCCGTATCCGTGAGATCGGTGTCTACTGTGAGCTTTGGGCCTGGGATGTGTCTGAAGAGCAGATCAAAGCCTTTGCGCCTAACGGCATCATCTTGGCCGGTGGCCCAGAGAGCGTCACCGCCGACAACTCGCCTCGTGCACCTGAATATGTGTTTAACGCCGGCGTACCAGTACTCGGCATCTGCTACGGCATGCAGACCATGTCAGAGCAGCTGGGGGGCAAGGTGATCCAAGGCGTAGGCGAAGGTGAATTCGGTTATGCCCAGGTAGAAGTTCAGGCGGCATCTGAACTGTTCAAGAGCATCGAAGATGCGGTCAGCGACAGCGGCAAGGCGCTGCTTGACGTCTGGATGAGCCATGGTGACAAGGTTTCTGAGATCCCTGAAGGCTTCGTGACTGTGGCTAAGACAGACACCTGTCCTTATGCCGCAATGGCCAACGAAGAGAAGCGTTTTTACGGCGTTCAGTTCCACCCAGAGGTGACTCACACCCGTCAGGGCAAGCGTATGCTGGAGCATTTCGCTCTGGATATCTGTCAGTGTGAGGCCAACTGGAAACCTTCTTCTATCATCGAAGACGCGGTTGCTCGTATCAAGGAGCAGGTCGGCGATGACGAGGTTATCCTGGGTCTGTCTGGTGGTGTCGATTCTTCTGTTGTGGCCATGCTGCTACACCGTGCTATCGGCAGCAAGCTGACCTGTGTGTTTGTGGACAACGGTCTGCTGCGTCTGAACGAGGCCGACCAGGTACTTGAGATGTTCGGCGACCACTTCGGCCTCAATATCGTTCATGTCGACGCCGAATCGCGCTTCCTCGACGCGCTGGCCGGTGAAGCCGAGCCAGAAGCCAAGCGTAAGATCATCGGCAAGGTGTTTGTCGATATCTTCGACGAAGAGTCACGCAAGTGCGTTAACGCCAAGTGGCTGGCTCAAGGCACCATTTATCCAGACGTTATCGAGTCTGCAGGCAGTGCTACCGGTAAGGCCCACGTGATCAAGTCACACCATAACGTTGGCGGTCTGCCAGACGATATGGAGCTGGGTCTGGTCGAGCCGCTACGTGAGCTGTTTAAGGATGAAGTGCGTAAGATAGGTCTCGAGCTGGGTCTGCCGTACAACATGCTTTACCGTCACCCATTCCCTGGCCCAGGCCTTGGGGTACGTGTACTGGGCGAAGTGAAGAAAGAGTACTGTGACCTGCTACGCCGCGCCGATGCTATCTTCATTGAAGAGCTGCACAAGGCCGACCTGTACAACAAGGTGAGCCAGGCCTTTACCGTCTTCCTGCCGGTTCGCAGTGTTGGCGTGATGGGCGATGGCCGTAAGTACGACTGGGTAGTATCCCTGCGTGCGGTGGAAACCATCGACTTCATGACGGCGCATTGGGCACATCTACCATACGATTTCCTCGGCAGAGTCTCAAACCGTATCATCAATGAGATCGACGGCATCTCTCGCGTGGTTTACGATATCTCAGGTAAGCCACCTGCAACCATCGAGTGGGAATAATCCCGCGATAAGATGTGTTGAGAGATAGAAAGGGGGCATAGCGATATGCCCTTTTTTATTTGAGTGGCATTAGGTTCCAGCTAGTAGAGTAAGCCGTTAACGCTGACGAGGCAGCGGCCTTTTGGGCCGAAACGATAGAGATCAGATGAGTAACCCGATAGAGAAGCAAACCAGCCTGGATGAGCAGGCGGTAAAAGATGAAGCCTATATGCGCCAAGCCATGGCGCTGGCCGCCCAGGCCGAGTTGCGGGGCGAGGTGCCGGTGGGCGCCCTCCTAGTGAAAGATGATAGTGTGATTGCCACAGGCTTCAACCTCAGTATCTGCCGCCATGACGCCAGTGCCCACGCCGAGATGGAGTGCATTCGTGCCGCGGGCCAGGTGGTGGAAAACTATCGTTTGCTGGATACCACCCTCTACGTGACCCTAGAGCCCTGCGCCATGTGCGCTGGTGCCATGGTGCATGCCAGAATTGGTCGATTGGTGTTTGGCGCGGCGGATCTCAAGACGGGCGCGGCCGGTAGCGTGGTGGATCTGGTGCGCAGCAGCGCATTTAATCATCAGTTGGAGGTGACCGCTGGGGTGCTGGCCGAGGATTGCGGCCAGCAGCTCAGCGCCTTCTTTCGCCGGCGGCGTCAGGAGAAGAAGGCACTTAAAATGGCAGAAAAAAAACAAGGGCAATAGGCCCTTGTTTTTTTTATGAGTTGTTCGCTTGTTTTGGTTGAGCCTTGATTAGTCGATTGGACTCAGGCTGCCAGGTTGCTTGATGAAGGTGAAGAACTGCTTCTGTCGGTTGATGGTGTGCTGGTGGCGTATCTTAAGCAGGGTTCTTCGCCGTGAAGATAGATTGTTTAAGGTTTTTTTTCTCATGATGAACCTCCGTTAGGCCGTTACCCAGATAATCACAGGCCGCGTCATATCTAGTTGGGCTGCGCGGCAGAAATCTCGCTTTGTGATTGTTTTTCGGCCGTTTGTTGTTGCGCTTCCATCACCTCATCTTGTAATTGTTGATTCTGATTGTCAATCCATACCAAGGTGTCGTAGTAGCGCCTGATGTTATCCACGTAGTGAACCGCCTCGCTGCCTCGGGCATAGCCGTAGCGGGTCTGCTTGTAGTATTTACGTTTCTGCAGCAGGGGCAATACCTTTTTCAGATCGCGCCAGGCACTGGGATTCAGCCCCATAGATTGTGCCAGCTTGCGGGCATCTTCCACATGGCCATAGCCTATGTTGTAGGAGGCCAGGGCAAACCACATGCGCTGATTCTCCGGAATCGACTCAGGCAGACGATTGAGAATGTCGCTCAGGTATTTGGCGCCGCCGCGAATGCTCTGCTCCGGGTCGAGACGGTTGTCTATCCCCATCTGCTTGGCGGTGGGCAGGGTGAGCATCATCATGCCGCGCACACCTGTGGGCGAGCGGGCATTGGGGTTCCAATGGGACTCCTGATAGGCGGTCGCCGCCAGCTTACGCCAGTCGAGATCGCCGGCATATTCGACGAAGTTGTCGCGGTACTTGGGCAGCCGGCTATCTATGGCCCGCAGGAAGGCGCGGGTGTCCACATAATCGAAGCGCTTCACATGGGCGAAATATTTCTCGTTCAGGTGGGCCAGGGTGCCGGCTCTTTTTTCCTGATGCCAGAAGCTAAGCAGATCGCTCATCAGCTGATCACTGCCGTTTGGCGGCAGCAGCCAGACCACGGCCTGTCCCTCTCGTAACACAGGTCCGGCCCTAAGCTCAGGCATGTAGCGGCGGTTGATCTCGAAGGTGGTCGAATCGGCGATGGTGTAGCTAATCTCGTCGCGGGCGATCATCGCCAGCAGCTCTTCGCTGTCCTTGTCCCACTGCTGATCCCAAACCAGCTCGGGATAGAGTTTTTGCATCTCTGCCAGGGTCTCGATAAAGGAGGAGTCTGAGATCACGGTAATGTTGTCATCCAGCTGACTCACATCCGTTGGGTACTTGGCGCCCTGTTTGTAGACCAGCACCTGATTAACATAGTAGAGCGGCGGCCCCAGCCTGAACTGCTCCCGGCGGCTCTGGGTATCGGCGAGCCCTGCGGCGATCAGGTCTATCTCACCATTTCGCATCGCCTGGTAGAGATCGCTGATGGTGGGGTAGGGCTGCATGTTGAGCGTGAGGCCCTGATGTTTGGCGAAGCGCTCGGCCATCTCATAGTCGAAGCCAGCGGGCCCCTGACCCGTGGTGACATAGATCTGCGCGCCGTAGAGAGTGCCCACATTGAGCTGGGTTTTCGGCTGGGTTTCAACCGTTTTTGCTGCGTCCACCCGCTCGCCCTGACAAGCTGTCAGTAGCGATACACAGAATAGAATCAGCAGGAAACTTCTCATTAAGTTACTATTTTTTAATCCGTTTTATAAAACGCGGCCGATGATTATATCACAAGCTGGTCAAAGGCAATAATGGCGATTATGTCGGCAGAGTTTGGTTGTTTTTTGTTGGATGATTTTAGCGTTTTGCCAGCTTAAGTATGGGGCATGAATTTGGCGCCGCGCCAGTTTCTTTGTTACGTAAAGCTGTTTTCGCGCTATGGTGATAATAAATCGAGGGAAACGCTGTTTTGAAGCCATGCTACGGATGATTTGTGCCCCACATTTCCCTATAATAGCGCCAGATCTGACCCTGCAATTATAAATAATAAGGTGAAAAGACGTGATGGAGATCATCCGCGGAGCCCCTGCATTATCAGCGTTTAGAGTCCAAAAGCTAATGGAGGCCTGTCAGAGTGCGGCGCTTCCAGTACAAGATATCTATGCTGAGTTCATACATTTAGCCGATTTAACAGAAGCGTTGGACGCTGGCGAAACCCAGCAGCTGGCCAAACTGTTAACCTATGGACCTGCGATTGAAGCACATGCGCCCCAAGGCAACTTGTACTTCGTAACGCCACGTCCGGGCACCATCTCTCCATGGTCGTCGAAAGCGACCGACATCGCTCATAACTGTGGCCTGAACAAGGTCAAGCGCCTAGAGCGCGGTATCGCCTACTATGTTCAGGCCGATAATCTGGACGACGCCCAGCAGAAGCAGCTGCTTGGCCTGCTGCACGACCGCATGGTCGAAGTGGTTCTGCCAGATTTCGAGCAGGCGAGCAGCCTGTTTGCCCGCACCGAGCCTGCGGTCTTTACCAGCGTCGATGTGCTGGGTGAAGGCAAGGCGGCACTGGAAGCGGCCAACGTTAAACTGGGTCTGGCGCTGGCGCCGGATGAGATCGACTACCTAGTAGAGAACTTCCAGCGTCTGAATCGTAACCCTAATGATGTCGAGCTGATGATGTTTGCCCAGGCAAACTCGGAGCACTGCCGTCACAAGATCTTCAACGCCGATTGGACCATCGACGGCGAGGTGCAGCCAAAATCGCTGTTCAAGATGATCAAGAACACCTTCGAGAAGACCCCAGATCACGTGTTATCTGCCTACAAAGATAACGCCGCCGTGATGGAAGGTTCTGTCGCCGGTCGTTTCTTCCCCGAGCCAAACGGGGTGTACGCCTATCACACGGAGCCTATGCATATCCTGATGAAGGTGGAGACCCACAACCACCCGACGGCCATCAGCCCATACCCGGGTGCGGCCACAGGTTCAGGCGGTGAGATCCGCGACGAAGGCGCAACCGGTCGTGGCTCTAAGCCTAAGGCTGGCCTCACCGGCTTTAGCGTATCAAACCTTAAGATCCCAGGCTTCGTACAGCCATGGGAAGGCGATTATGGTAAGCCTGATCGCATCGTGACCGCCCTGGATATCATGACCGAAGGCCCACTGGGCGGTGCGGCCTTTAACAACGAATTTGGTCGTCCGGCGCTGCTGGGCTACTTCCGTACCTATGAGCAGGAAGTTTCGAGCCACAACGGCGTCGAGGTACGTGGCTATCACAAGCCGATCATGCTTGCCGGTGGTCTGGGTAACATCCGCGAAGAGCATGTGCAGAAGGGTGAGATCACCGTCGGCGCCAAGCTAATCGTACTGGGTGGCCCTGCGATGAACATCGGCCTGGGCGGCGGCGCGGCATCTTCTATGGCCTCTGGCCAGTCGAGCGAAGACCTCGATTTCGCCTCGGTGCAGCGTGACAACCCAGAGATGGAGCGTCGCTGTCAGGAAGTGATCGATCGCTGCTGGCAGATGGGCGAAGCCAACCCGATTCAATTTATCCACGACGTGGGTGCGGGCGGTCTGTCGAACGCCTTCCCTGAGTTGGTGGACGACGGTGGACGCGGCGGTCGTTTCGAGCTGCGCAACGTGCCATCGGACGAGCCTGGCATGAGCCCGCTGGAGATCTGGTGTAACGAGTCGCAGGAGCGTTATGTTCTTTCTGTGGCGCCGGAAAACCTCGAGCTGTTCACCGCCATCTGTGAGCGTGAGCGCGCGCCATTTGCCGTGGTGGGTGAGGCGACTGAGGAGCGTCACCTGACCCTGTCAGATGAGCACTTCGACAACAAGCCTATCGATCTGCCGCTAGAGGTTCTTCTAGGCAAGGCGCCTAAGATGAGCCGTGACGTGGTGTCGCAAAAGGCAGATTCGCCTGCGCTGGCACAAGAGACCATCGAGCTGAAAGACGCGGTGCGCCGCGTACTGCGTCTGCCAACCGTTGCCGAGAAGACCTTCCTGATCACTATCGGTGACCGCACGGTTACCGGTCTGGTGAATCGTGACCAGATGGTTGGTCCTTGGCAGGTACCTGTGGCCGACTGCGCCGTGACCGCATCTAGCTTCGATTCTTACAGCGGTGAAGCAATGTCTATGGGCGAGCGCACACCGCTGGCACTGCTGGACTTTGGCGCCTCGGCGCGCATGGCGGTAGCCGAATCTATCATGAACATCGCCGGCAGTGATATCGGCTCACTCAAGCGTATCAAGCTGTCGGCCAACTGGATGTCTGCCGCGGGTCACCCGGGTGAAGACGCAGGCCTGTACGAGGCGGTCAAGGCCGTGGGCGAAGAGTTGTGTCCTGAGCTGGATCTCACTATCCCAGTGGGTAAAGACTCGATGTCGATGAAGACGGCCTGGCAGGACGGCGGCGAAGATAAGACGGTTACCTCGCCTATGTCGCTGGTGATCACTGCATTCGGTGCGGTGCAAGATATTCGTAAGACGGTAACCCCAGAGCTGAGAAGCGACAAGGGTGACACCGAGCTGTTGTTGGTCGACCTTAGCCAGGGCGAGCGTCGCTTGGGCGGCTCATGTCTGGCGCAGGTATTTGGTCAGCTGGGCGACAAGGCGCCAGACTTAGCCGATGCGGCATTGCTGCGCGGCTTCTTCGAGGTGACTCAGGCGTTGGTGGCCGATAAGGCGCTGCTGGCCTATCACGACCGTAGTGACGGTGGTCTATTCACGACGCTGGTTGAGATGGCGTTTGCCGGTAACACAGGTCTGGATGTGGATCTCAGCGCGCTGACGGGCACTCATTTAGAGCGTCTGTTCAACGAAGAGCTGGGCGCCGTGATCCAGGTACGTGCAGCCGATAGCCAGGCTATCAAGGCGCAGTATCAGGCGGCCGGTGTGGCTTGCCATCTGGTTGCCAAGCCAGTGGCTGGCGACAGCATCATCATCCGTGATGCAGGGGCCGAGGTATTGGCCGAATCACGCACCGAGCTGCGTACCATCTGGGCCGAGACCACCTATCGCATGCAGGCGATGCGTGACAACCCTGAGTGTGCCGAGGAAGAGTTCAAGCTCAAGCAGGTGGCCGATGCCCCAGGCTTGACCGTGGATCTCAAATTCGACCCGAGCGAAGATATCGCCGCGCCTTATATCCTCAAGGGCACAGCGCCTAAGATGGCTATCCTGCGTGAGCAGGGGGTTAACTCTCACCTTGAGATGGCCGCCGCCTTCGACCGCGCCGGCTTCGAGAGTCGCGACGTTCACATGTCTGACATTCTCTCTGGCCGTATCAGCCTCGAAGAGTTCCAGGGCCTGGCGGCCTGTGGTGGCTTCTCTTACGGTGACGTACTGGGCGCCGGTGAAGGTTGGGCCAAGTCGATTCTGTTCAACGGCCGTGCCCGTGAAGAGTTCAGCCGCTTCTTCGAGCGTAACGACAGCTTCGCCCTCGGGGTATGTAACGGTTGTCAGATGCTCTCTAACCTGAAAGATATCATTCCGGGTACCGAGCATTGGCCACACTTCGTGCGTAACCGCTCCGAGCGTTTCGAGGCGCGTTTCAGCCTGGTGGAAGTGCAGAAGAGCCCATCCTTCTTCTTCGAAGGCATGGAAGGCTCACGTATGCCGATCGCCGTATCGCACGGTGAGGGTCGCGCCGAGTTTGCATCGCCTGAGGCGCTGGCCGCCGCAGAGGCGTCTGGCACTATCGCGCTGCGCTTCGTCGATGGCCATGGCCAGCTAGCGACGCAGTACCCAGAGAACCCTAACGGCTCACCAAACGCCTTAACCGGTATCTGTAGCACAGACGGTCGCGTCACCATCATGATGCCGCACCCTGAACGTGTGTTTAGAACCGTGGCGAACTCTTGGCATCCTGACGAGTGGGGCGAAGATAGCCCATGGATGAGAATGTTCAGAAACGTTCGCGCTAAATTAGGTTAACCTAAGCTTGGCGGTTTAATTGATGCAAAAAGGGCCTCGAAAATTCGAGGTCCTTTTTTTATACCCATAAAGAGTTAGTTTAAACCCACACAGATACATGCACTTAGCCCTACTTTATTACATCCTGAACTGCTAAATAGCCATAAAGTAGGGGTATCGACGGTTTTTTCCTTTAGTTCGCGCAAATCACGCTTAATGGGATCTGCCCGGAAAATCGCTAAAAGGCGATATTATTTATTTAGCGTCTGCTAAACTAATCTAAAATCATCTAAACCAAGTCGTTAGAAAGTAAAAAGCCACCGCCTTCGAGAAGAAAACGGTGGCCGTTTTGCGCTAACAAAACTTCAAGCAATGACGGGGTTAAGGCGCTATTTACAGCTCTCTTGCAGTATAGAGTTCAACAAAAGTGCGCTTGTAGCTGTTAACTAGACGATCAAATAGGTTTTTCATAACGGATTCTCCACACAGTGATTAATGATGTGAGCGGAGTGTGGCTTGCCGGGCAACTTCACCGGGTTGATTGAGCCGTCTCCTTAACACAGGCATATAGTAAGCAAATGCCGCCTAGGGAACAAACGATTAAAACTTCAAATTCGCATTAGAATTTTTAATCAGTAATAAGTATTGTTGGTGTGGTGTCGATGTTTTTAATTTTATATATCATTGATTTTGTTGGCTTGTGTTGTTGGTCGCGTATTGGTTTTGGGTTACATATATTGACTCTGAATTTGTTAAATCTTGTTAAATATTGCATTTTGCGCGATGTGGGCTGAAATTTGCTAAAAATAGCCTTTTTATCAAAAATTAATGACTTCCTATCACGTTTATAATGTTTTGGCAAGCGTGTTGCCGGGTGAAGTGTGGCGCCGTCCGCAAAACCCACTATCCGCGCCGTGTTTGATTGATTTGAATCAATTTTGAATGGTATAAAATGCTTAGGGTACGTTTGATATGCCTTGTTGTAAGTTTTTGAAAAAAATAATTTAAATTGATTTTCTCGGCCGTTTTCTGCGACGGGGGTTTAAAAACCAAAGGGTTTTGTGAGCCGCCTCTCAAAAACCGGGGTGAGAGGGCCTTTTTGAGCGTCAGCGACGCTTGAGCGAGGCAAAAAGTTAAAATTTGGCGGTTTGTGAGACACGGGTCTGACAAATTACTTGAATAATAAAATTCCTAAATAGGCATTTTTCCGGGTTGATGGGGATCTAACCTTGAAGAATGATCGCACCACCTAAGGAGTCACTGATGATTGTTGAAGAGGTTGTAGAGCTCTCGCGCTTACAGTTTGCGCTGACAGCTATGTATCACTTCCTGTTTGTACCTTTGACCTTGGGGCTGGCGTTCTTGCTGGCCATTATGGAATCACTCTATGTGATGACCAATAAGCAGATCTATAAAGATATGACCAAGTTCTGGGGTAAGCTTTTTGGTATTAACTTCGCCCTGGGCGTAACCACAGGTCTGGCGATGGAGTTCCAGTTCGGGACTAACTGGTCATACTATTCTCACTATGTGGGTGACATCTTCGGTGCGCCGCTGGCTATCGAAGGCTTGATGGCCTTCTTCCTCGAATCTACCCTGGTGGGTATGTTCTTCTTCGGTTGGGACAGATTCAGCAAGCGTCAACATTTGGCGGTCACCTGGTTGGTTGCGCTGGGCTCGAACATGTCGGCGCTGTGGATCTTGGTTGCCAACGGCTGGATGCAGAACCCAGTAGGTAGTGTGTTCAACTACGAAACCATGCGTATGGAGATGACCAGCTTCGCCGAAGTCCTGTTCAACCCGGTTGCGCAGGTGAAGTTTGTTCATACCGTGGCTTCTGGCTATGTGGCTGGCGCCATGTTTGTTCTGGCCATCAGCTCTTACTACATCCTAAAGAAGCGTGATCTGCCGTTTGCCCGTCGCTCATTTGCCATCGCGGCAAGCTTCGGTATGGCGTCTATCCTGTCGGTCATCGTACTGGGTGACGAGTCAGGCTATAAGGTGGGTGAGGCCCAGCGCGTTAAGCTAGCGGCTATCGAAGCCGAATGGCACACAGAACCTGCACCTGCAGCCTTTACCGCTGTGGGTTTCCCGAATCAGGAAACCATGCATACCGATTACGCCATCAAGATCCCATACGCCATGGGTATCATCGCCACCCGTTCTATCGATGAAGAGGTGACAGGTATCCGCGACCTTATCGTCGAACACGAGGAGCGAATTCGCAACGGTATGAAGGCTTACGCCATGTTGACCGAGCTGCGCGCCGGCAAGGAAACCCCTGAGCTGCGTGCCGCCTTCGAGGAGGCAAAAGTCGACCTGGGTTATGGCCTGCTGCTGAAGCGTTACACAGACAATGTGGTCGATGCGACAGAAGAGCAGATCAAGGCCGCGGCTAAAGACTCTATCCCATCGGTTGCGCCTATGTTCTGGAGCTTCCGTGTGATGGTTGGCCTGGGTGTTGTCATGCTGTTCGTGTTTGCGGCGGCCTTCTGGCAGAGCACACGTCATCAGATCGAAGAGAAGCCTTGGGTACTTAAGGCGGCGCTATACAGTCTGCCACTGCCTTGGATCGCCATCGAGTGTGGTTGGTTCGTGGCCGAGTACGGTCGTCAGCCTTGGACCATTTCTGAGGTGCTGCCAACCTTCATGTCGGCGTCTAGCCTAACGGCTGCGGATCTCTGGTTCAGTATCATCTCTATCACGCTCTTCTACACAGTCTTGCTGGTGATTGAGCTGTTCTTGATGATCAAGTTTGCACGTAAGGGACCTAGCAGTCTCAAGACGGGCCGTTATCACTTTGAAAACCTAGAAGCTTAAACCGGAGATCTCATTATGTTTGATTATGAAATATTAAGATTTGTCTGGTGGGCGCTGATTGGTGTGCTGTTCATCGGATTTGCCGTCACCGACGGTTTCGACATGGGCGTGGGTGCCTTGCTGCCTATCATAGGTAAGGACGATACCGAGCGCCGTATTATGATCAACTCGATTGCCCCCCACTGGGACGGCAACCAGGTATGGTTGATCACAGCCGGTGGCGCCCTGTTTGCCGCCTGGCCTATGGTATACGCGGTCTCTTTCTCTGGCTTCTATGTGGCCATGATGTTGGTGCTGTTTGCCCTGTTCCTGCGTCCCGTGGGCTTCGATTACCGCTCTAAGATCGAAGATCCAAGATGGCGTAAGGCTTGGGACTGGGCGCTGTTTGTGGGTGGCTTCGTTCCGCCGCTCATCATAGGCGTGGCCTTCGGCAACCTGCTGCAAGGCGTGCCGTTTAACTTCGACGAGTATCTGCGTGCAACCTACCACGGTGGTCTGTTTGGCCTGCTTAACCCATTTGGCCTACTGGCCGGTCTGGTGAGCGTGTCTATGATCATCATGCAGGGCGCTTCTTGGCTACAGATGAAGACAGAAGGCGAGCTGCGCGTACGTGCAGCGACGGCGACCCAAGTGGCTGCGGCCTTGGTTGCTGTGCTCTTCACCCTGGCCGGTGTATGGCTAGCCAATGGTATCGACGGTTATGTTGTCACCTCGACTATCGACACCCACGGCGCATCTAACCCAGCCCTTAAGACGGTTGCGGTAGAGGCGGGTGCCTGGCTGGCCAACTACGACAAGTACCCAGTGACCATGCTGTTCCCAATCCTGGGTATCGCCATGCCTGTACTGGCGCTGCTGGCGAGTCGTTTCAACCGCTCTGGTTTCGCCTTCCTGTTCAGCTCGCTGGCGGTGGCTATGGTGATCCTGACCTGCGGCGCGGCCATGTTCCCGTTCGTGATGCCATCATCACTTGAGCCAAACGTGAGCCTGACCATGTGGGATGCCACAGCGAGTCACATGACACTGACTGTGATGACCTGGGCGGCCGCGATTTTCGTGCCTATCGTGCTAAGCTACACCATCTGGACTTACTTCAAGATGTTTGGTCGCTTGAGCCGTAGCTACATCGAAGACAACAAGACGTCACTTTACTAACAGGAGCCGACACTATGTGGTATTTTGCTTGGATATTAGGCATTTTGCTGGCGTGTTCTTTCGGTATCATCAACGCCTTGTGGTTAGAGAATACTGAGAACATGGATAGGGATTCAGAGCTTAACGATTAAGCCATGAATTCTGAATCTAAGAACCCCGTATGAGAATGCGGGGTTTTTTATTGTCCGTGTTTGGGGCGCACGGGCTGGTGGCGAAGGGGGATTAAGAGCCCTTAAAGGTCGTTACGTCTACCTGTATTAGTATTTGCTATGGACTTGAAGGTCGCACCTTCATGGCTATCTAACGCCTGCCCGACGAGGGGGGATAGTGGTAATTGCGTATGGCAGCAATTGGTATTGGCTAGTACATTGAAGGTCAACCCTTCGTGGCAACCTATAGCCTGCGGCTCGCTTTTGTGCAGATACATCTGCTACACGCCGTGAATACTTCCTTGTAGGCTCGACGATGGCATCCCTGCCATCGACGTCCGCAGATGCATCTACACTGGGGGCCAACGTCTCTTCGATTTGGCGGTATTGGTGTATTTAAAGGGTGAAAGCTAACTGAATTTTGCCCCAAAGTTCTTAGAAAGTTGTCGGCTGAGCAGTAACGAATGGGCTTTCTAGCCTAGAAATTCTTATCGCTACACCCGCGTGATGTAATTCACTACTCCCCAACCAAAAAACTGGATAACTATACAGTTATATTCAAATCACAAGGGTTTTGAACGATTTTTATCCTGTATTTGTGCGCGTTTTCTCATTTAGGTGTAAATAAATGGCTTTAAAATCAAGTGCTTATAATATTTGTTAAGTAGATAATAGGTTTGAAAAACGCGCATGCGCGTTTTTCCAAATGGTATATTTGGCAAAATGCTGATAAGTTCATTACATACAAATAGTTAGCTGTGCGCGTTTTCACTGGTCCAACGAGGTAAACGCGCATGCGCACTAATAAAATGTTAATTTGCGGGTCAAGCCAGAAAAAAGTTTGGTGGTAATCGAACAGGGAAGTGGTAAAAGTGTTCAATCAGTTCGTTGGTAAATCTTCTGGCTTCATAGGTTTCTATAAGTTGGGCAATTTGCTCCAGCAAACCTTGTGGGTCGTTGCGAGTTGGGTGGTATGTAAAGCAGCCATTCTACAGGCTAAGGTTCCGCAGGCGCTCCACAACGTGGTGGTCGGCAAGTTAATGCAGCCGCACATTAACAAGGTGTTGTTGCGGACCCTTAACCGCTCGCTCGTTTTGTGCTTGAATAGCACAAAACAACCTCGCGGTTATGGCCGCAAAACACGGCGTTAGCCAAAAGAGTATGGAGACTTCGCATTGTCAAAGGAACGAAACGTCAACTATCGAGCCATACATACGAAGAATTTGTGGCGTCAGGCACGGCACGACAATATGGAAAACGCTCTAGGTACGAAGCGGGGTGCGAAAGCGCTATTTTCCGGAAAAGCCGCAATTGATTACAAGAAGCAAGGAAAGCCACTCTATGTCATCGTATGGGAGGAAGGCTCAAAAAGTGGTTTTGTTGTTAAGCCTGATCCGAACAATGAAGGCGAAATTGTTAAAGCAGAGATATCCATTCAAAAGATCTCTCAATATGAATCAATAGGCTCAGCCCGTCCAAAAGAACTCGAAGAACTGTTCCAAATAGAAGTACCAGCAATAAGCGAACCTATTGAACCGGTCCCTGTCGTTGATGAACACGTACTTTCTAGCATCTTAACTAGGAGAGGACAAAAAGCATTTAGGGAGGGGTTGTTACAAGCATATAGTAGGCGTTGCGCCATAACGGGCTGCGATGCAGAGCCGGTCCTGGAAGCCGCGCATATCATACCGCATGCAGAGTCACAGTCTTACTCGATCTCAAACGGGTTGTTACTCCGAGCTGATATTCATACGCTCTTCGATTTATTTCATCTATCAATTGATCCTGAGACAGCAGAGGTCGCGTTAGCTCCGCAATTCCATAGTTCATATCCAGAGATAGTGGGTGTGCATCTTCGTGTACCTGATGTACCGGAACAGTTGCCGAGTCCGACGGCGCTTAAACAGCATTTTCTAAACTGGAAAAGAAAAAACAATGGCTAACGCCAGCCATACAGGGATAGTACATGAATCGTCTTAAAATAGTTATTGATAGTACGCTCAGTTTCTACTCGAAATGGAAGCTTTTTATTCTCGCTTTTTTTGTGTCAGCTAGTCTGGGATTAGGCTTCATTCTATTTGGCCCCTTCATAACTTCAGATGCCTACGAATGGTATAAAACAATCTCCGCTGCCAATCCTTTAGTGTCAGAATTTGTCGATGTTCAAGGCATGATTGCCGATAAATTAATCGCTAGTACGGTTCCTTTATTTACAGTTTGGACCTTAGTTCTAGGTGCCTACTGCCTAGATAAAAATCAAATTCGGATAATCAACGAGAGTTCCAAGTACCTTGCATTTTTTACGGGAAGCACAGCTCTCATAGTGCTCTGCCTTGGAGGCACTCTTCTTGGTATATGCCTTTACGGATTGAAGGAGCTTGGCTATAGCCATGCATTTTTAGCTGCAACAGTATTTGCAGTCATGGTGGTCGGATGTGGCTTTCTTATTAAATCTGCAACTAGACCAGAGTTAAAAGAAAATTCAGTCCTTAATAAATTAGCCAGTTCAATGCTGGTAGTTTGTTTTTTACTAGCTATATCTGCTTATGTCTATGGCCTAGTCAAAGATCCAATTCTCTACTGGAATGTAATACATGAAGCATGTCAAATGGCTAACAAGTGCGTCAATTAGGATGCTCGCAAGCTCGCACCAATTACGCAAGCGTTAAGTGTCAGAATGAACTACGACGAATATATCAAGGAAGTTGAAAAGTTCTCAGAAGATGAGGTGGTTGCTCGTCTAGGGAAACATCTTTCAGAGTGGAAGCAGGACGATACTGATACCTTCGAGTTGGCGGATTCAATTGAGCGATTCTTTGGTAATTCCTGGATCGAAAGAGAGGAAACCCATAATCACCTGTATCGCCTCTGGTCTAAGTTTAAAAAAGAGGCCATAGATGGCATTGGTGGTATGAGCATGAACGAGAGGCTGTACTGGTTTGGTCTATTCGAGCGGTTTGAAAGTTCTCAGTCAGAAGCAGCGCAAAAGGTAATTTATGCCAAACTCTGTGCAAACACTTAACAAGTTGCTCAAGTTCACTCCGGCCGAAAAAAGCTCGGCCTCCGCGGGACAACCTACACTGCATTTCGGCTGCCCCTTAGCAAGGCGTTATATTACTAAGGTGAATCGTGCTAGGTAGGAAGGAAATTGTCGGTTTTAAAGTTGGTAAAACTTTGGCTGATAGTCGCGATTTAAGAGAAATCGAGATTTGGGTGGCAGGTGTTCTGGTCACGCAAAGAGATGGTATCGCACATATTCCTAGTTTATCGGGAATTGCTTTTTCCGAATCAGAAAAAGTTAGAGACTTCGCAAGATTCAATCATTATTTTCACGGAAAGGATGAGAAAGAAATACACAAATTCATTCTTGGTACTCGCATTTCTGACTTTGACTTCAAAGATTCAGATGAAATATATGCCGAGCATCAGGTTTTTGATTGGGGCACAAACACAGACTACGTAATGTGTTTTCTTGTGCCTTACCGTGAAAAGTTGTTCATCACAATCTCCTTAGATGACGAGAAAGAATCGGAAATTCAATCAGTCGAAATTGATGAAGACTCATTAAGAGAGCTCCTTTTCAATTTCAGCATTGCATTGAGCAGGTCTTAAGATAGCAAGCCAATAATGCTTTGGGGGGAATTGGCTCGGCTCCTCTGTCGCAAAGTGTAGCTAAGCATTTATAGGCCCTCTGTTGGAGGGTTACACATATAAAATTTAATTCGAATCTGATGAAGCCGCGTTAAGAATCTAATTTGCTTTTTCCAAGTATGATTTTGTTTTGATTGTCTATGGATATCAAATGCAGCTCAATCGAAGAGACAGATAATCAGGTGTAAACACATTTGTGACCTTCCGAGGCATGGATGCCGAGGTAGAGCTCACAAGGAAGTGCTTGCAGCGTGTCACAAATGTGTTTGCACATAAGGCCTGCGGCAGGCAATTGATACACCATGAAGTCATGGTTAAGGCTTCCTTTCCGATGGCTATGCCGGCAAACGTTAAACATCCATTCCAAGCCACAGCGCTTCAATCGTTAAACTACCTAGGCATTAAATTTCCAAGAGTCGACACCTCGCTAAGCACATCAGGTACTGGTATGTCAGCTAGACATAAAAAAGCCGCTTGATAGCGGCTTTTTTCGTTGAGATGAGCGGTTACGCTGAATTTACGACTTAAACACGCTGATCTTCTGTTTGATCTCGGCGGCTATGTGGGAGAGGTTTTGGGCGGCGTCGACTGTGTCGCCGGCGCGCTGTTCGCCGTCGCGGGCGAGCTCGGTGATCTCATGCAGGTTGCGGGTGATCTCGTCGGCCACCGCACTCTGCTGCTCTGTAGCGCTGGCGATGCTGCTCGACGCGATAGCCAGCTCCCCGATGCTGATGGTGATCTGGTTGAGGTTGGTCGCGGCCTCCTGTCCCTGGGCGGCGGAGGCGGTGCCCAGCTGGTGGCTCTGGCCCATCTGCTCGGCGGTGAGCTTGATCTGCTGCTGCAATTGAGTGATGGTCTGGCTGATCTCTGAGATCGAGGTCTGAGTGCGCTGGGCCAGGGTTCTCACCTCATCGGCCACCACGGCGAAGCCGCGGCCCTGTTCGCCGGCGCGGGCGGCCTCGATGGCGGCGTTGAGCGCCAGCAGGTTGGTCTGCTCGGCGATGCTGTTGATCACCTCAGTGACCTGGCTAATCGCCTCGCTCTCCTTGCTGACGTTCTCGACGCTCATATGGCTGGCATCTAGCTGTTCGCTGAGTTTGCCAAGGCCCTGCACCAGCTGATCGAGCTGCTGGTGGCCATCGCGGGAGGCGTTGTCGACCTGCTGGCTCTGGCTGGCGCCTTCGCTGGCGTGGTTGGCCACGTCGCGCACCGAGGTGGACATCTCTTCGATGGCCGTGGCTATCTGGTCGGTCTGCGCCATCAGCTGCTGGGCCTCTTCGCCGTTGAGTCTGGCCACTTCCTGGGCGCTGCTGGCCTGCTCCTCAAGCGTATTAACCGAGGCGCGCAGGGCACCGACCAGTTCGCGCAGGCTCAGTGCCATCTGGCGGGCGGCGTGGGTGATTCTGTCGACCTCGTTGTCTGTGTCTGGGCTGACCTGGTCGAACTCTTGAGTCAGGTCACCCTTGCCCAGCTCGCTAAGCTGGTGCTGCAGGTGACGCAGCGGGCGCAGTGTCTTAATCAGCACCATGGAGAGCAGCAGGGTGATCAGCAGCACGCCCACGGCAGCGACGCCGGCATTGATGCTCAGCAGTTTCAGGCTCTCTTCGTTCAGCTCACGCTTCTTGGCCTGACCCAGCAGGGTCCATTGCCAGCCGGGAATGGTGACGGCGTAGGCGTACATGGGCTCCTTGTTGCCATTGAGGTATTCGCTCTCCTGGCCGCCGCGTTTGGCCGCGTCAAGAGAGAGGCCGTCCAGTATCGCCTCGTTCAGTATGGTGCCCGACTCTTGGTTGGGCTGGGCGATGATGGCGTTGTCCACGTTGCGGATCAGGGTGAAGTAACCCGACTCCTCCAGCTTGAGCTGGTTCATGGAGCGCTGCAGCTCGGTCAGCGCCTCTGAGATATCGAAGCCGATATAGAGTATGCCAATGATGTCGCCCTGTGGGCCCGTGATGGGGCGATAGACTGTCATATAGTCTTTGCCAAACAGTCTGGCATAGCCTTCATACTCTTTGCCCGCCATCAGCGCGCCGTAGCCCGGGTGCTTCTTACCCAGGTAGGTGCCTAGGGCACGTTTGCCGTCGGCTTTTTTCAGCGAGGTGGAGATGCGGATAAAGTCGTCGCCATCGCGTACGAAGACGGTGGCGTTACCGCCGGTGAGGTTGGAGTAGCGATCAACCTTACTCTTAGAGGCGTTGATCTGTTCGCGCTCGTGCACCAGCGCCGGGGTGGGCTTCCCCATGACCATGACGGTCTTATCTGGCTTGAAGAATTGACCAGGGTACATGGCTCTGAGCACATCGGCGTTGCGTCTGGCGAGAGACAGCAGGCTGTTGTACTCGAGTTCAATCAGGTCGGCGGTGCTGTGCATCTGCGCTTTTACGGCCGTCTTACCTTTATCTTCCAGCACGTTGGCGGCTGTGATGTAGGAGACGCTGCTGAGAATGGCAAATACGACGACGGTGAGGATCAGGGCAAGGGCGCCTATCTGTTTGGCGATAGGCCAGTTTTTATAGTTCATTATGGTAATCCACCTTGTGGTTAGACTGTCGCTAATGTAACTAAGGTAGTGCGAGATTGTTTTGACGCAGGTCTATTTCGGTAAAGGAAAAATTGCCCCAGGCCTCGGCAATTAGTCTAAATATGCACTGGATCACCCTGGGCGGGCGAGCCAGTGCATCTTGTGATTAGCGAGTTGACAAGACCGTTAGCTTAGCCGTTAGCCAAGCCGTTAGCTGGGCTGAAGTGCGGGCACGGGCGCCGCCTGGCGCTTGGTCATCAGCAGCTGGTACATGGTTGGCACCCAGACCAGGGACAACAGGGTGGTGAGCGCCGTGCCGCCAGCGATGGCGATGGCAAACGGTGGCCAGAAGCCGCCACCTGCGATGATAAGCGGCAGGAAGCCGCCTATGGTGGTGATGGTGGTTGAGCCGATATGGCGGCCGCAGCTGCTGACCACTTGGACAATAGCCTCAATACTCGCCTCTCGCCTGTCTGGCATATCCTCGAGCTCGGCCAGGATGACGATGGCGGCGTTGATCGCCAGCCCCATCAGGCCCAGCAGGCCGATGATCACCGTAAAACCGAAGGGATAGTTAAACAGGTAGACGGCGAGTAGGCCAAGGCCTGCCGACTGCACTGCGCTCAGCAGTATGATGCCGGTCAGGCGGAAGGAGTTGAACGACAGCACCACGGTCGCCAGCAGCAAAGTGATCACCAAGACGATGTTGGACAGCAGGTTACCCACGGCCTCGTTGCGCTTGGCGCTCTCGCCGCCCACCTCGATACGATAACCGGCGGGCAGGGTGAGGGCGTCGATGCGCGTCTTGGCCTGATTGAGCACCTGTTGGGGCAGCACATCGCTCTCCAGGTAGGCCTCTATGGTGTTGACGCGCTGGCCGTCACGTCTGGGGATGGCGCCCAGGCTGACGTCGATACGGCTGCTGGCCAGCGCCGAGAGCGGGATGCCGACGCCGTTGCTCGACAGCAGGTTTATCTGTGACAGCTCGGTCTGCTGCTCGCGCATCAGATCTTGGGTTCGTACCCGGATCGGTAGCGACTCCGTCTGCTCCAGTATGCTGCCGCCGTTGATGCCGGTAGTGGCCATCTGGATCTGGTTGGCGATATCCGTCAGGCTCAGGCCGCTCATCTTGCTGGCGTCTTCGTTTACCTGAAACCAGACCTTAGGTGCGCCGGCGCTCAGGGTGGCGCGGGTGTGCAGCACGTGATCTGTGGTGATCAGAATGCGCCGCACCTCATCGCCTATTTCTCTAAGGGTATCTAAGTTGTGGCCGTAGATGCGCAGCTCTACGGGGGCATTGAACGGTGGGCCCTGCTCTAGCTTACGCACCAGGATCTGCGCCTCGGGGAACTCGGTGTCGAGCTGTGTCTGCAATCTTGGGATCAGCTGGTTGGCGCGCTCGAAGTCGGCAACCTTGATCATCGCCTGGGCATAGTTGGCCGCCCCTTGCTGACGCTGCAGAAGGTTGTAGTAGAAGGAAGGCGCATTGCCGCCAATCACCCAGTCGAGCCTCTGCATCTCGCCGGTGGCCCTGAGCTTGGCATCGATACGCTCTACTAGGGCGCGGGTGTTCTCAATGCTGGACTGGGGCGCCAGGTGCACCTCTATCTGGAACATGTCCCTGTCTGACGGCGGGAAGAACTGCTCTGTCATCTGCCCCGAGGCGATAAAGCCGCTAATGGGCAATATGCCTATCACCACGCCGGCCAACAGGGGACGCTTGAGGGCGATATGCAGTGTAGTGCTAAAGGCGCGGGCGATAATGGGGAAGTTGACCCCACGCTGATACCAGTGCGTGGCATCGCCCTCGGCGCCGAATCGGCCCGCGAAACCGGCGATCAGCGTATGGGATATGAGGTAGGAGCCTAGCAGGGCGAAGATCACCGAGATAGCGATACCGCCGACAAACTCTCCCGCGGCCCCCGGCATGAGGATGATGGGGGTGAAGGCCAGCATGGTGGTGATGGTGGAGCCTGCCAGTGGCAGCCAGAGATGTTTGAGGGTCTCGCCGACGGCGCTGAGGCGATCCAGCCCCTGGCGGCGACGCTGGGCGATGGCATCGACGATGACGATGGCGTTATCCACCATGATCCCCAGCGCCACCACCAGGCCGGTCACCGACATCTGATGAATCGGCAGGCCGACATACTTCATGCAGGCCAGGGTAAAGAGGGCGGTCAGCGGCAGCGACAGGGAGACGATCACCGCGTTGCGCAGCCCCAGAGTCAGCATGAGCACCACCAAGATGATGATGAAGCCCAGCAGCAGGCTGGCGATAAGGTCGCTCAGGCGAGTGGTGGTATAGCCTTCTTGATCGAACAGCCACTGGATCTTCACGTTGGAGGAGAGATCCCCTTGCACCTTCTCGACCACGCGATGCACCTGCTGTAGCCAGAGGTCGACCCGGGTGTTGTTGAGCATGCGCGCCGACACCATGATCCCCTGAGCCTGCTCTATGAGGGCGATGCTGGCGGCGGGTGTCTTGGGCTGGCGCTGCACGCTGGCGACCTCTCCCAGGCGTATGATCTGACCGTTTTCATCCACTTTGAGCGGCACCTGTCTGATGCGGGTGACAGAGTCCAGCTCGCCGGAGACCTCCACCAGGGCGCGAAAGGCGTCGTTGGTGATCTCTCCGGCGGACACCTTAGTATCGGCGTTAGCCAGGATCTGGGCGATGGCGGCGGCGCTGAGGCCGATGCGGTTGACGTTTTGGGCGTCGATCTGCACCAAGATCTCTTCGGTGGGGGCACCATAGAGTTTCACGAAGTCTGTGCCCGGGATCAGCCTGAGCTGACTCTGTAGCTCCTTGGCATAGCGGTTGAGGATATCCTGGCGCGGCTCGCCCGCACCTTGCCACACCAGACCCAGAATGGCGGTGTTGGCATAGCCCAGCTGATCATCCAGCAGGGCATTTTGCGCCGCGGGGGGCAGCAGGTTCTTGGCATCGTTGATGAGATCCCTGGCCCTTGACCAGACGGGGTCTGTCTCTGTGATCCTGTCTTTCAGCTCTAGCTGGATGACGGAGATCCCCGGGCGTGAGGTGGACTGCACCAGTTTCAGCTCTTCCAGGCGTCTGAGCTGATTCTCTAGCACCTCGGTGACCAAGGCTTCGACCCGCTCCGCCGACGCGCCCGGATAGTGGGTGACCACAGAGGCGAAGCGGTTGGTGATGCTGGGATCTTCCATGCGGGGCAGGCTGGTGATGGCGCCAAGGCCAGCGACGATCAGCAGGGCGATCACCAGACTAGCCAGACGACCATTTTCGACTAAGGCTTTTATCATGACTTACCTCGTCGCCACTTGGGTGTTGAGCATGACGCGCTCGCCTACCACCACCTTGTGCAGGCCCTGGGTGACGAAGCGTTCATCTTCGCTGATGGCTCCCTGGATGAAGGCCTGATCGCCACGGGTGTAGAGGATCTCTATGTCGCGCCGCTCGATAAGGTATTGATCCGGCTGTTGCTCGACCAGCACATACAGGTTCCACAGGCCGCGAAGGCCGTCGGTGAGCGAGGAGATGGGCACCCAGAAACCGGCGTTATTGACTGTCTTGTTGTAATGCAAATAAGCCAGCTCGCCGTTGATCACCTTAGCATCGGTAGGCAGGGTCAGGCGCACCGGTACGGTACGCGTCACAGGATTGACCTCGGCGCCTATGCCGGCCACGGTGGCGAGATAGGGGGTCTCTTTCACCGTTAGGGTCAGCTGCTGGCTGTCTTGCAAACTTTGCGCGAGTCCTACGGGCACGCCGACGATGGCCTGGGGATTGTTGTGTTGGATCAGGGTAAACAGCGGCGCGCCCAGGGCGACGACTTCGCCTAAGTTATTGTTACGTTTGGCGATAATACCATCAAATGGCGCGACTAGGGTGGACTTGGCGATCCGCAGCGCGTTGGCCTCAATGGCGGCGCGCAGACGTTGCTCGGCGGCTTGCAGGCTGCTGAGTTGTCCCTTGAGTTCGTCCAGTTGCTGGGCCGAGGCGTAGCCCTGTTGTTTCAGGGCTTGGCTGCGCTTGAGGGTGCTCTGGGCCAGCTCTCTGTCGGCGCGGTTTTGCGCCAGGCTGGCCTGCAGCTCGCGCTTCTCGGCTTCAAGCAAGGAGGTGTCCAGCTGGGCCAAGAGGTCGCCCTGTTTAACATGATTACCGCTATCTACCGCCAGGTGTTTGATCTTACCTGCCAGCTCGAAGCCGATGGCCGTGGTATTGCCGGCGCGTATGTTGCCGGTGAATACCTGCTCCGTGTCATAGCTGATCGAGCGGATCAGCCGCTGACTGGAGACCTTGGGGAAATGTTCGCTGTCGGGGGCGCTGCTGGACTCATCCTGTTGGCAGCCGCTGGCCGCGAGGCTGAGGCTGCTCCATAACAACACCCTGGCGAGGGACTTGGCGGTAAAGATCGTCATACTGATACACTTCCGTGGTTAACAGTTGGTGAATAAATCGTTAAACTAGACTTGTTAGTCTAATTTGCAAAAACTGGACTGTCTAGTCTAGTTTGTGTATAAATATGTCGTGATGAAAATGAAGACCTTATAGGACGTTTCAATGGTACAAACACCCCTTAGCCGTAGTGAACAGAAGAAGGCGCAGATATTACACGCCGCGATTGAGCTCTTCTGTGGGCAAGGATTTCCCAATACCAGCATGGATGAGGTCGCGAAGTTGGCGGGCGTCTCTAAACAGACCGTCTATTCGCATTTTGGCAGCAAGGATGATCTGTTCGTTGCATCAATCGAATCTAAGTGTGTGGTGCATCAGGTGACGGCTGAGCTGTTTACCAGCCCCCAGGATCCCGAGCAGGCGCTGCTGCATTTCGGCAACTATTTTGGCGAGATGATAGTATCGCCCGAGGCGATAGAGGTGTTTAAGACCTGTGTGGCCCAGGCCGATACCCACCCGGAAATTTCGGCGCTGTTTTTTAATGCCGGCCCTGAGTTTTTATTGAACCTTTTAGAAAACTATTTCGCCCAGGTGGAGAAGCTAGGTCAGTATCATTTTGGCGATCTGCGCCATGCCTCGGTGCGTCTGTGTATGATGCTGTTTGGCGAGATGCGTCTCAAGCTAGAGCTGGGCTTACCGGTAGAGGATCTGATTGCTAAGCGCCCGGCCTACATCAAAGAGACGGTGAGCATGTTCTTGCGCGCCTATCGAGTCTAGGCGCTGGCAATTTTAGTTCAGAGTGCGGCTTTAATCAGAGTTTTAGCCACGCTTTTAGTAGCAGAGCTTGCCGTTTTGAAGGGAAAGTGATCTTTTCGCCAGTCTGGTCGTACTAAGCTTGAGTGTACTAACTTTATGATTGGAATTTGGTCGGGTGCCTACATTGAAATCGCGCAGCCGGCCAAACCTTAAGATCAACTGAGTAGCCCCAGGGAGAGGGTATGAAGCCAAGCCTGTTATCTCGCAATAAGATCAACGCCCTGTTTCTAGGGGTAACCTGTCTGACGGCCGTTTCCGCCGAGGCGGCCCAAGGGGGAGCGCGACAGGCGTCGCCCTTGACCCTGTCGGTATCGCGCATCGGCGTCGGTGAGGCCGATGTGGGTGACAGCGGCCTGGCATTGCAGCGCGACACCTGGCTGTTCGGCGCCAAGACCAGTTATGCCTTGAATCGTCAATGGTCGCTGAGTGCCAGCATCAGTTACGACAGGCTGGATTATGACTGGAGCGGCCGCGGCGCCTCACTGCTGGAGGGTAATCTGGCGCCCTGGTCCAATGTGGACAGGTATGGGGTTGGCCTGGGGGTCAGCTTTCGTCCCAACAATCGTTGGCTGTTCATGCTGGCGCCTAAGCTGCAGTACGCCTATAGCGAGGGCACCTCATCGTCCAATGCCCAAAGTTATGGGGTGGTCGCCTCAGGCATGTATCGCTTCAATGGCGGCAACATGTTGGGCCTCGGGGTCGCCTATCTCAATGACATCTCCGAGGTGCGCACCTTGCCTTATCTGGCGGTGAACTGGCAGATAACCGACAAGCTTAAGCTTGCCAACCCCTTCTCGGCGGGCTTTAGTGGCCCCGCCGGCCTGGAGCTGAGCTATCAGTGGTATGAGTCGCTCGAAGTAGGCGTCGGCAGTTCGAAGCGCACCCAGAGATTCTTGGTGAAAGATGAAGATGTGACCCTAGAGATAGACGAGTGGGTTGGCTTTGTCAGGGCGGGCTGGCAGGCGAGCGAGCCACTCAAATTTGATGCCTATCTGGGCTATTTCTTCAGTGGTGAGATAGAGCTCTCCTCGCCGAAAACCCAGGAGTCGCTGGAGAATCAACTCGCGTTGGCGTTTTCCGCCCAGTATCGATTCTAGGTTGTCGCTGATGAATAAAAAAGTGATGAATCAAAAAATGCGATGAATCAGAAAATGTGATGAATACAAAAATGGCCTGAACATACCGTCAGGCCATTTTTTTATGATTTCTCATCTAGCTTTCAGTTAGCTACCGGCTAGCTTCAACTCTTGCTTAATCACCTAGCATGGCTTTTTTGAGGCTCTTCTGCGCCGGTTTATCGCCCAGCCAGATCTTCAGCAGCGCCTTGCGAAAGGCCTCACCCTTGACCGTCGCCTGCTTTTCGCCATTCTTATAGGCGGTGACGCCAAGATCTTTTACTGCCTCCAGGGTAAATTGATCCCCCTCGGCAATCGGCGCCGAGAACAGGGCCATGAAGGCATCTATCTGGGGTTGAATCGCCTGAGGCTCTCCGTCTGTGGCGTCGTCAAAACCTTCGATGATCGCATCTTGCATCTTCTCAGAGGTGATCATGCCTGAGACGATATTCAAGCGAATCGCGATCCTAGGGGCGTTGAGCACACTCTCCAGCGTTTGGCTCGGGCTCGGGGTGTATAGGCTGCCCACATAGAGATCCATAAAGAACTTGCTGCGAATGCCGGCGCCGTTAAGGGCTAAAGGCTGTCCGCTTAGGGTGATCTCGTCGGCGAGTGGCACGTCGGCCAGGATGTTGGTGGCCAGTGTGTTAGCGGTAAGTGTGTTGGCGGCCAGTGGAGCACTGACCACGGCTGTCATTAGGAGTAGTTGGCGTAGGAGGGACTTCATATAACCTCTTATAATACCAATCGTAGCAAATAATTGATCACTCTAGCTTGTTAAATCGTCCGATAACTGTGTTACTATTTTTGATTGTAGAATAACTACTTATCGAAAAATTCTGCCTTGTTCTCGAACGTTTTTCCTGCGCTATTTCTGTTCACTTACTTACCGTGATTGGTATAGATTGTAATCGTTGGACTAGCCGCGTTTACCCAGCTGATATTGACCGCTCTGGTGGAAAAGCGCCGCCTGTTTCTTCTTGGGGGCGATCAGCAGTGGGCCGTCATCGAAGAAGAGAAAACATTTCCAGTTACGCACGAAGATGTCCCAGCGGGTCTCAATTATCTGATACTTGTCGTAGCAGAAATAGACCTGAGTATCATCACTCCAATCGAAGTGGCCCTGAAACAGCTCGGGTAGGGCGGGGGAGTCGCTGTCCCAGGCGCTTTGCCAGTGGTCGGTTTCCTGCCAGGCATCGCCCTTGGCGGCCCAGTCGCCCTTGGTAAATTGCTCGCTGCGGCTGCTCTTGTTGCTCACCCACTGATTCCACACCGTCATGGATGATTTTTGATCCAGGGGCTTGATGCAGGCCTTGTCTTCATCTGTGACAGGAAGATCTTTATGGTTAAAGATCCATTTGCGTTTGTATTGTTCGAGTGGGATATAGGTGTGCGCCACAGGGCCTCGCTATCGGCTGTAAGTTATTAACGCCAGACATTATACGGCCTGCCACCGGACAAGGGAAACGGCGCCGCAGGATAAATGAGCCCTTGGCGCCAAAATATTCCTTAGGGCTTTATTTGCTTGAGATAGTTAAGCGCCGCCTGATTATGCTCATCCAGCATGAGGACGTTTTCGAAACAGGAGGCGGCGCCGTCGATTTGACCCGCCTGAGCCAGAAATATCCCTAATTTCAACATGACAGGAATGTCCTGCGGGTACTTGTCCAGGTAGTCCAGGTAGATGCCTAGCGCGGCCTGAGGATCGCCACTCAAGTTCAGCGCATGGGCATATTGCGGCAGATATTCGTCGCTGTAGGCGATTATCTTGGCATAGTGCTCTAGGGCCAGCGGCAGTTGGTTGAGCTGCAGGGAAAGCTGAATGATCTGTTTTAGCTCCTCCTCTTGGCGGTCGGCCAAGGGGGTCTTCAGCACGGCATCGAGTGAGGCCTGTAATTGATTCTCCAGTAGGTAACGATAACTGAGTGCCAGGTTGTATAAACGGGCAATCTCGGGATCTTCATCGATATGAGGCGCCGTATATTGCACCATCTTAGTGATACCCAACAAGTGCTTTTGCTGCCTGAGTAACTGTAGTTTTTTAAAGGCGTTATCCATGATTGGGGCGGTACGCTCAGCCGAATGATCGATATATTCCTTGACGACAAACAAGGCATCAAAGGTCTTCTGGCACTCGGTAAGCATTTCTTGCTCTGCGGCTGACAGCTTTTGATACTGCTGGGGATGTCGTTCCTGCCAAAGTAACGCGCGGCCCCACTGCTTATCCTGAGCCCATCTTTGGCACAGTGGCTCTACCTCGACTTTCTTTTGATATTCGGCTAGGCGAGACTCAGTTCTCTCGATCGCCGATTGGACCTGCTCCAGTAGCTGCTCGCTCATCTCTTTGAAGGCGCTGTAGTAGATGCGCGTGCGCTTGTTGATCTCTTCTTGGGACCAGTCATCGGATTGTTGGGTAGATAAGAAATGACTGAATTCGTAGTAACCGTAGAATTTAATCAGGCTTGCTAGCACCTTGTGTTCTTTATTGATGCTCTGCTCGATGCTTTCCAGCTTGTTAGCGAGCTGCGCGATGCGTTCATTTGTCCTTTCTTTCTCCAGTTTACCAATGATGGCCAGCGCGTCACTATTCTTGCTATTGAGCTGTATTAAAGCCTGTCGAGCTGTGGTCAACTCTTTGAGAGTACGAGTGAAATGCGCCACCCACTCGGCGTCGCTCGCAAGGTGTGCCTCTGGTGCGAGTAGATGTCGCTGGACGGCATCTATCTGTGTGAGGGCGATAGTATCTGCCGGGTGATGTTCGATACCTTTCACCTTGGCTGCATCGGCGGATAGATTGATATAGTTAGCTTGCTGGGGGTGAGAGGCGATAAGATCCTCGGTCGCGCCGATCGCCTGCAATAACTGCATTGGGGTCTCGGCCATCTCTCCTGAATAGGTTTCAACCCATTCCATGACGGCGCCCAAATTTGGTCCAAGGCTGGCAGCATAGGTGCCCGAGGTGTGGCTGGCGCCCGTTTGGGAATGACAGAAGTCGACGCCGCTGAGCAATATCTGGCTAAATCCCATCTCCCGTGCAATTTCCATCGCACTATTGATCACGGTCGGACCTATGGATTGAATATTCTTGTCTTTGGCAAAATCATTCCAGGGATAGCGCGGTCCTGTGTATAGGCAAGCGCCACGCCACTGCCCCAAGATCTGCGGGGTTACATGGTATGAGCAGATGAGTAGGGTGTCATGGGGCAGCGACATCATATCCTTGTTGACATCGAAACTGACGGACTGAGGGTCGACCGAGACGACGATATCGGGCTTGATGGCCAATCGATTGAGTTTACCTATGACACGTGATGCGGCGATGATGACCAGCTTGTCGCTGTTTTCTTTTATCCATTCAACGTGAGTATCCAACGAAGGGCCACCCCCTAGGATGATACAGCTCTTGCCTCTGAATTTATCCCTTAAAATCGATGCCGGTCTCAGGGTTTCCGCGACATTTTTCAGTTGAGTCTTGACGAAGATTTTTTGGGTGAAGCCTATGCTATTCTCGAAATAAGCCTGTCTGACGGCGTTGTCTATTTGGGCGTGTAGCCAACTATAGCTATCGAGATAGTTACCGTCAGCCGCAACGGATCTATGTAATTTAAATTGCTGCTTTACGATGAATAAATTGTTCTCATAGGATTGAATTAAAGTCGAAAACTGTTCTAGGGAAACGACCTGAATAGCATCAGAAAGAGTCGAGGGGATCTCGATAGAGAGTAGAGATAAGATCTCATCGAGTTCGACAAAGATGTACTTGCTACCCGTGGGGGTGGTTTGCTCCATCACATAGTTTGCCAGTAGGCCAGAGTCTAGCCCAGCAATGATATGCAGTGTATCCGGGGTTGATAACGCTTTTTTGAGTTTATTGTCGAAGAGGGTCGTCGAATCGATTTTTTCGAAGGTGTTGCGGTTGACGCTTGGTAAGTAATATTCACCAAACTGGCTGACGGCAAAGGTATTGGTTATTTCAGATTGATTGTTCTGCATTGCACCCTCAATTCGATGTTTTTAGACAATTTATTGACACTCTGGCCGACTTTTGCCGATTTAAATCCCTGCATGGCTTAGAGTCTGACTCAAATACGACACAAGTGCGATGTTAATCTGGGATTAATCTGATATGAATGCGAGTTTTATGCCAGCCAGCCTGTAGTAAGTATTTGAGGTAGAAGAGGATTAAAATTTAGCCAAAATGAGACCACTTAGGGACTTGTTGAAAAATAAGGTTAGACATTAGATATTAAGTTACTAAGATTAAAGATGTTTATTACATATTGATCGGGGCTGGCCTTTTTAGGGGCATTGTCTGTTGGACGTCTGAGTTCTGAAAGGTATGGTATGAAATTTGCCTAACATGATTGGCTATTAAAATTAGTCGCAGGCTCGTAACCGACGGCGTGCTTAAATAATTGTTTATTTTTGTGATGCTGCTTTTAATGTGAATATGGAGCGTTAATGTTCGATAATAAATCTATCCTGATCACAGGTGGCACCGGCTCTTTCGGTCAGAAGTATACTAAGACCATATTGGACCGATACAAGCCAAAGCGTTTAATCATTTTGTCTCGTGATGAATTAAAACAGTATGAGATGCAGCAGAAATTTAACGCGCCTTGTATGCGTTATTTCCTTGGTGATGTGCGTGATGGCGACAGGTTGATGCAGGCGTTTAAAGAGGTCGACTATGTCATTCACGCCGCGGCGATAAAGCAGGTGCCTGCCGCCGAGTACAATCCGACCGAATGTATCAAGACAAATATTCATGGCGCAGAAAACGTGATCCGCGCGGCAATCGCGAACAATGTCGATAAAGTGATCGCGCTATCGACAGATAAGGCTGCCAATCCGATCAACCTCTATGGCGCAACCAAGTTAGCCTCTGATAAGTTATTTATTGCAGCCAATAATATGGTTGGCAGTGGTAAGACCCGTTTTGCGGCGGTGCGGTATGGTAATGTCGTCGGCTCTCGTGGCTCTGTGGTCCCGTTTTTTAAGCAGCTGATTTCTGAAGGGGCCAAATCGCTTCCCATCACTCATCCGGATATGACGCGGTTTTGGATCACCTTGCAAGATGGGGTCGATTTCGTACTGAAAAATTTCGAGCGCATGCAGGGGGGCGAGATCTTTGTGCCTAAGATCCCTTCCGTGCGAATCGCCGATCTGGCTAAGGCTTATGGTCCCGATCTTGACCTCGATATCGTTGGGATCAGGCCGGGTGAAAAGATGCATGAAATCATGTGTCCGGCAGATGACTCACACCACACCTTAGAGTTTGATGATCATTTTGTTATCACACCCAGCATTCGATTTTTTGGGCGTGAAACAGACTTTTGTACCAATGCCTTAGGAGAGAAAGGCAAGTTAGTTGAGATGGGCTTTGAGTACAATTCGGGCACGAACCCACATTTTCTCACAGGTGATGACATCATTCAGCTGGATACCAAGGCATGATCCCTTACGGAAGACAAGATATCAACCAACAGGATGTTGATGCGGTTGTCGAGGTATTGTCATCGAACTGGTTGACTCAAGGGCCTAAGGTGCCAGCCTTTGAGCAGGCTGTGTGTGAGTATACCGGCGCTAAGTTTGCTGTGGCGGCAAACAGTGCAACTTCGGCTTTGCATATAGCTTGCCTAGTGCTTGGTGTCGGCCCTGGCGATAGGGTGTGGACATCGCCGATCACCTTTGTGGCATCGGCTAACTGTGCACTTTATTGCGGCGCTCAAGTTGATTTTGTCGACGTCGACCCCAACACAGGTAACATGTCTCCAGAGGCGTTGAGATCTAAGCTCATTGAGGCTAAGCGTCAGGGGACCTTGCCTAAGGTGGTGATCCCAGTTCATCTGTGTGGTCACAGCTGTGATATGGCTGCCATATTCGAGCTTGGTAAAGAGTATGGATTTAAGATTATTGAAGATGCCTCTCATGGCATCGGCGGCAGTTATCAGGGCCATAAGCTGGGGAGCTGTGGGTACTCGGATATCACGGTTTTCAGTTTTCATCCGGTAAAAATAATTACCAGTGCCGAAGGTGGAATGGCACTGACCCGGAGTCGATTATTGGCCGATAAGATGGCGCTCTTTCGAAGTCACGGGATTCGCCGGGATCCAGATACTATGTTGCGACCCGACGAGGGAAAGTGGTACTACGAGCAACATGAGCTGGGTTTCAATTACCGTATGACAGATCTGCAGGCGGCTCTGGGCTTCTCTCAACTCAAACGCTTGGATGAATTTGTCTCTAAGCGTAATCAGTTGGCCGAATATTACACTCAAGCATTGGCAAAGCAGCCTGTTGTAAGCGTAGAACCACTGCTTGGCAGCGTCAGCGCCCGCCATCTATACATGATACGTTTAAAGCAAGCAGAGCGGCGTCGAGAAGTGTTCGATAGCATGCGAGAGCGAGGTGTGCAGGTCCATGTGCACTATTTCCCGGTGCATTTGCAACCCTATTACTTGGAGCTCGGCTTCAAAGCGGGTGACTTTCCCTGTGCTGAGCAGTTTTATGAAGAGATCTTGACCTTACCACTCTTTCCAGCGTTGATTGAGCAGGAAGTGGAATATATATGCTCAGGCATTGCGGAAATAATGAGTACGGAGAGTCTATGAAGGTGGTGATTTTAGCGGGGGGATTTGGCACCCGTTTAAGTGAGGAAACAGCGATACGCCCCAAGCCTATGGTGGAAATTGGTGGCAAGCCGTTGCTATGGCACATTATGAAAATCTATTCCGCTCACGGGTTAAATGATTTCATCATATTGTGCGGCTATAAGGCTGAGATCATTAAACAGTATTTTAATGATTACCATTTGCTTGGCTGCGATCTTACCCTTGATTTTGCGACCGGTGAGCGCATTGTACATGATGCCGCGCCGGTACCTTGGCGCGTCACCTTGGTTGATACCGGAATAAACACTATGACCGGGGGCCGTCTAAAGAAAGTTGCTGATTTGTTGAGTGAGGAAGAGGCTTTTTGCATGACCTATGGTGATGGACTCGCGGATATTGATATCTCGGCAGCAATTGACTTTCATCTCAGTCATAAGAAATTAGCCACTTTGACCGCAGTCGTGCCTCCTCCTCGCTTTGGGGGGTTGACTCTGGATGGTGCCAAAGTAACCAGATTTGATGAAAAACCGGCAAATGAAGGGGGGCGTATTAATGGTGGATTCTTTATTTTGTCACCCCAAGTGCTGAAGTTTATTGATGGTGAAGGTACTTCTTGGGAACAGGAGCCGCTGCGACATTTGACCGATGTGGGAGAGTTGATGGCCTATGTGCATAACGGATTCTGGCAACCTGTAGATACTCTTAGGGATAAAATGCATCTGGAATCCTTGTGGAATTCAGATACGGCTCCTTGGAAGGTGTGGTAGATGAAGAGATCGTTCTGGCAAGGGAAGCGTGTTCTTGTCACTGGCCATACAGGCTTCAAGGGAAGCTGGCTGACGCTGTTATTGCATGCCCGCGGGGCTCAGGTATTTGGTTATTCAGATAGAGTCGAACCCGGTGGCCTGTTTGATATCGCATCACTTTCATCGGTTTGTGATCATCAACTCGGTGATATTAATGATGACCAGCAGTTGAGCGAGAGAGTGAAACAGGTGAAACCGGATGTCGTTTTTCATCTGGCGGCTCAGCCTTTGGTATCTGAAGGTTATAAGTTGCCGATTTTGACGCTGGAAACCAATATTCTCGGTACGGCCAAGTTACTGGATAACTTCCGTCAATGGGAGTCGAGACTGGCGATAGTCGTCATCAGCTCGGATAAATGTTATCGGCCGGGTATGCACACTAGAGGATTTGTCGAGTCAGATCCCTTAGGCGGAAATGACCCATATTCATCTTCTAAGGCTGGTTGTGAGCTCGTCGTAGAGTCCTATTACGCTTCTTTCCTGCAACAACAGCCGATGACTGGTGTGGCGTCGGCCAGAGCTGGTAATGTTATCGGTGGTGGTGATTATTCAGCCAACAGAATCGTACCAGACATAGTGGACGCCATCATTCGGAATGAGGGAATTGCGCTGCGGAATCCTTCGGCTGTGCGTCCTTGGCAACATGTGCTTGATGCGCTCTATGGTTATTTGTTGCTGGCGGAAAAGCTCTTTGAAGATCCAGATGAGTATTCGGGGCCTTGGAATTTTGGTCCCGCTCCCGAAGACGCCTGTACCGTAGAGGAGTTAGTAACTCGTTGCTATTCGCAGATGTCTCTGAGCTTTAGCTGCGAGGCTCAAAACCTTGGTTTCAGTGAGACTGAAATCTTGTTGCTGGACAGTAGTAAGTCGAAAAATAGCTTAAATTGGCTGCCACGCTGGTCACTGGATATAACCATCAAGCGTTTATTGGAATGGTATATAGGTGTGGCGAATAAAGCCGACCCCAAGGCACTTACAGAAAAACAGATAGCCGATTATCTTGCACTAGAGGATGCGCTGCATGAGTAGGTTGGAAGAATTACATCGAGAGATTTTGAATCTGGTTCGTGAATATGCCGAAATAAAATATCAAGACAGGCTTTTCATTGCTGGTGAAAATTATATCCCCGTTTCTGGTAAGACGCTGGATGGTAACGAGATAAGCTCTATGGTTGAGGCTAGCCTAGATGGATGGTTAACTACCGGAAGGTTTAATCAGTTATTTCAGCAACGGCTGGCACAGTGGATCGGTGTTGAGCACCTTTTGACAACGGCTTCAGGTTCTGCCGCCAACTTGTTAGCATTTTCAGCCCTGACTTCGCCCAAGCTGGGTGACAGAGCGATTAAACCGGGTGATGAAGTTATCACTGTTGCTGCAGGGTTTCCAACCACTGTTAATCCTATTGTTCAGAATAATGCCGTCCCAGTGTTTGTCGATATTGATCCAGAGACTTTGAACATTGATGCTAGCCTACTTGAGGACGCGCTGAGCCCTAAAACAAGAGCCGTTATGATCGCTCATACCTTAGGGAATCCGTTCAATTTGGCTGCGGTGAATAATTTTTGCCAACAACATGGATTATGGCTTATTGAGGATTGTTGTGATGCTCTGGGAAGTCAATATGAAGGGCAGCATGTAGGGACATTTGGTGATATTGCCACATTGAGCTTTTATCCTGCGCATCATATTACCATGGGAGAAGGGGGGGCCATTTTTACCCGCTCTAAGAAGCTCGCTAAGATAGTCGAGTCATTCAGGGATTGGGGGAGAGATTGTTATTGTGAGCCTGGGGCCGATAATAGCTGTAAAAGGCGATTTGACTGGCAACTTGGTGACCTTCCTTATGGTTATGATCATAAGTATATATATAGTCATATGGGTTATAACTTGAAGATCACAGATATGCAGGCGGCATGCGGGTTGGCACAATTGGATAAGTTGGATGGATTTTGTGAAGCGCGCCGACATAACTTTGCTTTTCTTTCGGCTAGATTGGCCTCAATTCCCGGGATAGAAACAGGTAAGGCCACGGCAGACAGTGACCCATCTTGGTTTGGGCTCCCCATTACGCTGAAGGGGGCGTTATCGGGGCGTCGTCAGGAGTTTGTGTCGGCTCTGGAAGCCGCTAGGATTGGTACTCGATTACTGTTTGCGGGCAATTTAACAAAGCAGCCCTATTTTGAAAGCGTCAACTACCGTGTTGCAGGAAGCCTGCAATATACTGACCAAGTGATGAACAATACGTTTTGGCTCGGTGTTCATCCCGGCCTCACCGCTAGTATGCTTGAGTATGTCGTTGAAACTATTTCAAGCCTGTCGCGGAGGTTAATTGACTAAACGCTTGGTTATCACAGGTGCCGGAGGATTTCTTGGTGGCCACTTAGTGAAAGCGGCTAAGGTTCAGGGATTCCAAGTATTGTCGATACAGCGCCGGCAAGAGGGGGATGCTCTGGCATTTGACTCTCCCGAGCTGGAAATAAGACTGTCGGACTTTGCTCCTGATGCCGTGGTTCATCTGGCCGCGGCATATGGAAATGAGGCTAAAGGTGCTGGATTTAATGCCAACCTTATGCTGCCACTGAGATTACTTAACTGGACGACTAGCCAGCGCAATGTTAAGTTCATTGCCACCGGCAGTTTCTGGCAGTTTGGCGATCAGGAGTGCAGTGCTGCGGTTGATTATTACAGCGCCAGCAAACAAGCCTTGGCGGTATATTTGGAATACTTCCGACAAAGGGAGAAACTTGAAGCTTATCAGTTGGTATTATCCTCCACCTATGGCCCCGGGGATACCAGGGGGAAGCTGGTCGATTACTTAATTCATCAGGCGCACTCCGGTTTGCCTGCCAAGCTTGGGGATTCAGGTAAACGCTTTTCGTTGACGGATGTCAGAGATGTCGTGAGTGCTATCATGAGCCTGATAAATTCTCCCGTTCAATTGCCTCAAGTCAGTTATCGGGTCAGGCAAGAACACCTCTATAGTTTCAACGAGTTATCGGCGATGTTGGCTAAACTGGGCCATCCATTGCAACTGAATTTTAATCTTCATCAGAGCGAAACCGTTGAGATCGCTTTGCCTGCTGACAGCCTGCTTCCTCCCCTTCCAGGTTGGTCCCCCCGCTATCAACTTGAGGATTATGTCAGGCAGAAGCTCAAGGATTTGCATTCGGCAGCATCTTGAGGCAGAGGATAAGGTGCCGAAGAGTGACTCATTTGGGGCTTGGTACCTATGGTGGTCAGTTGCTGCTCAAGTAAAGAAGCTTGTTGCAGATAATAATTGGCGGCCTTTGAAAATCCCTGAGTAACCATCTGGCTGGCATAGTGTTTGGCGAGCTTGAGGTTGTTTGAGGCCGCGCCATAAATGATATCTTTGTCGGTAATGGCGTGTTCGGAGATGAAATCTGTTTTCATCTTAATAACCTCTTTCAGAGCGACTTGGTCCCTTACACACCTGTGGGTTTCATTCTCGGCATGCTGACGATATAGCAGAAGGGGCTCTTTGATGTAGAGTACCTGATTGGCCGCTGCGCTCATTTGCAGCCAGGCATGCCAATCGGTACAAAATGCCTTGCTTTCATCGAACCAGCCAATGCCTTGTAGTAAGTCTCGTTTAAACATGCAGGCTGATAAAGGATAATTGTTTCCTTTGAGGAAAATTTCAGCTTGTCGCTGTCCCGAGATCATAGCCGAGGTCTGGTAAAAAGGTGTTTTCTTGATCCGCTGGCCCTCAACAAGAAAATCATATTCAAAGAATATTGCTTGCACGTCCGAGGTCTGTGCGGCCTGCTTTAATTGGCTCAATGCCGAGGGCAGCAGAAGATCATCTGAACACAGCATGATGATCCAGGGAGTATCTGCAGCTTTCACTACTGTATTCCAGTTTGATGCCATGGGAATGGTCGAATCTTGGCGCAATACTCTCAATTCTGGCTGGTGACGGAAGGTGTCGATCACGCTAAGGCTGTCGTCGTTTGAGGCATTGTCTGATACTAAAACCTGTACGCCATCAAGGTTCTGGCTGAATACAGCGTCGAGTGTCTGGCCGAGTAACTTTCCATGATTGAAGTTCGGGATACAAATAGTGATTGTTGGGGACATTAGATGATCCCCTCGCCAACTTTTCGATTTGATGTGGCATAAACCGGGGCACACCACTGTCGATCGTAAGATGAGTAATGTACGCCACTATCCTGATTTTTTTGATTTATTCGAGCCCGGATTATTGAACCGTACTCAAATGCTTCATTGACCAGTGTTGCGGGATAATCTGGCAGATCCACCATGGAGCCGTAACTGCCATCATAATCTGAGGAGGTCGCGATGAGCCAATTTGCATCACGAGCTTTATCGAAGAAGGGCGTTCCCTGCAGCGGTGTATTAATGGATAGGGAAAACTCCTGTATGTAGCCTTCGGCATGCAACTTTTCTATTGTGTTTAAAGATTCAATATCCGATTTGTAGTTCGCGCCGACGGTTCCGACAGACATGGTGCCATAGACTTTAATACCCAGTTCTTTGCAATCGTGCAGCACGTCCAGTAATCGGGCGACATTACTCTTGGATCTGAACTTGGATATATGTTGCATTACCGACTCGTCCAGGCTCTCAAGGCCGATGCGGATTTTGTAATAGCCGGCCGCTTTCATTAACTTCAATGTCTCTGTATCGAGAGTGTCATAATTGCCCATGCAATTGAATTTTAGTGTTTGATGTAATCCTTCATCTATCAGGCGTTGGCACAAGGCTCTGAGATAATTTCGATTAATCGTATGGGCCTCTTCATTAAAGAAAATGCCCTGTAAATCAGGAATGCTCTCTTGCAGCAGCTTAATTTCGGCTATCACATTATCGAGATCTCGGACTCTATGGTTGGGCTTACCATAGTACACGTTGGCGACCACGCAAAAATTGCACATGACTGGGCAGCCCCGGGTCACCCACATCTCAACTTCATTGTATTCCGAGCCATATAAACGGCAATAATCTCGGCGCTTTATATCTTCGTTTTCGGGAAACGGCAGTGAATTGACGTCCAATAAATTCCGGCGGCTATTTGGGTAGATACCTTCAACGCTCTCTGATAAACCCGAAGTAATCAGTTCCGTTATTGATTCTTCAAACTCGCCGATAGCAACAAAGTCAGCACCGTTTGCCAAAGCATCTTCCGGGGTGGCTGTGGCTTGGGGGCCACAAATGATTATCTTTAGCAATGGTAGGTCCTGCTTTAATGTGCGCAAGATAGTCATCTGTTTACGATAGATAATGGAATCGACTTCTACTATTAAAATGTCGGGTCTGAGTCGGTTGAGCAATGTGATATATTCGTCACTGTCAACACCGAAGTAATTCATGTCTACAAATTTGACTCTGTGGTCGCTGTCACGTTTCAACATGGCAGTAAGATATGACAGGTTAAACGGATAAAAGGTTGTCACTTTATACTGGCCCGAGCTTCCGCTCCATCTGCTGGGGAAGTAGTCTATTTGTTCCCCTGTTTCGGTTCGTCCTACGGGAGTCGTTACCAGAATGAACATTTTTAATCCTTAGGTGCTTTGACCAGCAAGTAAGAGTGCTTTGATTTTTTGTATCAAAATTGACATACCGTTTGAACCAGCAAAAAGTGAGCCAGCTTTTTCGGATAATTGTCTCATTTGTTCGGGTGAAGATTGCAAATGAGTCAGGTAGTTAACCGCTTCTTCTGTAGTATGACTCACAAGGCAGGCATCTGTTTCAGCAAGGGATGCTAACTCATCTTCATCACAAATTTTTTGGGCAGGCAGCAGGATCACAGCGGCTTCTCTGGCCATAGACTCAAACAAGGAGAGACCATAGCAAGTTACGACTATCTTGGCTTTTGCTATCAGCGTCGCGAGATTGGGTGGGTTGACCATCAGCGCTATCTTCTCTATTCCCGCTAATTCAGGGGAGGGGGCGAGCGGTCCTTGAACCCAAATATAGCGCCAATCAGGGCTCAGCGTTTGCTGTATGGCTTTGGGTAGTGACTGGCCAAAACCAAGCGCGTCGCTGCCTCCTGTTAATATGAGCACCAAGTTCTCTTTCGTCTCTTGGGGCACAGGCTCAAAGAGATAATGATCCCAGCCGAAGCTTAATTTGGGATCCTGCAAGCGAGTGAAGAAACTGGGAACGAAAAGCAGTTCGGCAAAGGGAAGCAGGGAAGACATTTTATCCATTGCTACGATAGATGTGCCTTGGTGTTGCATTTGCTTGCATACAGGCAATAAGGTCGTTTCGTCGATATAAGAAGGATGGAAATCTAATATCAACAGTTGGTTGTTGTCATTGCTTAGCCGAGAAATCAGTTGTGATTCGTGCTCCAGCCAGCAAATTTTTGTATGAAGCCATGGCAGTTCACAGGCTTGGCCTACAACAAAGATCTCTGTACCTGTACCTAATTGCTCCTGTAACGCCTCCGCGATGAGGGCGCAGCGTCTCAAGTGACCTAAGCCTATTGATGGACCAATATGACAGTAGAGGCTGATATTGGCATAGTGTTGTTCAGGGCGTTTTTGTTGCACATGGTCGTTAATTGCTTTCAATTCGGGTTCATCTAACAGTAGCTGCTGTACCCCTAGCAGATCGACGATGGAGTTGGCATCATTGTCCTGATACCAACGTCGATATGTCTCCGCCATAAAGCGATAGTCTGCCTGGGTATCTACAGATATTCTGTGTTTGACCTGTGAGTAATCTGCACTGTCGTCAATGGCCAGCGTATCGAGTATGGGAGTAATTCTATCGGCATAGCCCACATGTTCTCTGGACATGGCACATTGGCTGGCGGCCATTAATTTATTCCAACCACTGCGACTATAAAAGGCCAAGCCTTCGTGTAAGCTCTGGACCCCATCTTTTAGTGTGATGCTGTCTTTGTCTGAATGCTTAAGCGCCTTTAGCCCATGGTCAATAAACTCGGGATCGATTAGCGGGCAGTCTCCGCAGACGTAGAGGATATAGTCCGGGTTTTGTCTTTGAATAATGTTATCGAGCCTTGCCATTAGGTCGTTGACATCGCCTTCATAGGGATGACATTCCACCCGATGTTCTTTTGCCCAATTCAGCAGTGGACGATTAAAATTATCTGCTGTGGTAGCCAGTTCGAGACTATTGACCTCATTGCATCGCATCAGTCGGCGCCAAATATGGCTAATCATAGGTTCGCCGGCCAGTGGCAATAAGTGCTTGCCCGCCAGACGACTGGAATTGAGCCTGGCCCCTACAATGGCGAGTGTCTTGGTCATGTGCAAGTTTCCTCTTTGAGATATGTGTTTGACTTAGGCGAGTCAGTGTCCAGAACCACTGGACTGATGCATATTTCGAAATCCAACAGTTGCCCATTGGGTTTGAGGGTTTCGTCGGCTTCGGTCAAAGAAAACCACAGGCGATTTAGGTATTGTTCATCGATTTTTTTACTGGAAATCATAGGCAAGGCTGCGCAACGAGCCGGATCCCAGTCAATACGTATGCCCTTGAACTGGTTCCCAAAGCAGATGGCGCCGGCCGTCGCTCCCAGAGCGCTGGATGATGAGACGATGGAGGAAATTGGTGCGCCTTGGTCCATGTCATGGGTTATTTGAAAAAATTCATCCTCATAGCCGCCGAGACGGGTTTGATACCAGGCTCGCTGCTGACAATCGAGCAGGGTCATGAAGCCTAAACGTACCGAGGCTTCTGGGCGGCAGGTTTCTTCAAAGTGGAAGCCCGTATAGAGGCGTTCGTCTTCTAGCCGATACCATTTCACGACCGCACCGCTATTGAGTGCTTGGCGGCAATAGATGACCAGACAGCCATCTTGCTCTCCCAACTGGTACTCCACCCTGTTGAGATCGGCCACTCTGTCGCGGTCTCGAAAACGTTCCAGCAGGAGGTGATTGCTGTAAAAATCTGCACCATAGCTGATGTGGTCGAAGTGCCCATGGGATAGGGTACCGACAACCGCTTCAAAGTTGTGGCTGGCAAAGGCGAGCGTTTCAATTGCCAGACCGCGGTTGCCGTTAAGTATCAGTCTTATCTTGGGGGTTTGCACTTCCAGACGGCGCCTGGCTTCATCATAATGAACACGCAGATCTTTATCATCATGCCAGGCGGCAAATGTTGGTGCTACAGAAGCCATCTTGGTTAACGTCAGTGCATCATAACGAGTTTGGGTTAAGTGGGTTCTCAGATCACTGGCCCAGAGTCGGCACAAGCATCGCCAACACTCGTCGTCTGTATTTTGTTGTGACTTGAGTTCGGCTAACTTGCGATAACAAATACTATTGAGCAGGAGGTCATTGCGGCCGCTCAGAGCCCAGCGGGTTATATTGTATTTGGCCTGTTTCTTGACCGAGACAGGGTAGTGGGCATTGGTGAGTGGCAAGGAAAGGGTGTCTGCCTTTTTCGCCAGCAGCTTGGAGGGAAGACGCCAACAGTAGTTATCCATAGCATCGAGGGTAACGAATAACTGTTCAACTCGTTGCCATTCGCCGCTTATTTGTTCTGCTTCGGTATGGTATCGCCCAGGGCGGAAATCAAAAACTTCTGCGTCGCTGCCATATACAGGAAATGCCACAGTGTCGGGTTTTAACACCTTAAGTAAATACTGCAGATAATCTTCCAGAGTTAGTTCGCCGTGAACATAGCGCTGAAACTTCTGAAAGGCGATGGCATGATTCCAGATAACTTTGATATGGCGGCCACTGGCGCTCTTTAGTGACTGAGGCTGCATCAAGAGTTCTTTTTGCCAATCTGGGTTATGAGAAAAGGGGTTGTCCCATTCCACCACCACTGCTTCGAAGCCTGCATCTATGTAGACATCGAGTAACCCGGCAGAAACCGCTTGCTCATTGAGATAAGCCACTTTGGGAAGGACGCCCAATAGGCGTTGATAGCTGTCTTGCCCTAGTTTTAGGTTGGCACTATTGACCTCGGCCGGGATCAGTGGCCCTATGATCTGGCTGTCACCACTGGCGATCAGCTCGCAGTGACCGGACTGTAGCAGTGCCTTGAATTGTTCGATCCAGGCGGGGGCTACGGTATTGATACACTCAAGAGTGTAGGCCGTCAGCTCCAAGCCAACAGGAATACCAAGCTCTGCGATTTTTAGTAGTGGCCAATAACAGCGTTCAACCACCTCGACATGCTGTTCCTTTTCAATAGAAGAAAAGGCCAGGTTGAGGTGAAATACAGTGTACAGAGCGGTATTCATGAGCCGGCAGCCTCATATACCACTTGAATTTTAGACAGTGCATCATAGGTACGGTCGATGGCGGATTGCTTGTCATCGGCGCAGGCGATGGCGAATCCGGCCCTCTGGGTGTGGTTAGCTATTGGCTGAATAATATCTCCAGGGGCGATGAAGAGCTTGAGCATCTCGATGCCCTGGACGGCTCTGGCATCGGCTTCTCCGCTTATCATCTTAACCTTGCCTTGTGGTAGGTCCAGGTAGCGAATGGCGACGGCCTGCTGATTGTTTGGGGTGACTTCAGCGTCGGTTAAAGGTTCGCCTAGGGCCAGTTTTATCGCTTTTTCGACAAAGTTGACCCCGGAGGCGAGGGGGATTTGGGTGGTGGAAAAGAAACCACCAGAAAGCCTGCCGGCTATCTCGATCACCTTAGCGCCCTGGGATGTATACACCATATCGCCCTTGGCTACCCCCTGATTGATGTTAAGCGCCGCTGCCGCTTTTTCTACCGTTTCGATCACTTCGGCTTTGATCTCTGGGCTGACGCCAGTTGGGGCCTCGCCACCATTTTCGATGATGAAAGGTTTAGTACGCTCCAACCACTCATAGTTACGATCGGCAAATCCTAAGGTGTGGCAACGTCCGTTATCGATTAGGGTTTCGGTGCTAAACTGCGGCCCGGCTAAGTATTCTTCCAGCATTACTCTGTCAGTGGGTGACTCTTTGGCCGCCAATGACCAGGCCTGCTTTAGTTTATCAATACTCTCTATGAGTTGTACCCCGCGTGCTCCGCGACTGTCTACGGGTTTTATTATCAGCGGGAAACCTATGGCCTGTGCCCGTTCATGTAGCGTGGAAATATCGGAAACATCGGCAAAATGGGGGATGGGGACTCCCTGTGCCGCGAGTCTGGTCTTCATGGCGAGCTTATCCGAGACCCAGAAGGCTGACTCCAATGATAGACCAGGCAGTCCTAGGGCATTACTGACAACGGCTACGCTGAGGGGCACATCGGCACACATGGCTATCACCCCATCCACACCGACACCCTGTTTCATTAGCTGTTGAACCTTGGTGAGGATCCCCTCACCGTTGTATGTACTTTCTATGATCGACCAGTCTGCCATGGCCAGTCCCGGTGCCGTTGGATTGCCGTCGGCGATAATAAGCTTTAGACCCATGGACTTAGCAATGCGTATGCCTTCACAGGCTTCAATGCCTGCACCTACAATGAGCAAATGTTTGTTTATGTTTGACATCAGTGGGCCCGGGTATCATCTACGTTATGTAGTCTTAGGGTATTTATGCCGTTGTTTCTCAGCCAGGATAGGGCATCAAATATCTCTTTTTCAGAGGCATAAGAGGAAATAAGCACAGTATCGCCGGGTTGCCAGTCGATGTTCGCCGGATCTTGACAGATCCAGTCACCCTGTCTGAGTCCCCATTTGAGTGAGGATGTGTCGGTTAGCCCATCGATATGGCAAGAGGTTAGCAGATTGGTGTTGGCGACCAACTGGCAGGTATGGATGCCGGCGCCCCATAAGAAGATGCGCTGGCTTTGTTGTAACTGCGCAAGCACTGCGTCCAGGCAGCCTTGCCAGTAGCTGACTTCCTTCGCACGGTAACTGTTTAGCCATTGGCGGTTGAGTTCAGGGTCGACCTTGGGGGGATGGTAGTGTCCCTGGTGTTTGGTGCTGGCTAGAATGCCTATGATGGGGGAAAGGTTACTATTGAAGTGTTCCACCACTGACACAGGCGAATAGCCTGCTTGTTGCAGGCTCTGGAGCAGGTTCTCTTTGGTGTAATAGTTGATGTGCTCGAAGGAGAAAAATCCAGGACATAAGCTGTCTGGGTGTGCCATCAATGGCACCTCTACATAGATGAAGCCCTCACCTACCTCCTGTTGAAGCGAACGGCACTTGGCTAGGATGGATTGTGGTGCATAAAGGTGTTCGAGCACATGGGTCAAGAGAATTAACTCGAAATTTTCCTCGGTGTGAAACGCTTCGGCTGAGCCGAGGATACAGTCTACCTGATAGAGGCGTTTGGCCAGTTCTACCGAGGCTGTACCCGGTTCTACCCCTAGTACTCGTTTGACCCCAGCGTCGCGAAAACGCGACAGTGTGTAGCCATCGGAGCAACCAATTTGCAATGCCGAACCTGGCAGTTGACCTATGCCACGTTTGATAAACTGAATCTGTTCATCGAGATCTCTGATCTTGGCCTCGGATGGTTTTTCTGCTCGACCAGGATTGGTGTATACCGCCATGGAGCTATAGAAGGTCATCATCTCGTCAAAGCTGACCGCAGGACTTTGGGACACAGAGCCACAATGGGGACAGACCGAGAAACCTATCTCTCTTGGTGTTAGTCCCGGCAGTGCCCAGGTGGTGGAAAATACCACCTTGGTGGCTGAGTTACAGAGAAAACATTTTCGAATCATCTTGATACCTTAACCGAAGTACATACCACCATTGGCATTGAGTGTTTGGCCACTCAAATAGTCGCCCTGGGGAGATGCGAGAAATAATGCTATGCCACTGATATCTTCAGCGGTGCCAAGGCGTCCAACGGGAATAGCAGCAACTTTTTGTTGGCCAGCCGGGGTATTTAGTTCATTGGCTGTCATCTCTGTAGCCACTAAGCCTACGGCGATAGTGTTTGCATGTATGCCAACATTTGAATAAATCTTAGCGATCGACTGGGTTAAATTGATCAACCCAGCTTTGGCCGCGGCGTAATGCACCTGATTGAAGCCGCCCCATTGACCGCCTACGGAACCTATGTTGATGATGCGGCCAAAACCCGTGTTTCTCATGAATGGAATACAGGCCTGAGCCAATAGAAATGGCCCCCGGAGGTTGGTATCCAGCATTTGGCTGAAGTCCTCTGGAGTGATCTCCTCGAAGGGCTTTTCCTGGGCGATGGCGCCATTATTGATGAGTATATCTATACCTGTGCCGAAGTGTGCTTCGATAGCACTGATACAGCCCTTAATGCTGAGAGGGTTTGATTGGTCTAGTTCAAAGGCGGCGACATGCTCACCGAGAGCTTTTGCCAGTGCTTCGGCTGCTTGCTTTTGATGGCAATAGCTGAATGCAACCCGATAACCCTCATTAGCAAATGTCTTAACAAGGCCTGTACCTATCCCACCAGTGCCACCACTGATAAACACCAGTTTAGTCATCACCCATCTCCTTAGGATTGCCTTGCGCGTCGAAATAGGGCCACATTTTGTGAGTAGGCTGGCCGCCAAGTAGCATTGGGACGACATCATGTCTGGGGTCTATTTCCAAGTGCAGTAGCACAGGGCCATCGAATGCGATAAAGGCTTTGAGGGCAGCCTGTACTTCGTCTTCTACGCCACAGTGAATGGCCTTTATGCCGTAGCCTTTGGCAATGGTAGCAAAGTCAGGGGAGTGCTTGTTACCACAGGCGGTGTCGGTTTCCCAGTTCATTAACTGGAATTGGGACACTAATCCTAGTCTGTGGTTGTCTAACACCACTATTTTGACCTTGAGCCCTAGCTCGGAAATCATGCCGAGTTCTTGAATGTTCATCTGCAGTGAGCCATCGCCCGCGACACACAGTACTGTACTTTGCGGAGAATGTATGGCTGCGCCTATGGCAGTTGGCAAGTCGTATCCCATGGTGCCGTGGCCGGCAGAAGTCATTAGTCTTCGTTGCGGCAAGACAAAGCGAAAATGTCTGGCAACCCAGTGCTGATGCGCGCCGACGCCAGTGGTGACAATGGTCTCTTGCGGTAGTGCTTCGCTCAGGTATTCCAGTACTGCTTTAGGTGCGGCCCCCGGATATGTTGGATAAGGCCACCCCAGAGTTTGACGCCAATTGGCGATCTTTTTTTGCCAAGGACCGAGATCGGCAATCTGTTTACCTGGCAAGGCTTGTTGCAATGCCTGCAATACGGGAGTCAGTTCCGAACACAAACCATTATGATAGGCAATGCGGCTATATTCGAGCTCATTGGCATCAAAATCGACCCGGAAGATGCGTGCCTGTTTGGCGAATTCAGATGTTAAGGTGCCCGTTTGGCGTACATCGAGGCGAGAGCCCAACACCAATAAGAGATCGGCATCGGCAATGGCTTTACCTGCCAGTTGACTGCCTGTGTGCCCATGAAACCCCAGACTGCCGGGATCTTCTGAGTCGAGCGTGCCCACTCCAAGTAGGCTGTGACTCACTGGGGCGGGCCAATAACTGCGAATGGAACTGAGCAACCTGGCGTGTTCGCCAGTGGCCATGCCGTTGCCACAGATAATAACTGGCTGTTTAGCTGTCTGAATGGCTTCGAGTAATTCGCTAATAAATTTCTCATTCGAAGTATCTGTTCTGGCCGATGTCGCAATAGGTTCAATTGTATCGTCAAATACCGCGCGTTGAACATCCATAGGTAGATCTAACGAAACGGGTCCCCTGCGGCCTTCGCAGGCTATTTGCCAGGCTTTGGGGAGGATAGCGACTAATTCTGCAATAGATTTAGGCTGAAACTGTGCTTTGGTTATGGGCTTCATCAATGCTGGGGTATCCACTTCCTGAAACCCAGATTGACGCACAGGTTTGTCAGCCGTCAAGTCGCCGGTACCCACTTGACCGGTGAAGACTAAAAGCGGAATGCTGTCGAAGAAGGCATCGGCAACCGGCGTAAGCACATTGGTGACACCTGGTCCAGAGGTGACGGCTACAACTCCTGGAAGGCCGGTGAGTTTGGCTTGTGCCAATGCTGCATAGCCAGCCCCCTGTTCGTGTTTGGAAGTAAAAACCTTGATACCAAAACGGCCGCAGGCATCTAGTAATGGCGCTATGGTTCCGCCGGGGTAATTGTGCAGCGAACGTATCCCTTGGCTGGCTAAGAAGTGAATAACGGCGTCGGCTGCAACCTTGATGACAGGGTGGTTCATTCATTAACTCCAAAAGTATTTCTGATGTGTCTTAGCGGTCTCAAACCATCTTTGGGATCGGCGCGCCAGTCACGATCTGGGGCTTCGCTGGGGGCTAGCAGTTTGTCGCTCTTACCATCGATAAGCTCGGCTTCGCGGCATTCTGCTATTACCGACTGTATTTGTTGAGGTAGCCAGCAGTGGCCGACGGCGTATTCAGCACCCTGTTCGTCGAGATCTATGTGAAACTCAATGCAATCTGCTTGCCAACGATTGACGGCGCGGCGGATGACGGTCGGTTGAACGCTATGATCAGACCAACCGACCTTGACGCCATAGCGTTCCCGGAAAGTGCCTAGTACTGCAAGGTTACAGTCTGCCATTGGAGTGGGGTAGGCTGAAACGCAGTGTAGCAGCGTGATCTGCTGACATCCCGCCTCTTGCAGGGTCGCGATGGCGTGATCGATCTCCTCCAGGTTTGCCATGCCGGCAGAGATTATTACAGGCTTACCGGTTCTTGCGCAGGCGATAAGCAAATCGTCCCATAGTAATTCATAGGAGGCGATTTTATAAAAATCGACATAGGGTGCCAGTTCTTTGACTGCATCTAAGTAAAAAGGCGTACACGAAAATTGAATGCCATAGCTGTCGCAACACCGTTTAAGCTCGGGTAGAAAACTAACGGGTAACTCCCACTGCTTTCGTGCTCTATGCATCTCGCTTCGATCAAGGATTTCGGGGGCAAATAGTTGATCGATTTTAAACAGTTGAAACTTTACCGCATCACAGCCTATTTCTGCCGATGCCTTGATAAATTCGAAACACCTGTTCAGATCTCTATGATGGTTACTCGAAACCTCGGCAATGAATATAGGTGCTTGTGTTGTCATAATGGCCCGCAATATATTGGTTAGTGTTAATAATGTGAATTTGATAATAACTGCTTTTAAACAGAGTATTACAACTTAAATAGCTGGGGTAATTCATATTCTAAATAATCTGCCAGTGCGAGCCAGTCCTGCCTTTCTTGAGCTTGCAGCATCGGCGAGAGTATCTGGCCGAATGATGACTGTCGAATTATTTCAGGGTAGTGTTTTTCCATCTCGTCTATGCATTGGCGTAGTGCCACCGAGGCTTCAGCTTCGTGGCCTAAGCGGAAAAGATGGGCCGTGTTAATAAAAGATTCGACCATCTTCATGCGTTCGGCTCCTTATATTCGGTGCCCTGTATATCGGCGCCAGAGAGGCTCGCGCGATAGAAGCTGACTTGCGGATGACGAGTGATGTAGAGCTCCAAATACCTCAGGTAGGCTCTTAGATTTAGGTCTGTTGTTATTCGATTGCCATGACCATCTAGCACCCAGTGTTGAGCGGTTTTCCTTATGTTATCGACAGCCGACACCCAAGCCTTAGCATCGTCATTCTCTAGCCTGAATGAGTGAGTGCTCCAAAAAGCATGGCTCTTGTCGTTGCAATAGCCAAAGTCGCAGCCAAATAAGGTGACCTGCTTAGCCTTCAAATTAACCGCTAAATCTATGGCAGGGTGAATGACGCTACCACTGATATAGAGTCTCAACTTGGGGTATTGCTGAGCCAAGGCGTCGTAGACATTGCTCTGTCCATAGGCAATGTACCTAGGCCCTTGCCAGTTTTCCAATACTCTTGGGTTTGCCTTGGGAAAATACATCAGCTTAATGCCGTCGGTATCCTCGAGCGGAAGATGATAGCTATCGATGAGGCTGTCCACGGTGACGACGATATCGGGTCTGATGCCGTTGTGGATTAGCCCCCTGAGCGCCGTATCGGCTGCAATCATCACAGGCTTATTGGGTTGTTTACTGAGTGCTTTGAGGTAGCCATAGTGCTCTTCAAGGGAAGGGCCGCTACCTATGACAATGGCCTCATCGGTTCTCATCGTCTCAATCAGCGAGGCGGCATCGGGATCTTTGATGATAAGCGCCTCATTACACTTAAACCTTTCCTGGGTTAAAGGGTCATCAAGCCTATGTCGCTTATTGGCAAAATCTTGGTTTAGCTCTATGACCAATAGATCCCTTAGTCTAGCGTGGGCCTCGTCGCAAAGTGAGAGTTCGGGGGTAATCGCGATATAGGGGTAATCCAGTCTGGCGTCGGGGTTAAGGGATAGGCTCACACTTGGGTGATTTAACCATTCACTCTGATCCGTATAGGCTAGCACTAAGGCGAATACAGCTAAGTTTAAGATGCATACTTTGATCTGGCTATATTGAGGATTATCGATCAGCAGGCTGGGTACATCACCCATACCTATGCCATACAGGGTAACCGTTTGGGTCTCTTGGAGTAGGGTATCGATCAAGAGTCTTGCTTCGGCTAGTCTGTCATGGCGACTACTGAGCTGAATACCGTTAACACTAATGGTTTGATTCTGGCCGGTTACGAGTGCTGCGTCGAGATGGTCGAATGATACTTGTTGAAGTGCAGAGGCAATGATAGGCCAACGTTGGCTGATGATGTTGAGATTGGCATTAAAAAGCTCAGTCATTGACACTGTCCCTCGAAGTCATGCTTCATTTATTAGGCTAGTTCACTAACTGGTCTCCCCACAGGGACTCGAACCCCGATCGATCGCTTAGGAGGCGACTGCTCTATCCTGTTGAGCTATAGGGAGACGCAAGTGATTATACTGTTTTTCATCGCGATGAAAAGGCTTTAGATTTAGTTGCTTAATTAGTGCACTAATTAAGTTAGATTTTCATCGCGATGTCGTTAATTTGTATGTTGATTGCACCATTGGCGCCTTGCAGCAGGGCGGTGGCGCTTTCCTGGGTCACCTGATCTATGGTGATTTGGGCTCGAGATTCGCTGGCGACCGCCCGCATGTTATCCAGGCGATCCGGCAGATTCTGCTGTAGCACCAGTTGGAATTTATCCCCAACTTTCACGCCATGATTGCGCCCCAGGTTGATGATAACCCGGTTGTCGACGCGGGAGACTACCTGCCCAAGTAACGGGCGGCAGTCGAGCACTTTGTCGATATCTTCGCTGGCCTGGGTCAGCAGCATTTCGATGTTCTTACCATAGCTGGATGCCCAAAAACGGTTGCTTTGGGCCGGTATCGTCGCTTGGCGTTCAAATTCCCATGGGGCAGGGGCGTCGTAGTACTCACTCCAGATCTGCTCGCCGCTGATGCCATGATACAGAGATAGACGTAGCTGAAACTGGCGCTGAGGATAGCTACCCCAGAGGCCAAACAGACTGGCTTCGACCGGCTCGGTGGAGATGTCGATGATCTCCGGCAGCAGAATGTATTGGCTGTCGGTGATCTCGCTAAGCCAGCTGGGGAGGCGATAACCGCGGATGTCGATCAATGACTGCTCGATATCGAGTCGTTCGTTGGCATGAACATGGGCGAAACTCGCCTTACCCTCGCGGGCGATGATGCTGCCGAGCTTCTCCGACAGGGCTTTCTCGAAGTTGCCAAGGTTGCCATATCTGAGTTGGCTACGATCGGCAATTTGCGCCTGGGGCACCAGGATGGCCGCCTTGAGTTGACTCATCCCACAGGTCTGTACCTTAGCGTTTTGCAGTACATCGACTCTTAGGTTGACGCTGAGGGTATCGCCCTGGATACGCTCGCTGATAAGCTCGACGCGGCCGGCCTCGGCCTGCTGCGACATCGAGAACTGGGTCTGGGTTAGCTGACCGTTCTGAGTCTGCTGCATGCTGGTAAACTGGCCACCCGATTGCAAAGTGACATAGCTCAGCGCCTGCGCTATGGCATCTTCTCGCGCCTGGGTGATATTGCCGTTGATGATCTTGGCTTCGCCCTGGGCCTCAAGCCACTGAGCCATCACCTGAGTGTTAAAGGCGGCGAGTAACAGCAATAGTAATTGAATTCGTTTCATTGTATCTGTCTCAACTGAGCCGGTTTATCTAGCGCGTAGCTGGTGCCAAAATGCTGACAGTTTTTGCGCCCATTCTCATGTTCCCATTGATTAGTTAGACTCAAAGCAATATCTATGCCTGAGTTGGTTAAAGTCAGTCAAAGTTAGTCAAAGTTAGCCAAAGTTAGCCAAAGTTGGCCACCGTCAGGTCATTTGCTGAAAAGTAGGATGACGAACGCCAATCAGTCCTTCAGGATTCGCCAAGTGTGAGCCCAATACTTGAGGTTAACCCTAATAGGTGTAAATCGAACAATGCTAAGCTTATGGCATATATATTGCTGCATAATTGCCAATAGGTTTGGTTGGCCGAAATTATGGCGCAGCCAAGTGGGTATATTGGCCTGGGTCAATATCGAAAACCATGGGACATCATGATGCGAAATGCTTTGATAATATCTTCCCTGTTGCTATTGGGGGCCTGCGCGGCAAATGAGCCCGCCACGCCAACCTTGCAGACCGGCAATAGTTTGCCAGCGAGTTCATCTGTGATGCATCTGACTCAGCAGTTGGCAAATGAATTGGTGCGCCAGAACGATCAGTTGACGCCTAAGCAGCCCCTGCTGGTGGCGACGCCTGTGTTGCTGGATAACCTCAAGTCGACTAACGCCTTGGGGTTACAGATACAACAGGGGCTGATCGCGGCCATGCATGATCATCAGTTTAATCTGGTGGATCTGAACGTGGGCGAGAACGTTAGGGTGACAGATCAAGGTGAGCTGCTGCTGACCCGCGACTGGCGCCAACTACCAGCGGATCTGCCGGTAGAGCACGTATTGGTGTCAACCATGAGCCTTAAGCCTGATGGTGTGGTGGTAAACAGCCGTATCGTTAATGTAACTAACAACCGTGTGGTTTCGGTCGCAGCGGCGAGTGTGAGTCAGGCCGAGCTGGCGGACTACCTTAGCCTGTCTGAGAAGGTGGTCGCCCAGGATGGCAAGCTTATTCGTTACAGCAGCCAGGGTCAGGGAGATGTCCAGATTAAAGGGGTTAAGCAATGAGATATCTAATTAGTGTGTTGCTGCTCGTCCTGAGTGGATGTGCGTCTCAAGACAGATACATTCAATGGGAAACCCAGGCGCCGGAAAGTTTTCCTAAGTTAACCGCAATCGGCTATGCGCCGCTGGCGACTCAACCTGCGAAAGAGGCATCTCAGCGTGTGTTGATGGCGATGCAGGCATCGAAGATCGCCGCCTACCGTGAGCTAGCCGAGCAGGTTTACGGCCAGCAGTTATCGGCGTCGAGCAGCGTGAAGGATTGGATGCTTTCCGATGATAATATTCAGGCCTCGGTGAGCGGGGTGATCCGCGGCGCGAAAGTGGTGAAGAGCTACCCGGTCGGGGATCATTATGTGACTGAACTGGAGCTCGACTTCCAGCAGGTGTGGGCCTTATACCTGCAGCAGAATCGGCCGCAGACTGTGAAGGAAGTGACCTATTTCTAGGTGCCCGCAAATAAAAAAGCCTCTATTAAGAGGCTTTTTTAATGTCTTCAGCTTGAGCCTGTAACTCTATATTAGTCGTTAGACTTTCAGATTATTGCCGAGCGTGGAGATAGTCGAGGTCTTGCCCTTGCCGTCATAGGTCAGGCTACTGGCATTACGACTGGCCAGCAGTGCCTGGGAGAAACGATTGACGCTGGCCATGCTGTGTTCGATAAGCGCGGCGTTTTGCTCGTTAAGCTGTTTACACTCGGCCAATGCCTGCTTGGCATCGTCGACCAGGGCCATAAGCTGAGGCTCCTGAGTGAGTCTGCCCAGGTCAGGATGCGCAGCTAATTCGGTATCACCTAGTTTGATCTCATTTAACAACTGGGCCTTTTCATTGGCCAGACGCAATAGTTGATCTGCGTCTTGCGCGATCAGGGCATCCTTCTCTGCCGTGATGGTCTGCTTCAAGCTGTCCAGTAATTTGTGTTGATTGGCGATGATATCGGTTATCTGCGTCATAACGTATTAGTTAAAGATCCTGAAGTTCCTTTTCAAACTGCGCTATGTTGCTGGCGAGTTTGTCGGCATCTATCTTATAGCGTCCCTCGGCGATGGCCGCCTTAATCTGTTCGACCTTCTTGATATCGATTTCAGGAATGTCGTTTAGTTTGGCCTGGGCACTTTGCAGCTGCTGCGCCTGAGAGGTGATAGAGACAGAATCGCTTTTCACCGTCTGCGCTGGTGCGCTGGTGGCCGCAGTGCTACCTTTGTGCTGCGAGGCTTTCGAGCTGGCGCTGCCAACCCGGCTGTTAGTGTTTGTATTTACGTGCTTAATATCTATAGGCATTGTGGGGTCCAACTTACATAAATGAGATCAACATACTTGTCTATCGGCACTCATGGTCAAAGCTTTAGAATAAAGTTTCAAAAAACAGTATAAATTTTTGCGCGTCAAAGGTCATCAGGATCACATCCTGACTTCCACCTCGCCAATGCCCGTTACATGTGCATCAACTGTCTTGTTGGAGCGACTATTGCGCACCTGTATCTTATCGCCAAGGTTACCATCTTTTAACGCTTCACCGTTGGTTTTTATCACGAAATTATCGGCCCGTGCATAGATGGCCACTATATCGCCCTTGCAGACGAAGCAGAGGTTGCTGGCAAACAGTGGCTGATTGGCGGGAATTCTGCGCTTTACCCGGGTGCCGGTCACTGCTACCGGGTCATCAAATTGCTGACCTCTGAGCTGGCTCTGCTCCACATAGTCGAGGCGTATCTGATCCGATTCGATGAGATCGCCGGGCCCCAAGGTTTGGTTCGCCACCACCACAGGAAAGAGCACCTCGACGCGAACCGAAATGTAGATCTGCCAGGGGTAGTCGAGATCTGGACTGGCACAGCTGATCTTGACCGTGTTGTTTTTACTGATGGCGCGATCGCTGGCGATTTCCGCCTTGGGCTCGCCTAAACAGGCTGGAGGATTTAGCCGGGTGTCCAGACTTTGGGGGGTAATAATGACCTTGGCATCTTGGGGGAATACCATTTTTTCCTGCACTGCCTCTGTAGCTAATCGCGCTATGGTCGATACAGAGGGAACGCTAGCGGTCTCTGCCGCCGTTAAGGGCAGAGAGATGAGTAGCAAAAACAGAAAATATGCAAAATTTACTTTCATAATGAATTGACTAGCTTGATTAGCCAGATTACACCTATACTTCGTTTTAAGAGCCAAGGCTTTGCCATTTTTTGTGAGAAATGAGTGTCATAAATTTGACAAAGTAAAGGTCTGGTTGTCATATAACTAGATAAAGCAATTAGTATGCCTATACTCATAATTACCATGGGAACGGCTTCGCATTCACCCGACAACAGGGCAAAGGCATTATGTCGAGTATTCTTGAATCAGTTAACAAACGCACCCAACTTGTAGGACAAAACCGTTTAGAGCTATTGCTGTTTAAGTTAAACGGGCGGCAAAGGTTTGGCATTAACGTATTTAAGGTGAAAGAGGTGCTGCAGTGCCCGCCACTGACTGGCCTGCCTAAGCTCAATCCCTATGTGAGGGGCGTGGCCCATATTCGCGGCCAGACCATTTCGGTGATCGATCTCAGTGCGGCCACTGGCGGCAGACCGATAGAAGATGCCGAAGGCTGCTTCATCATCATCTCCGAGTACAACCGCAGTGTGCAGGGCTTCCTGGTTAAGTCGGTCGAGCGTATTATCAACATGAACTGGGAGGCGATCATGCCGCCGCCGCAAGGCGCGGGGCGCTACTCCTACTTGACCGCCGTGACCGAGATTGAGGGGGAGCTGGTGGAGATCCTCGATGTTGAGAAGATCCTCGATGAGATCTCGCCGGTGAAGACTCAGATCAGCCAAGAAGTCGACGAGCAGCTAACCATAGACAGAGATCGTCACTATCACATCATGGTGATCGACGATTCGGCCGTGGCGCGTAAGCAGATCATCCGTGCCCTGGAATCTTTGAGCCTGCAGATAGATACCGCCAAAGATGGCCGTGAGGCCTTAGATAAGCTGGTAAGCGTCGCCGCCGAGATGGATAACGTGGCCCATGAGATCCCGCTGATCATTTCCGATATCGAGATGCCGGAGATGGATGGTTATACCCTGACGGCAGAGATCCGCGACAACCCTAAATTGAAAGACATTAAGGTGGTGCTGCATACCTCGCTCAGTGGCGTATTTAACCAAGCCATGGTGGAGAAGGTGGGCGCTAATGACTTTATCGCGAAATTTAATCCTGATGAATTAGCGGCGGCGGTGAATAAGCATCTTAGTTTGTAATTTGTACTAAGTTGGGCCTGAGCCTAAATTTGGTAAGTTTAGGCTTGTATCAGTGAGTTAGCTAATGTATAACGCTGACCTCTGTAACGCTTGCTATAGTGTATGTTGTAGCCTGTTTTCTTTTTTGATATTGGGATATCAAGGTGCCGAATAAATCACTTGCCGAAGCCGAGTACAACCAATTTAAATTATTTCTGGAACAACACAGCGGTATTGTGTTGGGCGACAATAAGCAATATTTGGTTCGTAGTCGACTCGCGCCTCTGATGGGGAAATATAACCTTCCCTCATTATCTGAAGTGGTTAAACATTCGATGAAGCCCACCGAGCGGCAACTTCGTGCCGAGGTGATCGACGCCATGACCACCAATGAAACCTTGTGGTTTCGCGATCGCTATCCCTTCGAGTTGTTAGGCAATAACCTGTTACCCGAATATGCCCGCCTAGGACGGCCGCTGAAGATCTGGTCGGCCGCTTGCTCGTCGGGGCAGGAACCCTATTCGCTAGCCATGACCATCTTGGAATATCAGCAGCGCAAGCCTGGCGCCTTGCCCGGCAGTGCGACGATTCTGGCTACTGATCTCTCCCCCTCCATGTTAGAGCGCTGTAAGGCGGCCGAATATGACAACCTCGCCTTGGGGCGAGGTCTGTCCGAGGAGCGCAAACGCCAGTTTTTTGAACCCACGGGGAGTGGCTCCATGGTGGTGAAGGCAAACGTCAAGCGTTTGGTGAATTTTAGGGCGCACAACCTGCTCGAGAGTTACACCTTGCTGGGTAAGTTTGACATCATATTTTGCCGCAACGTGCTGATCTATTTTGCCCCAGAGGCAAAGGCCAAGATATTGCGGCAATTTGCTGCCGCCCTCAATCCCAAGGGGATACTGTTTCTGGGGGCCTCGGAGTCGATTGCCGGTCTGACCGACGAGTTTGATATGGTGAGGTGTAACCCAGGGATCTATTACCAGAAGCGGACCTAAGGTCACAGACTAAGCTCTTGAAGGGGCTAACCCTCTGAGTTCGCAATCAAGTTTTAAATGCCAGCAATCGCTGGCATTTTTTATGCCTGCCATTTCTATATCTGCTTTGCCTTAGCAAGTTACCCATAACGGATTTTATTGGCACAAGTATTGCTTTGTTTATGGCATTCGTGTGTGGAGGCAATTTTATGGCGATTAGTTTCGATAAGGCATTGGGGATACATCAGTATACCTTGGGGATACGTTCGGCGCGTGCCGAGGTGATCTCGTCAAATATCGCCAATGCCGATACGCCCCATTACAAGGCGAAAGACCTGGATTTTGATAAGGCGCTGCAGGCGGCGCGCACGGCCCAAAGCGGGCTGGCGATGAGCCGTAGCAACGAAAAACACTTCGATTTAGCGGCGCTTTCCCAGCAGCACATTAGCTATCGGGTGCCAAATCAGCCCGATACTGGTGATGGCAATACGGTGGATATTCAGCAGGAGCAGTCAGAGTTTATGCAGAATGCGCTCGAGTATCAGATGTCGTTAGGTTTTCTTGACGGTAAGTTTTCCGGCCTGAAAAAAGCCCTTAAAGGAACGTAATTATGAGCCTTTTTAATATCTTCAATGTGGCAGGCTCTGGCATGTCGGCCCAGTCGGTCAGACTAAATACCACTGCCAGTAACATCGCTAATGCCGATTCAGTCTCCAGCAGTGTGGATAAGACCTATCGCGCCCGTCACCCAGTTTTCGAGGCCGAGCTGGCCAAGGCTAGTCATCAGCAGAATACCAGCCAGGCGGTAAAGGTGGCCGGTATCGTCGAGAGCGATAAGCCGTTACAGAAAGAGTATTCACCCGATCATCCGTTAGCGGATGCCGATGGGTTTATTTATAAGCCAAATGTCAATGTGATGGAGGAGATGGCCAACATGATCTCGGCTTCTCGTTCCTACCAGATGAACGTACAGGTTGCCGATGCGGCAAAATCTATGCTTCAGCAAACCTTACGCATTGGCAATTCCTAGGGGGTAAGTCGTGAGCCTAGTTAATCCGTTAAATACTCAGGTTGCGCAAACCAGTTCGACCCAGAGCGCCAAGACAGTGACGCCTCAGGCATCGAGCAGTCAGGAAACCACCCAGACTACGGGAAATCCGTTTCTCGACAGCATGCGTCTGCAAGAGGAGTCCTCGATCCCTGAGGCCAAGAGCCAGGAGCTGACTCAGGAGGATTTCTTCTCCCTGCTCAGTCAGCAGCTGTCGATGCAGGATCCTTTTAAGCCGGTGGACAACGATCAGATGATCGCCCAGATGGCGTCTTTCTCCACCGTGGATGGCATCACTAAGCTTAACGAGGAGATAGTCAACCTCAACACCGTAATGACCTCGAGCCAGGCGCTGCAGGCATCTGGTCTGGTGGGGCAGAAGGTGTTGATCCCATCGGATACCGGGCATATCTCGGCGGAAGATCCCGTGCTCAAAGGGGTGATCAGTACCCCTGAGCCTATCGAGTCGATAACCGTGCGTATCGAAGATGAGAAGGGCCAGCTGGTGAAGACCTTCACCGTCGATGGTAGCGATGGCGGCAACATAGATGTCTCCTGGGATGGACTGGATAAGGATGGGGAACCCGTTGCCAGTGGTAACTATTCAATCAAGGCATCGGGCAAGGTAGATGGTAAGAGTGAAGATTTAGCCGTATCGACCTACGCTCACGTGACGAGTGTTTCGCTGGGGACGGCAAGTACCGGCGCAATTCTCAACCTAAGAGGCATAGGCGGTATCAAACTCGGTGATGTTCTGGCCGTGTCTGAAACTTAGACAAAGCAGAGCGTTAGGGCTGTAAGGTCCAGAACAGATAACAAATTTTTAGTGAGGTGATTTATGTCATTTAACATTGCATTGAGTGGTATCGCAGCGGCGCAAAAAGATCTCAATACCACGGCGAATAACATCGCCAACGTCAATACCACAGGTTTTAAGGAGTCGCGCGCCGAGTTCGCTGACGTGTATGCCAGCTCTATCTTCGCCAACAGCAAGACCACTGTCGGTGGCGGTGTCACCACGGCTCAGGTTGCGCAGCAGTTCCAGCAGGGCAGCCTGCAATTTACCAGCAACGCGCTGGATATGGCGATCAATGGCGGTGGTTTCTTCGTGACCTCATCAGAAGTGGGCTCGCAGGATCTCTCCTACACCCGTGCCGGCGCCTTTAAGGTTGATGCCGACAGCTACCTGGTGAACTCGGCCGGTAACTACCTGCAGACCTTCCCAGTGGACAAGGATGGCAACTCGACCTCTGTGAGTCTGACTACTACTCAGCCGGTGAAGATCCCTGATACTGCCGGTAGCCCACAGAAGACAGACAATATCGGTATTCAGATGAACCTTAACGCGGGTGAGGCCACGCTGGATCCAGCTAACTTCAATCCGAACGACCCTGATACCTATAATAACTCGACGTCGGTCACCATGTACGACTCACTGGGTGAGCCCCACATTCTGACCACCTATTTCGTGCGTCCACCCCAGGCGGCCTACACAGGCACCAGTAACTGGGTGGCCTTCTATGCGGTAGACGGCAAGCAGGTGGACCTGGCGGGCGCCGCGGGCACCTATGGCCGAGATACCACGGGTGATGGCGTGGCCGACTCTAGTGGCAGTGCGGTTAATGCCAGCGGCTGGAAAGGCTCTGTGCTCTCGTTTAACGATACCGGTGCCTACACAGGTAGCGATCCTGCCGTTATAACCACTGAGCAGTTGGGCGTGAGCGGCGCAAATGTCTTGGGGCCTGGTACAGACGGCACCCAGACACTTACGCTGAACTTTAACAGCCCGACGCAATACGCCTCGCCATTCGAGGTGACAGAGTTGAGCCAGGACGGTACTACGGTTGGTCGTCTGACCAACGTGGAAGTGGGCGCCGATGGTTTAATCAACGCCAGCTACAGTAACGGCTCAACCGTGCCGCTGGCGCGCGTTGCCCTAGCGCGCTTCTCCAACGAGCAGGGGTTGACTCAGGTGGGTAACACCTCCTGGAAGGAGAGCCTTGACTCGGGTCCGGCACTGGCGGGTGAGGCCAACAGCGGCACCTTCGGTAGCATTCGCTCATCGGCGCTGGAACAGTCAAATGTCGACCTGACCACTGAGCTGGTGGACCTTATTTCGGCCCAGCGTAACTTCCAGGCGAACTCGCGCACCTTGGAAGTGAACAATACCCTGCAGCAGACGGTACTGCAGATCCGTTAAGCAGCCGCTTAGTGGAATTCGTGAAATGTGTTGCCCTGACGGCAACACATTTCCGCTTCTCTTGCCGCTTCTCCTTTCCTTTCTTAGCTTCATTTCTATCTGCTTGATTTCGCCTGCTTAACCAAATCCATTGTTTGGCATGATGTTTGCTTTGTTCTGTTATTAGACAGTTTTAGTTGAAACATTGACGGAGCAGCAAGTGGATAAATTACTCTATGTCGCCATGAGTGGCGCCAAGCAGAATATGCATTCGCTGGCAGTGCGTGCCAACAACCTTGCCAATGCCAATACCGACGGCTTTAAGTCGGATCTGGAACAGGCCAGATCTATGCAGGCCTTTGGCGAAGGGTTGCCGACACGGGTGTTTTCGATGACAGAGACCCCGTCGGCCAACTTTGCCGCCGGTCCCATAAAGACCACGGGACGGGATCTCGATATCGCGGTGAAAGGTGACGGCTGGATAGCCGTGCAGGCCGTCGATGGCGGTGAGGCCTACACCCGCTCTGGCAGCCTGAGTTTTGATACTTCAGGCCTGCTGCGTAACGACAGAGGCAACCCTGTTATGGGCGATGCCGGTCCCATCGTGTTACCCCTTCCTATCGAAAAGGTCGAAATAGCCCAAGATGGCACCATCTCGGTCAGACCGCTCGGCTCAACCGCTGAGGTGATCGAGGAGGTCGGCCGTATCAAATTGGTTAACCCTGGTAATCAAAACCTGATGCGCGGCGAGGATGGTCTGTTCCGTCAATTGTCTGGCGTTAATGCCCCGGCCGATCCCAATGTTGCCGTGGAGAGTGGCGCCATCGAAGGCAGCAATGTCAACGCCGTCGACGAGATGGTCTCTTTAATCGATCTGCAGCGTCAGTTTGAGATGCAGGTCAAGATGATGAAAACCGCCGAAGAGATGGATCAAGCCTCTTCGTCATTAATGCGCATTAGTTAGGAGATAGATTATGCATCCGGCGTTATGGATTAGTAAGACTGGCTTAGATGCCCAGCAAACAGATATCTCGGTGATCTCCAACAATGTGGCGAACGCGAGCACCGTTGGATACAAGAAGAGCCGGGCCGTTTTCGAAGACCTGCTCTATCAAACCGTCAACCAGGCTGGGGGGATCAGCGCCTCTAATACTAAGCTACCCAACGGCCTGAACATAGGTGCGGGTACTAAGGTGGTGGCGACCCAGAAGATGTTCACCCAGGGCAATATGCTGACTACTGATAACTCACTGGATCTGATGATCGAAGGCCCGGGTTTCTTCGAGGTGCAGCTGCCAGACGGCACAACCGCCTATACCCGAAATGGTCAATTTACCTTGGACGATACCGGGCAGATAGTGACGCCAGGCTCTGGCTATGTGCTGCAACCGGCGATCACCATCCCGGATGATGCCACCAGTATTACCGTGTCTGCCGAAGGGGAGGTCTCGGTGAAGACCCCTGGCGCGGCGGAAAACCAGGTGGTGGGTCAGCTGAGCATGTCAGATTTTATCAATCCGAGCGGCCTGGATCCTATGGGGCAGAATCTCTATCTGGAAACCGGCGCCAGTGGCACGCCTATTCAGGGCACCGCCTCTCTGGATGGCATGGGTGCCATTCGTCAGGGCGCACTTGAAACCTCCAATGTTAACGTGACCGAGGAGCTGGTGAACCTGATCGAGAGTCAGCGGATCTACGAGATGAACTCTAAGGTGATCTCGGCCGTCGATCAGATGCTCTCTTACGTCAATCAGAATTTGTAGAGGTTTGATATGGCTAAGTTTGTTATGGCTAAGTCATCTGTCTTAGTGATTGCGCTGGCGTTGGTGGGCTGTGCCTCAACCAACCAGAAGCCGATCGCCGATGACCCTTACTATGCACCAGTTTATCCCGAGGCGCCGCCGACTAAGATTGCCGCCACGGGCTCCATGTATCAGGATAGCCAGGCTTCTAGTCTCTATTCGGACATCAAGGCGCTTAAGGTCGGCGATATCATTACCGTGATCCTGCAAGAGTCGACTAAGGCGAAGAAGAGCGCCAACAACGAGTTGAAGAAGGGCTCAGATTTGACGCTGGATCCTATCTATGCCGGTGGTGGCAATGTGACCATTAGCGGATCGCCCATCGACCTGCGCTACAAAGACAGCATGAACACTAAGCGTGAGTCGGATGCCGATCAGAGCAACAGCCTGTCGGGTAGCATCTCGGCCAATGTGATGCAGGTGCTGAACAACGGTAACCTGGTGATCCGCGGTGAGAAGTGGATCACCATCAATAACGGCGATGAGTTTGTCAGGCTGACCGGCATAGTGCGCTCGCAAGATATCCGTCCCGACAACACCATAGACTCTCAGCGTGTGGCCAATGCTCGTATTCAGTACAGCGGTACAGGTACCTTTGCCGACGCGCAGAAGGTGGGTTGGTTAAGCCAGTTCTTTATGAGCGACTGGTGGCCCTTCTAAGGAGCGATGCCATGAAGATGAGAATAATATTGGCCTGTGCCCTGATGGTGTTTTCAAGCGTCAGCTCGGCCCAGCGCATCAAAGATATCGCCAACGTGCAAGGGGTGCGTAGCAACCAGCTGATCGGCTATGGTCTGGTGGTCGGCTTGCCGGGCACCGGCGAGAAGACACGTTATACCGAGCAGACTTTTAAGACAATGCTGAAAAACTTCGGCATTAATCTGCCCGATAACTTCCGTCCTAAGATCAAGAACGTCGCCGTAGTGGCGGTGAGTGCCGACATGCCTGCCTTTATCAAGCCGGGTCAGACGCTTGATGTCACCGTTTCTAGTCTGGGTGAGGCCAAGAGCCTGCGCGGCGGCACTTTGCTGCAGACCTTCCTCAAGGGGGTCGACGGTAATGTGTATGCCATTGCCCAGGGCAGCATGGTGGTTAGCGGCTTTAGCGCCGAAGGACTCGATGGCTCTAAGGTGATTCAAAATACGCCTACCGTAGGGCGAATCCCCAATGGCGCCATCGTCGAGCGCACCGTGGCGACGCCATTTTCTACCGGCGATCACCTGACCTTTAACCTGCGCCGCGCCGATTTTTCGACGGCTAAACGTCTCGCCGATGCCATCAACGATCTTCTTGGCCCAGGCATGGCCCGTCCACTGGATGCCGCCTCGGTGCAGGTGAGTGCGCCGCGGGATGTGTCCCAGCGCGTCTCTTTTCTGGCGACGCTGGAAAACATCGAGGTGGAGCCTGCCTCCGAGTCGGCCAAGGTGATCGTCAATTCTCGTACGGGCACCATAGTGGTAGGTAAAGATGTGCGCCTGCTGCCGGCGGCGGTGACCCATGGCGGCCTGACGGTGACTATCGCCGAGGCGACCCAGGTGTCTCAGCCTAATCCGTTGGCGGGGGGCGATACCGTGGTCACCAGCGACAGCACCATAGATGTGTCCGAAGCGGATAATCGCATGTTCCTGTTTAACCCTGGTACTACCCTCGATGAGTTGGTGCGGGCGGTGAATCTGGTCGGCGCCGCGCCTTCGGATGTGTTAGCCATACTGGAAGCGTTAAAGGTGGCAGGTGCTTTGCATGGTGAGCTTATCATCATCTAAATTTTGTCGCAGACGAGTTAGTCGTCGCCAAGGCATCGGGACTCAACATGGATAAGCTGTCAAACGCATCGCATTTCTTGGACATAGGGGGCCTGGACTCCCTACGTGCCAAGGCGCAAAAAGATGACAAGGCGGCACTCAAAGAGGTGGCGCAGCAGTTTGAGGGCATCTTCGTGCAGATGTTGATGAAAAGCATGCGCGATGCCAATGCGGTGTTTGAGTCAGACAGCCCCATAAACAGCCAGTACACCAAGTTTTATGAGCAGATGCATGACCAGCAGATGTCGGTCAACCTGTCGGACAAGGGGATGCTGGGCCTTGCAGATCTCATGGTGCAGCAGCTCTCGCCGCAGACCAGCCAGATGACGCCGGCTTCTGTGCTGCGGGGCGGCATGGTGAGTCCGGTTGCTAATAGTGTGCAACAAGTAGATAGACAATCTCTGGCTCAATCAGAGGTTCAAAGCAAGGGATCAAGCGGTGATAAGCCCTTGCCGCGGGTATTCGATGAGCTAGTGAGCGGCAAGGTCTTGCCGTCTCAGGCGCCAATAGCTTTGGCTAATAAGGGCTTCGAGAGTCGCGAGGCGTTCGTCAAGGCGGTCTATCCCCATGCAGAGCAGGCGGCTAAGGCCTTGGGTACCAGCCCAGAGGTATTGATTGCTCAGTCGGCACTCGAGACAGGTTGGGGGCAGAAGATGGTGCGCCGCGCAGACGGTCAGCCCAGCAATAACCTATTTAACATCAAGGCCGATCGCCGCTGGGATGGTGAGCGCGCAGGCGTGAGTACCCTGGAATTTGAACATGGGGTTGCGGTGAAGCAACGAGCCGATTTCAGGGTGTATCAGGATATCAAACAAAGTTTTGACGATTTCGTCTCTTTCATCTCCGAAGGCGAGCGTTATCAAGAGGCGATGGACAAGGCCGCTAATCCCGCCGCCTTCATCCGAGGCCTGCAAGATGCCGGTTATGCCACAGACCCTGATTATGCCGATAAGGTGATCAAGGTGATGCAGGCGGTAACTCAGACAGTGGCTCAGACGGTAAACAAACAGCTTGGCGCAGCCATTGGCAAGTGACAAGTGGAGAGTGATAAGCGATGAGTGTTCAGTTAGCAACAGGTGCAACAAGAGGTAAAGCATAATGTCGATGGATCTGCTGAATATCGCCCGTACCGGCGTGCTGGCCTCTCAGTCACAACTGGCGGTGACCAGTAACAACATTACCAATGCCAATACTCAGGGCTACCACCGTCAGGTGGCGGAGCAATCTAGCCTGGAGTCACAGCGTCTGGGCAACAGCTTCTATGGCGCCGGCACCTATATTACCGACGTCAAACGTATCTATAACGAATATGCCGCCCGCGAGCTGCGTATCGGTCAGACGGCGCTGAGCCAGGCGCAGACCACCCAGACTAAGATGAGCGAGCTGGATCAGCTGTTTTCTCAGATAGGTAAGGCAGTGCCGCAGAGCCTTAACGATCTCTTTGCCGGGCTCAACAGCTTGGCTGATCTGCCCGATGATATGGGCATTCGCGGCAGTCTACTGGGCAATGCTGACCAGATCGCCAAGGTGCTCAATCAGATGCAGTCGCAGCTCGATGGTCAGATGAAGCAGACCAACGACCAGATCTCGGCTATGACAGATAGGATCAATGAGATCAGTACCGAACTTGGCCATATCAATCAGGAACTGATGAAGTCTCAGGGCGCGGACATGCAGCTGCTCGATAAGCAGGATGCCCTGATCCAGGAGCTCAGCGAATACGCTCAGGTTAACGTGATCCCACTCGAATCTGGCGCCAAGAGCATCATGCTCGGTGGCGCCGTGATGTTGGTATCCGGCGAAGTCTCTATGCAGATGGGCGCGACCACGGGTGACCCTTATCCTGGGGAGTTGCGTATCACCACCACGGCCGGCAATCAGACCTTAGTGGTCGACCCCAGCAAGATGGGCGGCAGCCTGGGTGCTCTGTTTCAATTTCGCGACGAGACACTGATCCCGGCGCAGCTAGAGATGGGCCAGTTGGCTCTGGGTATTGCCGACAGTTTTAATCAGGCGCAGTCCCAAGGCTTCGATCTCAACGGTGTAGTCGGCAGCGATCTCTTCCTGGATATTAACGATCCGGCCATGTCTGTGGGCCGCGCCGGCGCTTATGGCAACAACACGGGCAATGCGGCACTAAGAGTCAACATAGATGATGTCAATGCCCTGTCCGGTGGCAGCTATGAGTTGACCTTTACTGCACCTGCTACTTATGAGCTAAGAGATCAAGAAACCGGCACCGTGACGCCACTTACCTTAAATGGCAGTCAACTGACCGGTAGCGACGGCTTTAGCATCAATATTGATTCTGGCGCCATGGCCTCGGGGGATAGGTTCGAGATCCGTCCTACATCAGGCGCCGCGGCCGGTATCAAGGTGGTGATGACAGATCCTAAGGGTATCGCCGCCGCTGCGCCAAAAATCACCGCAGATGCAGCAAACTCCGGCAATACCCAGGTGAAACTAGTGAGTATCGACAATCGCAGTGCGGCCAACTTCCCTTTAACCGGTAGCGAGTTGACCTTCGAGATAGATACTGCTGCCAATACCTTTGAGGTATTCGATGCGGCGGGCAACTCGCTTGGTGCGCCGACAGCCTTTACGCCGCCGTCCATCAGTGCCTATGGCTTCACCTTCGAGGTGGATACCAGCGCGCCAGCCACTGACAGGTTTACCTTCGATCTCAGCTTCGCCGAAGGGGATAACACCAATGCAGTAGCCATGGCTAAGCTCTCGGAAACCAAACTGATGAACAATGGCAGCTCGACCCTGGCCGATGTTTACGAAGGCACCAAGTTGCAGGTGGGTGGCAAAGCCAAAGCCGCCGAGGTGGCCTTCGGGTCGGCAGAAGCCGTCTATTCTCAGGCTTATACCCGGGTGCAGAGTGAGTCAGGGGTAAACCTGGATGAAGAGGCCGCCAATTTGATGCGCTTCCAACAGTCTTATCAGGCCTCGGCGCGGATCATGACCACGGCCACTGAAATTTTCGACACCCTCTTTAGTTCGGTGAGATAGGAGCCTTTATTATGCGGATCTCAACGGCGCAGATGTTTAATCAAAACATTAATAGCGTGCTTAACAAGCAATCGGCGACCAGCAAGATCATCGATCAGATCGCCAGTGGTAAGCGGGTCAATACTGCGGGTGACGATCCTGTGGCGGCTATCGGAATCGATAACCTTAATCAGCAAAATGCCCTGGTCGATCAGTTTATGAAGAATATCGACTACGCCACCAATCGCTTGGCCTTGACCGAGAGCAAGCTAGGCACTGCCGAAACCCTGACTGGCTCGGTTAGAGAGCAGATCCTGCGTGCAGTGAATGGCAGCCTGTCTGATTCTGAGCGGCAAATGATTGCCGATGAGCTGAAAGGCACATTGGAAGAGTTGGTTTCTGTGGCCAACACCAAAGATGAATCGGGTAACTATATGTTTGCCGGCTATGAGACTGGCAATCAGCCATTTGCTTTCGATGCGGCGGGAAATGTGGTCTATAGCGGTGACAGTGGTGTGCGCCAGGCCATCGTGGCTTCAGGTGTCACCCTGGGCACCAATGTGCCTGGCGATCAGGCCTTTATGAATGCGCGATCAGGTCTTGGCGACTTTAGTGCCAATTATTTGTCGACTCAGACGGGGGATTTTCGTGTTCTGAGCGCCGCGATTAGCGATCCCGCCACATATGTTGATGATACCTATAGCTTTACCATGAATGGCGCCAATCTTGAGATCCGCGATTCGTCAGCGACTCTGGTAACGACTGTGCCTAATTTCGATGCCGCCAATTCCATTAACTTCAACGGTATTGCGGTGAAGCTCGAAGGCCAGATGGCACCAGGGGATAGTTTTAGCATCACGCCGCAATCTCAGGTGAGCGTTTTCGATACCATCAATCAGGCGATCACCTTGCTCGAAGATCCTAATAAGGTGAATACTACCCAAGGTAAAGCTGAGTTGGCACAGATGTTGAATAATATCGATAGTGGTGTCAATCAGTTGAGCATTGCCCGGGGAGAAGCCGGTAATAGCTTGAAGCAGATTGAGCGTTACAGTTCGACCCATGTGGAAGAAAAGCTGGTGAATAGTTCGGCGCTCTCACTGCTGGAAGATTTAGATTATGCCTCGGCGATAACTGAGCTCGAGAAACAACAGTTGGCCTTAAATGCCGTATCGAGTGTGTTTAGCAAAGTCGGGTCGACGACACTTTTTGATTATATCTAAACGGGCTCAGGCCTTTGACAAACTTAACTTGTAATTTATTAGCCAAGCTCAACGTCTTGGCAGTGCAACCAAGAAGAGGAAAACACAATGGCTATTAATGTTAATACCAATGTCACATCGATGAAGGCGCAGAAGAACCTAAATACTTCTTCTCAAAATCTGGCAACCTCTATGGAGCGCTTGTCGAGTGGCCTTCGCATCAACAGTGCGAAAGACGATGCCGCCGGTCTTGCGATCTCAAACCGTTTGAACTCTCAGGTTCGTGGTCTTGAGGTGGGCATGCGCAACGCGAATGATGCTATCTCTATCGCGCAGATCTCTGAAGGCGCGATGCAAGAGCAAACCAACATGTTGCAGCGTATGCGTGATCTGTCGATTCAATCTGAAAACGGCGCCAACAGCACTGCCGACTTACAAGCGTTGAAAGACGAGATGGACCAGCTTGCAGAAGAGATCACCGCCATCGGTAACAGCACCGCCTTTGGTAACACTAAGTTGCTCACGGGTGAGTTTTCTGCTGGTAAGTTGTTCCAGGTGGGCCACCAGGACGGTGAAGATGTCACTATCTCAGTAGGCACATTGAACGCAGGTGTACTGTCAGTAAATAGCCTTACTGTGTTAACGTCAGCCGGCCGTGATGCTGCTATCGGTAAAATTGACGCGGCTATTAAGGTTATCGATACCCAGCGTGCCAAGTTAGGTGCGGTGCAAAACCGTCTGGCGCACAACATCAGTAACAGCGCCAATACTCAGGCTAACGTTGCCGATGCCAAGAGCCGCATCGTGGATGTGGATTTTGCCAAAGAAACCTCAACCATGACGAAAAACCAGGTGCTACAGCAGACAGGTTCTGCCATGTTGGCACAGGCTAACCAATTACCTCAGGTTGCCCTGTCACTACTGGGCTAATCCTTTAGATTTGGCCCACAATAAAACGGTGTAAATGAGTTTTTTGCACCGTTTTGTCGTCTTTTTTTGTAATAAGCTGTTGATAAATATGGGTTATAAAAAATAGTCTATTTTTTTATGAAAATTTTTCTAAAGATCGAAAACCCTCTGCCGTTAAATATACTGTAACCCAGTAAGACCGGCCTGGCTTAAGTAGACAGGCTTAGTTTTAAGCCAGGTATAAAGAGGAATCGATTATGGCTATTACAGTAAACACTAACGTAACATCTCTAAAAGCACAGAAAAACCTAAATGCTTCTAGCGGCAACCTAGCGACCTCTATGGAGCGTCTATCAAGTGGTCTTCGCATCAACAGTGCGAAAGACGATGCTGCCGGTCTTGCGATTTCGAACCGTCTGAACTCTCAGGTTCGTGGTCTTGAAGTTGGTATGCGTAACGCTAACGACGCTATCTCTATCGCTCAGATCTCTGAAGGCGCGATGCAAGAACAGACTAACATGCTGCAACGTATGCGTGACCTGACTATCCAGTCTGAAAACGGTGCGAACAGCGCAGATGACTTAGCCGCTCTGAAAGCAGAAATGGATCAGCTGGCTCTAGAAATCACCGAAATTGGTAACAACACTGCATTTGGTAACACCAAGCTGCTTGATGGTTCTTTCTCAGCAGGTAAGAGCTTCCAGGTTGGTCACCAAGACGGCGAAGATATCACTGTTAAGGTGGGCACTTCAGATGCGACCTCTCTAGGTGTTAATGCTCTGACTAACGCGACTTCTGCAAACCGTGGTTCGGCTCTTGCAGCTATCGATGCAGCAATCACTACTATCGATACTCAGCGCGCAGAACTTGGTGCGATTCAGAACCGTTTGGCACACAACATCAGCAACAGCGCTAACACTCAGGCTAACGTTGCTGATGCTAAGAGCCGTATCGTAGACGTGGATTTCGCGAAAGAAACCTCTGCTATGACTAAGAACCAAGTGCTTCAGCAAACAGGTTCGGCTATGCTAGCTCAAGCTAACCAGCTGCCACAGGTTGCCCTATCTTTACTCTAATAAAGTAATGGGTTAGACCGAGTTTGATGAAGACAAGGGAGGTTCGGCGACGGATCTCCCTTTCGTGATTTTAAGGATAAATTAACGAAGTAGAGGTATAGGTCATGGATATTAATACTGTTAATTCATCCAATGCTACAGCTGCTAAAATTGATATAGGCATGACGCCTGTTAAAGCAAATGCGGCAGAGGACGTGGAATTAGCCAAAGGATCGATAAAGGCGGTCGAACAGAGCAATCAAGCCGAAGCAGCGCAGGTCGAAGAGCAATCGCCCGAAGCGATGCAGAAGTTGGTCGAAGAGATGTCAAATATGATGTCTGTGATGCGTAAGGGCTTGGCCTTTAAGATTGATGAAGATTCTGGCACAAATATTGTTAGCGTTATGGATATTGATTCGGGTGATGTAATCCGTCAAATTCCAAACGAAGAAGCATTGAGGTTGGCACAGAAACTTTCTGAAGTCACTGGATTATTAATGAAAACTGAAGCTTAAGTTTCAGCTGGAGTTTGAGTAGAGGTAGTTATGGCATTAACGGCAACAGGCATAGGTTCAGGGCTTGATATCAACACGATTGTGGGGGTGCTGGTTGATGCTGAGAAGGTGCCTAAAGAAGCGATCTTTAATAAGACAGAAGACACAATCGATGCGAAAGTCTCGGCCATGGGCTCGCTAAAGAGTGCTCTGTCAAAGTTTCAGGATGCCCTTGAAAAACTCAAAGATGGCAGCAGTCTAAATCAACGTCAGGTTTCAACCGGTGACAGCAGCTTCTTTACGGCCACTGCCGATAAAAATGCGCAGACGGGTAGCTATAACATAGTCGTTGAGCAACTCGCCCAGCGTCACAAGGTGGCAGGGGCCTTCACGGCCGATGCCAGTGCAGCAGTAGGTGAGGGCAGTCTCGGCTTTACCGTAAATGGTCAGAGTTTCTCTGTCGATGTGGCCGCAGGCGACTCGCTGTCAGCCATTGCAGACAAGATTAACAGTGCCGACGACAATGTCGGGGTTACCGCAACGATAGTCACTACCGATGGTGGCAGTCGTCTGGTGATCAGTTCCGATACCGAAGGGCCGGATAATAACATCAGCGTAACTGCAAGCGATACCTCTGGTACAGGTCTTAGCGACATGTTTGGCGTAGGAAATCTGAGCGAAGTGCAGGCCGCCAAAGAGTCAATCGTCTACATTGATGGCCAGAAGCTACAGTCGCAAACCAACGAAATTAAAAATGCGATTGCCGGTGTGACCCTTAATCTTACCGACGCCGATCTTAATAAGACCTCAGTGCTTAAGATAGAACTCGATGAAGATGCGGTAAAAGAGAATGTTCAGGGTTTTGTCGACGCCTATAACAACCTGATGAGCACCATAGACAAGGTCTCTTCCTACGACGCAGAGAAAGAGAAAGCCTCTGCGCTTCAGGGGGATTCGATGATACGCTCAATTGAGTCTCAGATGCGTAATATGATCTCAAATCGTGTTGATCTTGGTGGTGGACAGTCGGTTGCCCTCTATGACATAGGTATAGAGGCAGATCGCTACGGCAAGCTGTCGGTTAATAGCACTAAGCTTGATAAAGCCATCAGTGAAGATATGAGTAGCATCGAGGGCTTGTTTGCGACAGATACCACAGGTTTGGCCAACAGATTGGACACCTTAGTTGAAGGTTATGTTAAGAGTGGTGGCCTGATCGATTCTCGTAATAATGCCTATACCGCCGATAAGAAACGCTTGGATGATCAGAGAGAAGCTTTTTCTTTGAAGATGGAACAATTACAAGCCCGTCTGTTCAAGCAGTTTAATGCGATGGATCTGGTTGTGGGTAAATTGAATCAACAGTCAGCAGGTATAGTTAACGGACTGAACTCGCTGCCAGGTGTTGTTTCTCAGAAGGGCTAATCGAGAGTGTTGTAAGAAGGAAGTGTATTGGAGCCTTTAGATAAGCTAAACGAACAAATTACCCAGGTCATGCGGCGTCTGGAACAGCTACCTGCCGAACAGGAAGACGCGGATGAGTTGGTATCGAACTTGCTAGACTTGGTTGGCAAGCGTCAACTTTTACTCGACGAGGTGCTCGCCTCACCTAAAGAGGAAGACAGAGCCCTATTGCAGACTCAGCTGGAATTAACCAGCAGCTTTACAACACAGGCGGTAAGCCTGTTAAAGCATCGTCAAGAGTTACTGCATGTCGGACGTAAGAGTCAACGCCAACTTAATGTTTATAAGTCTATAGATGCAGAAAGGTAGGTTTTTATGAGAAAGTCACTGCAGTCATATCGCAAGGTGTCATTAGAGAGCGAGATTTCAGTCGCTTCACCACACAGAATTATCCAGATGATGTTTGAAGGTGCGCTGCAACGATTGGCCCAGAGTCGTTATGCAATAGAAAACAATGATATAGAAAATAAAGGTATCTATATCGGCAAGGCCATAGGCATTATCACTGGGCTTAACAACAGTTTGAATATGGAAGCAGGTGGCGAGATCGCCAGTAACCTTAGCGACCTCTATGATTTCATGTTGCGTAAGATCTCCGAGGCCAACATGAATAACGATGTAAAGGCCATCGATGATGTGAGCGAGATCATCCGAACCATCAAGGAAGGGTGGGACGCGATTCCACAAAATGAACACCATTTAGCATCACACACAGAGGCAATTTAATCGCCTCGACTATCTTTCTGAACAACAACTTTTTGTCAGGCGTCAAATGATTGGCGCCCGATGCTTGATACGTTGAGAATTTGCTCTAAAATCAGATGAGTTTGTCAGAAAATGAATCTGATACTTGCTAATGTGCTGCTGATAATACACTATTCCGTGTGATAGTCATTTTTTGGAAAACTGGATTAAAACGATTATCTCGCTTTCGAAGCAACTAACACTAATAATTAATGCGAATAACACTGAGTGCTTTACGGCCTTCTTAAATGATGCATACAGATCAACGAATTCTACTTGTCGGTAATCAGTCAGAGCGAATTAATCGCTTATCTTGTGTTTTTGAGTTTCTTGGTGAGCAGGTCGAGTTGCTTGCCGTCGACAAACTCGAATCTCGAATGTCGAATACCCGCTATAGAGCACTTGTGATTGCACAAGAGGCGCAAAACAAGACCCTGTTGCAATCTATCGCCACCTCTATGCCTTGGCAGCCAATCTTGTTGTTGGGTTCCAATGGTGATGTGTCGGCAGGCAATGTGTTGGGGTGTATCGAAGAGCCGTTAAATTATCCTCAATTGACCGAGCTGCTGCATTTTTGCCAAGTGTTTGTGCAGGCTAAGCGTCCAGATATTCCTACCAGTGGTAACCAGACAAAACTGTTTCGCAGCCTAGTGGGCCGCAGTGAAGGTATCGCCCAGGTGCGTCACCTGATCAATCAGGTCGCGGGTTCAGATGCTACTGTCTTAGTCTTAGGCCAGTCCGGTACCGGCAAAGAGGTGGTCGCGCGCAATATCCATTATATTTCCGATCGCCGTGATGGACCTTTCATCCCAGTGAACTGTGGCGCCATCCCGCCAGAGCTACTCGAGAGTGAGCTGTTCGGTCACGAGAAGGGCTCATTTACCGGTGCGATCAGTGCCCGTAAGGGACGCTTTGAGCTTGCCGAAGGCGGAACCCTGTTCCTCGATGAGATAGGCGATATGCCCTTGCAGATGCAGGTGAAACTGCTGCGTGTGTTGCAAGAGCGCGTCTTCGAGCGTGTCGGTGGCAGCAAGCCTATTCATACCAATGTGCGTGTCATCGCGGCGACTCACAGAGAGCTTGAAACCATGATCGCCAATGGCGAGTTTAGGGAAGATCTCTTCTATCGCCTCAATGTGTTTCCCGTAGAGATGCCGGCCCTTTGCGAGCGCAAAGATGATATCCCACTCTTGCTGCAAGAATTAGTGAGCCGCGTCTATAACGAGGGACGTGGCAAGGTGCGTTTTACCCAGCGTGCGATTGAGTCACTCAAGGAACATAGCTGGTCGGGTAACGTGCGTGAACTCTCTAACCTGGTCGAGCGTCTGACTATCCTCTATCCGGGTGGCTTGGTTGATGTTAATGACCTGCCGCTTAAATACCGCCATATCGATGTGCCTGAATATCAGGTACAGGTCAGCGAAGAGGAGCTGGAACGCGATGCATTGGCCTCCATCTTCAGCGATGAGGTAGCGGTCGATATTCCCGAGAGCCGTTTCCCCAGCGAGTTGCCACCTGAAGGGGTGAATCTCAAGGACCTGTTGGCCGAGCTTGAGATCGATATGATTCGCCAGGCGCTGGATCAACAAGACAATGTGGTGGCCCGCGCTGCAGAAATGCTTGGCATCCGCCGTACCACACTGGTTGAGAAGATGCGCAAGTATGGCATGAGCAAAGATTAACTCCTGCTCGCCGCACTCCATAAACAAGGGCCCATTTCTGGGCCTTTGTCGTATCTGACTCATAATTCTCTGTTAATTCTGACTTTTTGTTAGCTTTTTAATTGGCATGTTACCTGCATCGGCCTGTTTAGCAGCAAATTATTGACGGAGTGGTTATGGCCGCGAATCCAAAGGTGGCATATACAGCGCAGGCGCAGGTAACACTGGCTCCTTCCCAAGTCATGGGGGGGGAGGTGGCAAACGATGCCATCTCCAGCCGCATGGAACATATACTCCAGGCTATGCCATCGGGCGTGGTGATCCTCAATGGCGATGGTGTGGTGACAGATGCCAACCCCGTTGCCGTGCAGTTGTTGGGGCAACCTCTGGCTGGGATGCGCTGGTTACAGGTGATCAACCGTGCCTTTTCGCCCCAAGATGACGACGGTCACGAGGTCTCGTTGAAAAACGGTCGTCGGGTAAAGCTGGCGATCACGCCGCTAACGCCCGAGCCTGGTCAGCTGATCGTCTTGACCGACTTGACCGAAACCCGTCTGCTACAGAAGAATCTCTCGCATCTGCAACGCCTCTCGGCCTTAGGTAAGATGGTGGCCAGCCTGGCCCATCAAGTGCGTACACCTTTGTCGGCAGCCTTACTCTACGCCGCAAATCTGGGGAGCCCTAAGCTGACTCAAGCCTCTCGGGAGCGTTTTCAGGGCAAGCTTATCGACAGGCTCAACGAACTGTCACAACAGGTGGATGACATGTTGCTGATGGCCAAGGGGCGTCAGCAGGAATTGACCGAAGTTTGCGACATGCAGCAGGTGATGACTAGCGTGATGGCCAACTGCGAGCCTATCGCCGAGCGTAAGGGCTGCCAGCTGCATCTTAAGCTAGACACTCACTTGCGCTTTAAGGCTAATCCGGCGGCGCTCAGTTCGGCGATCAACAATCTGGTGATGAACAGTATCGAGGCCGGGGCTAGTCAGATCTGGCTTAATGCCCAAGATGAGGCGGGGACTGTCGCCTTCGAGGTGGTCGACAACGGTAAGGGGCTAGATGCCAACATGCAGGAGAAGGTGTTAGAGCCTTTCTTCACCACTAAGGCCCAAGGCACAGGTCTGGGCTTAGCGGTCGTGCAGACGGTTGTGGCAAATCATCAGGGCCGCTTGCAACTCAATTGTATCGCGGGAAAGGGATGTCGCGCCTCATTTAACCTGCCGGCTGTTTCGGCCGATTCTGGGCTGGAGGTAAGCCATGGCTGAAGCCAAGATATTACTCGTTGAAGATGATGCGTCGCTGCGCGAAGCCCTAGTCGATACCTTGTTGCTGGCGCAGTATGACTGTGTCGATGTGGAATCGGCCGAGGCGGCCATCGTCGCGCTCAAGGGCCAGGAATTCGACATGGTGATCAGCGACGTGCAGATGGAGGGGATAGGCGGCCTAGGGCTGGTGAACTATCTTCAGCAGCATAACGCCCAGATGCCCATCTTATTGATGACGGCTTTTGCCACCATAGACAGTGCGGTAAGTGCCATTAAACTCGGCGCGGTGGACTATCTGGCGAAACCCTTCGCCCCTGAGGTCTTGCTCAACCAAGTGTCTCGTTATCTCAAACCTAAGCTTATCGAAGATCAACCTGTGGTGGCCGACGAGCGTAGCCTGGCACTCTTGGCGCTGGCTCAGAAGGTGGCCCAATCCGATGCCTCTGTGATGATCATGGGGCCGAGTGGCTCGGGTAAAGAGGTGCTTGCCCGCTATATTCATCAACACAGCCAGCGTGCCAGCGAGCCATTTGTGGCAATCAACTGCGCGGCAATTCCTGAAAATATGCTCGAAGCCACACTGTTTGGCTACGAGAAGGGGGCCTTTACTGGGGCCTATCAGGCCTGTCCCGGTAAGTTTGAACAGGCCCAGGGCGGAACCTTGTTGCTCGATGAGATCTCCGAGATGGATTTGGGGCTGCAGGCCAAGCTGCTCAGGGTGTTGCAAGAGCGAGAAGTCGAGCGACTCGGCGGCCGTAAGACGATCAAACTCGATGTGCGAGTGCTGGCCACCTCTAACCGAGATCTTAAGGCGATGGCGACCAAAGGCGATTTTAGGGAAGACCTCTATTACCGCATCAATGTGTTCCCGCTGACCTGGCCGGCGCTGCATCAACGCCCGGCGGATATCTTGCCGCTGGCGAGGCACCTAGTGTTGCGTCATGCCAAGGCTGCCGGTTTAGCCGTGGCGCCAAGCCTGGACGATCAGGCAAGCAGGCGTCTATTGGGACACAGGTGGCCGGGTAACGTGCGAGAGCTGGATAACGTGGTTCAGCGCGCCCTGATCTTACAGACAGGCGACACCATCTGCGCCAAGGATATCGTTATCGATACTCAGGATGTGATGCTGGAACCTATCTTTGAGAGTGAAAAGGTAGCCGAGCCTGAGGGGCTGGGGGATGAGCTCAAGGCACAGGAACATGTGATCATCCTAGAGACCCTTAATCAGTGCAACGGCAGTCGCAAGCAGGTGGCCGAAAAGCTGGGTATCAGCGCCCGAACCCTGAGATATAAGATGGCGCGTATGCGCGACATGGGTATTCAGATCCCTGCCTGATAGGCGTAGCCGTTTTGGTCGTTCTGCGTTAGTGAAGGAAGCAAACCGCCGCTTTAGCGTCTCCACCGCCCATTTGAACATTTCGAAGCCGACACCCAATCTGGGTTTGTCGGCTTTTTCTATTTTTGGCAAACATATTGCATTGGTCTGAATAAGAATAGATTTCGTCAATTTCACGACGATAGCGGAGGCCAAGATGCAGATAGGTGCCAATTCATTACTGCAAGAGATGCAGACACTCACGGGCGAAATAAAGCCTAATGGGATCACACCTAATATCACCCAGCAGGTGGCGAACACCAGTGGTAGCGACTTTGGCAGCCTCTTGTCTGAAGCTGTGGGCAATGTAAATGCGCTGCAGGCCACCTCATCCTCGCTGCAGACACGTCTGGATATGGGCGACACCCGGGTGACACTGTCAGATACCGTGATCGCCAGAGAGAAGGCCAGCGTGGCATTCGAGGCCACCGTTCAGGTGCGCAACAAGCTGGTGGAAGCCTATAAAGAGATCATGAGTATGCCTGTCTAGGCATGGACTCCCTAAAGATTAAGAAAGATAACGGCAGGTATTTATCGTGAGCACAGATATGGTAGTCGGAACTGGCGCTGGCACAACACAGGATATGTTGGCAGGCGGCGTACAAGAAGAACATAAGCCGAGCGGCGGAATGTTTGGCGGTGTCGACATGCTCAGACAGATCACCATGATCCTGGCGCTGGCTATCTGTCTGGCGTTGGCCGTCTTCGTCATGTTGTGGGCCCAGGAGCCCGAATACCGTCCTCTGGGTAAGATGGATACCCAGGAGATGGTGCAGGTTCTGGATGTGCTGGACAAGAACAAGGTCAACTATCAGATCGATGTCGACGTGCTCAAGGTGCCGGAAGATCAGTACCAAGACGTCAAGATGATGCTGAGCCGCGCCGGTATCGATAACTCGCCTAACCGTGATGACTACCTCTCTAAAGACAGCGGCTTTGGCGTGAGCCAGCGCATGGAGGCCGCCAGACTCAAGAACAGTCAGGAGCAAAATCTGGCGCGCACCATCGAAGAGTTAAAGAGCGTCAGCCGAGCCAAGGTGATCCTGGCCATTCCTAAAGAGAATGTATTTGCCCGCAATCGCTCTAAGCCCAGCGCGACCGTGGTGGTTAATACCCGTCGTGGTGGTCTGGGTCAGGAGGAGGTCGATTCCATCGTAGATATCGTTGCCTCGGCGGTGCACGGTCTCGAGCCGACTCGGGTTACCGTCACCGATGCTAACGGTCGCCTGCTAAACTCAGGCAGCCAAACCGCAGGCTCGGCCAGAGCCAGACGCGAGCTCGAGCTGGTGCAGCAGAAAGAAGCCGAATACCGCAGCAAGATTGAATCGATTCTGATGCCGATTCTGGGACCGGAGAACTTTACCGCCCAGGTCGACGTGAACATGGACTTCACCTCGGTCGAGCAGACCGCCAAGCGTTATAACCCGGATCTGCCCGCGGTGCGTAGCGAGATGACGGTTGAGAATAACTCTACCGGTGCCAGCACTGGCGGCATCGCCGGCGCGCTGAGCAACCAGCCGCCGATGGAAGCCAATATTCCTCAGCAGGCCACCGGCACTAGCGCTCAGGAGCAGACCCTGCCGGGTTCCAGCCACAAGGAGGCGACCCGCAACTATGAGCTAGACACCACCATCAGCCATACCCGCCAGCAGGTGGGCGTGGTGAGACGGGTTAGCGTGTCGGTGGCGGTCGATTTCAAGACGGGACCGGCCGGTGAAGACGGTCAGGTGACCCGCGTTGCTCGCACCGAGCAGGAGCTGAGTAACATACGCCGTTTGCTAGAAGGGGCCGTAGGCTTCAACACTCAGCGTGGCGACATGATAGAGGTGGTCACAGTTCCCTTCATGGATCAACTGGTAGAAGAGGCGCCGGCGCTGGCCATCTATGAGGAGCCTTGGTTCTGGCGAGCCATCAAGCTGGTGATGGGCGGTCTAATTATCCTGGTGCTTATTCTGTTCGTGGTGCGCCCTATGCTTAAGCGCCTTATCTACCCAGATGGTCAGAAGATGCCAGATGCGCCATCCTTGGGTGATGAGTTAGCGGAAATTGAAGACCAATACGCCGCCGATACCCTTGGCATGCTCAATCGTCCCGATGCGGAATACAGCTATGCCGACGATGGGTCAATTTTGATACCGGATCTGCATAAAGACGATGATATGATAAAGGCCATACGTGCATTGGTGGCCAACGAGCCTGAGTTGTCTACGCAAGTCGTCAAGGGATGGTTACAAGAAAATGAGTAAAGACAAAGAGATCGACACAGCTAACGGTGAGTTCAATACCAAAGATCTGACCGGTATCGAGAAGACAGCCATCCTGCTGCTCAGCCTTAGCGAAGCCGACGCCGCCTCAATCCTAAAACACCTCGAGCCTAAGCAGGTGCAGAAGGTGGGTATGGCCATGGCGGCCATGAAAGACTTCGGCCAAAACAAGGTGATCGGCGTACACAAGCTGTTTCTGGAGGAGGTACAGAAATACTCCTCCATCGGCTTTAACAGCGAAGAGTTTGTGCGTAATGCCCTTACCGCCGCCCTGGGTGAAGATAAGGCGGGTAACCTTATCGAGCAGATCATCATGGGGGGCGGTGCCAAGGGCCTAGAATCACTCAAGTGGATGGACGCCCGTCAGGTGGCCACCATCATTCAGAACGAACACCCGCAGATCCAGACGATTGTGCTCTCCTATCTCGAGCCGGATCAGGCCGCCGAAATTTTTGCCCAGGCACCGGAAAATACCCGTCTAGATTTGATGATGCGTATCGCCAACCTCGAAGAGGTGCAACCGGCGGCGCTGCAAGAGCTAAACGACATCATGGAGAAACAGTTTGCCGGTCAGGGCGGCGCGCAGGCGGCGAAGATGGGCGGCCTGAAGGCGGCGGCCAACATCATGAACTACCTGGATACTGGCGTCGAAAGCCAGCTAATGGAGACGCTGCGCGAGACCGACGAAGAGATGGCGCAGCAGATCCAAGATCTGATGTTTGTCTTCGAAAACCTGGCAGATGTCGACGACATGGGGATTCAGACCTTGCTGCGTGAAGTACAGCAGGATGTGTTGATGAAAGCCCTCAAGGGCGCGGACGATCAACTCAAAGAGAAGATCCTCGGCAACATGTCCAAGCGTGCCGCCGAGCTGCTTAAAGACGATCTCGAAGCCATGGGCCCAATACGGATCAGCGAAGTGGAAGTGGCTCAGAAGGAGATCCTCTCTATTGCTCGTCGCTTAAGCGATGCCGGTGAGATCATTCTAGGTGGTAGCGGCGGAGAAGAGTTCCTCTAATGACCATGTCTGGCGACAAGAAGCCCCAAGAGGGCCAAGGCGTACACACCACACAAGCCGATTTTAGCCATTGGCAGCTGCCCGATGTAACTCCTGTGGTGAATGAGCCCAAGGAGAACATGTTCGGCCGCATCGCGCCGCAAAAGGCAGCAAAGCCGATCGATGAGCCCGTTATGCCTCCCACCCTGGAAGAGATCGAGTCGATCCGCGCTGAGGCCGAGGCCGAAGGCTTCGCTCAGGGCCAGGAAGCCGGCATGGCCAAAGGCTTGGAAGAGGGCAGACTGAAAGGCCTGGAGCAGGGCCACGAAGAGGGCTACCGTCAAGGCCAGGCTCAGGGTATGGAGGCCGGCCTCGCCGAGGCCAAACAGACGATTGCGAAATTTGAAGCCCTGATGCAGCAGCTATCAATGCCGCTTTCCCTGCTCGACACCGAAATAGAACAAGCCCTGGTTCAACTCAGCATGACCCTGGCCAAGGCGGTGATCGGCCATGAGCTTAAGACACATCCCGAACATATTCTCGCCGCCCTGCGTCAAGGGGTCGACGCCCTACCGCTCAAGGAGCAGGGGGCGCATCTGCGTCTACATCCAGAGGATCTCGCTATCGTCGAGCGACTCTATGAAAGCGCGCAGCTAACAAAAAATCATTGGGAGTTAGAGGCAGACCCAACCTTGAGCCGCGGCGAGTGTATCGTAAGCAACAGCCGTAGCCGGGTGGATATGGGGCTGGAGCATCGCATCAAGGCGGTGTTCGATAAGCTTATCGCCAGTGAGCAGCGCCTCGAGCAGCAAAGGCTACAACAGATAGCTGCCATGGAGAAGCTTCCCGAGCATCAAGACCAAAACCAAGACCAAAACCAAGACCTAGACGGCGACGCTGCGCAAGCGGGCCTCGAAACAGATAGCCAGGCAAGCGATCCGCAACAAACGCAAGCAGTTGACGCATCGCAAGTCGCGCCGAGCGACCAGATTGCACCGGAAGCACCGCAAGAGACGAGCCCAGATGAAGACACGTCAAAACCGGCTTCTTGATAAGTTAAGGCAGCATACCCAGGCGGTCGCCCCTTTTATGCCGGAGGCCTCGGGCCAGCTGGTGCGCGTGGTGGGCCTCACGCTGGAGGCTACCGGCTGCAAGGCGCCCGTGGGCAGTCTGTGTAGCATAGCCACCATGGCAGGAGATCTGATCGCCGAGGTGATAGGCTTCGATGACAAGCTACTCTATTTGATGCCCATCGAGGAGCTAAGCGGCGTAATGCCAGGTGCCAAGGTGACGCCGCTGGGTGAGCAGACAGGGCTGAATGTCGGCATGGGCCTGCTTGGCCGCGTGCTCGATGGCAATGGTGCGCCGATTGACGGCTTGGGGCAGCTGCATACCGATCAGAAAGCCACTCGCCATGCCACCATGTTAAATCCCTTGGCGCGCCGCGCCATCAGTGAACCTTTGGATGTGGGGGTGCGCGCCATCAACGCCATGTTGACTGTAGGTAAGGGACAACGTATGGGCCTGTTTGCCGGTTCGGGTGTGGGTAAGAGTGTGCTGCTGGGCATGATGACCCGGGGCACCACGGCCGATGTGATCGTGGTTGGTCTGGTCGGTGAGCGTGGCCGCGAAGTGAAAGAGTTTATCGAGGAGATCCTGGGCGCCGAGGGACGTGCCCGCAGCGTGGTGGTGGCGGCGCCCGCCGATACCTCGCCGCTGATGCGTCTTCGAGCCTGTGAGACCTCGACCCGTATCGCCGAGTATTTTCGCGATCTGGGTTATAACGTATTGCTGCTGATGGATAGCCTGACCCGTTACGCCCAGGCCCAGCGTGAGATCGCCCTGGCCGTCGGTGAGCCGCCGGCCACCAAGGGCTATCCGCCCTCTGTGTTTGCCAAGCTGCCTAAACTGGTGGAGCGCGCTGGCAACGGCGGCGCTGGCCAGGGCTCAATTACCGCCTTCTATACCGTGCTGACCGAGGGGGATGACCTGCAGGATCCGATCGCGGATGCGGCGCGGGCGATCCTCGATGGTCATATCGTCTTATCGCGGGCATTAGCCGATTCGGGTCATTACCCGGCCATCGATGTCGAGGCCTCTATCAGTCGTGTGGCACCTATGGTGATCAGTGATGCTCATCTGGAGGCGACACGCCGGGTGAAGCAGATGTATTCTCTTTACCAACAGAACCGCGACCTTATCTCTATCGGTGCCTATACTCAGGGGAGTGACCCTCGTATCGATAACGCCATAAGGCTGCAGCCAGCCATGAATGCCTTCTTGCGCCAGACCATGAAGGAAGCCATCAGCTTCGATTCCAGCGCCTTGATGCTGGGGCAATTGAGCGCCCAGTGTCAGGTCTAGCCTGAATTTTATCGGAGAGCGTAACGGCCATGGCAAAGCATGATCCCTTAGAGACAGTACTCAAGTTAGCCCTCGACGCCGAGGAGGCCGCGGCGACTCAGCTAAGAGGCGTGCAGCTGACGCTCAACAAGTGCCGCCAGCAGCTCGATGCCCTGCAGCAGTATCGTCTCGATTACATGAAACAGATGGAGGCGCAACAGGGGCAAGTGATTGCCGCCAGCAGCTACCATCAGTTTCATCAGTTTATCCGTCAGATCGACGAAGCGATCGAGAAGCAGGTCTTTGCCGTGTCGGAGACGGATAAGCAGCGTCAGAAGGCTCAGCAGTATTGGCAGGGTAAGCAACAAAAGCGTAAGGCGGTCGAGCTGTTACTCGCACACAAGGCCGAAGCAAAACAAAAGTTTGAGGCCAAACAGGAACAGAAGATGATCGACGAGTTTGCCTCTCAGCAGTTTTTCCGTCAGTCCACCCGTTAATCCCCTAATAGGTACATGAGTAGAGGCTGGCATCTCTTTAATTTCCTCAAAACCATTCTTCCGTCTCGCCACTTTTTTCAAGTCAAATTGTAATACCAATTACGGTAAGTAAGTGATCAGAAGTAGCGTAGGAAAAACGTTCGAAATAATGCATGATTTTTCGATAACTAGTTATTCTACAATCAAAAATAATAACGTCGTTATCGGGCATTTTAACAAGCTAGCATGATCAGTTATTTACTAGGATTGGTATGATTAACTTGGCATTTTTATTGCTTGATATTGATTAGTAAGGGCCAATGAGTCCAAAGCTTAGCGAATAATTGACGCTCGGGTGGCACGTGACTTTGTCGTGCCCAAGATGAGTGTTGGAGGAAGCATGCCACAGATGACCCAAATACTCCTATCCAATGTCGAGCCCGGCAAAGAGAAAGGCGGGGTGTTGCCCAGTGCATCAGATGCGAAGTCGACCGCAGAGTCAAAGTCAGAAAACAAAGTGTTTTCAGAGGCTTTGGCTAAGGCGAGCGGTCAGGGTGAGGTGAACTCAGAGGCGAAACCGCGCTCGCAGTCCCAGGTCGAAAACACGGCTCAAGGCGATAACACTGCTAAGACCGATGCTAAGCAGGAGAAGGCGCCCGCGCAGGATAAAGAGAGTGACGATGTCTCCAACGTGCTGGCGCAGATCCATCTGGCGAACAAGCTGGGGGATGAGGCGGAAATTGCCGCCGACGGCGTCATTTTGCCGCCGGGTGACGCTGATGGTGAATCATCTGCCGACAGCGAGTTGTTTCTTACCTTTGTAAAAGGGGCTAAAGATAAGGTCGATAGTGAAAAAGCGGCCCTAGAGGACATAGGAGAGCTGCTTAAACCCGGGGCCGGAGATGATCATATCTTACCCGTCATCAATCCAAATGGCTTAGGGAGCGAGGCGATATTGGCTCAGCTTCCCGAAGATGCTTTAAGTGAGGTGATGGCGCAAACCGGTTTGTCCAAGGATGAGCTGACGGCCTTACCGCCGCAGATGCTAGAAGGGCTTATACATGGCATAGCGGGTAAGAATAAGTCTGGAAATGGTGAGCCTGGTCAAGCCAAGGCGCTAGAGAGTGATGCTGCCAAGCTGGCGGCACTTATTAATGACGCCAAGCAATATCTCTCGGCCATGGCGAGTCAGTCGCAGATTAACCTTGCTGCAACTCAAACTGAGCCTTCACAAGGCGCAGGCGGGACCAGTCAGGCGGGACTAAATCAGCTTGGGCTAAATCAGATTGAGATTAGTCAAGCAGGCCTAACCTCGGCCAATAACGCGAGCGGCGAGAATGGTGCCGTTAATGAGAAGGGCGCGAAAGTCATATTGGGTGAAGCCAAGGTTGGTGAAGCAAAGTTTAGTGAGCCTAAGCTAGCAGACGGCAAGCTTGCCGCCGAGCAGGCACAAAATGGCGAGTTGAAGATGACCTCGGCCGCGGAGGGCCGCGACGGCAAAGCTGCGCAGGAGCTGCTGAAGGGGGCTAGCCTAGCGGTGACCATGTCGCCAAAGGCTGGCGAAATGCCAGATGCTGCGGCAGATAGCAAGCTTAACGGCTTATCGCTGCAGGGCTTGCAAGGTGCAAGAAATGAGGCCCTGCCGCAATATCAAGTCTCTATCAAGCCACAGGGCGAACCTGTGACGCAGATGCAGGAGATGATCCATAAGTTCTCGCCCGTGATGCGTCAGCAGCTGGTGGCCATGGTGAGCCAAGGCGTACAGCAGGCGGAGATTCGATTGGATCCACCCGAGCTTGGCCACATGATGGTTCGGGTTCAGGTGCAGGGTGACCAGACCCAGGTGCAATTTCATGTGACCCAGACTCAGACGCGGGATCTGGTCGAGCAAGCCATTCCACGTCTGCGGGAGCTACTGGCCGAGCAGGGGATGCAGCTGACCGACAGCAACGTCTCCCAAGGCGGTAAAGAGCAGGGCGGTAACGGCGAGCAAGGCGAGGGAGTGGGCCATGGTCTGTCTGAGATGGATGAAATTTCGGCAGAAGAGAGCCTGTTAGTGTCGAATAACGCAACAAGTTATCGTTCGGGTATAGATTATTACGCGTAAGCAGGTAACCTATAGGTTGGTATGATTGCCCAATCGTTTGATATGCGCTAAAAATCATGACGATGCTGAGTGTGAGCCGAGTGTGATAGGGATAAGAGATGGCGGAAGAAGAATCGTTAGAACTTGAAGAGAATGTAGAGCCTAAGAGCAAGAAGAAGCTCATTATCTTTGCGGCCATTGGTGCACTCTTGGTGGTCTTGCTGGGCGTGGGTGCCTGGTTGTTGCTGTCGGGCGATGAGCCGAGTGATGAGACCATGGCCGAAGGGGAGCAAACCGAGCAGAGCGAGCCGGCAAACAGCCGTGAAGCCTTCTATGTGGGGATGCCGAGACCCTTCCTGTTTAACCTGCCTGGGCAGAATCGCTCCCGTCTGGTGGAGATCAAGGTGCAGCTCATGGTGCGTGGCTCTGACGATGACGTCTTGATCAAGAAGCATATTCCGCTTATCGAGGATGCGCTGCTGACCACCTTTAGTAGCGCCGATGTGCAGAAGCTCAGCTCCCTTGCCGGTAAGGATGAGCTGCGCCAGTTGGCCCTGCTGAATGTGCAAAATACCCTGCAACCTGTGACCGGACGTAAAGTGGTTGAAAAGGTGCTGTTTACCGGCTTCGTGATGCAGTAATGCCGGTGACTTATAAGCTAACAAGTATGATAGGACGATATTGTGAGTGATCTATTAAGCCAAGACGAAATTGATGCGCTACTTCATGGTGTCGACGACGTCGAAGAGGAAGAGGTGAGTGACGCGCTCGATGCGCGCGCCTATGACTTTTCATCACAAGATCGTATAGTCCGTGGTCGTATGCCGACCCTGGAGATCGTCAACGAGCGTTTTGCCCGCCATCTGAGGATCAGCATGTTTAACATGATGCGCCGCGCGGCCGAGGTGTCGATCAACGGCGTGCAGATGCTCAAATTTGGCGAATATGTCCACACCCTGTTTGTACCGACCAGCCTGAATATGGTGCGTTTCAGTCCCTTGAAGGGGACTGCGCTGATCACCATGGAGGCCCGCCTGGTGTTTATCCTGGTGGATAACTTCTTCGGCGGCGACGGTCGTTTTCACGCCAAGATCGAAGGGCGGGAATTTACTCCCACCGAGCGGCGTATCGTGCAGCTGCTTTTGAAGATCATCTTCGAAGATTATAAGGAAGCCTGGGCGCCTGTGATGGATGTCGAGTTCGATTATCTCGACTCCGAGGTGAACCCGGCGATGGCCAATATCGTCAGCCCGACCGAGGTGGTGGTGGTGAGCTCTTTCCACATCGAGGTGGACGGTGGCGGCGGTGATTTCCATATCACCATGCCATATTCGATGATCGAGCCGATTCGTGAACTGCTTGATGCCGGGGTACAGAGCGATACCCAAGATACCGACATGCGTTGGTCTCAGGCCCTGAAGGATGAGATCATGGACGTCGAGGTGGGCCTGGATGCCACCATAGTCGAGAAGGAGATCTCGCTGAAGGATGTGATGGGCTTTAAGGCCGGCGACATTATTCCGGTGGAGATGCCCGAATATATCGTGCTGCGGGTCGAGGACCTGCCCACATATCGCTGTAAGCTGGGGCGTTCGCGTGAGAATTTGGCCCTGAATATCCGGGAGAAGATCCCAAGGCCCGAGACGGTAAAGACTGAGCTACAACTTGTGACTAAGAAGAGTAAGTCTCGGGATCTCAACAATATTTAATGGAATGCGTTTAAGGTAGAAATCAATGAGCACAGAAGATACAGGTGACGATTGGGCCGCAGCCATGGCCGAACAGGCGCTGGAGGAGGCTCAGGCGGTCGAACTCGACGAGCTGGCCGATAGCTCAAAGCCGCTGACCGAAGAGGAAGCGGCCAAACTCGATACCATCATGGATATTCCTGTGACCATCTCCATGGAGGTGGGCCGCAGCTTCATCAATATTCGTAACCTGCTGCAGCTCAACCAGGGATCTGTGGTGGAGCTTGACCGGGTGGCCGGTGAGCCGCTGGATGTGATGGTAAACGGTACCCTGATCGCCCACGGTGAAGTGGTGGTGGTCAACGACAAGTTTGGTATTCGTCTCACCGACGTTATCAGCCAAACCGAGCGTATTAAGAAACTCAAATAAGGAAGGCCTATGGGGATCTCATCCTTGATGGCCGTTGCGGCCGCCGCGACGACTACTCAGGTAACCGGTGAGCGAGAGTCGGCATTGGCCACCATGACCAATATGCTGGGTGGCTTACTGGTGGTGATCGCCTTGATCTTCCTGCTCGCCTACCTGGTCAAGCGCCTCAAGCTTGTGCCCAGTTCCCATGGCGTGCTTAAGACTCTGGCGGTCACGCCGCTGGGGCAGAGAGAGAAGATGGTGTTGGTCGAGGTCGATGGCCAACAATACCTGCTGGGGGTCACGCCGCAGCAGGTTTCGCTTATCGATAAACTCGATACCCCTATCACCATAGAACAGGACTCCTTTGCCAGCCGTCTGCGTCAGGCAAAGTCATCACAGTCATGAACCCAATAAAAATCATGAAACGGATCTTGACCCCACTCTTTTTACTCCTGGCCGTGATGGCGCCGCAACTGGCACTGGCCCAGGATGGGATTCTCCCCGCGGTAACTGTCACCACAGGCGCCGATGGCTCGACCCAATATTCGGTGACCATGCAGATATTGCTGCTGATGACGGCGCTGAGTTTTCTGCCCGCCATGGTCATCATGCTGACCTCGTTTACCCGCATCATAGTGGTGCTGTCGATTCTGCGCCAGGCGATCGGCCTGCAGCAGACGCCGTCGAATCAGGTGCTGATCGGCATGAGTCTGTTTATGACCTTCTTCATCATGGCGCCCGTGTTCGACAAGATCTACGACCAGGCGGTGAAGCCCTATATCGACGAGACCATGACCATAGAGCAGGCCTATGACAAGGGCAAGGAGCCGCTGCGGGCCTTTATGTTGGCCCAGACCCGGCTCACGGATTTGGAGACCTTTGTCGAGATCTCTGGCTATCAGAATATTCAATCTCCGGAAGATGCGCCCATGAGCGTGCTGATCCCGGCCTTTATCACCAGTGAACTCAAGACTGCCTTCCAGATAGGCTTCATGTTGTTTGTGCCCTTCCTGGTGCTTGATCTCGTGGTGGCCAGTATCCTGATGGCCATGGGTATGATGATGCTGTCGCCGATGATCGTCTCCTTGCCCTTTAAGATCATGTTGTTTGTGTTGGTGGATGGCTGGAGCCTGGTGATGGGCACCCTGGCCAATAGTTTTGGGATCTAGGAGCCGTTATGACACCCGAAGCCCTCATCGACATCTTTCGTGAAGCCCTATCGGTTATCGTGACCATAGTGTCGATGATCATCGTGCCCGGGCTGGTGGTCGGTCTGGTGGTGGCTGTGTTTCAGGCGGCGACCTCGATTAACGAGCAGACCCTGAGCTTCCTGCCGCGTCTGTTAACCACACTCTTCGCCCTGATGATCTTAGGCCATCTGCTGGTTCAGACCATGATGGAGTTTTTCTTGCAGATGGTGAATCTTATCCCCCAGGTGGTGGGCTAGCCATGAAGCGCCGCGCCCGTCCGGCTATCGAGCGTCGCTGAGATGGAGATCTTGCTATCGACTATCATGCAGACGCTGTCGGCCTATATGTGGCCGCTGTTTCGAGTGTCGAGCATGTTGATGGTGATGGCGGTATTTGGCGCCAATACCACACCGACTCGGGTGCGCCTGCTGCTCTCGGTGGCGATCACCTTCGCCATCGCTCCCATGTTGCCGGTCAATACCGAGGTCGAGCTATTTTCATTAGGCGCCGTGTTCGTGACCGTGCAGCAGATCTTGATTGGCGTCGCCATGGGGTTTGTCACCTTGCTTATCATGCAGACCTTCGTGTTGACCGGGCAGATCATTGGCATGCAGACCAGCCTAGGTTTCGCCTCCATGGTGGACCCCGGATCAGGCCAGCAGACCCCGGTTATCGGTAACTTCTTCTTACTACTGACGACCATGATCTTCCTGGCGGTGGATGGTCATCTGGTGATGATCCGCATGTTGGTGGCCAGCTTCGATACCATTCCCGTGTCTATGCAAGGAATAAGCATCGCCAGCTATCGGCGTCTGGCGGACTGGGGCGCCTATATGTTCGGCGCGGCGCTGACCATGTCTATTTCGGCGATTGTGGCGCTCTTGCTGATCAACCTCTCTTTTGGGGTGATGACCCGCGCCTCGCCGCAACTTAACATCTTCGCCATCGGTTTCCCCGTGACCATGGTGAGTGGTTTGATTATTCTCTGGTTGACCTTGACGCCTATCATGGCGCATTTCGACGAGGTCTGGCGTTCGGCCCAGTTGTTGCTGTGCGATCTGGTGCAGCTGCAATGTAGCACTGCAGGGAGCTTCTGATGGCCGATAACGATACCAGTCAGGAGAAGACCGAAGAGGCGACCCCCAGGCGACGCGAACAGGCGCGAGAGAAAGGGCAGGTAGCCCGATCTAAGGAGCTGGGCACCTCTGCTGTGTTGATGTCGGCGGCGGTTGGATTTGCCGTCATAGGGCCGAGCTTGGGCCAGTCATTGATGAGCGTGATGACGAACCTGTTTACCATGAGCAGGCAGGAGATCTACGACACCAATAGTCTGTTCAATATCTGGATGATGGTTTTTAAGGAGCTGGCGATACCTATGGCCAGCTTCGTGCTGTTTCTCGCCTTTATCGCCTTCCTGGGGAATGTCGTGCTCGGAGGCATCACCTTCTCGGCCAAGGCTTTCATGCCTAAGGGCAATAAGATGAACCCCATCAGCGGCTTTAAGCGTATGTTCGGGGTGCAGGCCTTGGTGGAGCTGACCAAGGGGATCGCTAAATTCTCCGTGGTGGCCCTGATGGCCTATCTGCTGCTGAGCTACTATTTCACCGATATTCTTACCCTGTCCCAGGGGCATCTGCCGGGCAATGTCTATAATGCCCTGGATCTGCTGGTGTGGATGTTTATTGTGCTTTGCTCCTCTACCGTGATTATCGTGGTGATCGACGTGCCGTTTCAGATCTGGAACCACAATAAACAGCTGAGAATGACCAAGCAGGAGATCAAGGACGAGTACAAGGACACCGAGGGTCAGCCTGAGGTGAAAGGCCGGGTGCGTCAGATGCAGCGTGAGATGGCCCAGCGGCGCATGATGGCCGAGGTGCCCAATGCCGATGTCATCGTCGTTAATCCAGAGCACTACGCCGTGGCGGTGAAGTATGATGTGACCAAGGCCGCGGCGCCCTATGTTCTTGCCAAAGGGGTGGATGATGTCGCCTTTAAGATCCGTGAGATCGCCCGCGAGCATGATGTCGCTATCGTCTCGGCGCCGCCATTGGCCAGGGCTATCTATCACACCACCAAAATAGATCAGGAGATCCCCGAGGGGCTGTTTACTGCCGTGGCCCAGGTATTGGCCTATGTGTTCCAACTGCGTCAGTATCAGCAAAAAGGTGGTAAGCGGCCGACACCTATCCCTATTAATCAGCCGATCCCAGATGAGCTAAAATACTAACGTTTTAAGCTGGTTAACTCTTATTTTGCGTCTGTACTGTTTGATATTTGTTCGTTTGTTATCCGCTTGAGTCGCTGCGAACTAAGCCGGCCTTAAGTTGGCGTACTTTTTGCTGAATCCTTGCTAGATGTCAAAGTTCAGGCGCTAGATTGATGGATTTGAAAGCAACGCTCGGTCAGATAAAACAGGTAAAACCCGCCAATTTTAAAGGGATAGGTACGCCCATATTGGTGCTTGCGGCGCTGGCGATGATCGTCTTGCCCATGCCGGCCTTCCTGCTGGATATCCTGTTCTCCTTTAATATCGCCTTGGCCCTGGTGGTCTTGCTAGTGGCCATCTATACCGACCGCCCCCTAGATTTTGCTGCCTTTCCCACTGTGCTGCTGGTTGCTACCTTGCTGCGTTTGGCGCTTAACGTCGCCTCGACCCGTATCGTCTTGCTTGAGGGGCACAACGGTGGCGACGCCGCGGGTAAGGTGATTGAGGCTTTCGGCTCTGTGGTGATTGGCGGTAATTATGCTGTGGGTCTGGTGGTGTTTCTTATCCTGATCATCATCAACTTCGCCGTGGTAACCAAGGGTGCCGGACGTATCTCTGAGGTGAGTGCTCGCTTTACCCTGGATGCCATGCCAGGTAAGCAGATGGCAATTGACGCCGACCTTAACGCCGGGATCCTCAATCAGGATCAGGCCCGCATTCGCCGCGCCGAAGTGACCAAGGAAGCCGACTTCTATGGTGCAATGGATGGTGCCTCTAAGTTTGTAAAAGGGGATGCCATCGCCGGTATCATGATTCTGGTGATCAACATACTGGGCGGTTTCGTCATAGGTATGGCGCAGCACGGGCTGGACTTCTCCTCTGCGGTCGAGATCTACACCCTGTTGACTATCGGTGACGGCCTGGTGGCGCAGATCCCTGGCCTCTTGCTCTCTATTGCGGCGGCCTTGATGGTGACCCGTCAGAATGAATCTGGCGACATGGGACAGATGGTGATGAGCCAGATGTTCGACAACCCTAAGTCGCTGGCCATCGCCGCCGGCGTCCTGCTGACCATGGGCATAGTGCCTGGCATGCCGCATTTCGCTTTTCTCAGCTTTGGCTTGATCACTGCGGCTGGCGCCTATTTTCTGCATCGTAAGAAAGATCTCGACAGACAACGTGCCCTGGAGATTGCTAAGACCTCACCTGCGACTCCCGGCGATGCCAAGCCTAAAGAGCTTAGCTGGGACGATGTGCAGCAGGTGGACACCATTGGCCTGGAGGTGGGCTACCGTCTGATCCCGCTGGTGGATAAGGGACAGGGTGGTGAGCTGTTGGGCCGCATCAAGGGCGTGCGTAAGAAGCTCTCCCAAGAGCTGGGCTTCCTGGTTCCCGCCGTGCATATTCGCGATAACCTGGATCTCGCGCCAAACACCTATCGGATCTCCCTAATGGGGGTGGCCTCAGGAGAGGCAGATATTCGTCACGATTGTGAACTGGCCATCAACCCAGGTCAGGTCTATGGCAAGCTTGACGGTGTCGAGACCACAGATCCCGCCTTTGGTTTAGAAGCTGTGTGGATCGCCCCTGAGCTCAGAGAACATGCTCAGACGCTAGGTTATACAGTGGTGGATGCCGCCACCGTAGTGGCGACTCACCTGAGTCAGCTGTTAACCAATAACGCCTCCAAGTTGCTGGGCTACGAAGAGGTGCAGCAGCTGATGGATATGCTGGCCAAGCATTCGCCTAAGCTGGTCAGTGGCTTCATTCCTGATGTCTTGCCGTTAGGCACTGTGGTCAAGGTAATGCAGAACCTGCTTAACGAAGGCGTGTCGATCCGCGACCTGAAGACCATAGTTCAGACCCTACTCGAGTACGGGCCTAAGAGTAACGATACCGAGGTACTTACCGCCGCCGTACGTATTGCACTTAAACGCATGATTGTTCAAGAAATAAGCGGTCCAGAACCGGAAATTCCTGTCATAACTTTGGCGCCTGAATTGGAACAGATGTTGCATCAGTCTATGCAGGCAACGGGAGGCGAGGGGCCGAATATCGAACCTAGCCTTGCCGAGAGGATGCAAAAGTCGTTACTCGACGCATCCCAGCGTCAGGAAATGGTGGGCCAACCAGCCATCCTACTGACATCGGGTATGTTACGTTCGACGCTGTCGCGTTTTGTTAAACATACGATTCCAAATCTGCGGGTGATCTCTTACCAAGAGGTGCCTGATGAGAAACAAATTCGCATCGTATCAGCGGTCGGCCAGTAGAGGGTATTTAAGTGAAAATAAAACGTTTTTTGGCAAAAGATATGCGCTCTGCATTGGCCCAGGTGAAAGAGACATTAGGTTCGGATGCGGTGATCATGTCGAACAAGAAAGTTACCGGCGGTATCGAGATCGTCGCCGCGGTAGACTACGATGAGCCTAAGCCGAGCGTGGCGAAAAATGATGCCGCGCCTTTGTCACCCAGCTTTCTCGATCTGGCCGAGGAGAAGGTCTCTATCGGTCGCCAGCCCATCAAGACAGAGTCAAAAAAACAGCCATCACCCGTGGCCGATTCGCTGCAGGCTCTGCTCGAGCGTCAACAAAATCGCGTCAGTCAGCAGCTAAGCCAATCGAATGAAGCACTCGAGATGCCTGCCTGGGCCCAGGGATTGAAGGCGCCAAGCGATGAGATGGCAGCGCCTAATATGCATGGCAGCATGCAGGCTAACTCCCATGCCAATACACATGAGAGCCAGAATTTTAACCGTGCAAAGCGCGATAAGAGCGCGCCGACCGGCAGCGAACTCGAGTCTATGCGCGAGGAGCTGGCATCACTTCGCAACCTACTGACACATCAAGTGACCTCACTGCTGACCGAGCAGAAGAGTCGTCTGGACCCAGTCGGCGCCATGCTAGAGAGTCGCTTGCTGGACGCCGAGTTTAGTCCTGAGGTTGCCGCCAAGTTATCGGCTCTTAGTGAGCATTATGTGCCGGCGGATCTGGTGAAGGCCTTACCACGCAGCTTGGCAAATATGCTCGACAACCAAGGGGACGACATCGTTCGTCAGGGCGGTGTGGTCGCCTTTGTCGGCCCAACCGGTGTGGGTAAGACGACGAGTGTCGCAAAATTAGCCGCTCGATTCGCCGCACAGCATGGTTCAGATCAAGTTGCACTCATTACAACCGATCATTATCGCATTGGAGCCTATGAGCAGCTGGCAACCTATGGCAAAATAATGGGGTGCCCGGTCAAGCAAGCTCATGATCTCAATGAGTTGGAACAAATTCTTTATCAGTTCCGCAATCGCAAGCTAGTATTGATAGATACGGCGGGCATGGGACAGAGAGATGTGAGATTGTTCCAGCAACTTGATAATTTAACTGCAAATAGCAGATTACCTATTCGCAGTTATCTGGTACTGTCATCTACAAGTCAAAGAAGAGTGCTTGAAGATGCCGTCGCACAGTTTACCCGGATTCCATTATCCGGCGCAATTTTGACCAAATTAGATGAGTCAGTGGCCTTGGCACCGGCGTTGAGTGTGTTGATTCAAAGTGGATTACCTTTGAGTTATGTCACCGATGGACAGAGAGTGCCAGAAGATATGCAAGTGGCCGACACCTTAGCCTTAGCCAACAAGGCCCTGTCGGTACTCGAAAAGAAAGTGCAACCAATACAGAATAACGAAAGGTCATATGAACAGGCCTACGCATTTGAGTAATATAATGAGTCGGGATCAAGCAAGCGGTTTACGTATGATGAATCAACCATATAACGAAAAAGTAAAAGTAATTGCCGTAACCGGTGGTAAGGGTGGCGTAGGTAAAACCAGCGTGTCGATCAATACCGCCGTCTCCCTAGCCGAGAAGGGCAAGCGTGTGCTTGTGCTCGATGCCGACTTGGGCCTGGCCAACGTCGATGTCATGTTGGGCCTCAGAGCCGAGCGCAATCTCTCCCACGTTTTATCGGGTGACGCCGACCTTGACGATATTATCGTACGCGGTCCTAAGGGAATTGGTATTATTCCTGCCACCTCAGGCACCCAGGCCATGGTCGAGCTGACACCGGCCCAGCATGCGGGCCTGATCCGTGCCTTCAGCGAGATGAAGACCCAGTTTGATATTCTGGTGGTCGATACCGCGGCAGGCATCTCAGACATGGTGCTCAGCTTCTCTCGCGCTTCTCAAGATGTGTTGGTTGTTGTGTGTGATGAGCCGACCTCTATTACCGATGCCTATGCTTTGATTAAGATTCTAAGTCGTGAGCATGGCGTATTCAGATTTAAGATTGTGGCAAATATGGTCAGAAGTTTACGAGAAGGGATGGAGTTGTTTGCTAAACTTAGCAAGGTAACCGACCGTTTTCTCGACGTGGCCCTGGAGCTGGTTGCGACTATCCCCTTCGATGAAAACCTTCGCAAATCAGTTCGTAAACAAAAGTTGATCGTCGAGGCATTTCCTAAGTCGCCGGCGTCAATTGCTTACCATGGCCTGGCGAATAAGATTATTAGCTGGCCAGTGCCACAACAACCGGGCGGACACCTGGAGTTCTTTGTAGAGCGATTGGTTCAACGTCCCGAATATCAAGAGGATCGTACGAGTGAGTAAAGCCGCTGCGTATACTTGTTTAGATAACAAAGCTTCTATTGTCGAACAGTATGCACCGTTGGTAAAAAGGATTGCTCACCATTTACTCGCTCGTCTACCCGCCTCGGTGCAATTGGATGATCTGTTACAAGCAGGTATGATGGGCCTGCTTGAAGCCTCGGCCAAGTTCGATGGCAGCAAGGGCGCCAAGTTTGAAACCTTCGCCGGTATCCGAATTCGCGGCTCTATGCTCGACGAAATTAGGCGAGGAGACTGGGTGCCCAGGTCGGTTCACCGTAATCAGCGACGCATAGCCCAGGTGATTGACGAGCTAGAACAAGAACTTGGACGTGACGCAAAAGACAATGAAATTGCGGATCGACTTGATATGACGCTCGATGAGTACCATCATATTCTTAATGATGTTTCTGTCGGGAAAGTAGTTGGAATTGAAGATCTTGGTGTATCGGTCGATGTAGTAAGACAGGAAGACGATCATCAGGACGACGCATTTGAGTCACTGGCAGAGACACAGTTCCACGAGGCCCTCGTCGAGGCGATTAAATTACTGCCAGAAAGAGATGGATTAGTTTTGTCGTTATATTATGACGAAGCATTAAATTTAAAAGAGATCGGTGCCGTACTTGATGTCAGCGAATCCCGGGTAAGCCAGATACACAGCCAGGCGATGCTCAGACTCAAAGCTAAACTCAAGCATTGGACCAAAATATAACGATTACATGAGCAATATAAAAACAGCTCCGCGGAGGAAACCTTGGACAAGAATATGAAGATTCTCGTTGTTGACGACTTCTCAACAATGAGACGCATCATCAAGAACTTGTTGAGAGACTTGGGTTTTAATAACACTCAGGAAGCAGATGACGGTTCGACAGCCTTGCCTATGTTGCAAAAAGGCGATTTTGACTTTGTCGTGACCGATTGGAATATGCCTGGCATGCAGGGGATCGACCTGTTAAAGGCTATTCGTGCTGATGACAACCTGAAGCACATTCCTGTGTTGATGGTGACTGCGGAAGCGAAAAGGGAACAGATCATTGCAGCGGCGCAGGCCGGTGTGAATGGCTATGTGGTGAAACCTTTTACTGCGGCGACATTGAAAGAGAAGTTAGACAAAATTTTCGAACGACTCGGTTAATCAAGGTTGAGCTATGCAGGCAGAAACTTCAGGGCTGATCAATCTAGCACAGGCCAAGCAACTCGTTGATCTGCTAGAGGCAGGTCAACAAGAGATGGCCGATGAGCTAATTCGCGATATCGCCAGCCCGATTCAGAAAGAGCTGTTTGACGAGGTGGGTCGCCTAACCCGTCAGCTTCACAGTGCCATAGTGGACTTTCAGGTGGACGGTCGCCTCGTGGAGCTGGCTAATAGCGAAATTCCCGATGCCAAAGAGCGCCTCAATTACGTCATCGACATGACGGAACAGGCCGCCAACAAAACCATGGACGCCGTCGAAGAGTCTCTGCCTCTTGCAGATGCCCTTACCATGAACGTACAGGCCGTTAAGCCTTCCTGGGATCGCCTGATGCGTCGAGATATTCAGCTGCACGAATTTAAGGCGCTTTGCCATGATGTTCAGCAGTTTATCGAACGCAGCGAATCCGATTCCAATCGTTTGAAAGAGTTACTCAACAACATACTACTGGCCCAGGACTTCCAAGATCTGACCGGACAGATGATCCGCCGGGTGATCGAGCTGGTGCGAGAAGTTGAGAGTAATCTGGTCTCTATGTTGACCGTATTTGGCGAGCAGCCCGTCACGGATAAGCCCCGTGCATCTGAGAAGTGTGTCGAAGCTGAAGGTCCTATTATGAACGCTGATCAGCGTGATGATGTCGTGACAGGGCAAGATGAAGTCGATGACTTGCTGTCGAGTCTAGGTTTCTAAGTAGGAGTCATATGAATGTCCTTTGATGTTGATGAAGAGATACTGCAGGACTTTTTGATTGAAGCGGGCGAGATCCTTGAGCTTCTCTCTGAACAGCTGGTGGCGTTAGAGAATAACCCCGACGACACCGAACTACTCAATGCCATCTTCCGTGGATTCCATACCGTTAAAGGCGGCGCCGGCTTCCTGAGCCTGACCCCCATGGTGGATGTTTGTCACGAAGCGGAAAACACCTTTGACCTGTTACGTACGGGTAAGCGCAGCGTTTCTGCCGAGCTGATGGATATCATTCTCCAAGCCGTCGACACCATCAACTCTATGTTTGCCGAGACCCAGGCGGGTGTCGAGCAAAGCCCTGCCGATGAAGGCCTGTTAGCTAACCTTAAATTATTGAGCTCTGGTGGCTTATTGCCATCAGAACAGGGCGGGGCGTCAGACGAAGCCGTTGCCGAAACGCCGGTTGAACAGGCTGTTGAAACACCAGCAGACAACGGTATCGAGCTGTTTGATATGCCGCTTGATGACGGTGTCGAACTGTTCGACGAGCCGGTAAGCGATACGCCCGTGACCTCTATCGCCGGAGAAGGCGATATCGATGAGATCGATGAATCTGAATTCGAAGCCCTCCTCGATGCCCTTCACGGCAGTGGTAAGGGCCCATCAAGTACAGCGCCTGCCGGTGCGGCGCCGATTCAGGCGAGCGATAGCGACGACATCACAGACGATGAGTTCGAGTCGCTGCTCGATGAACTGCATGGCTCGGGTAAATTCCAGGCCCCTTCGGCCCCTATTGCCAAGGTGCCTGAGCCGACCTCGCCGCCGGTGGATGCCGATGAGATCACCGACGATGAATTTGAAAAGCTGCTCGATGAACTGCATGGCGCCGGTGCCGGCCCTGGCAGTGAGACAAGCACACCAGTAGCCCCTGCCGCTAAGGCGCCAGCAGTTCCTGCGCCGAATAAAGTCGCCACCCCGGCGCCAAGCAGCGTTAAGTCGCAACCCGTGGAGGCGCCAGCTCCTAAGCCTGTGGTGAAAGAGAAGGCCGCGGCCAAGGCGCCAGCGACCAATATGCCTCAGGCGGAAACCACAGTGCGCGTCGATACCGCGCGCCTGGATCAGATCATGAACATGGTCGGTGAGCTGGTATTGGTGCGTAACCGCCTGCTTAGCTTAGGGATCTCCCGTGATGATGAGGATATGTCTAAGGCGCTGGCGAACCTGGATCTGGTGACCGCCGATCTGCAGGGCGCGGTGATGAAGACGCGCATGCAGCCGATCAAGAAGGTGTTTGGCCGCTTCCCTCGTGTAGTACGTGATTTAGCGCGCAGCCTGAATAAAGAGATCGATCTTCGCATGATAGGTGAAGATACAGATCTGGATAAGAACCTGGTTGAAGCCCTTGCAGATCCTTTGGTTCACTTGGTGCGTAACTCGGTTGACCATGGTATCGAGATGCCCGACGAGCGTGAAGCTAATGGCAAGTCGCGTACCGGGACTATTACCCTTTCTGCCAGTCAGGAAGGTGACCATATCTTGCTCAAGATTGAAGATGATGGCGCGGGGATGGACCCAGATAAGCTCAAGCAGATCGCCATCAAGCGCGGCGTGCTCGATGAGGATGCCGCAGCGCGCATGTCTGATGAAGAGGCCTATAACCTTATCTTCGCCCCAGGCTTCTCTACCAAGGTGGAGATCTCCGATATCTCAGGCCGCGGCGTCGGCATGGATGTGGTGAAGACGCGTATCACTCAGTTAAACGGTACCGTGCATATCGATTCCTTGAAAGGTAAGGGGACTTGCCTGGAGATTAAGGTGCCACTCACCCTGGCGATTATGCCGACCCTGATGGTGGAAGTGGCTCAGCAGGTATTTGCCCTGCCGCTGTCGAGCGTTAGCGAGATCTTCCACCTGGATCTGACAAAGACAAATGTTGTCGATGGCCAGCTGACCGTCATAGTGAGGGAAAAGGCGGTGCCACTCTTCTATCTCGAGCATTGGCTGAGTCGTAAGGCGGTGAGCTTTAAGCATGGCGACAAGCAGCACGGCCACGTGGTGATAGTGCAGCTGGGTACCATGCAGATAGGCTTCGTGGTTGACTCCTTGATCGGTCAAGAAGAGGTAGTGATCAAGCCTCTGGGCACCTTGTTACACGGCACCCCAGGAATGGCTGGCGCGACTATTACCTCTGACGGTGGCATCGCATTGATATTAGATGTGCCCGGCTTATTGAAACATTACGCCAAGAACAAGAAATAACAGTTAGCGGCACAGTGAGCTATAGGATCAGCGTGATGCCCAGAGGCGTCACGCTTTGTTTCGGCAAGGATCCTGTTGTAGATAGGAATTTGAATGGCCATAAAAGTATTAGTTGTCGATGATTCAAGCTTTTTTCGTCGCCGAGTCAGTGAGATTGTCACCAAGGATGCGGAGTTAGAGGTCATAGGCACGGCGTCTAATGGCGCCGAGGCGGTCAAGTTGGCGCAGCAGTTAAAGCCACAAGTGATCACCATGGATATCGAGATGCCAGTGATGGACGGCATCAGCGCCGTGCGTGAGATCATGGCGAAGTGTCCGACCCCCATCTTGATGTTCTCATCTCTTACCCACGATGGCGCCAAGGCAACCCTGGATGCCCTGGAAGCGGGTGCGTTAGATTTTCTTCCTAAACGATTTGAAGATATTGCCACCAACAAGGATGAGGCGATCGCTCTGTTGCAGCAGCGCATCAAGGCGCTGGGCCGTCGCCGCGTATTCCGTCCCATACTGCCTCGAAGTGTGCCGCCAAAGCCAGCGACAACCTCTGCTTCTACGACAGCGCCGACAAGAGAGATGGCGCAGCGTCCAGCGACGCGTCCGAGCGCGCCTGTTACCCGCGCCAGTGGTAAGAAATATAAGCTTTTGCTGATCGGCACCTCAACCGGTGGGCCTGTTGCGCTGCAGCGGATATTGACCAAGTTGCCAGCGAACTATCCTCATCCTATTCTGCTTATCCAGCATATGCCGGCGGCCTTTACGCCCGCTTTCGCCGCACGCTTAAATGGTCTGTGCGCCATCGAGGTGAAGGAGGCGCAAAATGGCGATCAGCTCAGGGCAGGCTGCGCCTACCTGGCACCCGGTGGCATGCAGATGATGTTAGAGCGCGGCGGCACCTATGGTCGAATCAAGATAGTGGCCGGTAGCGCCGACATGAACTACAAGCCCTGTGTCGACATTACCTTTGCCTCGGCCTCAAAGCTCAGTGGCGGCGAGACCCTGGCCGTGATATTGACAGGCATGGGCGCCGATGGTCGCGAAGGGGCCAGGATGCTTAAGAATGTCGGGGCGACTATCTGGGCTCAAGATGAGGCCAGCTGCGTCGTTTACGGCATGCCACAGGCGGTAACCGCCGCCGGGATCTCCAGTCAGTCGATAGCGCTCGATGATATGGCCGAGGCCATCATTCGCGAGAGCGGACGTGGCTAGGCAGCGACAAGGCCTCAGCACCACTGTGCTGTTGCTGTTTTTTCTCTTGTTAGTTTGCTGTCTGGTGACCGGATCACTCTATCTCGACCAGAGGCATAAGAATGGCTTGCTTGAGGAAAAAATTGTTCAGCTTGAGAAGAGTCAGGTGCTGCTGATGGTGCCAGACGAGCAGGCGAAGGCCTTGGCCGATTGGATGGAGAATAATCCAGAGTTTACTCAGTCTATCATCAAGCAGGCTGAGCCTGGCAGCCAAGTAAGAGTCGAGATTGGCCCAGAGGTGCCTGAGGCGATCGCAAGGCAAGAGGCAGTTAGCCTTACAGACAGTCTTAGTCAACGAACCGATAGCCTCAATGAACAGACAGCTAATCGTGATGAACAGCAGGAGCAGACTAAGCTAACGCCCTTGTTGCCTGCGATGGAAGCTGAAGCGCTGAGCCCGAGTGAGCATCAAAGCGAGAACCAGCGCGAGCAAAAGGTGGCCAGCGCCACAGATAAGGCGACACAGGATGGTCAAACGCCATCGCAGCCGGTTAAGCTGTCAGAAGATAAAGATGGTGTTAAAGTAATAAGCCTGCCCCATGGCGGCATTCGAGTCACGACTCGCGAAGATAATTAAAACGATAACCTGATGGCGATACGCTCGAGGATTTAAGGGGTTTTACTTGAAGATCTGGACCATAGCAAATCAAAAAGGGGGCGTGGGTAAGACGACCACAGTGGCGAGCCTGGCTGGCGCCATGGCAAAGCGGGGCAAACGAGTCTTGATGATAGACACAGACCCCCACGCGTCTTTGGGCTACTACCTGGGCATAGATTCTGAAGAGGTGCCCGCCTCGCTCTATGATCTGTTTCTGAAACACAAGAACTTGAGTAAAGATCAGGTGCTTGCCCATATTGTCCCCACTAAGGTGGAAGGGATAGATCTCTTGCCGGCCACCATGGCGCTGGCAACGCTGGATCGCTCGCTCGGCCATCAGGAAGGGATGGGCTTGATCCTTAAACGCCTGCTTGCCTTAGTTGCCGACCAATACGACGTCGCCCTTATCGATTGCCCGCCGGTATTGGGGGTGTTGATGGTTAACGCCCTCGCGGCCAGTGAACATATCATTATTCCTGTGCAGACAGAGTTCCTGGCGATCAAGGGGCTAGATCGCATGGTCAAGACCATGACGCTCATGGGTCGCTCTAAGAGCACCACCTACAGCTATACAATCGTTCCGACCATGTACGACAGACGCACCAAGGCCTCACCTGCCGCCCTGCAACAGCTGGGGGAAGAGTATGGCGATGTGCTCTGGCCAGATGTTATCCCGGTGGATACCAAGTTTCGTGATGCCAGCCTGGCGCACCTGCCAGCCTCGCACTACGCCAGCCATTCACGCGGTGTTAAGGCCTATGAGAGATTGCTCGACCACCTGCTGACCAAGGAGTTTGCGCATGTCAAACTCGGTTGACGAAGCTGTCTTTAATTATTTTTCCTTGCTGCTCTCCGAGCCCGGAGAAGAGAGCGTCACGGCCGACAAGCCTGAAGCGAAGCGCGAGCAGGCGATAGCACAAAATGGTCAAATGAGTGGCCATACACCTGCAGTAAAACGTCAGCCTCTTAGCGAACAGTCTAAACCGCGCCCTGTGGTCACTCAGGCTACGCCGACACCGCTCAATAAGCTCGCGCTCGAGCAATTGCTGGCGCCAGTGAGTGAGATTGCTACTCAGACAGAAACTAATACAGATACTCAAATAGCAAGCAAGATTGAGCTCAAAACGCTCGATACCAAACCTGCAAGCGTCGAAACGATGACGCAAGCTGTATCGGTTCAAACCAAATCTGAGTCGCAAGTTAAGCAAAAAATCGAAGAAAAATTAGAAACTTCGGCTAGTATTAAGCAAGAGGAAATTGTAACCGAAAAGGTCGATCTGGCCGCGGCGCTGCAGACGCAAACTGGCGCGACACCACCAGGGGTGACAGAGGCGCTAGTCGAGCAGCTCGACGATGAATTTCAGGTGCTGTTTTTCAAGGTTGCGGGACTCACATTGGCCGTGCCCTTGGTAAGCCTTGGCGGTATCGTTAAGGTGGAGCGGATCAATCACATTATGGGGCGACCGGCCTGGTATCTTGGGGTTCAAACCCACAGGGATTCGCAACTCAATGTTGTCGATTCGGGTGCCTGGGTGATGCCGGAAAAATATGACGATAAACTGGCGCAATCCGTTGATTACCAATATATTGTACTCTTAGAGGACAGTAATTGGGGGCTGGCCTGTGAGTCTTTGGTGAATTCCGTCAGAATTTTAAAGTCAGAAGTTAATTGGCGTACCAAAGCGGGTAAACGTCCTTGGCTGGCTGGCGTCGTAAAAGAACAGATGTGCGGCATTTTACATGTGCAGGCACTGATTGAGTTATTAAATTTGGGTTTAGGTAGTCAGGACTCTATTGGCTGAGGTTGATATGGCAGATGCAAAAAACGTCGCGGCAGTTGCCGCAGGTAAAGATGATGAAGTGTTGCAGTGGGTAACCTTCCGTTTAGATAATGAAACCTATGGTATCAATGTGATGCAGGTGCAAGAGGTGTTGCGTTACACCGAGATCGCGCCTGTACCAGGGGCGCCTCATTATGTGCTGGGGATCATTAACCTGCGCGGTAACGTGGTCACCGTTATCGATACCCGCTCTCGTTTTGGTTTACCTTCTGCCGAGGTGGATGACTCTACCCGTATTGTGATCATCGAAGCCGAGAAGCAAGTGATTGGTATTCTTGTCGACAGTGTCGCCGAAGTGGTCTATCTGCGTGGTTCAGAGATAGATAACGCGCCGAATGTGGGCACGGAAGAGAGTGCCAAGTTCATTCAAGGCGTGAGCAATCGTGATAATGAGTTACTCATTCTGGTGGATCTCGATAAGTTACTCTCTGATGAAGAGTGGATGGAGTTGGCTCAGCTTTAAGGGCTTAGCCGTCGACGATAGTGCATTGACGATATAGCCATTGACGATAAAAAGCCGTCGCCTCGTTCGATGGCTTTTTTCGTGTTGTAAAAGGTCGAGCGTAGATATGAAGGTTAATGGAGTTGGCATTTATGATAGGCGATGAGATCTTAATCGCGGCGTTACTATATGTGGTTGCCTGTCTCGCACTGGTGCTGTATCAGCAAAAACAAACCAATAAGCTCAGAGCTAAGATTGATGCCCTGACGCTGCTGGTTAAAGAGAACGATAGGCAACGCGAGGCGGTTAAGCAGGAGCTACAGGAGCTGAGATCGGGCACCATAGGTGTTGGGCGTCGCATGCTCGAGCTGGAAAAGCGGGTGACCAAGCAGGAGGCACGCATCGATGAGACAGTAGCAGATGAACCTCAGGCAAGGCTCTATACCCGAGCGATGAAGATGGTCGAACTCGGCGCCGATATCGATGAGCTGGTTAAGGAGTGTGAGCTGCCTAAGGCCGAGGCCGAACTGTTACTGCGCCTTCACGGTAAGGGGCGATAGCACTCTATTTAAAACTAATGCTTTGAACTAATACATTTGAACATCACACCTCTTGCATGATCCTATTGTGCATATTGTCCCAGCGCTCAGGAAACTTACCGTCCAGCATATAGACGAAGGCGATCAGTTCGGCGATGAGCAAATATAGCTCCTTGGGGATCTCTTCACCTATCTCGAGTTTTTGCAGAAAGTTACTCAAGTTGGCATCTTGATGAATATAGATGCCAGCCTCCTTGGCGAGGGCGATGATCTCCTCGGCGACTAAATCTTCCCCCTTGGCGGTGATTTGCGGGGCCGACTTTCCGTCATAGCGCAGTGCCGCGGCCTGGGTGGGTCTGTGTGGTTTGTTGTCTGAACCACCTTGTAAGTCATCTGGTTTATCGTCGTATGTGCTCATCATTAGGCCTTAATTTTTACCAAATAGTGCTCGCCCGATAGTAAGGAGGCGGGTACCTTAGAGACTTGGGTGCGGATCTTGTTTGGGGTTAAGCCGATTGCCTGGATCTTCTGTTCCAGACCCATGAGTCTTTGTTCGATATTATTGAGCAGATTTTGATCTTCTGATGTGAAGCCCAGATTCAGCCGCCCATCTTTGACATCTGCGTTGATCAATAGTCCCGCTTGACTCAGATTAAACTTAAGCTGCAGCCGCCAGTGGGGCGATGCGTTTTTCTCCTGCTCTTCCTGGCTAAAGTGTCCCTCAAGCTCCTCGTGCCTGTGCTCTATCATATAGGGTAGGGTAAAGTACCAGTTCGTTGACTGAGCCGTATCGCTGCTTGCCTGCTGATAGAGGGAGAGGTTGGATACTAGCTTGCCAAGTGATTCGAGACCGCCGCTTTTTTCGATCAGGCCGAGTAGCTGACTACCGGACGCAAACTGTTGCAGGGCTTGTAAGGGGCTTGAGGCCTTACCGCCGGCCTGGGATTTCACCTGTCTGCCAAGGAGCAGCTGAAACAGTACCCCTATGGTGCCGGCATGGCTGGTGATGCTGGCAAGACTAGATACTGGCGTTGCCGGCGCAGCGATGCCGGCAAAGCTATCGATAAGCTCCTGTTTCAATGAGCTAGGACTCGCTAACTGGGTAAGTGGCTTGGGGAAGGCGAGTGGCAGAAGCTGTTGCATCAACTGCAGCAAGTTTTTACCCTGCGCGCCTTTACCTGTCGGCATGGCTTTATCTGCGAGTTGACCGAGCGCGAGATTCAGCCCTCTATGATTTAGCTCCTTGGAATTGAGCCCTTTAGCGTTTAATGCTGCCGATTGTGTTGTTTGGCTCATATCTGCTGATTGCGGTGCTATGCCCCTTGGCGATATTTGTCCTTCCTGCTTCCCTAAGGCGGCAAGCTGAGCGAGCGCGGCAGGGCTAGATGGCAACTGGCTGCTAGCCTTTGCGTTTCCTTGTTCACCTGATGTGGCTTGGGATATGGATTGGAGCATGGCATGGCGGATAAGCTGAGCGCTAGCATCGAGCCTAAGTCCTGTAACCATGGTGCTGACCCTCTGAAAGAGTTGGCTCTGATTCATTTGGGCAATATCTTTTAGCAACTGAGCCTGGGCATTTTTTAACCCAGTTGTAGTCACCGAACCTAGCGCTGAAGTTAGTGATTTACCATTCAGAGAATTGATAGCCGCGGCTGCCAAGTCATTGTTTTGGGCTGCTTGAAGCGGTATCTGGCTAATCTGCTGATTAGATACCGCTCTGTTTGCTGCAACTAGGTTTGCTGGGGCTAGATTTGCTGATGTTAAGTTTGTCGCTACTAGATTTGTCGGTCTAGCCATTGCCGATGCCTTGCTTGGCATGAGAGCAGGTAAGGGCTCTCCGAAGCCCTTTGGTGTGGTTAACTCTCTGATAAGCCCATTTAACGATTCTGGCGTTAACGAGGTCTTTGCTAAGCTATTGATGAGCTGATGGTAAGCGCTGGCTAACTCGGGTTTGCTGATAAGAGCCTGTGATGTCTGGGGTGACAGATAGAGTGCGGGGGAGTTGGTATTGCTCAACAGCGCCTCTTTACCCATTGGCGTCAGCAGCAGATTAACCTCAGCCAATTTGGGTGTGAGAGTCAGGGTTAACTGTCCATTATCCATGGTGATCTTGGCTAGGTACTGGCCATCAGCGATGGGTGGGCTAGGTAATCTAACCAGCTGTTGATCGTCAAAAAACAGCTGGTTTGCGGTTATTTGCACCTCACCTAAGGGGTAGCCCTGTGGGCGATTGGCGAAGTTAGTAAGCTGGGCCAGGCTTATCTGGTTGGCATTGATATAGGCAACCAGTCCTTTGGGTAAGGGGAGGGCGATAGCTTCTCCATGGGCCTGCACGGTAGCACTTAACATGGAGCTTGAATTCGCGGCGGCGCTCAATTGGGTCAATACTGTAAGACGAACGGCATCTTGTTTTAGGCTTTGCTGATCTTTACTGTCTTGATAGGTGATCGCTAGCTCGCGATGATTGAGCCTGAGTTTATCGCCCTGAGGCGTCGATGCTACCTCAACCGGAATATTTTTGGGCTGGAGGCTCTTGTTAGCTTGATTGAGAAGCTCACCGCCAGATACCGCTGGGGAGGGCATGTCGATACGCGAATTACTCAATTGTTAACCTCAAATTGATGCTCCATGAATGTCTTATTACAAAATTCAATTTGACCTATCGCTTTAGCTGAGTATCCTTAGCGATCTGAAAAGGAAAACCAAACTGTGTAGTCTAGTATTAACACTTTATCGTCAACAATAGCTGGTGACTTTAGCCGTGTGAATACTAATTAGGAAACTAATTTATATGAAGTGTAAATGGATTGCGTTGAGTCTGCTATTGGTTGGTGCCCAGGCGATGGCACAGACAGACACAAGCGATGAGCGTGCAACGGATAGCACCACAGCAGAAGTCACCATTATCTATAACGATGAGCGCGATCCCCTGGAGGGCTTTAACCGCGCCATGTGGGATTTCAACTATCAGTTTCTCGACAAATATTTCTATCGCCCCGTGGCACATGGCTACAATGATATCTTGCCTAGGCCGGTGAAAACTGGTGTTAATAACTTTGTCCTCAACTTCGAAGAACCCAGCTCTATGGTGAATAACGCCCTGCAGGGCAAGTGGGGTTGGGCGGCCAATGCCGGCGGACGGTTTACCATTAACACCACTATAGGTTTGTTGGGGGTCATCGATGTTGCCGACATGATGGGCTTACAGCGTAAACAGGACGAGTTTAATGAGGTGTTAGGCTACTACGGTGTGCCTAACGGCCCCTACTTTATGGCGCCGTTTTTAGGCCCCTATGTGACTCGCGAGTTGGCCTCGGATTGGGTGGATGGTCTCTATTTTCCGCTGTCTGAGCTGACCATGTGGCAATCCTTGGCCAAGTGGGGGCTGAAAAACCTACACAGGCGCGCATCGGCAATTGACCAAGAAAGACTTGTCGATAATGCACTTGACCCCTACACTTTTGTTAAGGAAGCGTATTTTCAGCATCTTGACTATAAAGTTTATGATGGCGACATACCCGTGTCGACTGATGATGACGAATTGCTCGACGAATACATGACAGAGCTTGATTAACATCAGTGTCCCGCATAACCCATTGTTTCATAATAGGCGAAGGAACTAGCGATAAGATGTTGCTTATCTAGGCGTATATGGATGTACTAGATTTTGCGGCTTAGCCAGAGTGCAAGCCTGGGGAAGCTAAATGGCGTTAGAAGATCTAGTGATACTGTTAGTGGAAGACGACCCGGTATTTCGCAGTATTGTGGCCGCCTTCTTGACCAATCGTGGTGCGACCGTTATCGAGGCCGATGATGGTCAGCAGGGGTTAGAGCGGTTTAGTCAGCACGATTTCGATATCGTGCTGGCGGATCTCAGCATGCCTATCCTGGGTGGGCTGGATATGCTCAAACAGATGATAAAGCGCAAGCCAGATACCCTCTCAATTGTCATTTCTGGCAACCAGGTGATGGCCGATGTGGTCGAGGCGCTCAGAGTGGGCGCAAGTGATTATTTGGTTAAGCCGGTTAACGATCTCTGTCTTATCGAAAATGCGATCCGCCAATGTGTGGGCGGCAGCAGTCAGCAAGATGTGCATCTGGAAGATCTTGACGAATTATCCTATCAAGAGTTGGAAGAGCACCTTAACTTGCTGGAGCAGAACGCCGAGGCAGCTAAGAGCGTGCAACAGCAGCTGTTTCCTCCTTCTGTCATCGATTATCCCAAAGCTAAGATTGACTATAGCCTTTTCAAGCATGACGAGGTGAGCGCGTACTTTATCGATAGCGTCAATGTGGGCGAAAGTTACCTCATCATGTATATGGCGCATTTTCATCCTCAAGATAATCGCTGCGCTTTTGCCAGCGTACTGCTTAAGAGTTTCGTCAACCAGAAGTTGAAACGGTTTCGCAATGACAATACCGAAACCATCATCGAGCCCTTTAATATGTTGAGTTACCTCAATGAGCGGATGAGTAAGTCGGGCTTGGATATCTATGTGGATATCGTTTACGCCGTGGTTGAACTGACCCATTACCGCGCTTCAATCGCCCAAGCGGGTAAGGGATTGAGGTGTTATATTCGCAATGAGGAAGGCTTGATGCCGCTTGCGATGCCTGACGCCCTGCAGTTGGGGATTTTAGAGTGGGGCCAGCCCAGCACTCAATTTCGAAACTTAATGCCGGGAGAGAGCCTGTGTGTGGTTTCTAGTAATACCGAGCATAGGGAGATGTTACTCAATGATGAGTTTGTCGGTTTGAGCTATAGCCCTGAGGTTGCCCCTGGTGGCTATGTGCAGATGAGCTTCTAGTTATTCCTCGAAATTCTTCTATTTTCACCAAGTCTAAAAACAAAAAACGCCACATTGAGTGGCGTTTTTTATGGAACTAAAGTCTAGTTATCTAGCGATAAGCCATTAGCGCTTAATTGCTTCATGCTCGGCAGTGATAGCAATCTCTTCTTCTAAGGCTTCTTCTTCTGTGTGGTGGCTGTCTTCGGCGCCATGCATCCAGTCAACCAGTTTGTCCGCCATGAAGTAGAGGATAACGCCTGACAGTGCGGCCGTGATAGCGATACCGGCGAAGATAGACATAGCGTTGGCTAGCTGCTCCTCTTTTGCACCACCATGGCCGATGAATGAACCGATAATACCGCCAATCTTGTTAGCCGCGGCAACAAACAGGAACCATGCCCCCATCATGAGTGATGCGATACGTAGTGGAGCCAGCTTGGTGACCATAGACAGGCCGATTGGAGAGAGGCACAGTTCACCCATGGTGTGGAAGAAATAAGCACCTACCAACCACCACATGCTTGATTTAGCATTAGCGTCGCCGCCCATCTCAAGTACTGCACCGATCATGAACAGGAAGCCTGTTGCAAGCAGTACCAAGCCTAGCGCAAATTTGACCGGAGAGTTTGGTTCTCTGTCACCCAGGCGAACCCAGATAGAGGCAACTACAGGGGCGAAGATAACGATGAACATAGCGTTCAGTGATTGGAACCAAGTAGTTGGGACTTCCCAGCTGCCAATCATACGATCGGTGAAGTCGTTGGTGAAGAGGTTCATTAGGCCACCGGCTTGCTCGAAGCCAGCCCAGAAGATAATAGTAAATAGACCCATGACCATGATCACTTTGATGCGATCACGCTCAACTTTGGTTAGTGGCTCTTTGCGCACTTCACCTTTTTCTGCTGCTCTCTGCTTTTCAAGTTGGGCGGCTGGTACACGACCGATATCGCCAAGCAGCTTTTGAGCGAACAGGAACTGGATGATCAGCGAGAGGATCATACCAATACCGGCACAGATGAAGCCTGCTTGGAAGTTACCATCGAAGTAAGCCACGACCGAACCAACTATGATGCCCGATAGGAAGGCACCTACGTTAATACCCATGTAGAAGATGGTGAATGCACCGTCACGGCGGTGATCGCCTTCTTCATAGAGGTCACCCACCATAGTAGAGATATTTGGCTTGAATAGGCCGTTACCTAAGATTAGGACGCCCAGACCAATATAGAAGACTTCAGTTTCCATGCCTTGTACCCAAGCATGCGGGGTACCAAGAATAAATTGACCAGCGGCCATCAGGGCGCCACCTATCATGATGGCTTTACGTTGACCTAGGAATGTATCGGCGAGCCAGCCACCGATGAGGGGAGTTAGGTAAACAAGACCTGTGAATGTACCGTAAAGATTTAGGGCATCGGCTTGGGTCCAACCTAGACCGTGACCACCTTGGGATTGTACTGCATCGACGAGATAAAGTACCAGGATGGCTCGCATCGCATAGTAACTGAAACGTTCCCATAACTCAGTTGTAAACAACAGGAACAGTCCCTTAGGATGGCCGAGCATCGTACCTTGGGGTTTTGCTGCACTCATGTAAGTCTTCCACCTTCAGCTTGTGATTGCCTACATAACAAAAACTATGTAGAAAAATGGTTGTTGCTAATATAGCTCGCTTGTTGGATAGAGACGCTCGATTAGTCTAACTTAATGAAAATGTTATCTAATCTGTCTTGTTGCGTTCTAAGCTTGTTGCGAGAATTTATTATATTTTAATATTTAGGGTATTAAATTTTATCAAACCCATCTTATATACCCTTTTCATCGCCTAAAAGTCAATTTACCTGGGTTAACTGACCAACAAATCATCACTGGTTGGAGGGGCTAGGGCATGATTGTTTATGGTCTGTTGCGCTTAGCAGAAAGATTTGACCTGAGGTAACAAAGTGGGTGGGAAAAATAGAGGAAAAACGCTCTTTTCTTTGACCTAGAGTATTTGCTATGATTTCGGCCGTGAATTGGATGTCACCTGAATTATCTCGTTATCTTTGCGTTGCGCGTTATTCTGAGCGTCTTGCAAAACACAGCAATTGTGAAAGTAAGTCCGCAGTGGTTTCTGTCATAGCGGTTATTAAGTGTTAGCTAACGATAAAACTAGGTTCTTAAGGAAATTATGAAGTCTTGGTATCTTGTGTATTGCAAACCTCGCAGCGAGACACGCGCGCAGCAAAATCTTGCATTGCAACAGATAGAGACCTACCTGCCCACTCTCCCTCAACAGATCACTAAGTCCGGTAAGACTAGCGTAAAGCGCCAGCCGTTATTTCCCTGTTACCTGTTTATCTATTTCGATCCGCTAGAGATCAGCGTAAGTAAGATTCACTCGACACGAGGCGTGTCTCGAATCATAGGTTGCCGAGAAGAGATGACGGCGATCGACGATGCCATAGTGCATTCCATTAAGATGCGTGAGGCCAAGTTGCTTAATGCGCTGCAATTACCGAGTGATGATTTGTTGAGTGGCAACGCTGAGCCTAGGTTGTCTGTCGGCGATAAGGTGAAGTTTGTTGAAGGGCCATTTAAGGAGCTTGAAGGGATCTTTGAAGAGCAGAGTGGCGATAAGCGCTGTCACATTCTTTTTGAGATCATGGGCCAGCAAAAGAGGGTGTCGGTCTCGAGGGCCAGTATCAAGGGCATTTGAGAAAGGTAGCCGATTGGGTAACCTCTGATTGTTCAAATAGCACTTTGAAGCAATACGTAGACGTTTATAAGGGATAAGAAGTAGGTCGTTGGCGCTAATCTTTGTAAGAGATCTGCTATAACGCGCGATTCGTTGTTAGATTAATCTTCACGTTTTGTTGGTGTTTTGGTTATTCGGTAACAGATTTTGGTCGTTGAAGGCCTGTATTGAGTGATTTTAAGCTGATTGTGCTCACGGCATTCGATTGTATTAAACGATTGACGAGTATATGAGCAGTAATTGTCATTTTGTTCCAGTACAATGAAACGCTTTTCTTCAAGATAGCGCAAAAGTACTTTGTTTAATGTGTCATTTTGTAGGGCATCTTAACCAAAGTATTTTAGTAAAGAGTGATTTAAAAGTTAGATTTCGCGTGGCGAAGGGCATGTTGGGAGCCGGAACCTATGGGCGGTAGCGTGCCCGCAGGGTATCGAATGAAAAGTTTCATTCGTTAAGCGATAGCTGAAGGCCTCTGGCCGCCACGCGGATCGGTAGCGTGCCTGAAAGGCAAAAGACAGAACAGTTTCAGTCTTTTAGTGGAAGCCGAAAATGATTGTCAGGAACAATCGTTAACAGCTTTAGCTGGCTCGAAGAGTGAAGTATAGGATGTACTGAGTCAGGTCGCCGCCACGCGGATCGGTAGCGTGCCCGCAGGGCATCGAATGAACACTAAGCATTTTGAGATAGTCTTTGTTAAGTGATTGCCGAAAATGATTGTCAGGAACAAGCATTAACAGCTTTAGCTGGCTCGAAGAGCGAAGTACAGGATGTACTGAGTCAGATCGCCGCCACGTTGGGCGGTACCGTGTCCGAATGTCAGTAATTGGCTTAGATTTTATCTGCTTAAGCCGGAAAGTTTTATTTAGACCTTGCCTTTATCAATGGAGATTATCGGTGTTACAACGAACCAAAAAAGTCATTATAACAGCGGTTGCCGCACTGTTTTTGGTGGGGACCCAGGTGCAGGCGATCACGCCTTCGCCGCAAATGATAGAGCAGTTTAAAAATCTGCCAGCTTCCGAGCAGCAAAGACTTGCCCGCCAGTATGGAATCGATCCTGCGATGCTTGGCGGTGCGAGTGCCTCACAGCAAAACCTCAATAGTCCGCAGGTTGTCCAGCCTCGTGCAACTAATGAAGTGGTCGATCATTCCCGCGATGCGGCTAATGAGCTTAATTTCTCACAGGATGAACAGAAGAAGCAGCTAGCACGTTTTGGCTACGAGCTTTTTCAAGGTGAACCTACCACTTTTGCCCCTGTCTCCGATGTTCCTGTTCCAAGTGAGTATTTGGTTGGCCCTGGCGACAGAATTAAGGTACAGCTCTTTGGCAAAGAGAATAAAGAATATGACCTGGTGATTAATCGAGAGGGGAGCATTCAATTCCCCGAACTCGGTCCTATCTCGGTAGCGGGTTTAAGTTTTGCCGAGCTTAGAGAGTCTCTGAGTCACCGTATTTCTCAGCAGATGATAGGGATTGAGTCGAACATCACCATGGGTGAGCTACGCTCTATTCGTATCTTTATCGCCGGTGATGCCTATAAGCCAGGTTCTTATACCGTCTCGAGTCTGTCTACTATCACCCAGGCGTTGTTTGTCGCCGGCGGGGTGAATGAGATTGGTTCACTTCGTAACATTCAAGTTAAGCGTAATGGCAAGCTAGTCGGTAGCATGGATCTGTACGATCTCTTGATGCGAGGTGATGCGTCAGGTGACATTCGTTTGCGCTCTGGCGATGTAGTGTTTATTCCCCCAGTAGGTGGACTCGTAAGTATTACTGGCGAAGTGCGTCGCCCTGCAATCTATGAGTTGAAACGTAATGAGACAGTTGCCGATATTGTAGCTATGGCCGCAGGGGTAAAGCCTGGCGCTTATCCTAAGAGTAGCAGTATAGAGCGATATAACAGTAATGGCCTTCGCAGTATCGTGAATGTAGATTTAACGTCTGCGAAAGGTAAATTAACAAAGGCGCAAGCGGGTGATTTCATACGTGTTAAAAATGCCTCTGGTCAGTTTGAAGATGCCATTACCGTAGTTGGCGCGGTTGTTAGACCAGGAAAATATCAATGGTTTGATGGCCAAAAAGTTAGTGATCTTCTGCCATCACTTTGGGGCGACCTTTCAATTTCAGCCGATCTCAATTATGCGATCATTGTGAGAGAGGTGAATCGCTACGGAAAGGTTAAGGTACTGCAATTCTCTCCTAGCCGCGCTATCGCCGAGAAAGATGTCACGCAAGATTTGTTATTAGCACCACGCGATAAGGTCATGCTATTTAACTATAGCGATGATACTCAAAATCGTTATGAATTAAATAAGTTGGTTAAACAGAGAGTTAAAAAGGTGACCTCACTTACCGGTGATAGCCTTGTGGGTAATGATCTGTTTAAGGCTGGCTTCTCTCAGCTAGATAAGATGCAACTTTCTGAGCGTACTCAAATCGGTGGTGTCGTTGTAGCTAAAGAAGCGCCTGATGATAAAGAGCAGCTCGTTAAGGGTGAAGTCAACAAGATGTTGGCTAACTTATTTGAGGATAAGGAACTGATTAAGCTCAGTGGTGCTATGAATCGCAGCGAGCTGCTCTATCCAGTCGTTGCACAGCTAGCTGCTCAAGGTAACTCAGATAAAGGCACGCAAGTCGTCGCCATAAGCGGTAAGGTACGTCATCCTGGTGTGTATCCTCTTTCTCAAGGGGCTAAGGTTAAAGACTTAGTTATTGCAGCTGGTGGATTAGTTGAAGGCGCGTATACAGCTCGAGCAGAATTGACCACCACGGTAATTGGAAGCGAAGAGTCTAGCGTTAACCATTCAAGTGTTAATTTAGATGACGCATTGGCAGGTATTGATAGTGCCAATGTGGCGTTAAGTTCCAGAGACATCTTGACGGTAATGACAACGCCAGATTGGCAGGAAAATAAGGCAGTCGAGATTCGCGGTGAGGTAAAATTCCCAGGCATGTATAACATTCGCCGTGGCGAAACACTTGCCGATGTGATCGACCGTGCGGGTGGTTTTACTCAGTATGCCTATTTACCATCCTCGGTGTTTGTTCGTGAGTCAGTACGTCAACAAGAGCAGCTTGAAATTAAGAAGCTTGCCGATCAATTGCGCCGTGATATTGCTACTCGCGGCGTTTCCAAAGATGGCAATGTGGTGAATTATAGCGATGCTAAAATGATGCTCACTGACCTTGAAAACATCAAGGCGGTAGGCCGTTTGGTTGTTGATTTGTCTGCTATATCAATTGGTATCGAACAAGCTGATATTCAGCTTGAAGATCAAGATATTCTCTATGTGCCATCAGTTAAGCAGACGATTGCGGTAATGGGTGAGGTGCAGCATGCCGCAACTCATAGGTTTAAAGAAGGCTTAACGTTAGATCAGTATCTTGAGATGTCTGGTGGCGCCAGAGAGCGCGCCGATGAAGATAGAACCTACATTATTAAGGCAAATGGTTCAGTGCTCCTGCCAAATCGTTCAATGTGGTTTAGCAGTAATACTGAGCTCAATCCTGGTGACACTATTATTGTACCGCTGGATACAGAGTATAAAGATAACCTCACACTCTGGACCCAGGTTACCGGCATTATTTATAACAGCGCCGTTGCATTGGCCACTATAGCCAAGTTATAGACTTTAATATGAGCACTTTGATGAGCTTAGTTATCGAAGTGCTTTGTTTCTTCTTAGGATAATGAGACTCAGAGACACAAATTCTATGTCCACCGAGATAAAAAACTACGGCGATGCCCAATTTTCCGATATGCGCGCTCAAGTACAACAAGCTAATGATGAAATAGACCTTAGAGAATTGTTTTCAGTCATCTGGCAAGGCAAGTGGCTAATTATTGCTATTACAGCCGTATTTGCTATTGGCTCGGTTATTTTTGCCATTGTGCAGCCCAATATCTATAAATCTGAAGCGCTTTTAGCTCCTGCAAGTGAGGAGCAAGGCGGCGGTTTGAGTGCTTTAGCTTCTCAGTTTGGCGGCTTAGCGAGTATGGCTGGTATTAACTTAGGTAGCGGCGGTGGCGTTGATAAGACTCAGATGGCCATTGAGGTGATGAAATCACGCCAGTTTGCGAGTGATTTCATTAAAAAACACAATCTTTTACCTGATTTGATGGCCGCTGAAAATTGGAACATGGGCGATAACAGCATTGTATATGACGCTAAGCTATATGATGCAGCATCACAAAAATGGGTGAGAGAAGTTGAAGCGCCTTTTAAGCCTGAGCCATCGATGCAGGAAGCCTACAAAGAGTTTAGTAAGATAGTTAGCATCAATTCTGCAAAGGATACAGGTATGGTAACCATATCTGTTGAGCATTTGTCGCCAGCGATAGCTCAACAATGGGTTAATTGGCTAGTTGAAGATATCAACAAAGTCATGAAAGAGCGTGATGTCGCAGAGGCTAATCGAAGTAGTGACTTTTTAAACAAGCAAATTGCACAAACTAATGTTGCTGATATTCGCACTATTTTATACAAATTGATTGAAGAGCAAGCTAAAACCATCATGTTTGCAGAAGTGCGTGATGAGTACGTATTTAAAACTATCGATCCCGCACTAGTACCCGAAGAAAAGGCTAAGCCAAAAAGAGCGCTAATATGTATATTAGGCACAATGCTAGGCGGTATGTTAGCTGTAGTGCTGGTTTTGATAAGGTATTTTGTAAGAAAAGAAAGTTAGAACAAAAATTTTTTGTAGGGCCTACTGGGAAAAAATTTTAAAATCCCGTAAAACCTAGGCTCTTCAAGGGATAACGGAGATTCGATTGTCCAAAATGGATAAAAAGTGTCTTAGCTGGGGTTAAGTCTTAGCTGGGTTTAAAAGGCTGAGATGTGATAGCGAAATTTCTCAAAATTTATCATTCCTAAATAGCCATTGAGTATGGCTAAACTCATCAAATTTGGTAGTAAAAAATGAAAATTCTAGTCACAGGTGGGGCCGGATTTATTGGCTCTGCGGTTGTTCGTCATATAATCAACAACACTCAAGATAGTATAATTAATGTCGACAAGTTAACTTATGCTGGTAATCTTGAGTCACTTATAAGCGTAGAGAAAAATGATAGATATGCTTTTGAACAAGTTGATATCTGTGACCGAGCTGAACTAGATCGAGTCTTTAATGAGCACAAGCCTGATGCTGTAATGCACCTGGCGGCAGAGTCGCATGTGGACCGTTCAATAACAGGTCCTACTGATTTTATTCAAACCAACATTGTTGGAACATACACCCTTCTTGAAGCGACTCGTGCATATTGGAATGAATTACCTGCAGATAAAAAGTTCGCTTTTCGCTTTCATCATATTTCTACTGATGAGGTTTATGGTGACTTACCTCATCCAGATGAAGTGCAAAGTTCAGACGAGTTGACGCTATTTACAGAAACTACTTCTTATGCGCCAAGCAGTCCTTATTCAGCATCTAAAGCATCGAGCGATCACCTTGTTCGCGCTTGGTTACGCACGTACGGTTTGCCAACAATCGTGACCAATTGCTCAAATAATTATGGGCCTTACCACTTCCCTGAAAAACTTATTCCTCTAGTGATTCTAAACGCATTGGAAGGCAAGCCTTTGCCTATTTATGGCAAAGGTGATCAGATCCGTGATTGGCTTTATGTAGAAGATCATGCTCGTGCGCTATATAAGGTGGTTACTGAAGGTGTGATTGGCGAAACGTATAACATTGGCGGTCACAATGAAAAACAAAACCTAGAAGTAGTACAAACGATCTGTGCCATTTTAGATGAGCTAATGCCTAAAGATGCTCCCTACGCAGAACAAATTACCTATGTAACAGATCGTCCAGGTCATGACCGTCGCTATGCGATTGACGCCACTAAAATGAGCAAAGAGTTAAATTGGGAACCTGAAGAGACCTTTGAAACTGGTCTGCGTAAGACCGTGCGATGGTATCTTGATAATCAGATTTGGAGTCAACGAGTGCAAGATGGCTCTTATCAAAGAGAACGTTTAGGCGTAATTAGTAGCTCACAGGTAGGTAGTAAGTAATGAAAGGGATTGTATTGGCTGGAGGCTCCGGAACACGTTTATACCCATTAACACGTGGTGTTTCAAAACAATTATTACCCATTTACGATAAACCAATGATTTATTATCCTTTGTCAACGCTGATGCTGGCCGGTATTCGTGACATTTTAATCATTACTACTCCTGAAGATAACGAAAGCTTTAAACGGCTATTAGGTGATGGTAGTGATTACGGGATTAATCTTGATTATGCCATTCAAGAAAGTCCTGATGGTTTAGCACAAGCCTTTATTATTGGCGAAGATTTTATAGGTGATAATAGTTGCTGTTTAGTGTTAGGAGACAATATTTTTTATGGTCAATCTTTCACTAGAATGCTATTAAAAGCGGCTAATCGTGAGCAGGGGGCGACGATATTTGGATATCAGGTGAAAGACCCAGAGCGTTTTGGTGTGGTAGAGTTTGATGACGATATGCGCGCTGTCTCTATAGAGGAAAAACCACAAAATCCTAAGTCCAACTATGCAGTAACAGGTTTGTATTTCTACGATAACCGTGTTGTCGAATTGGCAAAACAGGTTAAACCTTCTGAACGTGGAGAGTTAGAAATTACCACGCTCAATGAAATGTATCTTAATGATGGCTCTTTAAATGTAGAACTATTAGGTCGTGGTTTTGCATGGTTAGACACTGGCACTCATGAAAGCTTACATGAAGCAGCCTCATTTGTTCAAACTTTGGAGCATGTGCAAGGTTTAAAGGTTGCTTGTTTAGAAGAAATTGCATATCAACAGGACTGGTTAAACGAAGAAGATTTATTGCGCATTGCTGAGCCCATGATGAAAAACGACTATGGTCAGTATTTACATATGCTAGCTACAAGGTCTGGTAAATAACGAGTTATCATGAAAGTATTAGTCACAGGAAGCAATGGACAGGTAGGTCATTGTTTAGTTGAACAGTTACAAGGTAATGCTGAAGTTTTAGCTTTAGGTGCCCAAGAATTAGATATTACTAAAGAGCAGGATGTATTTGATACGGTTAATACCTTTAAGCCGGATGTTATTATCAATGCTGCAGCATATACGTCTGTGGACCGAGCCGAATTGGAGCAAGATTTATCATATAAAGTAAATTGTGATGGACCAAGGTATTTGGCTCATGCAGCTCAGTCTATTGGTGCATCAATTATACATATATCGACAGATTATGTATTTGAAGGCAATAAAGATGGCTTGTACAATGAAGATGATATTACAAACCCTCAAGGTGTATATGGCGCAAGTAAATTAGCTGGTGAGCAAGCCGTTATAAAAGCTTGTGCCAAGCATATCATTCTTCGAACTGCATGGGTATTTTGCGAACATGGTAATAACTTCGTCAAAACAATGCTTCGTCTCGGTCAAGAAAGTGATGCATTAAGTATAGTTGGCGATCAGTTTGGTGGCCCCACGTATGCAGGTGATATTGCTGCAGCTTTGACCAATATTGCTTTACAATGCCATGTAGGGAAAGAAGCATGGGGCATTTATCATTTTTCAGGTATGCCTCATGTTAATTGGTATCAATTTGCTGATACGATTTTTACTCAGGCTTTTAAGCAAAAGGTGTTGGAAAAAGTACCCAAGTTAAAGTCAATTGACACACATCAATATCCTACACCAGCTAAAAGACCAACTAATTCGCAATTAGATTGTCATAAGATTGAAAAAGTTTTTGGTATTAAACCAAGTGATTGGCAATATGCGTTAACAAAAATTAAAGAGTATCAAATATGAATGTTATCGATACAAGTATCCCTGATGTTAAAATTATTGAACCTACAGTATTTGGTGATGAACGCGGTTTCTTTATGGAAACATGGAATCAGAAGGAGTTTGAAGAAAAAGTTACAGGTAAGCCGACACGATTTGTACAAGATAACCACTCTAAATCTAAAAAGGGTATTTTGCGAGGTTTGCATTATCAAACCGGTAATACTCAAGGTAAATTGGTACGTGTAGCACAAGGTGAAGTATTTGATGTTGCGGTTGATATTAGAAAAAATTCACCGTCATTTGGCCATTGGGTAGGAGTGTATTTGTCTAGTACTAATAGGCGTCAACTATGGATGCCAGAAGGCTTCGCTCATGGTTTTTATGTCATAAGTGATGAAGCAGATTTCGTATATAAATGTACTGATTATTACAATGCTGAAGCTGAACTAAATATTATATGGAATGATAGTGATTTAGGTATTGTATGGCCAATTTCAATGCCCCCGATACTTTCGAGTAAAGATAAAGAAGCAAGTTCGTTTCATGATGCCATGAAGAAATTATAGAGGATAAGTGATGTCACTAGTTGAAACGATAGAGTTTGATGTGTTGGGCGATTTGAGAGGTGGGCTAATATCCCTAGAACAAGAAAAAAATATACCGTTCATTATAAAGAGAGTTTATTACATATTTGATACCAAGGTAGGTGTTGTGCGTGGTTTTCACGCGCATAAAAAATTAAGACAGATGGCCATATGTGTTAAAGGAAGTTGTACCATTAAAATGGATGATGGAGTAAGTGTTAAACATGTTACTTTATCTTCACCGAGTCGAGGTTTACTTATAAATCCAATGCAATGGCATGAAATGTACGACTTCTCTACTGATTGTGTTTTGATGGTTTTAGCAGATGATTTTTATGACGAAAGCGACTATGTTCGTAGATATGAAGATTTTGTTGAATTAGTAAAAGGTAAGTAAGTGAATATTGTCATTGCAGGAAAAAATAACATAGCTATTGACGTATTGGAAGCTATGAAGTTTAAGTATCCTAGTTTTCAATACTATGCGGTTTTTAATGCGAATGATTATGGAGTAGATGGGTTTCAACGTTCTTTTAAAAAATATTGTTCAGAAAGTTCCATTAAAGAATTAACATTAACTGAAGCATACTGCTTGAGTAATGCTATTTTTATTTCTTTGGAATATGATAAAATCGTCAACCCTAAAAGCTTTAGCCATAATCGTGTTTATAATATTCACTTTTCAAAACTACCATCTTATAAAGGGATGTACACTTCGGCATGGCCGATTATTAATGGTGAATCTCAATCTGGAGTTACATTCCACTATATCGATAAAGGAATCGATACTGGCGATATTATATACCAAGAATGTATTGCCATACAAAAAGGTGAAACAGCTAAAAGTTTGTATGAGAAATATATTGTTAGTGGTACTAAGTTAATTGTTGAGCATATAGATGAAATCGTAGCTGGTAAGTTAACAGGCAAGAAACAAGATGCGTATGATTCTAGTTACTATTCAAGGAAATCTATAGACTATAGTGACATTGACATAGACTTAAAGCAAACAGCTTTTGAAATATCAAATAAAATAAATGCATTTACATTTAGAGATTATCAATTGCCGGAAATTGGTGGCTGCAAAGTGTTTGGATGTGAAATATTAGGTAGTAAAAGTTTGAATTCAGCTGGCACTGTCGTAGATGGAGAGCTTTATTTTATTATTTCGACAGTGGATTATGATTTAAAAGTCTATAAAGATGTGTTTGATGATTTGTTGTTGTCTTGCCGGGAAGGTGACTTAATACGAACAAAGAGTTTGGTTAATCAGTTTAATGTTAATGAAAAAGATGAGAATGGTTGGAGTCCAATTATTGTTGCCGCTTACAATGGTCAATTAGATATTGTTGAGTACTTGGTTTCCATGGGGGCTGATATTAATGATTCTAATTATAAAGGAACTACTGTTTTTATGTATGCTAAAGATTTTGCGCTGAAAAATAATGATTCCAATTTTCTTGAGAAATTGGTTGGGATGGGCGCTAATCCAGAATTAACGGACCTTAGTGGTTTAAACGTATTTGACTATGTAGAAAAAACATCAGATGCAGCGTCAATTAGTTTTATGAGAAAATTTTTATGATCCCATTTTTAGATTTAAAAGCGATTAATAAACAATATCAAAATGAGCTCAAAGAAGCATGTGCTCGTGTAATAGACTCAGGTTGGTACATATTGGGCCATGAGTTAAGTAGTTTCGAAAAAGATTTCGCAAATTATTGTGGCAGCAAATGGGCCATTGGAGTTGCTAATGGATTAGATGCCTTAACCCTTACATTAAGGGCATGGAAAGAGATAGGGAAATTAAAAGATGGTGATGAGGTGATAGTTCAAGCTAATACATATATTGCTTCAATTCTTGCCATTACTGAAAACAATTTGAAACCAGTTCTTGTTGAGCCTGACCCTCAAACTTTCAATTTAAGTGTAGAAAGTATTAGAAGCAATATTACTCCAAAGACTAAAGTAATATTGCCTGTTCATCTTTATGGTCAAATTTCACCAATGAAGGAGATAATGGGGCTAGCCGAAGAGTATAATTTACTGGTATTAGAAGACTGTGCCCAAGCACATGGTGCAAGTTTAGAAGGGAAAATGGCTGGTTCATGGGGAAGTGCAGGTGCATTTAGCTTCTATCCTGGCAAGAACTTAGGAGCTTTAGGGGATGCTGGTGCTGTAACGACAGATGATCAACAACTCTATGAAGTTTTAAGGGCTTTACGTAATTATGGATCGCATGAAAAATATAAAAATAAGTATAAAGGCGTTAATAGTCGCTTAGATGAAATGCAAGCTGCTTGCTTAAAGGTTAAGCTTAAATATCTTAACGATGAGATTAAAAAAAGAAGAATTGTTGCTCAAAGATTTACCTCTGAAATAAATTCCAGCTTAGTCGAATTGCCACGATGTGATTATGATGAAGGTCATGTATGGCATCTGTATGTAGTACGAACTAAGTATAGAAAGGAATTAACAGAGCATTTTTCAAAGAATAACATTCAGACATTAGTTCATTATCCAACCGCGCCTCATAAGCAAAGAGCGTATCAAGATTTTAATATGAAATCACTTCCTTTAACGGAAAGGATTCATGATGAAGTATTGTCTTTACCTATTTCACCAATAATGTCCGGCTCAGATGTTGACTATATTATAGCTGCAATTAATGGGTTTTCATTATAAACGGGAGAGTAAACTAACTTTTCAGGCGACGAGCTAGAGTGTATATGATATTTTGAATTTATATGCGTTATAGCTATTGCTTCCCAAATAATTACATTGTTATTAAGAGCCTGTTTGCTTTGTGGAATCATTTCCGGGAGCGTATCAATGATTTAGTGCTATAGTAAGATAATCAGGTTCTAATGATGATTGTAAAACTGTAATGTTATAGTCTAATGGAATGTTTTTCATGATGATTAACTACATTTTTAATAAGATGTTGAAAAAAATTAATGTTGTTCTTTGTAAATTTCTTAGTAATTTAAAGTACAGCAAGGCTGGTAAATTTTATTTAGTTCAAGGGTTGCTAACAAGAGGTAAAGGACAGATATCTATTGGGCGAGGTGTTGAAATTGGATGTATTGACTCTCCTTATTTTTATAGTTCTTACTGCTATTTAGAGGCTCGCGAGATTGACTCTAAAATAAAAATAGGTAATAACGTTAAGATAAATAATAACTTTTCTTGTATATCAGTTGTTGATGTATTGATAGAGGACAATGTTTTAATTGGTTTGAATGTGCAAATAGTTGACTCAAATTTTCACGACTTAAATGTTGAAAGGCGTGGGAAAAGTAATGCTAAAATAAACTCGGGAGCTGTAATTATTGGGGAGGGTAGTTTTATTGGCAATAATGTTATTATCTTGAAAGGTTCTAATATTTTGCCCGGAACCGTTGTTCCTGCTGGTTCAGTTGTCAGATGAAACATGCTATTTTATCAATAGGTAGTAATCTATTTTTATTTTTTGCATCCATTGTAAGGATTAAGCTTTTAGCCATAAATGTTGGTGATTTCGGCATTGCCTCTCAAGGGTATATCAACGGGCTTCTTGATTTATATTTGGTCTTTGCTACATTAGGTGCTAATAGTGGCCTTGTTCGAGCACATAAGAATACTAAAGAAATATATTTCTGGAGACCTTTCTTAATTCAGGTCTCCTTGGGGATGGCGGCTTGTTTAATTTTTTCTTTGTTACAGGATACAAGATATCTAAATGAAGAAATAATTGTGCTGCTCATGATTATTTTGGGTATGAATGCCACTTCTTATTATTTGAAGGCAGTTTTACAGGCCAGAAACAAAGTGGAATTTATTTCATTATCCAACATTGTTTCTGGTGTGGTTAGTTTGATCGTTGCTTACAATACAATTCCATATTATGGTATTAATGGTTTTTTGTATTCAATACTTACATTAAATCTTATCGCGCTTATTTTTCTGTCTTATACAACTGTCATTAGCGGTCGAGGCGATGTGAACTATAAATGCACTACTGAAACTAGCTATGCTGAAGTTTTAAAGTTTGGACTTGTAGTATCTTTGATGGGGTTTATGGTGTCATCAGCACTGTATTTTGTGAGAGCTAGTTTTGATGATAATATCCCTGCTCAGTTAGCTAGTTTTAATATCTTTTGGACATTTGGTGCAACTTATACTTCAGTTATTTTCCTGGGGTTAAGTCAGCAATATTTGGGTGAAATAATAAGAAAGGTCGGCGATGCTAAACCTGTTCTATCAATAGTTAACTTGTGCTCGGTATTTATACTTTTTTACCTATTAACCCTTTTTTTCTTTTCGGATTTAATATTAAAAACTCTTTATGATGACTCCTTCATCAAATATGGTTCGTCGCTGCTTTTTGCTGGGGTTTATGCAGCAATTAAAGGTTACTCTTTTGCATTTGGTTTGAGAGTTACCGCTCAAGGAAAAGGTTCTGTTTACATAGTTTCAGAATTGTCATTTACTCTTCCTTTGTTGTTTTTTGTTTTTATGTTTCAAGGTGGCATGTCAATAGAGGTTGCTTTTATAGTTTCTGCGTTATTGAATGCAATGTTCTTGAGGTTTGTTACCTCTAGAGATATAAGTTTGAGTAAGCCTGACTATATATATATCGTTGTCGCTATTATAATAATTTCTTTGAGGGTTTTGGAGTGAGGTTTTCGATTTGTGTGTTTTTGTACAATCAAAAAAAATTTGTGGAAGAGTTGGTGTTAGGATTGCTTTCACAAACTGATAGTGATTGTGAATTAGTTTTGTCCGACGATTGCTCGACTGATGGAACTTTCCAAGAATTACTCAAGTATGAGTCTAGGTTGAAGTCTGTATTTAAGAAAGTTGATATCCGTAAGAATAAAGTGAATTTGGGTTTAGTCGGGCACTGGAACTTAGTGCTTTCTAGTTTAAATACTGATTATGTTATTGTTCAAGCTGGTGATGATATAAGTCTTCCTGAGAGAGTCGAGACAGTAAAGCGAGATATACAAAAACTCGGGCAACCATCATGTCTTGGTTATAATGACGTATGTGGTGAAAAATTTGACGGAAAAACCTATGATGAAACAGAAAGTCCAATTTACTTTAAATGGGGATTAAAGGATTTCATTGTTGGAAATGTTCGTCCTAGTGCTGCTTCACGAGTTTTCGACTTGCGCAAATATAGACAGTTTGGAGAGTTATCTTCGGGACTTGGTACGGAAGATACCACTACTCTTTGGCGAATGCTAAACTCCGGTGAAGTCTATATTTCTAGTAGCAGGGTATTATTCTATCGAAGACATCCAAGTGCTTTGAGCGCAATTGGTAATATCTCCAAGATTAAACTCTACCCCATATTTTCTCAAATGAATAAAGATATAAAGCTTGTTGAGACGAGTTCGTTGAGAAAGTTAACTCTTTATTCAATATCTATTGGATATATCGTCAAACGATTATTGTTAAATTGCTACTATAGATTACTGGTTTTGGTTTTTAGAAAGTGAGATTTTCGTGAAGGTATTGTTGAGTTCGGAGTTTGGGGATAAATGTGGAGGAGCTGGTATCGTTGCTTCTAACCGTCAATCTCAATGTAAGTTTGATAAGGTGATTACTTTTAGTTATAGAGGAAAACATCGTGTAATTAGCTATCTTGAGTATCTGTTTGTTATAATTAAGATAATTAAGGTTTTAAAATTTGCTAATTATATCGAAGTTAACGATGAGGTTATGGCGTATCTCTTATCTGTTTCAGCTAAGTTATCTTTGCGGGAAGTTACTCTCGATAGGTTGAATTTACATGGTTCCGAAATTGAATATGTTTTGAATAATCAGTCCTTGTTAAGAAGAGTGATTGGTTTTAAAACTTTATTTGTGAAGTTGCTTTTTGAAACGAAAATTGTATCTGTACCTTCTAGACATTTTTTAAATAGGGTTGAGAAAGCAGTAAGTAAAACGATAAAAAATTATATTGTCGAATATCCTGTGTCGCAACTTTTAAATGTAAAGTTAAATGCCTATAATTCAATTGAGTCTGGGGAAGATGGGACCATTGATATTGTTACTGTTGCAAGAATTGAGAAGACAAAGGGGCTCTTGAATGTCTTTGAGGTATTGAATGAATGCTCATCCAGTTGCTCCATAAGATGGCATGTTATTGGAGATGGTGAATTTCTTCATGAGTTATCCGAGTATGTACATCGGCATAAATCTAATTTTCTAGATGTTGTTTTTTACGGACGTCTTCCCAATGATGAAGTCATAGATATAATGTGCGGGAAGGATTTTTTTATTTTACTTCCTGATGAAGTTGAGTCTTTTGGAATTGTGTATGCGGAAGCGGCTTTTGTTGGTTTAATCCCAATCACATACCCTAGTTCAGCCATATGTGAGTTTTTCAAAGAATGTGGGGTTCGTTATATTGAGTTTGTATCCCCCAGTTTATTGAAGGATGATTTCCTTAGATACAATCGAGATAGTAATAATCACAAAATATTTAATGAGTATTTATATGAACGTAACTTTAGTATGCGAAAGTAGCTCTGATAATATTGGAGATCAATTAATAGGTGAAGGCGCAAAATTTTTATTTTCAAATCACCGGCATAGTTTATGTGACTTATCGTTTAGGGATTTAAAAGAAACTAGTAGTAATTTTTTTGTAAAATTATATCGAAGAATTTACTATGCAAGTCAATGTTTGAAGAAGAGCACTGATTTAGTGTTTTGCGGCGGACAGCTTATTCATGGGAATAATTATTTTTATAAAAACATTTTTTTATGGTGGATTGTCGCAAAATATTATAAAGTTAATGTTTCTTTTTTTTCTGTTGGTTGTAGTGGTAGTTATAGTCTATTAGAGAGGGTAGTATACTCTTTAATGTTAAAATCTAGTTTGGTGGTGCTAAGGGACCCAATTAGTAAGAAAAATTTCGATGCTAATTTTAGTTCTCATACAGTTGATCTTGGTACTGACATGGCATTTGCATTTAAAAAATCAAATTTGTTAAGAGTGCATTCTAGTGATGAGGTGCCGAAAAATGTAATTGTTGAAGGTGCAGTAATTAACCCAATTGATAAGAACGTGGTTGAATACTACATAAAAAAGGGTGAAAGTAGCTACCTTTCACTCGAACAGTACCAAGAAGCACTAAATTTGATTAAAGAAACTAATCCTAATTATAAATTAGTTTTTTCTACGTACGATGACGGAGTGAAAAGCCGAGAGCAAGTTACATTGCAAAAAGTTGTTCATCAAATAAAAACTGCAGACAAAGCATACTGTACTCGTATGCATGTTGCTATTATAGCTCACATTTTAGGGCTGCAAGTTGAAATTTTGCCTATTAGCGAAAAACTATCCTGTTCCAGCATGTATTTTCTTAAACAGACCCCTAGCTACCATAATAACTTATTGAAAGAAGTATATGAAAAATATTTTACACGTAACTAATTGTTATCCTACCGACAAACAACCAGACTACGGAATTTTTGTAAAAGAACAAATCGATAGCTTGCATCCTTATTGTGTAAACAAGGTTCATTTTATTAATGCGAGAGAGAAAGGACGGCTGGAATATTTTAAGTACCCTAGTGTTGATTCTATAAAAAAGGCGGATATCGTTCACTGCCATCATTTGTTTAGCCTACTTGTTTCCATACCTTGGCTCGTTTTATTTAGGAAAAAGGTTATATTGTCTTTTCTAAATGAGTTTGAAAATGAAGTAAAGTTTAATGCTTATCCTTGGGTTAGACTTTTACTTTGTAAAATCGGCGTTGCTTTTTCTAATAGATATATATTTAAATCAAATCCAATAGGAAAAGATCCAAAGGAGGTATATTTACCTAATGGGGTTAACACAGATTTGTTTTATAACATTTCTGAAAATGATGTTAGAGAAAGTTCTGAATATAGAATATTTTTTGTATCATCAAAAAATATTCTAAGAAGTCAGAAAAGATATGATTTATTTTTACAAGTTTGCAATAGGTTAGAAGATAAGTATTCTATTAAAGTTGAAAGGTTTGTAGCAAGCGGGTTAAGCAGAAGGGAATACTTAGAAAATTTAAAATTATCAGATGTTCATCTTCTTTGCTCTGATTATGAAGGTTCGCCCAATTCGGTCAAAGAGGCGATGGCATTAAATGTACCTGTAGTTTCAAGAAACGTAGGGAATGTGTCCCATATGTTTTCCAGTTTAAAGAGCGGTTATTATAGAGTAGTTGATTCATCTAATGTGGATGATATATGTGATGTTGTATATAGTGTTTTAACATTAGACAAGAAGTTGAATCGTGATGGTCGGCAGTTAATTTCTAATGGCAACTTGAGTATAGATGAAGTTGCATTGAAGCTATCTAGTATTTATGACAGTTTATAAAATTAACCTACTATTAATTGTATCGGTTATTATCTCCGGGATAAGTTTTTTACCATCTTCAATAGACCATGTGATTGTGGTTTGTGTACTTTTAGTATTTTTAATAAAAAATGGTTTAGTTGTTAATAAAGAAACTTTCTTAGTAGTTGTATTTCTATCGTTGGTTTTAACGGTAAATACTATAACCTCTGTTACAAACGCTTCTATTTTAAACTATTTCTTTAACTATTATTTATATATCTGTCCCTTCCTTTTTTATATGGTTGGGCTTAAATTGTCTAAATTGAAAGGCATCATTTTCTATGAGTCTTATATTAATTTAGTAATTATTATTGGCGTTTTAAATGTCATGTTTAGCTTTGTTTTTGGATTGCTGTTTGGGGCAGTAGCGCCTGACGTTAATTCAGATATCGCTTTTTTGAGAGTTCAAACTGGCATTATTGGTAGTATCGTTCCTCAAATATCTTTTACACTTTTCTGTTTTATTCTTTCAATCTATAAGATGACAGTAAGTGGAAGATTTGTATATAAACTCTATGCGATAATATTGTTTTTGGGATTGCTTACATCTTATGCAAGGCTGGCTATTCTACTTTCGATATTTGTGTGGTTTATTTATATTCACAAGAAAAATAAATCTATAGCAATTATTTTGTTGGTAACTCTAGGGTTTTCTATCAGTGTAAGTAATAGTCAACTTGTTACTCGTTTCCAAGCTATTGCTGTTGATTATTCTAGCAGCAATTTGGACTCTGTAGGAAGAGGAGCGTTGGCTTTAGGTGCATTTAAAATTGCTCGAGATTCCTTTCCATTAGGGACTGGCATTTCTTCTTGGGGTAGTCCAGGAGCTGAGAACGCTTATAGTCCCTATTATTTTTCATATAAAGTTAATCATGTTTATGGGTTGGAACCAAATGCAAAGGAACTAGGGCGATCTTTTCTCATTGACTCTCATGTTGTACAATTAATTGCAGAACTAGGTTTTATTGGAGCTTTTTTATTTTTTATTGCAATTTTTAGATTGTCTTCTAGATATAATAAAATACGTGAGTTAAATTGGTTAGATTATTCCATGGTGTTTTTTGCTTTTGCTCAGATGCTTGGAACTCCTTTTTTATATAACCCAGTAAGTTATTTTTCTTTTTGGATAGTAGTGGGTATGCGTAAAGGGCTAAGGGATATTAATTAATGTGTGGTTTAGTGGCGACTTATAATTTAGACAAAACTGTATTTGACAAATCATTTGAAAGAATAAAGTTTCGGGGTAAAGACGCTCATTCAGAGTTAGCTATTACATCAAAACTTAGATTTGGCCATGCTAGATTGGCTATTAATGGTTTAGGTTTGCAAGGGAAGCAACCGATGCGTTCATATTGTAAACGCTACGTAATCGTTTTCAACGGTGAAATATACAATTTTCGCAGTTTGTCAAAGCGTTATCTTGGTACAGACTACCAGTCTGATACAAGGGTTTTTGTAGAGTTTGTTTCCAAATTCGGTATTTCCAAATCTTTAGAGTATTTTGATGGCCCATATGCATTTGTTCTTTACGATAATTTGGAGTCTAAGTTATTTTTTGCTCGGGATGTATTCGGAGAAAAACCGTTATACTATTTGTTGGGCGAGAATTCTCTTCATATTAGTTCAAGCTTTTTGTCCTTCGATGATTCGAAACCATTTTCGTCTGAGGTTGACTTTTTAAATACAGGTAGATTATCTCAGTCGAAAAATACCGTAGGCGGGTTAAGTTCAGTAAAACCCGGTAAATTATACTCATATTCGGGCAATCAAATAACAATTAGCGACTTTAGTAGTACTTTAGTAAGACCTTTAGAAAGAAATTTTTTGTTCAGTACCATTTTTGAAGAACAAGTTCGACGAATAAGTGAGGCTGATGTTCCTTGCGGGCTTTTGCTTTCCGGGGGAGTAGATTCAACGAGTGTCGCAGTCGCATTAAAGAACTGCGAAGTTGATATATCGACGTTTACACTTGCTTTTGATGACCCAAGAATAGATGAAAGTCATAAAGCAATTAGAGTAGCTAATGCTTTAGGTTTTAAGTCTAATATTGTTAATTTTGATGACTCGCGAGTTGAAGAGTATTTCGTTGAGTATATTTCTCAAATGGATCAACCAATCGGAGATCAAGCTGGGCTGCCATTTTATATTCTCGCTAAGGAAGCTGCGAAAAGCGTTAAAGTAGTTCTAACAGGTGATGGTGGTGATGAGAAGTTTGCCGGTTATGAAATGTATTCCTTGTACAATCGGTTGAATTTTTTACCAGGCTCAAAATTTTTATATAGTATTTTAGGGCGATTAGGCATAACGGATGTTAACTCCGTATGTAAGTTGTTGCTGTCTGTCGCGGGCGATGAACTTTTTAGGTATAAAGTTTTTACCAGCAATCCATATGCATATCAACGTGTTAATTACCTTTATAGTGATTCTCTTTTTCCTAATTTACAATTTTCAAATGAAGAAGAATATTTTTCAAAGGCTCAATGCTTCGATTTTGATTTTAATCTTCCTGAAGGCCTCTTAGTAAAAACTGATAGACTTACAATGGTAAATTCCATTGAGGCTAGAACTCCGTTTTTATCTAGGAGATACTCTAGTGAAATGTGTGATAGCGAGAAAAGAAATTTGTACGGAAAGCAATTGATTCGTAAATATATTGCTAGTTATTTTTCCGGAAGTGATTCGTTCAATACACCGAAACAGGGATTCATTTCTCCTGTTTATTGTTGGTTAAACGGAGGTCTACGTAATCGACTTTTCGAGTTGTTAGCATCAGATGGTGATACACAACGTTCCGAGCACTATAAAAAGCTTTTCTTTAGTTTGAAACCTGATTCTTTTAAAGCTTGTCAGGCTTTATGGTTTTATATTGTTTTACAGTCTTGGTTGCAAATAAATAAAAGGTGTCTTTGAGGTTTTTAATGAAGAAGGTTGCTATTTTAGGTACAGTTGGAGTTCCGGCTTCATATGGTGGTTTTGAAACTTTAGCTCAGAATCTGGTTGATTATGCAGATAAAAATGACGTGAATGTTGATTTATCCGTATATTGTAGTGGTAAGAACCCTAATGTTAACCACTATAAAAATGCCAGATTGTTATATATTCCAATCGGCGCGAATGGAGTTCAAAGTGTCTTATATGATATTGTCTCGTTGTTTTCTGCTGTGTTTAGACGAAATGACGTAATTTTGCTGTTAGGTGTGTCAGGTGCTTTAATTTTGCCGATCATTCGACTTATTTCTAATGTCAAAATTGTCACAAACATTGATGGTATAGAGTGGAAGCGTGACAAATGGAAGGGAATAGCTAAATATTTTTTGAGATTTTCAGAATATTGTGCTGTTAAGTTTTCTCATGATATCATCGCAGATAATCAAGGTATCAAAGATTACGTTAAAGAAACATATGATTATGATTGTCAAGTAATTTCCTACGGTGGTGATCAAGCAGTCAACATAGAACCAAAGCCATTTAGTGGCGCTTTACCCGATAGGTTTGCTTTAGCGCTTTGTCGAATAGAACCTGAAAATAATGTTGAGATGATTTTAGAAGCGTTTTCTAAATCAGACTTTGATTTGGTTTTCGTTGGTAACTGGAGCTCTTCAGAGTTTGGTTCAACAACTAAATTAAAGTATAAGGGCTTTTCAAATATAACTCTTTTGGATCCTATATATGACACTGGAATATTAAAGACAATCCGTTCGAAGGCTTGTGTTTATATTCATGGACATTCTGCTGGAGGTACTAATCCTTCATTGGTTGAGATGATGCATTTTGGAATTCCAATTGTGGCATATCAATGTAACTTTAATGGTTACACGACGTGTAATGATGCGTTGTATTTTCATAGCTCGGCAGATTTGTTAAATATTCTAAACGAATTTGATAAATTAGAGGTGTTAAAAGTAGGGTTGCGTATGAAAGATATTGCTGGCATTCATTATACGTGGAGTCGAATTGGCGATAGATATTTTTCGCTTTTATGTTTGAATTGAATGTTTATAAGTTTTATATTTTAAAGCTATGAATAATATCACTCAGAAAATTATACCTTTTGTTATTTAAGTAATATGAATTTTTGTTTTGTTTTTGTAGTTGAAGATTCTCCTTAGTCTATTTTTATGATAAAAACTGAATGGTAAATGTTTTGTTAATTGTGTTAATGTGTGGCTTATGCTTAATCGATATAAATGCCTGTTCTGAACATTTTTTAGTTTCCTGGGAGCATGTTTTTTGAATGTTTACTATTTAAATGGTAAATGCACGGATCGTTTTGATAAATAGATGCTTAACACTTGATGCGCTTTTTACTGACATTTCGTTCGCGCTCTAAAATGTTTTGTTATTTATTTTAATTTGTAGAGTTTATATTATGAAAATTGCAGTTGCGGGAACAGGCTATGTTGGCCTTTCTAACGCCATGTTATTATCGCAACACCATAATGTGGTTGCTGTTGATATCATAAAAGATAAAGTTGAACTGTTAAATAATAAACAGTCGCCAATTGTGGACGATGAGATTGAACATTTTTTAGCAACCAAATCACTCAATTTTGTTGCGACGTTGGACAAAGAGAAAGCGTATCAAGGCGCGAGTTATGTGGTGATCGCAACCCCAACCGATTATGACGTTAAAACCAACTACTTTAATACCGCTTCTGTTGAGTCCGTGATTAAAGACGTGATGGCTATTAATCCCAATGCAGTGATGGTGATCAAATCTACTGTTCCTGTTGGGTATACCGACCGAATTAAGCAAGAGTTAAGCTGTGACAATATTATCTTCTCGCCTGAGTTTTTGCGTGAAGGTAAAGCGCTGTTTGATAACTTATATCCATCGCGCATCATTGTGGGTGAACGTTCTGAGCGAGCCAAAATCTTTGCTAATTTGTTGCTTGAAGGGGCTAAGAAACAGGATATTCCAGTGCTGTTTACCGAATCGACAGAAGCAGAAGCGGTAAAGTTATTTTCGAACACCTATCTTGCGATGCGCGTTGCTTATTTCAATGAGTTGGACTCTTATGCCGAAGCTCACGGGTTAGACGCTCGTCAAATTATTGAAGGAGTCGGATTAGATCCACGTATTGGCGATCACTATAACAACCCTTCATTTGGTTATGGAGGTTATTGTCTGCCTAAAGATACCAAGCAACTGTTAGCCAATTACCAAGATGTGCCCAATAACATTATTGGCGCGATTGTAGATGCTAACCGTACTCGTAAAGATTTCATTGCCGAGTCAATTTTGAAACGTCAACCTAAAGTGGTCGGTATTTACCGGTTAATCATGAAGGCGGGCTCAGACAACTTCCGCGCCTCTAGTATTCAAGGGATCATGAAACGTTTAAAGGCAAAAGGGATTGAGGTTGTGGTTTATGAGCCGGTGTTACAGGAAGACGAGTTTTTCCATTCCAAAGTGATTAAATCGTTAGACGAGTTTAAATCAATTTGTGATGTGATTGTTTCTAACCGCATGGTAGATGAGATCCGCGATGTTGAGCATAAGGTTTATACCCGTGACTTGTTTGGCTCGGATTAATATAGGATTAAAGAATGAAGTATTTAGTAACCGGTGCAGCTGGTTTTATCGGTAGCGCAGTCGTTGAAAAACTCACCAAAGCCGGACATGATGTTGTTGGTATTGATAATATCAATAATTACTATGAAGTTAATCTTAAACATGCACGCCTTGAGCGTATAAAGCATGAAGCGTTTCGCTTTGTTCAATTAGATATTGCGCAAAGAGATGAGATAGCAAATTTATTTGAGCAGGAGCAGTTTGATAGAGTTGTTCATCTTGCCGCACAAGCGGGGGTGCGTTACTCCATTCAAAACCCTCACGCATATGCAGATTCTAACCTCGTAGGTCATCTAAATATTCTTGAAGGATGTCGTCAAACCAAGGTCAAGCATCTTATCTATGCTTCCTCTAGCTCTGTTTACGGTTTAAATGCTAAAACCCCATTTGCCACATCAGATTCTGTTGACCATCCGGTTTCGCTTTATGCGGCGACCAAGAAATCGAATGAGTTGATGGCTCATAGTTACTCGCACTTGTACGATATTCCTACAACTGGTCTGCGTTTTTTTACTGTTTACGGCAGCTGGGGTAGACCTGATATGGCGCCCTTTATTTTCACTAAGAAAATACTAGATGGTGATACGATTGATATCAACAACAATGGTGATATGTGGCGAGACTTTACTCATGTAGACGATATCGTTGAAGGGGTTGTGCGCATTGCTGATGTGATCCCTATTCGGGATTCGAGCTGGACCGTTGAAGCAGGTTCTCCAGCAAGTAGTTCAGCTCCTTATGCGGTTTATAACATTGGGCACGGCTCTCCAATTAATCTAATGGACTTTGTAAAAGCTATAGAAGATGAATTAGGCATTGAAGCGAAGAAAAATTTCCGTGAAATGCAGCCTGGTGATGTTTATCAAACCTATGCAGAGGTTAATGACTTATTTGAAGCGACGGGTTATAAGTCGAAAGTTACAGTCAAAGAAGGCGTTGCTGAGTTTGTGAAGTGGTATAAAGACTTTTACCAAAAGTAAAATCAGCCTGTAACAGCTTGACGAAACCTTGTTGATGAAATCAATTTCAACTCTAAACCGATAGTCAAGGCTATTCGATTTAGCCTGTTTTGTGGCCATTAATCAAGGGGATGCCGAACGAATGAGACGGTTTTGAGACAGATTCTCAAGACTGTCTCATTTTTTGTGCAAATCACCGGTACTTGATTATTTTGTTAGACTTTTTACGTTATAATCGCCTAGTTTCCTATTGGGATGTTATTGCGTTACCGCTTGTTTTGGTTTGTGTAAAGCTGTCTCAGTATCGACTAACCAATTGAAATTAAAGACATGGATGTTTTGCTCTGTATGCTTTTTATACTGATTCAGATCATACTCTGGTAACGGAGCATGATCAGTCCTGCTTTTAATTATCATTTTGGTTTAGTAAACCATCGAGTCTAGTATGTCGACCAGTTTATCCGTAGTTAGTGTATTTTTAAGTTCGTTTTTCTTTTTGTTTGTATACCGTAAGTTAGCTAAAAAAATTGGCCTGGTCGACAAGCCTAATGAGCGTAAGTTACATGTAGGCCAAGTGCCATTAATTGGTGGTATTTCAATCTTTACCGCTATCATGCTTAACATCTGTTTGGTGTTCGATATTACCAGTAATGTGATACTTTACATGATTTGCTCCACGGTTCTCATTGTACTAGGTGCGCTTGATGACCGCTTTGATCTCAGCTTTAAAGCCCGTTTGGTGGTGCAGGCAGCGATTTCGATGGCGATGATTTTGATCGGTTATAAGAGTCTATATTACTTCGGCTTTATTGCTGGTGATGAGGCGTTGATCCTACCGACCTTTGTGAGTTATGTCGTCACTATTTTTGCCGTGATCGGGGCCATTAACGCCTTTAATATGGTTGATGGCATTGACGGTTTGTTAGGTGGATTAGCCTTGGTGACCTTTGCTGCACTGGGTTATATGTTTTACGGTGCAGGGCAGATAGCGTTAGCACACTTTTGTTTACTGCTCATGGTGGCGATGCTGCCTTATATCCTGCTGAATTTAGGTTTTCCATTTGGTCGTCGTTTTAAGGTGTTTATGGGCGATGCCGGCAGTATGTTTATTGGTTTTACCGTTATTTGGTTGTTGATTGAAGCGAGTCAGGATCAGCAAGAGGTCATTCGCCCTGTGACTGCGTTGTGGTTTATCGGGCTGCCGTTAATGGATATGGTGTGTATCATGTCGCGCCGCATCAAGAAAGGTCAATCTCCGTTTAAGCCCGATAGAGAACATTTGCATCACATCTGTCAACGTGTCGGGATGTCGCCGAGAGTATCATTATTGGTGATTTGTTTGATTGCGACCATGATGGCGGCTGTTGGCGTTTGGTCTGAGTATCTCGAGATTAATGAAACCGTGATGTTTGTCTCATTTTTGTTGGTGTTTGCTTTGTACTATCTCGCGATAAGTTATGTCTGGCGCATTACCGCATTCATGCATCGATGGTTTAAATTCACAAAGCCATCGTAGAATATGCCTGGCTTCAGGTACAAAGTTACAGCGTTTTATGTTGAACCGTTTTTACCTTGTCATATAGAGGTTATACTGTATGACTGGTAGTTGTTGGCGGTAGGGATCGGTATGGTTCCTCGTCATTCTATATTGGCTTAGGGAAGAGAGTTTATGGAATACTTTATACCGTTTGTGACGGTGTTTTGCTTAACGTGTGCTGCGATTAAGTTGTTTCACCCAATTGCGGAAAAAGTCGGCTTAGTAGATTTACCCAATGACAGAAAAACACATGTTGGCGCCATACCGTTAATTGGTGGGGTGGCTATTTATTGTAGTGTCCTGCTTGTTTCCAGTATTGTGTTTGAACAAAATCAGGTATTTAACCTTTACTTGATTTCTGCTGCGCTGATATTGTTTTTGGGGGTATTGGACGACAAATATGATTTGTCTGTTCGCGTGAGAATCGTTGCGCAAGTGATCACAGCTTCGATCCTAGTCTTTGGCGCAGGGTTTTATCTTACATCACTGGGTCATATCACTTATTTCTTTGAGTTAAAGCTTGGATATTTAGGTGTTTTCGTCACTATACTGGCCGTTATCGGTGCAATTAATGCCTTTAACATGGTCGACGGTATTGATGGCTTAGCCGGGATGTTGAGTCTCGTCACCTTTACCTCTCTGGCATTGCTGTTTTACGCTGCCGATAATGATTGGTTTGTTCTTCCTCTACTTTTCATCGGCGCAATAATTGGTTATTTGATATTCAATTTGAGATGGCCTTTTGAAACCGCTCAAAAAATCTTTATGGGCGACGCAGGAAGTATGTTGATTGGGTTGACGGTAGTATGGCTGCTCGTATTGGGTGTTGAAACTGACGTTCGGGTATTTGCTCCCGTTACTGCACTGTATCTGATTGGTATTCCGTTAATGGACATGGCTGCAATCATGTATCGCCGAGTTAAAAAAGGGATGTCACCTTTTAAGCCGGACCGGGATCATCTCCACCATATATTTGAAAGAGCGGGTTATAGCCGAAAACAAACCCTGGTACGGATCTCTCTGGCTTCTATAGCGCTCGCCGGAATTGGTATTTCGGGAGAATGGTTGCATGTGCCTGAGTGGATTATGTTTTTTGGTTTTGTCGGGATTTTTGTGGCCTATAACTGGGCATTAGCACACATTTGGCAAATATTGACCTGGCTTCGTAAAGCTTAGCTTATCGAGCTCTTGGGAAAAAATCCTCTCATGAGGATTTTTTTGTGCGTATTATATTATTGGATTGTTTATGAAAGTTGTTATTCCCGTAGCTGGGCTTGGTACCCGTATGCTTCCTGCGACCAAGGCTATCCCAAAAGAGATGCTGCCTTTAGTTGATAAACCGCTTATTCAATACATAGTGAATGAGTGTGTTGCAGCTGGTGTGAAGGAGATTGTATTGGTAACGCATGCCAGTAAAAACGCTATCGAAAACCATTTTGATACCTCATATGAGCTAGAGTCTACGTTAGAGAAGCGTGTAAAGCGTCAGCTACTTGATGAGGTGCAATCAATTTGCCCTAAAGACGTGACAATTATGCATGTACGTCAGGGGGAAGCTAAGGGGTTAGGTCATGCGGTGCTTTGCGCTAAACCTTGTATAGGCAATAATCCTTTCGCAGTTGTTTTGCCCGATGTGATTTTAGATGAGTATAGCGCCGATCAAAGTTCAGAAAACCTAGCTGCAATGATTAAACATTATAAGGCGACTCAAGCTAGCCAGATCATGGTAGCGCCAGTGGCTCCTGATGAAGTAAACAAGTACGGAATTGCCGATTGTGGCGGTGTAGATATCGCACCTGGTGAATCATCAGTCATTAAGGCTATGGTCGAAAAGCCAACCATTGATGAAGCCCCATCTAATCTTGCAGTTGTGGGTCGTTATGTTTTGTCAGAAAAAATTTGGGATTTACTCGCTAGAACACCCGCAGGTACAGGCGATGAGATCCAATTGACAGACGCGATTGATATGCTGATTGAATCGGACACCGTTGAAGCCTTTAATATGACCGGTAAGTCTCATGATTGCGGCGACAAGCTCGGTTATATGACAGCTTTTGTCGAATATGGTCTGCGTAACGAAAAGTTGGGTAAAGAGTTTCGTCAGCAGTTAGAGAACTTGCTAGCACAATAATCTTGCCCCGGAATTTAATGCCCACTTTGGCTTGCTGAAGTGGGCATTTTTCATTTCAGCGTAGTGTATTATCTATTGAGAGCTTTAAGCTAACACCAAACGAGAGGGATATAGTGAAAGGTATTTTATTAGCCGGTGGCACTGGCACGCGGTTATATCCCATCACACGCGGCGTATCTAAGCAGCTGCTTCCGGTGTATGACAAGCCAATGATCTATTATCCGCTTTCTGTTCTTATGCTGGCGGGAGTTCGCGATATTTTGATCATCACGACCCCTGAAGAACAGATGCTGTTTCAGCGTTTACTCGGCGATGGCAGTGATTTTGGGATTTCGCTTTCCTATCAAGTACAGCCAAAGCCTGAGGGGGTTGCACAGGCATTTATCATTGCTGAGGAGTTTATTGGTAACGACAGCGTGTGTTTAGTGCTGGGAGATAATGTTTTTTATGGGCAGGGGTTCAGTCTCACGCTGAAACAGACTGTAGCTGAACTCAGCAATGCAGATTCGGTAGGAGCGACTATCTTTGCCTATCAGGTAGACCAAGCAGAAAGATTTGGCGTGGTGGAGTTTGATGATGATTTCAACGCCTTGGCAATCGATGAAAAACCAGCTTTCCCCAAATCTAACTGGGCGGTAACCGGACTCTATTTTTATGACAATCAAGTCATCGATATCGCTAAAGAGTTAACGCCCTCAAAACGTGGTGAGCTTGAAATTACCGAAATTAATCAATCTTATCTAATGCGTGGCCAACTAAAGGTCGAATTATTGGGACGTGGCTTTGCTTGGCTCGATACTGGTACCTTCGACAGTCTGCAGCAGGCTTCATCTTTTGTTCAAACCATAGAAACAGTGCAGGGGCTAAAAGTCGCTTGTCTTGAGGAGATAGCCTGGCGTAATGGTTGGCTAACCAATGAGGATATTCATCGTCTTGCCAAGCCTATGCAGAACAATAGTTATGGGCACTATTTGCTCTCTTTGATAAGCGATACAGTGTCTGTGACATAGTAAGAAGAGCGAAAGCGCAGATATCTAAGTATAAAGAAGTTCAGGTGTTGAGCAATGAATAGAATCGACTAACGGAGTTTTAATTGCGAGCTCTGTTATGGAGAATAGCGGTCAAAATGATTAGACTTGAGTCTCTGCTTCAATTCTTCTCTTATCAGGTCACTTACTAACGGAATCACCGATGAAGTTTCTTGTTGATGTTCATGCTCATACCATTGCCTCAACCCATGCCTATAGTACTGTTCATGATTATCTTGCTGTGGCAAAAGAGAAGGGGATTAAGCTGTTTGCCATTACTGATCATGGGCCCTATATGGCTGATGCGCCGAACTTTTGGCACTTCGTCAACATGCGTGTATTGCCTCGGATTGTCGATGGTATAGGTGTGCTGAGAGGCATTGAAGCCAATATTAAGAATGAAGATGGTGATATTGATTTCTTTGGTGACTACCTTGATGAACTAGATATCGTGCTAGCCGGGTTTCATGAGCCTGTTTTTCCACCATCTAATCAAGCTGTCACACTCAAGCATTAGTCAATTGCATTGAGAGTGGCAATGTAGACATCATCAGTCATCCGGGTAATCCTGCTTATCCCATCGATATCCAACGTGTTGCCAAAGCTGCGGCGACGCACAATGTTGCCCTTGAGATCAACAACTCCTCATTTTTGACGTCACGACAAGGTAGCTTGAAAAACTGCACGGCAATTGCCCGTGCTGTAAAGGAGGCTGGAGGCTATTTGGTCTTGGGATCAGACTCCCATGTTGCCTTCAGCTTAGGTGGCTTTGACAAAGCGATTGAGTTGATTCAAGAAGTTGATTTCCCAATTGAGCGAATTCTTAACCATAGTCCCAAAGCCCTGCTGGAGTTCTTAACGTCAAGGGGCCATAAGGGGCTGAATGAGTATGCGAGCATTGTTTAAGGGGCGATGTTTCAATCATGAGGAAAAGTCTCGAATGAGTAAAATAGCAGTTGAACGATTACTCATGTTTAAGTGAGGCTGCCGACCCTCGACCCTCGACCCTCGACCCTCGACCCTCGACCCTCGACCCTCGACCCTCGACCCTCGACCCTCGACCCTCATTCCTTAATTTCCAATCTCCAAACATCTCGATTTCTATTCCATTTTCTCTTCGATTACTTGTTATTTCTTTTTGGTATAAATAAATTAATATTTATAACTTCTAAAACGACTCCGTGCTGGTATTATCCTGTTTAGGCCGATTTTTGGTTAACCATGCTTAGATTTTATGTTGAATGAAATGTAGAGTAGGTTGGCATCTTGGTTAATAGCAATTTGATAACATTGGAATAAAACGGAAAGCCATATGTCTACACAGCAAACCCATCTTAAACAACTCGAGGCTGAATCGATTCAGATCATGCGTGAAGTTGCCGCAGAGTTTGAAAATCCCGTGATGCTCTATTCCGTTGGTAAAGACTCTTCTGTGTTGCTGCATCTGGCGCGCAAGGCATTTTATCCTGGCAAGATCCCGTTTCCTTTGCTGCATGTCGACACCAACTGGAAGTTCAAGGAGATGATCGAGTTTCGCGATCGCATGGCCAAACAGTATGGTTTCGATCTTATCGTGCACAAGAATCCCCGCGGCCTGGAGATGAACATCTCGCCCTTTACCCATGGTAGTGCCAAACATACGGATATCATGAAAACAGAGGGCCTTAAGCAGGCGCTGGACATGCATGGTTTCGATGCCGCCTTCGGTGGCGCCCGCCGCGACGAAGAAAAATCCCGCGCCAAGGAGCGTGTCTACTCGTTCCGTGACAGCAAGCATCGCTGGGATCCTAAGAATCAGCGCCCCGAGCTGTGGAATATCTATAACGGCAAGGTCGACAAGGGCGAGAGTATCCGGGTGTTCCCGCTGTCTAACTGGACCGAGCTGGATATCTGGCAATATATCTATCTGGAAAATATCGAGATCCCATCGCTGTATCTTGCCGAGCCACGTCCAGTTGTGAAGCGTGATGGCACCTTGATCATGGTCGACGATGAGCGCATGGAGCTCGAGCCAGGTGAAAGCGTAGAGCAGAAGATGGTGCGTTTCAGAACCCTAGGCTGTTATCCGCTGACCGGCGCCGTCGAATCTCAAGCGACAACCCTGCCGGAAATTATTCAGGAGATGTTGCTGTGTACTACCTCAGAGCGTCAGGGACGGGTGATCGATAACGACTCTGCCGGCTCGATGGAAAAGAAGAAGATGGAAGGCTACTTCTAACTTAAGGCATTGCATTGACGGCCCATTGGCCAGGTACGCAGCAGATAACGAATACGAGAAATACCATGACGACTGAAAACACATTATTGCAGACCGACATCGAAGGTTACCTAAAGCTTCACGAAAACAAAGATATGTTGCGTATCTTGACCTGTGGCAGCGTGGATGACGGTAAGTCGACCCTGATCGGCCGCTTGCTGTTCGATAGCAAGATGATCTTCGAAGATCAGATGGCGGCTATCGAGAAAGATTCTAAGCGTTTCAACACTACAGATCAGGCCTTTGACTTGGCGCTGCTGGTAGACGGTCTGCAGTCGGAACGCGAGCAGGGGATCACTATCGATGTGGCCTACCGCTACTTTGCCACCGAGCAGCGTAAGTTTATCATCGCCGACACGCCGGGCCACGAGCAGTACACCCGCAACATGGCCACAGGTGCCTCGACATCCGATCTGGCCATTATTCTGATCGATGCCCGTCATGGGGTGCAGGTACAGACACGTCGTCACAGCTACATCTGCTCACAGCTTGGCATCAAGCATGTGATCATCGCCATCAACAAGATGGATGCGGTCGGCTACGACCAGGGGATCTATCAGGGGATCAAGAAGGCGTATCGCGAGTTTGCCAAAGATCTTGCCTTTACCGACGTGCGCTTCGTGCCGATCTCGGCGCTCAAGGGCGATAACGTGGTGAACGAGAGCGAAAACATGACCTGGTATCCAGGTTCGACTCTGATCAAGCTGCTCAACACGGTTTCCGTCGAGCAGGACAGGAGCGAGTCGTTCCGCTTCCAGGTGCAATACGTTAATCGTCCAAACCTCGACTTCAGGGGCTTCTGTGGCACGGTAGCATCGGGCGAGATCCGTGTCGGCGACACCATCGCCGCCTTACCATCAGGCAAAGAGAGCCGCATCAAGTCAATCGTGACTTTCGATGGTGAGCTTGAAAAGGCAGTGGCAGGGCAGGCGGTGACACTCACTCTTACCGATGAGATAGACGTCAGCCGCGGCGACATGTTGGTGCGCCCTCACGATAAACCGAACTCGACCACTCATTTCGAGGCCGACGTGGTGTGGATGACCGAAGAGCCTCTGTGTGTCGATAGAGAATATGCGCTTAAGCTTGGCAGCAAGGCGGTATACGGCTATGCCGATGCCATCAACTACAAGGTGGATATCAACCATCTGACCCAGCACAGCGCCCAGCAACTGGCACTGAACGAGATGGGTAACTGTCACTTCTCGGTGACCGAGCCTGTGCAGTTTGACGCCTATGAAGATAACCGTGCAACCGGCGCCTTTATCATCATCGACAGGCTCACCAATGTGACAGTGGGCGCTGGCATGATCCGCAAAGCGATCGACGCTGGCAAGGGCAAGCAACGTGAGATCTCGGCCTTCGAGCTGGAGATGAACGCCTTAGTGCGTAAGCATTTCCCGCACTGGGGTGTGAAGGATATTTCCAAGGCCTAATTACGTATATTTAGTGGCAGATATTAGTGACAGACATTAGTCGCTGATATCTGTTATGGACACTTGAGGCCAAGGGCTAGCGCTAAGTAAGGTGTTTAATATCGTTTTGATGGCGAACACCGACTTAGAACCGCTAGCCTGAGGCTTAAGAAAGCAAACTATGACATTTAACGCTTATCTCACCATCGCCATCTTCCTCGCGACTATCGTGGGGTTGGTGCGTTTCCAAAACCGGCCAGCGCTGGTGTTTGGTGTGACCCTGCTGGTGCTGGTGGCGTTTAATCTGGTGACCAAGGAGCAACTGCTCTCCAGCATGTCTAATCCTGGCCTGGTAACCTTGGTACTGCTGATCCTCTGCTCCTTTGCATTGGAGAAGACCCGGCTGCTGCGGGTCATCGCCGCCAAGGTTATCGTCAGCGGCTACCGTACCACCTGGCTACGCCTGTACGGCATGACTGCGCTGAGCTCGGCTCTGCTTAACAATACCGCCGTGGTGGCGACCCTGTTATCGCCCATTCGCAATAACCCGCACCATGTGGCGAGTAAGTTATTACTCCCCCTGTCTTACGCGGCAATACTCGGCGGTACCCTGACCCTGGTGGGAACTTCGACCAACCTTATCGTCAACAGTATGGTGATTGATGCCTCAGGTCAGTCGCTCTCTTTCTTCTCTTTCACCGCCATCGGTGCCTTGCTGGTGCTGGGCTGTGGTCTGGTGCTGCGTATCGCCTCAAGATGGCTGCCGGATATCGCTCACCAGGAGACCTGCTCCAAGGGCTACTTTATCGATGCCAAGGTGGTGGCGGGCTCTGAGCTGATTGGGCGTTCGGTAGAAGATAACGGCCTGAGACACCTCGAATCCTTGTTCCTGGTCGAGGTGGTGCGTAATGGCCGCCTCATCAGCCCGGTGACGCCCACCGAGGTACTGCTGCAGGATGACAGGCTCATCTTCAGCGGCGATATCGCCAAGGTGATGCAGCTTAGTCAGTTCTCTGGCCTTGAGATGTTTGCCGAAAAAAATGGCCTGCTCGATAGCAACCTCACCGAAGTGGTGGTAAAGCAAGAGAGCGTGCTGGTGGGTAAGACCATGAAGAAGGCGGGGTTTCGCGCCCTGTTTGACGCCGCTGCCGTGGCCATTCGCCGTGACGGCGAAGAGATCTCGGGTAAGCTCGGTGAGGTGCAGATCAAGGCGGGCGACTTCTTAGTGCTGGCCGTCGGTAAGGACTTCCTTACCCGCCACAACATCAGCAAGAACTTTATCGTCATCAGCGGCGTCGAGCCCGAGACTCGAAACAACGGCAAGAAGGCCTGGATCTCTATCGGTGGCTTCGTGCTGACACTGGTGCTTGCCGCCACAGGCGTGGTTGAGATGCTTCAAGGAATGTTGTTGCTATTGGGCGTGTTGATCTTCACCCAGTGCCTCAACGTCAACGAGGTGGTGCGCCGCTTCCCTGTGGATATCTGGCTGGTGGTGGCCTCGGCCATCTTGCTCTCCCACGCCCTGGTCAACAGCGGTGTGGCCGAGCTGGTGGCCAGCTGGGTAGAGGGGACGGCGGAGAAAGAACATCTGATGCTGGCGTTATTGCTGGTTTATCTCGCCACCTGGCTGATGACAGAGCTCATTACCAATAACGCGGCGGCGGCGCTGATGTTTCCCATCGCCTACAGTATAGCTTTGGGCTTCGGGGTGGACTTCTTACCCTTCGTGATGACGGTGGCTTTTGCCGCCAGCGGCAGCTTCATCAGCCCCTATGGCTATCAGACCAACCTCATGGTGTATAACGCCGGTCGCTATCGCCTGATGGATTTTGTTAAGGTAGGCGTGCCCGTGAGCCTGACCTATGGGGCCATAGTCCTACTGACAGTACCCTTGTTTTTCCCGTTTTAGACGATGAGTTTCGTCCATCGTGATTGCAGTTAACCCGTTAAGGAAAGCCGATGTCCCCCTACAAGACAGTCGATGTTAGTGTGAAATCCAGCGATGTTCAGTGGCATCAGGCCAGCGTGACTCACGCGGAGCGCGAGCAGGCCAACGGCCACAAAGGCGCCGTGCTCTGGTTTACTGGTCTGAGTGGTTCTGGCAAGTCGACTGTGGCGAACGCGGTCGACCGTCTGCTCCATGACAAGGGCTGTACCACCTATGTGCTCGATGGCGATAATATGCGCCATGGACTCAATGGCGACCTGGGCTTTTCCGATGAGGACAGAGTCGAGAACATCCGCCGTATCGGCGAGGTGGCTAAGCTGTTTGTCGATGCTGGCACTCTGGTCTCGACCGCCTTTATCTCGCCATTTAGTGCCGATCGACAGCTAGTCAGAGATTTGCTGTCGGCCCATCAGTTTATCGAGGTCTTTATCGATACGCCGCTTGAGGTGTGTGAACAACGCGACCCCAAGGGGCTCTACAAGAAGGCGCGCGCCGGTGAGATTAAACACTTTACCGGTATCGATTCCGCCTACGAGGCGCCGGTTTCCCCCGAGGTGCATGTCAAAACCGCCGAGCAGACAATAGAAGAATGTGCACAGCAGGTGGTAGATTACTTAGTTCGGCAGGGGCTGCTGGCCTAGCTAAAACTCTAGCTAAAATTCTAGCTGATCACTTGGCTCGAGTAGGCCTAGGCCTCTTGAGCGCCTACCCAGTGTGTCTGGCCGCTCGTTTGTCTCATCCATTGCTCCAAGGCGCCGAAACTGCTCGGCGCATCCGCCTGCCAGTAGGTTTCGACCAGCTGGCGATAATCCTCCATCTCTTCTGCCTTCACGCTAAAGTCTCCCGTGGCTAAAAATGTCAGTAGCTCGCCAAAATCCTTAAGATGCCAATGGCGGGCACGCGTCTTATCCAGCAGGGGGAGTGATGCGGCGTAGTCATACAGGCTGCGCTCGGCTGTTACCGCTTGCTCTTGTTGCTGATGCAAGCACTGTTTGCCGCTATTCAGGTCGTAGAGACGAAAAGTTAAGCCTTGGTAGAGGGCATCGATAAACAGCGATGAGGTGTCAGTGATCAAAAGGTCTATCTGACCAAGAATATCGTACACATCCTCTCTTTGGGAGATATCTATGATGTTGGCAAAATGGCTGTAGCGCCCAGCCAAGTGGGCCTCGTTGGGGTGAAACCTTAGCAGCAGCACCTGCCCATTGGCCCGCAGGCTCGCCGAAAGCTTGGCCCAGTTAAAGGCCTGGTCATAGGGGCTGGTCTGGTTGGCTTGCTCCTTAAGGCCTGTGTCACGCCAGGAAGGAGCGTAGAGAATCGCCTGTTTAAAGGGATGACCAATCAGCTGGCTGAGAGGCGTTGCCGCGCTTGGGTAGCGGCTAAAATAATCGGTACGTGGATAACCGGCCCTGAGGAGTTGCTCGGGTTTTAGCCGAAAGGCGCTTTGGAAGCAGCGACTCATCTGAACGCTGGGGCTGAGCATCAGATCCGGGCGAATATGCTGCTGATGGTAATGGAGCCTGGCAGGCTTGGGGGAGCGGTAGATCTCGGCCAGCGGGCCAGAGTCGATATCGAACTCAATCTTTTTCATTGGCGAGCCGTGCCAGAGGTTCACCTTTACCGCACCTTTCCCCAGATGTTGATTAATGTCCCCCAGATAGCTGCTGTAAAAGTAATACTTTGCCGTCAGGCAGTGATAGATGCCTTGCAGGGAGCGGCGAGGGTAGGCCTCATGGCCCTGGGCTTGGAGGCGCTTAATCAGCGCTTTGTCGCCGCTAATCCAGATGCAGCGGATAAAGGCCTCGCGGCGCCAGTGCAGGTAGAGGTACTTGCTATTGTCGGTGAAACGATTCTTGTAGCTGCCAAAGACCGCCTTGTGGCTGCGGGGGGCGAAGGCTGACAGCTGATAGATGCCCTGGGTGAACAGTGCCTTTATCAAGGACACTAGCTTGGTCCCAGACAGTCTCATGATAACCAATAGTCGCTTCATATCGCCTCCTAAGTCTCGTTAATCTGAGCCGCTTTAATCGTTTGAGGCATCGGGAAAGGGCGGTAAGAAGGCGAGATCGTTTTTTATTTCGGTTGTAGAGATCTCGTCGGTGCGGGGCAGGTAGATCACCTCACACAGGTGTTGAAGATGATCGAAATGTCCCCGCCAGTCATCGCCGATAGCGAAGATATCGACACTATATTTTTCAATATCAGTGACTTTCTGACCCCAGTGGGTCTCGGACAACACGAGATCCACATAGCGGCAGGCGGCCAGTATTTCGGCGCGCTGCTGGTAGCTGAAGAAGGCGGCCTTGCCCTTTTGGGCATTAAACTCGTCGGTAGAGACGCAGACGATCAGCTTGTCGCCAAGTTGCTTGAGCCTGGCAAGCAGGCGCACATGGCCATAGTGGAACAGATCGAAGGTGCCGTAAGTTATGATGGTTTTCATCTTGCGCTCCTTATCCCTATAGATATTCACGTTTTTTTGAATGAGTCATAGTGTCGTATTGGCATCGGTGAGCTTTGCTATCGTTACTCGTCAGCTCACCCTAAGCGTTGGCGCGCGATAAGCGTGCCGGCAGGGCGAAACAGCTCGCCATTAGCCTCAGGTATTTCAGCTTGCCCGGTTCGGCGTTAAAGCTAAGGGCGACCAGCTGTTTCTCTTCCAGCGGTGCATCGTTCGGGAGCAGCAGCTGTACGGGTCCCCATAGCCCGACGGTCGCGCCGAGTCCATGCAAATTGCCATTGTCGGCAGGGCTGTAATCGGCGTTGCAATCAGGGCTATCGCCAAAGAGGGCGAGCTTACCCTTGAACACTTGAATCAGGCCCGGCAGGCTGGCCAGCAGTGGGTTTGTAACTTGCCAGCGCTTGAGCCTGAAACCTAACCCTCTGTCATTGGTCAGGTGCTGGCTGCTAACCAGTGGCCGCTTGGACTGAATAGTGAGGTAGGCGCCTATGGCCAGTTGTAGTGGTAGCGTCAGCAGCAGGAGAACCAGGGCGAGCACTCTGTCACTCAGCCTTGCTCTGCTTATGTCATTGGCACTAAAAGTCATGCCTTGGCGATGCTGCGCCGCGCGGTTGGGGGCGATAAGGCTTGCATCCTCTATGCTGATATAGCCCTGATGCTCCAGATTGATCAGCAGGCGCTGGCAGACGATCGCCCTATGAAGGTTGAGGTCGCGTCCCACATAGGTGTTAGGCAGTACCAGGCTGTCACTAAGTTGGGCGCCTGCATCGATGAGACAGTGCTCGCCAATCACGAAGTCGCCATCCAGGCGCACGTTGTCATCGAGCTGGCTGCATTGTCCTATCATGCCCTGGCCATTGGCCGCGCCGTTAAACAGCACTTTCTGTGCCAGATAACACCCGCCGCCATTTTCGTTGGCCTGAAAGCGCTGTTGGGGTTTGAGCCTCGCCAGGCGATTGCTGGCAAAGTTGAGGTTGGCGGCCAGGTAGTCGTTCAGGCTGTCTAGGTGGTGCTGGTGGCCATGGAGTACCAGGGTGACCCCCTGAGGCTTGCTGGCGGTAGCGCTAGGGTGGGCGATGAGCGGCCAATTGAGATGGTCCAGATTGGCGCTGGCGCCAGGGAGCATGATCATTCCGCTTGGCATGCCGGCTATCTTGGCGCTGACCAGCTCCTTGGGAAACTGCTTGGCAAAGTCGACGAACGCCTTTATCACTGGCGTGCGCAGTATATCGCCCCTAAGCAGTAGGGCAGGCTGCTCCGGCGTTAACTGCAGACGGGAGATCACCTCGGACGCTGGCTCATCCGCCCTACAGAGAAAGTAGTCAATATCGAGTCCCCAGCGCTCGCCCTTGCCAAGCAGCGCTTCGATGTCGCCGGCCTGTGGGCCTAGAACCAGCTTGACTTGGGTGATCCCCGAATTGCTGAGATCGTCCAGGGTGTACTCAATCAATGCGCGATTGCCCACGGGCAGCAGCGCAGGGCAGTAGTATTGATCCAGCGGTGCTAACTCATGACCCGAACGATTGGCTAAGATAATGGCTTGCATAAGATTGCTCTCCACAACAGATTAATAGGCGCCCCTGGCGAACAGCACGGCGGGTATGGTTTTAAGCAGTAAGCGGATATCGGCCCACAGGGATTGCTGATAGATGTAATCCACATCCAGCAGCACCTGCTTGTCAAACGGAATATCCGAGCGGCCGCTGACCTGCCAGATGCAGGTGATGCCGGGTTTCACCGACAGACGACGGCGATCGCTAAGACTGTACTGACTCACCTCGCTGGGCAGCGCCGGGCGCGGGCCGACCAGTGACATCTCCCCCTTGAACACGTTCCACAGCTGCGGCAACTCATCGATAGAGGCCTTGCGGATCAGCTTGCCGATACGTGTGATGCGGGGATCGCGCTTCATCTTAAACAGCACGCCGCCATCCATCTCATTGCTGGCCTTGAGCGCCGCCAGGCGTGCCTCGGCATCCTGGTACATGGAGCGAAACTTCCACATGGTAAAGGGCTTGTTGTTGAGGCCCGCGCGCTGCTGGCTGTAGAGAATGGCCCCAGGTGATTCGAGGCGGATCAGCAGCGCGGTGAGCAGCAGCAGTGGCGTGAGCAGAACAAGTAGTATGCCTGCCCCCAGGATATCTAGCAGGCGCTTGCTGACGCGGTTAAGGCTGAGCCTCAGGGCGTGTGCGCTGCGTTTTAGCTGCGCACCTTGAGTGCGACCATCAAGTTTCGGCGTGCTTATTTGGCGAGCCAAGGCCGCCTGGCCAGCCTGAGCTCTAGCTTGAGTTAGAGAAGAGTGCGGGGCCCGGCGTAGCTTGATTGAGATGGTCTCAATGAGTACGTGATAGAGAAACCTGGGGTTTCCCAGCAGGTAGCGGCGCCACATGCGCGCGGGCTCAGCCAGCAGGCGGGCTATCCACTCCATGCCTATCTGACGAACCCAGATCGGGGCGCGTATGATGCGCTCCGAGTAGAAGTCGAACAGGCCGCCGACGCCTATGCCCACAGCGACATTGAGCTGGGGCTGGTATTTGGCCAGCCAGAATTCTTGCTGGGGCGCGCCCATGGCCACCAGGAGTATGTTGGTCTTGGAGGCGTTGATCTGCGCGATCACCTTAGCCGTCTCCTGCTCTGAATCTAAATAGCCATGATGGGTGCCGGCGATATTGAGCGCCGGATATCTGGCCTGCATCTTGTCGGCGGTCAGCTGGGCGATGCCGGGGCGGCCACCCAGTAGGTAGATGGCGTAGCCGGACTTGGCCAGGCGCTCACACAACAGCGGGAACATGTCGGTGCCGTTGAGGTTATCCCCAAGCGGCGTGCCCTTGAGGCGACTGGCGAGCCTAAGCCCCAGGCCATCGGCCAGGATTAGATCGGCTTGGGTCAGGTTGTGATGATAGGCCTTATTATCGCGGCTAATGTTCATGCAATCTGCGTTGACGAAGCAGTAGCGCTCCATAGCGCCTTGTCGCTCACAGGCTGCAAGCATACGCTCAAGTAGTTGATTCATGCTGAGATTGGCAATCTTAAGCCCAAACAGTGAGAGGCTGTGGCGACTGCCAAGCAGGCTTGGCGCCAGCAGTGTCATGGTCAGCGCGCGCACTAGCGCCAGCAGATAGCCCTGAGGACTTAAAAAGGCGCCGTCTATCGCCGCTTCTGGTGATTCGAAACTCAGCCCCATTCTCAGGTACAGCTGCTCAAAATTGATGAGGCCTGGACGAGATGGCGCGTCTGGTGCTTGAGTCAATGCCAGCTGCAGGCGATCGCCTATTAGACTGACATCGCCCCTGACGAGGTTCCAAATGCTCGGCAGGGCGGCGAGGTGAGTCCCTTGATAGAGTCGATAGAGTGGGCGAACCCGGCTCTGGCCATCGAAGAAGTAGATGGTCTCCAGCGCCTGGCCACGAAAGAGTCTGCAATAGGTCATTGACGCCAACAGGAGCGGCGCCCAGATGGGCAGAATTAGCATCAGCAGCATCAGGTCTATGGCGCGCACCATGGTTGGTATAGATGCAGGTACTCTGGTCGAGCTGGCCTCAGTGGATTTAGCGGCTTTGGTTGCATTCGTGTCCACATTGGCAATGCTGCTGGTGGTGACCGACTGGGCGGTGCGCATCTCATTTCCCATGGTGAAGCTCCTCTTGCTTGACTGGCCTGGCGCTTGTTAATTCGCTTTAAAAAATGAATCCTGCCTATAGGCTAGATAGCACAAGGGATGCCAATTTTAATATCTGTTGTAAAACATGTGGTTAGTGTTTTTGCTTGCTGTCTTTTCGCATCTTGAAGTGGGGCGGATTGCGCCCTGCATCGCGTATTGCAATTCTTTCCGTTTAGCAATTGCAAGGCATTGGCGAGGTATAGCTAGGCTTTAACTAGGCATTAGTCAGGTATTAGCAGACTTGTCACTGTGTCTAAGCTGTATTGCTTTGCTCAGTTGAAAAGGAGCCGCCCACTCATGCTGGCAGTGGGCGACGCAGTGATGAAAAACGCTTACTGTGAAACTGTTACTGTGAAAACAGTTACTGAGAGATAAGCGACCCCTTGACCCCATCTTTGGCGATCCGCTGGCGCTGACGCCTGCCAATGATCTCCTGCCCCAGCTGCTCGCAGGCCTGGTACAGGGGCTTAGGCAGCAGCCATAACAGGTAGGCGGCGCCTAGGGTGGTGAGGGTGCGTCCCGTCTCCTTTAGCAAGATCTGCGGCGCGTGGATCAGCGCGCGGTTAACCATGTGCACCGCCATCTTGCCGTTACCGCTGCGGATCGATTGGCGCGCCAGGTAGCGCAGCTGATAGCCGCGAGCGTGACGCTCGTGCTGTTTCAGCACCTTAGGGGCAAACAGGCGCGCCTTGGTGATCATCTTCTCCCAGGAGGCCAGCTGCTTGTTGACGTCCGCCGACAGCCCGGCAGGGTTAAGACGATAGTAGGTGAGCGGCTCGGGGATCCCTGCCATCAACCAGCTGGTGGTGGCAACAATTCGCAGCCAGCACTCGATATCTTCCGACTGGCGAAAACTCTCGTCGAAATAGCAGCTCTGCAGACCTTCGCCGTCGCGGATTTGAAAGCGGATGGCATTCAGGGTCTCGCGGCGGATCACTGGCGCCGAGCCGTTGCCGACCGGGTTACGGCACAGGAGGTGGGCCACGTCTATGCCGTTCAACTGGGGCATCTGATAGAAGTTTGTCGGGGTGCCGTCATGTTCCATGAAGGCGGAGCGGGAGAAACTAATCCCTACCAAGGGGTGTCTGTCCAGATGCTCCACATGGCGTGCCAGCTTGTCGGGGTGCCACTTGTCGTCGGAATCGAGAAAGGCCACATACTTGCCGATGGCGTGACGCACGCCCGTGTTGCGGGCGGCGGCCAGCCCCTTGTTGACCTTGTGCTGCACTATGCGCACCCGCCTGTCTTGCACCTGCTGACAGATCTTGAGGCTGTTATCTGTGGCGCAGTCGTTGACCAAGATCAGCTCGAAGTCGGTATAACGCTGGGCGAGCACAGATTCGATCGCCTCACCCACGAAGGCCTGCACATTGTAGACGGGCATCACAACGGAAACGGTAGGACTCATAATGACTCTCCTTGAAGGCTAGGGCTCGACGGCGCGAAGGCGGGCAAGCTGAGGTATAGATAGAGGGAAAACAGGGGCAGTACAATGAGGTGCAGGGCGAGTACCGCCGTGGCGATACCGACCAATCCCCATGGACTGGCGAGCAAGATGCCCAGCATCAGCAGCGCGGTAAAGGCGCCGTTGCTGATGAGGTTGAATCGGCTCTTGCCCAGGGCGATCAACAGCTGGCTGGCGGCCTCACCGAGGGGACGGGTGAGACCGCTTAGGCAGAGCAGCAGGAAGATGGGCAGGGCGCCGGCATCTATCCATTGCTGGCCATACACCAAGGGCAGATACCAGGGGGCCAGCAGCGCCTGTAACGTGATGATCGGCAAGCTGATCCCGGCGATTAATTTCAGGGATTTAAGGTAGTGAGTGGCCTTATCCTCGCCGGCGCACAGGTGTGAGTAGAGCGCCGTGCCGTAGCTCTGGATAAGCCCCATGCTGATCCCCAGGCTGGCGTTGAAGGCAAAGAAATAGATGCCCAGCGCCTCGACGCCCAGCAGGTAGCCGATCAATAGATAGTCTATGTTCTGGCGCAAAAAGAGCAGCAGATCGCTAAGGCCTATCTGCACGCCGAAGCGCGCCATCTGCGGTGTTGTCATGCCTGCTGGTAGCGAGCTGGGTTTAATACCTCTGTGATATGGCAGTGGGTTGTCTTGCCTGTGCACCCAGATCCAGACGAGGACGGCCAACACCTTAGGTACTATGATGGCCCAGATGCCTAGGCCGAAGAGGGCTAAAAAGGCAGTGAGCGCGCCATCGAACAGCGTCTGCCACAGCACGGCGCGGCCGACGATTCGCATGCGGTTATGTTTGAGGTTCTGCGCCGCGTACAGCATGCCAAAGGGCAGCAACAGATAGCTACTGGCCATCAATAACATGGGGGCTATGAGGTTGGGTTTGTGATAGTAGAGGCTCAGGGGAAGGCTCAGCAGGCACATGATGGTTAAGGCGCTCAGGCAGGCGATCCAATTGAGACGGTTGGCGCTGCCCAGGCTGGCAATATAGTCTGAGCTATCCATCTTGATCAACGCCGCCGAGCTGATGCGCCGGGTTGGGGTGACCAGCAGCTCGAAGCAGGTGAGTATGATGGCGACCTCTCCAAACACCTCTGGGGTCAGCAGCCTGGCGATGATGATGCTCGCGCCCAGTCTGACGATACGGCCAAAGACTTGCGCCGAGCCCAGCCAGAAGAGGGCGTTGGCGAGGTGCTGCTCTGAGAGTCTGATAAAGAGATGGGTTATGTTGTTCATCTGATTTCCCCTTGTGCGTCCTGCGCCATTTCCGCCGCGGCTGTTGTCGAGTTGACCTGCCTTGCTACGAGCTTTACATCTCTCCTGGTCATTTCACTATCTGTGCCACATTTTTAAATCACATCGTTAAATAACTAACTAATTGTTTTTAATCTGGTATTTATCTTTTCATCTAAGAGGCGCTATCGCGGCAATACTCCCTGGGAGGCATTTTGCAAAGCAGCTGACGTAGTGTTCGCATTTTGCCTTGTGTCTTCATTTTCAATTTTTCAATTAAGTGCCTAGATCGGCTGGCTAGCCGTCGCAGGCGTGGCCGTCTCTGTCTGGGAGCCGATTTGATCGTCCTTGGCGGCCTGTTTGTGGGCCAGCCCTACCAAGATGAGGCCGGGCCAGAAGAGGTAGGCCAAGATCTCCAGGTTCTCGCCGAAGGTATAGAGGAGCAACATGCTAAGAAACGCCAGGGCGGTGGCGCACAGGGGACAGTTAAGGGCGGGTCTGAGCAGGCTTAAGATGCCGATACCCAGGGGCAGGGCCAGGGCGATAGCGCCGACTATACCTTTGACAAACAGCAGACCATACCAGGTGTGGTGGGAGCCGATGGGCATATATTCCACCAGATGAGGGCCGCGCTCGACGATGCCATGGCCCCAGAGCACAGCCTCATTGGCCCAGCGCTCCAGGGCGATGTTAGCAAGCTCCTGACGCACCCGGGTGGAGCCCGCCCTGGCGGCCTTTACCGCATGAATCGTATTGTCGATGGATTCGATAACCTGTGTGCCCACCATGCCGCCTAGCAAAGTGACTGGGCTGGCGAGCAGGTAGAGCCAGGGGGAGCGATGCCAGCGGATGAGGGCAAAGAAGCCCAGGATAAACAGATAACAGATGATGGCGAGGCGCGACTGGGAGATGAGGATCATCATCAGGCCGCCGCCCAGGCCATAACGGCGAAACTTAGGGGTTAACTCCTGTAAGGCCCCTAGGCTGACTAGGTTGCCCATCAGCCCGAGCGCAGGCGCCCAAGGGGTGAACAGGCGCCAGCGCGGGGTGCCGCTACCCGGGTCTATCTCGTAGAGGCTGACGCTGAAGAACTCGGGCCCTGGGCCGCCCACTATGCTCAGGGGCGACACGTATAGGGTGCTGGGGAGTTTTATCAGCCAGGCGATCACAAACAGCGGTAGCAGCATTAGGGTGTGTTTGCCTACCACACAGAGGGCGCGATAGATAATACTGGGGCGAATATCGAGTGCTCCCAACAGGGGGAAGATGGCGATCAGCGCCCAGCCCTTGGCCCAGCCGATGGAAGATTTTATCAGCTTAGGGATCCCCAGGGCCTGCTCCAGATGGCCGATGATCAGCACCAGCAACATGACGAACATCCCCAGCAGCCAAGCCTTCTGCGCCATGGAGATGCGATAGTGGGCGCCATCGAAGGTGTAACGTTTGAGCATGCGCAGCAGCAAGACCCAGCCGATCACGGGAGCGACCAGATACATGGCGCCCAGCAGCCAGAAGCCATAGGTCCAGGTGATCGCCTTGTAGACTAACTTTTCGTCACTATTCGCTGCATGATAGGTTTGCGTATCCATAATACCGCCAGGCCTCCGATTGTCATGAGAGAGCTGAGGGCGCCGCCGATCAGCGCCAGGAGTTTGTGCATGGGATCTTGTTTGAGGGGTAGGCTGGGGGCCGCCAGCAGCTGCACCAAGGGATAGGCCGAGTAGATGTCGGCCTTACCCACATCCATCTTGGCCAAGGCCGAGGTAAACACCGCCGTGGCGAGCTGATGTTCCCGGTGGAGATCCTCGAGCTTAGCCGCATCGTCGTTGCTGTGGGCCAGGCGATCGTTCCAGTTGGCGATCTGTTCATCTAAGGTGGCGATCTCTTGAGTCAGCCCCTGCACCTCGGTGGAGAGGTTGAGTAGCTGCTGCATCAGCTGCGCCCGGCTGTCGAGATCGTCGGCGGACAGCTTTAGCATCAGCTCATCGTCGCGGTAGCCAAGCAGGTGCTGGCAGCGACGCTGCAGCGAGGCAAACAGTGTCTGTTGCTGGTGGCGCTGGGTGACCACCTGAGGGTGCTTGTTGCCGTATTGACCGCCGAATTTGGCCAGCATAGTGGTGGCGTCCGTGTAGAGCACAAGTAACTGCTGAAACAGCTGGTCATTCTTAAGCTTGAGTAAGTCCGCCGCCTGCTCCGGCGAGAGCGCCAGATGGGCCTGCAGCTGGCCGCGGCTGGCGAGCATTCCCTGCTGTTTGGCGACCATAGTCACCCGCTTGTGACGCAGCCGCTCTATGGTCAGCGCCAGCTCCTTGAATTGATCCAGCGACACCAAACCTATCTCTGACTGAAAGGCGAGGATCTTCTGCTGGCTCAGGCTCACCTTCTGGGCAAAGCCCTCGATCCCCAGCTTGATGCCGTTTTCCCGCTGGCTGATCTCATCTTCCCTCAGGGTCTCGAGCAGGCGCTGCAGGGCATGGTAGTGGGCCCAGGCCTTCTGCTGGGCGCTATTGGCGTCGCGACTGACCAGGCTAAACTCCATCAGCCCGGTCTGATTGGGCAGCTTAAGCTTAGGTTTGCCCAGTTCGCCGGGAGCTAGGCTCAGGCTGATGGCTGCGGCGGCGAGCAGCACCTCGCTGTTGGCCAGCGCCTTGTAGTTTTCTCTGGGATCTATGGCGCTGCTGAGATAGGGAGAGCTTGATGAGCTGCTGGCGTGGCCTATGCTGTCCAGGCTCACCTGAGCCCCGGCGCCGGCGCCGGGGAGAATAAGGGTCCACTTGCTCACGTAACGCGGCGGCGCCAACAGCAGAAACAGCCCTACCAGACCCCAGATCAGCGCCAGTGCGCCCAGGGCCGTCTTGATGTAGACCCAGCGACGTCGGTTGAGGGGCATCTTGCTGCCAGTCACCAGGAAGTGCTTTAGTTTGGCAAGGCTGGAAGGGGCGGCTGGCGTGGTCATCATGGTCATCCTTTACCGGTTAAAGCAGGCCTAACAGGCTGACGGGTACCAAGAGATCCGTCAGGGTGCGGGCGACCTCGCGAAGATTGGTGACGCGGGAGTCGTAGCAGGCCAGGCCGTCACCCGGCAGCAACACGGGATTGATCTCGGGTTGATAGGAGTGGCTGATGAGGCTGCTCAGAGAGCGCTCCACCACATCTATCTGCTCGCTCATGGGATTCTTGGTGATCAGTATCACGTGGCGTGAGGCATTGGTGCTCTGGGCGCCGCCCATGCAGTTGGCGGCGATGGCACCGCTCAGCAGCCGGGTGCCATAGGGAAAGCGGGTCGCCTCGGTATCCACCGCCGACTGAGAGTTGCTGCTGGCCGGTTGGGTCAGGTTAGAGATAAACACCCGGATCCCCGGAATGGTGATCTGCGACGGGCGCGCCAGGCTGTCGTCGAAATAGTGGGTCTCAGGCACATAAATATGGTCCCCGGACATCAAGATGAGGTTGTCGACCTCCTTGCCGCTGAGGATGCCGCTAAGATCCAGCCGATACTGTTTGCCCTGACGGGTGAGCACCACCTGGCGTATGTCGGCGTCGGGGCGCACGCCGCCAGAGGAGCGCAGCGCCTTGGTCAGGCTGCGACCTTGGGCGTTATCGCCATGAAAGTTGGCGTGCTGCTCGGCGATATCCACCTCGCTGTGGCGATTGATCTTGTGTTGCCCAGGTTCATAGACGGCGCCTGAGACGCGAATATTAATCGCCCCCCACTGCAGTGGCATTATGCTGATCCGCACCGTGCCGGCCAGCATGAGTTGCTCCTTTATCAGCTCGTCGCTGAGCGCCTGTTTCAGCTCAGGGATGGCGACGCCTTCCGCCCGTATGGCGTTGAGGTAGGGCAGATAGATGTAGCCGTCGGCATTGACCTCCACATCGCCGCTAAACTCCTCGCCGTTGAGGATCTGGATCTTGAGACGATCTCCGGCCGACAGCCTGGGAGCGCTTAGGCTGTCTAAGGAATAGAACTGGGGCTCGCCGCCTGCGGCTACCAGATCGCCGCGGGTGTCTTGATTTGGGCTGCTTTGCTCTGCCTGCTCACTATAGCGACGGCTGTAGGGCACCATGTCATCATAGTAGTGGCAATCCTGGGGCTGGCTATCAAGCTGGCGCTGACACAAGGCCTGCTGTTTGGGCTGGGCCGGGGTGACGCAGCCGCCGAGCGAGGCGAGCGTTAGCAAGAAAAAAAGCGAATAGGCATGGCCTCTTAATGAAAAGCCGCTTTGCTGCTTACTCGCTTGCTTTTTTGGCCGATAGGCGCCGAACTGAAATGACAACATGGCGTGTCTCCCTAAGAGGCCTTGGCCGCGGCAGGTGAGCAGATATATTCGCAGGCCGCCTCGCGGTTTTCGAACAGGGTAAAGATCTGGTGCAGCCGGGTCAGCTCGATCAGGGCGCGTACCCCAGGGGTTGGGGAGAGCAGCACCACATCACCGCCCAGCTGCTTGGCCTTCTTCAGCACAGAGATCAGGATAGAGAGGCCGCTGGAGTCGATATACTCCACCTGACTCAGATCCATGACCAGCCTGTGGCTGCCACTCTCCAGCTGGCGGATGATGGCCATGCGCAGGGTGGCGGTTTGGGACATGATCACCTGACTCGGCAACACCACCATGGCGGCGTTGTGATGGGCTAAGGGGATAAATTTCATAGTCGACTCCTTGGCGATGCCATCTTAGTGGATAGGGTCACTCACCGTTTCGGTGGTGGACGACTAAGACATTGCACAAGCTAGGCCAAGTTTTAAAAGTCTTTAATTACATTATGTTAGCCTTATTTTGGCTCTTGTTATACCGACGGTCAGCGTAGGCTTTGGAATTGTGCATTGCAATTTGCATCGCTCCTGCGTGCTTTTGCATTGGCGAGTTTGGGCGATATTGGAGTGAGATTGGAGTGAGATTGGAGTGAGATTGGAGTGAGATTGGAGTGAGATTGGAGTGAGATTGGAGTGAGATTGGAGTGAGATTGTGCCGAGATTGGGGTGAGCTAAAGGCAAAGTATCGCTTAGGAATGCTGCAGAGGAGTGGGCTAGAGACTAGCGGGAGGTGAAGGGTGAGGTTAGGGGTAAGCCGAGCGGGTTTAAAGAAAGAGGGAGTTGACCTAGTTTAGGCGCGCGTTTATTCGCGCGCCTAAACCATGATCTAAAGTCAGCGGCGCAGCAGGCTGAGACGCAGGTGACTGCCCTGCACCGAAGGTTGAAACCTCACCTGATCCATCCAGCTGTTCATTATCCACAGGCCGCGGCCTGAGCCTGCCATGGGCTGAGGGCAGTTTGGCTCGCCGCTCGTCTGATGGGGCGGGCGCCTGTCCAGCAGATCTACGGTGATCTTGTCGTGGTCGCAGTGCAGGATCACCGTGATGTCACTCAGCTCGCTGCTGGCGTGTTTGATGCTGTTGCCAAGCGCCTCCAGGATGCAGGTGACCACCTTGAAGCGTTCCTGCTTGAGGACGCTGTTTTGCAACATGAATTGTTCCAGTTCCAGGCAGAGCAGATCTTGCTGCCAGGCCTTGTCGGTCAGGGTGAATGTTAGGCTGTTCATGCGCTTTTCCTCCCTTGGGTGTATAACGCTGCTGGCGCCGCGGCGCGGCGATGAAAGGTGAGTAGCAGCAGTGAGGTATCGTCCTGGGGACTCGATTGCTGCCACAGCTTGGCCTTATGGGTGAGATGCCTGATCAACGACTCGGCGCTCAGGCCGCTCGCCCGATGACAGAGCCGCTTTAGCCTGGCCTGACCAAACTCGCCAAACTTGGGGTGACGACTCTCAAAGAGACCGTCGGAGTAGAGCAGCAGTCGCTGATCCGGTCTCAGGTAATAGCGGCTGCTGCGATACTGGAAGTTTCTGTCTATGCCTATAGGGAGCTGAGGCTCGGCGTCGAGCGTGTCGCTGCCTCGATTGTCCAGCAGTAGCGGCGCGGGATGGCCTGCATTGGTCAGGTCTAGCTCGCCACTCTGGCAGTTGACTATGCCTAAGATAAGTGTGGCGAAACGCCCGCACTGCTGGGGATCATCAAATAACTGGTTGAGCCGGGTGACGAGCCTGGCGCTGTCCAGGGCCTCCCAGTCGGCGCGCTGGCGAGACAGCTGCTGCGCCAGGGTGAAACCTTGCATGGAGGCGGCGATGCCATGGCCAGCCACATCCAAGAGATAGAACCCCAGATGGCTTTCATCTATGGCGAAACATTGAAAGATATCGCCGGCCAGGCTGGTGGCGGGTTGAAAGTGAGAGCTTATCTGCCAAAGGTTGAGGTGTTGATCCTGCGGCGGCAAGAGCGCCCGTTGCAGCTGCGCCGCGCTGGTGAGATCTTCCTTGAGTTGCCCAAGGTATCTCTCCTGGGTCTGCATCGATCTGTGGAGCTTATGATTCTGCACCGCCAGGCTGCGCTGCAGACTCACCAGACGCTTGGCCGCCAGCAGGCGCACCTTGAGTACCGAGGCCTGAAAGGGTTTGGCGATAAAGTCATCGGCGCCGGCTTCAATCCCCTGGATCATATGCTCGGTCCGGTTCTTGCCCGTGAGCAGTATGATAAACGGCGGTTGACTTAGCCCTTTGACTCTTTGGCACAGGGTAATGCCGCTCATGCCCGGCATGCGCCAGTCACTGATCATGATATCCACGCTTGTCTGTTGCAGCTTTACCAATGCCTGCTGCGCGTTATCACAGCTGGACACCTCAAAGCCGAGCTGGCGCACCAGACTCACTATCATCAGGCGCTCACAGCTGCTGTCTTCGACGACCAGTACCGATAGGGCGGCGGGCTGGCTTGGCTGTTTCATGGTGGCAACTCCTAGCCCTTGGGCAGTAAACATAGTGAAGTGGAGATAGTGCTTAGTGCATGACTAACAACTTCTGTGCCACCGCGCCTTGGTTTCATCTATTCATCTACTTATTTTTCAATCTATTCAATGTAATAGCGACTCTTTGCCTGAGGTTGGCAACTAAATCATGACGGGGTTTACACCATTGGCTAAATTGCAAAATGCGAGGCTTGCATTCATAGTGAGACCTAAGGTGTTGATCTTCATCGGACAGCAGGGAGGCGCGGCGCACTTGGGGAGAGGTCACTTACTGAAGAGGTCAAGGGCTCAAAGGGACAGAGGCAAAAAGCTTTGGCATAGCGATTGCTGAGCAGGGGTTATCCCTCTCGTCGACAGTGATTGGTGTAAAGGAAATAAGATGAACATTCTGCCTCGTTTCATAAGCCTATGTTTAACCCTTATCCTGCTGAGCCCTGCGCTAGCAAAGGATTTGGAGGTCAAGCCGACCCTTATCTTCGGCGTCGTGCCCCAGCAAGCCTCGGCCAAGTTGGCCCAAAGCTGGTCGCCACTGGTGGCGCTGCTATCGCAAAATGCAAATATCAGAGTGCAATTTGCAACTGCGCCGGATATTCCCACCTTCGAAGCCAGACTCGCCGCCGGGGAGTATGACATCGCCTACATGAACCCCTATCACTATGCGGTGTTTAGTCGCGCGGATCACTACAAGGCGTTGGCGCGCGAGCGTGACAAGCAGCTGCAGGGGATCATAGTAGTGAGAAAAGATGCGCCCTATACCGAAATCACCCAGCTCGATGGTAAGACCCTGGCCTTTCCTGCGCCGGCGGCCTTCGCGGCCAGCGTGCTGCCCAGGGCCAATCTGAGTCGTCTCGGGCTGAGCAACGAGATCCGCTACATAGGCTCCCATGACTCTGTCTATCTGGCGGTGGCCAGAGGCCTGGCCGATGCCGGCGGCGGGGTGCAGCGCACCTTCGCCAACATGACGCCCAAGACCCGCGAGCAGCTCAGGGTGCTGTGGCGCACCCCGGGTTATACGCCCCATGCGATTGCCACCCATGTGCGACTCGACGAAGCCCTGAGACAGCGCCTATTAGCGGCGCTCGTCTCCCTGCCGGGCACCCAGGCGGGGCAGGCGGCGCTGGACGCCATAGGCTTTCGACCGCTCGTCGAGGCCAGTGACAGCGACTGGGACGATGTGCGGGCGCTGCAACTGGGTGAGCTGTCCCAGCCGCTGAAATCGACTGAGGGAGGCGCGCCATGATCTCATTTCGCCTCAAGACGGTACTGGGGATCGCGCTTATCGAGGGCGTGTTGTTGCTGGTGCTCGTCTACACCAGTATCGATTATCTCAAGAGCTCGAATGAGGCGGAGATCCAGCGCCGCGCCAGCTCTATCATCAGCCTGTTTGCCGCGGCGACCAAGGATGCGGTGATCAGCACAGATCTGTCGACCCTGGAGGAGCTAACTCAGGAGCTGCTGAGTAAAGAGCATGTGCGTTATGTGCGCGTCTATGATCAACAGAATCTGCTTATTGACGAGCGCGCCGCCGGGGTCAGCGAGGCCGACTATCCACATCTGTTGCCAATAAGTCAGCCTATCGAGGTGGCGGGATTCGCTTTCGGTCGGGTGGAAGTTGGCCTGGATACCACAGATTATGAGCTGCTGGTCTCCAGCGCGACCCGGCAGTTTCTCTCTATCGCCGGGCTGGAGATGCTCTTGGTGGCGCTGTTTTCCTGGCTTCTTGGGATCTATCTGACCCGAAACCTGGACTCATTAAAACTGGCCTCGGAGCGGATCCTGGGGGGCGAGACGGGGGTGCAGGTGCAGGTGAATAGTGACGATGAGCTGGGGCAGACGGCGAAGGCCTTCAACCGCATGTTAGACAAGGTAGAAAGCAATCGCCAGGCGCTGGAGCAGGCCAATACCCAACTCTCGACCATCTTGGAATCGGCGGTCGATGGCTTCATCATCTTCAACGTCGAGGGAGAGATAGTCGAGGTTAATCCGGCCATCGTCTCACTGTTTGGCTATGAGGCGCAGGCGCTGATAGGCCAGCCGATCGCTAACCTGGTGCCGCTAAATTATCGCGAGCAATACCACCAACAGTTGATGCAGTTTATCGCCTCTAACCGCAGCCGGTTGAGCCATAAGCAGCGTGAGCTGCTGGCACTTAGGGCCAACGGTGAGCGCTTCCCCGTGGACATGGCGATCTCCAAGATGGTGATCAACAACCAGACCATGTTACTGGGCTTGGTGAAAGATCTCACCGAGATCAAGCGTAAAGAGGCGCGAATCCGCCGCAGCGAGGCTATCTTGCTGGCAACCCTGGAGGCCAGCCCGGATGCGCTGATCACCATAGATATCGCGGGCAAGATACAGGCCTTTAACGACGCGGCCAGCAGCCTGTTTGGCTATGGACGTAAACAGGCCATCGGTGCTCAAATGGCTGACCTCTTGTTTGTCGACAGCCAGCATGAACGCTTTAGTCGCTGCCTGCAAACCTTCCGCCAGACAGGGGCCGGTCCTGGCATTAAATCTAACATTACCCTGCATGCCCGCAAGCAAGATGGCGAGGCGCTGCCGGTAGAGCTCAAGCTAGTGCCTGTGCAGATGGGCGATGAGATCTTGCTGACCGCCTTCTTACACGATATCTCCAGGCGCCTGGCCTATGAGCGCGAGCTACAGAGTGCCAAGGAGCAGGCCGAGGCGGGCAGTCAGGCCAAATCGCGCTTCCTGGCGACCATGAGCCATGAGATCCGCTCGCCACTCAACGCCGTGCTGGGCAGTGTCGATCTTATCTTAGGCTCGAGCCTGGATGAGGAGCAGCGCCTCTATGCCCAGACCGCTAAGGAGGCAGGCACCGCGCTACTCTCTACCATCAACGATATCTTGGATTTTTCTAAGATTGAGGCGGGGGAGATAGGCGTCGAGCTGGAGACCTTCTCGGTGCAGAAGTTGCTGGAGCAGGTGATCAATATCTTGCAGCCTAAGGCGCGGGAGAAGGGGATAGCCTTCGCCTGTTTTATCAATCGCAATGTGCCCGATGAGGTGGAGGGGGATCTGCAGCATCTCAGGCAGGTACTGCAAAATCTGGTGGATAATGCCATCAAGTTTTCCCATCGCGGCCATATCACCCTGGAGGCCTGGGTGCCCGATGCGGCCCAGAGCGAGGCCTCGCTCTGCTTTAGCGTGGCCGATCAGGGAATTGGGATCAGCCAGTCGGCGCAGCGCAAGTTGTTTAAGGAGTTTAGTCAGGTACATGACCAGCGCAATACTCAATATGGCGGCACAGGTCTGGGGCTGGCGATATCCGCCCAGTTGGTGCGTCTCATGGGGGGCGAGCTTACCCTGGAGAGCCTGCCAGAGCAGGGCAGCTGCTTCAAGTTCGATGTCAGAGTGAAACTGAATAGCCAAGGAGCCGCAATGCCCCGCCATCTGCCCGCCCATGCCAGAGTCTTGCTGCTGCATCCAGATAGCCACTTCCACAGAGTGCTGAGCAAGCAATACAGCCAATACGGGGTAAGCTGCGTCTGTGTGGATTCGCCTGAGCAGCTGTTTCAGCCCCATCTGGTCAAGGGGCGCTTTAATCTGATCCTGCTTGATGAGTCCTGGCTACATAGATTGAGCCAAGCTGACTGTCAGCGCCTATCTCAAGGATACCTGACCGAGCAGGGCCGCCTGCTGGCTCTGATGGATAGCCTAGTGGCGTCGATCGACAGCCAGCTGAGTGAATTAAGACCGAATCTCACCGAGCTAGGCATAAGCGGCCATGTGACTAAACCGCTCATGCGCCAGCAGATGCTGCAACTGCTGCAAGATGGCGCCGCGCCAGCACAAGATACGGCCCGTCAGAGTGAGCTGCCCACCGCCTCGAGTCAGAACCAACTGCCCATCTTGATGGCCGAAGACAGCAAGTCGAATCAGCTTATCGGCGGCGCCATGCTGACCAAGGCGGGTTACCGGGTGGAGTTTGCCAACAATGGGATCGAGGCGGTGGAGTGTGTCGCCAAGCATGACTATGGGCTGGTGCTCATGGATATGCGCATGCCGGAGATGGATGGGCTGGAGGCCACCCGGTGCATACTGGCGAGCCATCCACATACCATCATATTGGCGATGACCGCCAATGTGCAGAAAGAGGATATCGAGGACTGCTTCGACGCCGGCATGCAAGACTTCATCGCCAAGCCGGTGAACCGGGCCGAGCTGCTCCAAAAGGTCGCCTACTGGCTCGATAAGGCGAGCCTTCAGGCGCTTGAGAACTCGACTGAGCTGGATAACCATAGAGAGCCAGATAATGAGATATGTGGTGAGAGTTATGATGAGACTTATGAAGGGAGTTATGAAGATAGAAGTGAAGATAGATATGAAAAGAGCAGTGACCAACGGCTCGAAACTCAGGCGATTATTTCACTGGCGGACCAGGACAGGCTGCTGGATAGTCAGGTGATATCTGAGCTGACCCAGACCTTAGGTCAGGCCTCGCTGGATAACATGTATGGGGTCTATCTCAAAGAGACAGAGTCGCGCCTTAGCTGTTTGCGCGACTTGCCCTTAGATGCGTTAGATAAGTTAGATGAAGATAGTTTCGAGCAGCTGGAGACCCAGGCCCATACCCTCAAGAGTAGCTCGGGTAGCTTCGGCGCCAGCGCGCTGGCCGAGGTCGCCAAAGCGCTGGAGCAGTCGGCGCAGCGGCGCGATTGGGCGCAGGTCGAAACTTTGCTAAGTGAGCTCTTTACTGTGGCCGAGCTGACGATGGCGGCCATAGCGGCTAAGATAACCCATAATCAAGATGAGGCGGTGCGGCGCGTTGCCGATGCCTGAGTTCAAAGGAGTGCATATGGAAATGAAGGAGACATTTACCGCCTTACTGGTGGAGGATAGCCTGTCTCTTGGCGCCCTGTATACCGAGTATCTGCGCGGCGAGGGCGCCCTGGTGACTCAGGTCAACTATGGCGAGGACGCCCTGAGGGAGCTGGCGCAGTGGCAACCCGACATCTTGGTGCTGGATATCAAGCTACCCGACATGTCGGGGATGGATATCTTGACCCAGGCGCAGGCCCAGTACCCAGATACTGTGGTGATCATGATCACCGCCCATGGCAGTATCGATATCGCCGTGGATGCCATGCGCGCCGGCGCCTTCGACTTTTTGGTGAAACCCTTCGATGCCAAGCGGCTCAGCATTACCCTGCGCAACGCCAGAAAACAGCGCCAGCTGGTGAGCCTGGTCAGCAAGTATGAAAACAGCCTGCCTAAGTCTAATTACATGGGCTTTATCGGCGAATCCCTAGCGATGCAGACTGTCTACAAGACCATAGACTGTGTGGCCAACAGTAAGGCCTCAGTGTTTATCGTCGGCGAAAGCGGCACGGGCAAGGAGGTGTGCGCCCAGGCGGTGCACCATGCGGGCACGCGCCGCGACGGCCCCTTCATCGCGCTGAACTGCGCCTCGATACCGAAAGATCTGATAGAGAGTGAGATCTTCGGCCACACCAAGGGGGCCTTTACTGGCGCCCATGCTAGCCGTGAAGGCGCTGCCAGCCGCGCCCATGGCGGCACCCTGTTTCTCGATGAGCTGTGTGAGATGGACCTTGAATTGCAGAGCAAGCTGTTGCGATTCATTCAGACTGGCGTGTTTCACCGGGTCGGCAGCGCCAAGGAGGAGCAGGTGGATGTGCGCTTCGTCAGTGCCACCAACCGCGATCCCTGGGAGGAGGTGAAGGCGGGGCGTTTTCGTGAAGATCTCTTCTATCGCCTGCATGTGATCCCCATAGAGCTGCCGCCACTGAGGGTCAGGGGCAAAGATATCCTCTTACTGGCCAACAAGTTGCTGGCCGAGTACTCCGCCGAGGAGGGCAAGGTGTTTACCGAGCTGAGCGATGAGGTGCGCCAGCTGCTGATAAGCTACCCTTGGCCCGGTAATGTGCGTCAGCTGCAGAACGTCATTCGTCAGGTGGTGGTGCTTAACGAGGGGCCGAGTGTCACCAAGGAGATGCTGCCGATGCAGATCGTCTCGGGGGCCGCCGAGCCAGCAGAGGCTCGCCAGGGCCGAGTGTCTGGTGCAGCTAGCGCTATTGGTCAGGAAGCTGTTGCTCATGAAACTCTCGCCCAGGAAACTGTCGCAGCAAGCGAGGGGGCTGACAAGGCGTTAGCCGTGGGCAATGATGAGATAGTGCCTCTGTGGATCGCCGAGAAGCAGACCATAGAGGCGGCCATCGCCCGCTGTGACGGTAACGTACCCAAGGCCGCGGCGCTGCTGGATATCAGCGCCTCGACCATCTATCGCAAGCGTCAGAGTTGGGAGGAGATGGAGCGCGAAAGCTTAAATGCCTAGCCTGAGCGTCACAGTCGACCTTGGCCAAGCTTAGGCTAGAAGCTTCTTTCCCACAGGGCATACAGGCTGGTGTCCCAGTCGTGACCGCCGCTATGAACAAACTGACGATAACTGAGAGTGCCACCCAGCTTTAGAGTGCCCTCAAACCAAGGTCTGTGGTAGCTGGTATCGAACTGATAGACCCGCTCATATTCGCCAGGAGAGACAGGGTTACCGCCTGCGCTATTGCCGGTATCGATACCGTCTGTGTTGAGCCTGAGCCAGCGCAGCTTGTTGGTGATACTGTGGCCATCGCCCAGCTGAGTGATGCCGCCAAGGACTAAGGTCTCGGAATCGTTATCATAGGTGCTGCCCAGGCTCCTGCCGTAGTAGCGGTAGCCACTCTGGTAAAAGCCATGCTCATACAGACAGTTATAGGCGTTTGGGTCGATGCCACAGGCCACCTTGGTATCGGCATACTCGATGAAGACCCGGGTGCTCAGTGCATCTAGCATAAAGTCTACCCCGCCCAAGTTGGCGGCATTGATCAGCTTGTTTTTGCCGTGGTGATAGTCTTCGTGGATCCGCTCGAAATAGATGCCGTAGGGGACGCCGAAGGCGGTGTCCGACCAGCGAAAATCATAACCGGCGAGCATATTTTCCTGGCCGTTGGTGACATCACCCTCAGACTGACCGCCATTAAATAGGCCATCCCACCAGTCACCCAGGCTGTTGCCATAGCCTTCACCGCCCCACTGCATGGTCCAGGAGAAGCCGACCTCTAGTTTCGAGATAGGTCTGAGGGTGCCGCGAGCGCCCCAATGTCTGGCATCGGGCACATAGCGATCGCTCTCCATCAGGCTGAAGGCGGTGGTAAAGGTCCAGGGACCTATCCAGTTGAGCCAAGGTGATTCGAATGCGGCGCTGTTGTTGCGGCTCAGTGTCACGCTAGGCATGGGGCGGGCATTGGTGGTTTGGATAAGGCCGGTATCCCATCCCGGTCCCCAATATTTTTGCTGGGCGCCGGCGCTGAGGATCCAGTTGCCCAGGCTCAGTGCTGCGAAGCTGTTGTCCAGCCGGCTGCTGTTGCCATCTATCGGGTCTTGATGATAGCTCGCCGAGAGGCGGCCGCTAAACCACACCTTGGTGACCTCTACGTCCACCTTGGCCTCGGCCTTGTCTCTATAGTCATGACCAAAGCCCAGGAAGCGTGCGCTGTCGGTTGCCGCGCCCAGGCCGATGCGGGTATTCACATCTCTATGGTCTCTGGCATAGGCGCTCATCACCCTGTCGTAGGCCGCGGCCTGAGCCTGAGAAAGCTCGGGCAATTCGGCTGCATCGAGATCTTGCTTGAGCCCGGCCCACATTAGCGGATAGGTGGTGACCGGCTGCTTGATTATCCCAGTATCGGCGAGCAGTTGAATGTCTGCCCGCAGGGGAAGATCGGTAGGCTCTATCCACCAGGCGGCAAATGCCGACTGGCTGCTAACAAGTAGGAGGGGAACGGCTAGGTATCGTTTCATCGGCTCATCTTTTCGATCTGAATTTTTGCGCGAATATGATAATTAATTGGCTAATTAACAAGGGAAATATCGATAATTGCCGGATTAGTCACCTGGCTTTGTAGCTTTGTGTTGCCTGGGTGATTTCTAGGTGAATTAAGCGTGGGATTTCGGTGGTGATTTTGTACTGGCGATAGAGGTGAAAGGTTAACAGCTTGTGGGTCGTTCATCGGTTGGCTGCAAGCCTGACAAGGTGCTGAATACGAATGCAAGGCGCGGCGAAAGGCTTTTCACTGCCCCGCGCCTAGCTTAGTATCTTTTACGCAAAGTATGATCAAATTGTTATTAAATTCTTAGCCGTGGAGATGGCATACTAAGGCAATCTAGGACGAAGAGAATTTATATTGTGAGTCATACATTTAAGCAAGAATGGTTAGATGAGTTGGTCGAGATCGCTAAGAAGGCGGGCGAGGCCATTATGCAGGTCTATGGCAGCGACCAGATGGATATTCAGGCCAAGGCCGATGATAGTCCGGTGACCGCAGCCGATCTGGCCAGCCACAAGGTGATCGTCGAGGCGCTTGCACACTTGACACCAGACATTCCCGTGATGTCTGAAGAAGCCGCCGACATTCCCTGGGAGACGCGTAAGCAGTGGCAGCAGTATTGGCTTATCGACCCACTGGATGGCACGAAAGAGTTTATTAAGCGTAACGGTGAGTTCACCGTTAATATCGCCTTTATCGACAAGGGCCGCGCCCAGGCTGGGGTCGTCTATGCGCCCGTGCTGGATAAATGTTATTACGGCGCCAAGCATTATGGCGCCTGGTTGGCCAGCGCAGACGGGGTGACAGATTTGAACCAGCTGGTGGTTGCGGCGCCTAGTGTGCCCAGGATTGTCGGCAGTCGCTCTCATGTGAGCCCTGGGCTTGCTGCCTATCTCGAGGCCATAGGTGAGCATGAGATGACCAGTATCGGCAGCTCGCTGAAATTTTGTCTGCTGGCCGAAGGCAAGGCGGATATCTATCCCCGCCTGGGCCTGACCAGCGAGTGGGACACGGCGGCGGCGCAGGCAGTGTTGGAAAGTGTTGGCGGTCTTGTGGTGAATGCCGATAACGGCAAGCCGCTGGATTACAATCAGAAAGAAGATATTTTGAATCCCTACTTTATCGCCACCGCAAAGCATTGGCGCGATAAGTAAGAAAAAGAAAATAAGATTGGAGCAGAGTATGATGAGAATGGGTGTAGACCTGGGGGGCACTAAGATTGAGCTGGTGGCCCTGAGTGAGGCCGGTAAGGAACTGTTTAGGAAACGTATCCCTACGCCGCGTGAATACAAAGCCACCCTGGATGCCATCGAGGCACTCGTCAATGAAGCAGAGTCCACTCTGGGTCAAAAAGGCACTGTGGGTGTCGGTATTCCCGGGGTGATCTCTCCTTTCTCTGGTCTGGTGAAGAACGCCAACTCGACCTGGATCAATGGTCATCCGTTAGACTTGGACTTAGGTGCGCGTTTGGATCGTGAGGTGCGGGTGGCCAACGATGCCAACTGTTTCGCCGTGTCCGAGGCGGTAGATGGCGCTGCGGCCGGTAAGGGCCTGGTGTTTGGAGTGATCATAGGCACGGGCTGCGGCGGTGGTATCGCTATCAATGGCAAGGTCCACGGCGGTGGCAACGGCATCGGCGGCGAGTGGGGCCATAACCCGCTGCCCTGGATGACCCCTGACGAGTTCAACTCTACCGAGTGCTTCTGCGGCAACAAAGACTGTATCGAAACCTTTATCTCTGGCACCGGCTTCGTGCGCGACTATAAGGCGGCCGGTGGCGAAGCGCCCAGCGGTATCGAGATCGCCCGTCGAATGGAGCAGGGTGAAGCGCTGGCGACCGCGGCGTTTGAGCGCTATATCGACCGTCTGGCCCGCTCGCTGGCCCATATGATCAACATGCTGGATCCCGACATTATCGTGCTGGGTGGCGGCGTATCCAACATAGAGGCCATCTATCCAAGATTGCCCGAGGCACTGTCTAAGTACGTGCTTGGCGGTGAGTGTCGTACTCCTGTGGTGCAGAACATGTATGGCGGCTCATCTGGGGTTCGCGGCGCCGCCTGGCTCTGGTAATGACTTCCTTACATCCCTAGGTTACACTTGCCCCCACTTTTCATTGGGGGCAAAACGTAGGGGCAAGGATAGCCATGTTCTGGGTAAAAAAACTAATTTCACAACTCTTAATGCCGATCCCATTGTCGGTATTGTGTCTGTTTATCGCGATCCTGATCCTGCGACGACGCAAATTCGTTAAGGCGCTGATCACACTCTCTTTTACCATCTTATTGCTGGCGAGCAGTCAATGGGGTAGTCATCAGCTGACCGCACCGCTCGAGGGGCAATACCCAGTCAACAACGACCCGATAGAAAACGCCTGCGTGGTGATGGTGCTGGGCAGTGGTCACGATTCCACTATCGCCGATCGCGCCACGTTGCAGCTCTCTGCCACCGCACTGGCCCGTCTTACCGAAGGGGTGAGACAACTTAGCCTAGGGCAGGATTGCCAACTGGTGGTCAGCGGTTGGGGTGGCAGTGACGCTGTGCCTCAGGCGCAGGTGATGGCCAATGCTGCCATCGAGCTCGGGGTGAACCCTGAGCGGATCATTCAGTTTCCCCTGGCCAAAGATACCCTGGAGGAGGCACAATTTCTCAAGTGGGAGATAGGTGATAGCCCCTTCAGGCTGGTGACCTCGGCCACCCATCTGCCACGGGCCATGATGATCTTTCATCAGGCTGGCATGCACCCTCAGGGGGCGCCGGCAGACTTTATCGGCCGGGGCGGCTACTGGTGGCAGCTGGATGCCCGCAACCTGTTGGCCTCCCAGCGTTCGATCCATGAATATCTGGGGCAGACTTGGCTTAAGATTAAATTTGCTTTGGCAGATTAGCGTTTGGAGATTATGGAACAAGAAGCAGTTGTCATTCGCGCGGTGACCAAGCGTAATGCGCGCACCTTTACCCTGATTGGTGGCATCGCCTTAATCAGCGCCCTGTGCATGTTTATCGCCTCCAGGGCGCTGATGGGGCCGGGCATGGTCTGTTTCATTTTCGGCATGATCTTTACCGTGCTGGGGATAGCCAAGTGGATGCAGCCCGAGGTGAGCATAGAGCTAAGGCCCAGGGGGCTGGTGTATCACCATCACAGGGGCAGTATCTATCTGGAATGGGACAACATTCAACGGGTCGATATCCCTCGCAGCATTCAGACGTTTGATAGCCATGATCTGCCCTATATCGGGGTCAGGCTGAAATCCCTGTTGCCGCTGATCGACGATATACCGCCCAGGCTGGCGACAGGGCTCTTGAGCGAGCAGCGCCCGCTGCTGATCTCCTCCCTGAATCTGGACGGTGAGCTTGCGGACCTCGAGCATTATCTCAACTCTGAATTCACCCCCATCACACTAGAAGGCACAGATTTCAGTGGCGTGCAGGCGATGTTTGCCCGGCGCTGCGCTCAGCTCAATACTCAGCTGGGTTACCATGTTTACTTGCCGGAAGATTGTTTAGACAGGGCGCCGAGGGAGTTTCTCGCGCTGCTGAGGGAATATAGAAGCAACCTTAGTCAATAGCAGGTCGTACTAGCCTATTAACAGTTACTGCTGACCATAGACTCATTGTTATGGGGGCGAGGGATGGATATAAATAAGGCCACAGGATTGTGTGGCCTTATTTGTTAAAGCTGTCCACTTAAATTAGCCTGATAGGGCTCTCGCCAAGCTTACCTAGATTAGGCAGATTTAGTGAGTTCTTTAAAGTAATTGTCTAACTGAGACTCTGCCTCAGGTTCGGCATCAGATTTGGTTTCAGGGTTAATCGCTTGGACGTCTGGTTCGCTGGCGAGCAGGGCGACCTCTTCGCGTACGCGCATCCCGATAAACTGACCCCCTTCGAAGATCTCCATCGAGTTACAGGCGATCTCACCCTCGACGCTACCTGTGCTGGTGATGTTTAGTTTTTCACACTTCATCTTGCCCTTAAACGCACCAGAGACCTTAATCTCCTTACACTGCAGCTCGCCTTCGATATAGCCATCGACTTCGATCGTCAGCTTACCGGTCGCGCTGATTTTGCCATGCAGTTCGCCGCCAATGAGGGCTTCGCCGGCAAAATGAGTTTCCCCTGATAATTTAGTCCCTTGCGCAATAAAAGTGAGACCTGCTTTGTTATTTTTCTTTCCAAACATAATGATTAACTTTTTGCCCGTTTTGCCCAATATTACCCTTAAACTTTGTGTAACAAAACCACTAATATTTGGCGCTGCCTGTCAGTTTTTTGGCAATGCTTTTCACTACATTAGCTGAGTTTTATCGATTGATTAGGGCAGGGCGCTACGCAGGCGCCGCAGCCGTTACACAGCTCGGTATCGATCACAGGCTTGGGCGCCTGGCCTATGCTGGCGGTAAAGCTGATGGCTCTGGGATCGCAGGCATCTTTACAGGTCTGGCACCAGATGCCGCTGTTGGCCAGACAGCTCTGGTCGATACTGGCCTTGATCTGCCAGGGAGTTTCTTCGATGTCGGTAAACAGCGGCTCGGGACACACCTTGGCACAGGCGCCGCAGAAGGTGCATTCATCCTGACTGAAGCTGACCTCGGGAAAGCCACCATCGCCACGGGAGAGGATCTTGGTCTCACAGGCGTCGATACACTTATCGCAGCGGGTGCAGATGTCGGTAAATTCGACATCTGTGCGGCTCCAGGGCGGGCGGATCACCTGGCTCTTGCGGCGGCTGAAGAGGTTGCGGCGGCTTTGGTTGATGCGATTACTCATAGATTCACTTGCTATCAAATGGGGGGCCTGAGCCCCCGTCTGCTTTAGGCCTTGTAGCCGCTCGGGTTAGAGGACTGCCAGTGCCAGCTGCTGTTGGCCATATCTTCTATGGTGTGGGTGGCCTGCCAGTTCAGCTCTGTCTGCGCCTTGTGAGGATCGGCGTAGCAGGCGGCGATATCGCCAGGACGACGCGGCGCGATCTGGTAGGCGATGGTATGGCCGCAGGCCTTCTCGAACGCCTTGACCATATCCAGCACGCTGTAGCCTTGGCCAGTGCCCAGGTTATAGGTGACTAAGCCTGGCTGGGTGTTGAGTTTTGCAAGCGCCTTCAGATGGCCCTTAGCCAGATCCACCACATGGATATAGTCCCGCACACCTGTGCCATCATGGGTGTCATAGTCGTCGCCGAAGACGCTAAGCTTCTCGCGCTGACCCACGGCAACCTGAGCGATGAAGGGCATCAGGTTATTGGGGATATCGTTGGGATCTTCGCCTATGAGGCCGCTCTCGTGGGCGCCCACTGGATTGAAGTAACGCAATCTGGCGATGTTCCAGCTCGAGTCCGAGTGGTGCAGATCCTTAAGGATATGCTCGACCATCAGCTTAGACTGACCATAGGGGTTAGTGGCTCCCGTGGGGAAATCTTCGGTAATGGGCAGTGAGGCGGGATCGCCATAGACGGTAGCCGATGAGCTAAATACTAGGTTTTTCACATTAAATTCGGCCATCACCTCGCACAACACTAAGGTACCGGTAACGTTGTTTTCATAGTAACGCAGCGGCTGGGCCACAGACTCGCCGACCGCCTTGAGGCCGGCAAAATGGATCACGGCATCGATATCATGGTCGGTAAAGACCTTCTGCAGGAAGGCCTTGTTGAGCACGTCGCCCTGATAGAAGGTGACCCCTTTATTGGTGATCTGCTCGACCCGTTTGAGGGCCTCGACGCTTGAGTTGCTCAGGTTGTCTATGATCACGACCTGTTGATCATCATTAAGTAGCTCAACGACAGTGTGGCTACCTATGTAGCCTGCGCCACCTGTGACTAAAATCGTCATTAATCTTTATCCTGTTGTAAATCTGAATCTAATGTTTTGAGATAGTCGGCAAAATCCCTGCCCACTTCGTGATGGCGCAGCGCGTATTCCACATTGGCGCGCATGTAGCCGAGTTTGTTGCCACAGTCATGACTCTTGCCATGCATGTAATAGGCGTTGACGGTTTGGCTGTTCATCAACATGGCGATGGCATCCGTCAGTTGGATCTCGTCGCCGGCGCCGGCAGGGGTCTTGCCCAGCAGTTGCCAGATCTGCTTAGGTAGCACGTATCGGCCAACTACCGCTAAGTTAGATGGCGCCTGGCCCACCTTAGGTTTCTCCACCAACTCATTGATGGGTTTAGATTGCCCGGCCTCCAGCTGATGGCCGTTCACATCGGCGATACCGTACTGGTCGACGCTGCTCTCTGGCACGCCCTCGACCATGATCTGGCCCACTTCGGTTTCATCAAACAGCTTCACCATCTCGGCCAAGTTATCCCGGGTGAGATCGCAGCTGGCATCGTCTATGATGACATCCGGCAGCAAAACTGCAAAGGGCTCGTCGCCCACGACCTTCTGAGCACATAAAATGGCGTGGCCCAGCCCCTTAGCCTGGGATTGGCGCACGCTGATCACAGTCACGTCGCTTGGACAGATGGCCTGCACCTCGGCCAGTAGCTGACGTTTTACCCTGCGTTCGAGCTGGGCCTCGAGCTCGAAGCTGGAGTCGAAATGGTTTTCGATGGAATTCTTACTGGCATGGGTAACTAATACTATTTCGTTGATCCCGGCGGCTATCGCCTCGTTGACCACGTATTGGATCAAGGGTCTGTCGACTATGGGCAACATCTCCTTGGGGATCGCCTTGGTTGCCGGAAGCATGCGAGTGCCGAGACCCGCGACGGGAATAACGGCCTTGCGAACTTTGTGCTGTTTCATCCTAATCCTAGTTGGCTGCGCAAAATGCCCTTTTATTCTAATAAAAACGCCCTGAAAAGCCAGGAGATTTAGGCGCTTTGGCCGCTAGGTTCTCGGTATCTGTCGACCTGTTCGGCGTCGGCTTTAGCCTTATCTTAACGCTTGTAAAGGTGCGCTCGATACCAGAACTGGGTTGAGCAGAGTTAGTCAAATGCCTTTACACAAATATTTGTCCCATGGGGTAAGCAGATGAAATTGATGTCAAAGTCGGCATTTGTGTCAAGAGTGTTACATATGAATTATTCGATAAGTCTTTAAATAAAAACGATTTAAATTTTCATCTTCTGCCTGATGTAAATTTGAGGTTACATCTTGAGCGGCGCTCAAGCCAAATTATAAAGTGTGATCCTGTTAACAAACTCTGGCGTTTAGTCAAATATGGAGGCAGGAGCAGTCATTTGTGTTGTATTTATCATGAGTAAACAAACTACGTATCAGGCCAGACTGCCTGATAACCAAGGGTTCATCCAATACCCTGACAATGAACATGAGATCTGGCAAGCGCTGTACGACAGACAGAAGGGCAATTTGCCCCACTATGCCTGTGATGCCTATCTGAAAGGCCTCGAAGATCTTGCCTTGCCTGCAGATCGCATCCCGCAGCTTGGCGAAATCGATGCTGTGCTGCAACAGGCCACAGGTTGGAAGACGGCTGCCGTCCCGGCGCTGATCTCGTTCGAGAAGTTTTTCCAGTTGCTGGCGAACCAGGAGTTTCCGGTTGCCACCTTCATCCGCAGCAAGGAGGAGTTCGACTATCTGCAGGAACCCGATATCTTCCACGAGATCTTCGGTCACTGTCCGCTGCTGACCAATCCCTCATTTGCCCGTTTCTCTCACGAATACGGTAAGTTGGGTCTGGCCGCCTCGAAAGAGGAGCGTGTCTTTCTCGCCAGACTCTATTGGTTTACCGTGGAGTTTGGTTTGATCCGTCAGGCCAACGATGAGCTGAAGATCTACGGTGGCGGCATATTAAGCTCGCCAGGTGAGACGCTATACGCCATGAGCGACACCCCGGTGGTGAAGCCTTTCGATCTGTTGGATATCTTAAGAACCCCTTATCGAATCGATATCATGCAGCCAATTTATTACGCTATTGATTCAATTGATTATTTAGACGAAATCGTCAAAATGGACATCATGGCTGCCGTGACTAAGGCGCGTCAGTTAGGCCTACATGCCCCCATGTTTGAGCCAAAATCGAAAGCCAGTTAAGAAAGCCAGATAAGAAAATCAGAAGGAAGAAGTATGACTGAATTAGCCCAAATGAAATGCGAAGCCTGCCAGGCCGACGCGCCTAAGGTGACCGATGCCGAGTTGGCCGAGCTGATCCGCATGATCCCAGATTGGGGCGTCGAGGTGCGTGATGGTATCATGCAGCTTGAGCGTGTCTACAAGTTTAAAAACTTTAAGCTGGCAATGGAATTTACCAATAAGTTGGCTGACTTAGCTGAGGAAGAGTTTCATCATCCCGGCATTCTAACCGAATGGGGCAAGGTCACCGTGACCTGGTGGTCTCACTCCATCAAGGGGCTGCACCGCAACGATTTCATCATGGCGGCCAAGACAGACCAGTTATTGGACTAAGTTAAAATTGATTTAAAAACAGCGTCATAGCCTAGCTATGGCGCTGTTTTTTTGGTTGCTTTTCGAATCCGGTGTAAACAACTCTTGCCACAAATCTCATTACACTCTAACGTATAGGCGTTTTATCGGCATTTCTGCGTGGCGTGTCACACTTTTTCTGGCATGAGACGCAACCATGCTCGCGATAATCCCAAAAACCGTGAAGTAATAAATATAAAAAGGGACGAAAGGGTATGCGCTTAGAAGTAAGTTGCATCGACCGCGTGGGTCTAGCAAAAGACATTCTGGTGATCCTCGAAGGCTATGGCATTAACCTGATAGCTATCGATGCCAGTAACCAGGGATTTCTCTATCTGCAGTTTGCTGAGGTCAACTTTGATGTGCTCAGTGAGCTGCTGCCGTTAATCAGGAAGGTGGAAGGGGTGCACGACGTGCGCACTGTCTCTTTCATGCCTTCCGAGCAGGAGCATTATGCGCTTAAGACCTTGCTGAAGACACTGCCGGATTCTGTCTTCTCCATTGATGTTAAGGGGCGGATCCGTATCGTCAACGAGTCGGCGCTGATGACGGTCAACATGGGTGAGCACGAGGTGCTCGACGAACCCCTCAATCATTGGGTGCAGGGCTTTAACTTCAACCGCTGGCTCAGCGAGCCGTTGGTGTTGGCCCAGGCCACACGGGTCAACATAGGCCAAAGCGAATACCTGGCCGAGATGTTGCCCATCTATCTGCCCGACGAGAACGACAAGACCATACTGGCGGGCGCCGTAGTCTCCCTCAAATCGCCCGCACGGGTCGGCAAGCAGTTTAACGCCCTACAGAATCAGACCACAGGGTTTGAGAATGTCCTGGCGGTCAGCGACAAGATGAAAGAGGTGTTGGTGCAGGCCAGACGCATGGCCCAGCTCGATGCGCCTCTGTTGATCACGGGTGAGACGGGCACAGGCAAAGAGCTGATGGCCAGAGCCTGCCACGATGCCAGCATGCGTCGAGAGCATCCCTTTATCGCGATTAACTGCGCTGCCATGCCAGACAGCGCGGCCGAAGAGGAGCTCTTCGGTTATGTCAGCGGTGGTGAGGTGGTCAAGCGTGGCTTCTTCGAGGAGGCCAAGGGTGGCACCGTCTTCTTAGATGAGATTGCCGAGATGTCCAAGGCGGCTCAGGTCAAACTGCTGCGTCTGTTGCAGGATGGCACCTTCCGCCGGGTGGGCGGCGATGTGGAGGTGCGCTCGGACGTGCGCATCATCTGCTCGACCCAGAAGAATCTGGCCGAACTATGCCAGACCGGTGAGTTCCGCGAAGATCTCTACTATCGCATCCATGTGCTCAGCTTCCATATGCCGTCGCTTCGCGAGCGCAAGGTGGATGTGATCCCCCTGACCGAGATGTTCCTCGAGCATTACAGTCAGCAGCTGTCTATCCCCATTCGCCGCATTTCGGCCCCATGCCGTGAGCACCTGCTGGGCTATGCCTGGCCGGGTAACGTGCGTCAGCTGAAAAACGCCATCTTCCGTGCGGTATCCATGTGGGATGGCTCGGCGGAGCTGACGGTGGATCAGCTAAAATTACCGTCATACGCCGAAGGCTTTGGTTATTTCGATCATCAGTTTGAGGGCAGCCTGGATCAGGCGATGAAACAGTTTGAGGCGAGCCTGCTCAGACGCCTCTATCCGGCGTACCCCAGTACCCGCCAGCTGGCGAAGAAACTCGGGGTGTCTCACACGGCCATCGCCAACAAGCTGAGGGAATATAAGATCAGCAAGCAAAAAGGGATGTAAAACCTTATTGCCAGTTGGCAGACGGTTTTCTAGGCAGCAACAAGGCCGAAACCCCATGAATTTGGGGTTCTCGCTGCCTGTCATGAATTGTTTACAAATTTGAATGTTAGGGGAAGGAGTGTGATTTGTATCACGCTATTCCTATCTTGAGGCGCATAGGGTATTTCTATGCCAAATTGATAGTCCCAGACCCGTTAGCGGCGCGCCCCTAAGGTCTGGCAAGAGAAGAATTCGGAAGGAGTGGGTATGAAGTTAGCAAGTTATAACAACGGCCGTCGTGACGGTCAGCTGATGCTTGTGAGTAAAGATCTAACCAAGGCTGTTGCAGTACCGGCCATCGCGCACACCATGCAGCAGCTGCTCGACGCCTGGGATCTGCTTCAGCCGCAACTGCAAGAGCTTTATGATGCCCTTAACCAAGGCGTGCTAGACAACACGGTCGACTTCGACGAGAACAAGTGCCTGTCACCGCTGCCACGTGCCTATCAGTGGGCGGACGGTAGCGCCTATGTGAACCACGTTGAGCTGGTACGTAAGGCCCGCGGCGCCGAGATGCCAGAAACCTTCTGGACAGATCCTCTGGTGTATCAGGGCGGTTCTGACAGCTTTATCGCGCCTAAGGCGGATATCGAGCTGGCCAGCGAAGAGTGGGGCATAGATTTTGAATCTGAGGTGGCGGTGATCACCGACGACGTGCCTATGGGCATAGACGCTGATTCGGCCGAGAAGCATATCAAGCTGCTGATGCTGGTGAACGATGTGTCGCTGCGTAACCTAATCCCAGCCGAGCTGGCCAAGGGCTTCGGTTTCTTCCAGTCTAAGCCGTCCAGCAGCTTCTCTCCTGTCGCCGTGACCCCTGATGAGCTGGGTGACAAGTGGCATGAGTCTAAGGTGCATCTGCCGTTGATCACCCATCTGAACAACGAGCTGTTTGGTAAGCCAAACTGTGGCATCGACATGACCTTTAACTTCAGTCAGTTGATTGCCCATTTCACCAAGACTCGTCCATTGGGCGCCGGCGCCATCATAGGTTCGGGCACCATCTCTAACTATGATCGCAGCGCTGGCTCTAGCTGTCTGGCCGAGACCCGTATGCTGGAGACCATCAGCGACGGTAAGCCATCGACCTCATTCATGCGTTTCGGCGATCGCGTGCGTATCGAGATGCTGGATGAAAATGAGCAATCTATCTTTGGTGCCATCGATCAGCAGGTGGTTGAGTACAAAGGTTAATTCTCAAAAACTTTTGAGACTTCGGGGCGACCAAGGTTGCCCCGTTTTTGTAACAGCCGCCGGGCAATGGGCGGAGAGAGAAAAGGAGCCGTGTGATGAAATTATTGGGCTACTGGCGCTCCAGCGCCGCTTATCGGGTGCGTATCGCATTGAATTTGAAGGGACTGGATGCAGAGCTCGAATCTGTGCATCTGGTGAAGAATGGCGGCGAGCAGCACTTGCCTGAGTATGCCGGGCTCAATCCCCAGGAGTTGGTGCCAACCCTGATCGAGGGCGACAACGAATTTGTCTTGTCTCAGTCGCTGGCGATCATCGAATATCTCGATGAGCAGTATGGCGGCGTTATAATGCTGCCAAGAGAGCCCAAGGCGAGAGCCGAGGTGCGCGCCATGGCACTCTCTATCGCCTGTGAGGTGCATCCGCTGAATAACCTCAAGGTGTTGCAGTATCTCACCAACACGCTTGAGCTCGATGAGGATGCCAAGAACGCCTGGTACCATCACTGGATCCACCAGGGCTTTAGCGCGTTTGAAAAGCAACTGGAAAAGCACGCCGGTACCTACTGCTATGGTGATGAGGTGACGCTGGCGGATCTCTGCCTGATCCCTCAGGTCTATAACGCCAATCGCTTCAAGGTCGACTTGAGCGCTTATCCCAACATTCGCCGTATCTGGGATAATTGCCATAAGCTCGAGGCCTTCCAGTTAGCGGCGCCCGAGCGTCAGACAGATGCCAGTTAGATTGGTCTCATGAAGCCGTTAGCATACCGCTAAGGGTTATTCATCAAGAACTCGACAAACGCCCTGTCGGCAAGGCCGATGGGGCGTTCTCTATTCCAGGCGATATGCAAATCCAGATGCACCGCAGGTGAGAAGGGGATGGCGCGGATAGGATCCCTGGCCTCGATCACCATCTCCAGCACGCTGGTGATGGCAAATCCTTGGGCGACCACCTGTTTGATCAGGTTGATAAGGTTAGTCTCGAAGGCAATATTCACCTCGAGATCCAATGCCTTGGCCTGAGACAGCATCCACTCGCGGTGGAAATAGCCGGGTTTAAACATCACCAGCTCCTGCTCGAAAAACTGCTCCAGGGTGATCCCTTTGTGCTCCGCCAAGGGGTGATCTTCTCCCACGGCCACCACCATCTGCTCTCTGAGCAGCAGATGACTGTCGAAATTAGGCTGCAGATCCTGGCCCGTGATGATGGCGATATCCACCTCTTCGTTTTGCAACATGCGCAGACTGTCTCGGGTACCGCCCTCGAACAGGGAGAGCTTGAGATCTGGATACCTGTGCCTGAAGGCCATCAAGCGAGAGGGCAGGTAGTAGGAGCCCAGCATGCCGGGCACCGCGATGCGCACCTCGCCCTTGGTGAGATTGGCCATAGATTTAATATGGGCCTCTGCCTGTTTGACCTGCTTGAGGATCAGCCTGGCATGTTGCGCCAGCGCCTCGCCTTCGGCGGTGAGGGTGAGGCGGCTGCCATCTTGACCGCGATAGTGTTTGTTACGGTTGACGAGCGTGACCCCGAGGGATTCTTCGAGGCGTTTTATCCCCTGACTCAGGGCGGGCTGGGCGAGGTTGAGCTGTTTGGCCGCCAGGGTAAAGCTGCCCTTGGTCGCCAGCGCCTCGAACTGCCTAAGCTGTTTGATATCCATCTTTCATCCCACCTTCTCGCATTTTTCTATCACGCTGAGTTAGCACCATTGTCTTAAGCGCTTTTTAGCAGATTGTTTTCAAGCTTTGGTCATCGGAATTGTCTATAACAAGTTGTTATCGACATCATATGTATAATCTATTTTTGTTATGTTAGCGCCGGTGCTAGCCTGTGTCTATCTATCCTATTGAGCGCGACAACATGACCGCCAGCCGTCCACTACAACTTCGTCTGATCTGGGGCCTTTCTCTGGCCTCCGTGGTGATCTACATCAACCTGTATATGGTGCAGGGGATGTTGCCGCTGATCGCGACCAGTTTTAGCGTGTCGCCGGCCCACGCCACCCTGTTGTTGTCTGTGACCAGCTTCTCCATGGCCTTCGCGCTGCTCTTCTATGCCACCCTGTCTGACAAGCTAGGCAGGCGTAAGCCGCTGCTCTGGAGCCTGGCGCTACTTGTGGTGGCGGATCTCATGTTGATCTGGGTGCAGGATTTCTCGGCGTTGGTGGCGGTGCGTTTGTTTCAGGGGATACTGCTGGCGGCGGTGCCCGCCATCGCCATGGCTTATTTTAAGGATCTGCTCGATACCAGCGTGCTGCTTAAGGCGGGGGCCATCTATATCGGCGCCAACAGCCTGGGAGGCATCGCCGGGCGCCTGCTCGGCGGTCTGATGACAGAGTATCTGACCTGGGTAGAGGCCATGGGGCTGGTGAGTGTCTTGACCCTTGCTGGCGTGGTGGGCGTGTTACTGTTATTGCCGCGACTCGACCGGGTGCGGATCCGTCGCCGTCAACACAAGAGCGGTTTTGGCCTCGCCGATCTCAAGGGCTTTGGCCTGCACCTTGGCGATGCCACCCTGGTGAAGCTCTACCTCTTGGGGGCGCTGGCCTTCATGGTGATGGTCAATCAGTTTAGCTATATCCAGCTGCACCTGATGCAGGAGCCGTTTCATTGGGGCAAGTTTCAGGTCACCCTTATCTTCCTCTGTTATCTGAGCGGCACCTACGCCTCGTTTCGCTCCGCCAAGTGGGTGACCCGCCTGGGACGTCAGCCGCTGTTTATCCTGTCGGCGGTGATGATGTGCGTCGGTAGTCTGGTGACCCTGGGGGATACCAGCAGCGCCATCGTCATAGGTTTTCTGCTGTCGAGCTTTGGCTTCTTCACCTTCCACAGCGTCTGTAATGCCTGGGTAGCCCAGCGCGCCCAGCAGCACAGGGCGAAGGCCACGGCGCTCTACCTGTGTAGTTACTATCTGGGGGCGGCGCTGGGCGGCCCTTTCCTCTTGCCCTTCTGGCAGCATTGGGGCTGGAGCGGCGTGGTGGCTGGCAGCCTGACCCTGCTTAGCGGTGTGATCTTCTTGGTGGTGATGCTGCAGCGCACCCATAGGCCGCGCACTCCGCTGTTAGATGCGGCGAGCTAACGCCTAGGGCTGCCACTAGTTGATGAAGGTCTTACGGTTGAGGCCGAACTTCTGCATCTTGTCATAGAGGGTTTTGCGCGGCAGCTCCAGCTGCTCCATGGTGAGCTTGATGCTGCCCTTGTTGTTACTCAGCGCCTCTTCGATCAGCAGGCGCTCGAAAAACTCCACCCGCTGCTGCAGCGACATGTTGGCGTTGAGTTGACTGCTCTGACCCAGTGAGGTGGCAAAGGCCGCCTCTGGCCCTAAGAGAACATAACGTTCGGCCAGATTGCGCAGCTCCCTGACATTGCCGGGCCAGTCGTGGGAGACCAGCTGGGCCGTGTATTCGGCCGTCAAGGGGATCAGCGCCTTGTGATAACGGGCCGAGGCGACCCGGGCGAAATGCAGAAACAGAAGACCGATATCTTCGCGTCGCTCCCTGAGGGCCGGAATCGGCACTGTCACCAGATTGAGGCGATAGAGGAGATCCTGGCGAAACTCGCCCGTGTCGCACAGACTCTTGAGATCCACCTTAGTGGCGGCAATGATGCGAATATCCAGGTCTATGCTCTTGTTGGAGCCGAGGCGTTCCACCTTTCTGTCTTCCAACACCCTGAGCAGCTTAACCTGCAAGGATAGCGGCGTGCTCTCAATCTCGTCGAGAAACAGGGTGCCGCCGTTAGCATATTCGAACTTGCCGATACGTGTCTTATCGGCGCCGGTGAAGGCGCCAGATTCGGCGCCAAACAGCTCGCTCTCTATGATGGTTTCGGGAATAGCGCCGCAGTTGATGGCGACGAAGTTGGCTTCGGCTCTGGGGCTGTGGTCGTGCAGATAGCGGGCGACCAGCTCCTTACCCGTGCCTGTCTCGCCCTCGATCAACACATCGGCGGGCATATCGATCACCTGGTGGATGATGTGGCGCATCTGCTTGATCCCCGGGCTGTGGCCCAGGATACGTGGCCCAGGGGTGCTCTGGGATTCCAGCTCACGTTTCAGGCTGCGGTTTTCCAGGGTCAGGGCGCGTTTCTCCAGCGCCCGCTTTGCGATATCCAGCATGTGCTCGTTGTTAAAGGGTTTCTCGATAAAATCATAGGCCCCCTGTTTCAGCGCCTGCACCGCCATGGCGATATCACCGTGGCCGGTCAGCAGGATTATGGGAATATCCTTGTCCTGAGCCAGCAGGGTGCGCATCAGCGACAGGCCGTCGATATCTGGCATGTTGACGTCTGAGATCACTATGCCCGGCCAGTTGTCGGGCAGGCCGAGGCCAATCTGCTTGGCGTCGGTGAGGGCCAGGGCGCGGTAGGATTCCAGTTCAAACAGCTGTACCAGCGCCGAGCCTATCAGGGGCTCGTCATCGACGATTAAGATGTCGTATTGATTAAAAACTTGATTTTGCATCGTTATCCTACTGCATGAATGGGCAAGGTGATCTGGAAGATGGCGCCGCCCTGTTGGCGGTTGGCAACGCTTATCTTACCCTGCATCGCCTCGACGATACGCCGGGAGATCGACAGCCCCAAGCCCAGCCCCTGACGCGAGCTGGTGTAGTAGGGGTCGAAGATCTTCTGCATCTGGCTCTCGTCTATGCCAGTGCCTGTATCTTCTATGGTGATCTCCAGCCGATTGCTCACCACCACGCCTATGATCAGCTGTTTCGGGTTGCTGGCACGCATGGCCACCATGGCATTGCTCATCAGGTTGATCAGCACCTGCTGTAGCCTAATCGGGTCGCCCCAGAGCAGCGTCTGACACTCAGTGTTGTTGAGCACCAGATCTATCCCCTGTTTGTCCACCTCGGGCTGGACTATGGTCAGCGCATCCCTGATGCACTGCGCCACGCTAATCGCCTTGTCGTTGCCCTGGCTCTTACGGGTAAAGCTCTTAAATTGCGAAACTATGGCCGCCAGACGGTCGGTGAGCTCTATGATGGTCATTATGTTGCTGGAGACATCGTCCCACTTGGCGCGGGAGAGCAGGGTCTGGGTGTTCTGTGCATAGCTGCGAATCGCCGCCAGCGGCTGGTTGATCTCATGGTTGATGCTGGCCGACAGGCTGCCGATCACAGTCAGCTTGGCGGCCTGGATCAACTCATCCTGGGCCTCTTTGAGCTGTTGGTGACTGGTCTCCAGCGCCTGGGTGCGCTCCTTGACTCTTTGTTCTAATTGCTCATGGGCTTGTTGCATGCGGCGGGTGTTCTTACGCTTCTCGATGGCGAATAACAGTGCCAGCGCGCACAGCAGATAGAGGGCGCCATAGAGCAGGAGCAGTGGCGGCAGCGAGCGGTAGATGGGTGTCATGGGCGAGAGGATATGCACCTGCCAGCCCGCGTCACTCATGTAGGCGGCGTTATCCATAAACTCGGCGCCGCGCTTGTCATCGCCTATCTGATAGATCTGATAGTCTGCCGCTAGGGATGGGGCAAAGGGGGGCTCGATCGCCAGCGGACTGATCTCGCGGTTGGCGTAGCGTCTCGAGGATTCGATGCGCTGCTTGAGCTGATGAGTCACAGGCGTCAGCGCGGTGAGGCGCCATTCAGGTCGGCTGGAGAGGAAGATAATATGGTCCGGGTCGCTGATGGCGAACTCATAGTTGCTGCCCCTGGCCATGCCCGTGCTCTGCTGCTCTATCTCGGTAACATCGACCTTGACTACTATCGCCCCTAACACCTTGGCCTCGCCCTGGCTGGGGGTAACCGGATAGCCGTGGCTATAGATGGGATAGGAGAAGTAATAACCGCGTTTGTTCGAGCTGGTGCCGACGGCGAAATAGCGGCCCATCTTGCCCTCGATGGCATCCTTGAAATAGGGTCTGAAGGCGTAATTCTTGCCGATAAAGGAGTAGCTCTGCTGCCAGTTGCTGGCGGCGATGGCATCGCCGTCGATATTGACCAGATAGATATCCAGCGCCTCTGTGATGCTCTGGATCTCCTCCAGATAGCGATTGAGCGGCGTGATGGTATCGGGATCGTCCTGTTTTAACAGGGCACTGGCCAGCAGCGGGTTGGTGGAGAGCACATGGGGGATGCTCTCATAGCGACTTAGAGAGCCCGAGAGGAAGCTCAGCAGCTCCTTCATCTGGGCGTTGGATTGTTGCCGCGTCATCTCATAGCCATGTTCCAGATGGAACCAGTAGGCGACCCGTAGGGTAAAGGCGAGGCCTAGGAGTATGATGAAGCCGACGCCGAGATATTTTCTTCTTGTTATAATTTTCGACATATAAGGCATGTCCAATTGAAAAAGCGAATCTGAAAGGGGACCGATTAGATCCCGTTTCAGACTCGCCCAATTGTTAAGCAAAATCAAGTGATTTAATAACCGTTTAACTTATCAATATATTCCGGCAGGAACAGAGAGATCTGCGGAATATAAGTGATCAGTGCCAGGAAGAAGAGCAGCAGCGCCAGCCAAGGGATACAGGAGTGGATCACCCATCCCATGCTGCGGCCGGTGATCCCCGCGGTCACAAACAGGTTGAGTCCCACAGGTGGCGTCAACATGCCTATCTCCATGTTCACGACCATGATGATCCCCAGGTGGATAGGGTCTATCCCCAGCTGAGTGGCGATTGGGAACAATATGGGCGCCATGATCAGCAAGATGGCCGATGGCTCCATAAAGTTACCCGCAGCGAGCAGCAGCAAGTTGACTATGATGAGGAAGCCCCATACCGGCAGTCCCATGCCTACTATGGTTTCGGCAATAAGGTGCGGAATACGCTCTGTGGTGAGCACGTGGGCGAACAGCATGGCGTTGGCTATGATGAACAGCAGCATGATGCTGACCTTGGCACCATCGCGTACCACGTGGCGGATCTCTTTGTCGGCCGGGGTTTTGAAAACTGCCAGCACCATGAAGCCAAGGTTACGTAGCGCGGCTCTGATGAGCGATTCACCGCTATCGCGCCAGCTGACATTTTTCAGCGGGCCGATATCGCGATAACCAAATACTGCGATGAAATAGGCATAGACACAGGCAACGGCCGCCGCCTCGGTGGGGCTGGCGACACCGCCATAGATGGAGCCGAGCACGATAAAGATCAGTGCCAGGCCGCCCATCGCCTTGGCGCTCGATATCATCAGGGGGCGAAAACCAGGGAAGGGACGGGAAGGCAGCTTCTTGATGCGGGCCACAATATAGATGGCGAGCATCAACAAGAGTCCCATCATCAGGCCAGGGATAAGCCCCGCCATGAACATGCGCGCGGCCGAAACTTCCGTCGCCGCCGCGTAGACCAGCATGACGATAGAAGGCGGGATCAAAATCCCCAGGGTGCCCGAGGTGGTGATCACCCCAGCGGCAAACTTCTCAGGATAACCAGCACGAACCATGCCGACGATAACGATAGAGCCGATGGCGGCAACCGTGGCGGGGGATGAGCCAGATACCGCGGCAAACAACATACAGGCCATCACTGAGGCCATGGCGAGACCACCGCGGATATGACCTACGCTGTCCATGGCAAAGTCGATAATGCGCCTAGCGACGCCGCCGGTGGAGAGAAACGCCGACGACAGAATAAAGAAAGGGATCGCCAGTAGTGTGTAGTGCTCCGAGGTGGACTCATAGAGCTTCAATGCGACCGAGGCCAGTGAGTCATCGGAGAAGAGCAATATGGTCAACATGCTGGAGAAGCCGAGGGCGATGGCGATCGGCATGCCCAGCAGCATACAGAGAAACAGGCTGATAAAGAGGGTTGCTATAGTCATTATTTTTTATCTCCCGACTGCTTGTCGTCGGCCTGGGCCTCTTGATCGATAAGGTGCATGCTCTCCTTGGCCTCATCGGCAAAGGCAAAGCCGTCGGTTTTATTGGTGATGATGGCCAGAGCCAGCTGCAAGAAGCGCCAGGTAAGCAGAATAAAGCCGATGAGCAGTATGCTTTGAGAGATCCACAGCGGCACAGCTGGCTCCTCGACGTCGATGCGCAGATATTCCCAGGCAAAGTCGCCGTCCAGTCCGCCAATCAGAAAATGGGGCAGGTCGATATCTTCCATGGGCACGCCAATTTGATACATCTTGGCCAGGTATTCCCAGCTGCCGACCAGGAACATGCCGCAGTAGATGAGGCAGATGGCTACGGCCAATATGGCGGTGTACTTACGTCCCTGGGCGGGGAGTTTTTTCACGAAGGCATCGACGCCTATGTGAGCGCCGACCTTGACGCCATAGGACATGCCAAACAGTACGAACCAGCCGCAGATGGTGAGCGTTAGCTCCTGGATCCACAGGAAACCTGTGTTAAAGAAGAAACGGGCGATCACTTCGACAAAGACCAATAGGGTCATGGCGGTGATCAAGGCGTTAAGTACCACCTCTTCGATATGAGAAAAAAAGCGAGACATCATCTCTAAGACTCCTTAGATAGGAAAGAGGCCGAATGCCATGGAAACGGCCTCAATGCTTTCCTATTAAGTTTAGTGGGTTAGCGCTTATTATTCGTTTGAGGCAACGGCGGCATCGATAAGATCTTTACCTATCTTATCTTCGAACTGTGCCCATACAGGTTTCATGGCGTTGACCCAGGCGGCGCGCTGGTCTGGCGTCAGGTAGGTGACCTCTGAACGCTTAGAGTCGATGATGGCCTGCTTGTCCTTGTTAACCTTAGCCGCGGCTATTTCGTTACCATAGGCAATGGCTTCATCCAGTGATGCCTTGATCACCTTGCGCTTGTCGGCGGGTAGGGACTTCCAGAAGGTGTTTGAGGTGACCACCATGTAGTCGAGCACACCGTGGTTACTCTCTGTGATGTTGCTCTGTACTTCGTAGAACTTCTTCGAGTAGATGTTAGACCAGGTGTTTTCCTGACCATCGATGGCGCGGGTTTGCAGCAGGGTGAAGACCTCAGAGAAGGGTTTCTTCACCGGAATGGCATCGACCGCCTGGAACTGGGCAGCTAACACGTCTGAGGCCATGATACGGAACTTCTTACCCTGAGCATCTTCTGGCAGGACAAGCGGGCTACTGGCCGAGAACTGCTTCATACCATTGTGCAGGTAACCCAGGCCGACGACACCCTTGCGCTTCATCGAGTTCAGCAGTTGCTGGCCGGCGTCGCTCTGTTGGAAACGGTTAACGGCGTCCATGTCTTTGAAGAGGAAAGGTAGATCGAATAGCTGCAGCTTCTTGGTGTAGCGTTCGAACTTGGAGAGCGATGGCGCCACAAACTGCACATCGTTCAGTAGCAGGGCGGAGAGCTCGTTGTTGTCACCAAACAGTTGAGAGTTTGGGAACACGTTTACCTGGTATTCACCGGGTAGACGCTCTTCTACTAATTGTTTGAATTTCAGTGCCATTTGGCCTTTAGGGGTGTTTTCGGCCACCACATGGGAAAACTTAATTTCCGTTGGCGCCGCCCAACTGTTTAAGCTGGCCCCCAGAAGGGCCGCAATTGAGGTCATCTTGACGATCTGTTTGATAAAGGTACAGGTGTTGAGTCTGGTCATTTTGTTATCCCTATTATTGTTAATCCTTCAGTGCCTTAGGGCGACTGCAGGTTCACAGTGTGCTTAACTCATAGAAATTATAGGCAAGGACCAGGCCAAAGATGTTTAAATTATGTAAATTACCCTATATCAATATGTTGCGGCATATTGGTTAATTAGTAAACAGCTGTGCTTGGGGAGGATGTCGCCCATTAGTCTTATTTCAATGGGTGGGAATCCACCCATTTTGTGTGGGCAAAGTTTGAACTGAGTCCCGTTATCGGGTTAATTGTGCGCTGGCCAATATTCACGTTTGAAGTGACCGTGATATAGGATGGCGCCGGAAGCCGCCGCGCACAGGGCTCCGATCAACAGCACAATCTTGACATCGAATACGGCCAGCAGGCCGCCGAATAGGGCGGCGAGCAGGTTGCCGACGCAGAAGATGGTCACCAGCATGCCCATGAGCTGTCCCTGGGGCCTGTCTTGATAGGCATGGGACAGGTAGGTCGGCAGGAAGCTGTTGTAGATGGCGATGCCCGCGCCTATGGTCATGAAGGTGAGCAGATAGCTGTCATTAGTGAGATAGGGAAAGCAGGCCAGGGACGCGCCAAACAGCAAGATCCCCACCAGGCTCGCGCTGGCGTGGTTGAGCCTGCGCTGTAGCACAGGGGTAAACCAGATGCTGGTGGCGATCATGCAGCCGGTGAGCAGCACGGTTACCCAGCTGATCTGCGCCGGGGTGAAGTCCGCCTGTTGCACCAGGTGTAGCGGATAGAACTCATAGTAGAAGTTAACCCCCATGGTCAGCAGCAGGTAGAGCAGAAAGAAGCGTCTCAGGGCCGGCTCTCTGAGCAGCACCAGGCTGGAGCCTTTCTCGGCGTTAGCCTGGGTCTCATCGAGCTGATGGGGCAGAAGCCTGTGACTCAGCAGGGCACACAGAATACAGGCAACCGCCGCCGCGCCAAACACTGTCTCCATCCCCCGATCTATGAGGTAGCCGCCAGCTAACGGCCCTAGCAGATAGCCGCCATAGCCCATGGCGCTGATCAGCGAGAAACTGCGGGTCTTATCGATCTGCGGATGGAGATCGGCTGCTATCGCCCTTGCGATGGCGATGTTGCCCTCGCAGATCCCCGTCAGTAAACGCGCGAGACAGAAAAGGACAAACTGCTCCGAGTGCGCTGCGAAGGCCGTGAGCCCATAACCCAGCGCGCTGCCCATCAGGGTGAGGCTGAGCAGACGCTTGCGCCCATAGGTGTCAGACAGGCTGCCGATGAAGCTGCCGCCAATGATGATCCCCAGTGGATAGATGCCTAAGACGATGCCCATTAAAAATTCGCTGGGCAGGCCCATGAAGTGGGTTAGGGGAGAGCTGTTGTCGTGAAATAGCGGTGCGAGTACAGGATATGGCAGTGCAATGCCCGCCACACTGATCAGAGTAACGATTAAGGTGACGCCGAGAATGCGCTGAGCCGTCTGGCTGGGAGCGGCTTGTTGGGAGTCGGTGGCCTTCATGACAGCCTTCAAAAGAATCAATAGGTAGGACAACTCTACCTCAGTGACTAATTAAGTAAAGTATTTTGTTTATTTAATTAGGGCGGGTGAATGAAGGTTAGAAGTAAGTTATTTATTTTATTGGTAATAATATCAGCATTTATTATTTGGGTGGGTTGATGCGTTTTAGAATTGCCTCGCTGGGTAGCAGCTCCAGGTGGCCTTGGGCATCAAAATACCAACCCGTGATGAAACCTTTTTGTCGCATGGCGACCAGGTTTTGCATCACCTCCTTGGCTTCGAGCATCGCTTCCTGCTCATCGCATTCATGGGTGAGTTTTAGGTACGCGGCAATACTTGCCAGCGACGCAGATTGAGTAACATCAGCCATGTTCAACCACCTTGAGTCTTACTTGGTTTGAGCGAAGTCTTAATGAAGAATAGTTGAGGCTAAGGGATTCGCAATAGCGAGAACCGGGCGCGATGGCTTGCTGCTAGGCTGTTTGATTATAAATAGGGAGGTGAAGCATTAAAGAGGAAATATGGTGGTCGATACTGGGCTCGAACCAGTGACCCCCTCCTTGTAAGGGAGGTGCTCTCCCAGCTGAGCTAATCGACCTGGGACTGTCTGTGATTTATCGTTTCATAGCCATGCTATGGTGGTCGATACTGGGCTCGAACCAGTGACCCCCTCCTTGTAAGGGAGGTGCTCTCCCAGCTGAGCTAATCGACCTGGGATAAATACAGCATATTACATATTTTGATAACAATGGTGGTCGATACTGGGCTCGAACCAGTGACCCCCTCCTTGTAAGGGAGGTGCTCTCCCAGCTGAGCTAATCGACCTGGGACATTATTATATTCGATATTCTCTCGTGAAGAGATGGTGGTCGATACTGGGCTCGAACCAGTGACCCCCTCCTTGTAAGGGAGGTGCTCTCCCAGCTGAGCTAATCGACCTGGGAATATCTCACAACATTAAACTCGATGCACCACATATTTGAATCTAGGACAAAATATGGTGGTCGATACTGGGCTCGAACCAGTGACCCCCTCCTTGTAAGGGAGGTGCTCTCCCAGCTGAGCTAATCGACCTGGGACACATCAAATTTTATTACCATACAGAGTATGGTGGTCGATACTGGGCTCGAACCAGTGACCCCCTCCTTGTAAGGGAGGTGCTCTCCCAGCTGAGCTAATCGACCTCGCTGTGTGGGGCCGTATTATAGGGGGGAACGATCTACTGTCAACGCTTTTTTCGAGAAAATAATGAGTCCGGTTCAAATTTGTTCGGATCGTCTTAATGTTAAACAAATCAGGATGATTTCCGGTGCCGCCCAGGCGAAAGCCTGAGCAGAAGGGGGCTCCAGCTTGTCGGTCAGGGCAAGGGCTTGGTAGAGACAAGCAATGCATAACTGGGCTGTTTGATAAAAACATCCGGCGAAAAGGAGCGAGCTTGCTCGTTTTTAACGCGTCGTTATTCACCTTTCTCTATCACTAGGCGGGTAAAATAATGCAGCACTTGCTTGAGTGAGGCGGCTTAACTGTTAGCACCATCTTTTTTTACACCATATATAGTCGCTGCAAATAAAAAAGACGCAGGGTAGGTGGTTTAGGCATTTTCTTATTTAGGCCTTTGCGATTTAGGCGCTTATCGCTTGGGCTCATCAATAGCGGCTGACTAAAAGCCGCTTTTTGCTTTCTATCTATTCTCCTTTGGGTGTTTATATAAGGGGGCTTATATAGAGCGGTGCAACAGTAGCCTGAAGCTCGCAGCATTTATGTACCCTATCTGATCATCTTTTCAGATCACCGCTTCTTTTATCTGTGCCTTCTCTATTTCTAGCATTCCCACTTTTATCTTTATTGGCTTTAGCTATATAGAGTAAGACAGTCATGCAGGAAGAGGTCATCTCGATAGAAAAGCGGGTAGGTGGTTCGGGTGACAATCTCGCGGCGGCACATTCCTAGCGTAGCTTCATCTGTTGAGTATCTGCCGAGGTAAGCCGCGTATCCTATGATGAGGCGATCACCTTTTCGGGCCGCCGGGCAAGCTGCGGTTGTCCAGGCTATTTTCTCTTATCCCATTTGGCTGTTAGAATAGCGGTCACATTAAATAGCTCAGTCTATATTTAGACCATTCGATAACAGGTTACTGTCCCATTATGACGATTAAGACGCGTTTTGCTCCAAGTCCTACCGGTTTTCTTCACGTAGGTGGTGCACGTACTGCACTCTATTCATGGCTCTATGCCCGCGCTAACCAAGGTGAGTTTGTCTTGCGTATCGAAGATACGGATCTCGAACGTTCAACTCCCGAAGCCTGCGCAGCTATCTTAGAAGGTATGGAGTGGCTTGGACTGAACTGGGATGAGGGTCCGTACTACCAGACTAAGCGTTTCGATCGCTACAACGAGATCATCGCGCAGATGCTAGAGCAGGGCACCGCCTATAAGTGTTACTGCAGCCGCGAACGTATCGAGGCGATGCGTGAAGAGCAGGCCGCCAAAGGCGAACAACAAAAGTATGATGGTTGCTGCCGTGACAAGGCGCCGCGCGATACCGACGAGCCTTTCGTGGTGCGTTTTAAAAATCCAACCGAAGGTAGCGTAGTGTTCGACGATCACGTACGCGGCCGTATCGAGATCTCAAACGAGTTGCTGGACGACCTAATCATCGCCCGCACCGACGGTACGCCTACCTATAACTTCTGCGTTGTGGTTGACGATTGGGATATGGGCATCACCTGTGTGGTACGTGGTGAAGACCATATCAACAACACTCCACGCCAAATCAATATCCTTAAGGCACTCAATGCGCCTGTACCTGAGTATGCCCACGTGGCGATGATCTTAGGTGACGATGGTGCCAAGCTGTCTAAGCGTCACGGCGCTGTAGGCGTTATGCAGTATCGTGATGACGGTTACCTGCCAGAAGCGCTACTTAACTACCTGGTGCGTCTAGGCTGGTCACATGGCGATCAGGAGGTCTTCTCTATCGAGGAGATGAAGCAGTACTTTAAGTTAGACGACATCAATAAGGCGGCGTCTGCCTTTAATACCGAGAAACTGATCTGGTTAAATCAGCACTATATGAAGGAGCTGGCGCCTGAATATGTGGCCAAGCACCTCGAGTGGCACATGCAAGATCAAAACATAGATACAGCAAACGGTCCTGCACTGGCAGAAGTGGTCTCTGCACTGGCCGAACGCGCCAAGACTCTAAAAGAGCTAGCTGCTTCTAGCCGCTACTTCTATGAAGACTTTGCCGAGTTCGATGAAACCGCCGCTAAGAAACATCTGCGTGGTGTTGCCTTAGAGCCGCTACAACTGTTGCAAAAGAAATTTGCCGAGCTGAGCGAGTGGAACGTAGAAGCGATTCACCAGGCTATCGAAGCGACGGCTGCCGAATTAGAGCTGGGCATGGGTAAGGTCGGTATGCCACTGCGTGTTGCGGTTACCGGTGCGGGTATGTCGCCTGCTGTAGATTTAACCGCTTTCCTCGTCGGAAAGGCTCGTTGTGAGCAAAGAATCTCCAAAGCGATTGAATTTGTAGCAAATAGAATAAATTCCTAAAAAACGAGTTGACACTTTTGGGTGTGCTGCATAGAATGCGCCTCGCAGTTGAGACACAGCCGGCAGATGCTCGCAGTGCACTCAAAGGTGACAAGTTAGGTAAGGGGCCTTAGCTCAGCTGGGAGAGCGCAACACTGGCAGTGTTGAGGTCAGCGGTTCGATCCCGCTAGGCTCCACCATCTAATTTGAAAGCATTGAAGCAATAGCCTACTGGCTTCGATGAGTATTCACTCGATACAGAGTATAACGTATCAACAGTGTCCCATTCGTCTAGAGGCCTAGGACACCGCCCTTTCACGGCGGTAACAGGGGTTCGAATCCCCTATGGGATACCACTTTCTTGAGTGGTTGACTGCAAAGTTGACGATTCGATAGCGTTGAAGCAATAGCCTACTGGCTTTGACGAGTATTCACTCGATACAGAGTATAACGTATCAACAGTGTCCCATTCGTCTAGAGGCCTAGGACACCGCCCTTTCACGGCGGTAACAGGGGTTCGAATCCCCTATGGGATACCACTTTCTTGAGTGGTTGACTGCAAAGTTGACGATTCGATAGCGTTGAAGCAATAGCCTACTGGCTTTAACGAGTATTCACTCGGTACAGAGTATAAGGTACCAACAGTGTCCCATTCGTCTAGAGGCCTAGGACACCGCCCTTTCACGGCGGTAACAGGGGTTCGAATCCCCTATGGGATACCACTTTCTTGAGTGGTTGACTGCGAAGTTGACGATTCGATAGCGTTGAAGCAATAGCCTACTGGCTTCAATGAGTATTCACTCGGTACAGAGTATAACGTACCAACAGTGTCCCATTCGTCTAGAGGCCTAGGACACCGCCCACTTTGGTTTATAAAGAGTCGGCGGCAGCAGGGGAGCGAAGCTCCTATGGGGATACCACTTTCTTGAGTGGTTGACTGCAAAGTTGACGATTCGATAGCGTTGAAGCAATAGCCTACTGGCTTTAACGAGTATTCACTCGATACAGAGTATAACGTATCAACAGTGTCCCATTCGTCTAGAGGCCTAGGACACCGCCCTTTCACGGCGGTAACAGGGGTTCGAATCCCCTATGGGATACCACTTTCTTGAGTGGTTGACTGCAAAGTTGACGATTCGATAGCGTTGAAGCAATAGCCTACTGGCTTTAACGAGTATTCACTCGATACAGAGTATAACGTATCAACAGTGTCCCATTCGTCTAGAGGCCTAGGACACCGCCCTTTCACGGCGGTAACAGGGGTTCGAATCCCCTATGGGATACCACTTTCTTGAGTGGTTGACTGCAAAGTTGACGATTCGATAGCGTTGAAGCAATAGCCTACTGGCTTCGACGAGTATTCACTCGATACAGAGTATAACGTATCAACAGTGTCCCATTCGTCTAGAGGCCTAGGACACCGCCCTTTCACGGCGGTAACAGGGGTTCGAATCCCCTATGGGATACCACTTTCTTGAGTGGTTGACTGCAAAGTTAACGATTCGATAGCGTTGAAGCATTTCTCTTACGAGATGGCCTACTGGTTTCGACGAGTATTCACTCCCTTACGGAGTCTAAATGTAAGACCGGCGTCCCATTCGTCTAGAGGCCTAGGACACCGCCCTTTCACGGCGGTAACAGGGGTTCGAATCCCCTATGGGATACCACAACTTATTTTGATAAATTTTGAAATAAGATGTTGTGTTTGTTCAGGTTTTACTGTATAGTCACAATCAGTTTCGGGGCCTTAGCTCAGCTGGGAGAGCGCAACACTGGCAGTGTTGAGGTCAGCGGTTCGATCCCGCTAGGCTCCACCAAATAAGCGTTTAGTTACGCGGAAAAAACCACCCAACAGGGTGGTTTTTTTTCGTCTGTCATTTACCTTATCGTTCCTTAGATCTACTCAGCTTCAGTGGCACGAATTTGATTGGCACCTTGATGCCTCAAAATGAGGCCGTCAAATACCTACAGAGCAGGAGCCTATCCAATTGCTTGTGTCTCGCCTATTTTCGCCAAACTAATCTGCCTTCGCCGAGCGGGGCATTATGTGCCACACTTCAGGAAAATCGTTAACCTGATGAATTAGGGCAATTATGTTGATGTTCATATCTAGAGATCTCGATGTTTTCCAATCAGAATTCGACCTGTCTGAGGTTTCAAGTGAATTAGCACGAGACTTTGAGAATTTAGTGTTAGCTGATATCACACAGTGCAAGATTAATGATGTTGAGTATCTTCGTTGGGTAATGGTTGCGGTCGAAGATGAGAGTCCTATTGGTTATTGTTATTTCAGGCACCATATTAAAAAATCAGTCACTTACATCGGTCAAATCTATGTTGATAAAGAAGCAAGGGGGAAGGCCATTGCACGTAAGCTATTGAATATGACTCTTGATTTTAGTTTTAGCCTTTTACCGAATCAAGTTGAGATCCACTTTACGACAAAGGAGCTTAACGCAAGTAAGTTAGTTGATTTGTTCTTTTATCGTGCGATGAAACAGAAGCGAAATGATAAATTTTTTGATATCAAAGCTACGGCCTTTTCATCCAAGCTTGAACTCGTTACATAATTCCTTTCCTAGATTACCTTCGGCAAAGCTTTCCTATTGAGACTACACTGACACACTAATAGTTAAGCCAGTAATTTGTGCTTTTCGCAACAGAGTGAGTCAGACAATGAAGACAATTCTTTTAATACTGTTATCAGCCGTTTCATTATTTTCATCAAATGGTTATGGAGCTGACAAAACGCCTTTACCTTCCCATGGCATTGACTATCCACTAGGTTGGCAGACCTGGTCAAGTATCGCCGTGTCCCATAGAACTGACAATAATACGGTGAGGGCTATTCTGGGTAATGATGTGGCTATCAAGGCAGCTCGTAGCGGTAAACATTCTCCCTGGCCTGACGGTGCCATTCTGGGCAAGGTAGTTTGGAAAGCTGGCGAATTAACCCATTGGCCGCAGGCGATAGGCCCCAAGGCTTTCGTCCATGCCGAGTTTATGTTTAAAGACTCGGTAAAGTACGCCGACACCTATGGCTGGGGCTGGGCGCGCTGGGTAGGGGAGGAGCAGACCCCCTTCGAGGGCGGCATGCAGGTCTGTATTAGCTGCCATACACCGGTTAAAGACAATGACTGGGTCTTTACCGAGCCGGCTTGGTTTCCGAATAAGTGATAAAGGTAGCCGTTTTATAGGCTGATAATGGGATGAAAAGCATCAGGCGGCAAGCCTAATATAGCGTATCGACTGACACAGCGTGCAGAAATAGCGGCTATGCCAGTCGATGGATTGGTGTCTTGGTAGAGTTATTTACTCTATGCCGAGGAAGCCACCTGTCTGATGGGCCCAGAGCTGGGCGTAGATCCCACCCTGTTTGATCAGTTCCTGGTGTGTGCCTTGCTCGACAATTTTGCCCTGATCTAACACGATCAACCTGTCCATGGCGGCAATGGTCGACAGGCGGTGGGCGATGGCGATCACCGTCTTGCCCTCCATCAGCTGATAGAGACTCTCCTGAATGGCGGCCTCGATCTCAGAGTCCAGCGCCGAGGTTGCCTCATCCAGCAAGAGGATAGGGGCGTTCTTTAGCAGTACTCGTGCGATAGCGATACGCTGGCGCTGACCGCCTGACAGTTTCACACCGCGCTCACCCACCTGAGCATCGAGCCCGTGATTACCCTCGGGATCGCTAAGTCCTTGAATAAATTCGTAGGCCTGGGCCTGGCGGATCGCATTTTCCAGCTCTTCCTCACTTGCATCCGGCTTGCCGTAGCGTATGTTGTCGCGGATGGAACGATGCAGCAGGGAGGTATCCTGAGTCACCATACCTATGTTGGCCCGCAGCGAGTCTTGCTCCACCTCGCGAATGTTCTGTCCATCTATGGTGATGCTGCCTTGCTCCACGTCGTGAAAACGCATCAGCAGGTTCACAAGGGTGGATTTGCCGGCGCCCGAGCGGCCCACCAGGCCGACCTTCTCGCCGGGTTTGATCTTGAGATCGAGATCTTCTATGACGCCGCTGGCCTCGCCGTAGTGGAAGCTGACCCGGTTGAAGGCGATCTCACCGTGAGAGACGGTGAGTTGGCTGGCATTGTCGCTGTCCTGAACGCTGGTGGGGCGCGACAGGGTATTCATGCCGTCGGCGACCGTGCCGATATTTTCAAACAGTGAGCTGATCTCCCACATGATCCATTGGGACATACCGTTGAGCCTGAGAGAGAGACTGACCGCCACGGCTATGGCGCCAATGGTGATGGCGTTGTCGCGCCACAGCCAGATGGAGACGGCGGCAACGCTGAAGGCGAGTAAGTAATTAATCACCTGCACGCTGACATTGATGCCGGTTACCAGACGCATCTGGCGATAAACCGTATTGAGGAAGCCTGTCATGCTCTCCTTGGCATATTGAGCCTCTTTCTGGGTGTGAGAAAACAGCTTCACAGTGGCGATGTTAGTGTAGCTGTCGACGATGCGTCCCGTCATGGTGGAGCGGGCGTCGGCCTGTTCGGTCGAGACCTGTTTCAGCTTAGGCAGGTAGTAAAATTGCAGCCCCACATAGATCATCAGCCAGACCAGCATAGGCAGCATGAGGCGCAGGTCGGCATCGGCGATGATCACCAGCATGGAAAGGAAATAGACCAGAATATAGACCAAGACATCTAGCAGTTTAGTGACCGTCTCGCGCACAGCCAGAGAGGTCTGCATCACCTTGGTGGCGATGCGCCCGGCAAAATCGTTCTGATAGAAGGCGATGCTCTGTTTAAGCAGATACCTGTGGGCGAGCCAGCGGATCGACATGGGGTAGTTACCCAAAAGCCCCTGGTAGATCACCAGGGCGTGCAGCAACACCAGCACAGGGATCACCACGAGCACCAAGACGGCCATCAGCAGTAACTTGTCACCTTGCTCGGCAAACAAGGTCTCTGGGCTGTGGCTGGCGAGCAGATCCACCAGGTCGCCCATAAACGCAAACAGTGAGACCTCGAGAATCGCCAGCAGCGCAGTCAGTATCGACATTAATGCGAGCGGCAACTCGAAGCCGCGCGTGTAATGCCTGCAAAACTGATAGATCCCACGGGGCGGCTGTACCGCTTCTTGGTCGGGTAGGGCGGAAACCCATGATTCGAAACGCTTAAACATTTAAGTCCTTATAAAATTTAGGCTTATTAGGATGATAGTCGATCTGATTGCTATCACTCATCATATAGCAGGCGTCATCCGAGTGCGACGAATTGTTGCTTAGATAGTTATTCTCACCATGAGTGCCGTTTTCCGCTAGTATCCAATCCCAGGCTGCATTAGAGTGGCCTTATCAAAGCAAAATGAGTCTTCTTCAAGTGAGCCAGCAAACACAAGAGTCTAGTGCAAAAGCGTGCAAAGCCATGCAGGCCGAGGTGCAGCATCCCAAGGCGGAGCAGTATCGCATCGCGCGTCTGTCACGGGATGCCAGATTCGATGGCCTGTTCTTCGTCGGCGTCTTCTCCACCGGCATCTATTGTCGTCCTATCTGCCCGGCAGTGCCTGCAAAGGAGGCCAATGTCAGGTATTTCGACGATGCCCTGTCGGCTGCTCAGGCTGGCCTAAGACCCTGTCTGCGTTGTCGTCCGGACAGCGCGCCGGGCTCAAATCCCTGGCTTGGTAAACAGACCAGCCTGAATCGCGCCATGAGTCTCATCGACGCCGGCATCTTGTGCGGCCCCCAGGCGATCCCTATGACGGGGCTCGCCGAGCGATTAGGGATCAGCGAGCGTTATCTCAGGCAACTGTTTCACGACAGCCTGGGCACTTCGCCCAAGCAATATGCCCTGTATCAACAGTTGATGTTTGCCAAACAGCTGCTGCATCAGACCAAGATGCCGATCACTCAGGTGGCCTTTGCCGCCGGGTTTAACAGCGTGAGACGCTTTAACGAGATTTTTCGTGAGCAGCTGCAGTTGACCCCGAGTGAGATCCGCAAGGCCACAGGCCAGCCATCGATGCCTCTACAGGGGTTGACGCTCAAGCTTGCCTATCGTCCGCCCTATGATTGGCAACATCTGCGCAGCTTCTTCGCCCAGCGCGCCGTGCCCGAGATGGAGTGGCTAGATGAACAGAGCTATGGCCGCAGCTTCGTGCTCGGCGCCGCCAAGGGTTATTTCTGCGCTGTTCATCACGAGCAAGAGGCCTGCTTTCATGTCACCATTCATCTCGCCGAGACGGACTCACTCAGTCAGCTCAAGGGGATCATCAGCCATATTCGTCGCATTCTGGATCTCGACGCCGACATGCTCACCATAGGCGATAAGCTGCAAGCGCTTGGGCAGGCATTGCCCCAAGTCTCGGCAGGCCTGCGTTTGCCCGGCGTCTGGTCACCTTTCGAGGCGGCCTGCCGCGCCATCTTAGGCCAGCAGGTGAGCGTGACCCAGGCGATAAAGCTCTTGGGGCAACTGGTGGCCGATTATGGCGAGACGATTAGCCTGAATGATAGTCAGGTGCTCCTGTTCCCAAGCCCAGAGGTGCTCGTGGATGCCAGCCTGGATGGGCTTAAGATGCCGGGGATCAGAAAAGAGGCGATTCGCGCCCTGGCAGCCTTTGCGATGGCTAACCCCGAGGCGGAGATAGACGACTGGCTGCAGATCAAGGGGATAGGCCCCTGGACTCTGGATTATGTGCGCCTGCGCGGGCAGAGTCTGCCGGATGTGCTGCTGGTTGGGGATCTTGTGGTCAAACAGCAACTGCTGGCGAACCTGCGACCCGAGCCGTCCAGTTGTGATGGTGAGCCTGCTGAAGACGAAGATCCCAAGGCGGCGAAGAAGCGGGCGCAGGCACAGTATCAGGCGCTCAGCCAAGAGGTGCTACGGCAGGTCGCCCCCTGGGGCAGTTATCTCACCCTGCAGCTCTGGAATCAGCAGTAGGCAGGGTGCCAAGAAATAACCTAATGAATCTAGAAGTAAACTAGGGAATATAAAATGAATCAACAGACCTCAGTGCTTGAGTACATTCCCCTCAGCCGGGACGCCGGACTAAGCGGCTATCAGGCGCTTGCCGAGCGAGTCATAGACACGCCGCTGGGAAAGGTGAGTCTGGCGGCCAATCAGTTTGGTTTGTCGCACCTGAGCTTTCTGCCCGGGCAGGATGACGACTTTGCTGCGCGTGAAGTCACCCTGGTCGCGCGCGAACAGCTGGCGCTGGAGCAGGCCGAGGCACATCTCGACCAGGCTGAGCGTGAGTTATCCGCCTATTTTGCCGGTAAGCTGACCGCCTTTAGCCTGGCCTTGGCGCCGGTAGGCACGCCGTTTCAGCATCGGGTGTGGCAGGCGCTGCTAGCTCACCCCTTCGGTGATGCGGCGAGCTATTCCGATATCGCCAGCGCGATTGATAACCCCAAGGCGGTGCGGGCGGTGGGCAGCGCCAACGGCGCCAACCGAATCGCGATTATCATTCCCTGTCATCGTATCATTGGCAAGGGCGGGGCACTGACGGGTTACGCCTATGGCCTGGGGATTAAGCGGCAACTACTGGCCCTGGAAGCTGAGGCCGTGGGCGAAAGCCAATAAGCGATCAGAAGTGAGATTGGCGCCTAAATCGATTAGGCAGTAAAGACGAGATGCCGTAAAAATTAGGTGTTTGGTCGTAAATTTAGGTACAATGCGCGGCTCTATTTTGTACGGTTAGCTAAATCTTATCATGACAACTAATGCGCTCGACCCATCTGCTCTTGAGCCCTCTGCGCCATCGGACCTGTCGCTGACAACGACCGACTTTAGTCAGTTAAATCTGGTCAAGGCGCTGCAGGCCAGACTGCATCATCTCGGTTATCAGCAGGCCACGCCGATTCAGGCAAGAGCGATCCCCGCCATCTTGGCCGGTCGCGATCTGCTGGCCGGTGCCAAGACGGGCTCGGGGAAGACCGCCGCCTTCGCGCTGCCCTTGCTGCAGAAGCTGGTGGGACAGAGAGCCGGTGGCGGCAATCATGTTGGCGCCCTGGTGTTGGTGCCGACCCGTGAGCTTGCCCAGCAGGTAGCCGATAGCTTCATCAGCTATGGCGCCGAGCTGGCGCCAAGAGCCAAGGTGGTCGCCGTATTCGGTGGCGTCTCGGCGAACAGCCAGATGTTGGCCCTGCGTGGCGGCGCCGATATTCTGGTGGCGACCCCTGGCCGCCTGCTGGACCTGCTCGGCAGCAATGCCGTTAAGCTTTCTCAGCTAAAGGCCTTAGTGCTCGACGAAGCCGATCGCATGTTGAATTTGGGCTTCACCGAGGAGCTCGGTGAGATCCTCAAACAACTGCCCGACCAGAAACAGACCCTGCTGTTCTCGGCAACTTTCCCCGAAGAGGTGCTTAGCCTCACTGCCAAGCTGCTGACCGACCCTGTCGAGATCCAGCTGCAGGAGTCGCAGAGCGCGGATATCGAGCAGCGCGTCTACACAGTTAACCGTAGCAACAAGACGGCATTGCTTGCCGAGCTTATCAAGGTGCGTCAGTGGCGTCAGGTACTGGTATTTGCCAGCGCCAAGCGCAGCTGCGATCACCTGGCGCAGAAGCTGGAGAAGCGCGGCATCAGCGCCCAGGTCTTCCATGGTGACAAGGCCCAGGGCACCCGTAGTCGTGTGCTCGATGGCTTCAAGAACGGTGAAATTACCGTGCTTATCGCTACCGACATCGCGGCCCGCGGCATCGACATCGACAAGCTTCCCGTGGTGATTAACTTCGAACTGCCAAGAAGTCCCGCAGATTACCTGCACCGTATCGGTCGTAGTGGCCGCGCGGGCGAGACAGGTGAGGCTATCTCTCTCATCAGCCACGACGAATATCATCATTTCAAGGTGATCGAGAAGAAGAACAAGCTGCGCCTGCCAAGGGAGCAGTATCCTGGCTTAGAGGCCGACGCCGAGGCGCCGCTGGATTGTCCTTCGCGCCAGGAGAAGCCTATGGCGAAACCCGAAGGCACGGGCAAGAAAAAACGTAAAAAGTTACCCAAGATCAATGACGCGATCTGGAAGCGTCCCTCATAGTAGGGCGCGTTTATCTAACAGAGTGAAACAGAGATGCAGCAGCTTTTTTGGTTAGTCGAAGGCGAACTTGCCGGTCGTTGTGGCCCCAATCTGGTGCCTTGGGATCTGAGTGAACTCAAGGCGCAGGGGGTCGGTGCCATACTCTCGGTCAATGGCGGCGATCTCTGTGATCCTGATGAGATGGCGCGGTTAGCGTTGCGCTACGCCTGCATTCCTCTGTCGGGCAATATTCCCCCCGTGGATGGCGACGAGGCGCACTGTGTGGCTCAGCTGCCCAAGGCGCTGGCCTTTATCCGTCAGTGTGAGGCCGATGGCCTGCCAGTGATGATCCATTGCCGCTCAGGCAAAGACAGGACCGGGCTCTTGATGGCCTACTACCTGATGGAGAATGGCGCCGCGCCGCTACATGCGGTGAGCCAGGTGAGGGCGGTGCGGGATATCGCCTTTAGCGCCGAGGGCTGGGATCAATTCGTCTACGACGTCTTATACGCTTTACAGGAGTAAGGCTAACGCCTATGTTAGTGACTAGGCGTATAAATTCATGGTGTTAGGGCAAGTGATGAACCTCTCTGTGGTAAGCAAAAGCATGATGCGATTGGCCTTGAAATTGATGGCTTTGACCTTGAAGGCAATGACTTTTCCCTCGAAGTTGATGACTCTCGCCTTGACCCTGAGCCTAGTGTCGGCCTGCAGCAGTTTGCCGCCGTCCCAGCAACTTACCCCCAGCCATAAGCTGGTGGCGCCGACTGATTCCGGCCTGTATCGTTACCTGGAAGGCGACCTCAAGGCGCATCCAAACAAGACGGGCATACTGCCGCTTTCCTCCGGTGTCGATGCCTTCGTGGCGCGTTTGGCGATAGTGGATGCGGCCAGCCAAAGCATAGATCTGCAATATTATATCTACCACGACGATGAAACCGGCCGCCTGCTGATCTGGCACCTGATCGACGCCGCCGATCGTGGCGTGCGGGTGAGGGTGTTGCTCGACGACCTCACCACCAAGACTCTGGATGATGGCTTGGTGCTGCTCGCCAGTCATCCCAACATCGAGATACGCCTCTTTAATCCCTCCTATGAGCGCACCTTTCGCAGCTTAGCCATGTTGACCGGCTTTTCCCGCCTCAACCATAGGATGCACAATAAATCCCTAACCGTGGACAACCAGATAACCATTGTGGGCGGGCGCAACATAGGCAATGAGTATTTCTCCAAGAATGACGATGTGGATTTTGGCGACTTCGATCTCCTGACCATAGGCGATGTGGTCGATGAGGTGTCGGATCAATTCGATCGCTACTGGAACAGCGAGCAGGTCGAGAGTGTGGTCAACCTGGTGCCGCCACCGACCAGTGAGATGTATAAAGAAGCGGCCAAGATCATGGCCAGAAACAAGCAGAACTTCCTCCACGATGAGTACCTTAATCGTCTCGAACTGAGCGAGCTGCTGACACAGATCACCTCCAAGGGACTCGCCTGGTATTGGGGCGATGCGCAGCTGCTGTACGATCCGCCCCAGAAGGCGAGCAGGCAGGGCCATCAGGAGTGGTTGCTAACTGACCTTAGCCAATTCCTGGGGAAGGCACGCCAAGAGGCTTTAATTGTCTCGCCGTACTTTGTGCCTACCGACGGCGGCTGTCAGGCCCTGATAGACGCGGCTAAGCAGGGGATCAAGATCACCATCATCACCAACAGTCTGGCGGCCACCGACGTGTTGGCTGTGCATGCGGGCTATAAGGCTTATCGCGAGCGGTTGCTGGAAAACGGCATCGCCCTGTATGAGGTGAAGGTGGACATCAACAACCGCCCCAGCGCCTGGAAGGGCAGCTCACGTACCAGCTTGCATGCTAAGACCTTTGTGCTGGATAGGGCATCTGTGTTTGTCGGCTCTTTCAATTTCGATCCCAGATCGGCCTGGATCAACACTGAGATGGGGCTGATTGTCGACCAGAGTGAGTTTGCTGGCGAGATGGTGGATGAGATTCAAAAGTCCCTCAAACGCAGCAGCTATCGCTTGGATCTTAAAGATGGCGAGCTGATCTGGCATGACGATCTTAAGGGCCAAGTCTATTATGCCGACCCCGATGCCAGCTTCTGGCGTCGTTTCATGGCCGATTTTATCGGTCTGCTGCCGATAGAGTCACAGTTGTAAGGCCAATTTATCAAGGCTTGAGCATCGTCAATTTAATCTGGCTATGCTAGGGTTAAACTTATCGCTAATTAAGCATTTACGTGTCGGTAAGAATATGAAAAGTAAGGCTAGCCAATCTCAAGGCCTATTATTGTTCCGCTTATCCCATACTCAGTTGTTTGCCCTCGGCACGCTCAAGATCCGTGAACTGGTTCCCTTCTCTAAACTCAGCGCCATCCCTCAATCTCATCCTGCTATTTTGGGCGCCGCGACCGTCAGGGGCCACACCATTCCCATCATAGACATGGCCGCGGCGGTGGGCTACGCGCCCATCACGCCCGAAGAGTGCGCCAACGCCTATATCATCATCACAGATTGTCAGCGCATGGTGATGGGGTTTTTGGTGCGCAGCATAGATAAGATCATTGAGTGTAACTGGCGGGATATCGAGTCGCCGCCGGATAACCTGGGCAAGAACGCTTTTCTCACCGGGGTGACCCGGGTCGATGACAAGTTAGTGCAGCTGCTGGATGTGGAGCTGTTATTGTCCAAGATCTTCCCTGCCAGCCCGGAAACCACCCGGGCGATACTGACGGATGTGCAGCGGGAGATCCTAAAGCCGCTCAATATTCTGCTGGTGGACGATTCCAAGGTGGCGCGCAAGCAGCTTAGCGACGCGCTGGACAGCATCAATATTCCCTATCTGGTGACCTCAGATGGCAGAGACGCGCTCTCTATCATGGAGGAGGCCGCCAAGGAGGGAAGGCCGGTGGATCTGCTGGTGAGCGACATCGAGATGCCTGGGCTCGACGGCTACGAGTTGGCGTTCGAGGTGAAGAACACGCCTGCCTTGGCCGACGCCTATATCATCTTGCACACCTCGCTCTCGAGTGAGATCAGCGTGAGTCAGGCCCATCAGGTGGGCGCCAATGAGGCGCTGACCAAGTTTGACGCCCATGAGCTGATCGACGCCATGCTCAGGGGGGCCAAGCGGCATCAGGCCAGTTAAAGATTAGATTTTTGTTATCTTTATGATGCTAGTGGGTAATATCTAAAGCGAAATCGAGCGCTTTGCTAGACAAGACGGGGGAGTTTCTATAAAACACAGGATGAAGGAAGTTTAACCTTGGGCCAGATCCTGTGTTTGACACCAGCTTTTACTCTCATCCTTAGTACGTTTCGGTCATAGCGGCCATGCGTGACCAAGGTGAGAGACGATAAATAACATAAAGAAAGCTGTTCTGCTCAGCGAACGTTGACGGCGATGAGCAAAGGTTAAATTCAATTAATTATAATGATAGGTCAATCAATGAATCAAAATCGTTCCTTATTTGCCAAGTTGGCAGATGGCAGTTTAGTGCTGCAAATTATCTTGGGGATCATTGCCGGGGTTGCCCTGGCGAGTTTTTCACCTTCCTCGGCAGAGAGTGTCGCCTTTCTAGGTGATCTGTTTGTCGGCGCGCTAAAGGCGATTGCGCCGATCTTAGTGTTTATTCTGGTGGCGGCCTCGATTGCCAATCAGAAGAAAAACACCAAGACCAATATGCGACCTATCATAGTCCTCTATCTGTTTGGTACCTTTGCCGCGGCGATCACCGCAGTAACCATGAGCTTCCTCTTCCCCACCTCTCTGGTGCTGGTAAGCGGCGCCCAAGGTGCGACGCCGCCGGAAGGGATTGGCGAAGTCCTCAATACATTGCTCTTCAAGGTGGTCGATAATCCGGTTAACGCCCTGATGACGGGTAACTATATTGGCATCCTGGCCTGGGGTGTGGGCCTGGGCATCGCCCTGCATCACGCCTCTGAGAACACTAAGACGGTATTTGCCGATGTGAGCCACGGCGTCTCTCAGATGGTGCGCTTCGTGATCCGTCTGGCGCCTATCGGTATCTTCGGCCTGGTGGCTAACACCTTCGCCGCAACCGGTTTCGAGGCGATTGCCGGCTATGCTCAACTGCTTGCCGTGCTGCTGGGTTCTATGTTGATTATCGCGCTTGTCATCAACCCGCTTATCGTCTGGTTTAAGATCCGCCGTAACCCTTATCCGCTGGTATTTACCTGCCTGAGAGAGAGCGGCGTGACCGCCTTCTTTACTCGCTCTAGCGCGGCCAACATCCCGGTGAACATGGCCCTGTGCGAGAAACTGGATCTGCATGAAGATACTTTCTCGGTATCTATCCCACTGGGCGCGACCATCAACATGGCGGGCGCGGCGATCACTATTACCGTATTGACCCTGGCGGCGGTGCACACAGAAGGGATCCAGGTCGATATTCTGACCGCGATTCTGCTGAGCGTCGTAGCGGCGGTTTCGGCCTGTGGCGCCTCTGGGGTGGCCGGTGGCTCGCTACTGCTTATCCCGCTGGCCTGTAGCCTGTTTGGCATCTCTAACGATGTCGCCATGCAGGTGGTCGCCGTGGGCTTCATCATTGGCGTGATTCAAGACTCGGCGGAGACCGCCCTTAACAGCTCCACCGACGTGCTCTTTACCGCGGCGGCCTGTGAGGCGGCCGAGCGTCAGGCGGAGATATAAGCCAGTGTTAGCCTGAGTAATAAGTTTTCGAATTGAAAAGGAGCCGCTTGGCTCCTTTTTTGTGTCTGGCTTTTTTAACTGGTTTTGTGCCTGAATCGTATGTCTGGATTTGTGTTTGGACCTATTTAGCCCTCATGGCATGAGCCGATGCGGCCGATAAGGTTTAGAGAGTGACGGCTTTGGCGTGTTGAAAAAAATTTGTATTACACTTTACTTAAATAATGCATTAAAAGTGATTTAGATCGCGTTTTTATTTCCGCTCTAGGTTACAATTTCACACAAAGGAGACGACAAGTCGGTTTAACTTGTTGGTTTATGGTTGCTTTTTCACAATGTTGTAACATTTGCGGTAATTTAGAGGTTAAATAAATATGAGTTCTGAGCTTAGGGTAATGTTAGGCAATGCCAGTGCTAACGGTTCACAGTCATTACTTCAAGTTATCGAAATGTCGGTTGTTGAAAAGCGCAAACGTTTACGTTGGCAGGAGCAAGATATGGAAACACGCGAAATTATTGGCCAGTGGATAGATGAGCGCCCCTCTCTGGGCGACAAGATCACCCTTTATCGTCAAGGCGATAAGCTGTTTCTAGAGACCTGGTATAACGATGGTTGCCATAGTTTTGATGAGATGCAGGCAACTAGACTTGATAACGGTCTCAAGCTCGAAGATCTCGGTGGTAACCTGTTCGGCGAATACTTCCTGCTCTCCGACGACAACAACCTGCAATTCTGCAACAGCAGTGAATGCTTCTATACCGCCAAACGCGCGGCATAAGCTAAGAAGAAAGGCGCCAGATAGGCGCCTTTTTTGTGTCTAGCTTTACTACTCCTGAGAGTCGCCTCCTGAAAAGCAAAGGCTTTAGAAGGGATGCAGACTCGAGAAGCTCAGTCTGCTCTGCTTGTAGGGATGAGTGATACTCAGGTGCTCGGCATGCAGGTGCAGACGCGGCGCGGCGGCAATAATGGCTTCGTCGCCATAGAAATCGTCACCCAGTATGGTGTGGCCCAGCGCCTTCATGTGTAGCCTGAGCTGGTGGGTTCGCCCCGTGATCGGCTTGAGCTTCACCAGAGTGCTGTTGCTGCGCCGTTCCAGCACCTCAAAATAGGTGGTCGCCGGTTTGCCATCCTCGGCAATCTTCTGTAGCGGCGGTTGCTCGCTATCGGGTTTCATCGCCAACTCTATCTTGCCACTGTCCTGGCTCATCAGGCCCGCAACCTCGGCCACATAATATTTTTCTGTGGTGCGGTTTTGAAACTGGGTCTTGAGGTGAGACTCGGCCTTCTTGTTGAGGGCGAACACCATGATGCCAGAGGTGGCGCAGTCGAGCCTGTGCACCAGGATGGCTTCAGGAAAACGCTGCAACAGGCGGTTGATGGCGCAGTCATGGGTCTGTGCGGCGCGGCCTGGATTAGACAACAGGCCAGATGGCTTGTTGATTATGATGATGTCGCGATCTTGGTAGCGTATATCGAGCCAGGGAATAGCCGGGGGCTGGTAACTAAAAATTTTCATCGTCTCTCCTCGGCGGCGATCCTAACAAAGAATCCGGGCCCTGCCTATCCTAAGGGCATCTGTTTGCGACCCTCTTGGCGTCTTTCATTTCACCTTGGCTGCGATTTTACGGCTGGGTTTACAAAGCCTGGCGAGTTGAATTTTCTTAAGCTTGCTCACAGGCGCGCCGAGTTTAGGTATCATGGGGGAATGTGGCCCCGCCAACAGCGGGCGGCTTGGCCGAGGCAGACAACAAGATGGAAGATAAGATGACAGAGCAACAAGGTTATTGGATTGGTGAGGTGGGTAAGCCCTGGGGCGATGCGGAAAAAGCAAAGTGGCGCGCCGCGCAGCAGAAGAAGCGCTCCTATGAGCAGGAAGTGCTGAGCAAGTTCAGCCAGGTGAGCGAGAGCTTTGAGGCGCAGCAATATGGCGAGCTTGACTATGCCGAGGGTCTGTATCCGCTCTATGGCTTTAAATCCCGCGACTGGGATCAGGCTAAGCCCACTATCTTAGTTACCGGCGGCGTCCATGGCTACGAGACCAGTGGCGTGCAGGGCGCGCTGCGTTTCTTGATCGCCAAGGCCGCCGAGTACAGCCACGACTTCAATATTCTGGTGGCCCCCTGTGTCAGCCCTTGGGGCTATGAGACCATCAATCGCTGGAACCCCGAGGCGATTGACCCAAACCGTTCCTTCTATGCCGACAGCCCGGCTCAGGAGTCCCGCGCCCTGATGCAATGGGTGGCGAGCTTTAACCTGCCCTTGATGGCACATATCGACCTGCATGAGACCACAGACACAGATAATAGCGAGTTTCGCCCAGCTTTAGCTGCAAGAGATGCCAAGGTGCAGACTAACTGGAATATTCCCGACGGCTTCTATCTGGTGGGTGATAGCGAGAACCCTAACGATGAGATGCAGGCGGCCATCATAGCGGCCGTGGCTAAGGTGACCCATATCGCCCCCGCCGATGAGCAGGGACGATTGATAGGCGAGCCCATCACTCAGTTTGGGGTGATCAATTACGCGACCAAGGCGCTGGGCCTGTGCAGCGGCTTTAGCGATGCCAGATACAACACCACTACCGAGGTCTATCCAGACAGTCCGTTGGTGGACGATGAAAACTGTATCCAGGCCCAGGTAATGGCGGTAAGCTCGGCGCTGGATTATATCCGCAGCCAGGGCTGAGCTAGACCCTCGCCCGAGTAAGCCCGGGCGCCGCTGTATTTACGGCCGAGGGCTTCACGGTCAAGGTCTTCACGGCCAAGGTCTTCACGGGCGAGAGCTTAACGGCCGAGGGCGCCGCTGAGAATGACTCCGGCGACGAAGATAAAGAGCAATCCGGTCAACAGGTTGATCAGTGGGGTTGCTCTTTTCATTTTGAGCTGCATCTTGGGATGAGAGAGCACCAGGGCGATCAGGCTAAACCACCCCAAAGAGAGGGCGAACATCATGGCGGTGGCGGCCACCTTAGTGCTCAGGGTCACCTCAGGGGTGATCAGGGTCGAGAATAGTGTGATGAAAAATACCAGCGCCTTGGGGTTGAGCAGGTTGGTGGAGACTCCCTGCATGAATCCCTGAGCCGCACCGAGTCCACGACCGGCCTTACTTGCCGCATTCAGATGCGCCTCATCGCGCCAGTGGGCGATGGCGGCGCGTATCGCGCCTATGCCCATCCAGCCCAGGTAGCTGGCACCAATCAGCTGCACCGCCATGAAGAGGTTAGGGGAGCCCTTGATGATAAGGCTTACCCCGGTGAGGCTCAGCAGCGTGTGTAGCGTGATGGCTACCGCCAGGCCCAGCGCGGCGGCGACCGCCGTGCGTCTGTGCTCTTGAGCGGCCAGCCTGACCACCAGGGCGAAATCCGGGCCTGGACTGGCCAGGGCGACCGTGTGTATGACGGCCAAAGAGAAAAGCAGTTGCAGCTGTAGTTCCATCTGTGTTGAGCTCTCACGCGTTAAATTTAAATCGATGTTGCCATAGTAAGCCTATCCGCGGCGCCGGGATTGTAAAATATTGCGCGTTTGCTGTTAGGCCAGATGTTTTTTGTCTGTGGGCTAACCTATCACTAACCTATCACTAACCTATCAGGGCGTGACCCGTTTCTGAAAATGGGCCGGGGTGATCAAAAATGCCCGCTTGAACGCCTTGTTGAAATGGCTCTGATCGAAGAACCCTAAGTCATAGGCGGTGCTGATGGCGCTGTCGCCTCGCATCAGCGCCTTCTTGGCGTATTCCAGCCGCAGGCGTTTCAGGTAGGCGTGGGGCGTCATGCCGGTGGCCGCCTTGAATTGACGTAAGAATTGAAACTTACTCAAACCGATGGAGAGCGCCAGCGGCTCCAGCTCGAACTCCTGATCCAGCCCTTGATGGAACTGCTGCTTGATGTTGTCCAGCTGGGCACCGCTTAACCTGGCCTGACTGCTCGGCAGGTTACGTAGCTTGCCATGGTGATAAAACAGCTCGCTGATAAAACCTAGCAGCAAGGTCTCCGCCTCCAGCGGCGTGATGTTTGCCTGATGCAGGGTCAGTTGCCTGTGCAGGCGGATGAAATAGGCCCTCAGCTTAGGGTCGTCTAGGATAGGCGTGCTGAAATAGAGCTCGCCCTGGTTGAGCGCCTCGCCCACCTGCTGCACATAGCTGGTGGGCAGAGACATCACCAGCGCCTCATAGCCGCCATCGGCGATACTCTGGCCGTTGTGGCTCTCGTCTGGGTTGAGGGTGGATATGTTGCCCGGCGTCAGTCGATACTCGCTGCCCCTGTGGTGATAGCGTTGGCCGCCATGGCAGACCACGCCTATGTGGTAGTCCAGATGCACATGTTTCTCGAAGGCGAAATGGGTAAATTGCGCGCGGCTAAGCTCCATCTCTTTCAAGATGCTCGCCTGCCAATAATCTATCTTCTCTACCGCGCTTGTTGCCATCATCCCGCTTCGCTTGACTCCTGACCGGCCCCTCCGATCGTCTGATTAGCCAGTGTAGATCAGGGCGTTTTCCCCTGACTAGTAAATAATTGCAGCCTCTCGACCCATTTATTGGATTGGGGCGAGCTTAGGTCGTGAATTTCCCGAGGATTTGGCTCATAATGGTCAGCTTAGAATCATGCTGACAGTTAACCTAAGTGGAGTCGGACCAGTGAAAGGACAGATCATACGTGAAATGAAGGTGCAGCCGCATATCGAGGTGGAATATGAGGTGCAAAGACGTATCGCCTTTATCAAAGCGAAACTCAAAGAGGCGCGCGCCACCAGTCTCGTGCTGGGGATCAGCGGTGGGGTAGACTCCTCACTGGCGGGCCGTCTGTGCCAGCTAGCGGTGGATGAGCTGAACAGTGAAGGCGAATATGAAGGCAGTTATCAGTTTATCGCGGTGCGTCTGCCCTTCAAGGTGCAGAAGGATGAAGATGAGGCGCAGATGGCCTGTCAGTTCATTCAGCCCAGTAAGCTGGTGACGGTCAACATAGGTGAAGGGGTCGAAGGAATCCATCATCAGACGCTGGCGGGCCTCGAAGTGGCCGGCGTCATCTCTCATCCCCACAGCAATGTCGATTTCGTAAAGGGTAACGTGAAGGCCAGAATGCGTATGATCGCCCAATATGAGATCGCCGGCCTGACTGGTGGCCTGGTAGTTGGCACCGACCACAGCGCCGAGAATATCACCGGCTTCTACACCAAGTGGGGTGACGGTGCCTGCGATCTGGCGCCGCTGTTTGGTCTGAGCAAGCGTCAGGTGCGTCAGCTGGCAGCGGCACTGGGCGCACCTAGCGTGCTGGTCGATAAGGCGCCGACGGCGGATCTCGAGTGTGATAAGCCACAGCTCGAAGATGAAGTCGCCCTGGGCCTGACCTATGATCAGATAGATGATTTCCTCGAAGGTAAGCCGGTAGATGCCGCGGTCGAGGCGCGCCTGATCGCCATCTACAACGCGACCCAGCACAAGCGTAAGCCTATTCCGACGCTATACGACTAGCGCCGCCATGACTCATCTAGCTGAATGAGTCACGGCAAACAGAATCGATAAAGGCGCCTCGGGCGCCTTTTTCTTTGGTGAGGCCTGTTGGGTTGAGGACTAATCGGCTAGTCGGTGAGCGATTTGCGAAGCTTACGTAAATCCGCTATCAGGGCGTTGGGACACTGGCGATAATCCAGATAGGGCAGCAGGTAGATTTGATTATCGTTTTCTTGCTGGTGTGTAAAGGTCTTTGGCTCATTCAAAGGCGTCAAGCCCAGGGCGATGGCGCTCTGCTGGCCACAGACATAATGTTCCTTGGCCATGGGTGACAGGGCATCGGCGCCGAAACGTATCTGCTCGTCATTTCTTAATAGACTGCCCATGTAGCCGCGCCAGTCGTCGTCCGGCGCACTCAATTTTGCCATGATCACTAAGATCTTGCGCCAGTTATTGCCGTTGAGGGCGATCAGACTCTCTAAACTGCCTATATTTAAGCTAGCGCTTTCTATATCAGCTTTATTTAAGTCGGCTGGCTGGGCAAGTTGCCAGTCGGCAGGCAGAAGGGGAGGCGTTGGCAGATAAAAGCAGCGTTTGGCGCCATCCTGCCCTAAGGGCTTCACATTCTTAGACATAATCTTTATTCCTTGGGCTTTGGGACTGGAGTTTACGCAATAAAGCCGTGTATGTTAATGGTTAACGGACTTGCAGCGCGTGAGCGCGCACATGGAGCCTAGCGGTCATTTCTCATGAAAACATTGCTGATTCACTCGACAAAACATCTTTCCATCGCCGTCACCTATGCCTGTCTCGGCATTATCGCGGCCGCGCTCGCCTTTGGGGTCTGGTTTCTAAATGCCCGTCCCGACCTGTCCATCTGGCATTCGACCATGCTCGAGCATCAGTTTCGCCTCGATAGCGAGGTAGACGATTTCCCTGCCTATCAGACGCTGGAGGCCAAGCTGTTCGAGGAGGTGGAGAGTAAGATCTATAGCCGCACCCAACACCTGGATCAGCCCCTCAATCGCTATTGGCATGGCAGCTTTGCCGACCCAGACAACTGGCCTAAGGCCTGGAATCGTAGTTATGAGTGGGCCAAGCCAGATGCCGAATTTGGGGTCCTGTTGCTGCACGGCATGTCAGACTCTCCCTATGCCTTGTCGCACTTTGCCGAGCATTTTAAGGGGCGCGCTCACCTGCTGGGGCTAAGATTGCCGGGCCACGGCACCATACCCTCTGGCTTGGTGGAGCTTAAGTGGCAGGAGATGGCCAGGGCGGTGGAGCTGGCGACCCAGCATCTCAAGCAGCAACTGGGTGATAAGCCGCTCTATGTGGTGGCCTTCTCGACCGGTGCGGCGCTGGCGTTAAACCATGAGCTCGAGCGACTCGCGCATAATTCGACGCTGAGTTACCGCGGCATGATCTTCCTCTCGCCGGCCATAGGCCTGTCGCCGGTGGCGGCCGGTGCCAAGTGGCAGGACAGGTTAGGGCGGCTGTTGGGGCTGGAGAAGCTGAGCTGGAACTCGATTCAGACCGAGTACGATCCCTTTAAATACAACTCGTTCGCCGTCAATGCCGGCGATGTGGTCTATCAGCTGGCAGAGCGCAATCAACAGCTGATGCAGGCGATGCCCCAGGAGCAATTGGCCGAGCTTGCGGATATCTTAACCTTTCAGTCGGTGGCCGACGCTACTGTCTCGACGCCGGCTGTGGTGAGTAATCTCTATGGGCGTCTGCCTTCGAAACAGCATCAGCTGGTGCTGTTTGATATCAATCGCCAACCCCTGAGCCTGGCCCTGGTGGTGAGCGATCCGCTGACCGCCTTGTTGCCTTCCCTCAGTCTCGATGCCCCCAGGTTCGATCTGACTCTGGTGCAGAATCGCCAAGCTGTTCCGGAGCGGAATCAGGAGAGAGAGCAGGAGTTGATTGCGCAAAGCGAACCGTCACATCATAAGCCGTCACAAAACGAGCCGCTAAAGAGTCTCGACGAGGTCGAGGCCAGCAGGTATAGGCCTGGGAAAGTGGTTGTTCATCAGCCCTTAGGGCTCAATTGGCCGGCGGGCATCTATTCGCTCTCCCATGTGGCCCTGCCTTATCCCGCGAGCGATAACCTGTACGGCACGGCGTTCGTCAAGGGGAGTCACAGGGTGCAGATTGGCGCGGCAGCTACCCGCGGGGAGCGCGGCGTGCTGGGCGTGTCGGCAGCGGAGGTGCTCAGGCAGAAATGGAATCCTTTCTTCCCTTATCTGTTAGCGCGGGTGGATAGCTTTATCCAGGCGCGCCAAGGGGCTAATGCCACGCCTTCAAATGAGCCAGCGGCCTTTGCGGCAAAGCCTGGCTCGTTAACAGAAGGCCTGGCTCGGTAAGAGAGACTAGGTTAAAAAGCCAAGGTTAGCTTAGCTGATCTTCGGCCGACAGCAGGGAGCAGATCACCCGGTTGCGACCATTTTCCTTGGCCTCGTAGAGGTTAAGATCGGCCATCTTAAACCAGTGATCTATGTCGTTCATGTAGCCGGCATTGCTGATCACCGCGCCGATACTCACGGTCAGGCTGATCGCTTCCTGGCCCGGCACCTCAATCTGATGCTCCGCGACCAGTTCCTTAAACTGATTCAGATGCTGCTCTACCAGCAGGGCGTTGCACTGGGGCAACACCACCAAAAACTCTTCACCACCATAGCGAGAGACAATATCCGTGTCCCGCTTAAAGAACTGCTTCATCAGTTCGGCCAGGGCGATGAGGGCGCTATCGCCTATCTGGTGGCCATAGGTGTCGTTGATCTTCTTAAAGTGGTCGATATCTATGATGCAGAACGCCAGCGCCGCATAGCTGCGCTTGCACATATCGTGAATATTGCCGAAATGATTTTCCACATAGCGGCGGTTGTACAGTTGAGTCAGCTCATCGCGCTCTGCCAGCGCCTGCAACTTGAGGTTGGCATCTTCCAGCTCAACCGTACGCATTGCCACCTTTTCCTCCAGCTCCAGCTGGTAGCTGATCAGCTCCTGCTTACTCTTCTGAATGCTGCTGGAGAGGGCATAGATCTCCTGGGGCGTGGTGTCTGTCATCGCCTCATCCTGATGTTCGGCCATGCCCCACTGGCTAAATTTCTTGGCGATGGTCTCAAGCGGCTGGGTCAGGCGATTACTGATCACCTTGATCAGCAAGATGGTGATGATGAAGGCAATAAACAGCAGGCTGAAGGTGGTCAGGTACTGCTGCTCCACCTGCTTCACCAGCGGCGAGAAGGGCATCACCACATAGAGTGACCAGCCATTTTTCAGCACATATTTGGCGTAGGCGAACTCAGGGTTAAAGCTGTCGAGATTGCGAAAGTTGATCATGTTCAGGCTGGTGCGATAGCGCTGCCCCGAGGTGGAAACCTTAAGCGGGGTCAAGGGCGCCAGGTCGAGCATCTCCGAGGCATAGATCACCAGGCCGTTCTCGTCGGTGAGCACCATGGCCTGCTCGTTAAACTCACGGTTGCGTTCATCGATACTGGCGAACTTGGTAAGGTTCAGCGAGCCTTCGATGATCCCTATGGGGCTGACCGGGTTGTCCTTGGAATAGAGCGGCGCACTGATGGCGACTATGGGATCTGTACCAAAACCCCTCCCCAGGAAGGCCGGAGAGATAAAGGTCAGCTGATTGTAGAAGGCCTCCTGAAAATAGTGCCTGTCGCTGATGCTGAGATCTTTGTTTTTAACTGTCTCCTTGCCCAGGCGTGAGATGGGGCTGGCCGCCGAGATAAACCCCTTGTCGTCGGCTATCAGCATAGAGATAAAAAACGGGTAACTCTGGTGCAGCTTAGACAACAGGCTCTGCCACTGGGCCGCATCATAGTTAGACAGGCTCAGCCAGCGCGCCGCGTTGTCTATGGCGCTGATGTGCCCCTCGATAAAGCTCTCTGTGGCCTTGCCAAGGTGGGCGGCCGAGTCTTCCAGGTTAAGTTTTACATCCCGCTGCTGTTGATCGATGGAGTTGTTGTTGAAGATCAGTGCCGATACCAACAGGGCTAGGGTCAACACCTGGGTAAAGGTGTAGGTGAGTTGGGCGTTGAAGCTCTTGCGCTTCTTATTTATCAGCTTGCCGTCGATATGTAGCTGGCTGGGCAGCATGGTGACGCAGATGGCGCCGAGCGCCGTATAGAGCATGCCGTTAATTCCCTGCTTGAGGGTGATAAAGGTCATGTAACTGTTGGGCATCTGAAACACCAGGTTGGCGTACAGATAGAAGAGCGGCATGCCCAGCAAGAGCCAGAAGGTGATATCCGCATACAGGGTGTAGAACTCTTTGCGCCGCGCATAGCCCAGCCACAGCGCCTCTAACGGGAACAGCAGGAACATGTGCCAGCTGTCCCAGGCGATATAGAGGCCGGTGGCACAAAGCAGCGAGGTTAACAGGGCATACCAGGGGCCGAGGAAGATGGCCACGATCACGAAGAAGAGGTTACCAATGATCAGCTGTTGGTTACCAAACAGGGGAATAGGTGCCAGGTTGACCAGCAAGCCCAGTAGACCCAGTAGCAAGGCAAACCCAAGATGATTCTTATTGATCAATTACTTTCTTCCCTAATCTTTCATTGACGATGCAGATAACGCAGATGACGCAGAAAATGCTGACAGAACTGCCACAGCGGATGCTCTCTGCCGGCGCCCTTAATAGGCTTTCGTCGGCCGCTTCTGACCCTTTTTCAAGGCCTGTATCGATACTGACACGCTTAAATAGGAGTGTAAGGGAATCCCAAGTTAAATGCTAACTAAATGTTTCTTATCACTCTTTTGTGGTTGCGATGTTGCTTGTTCGCGTTAGGGAACGCTTCAAATCGTGCGGCCAGTACTACCTTACTTTCGTTCGGAAATATTCTAAGTGAGTGCGTGATAACAATTGAAGCTTAATTTGGGAAGTTTGGTTAAAAGCATCTATTGAGTCGATTTTGATTGGGGCATTTCTGCTAAAATATTTGAGATGTTTACTAAGACATAATTTATTCCTTCGACGCGATTTTTTGTAATGTCATCAGGATAAATGCGGTTTACTAAGTTGAGAATATCTAAAGCGTCGAATAGGTATGCCCTTGCAAATTCAGCGCTATTATTGATGGAGTAATATTTGAGCGCTAAGTCGGCAAATAAAATGGCTTCTCGTCGAATCAGGTTTAAATGTAAAACTATATCGCTGTTCTTAGTTGAGGCGTTAACTAAGCTGTTAGCTGTATTCGCGGACATATTTTTTATTTTACGTTCTAATAGTGATTTGTAGGTGTCATCGAGCATCGTCTGGCTTGATGGGGAAGTACGGAAGCTTGTTAAGGGAAATCGCATACCTATCAAGGTTTCATATTTTGTTTGAGAGCGATCTAACAGTCTTGTAAGTTCATTTAACTCTGCTTCGACTTTTACATGATTTACTTGCGCTTCCATAGCCTGACGACTGAGCGCGGTTTCTTCTTTAGTCTCAGCCAGTTCTTGACGGGTTAAAGCTAGCTCTTGCCGTGACAGGGATAGCTCATCGCGTTGCATTTTAAGTGACCAGATCAGTAGGCCAACGGTAGCGAACCCGAGCACTGGATTAAGCACCCCACCCACATAGTCACCGAAAGCGCCAAAGTCTGCTTGGTTACCCCAGCTACCGCTGAAGTTCATGAAGTAGAGCGCAAGAATACATGCACCTAGTAGGGCAAGCAGAATGATTAACCACTTAAATGAGAAGTCTTTGTTCACATCGGGTGTGGTCTGCTGGATAGTTTTTAGATCTGGCTTTGTAGGATTGGTTGTCATGTGCCTTCCATGGGGGACAAAATGGATGACAATGATTCTAAGTCTTTAGCTAAAGCATATCAAAACCTAAAAACGTCTCAGTGGCCTTGCTTTGTGCTACTGACTATCTTGGCTCACAGTGAGAGGGGTTAAACGCTTTAACGAAGATTTAAACGGGGTTTAAACTAGGCTACAATCGATACTTAAGTTTATTTATCTGATGGAAAGCATATGGACGTGGAATCAAGAATAGAACTTTATCAAAATCTTTATACTCAAGAAATCGAGCGTAGAGATAGAATTCATGCAAGATTAAACTTTCCATTCGCTATTTTGTTAGCATTATCCGGATTAGTTGCATACATTGTTCAGAACATCCCTGTCTTTAGTAGCGGGTTAGCTGTAGTTTTTTGGGAACTTTTTGCAATAGCAATGATAGCTATATTAATTTCATTTGTTTTTCTATGTTTGTATTTGTTTAAGTATTCCGATTGTTTAGTCGCAAGTCCTGAAGAGATGGATGACTACTATGTTGAATTAGAGAAACATCATGGAGAATCTAATGAGCTAGTTGATAAGGCGTTTGCTCAATATAGATTAGACACTTTCAAAGAGGCTGGAACAAAGACTGGTAAGAGTAATGATCAACGTAGCGAGAACATATATAGAGCTAATATATCTATAGCTAGGGAATCCCCAGATAATTCCCTTTTTATTCAATTCAGTAGACACGCATGGTGTTGATTGATCTAATTGATTTCGCCAAAAAACTACCAGATCCAACACCATGCGTGATGTCCATATCTTACACGATTTACTCAAAAAGCAATGCCCGCAAATACATCAAAAACGGCTTAATTCTCTGATGGTTGCTACAGAAGCGTTACTTGATGGCAATCAGTTGTCACTCACTCAGCTTGGTCGCAATATCTCTGGTGCGGTGGCGCCAAAGCACAACATCAAACGGATAGACAGGCTACTCGGCAACCCGCATCTACACTCTGATAAATTCGCTATTTATCAATGGCATGCCAAGTTACTCTGTGTTGCTAATCCCATGCCGGTAATCCTCATTGATTGGTCTGATGTCCGTGAACAATTGCGGATGATGACATTGCGAGCCTCTGTCAGTGTGCAAGGGCGCTCGGTTACCCTGTATGAGCGTACTTTCAAGCTTGCCGACTACAATGCTCCACGCAGTCATAACGCCTTCTTGGCGGAGTTGGCACAGGTGCTGCCGTCCCATGTGTGTCCACTGATTGTCACCGATGCGGGTTACCGCAATACCTGGTTTCGGGAGGTGGAACGATATGGTTGGTTTTGGCTTGGCCGTGTCCGTGGGGATGTCGGCTTTCTCCAGGCCAATCATGCCCAATGGCAGTCGAATAAGTCGCTTTATCCCTCCGCCACGGCGAAAGCCCGGCATATTGGTTACGTAAAACTGGGACGAAAATCGCCTATGCGCTGTCATTTACATCTGTACAAGGCTGCGCCGAAATATCGAGCCGACAAGCGGTCATCCAAAGCAGGACGCAATCATACGGCACAACAAAGTTACCGTCTTGGCAGTAAAGAGCCTTGGTTACTGGCAACCAACTTGCCTACGGAGGCGTTCTCGTCAACGCAGGTGGTCAAACTTTATGCCAGACGGATGCAGATAGAAGAAACCTTTCGCGACCTCAAAAGTCCCCAATACGGCATGGGACTCAGACAAAGCCGCAGTCGTTGTCCACGCCGTTATGATGTGTTGTTGCTGATAGCTTTGTTGGCAGAAATCCTGCTTTGGTGCATCGGTCTGGCAGCCAGGCATCTGGGATGGCAGCGGAGGTTTCAAGCCAATACGATACGTGACAGAAACGTGCTATCTGTGCTCCGGCTCGGCAAAGAAGTGAGACGACGTCCGGAATACTCAATCAAAGAATCGCATTTTCGCTGGGCTTGGGGTGAATTTCTTAAACTGGTTAACACCTCTGGGAGGCCCGAATTATGAGGGGATCCTCCAGTATCTATAGTTGTTGCGATTGTCGCTATTCTACTTTCATTAATTCCATTTTATATTGCAGATAATATGAAACCAATTATCCAAGAAAGGAGCTTAAAATGTCAGAACAGAAGCCACCACCTACACCACCAGGTACCCGTAATGTCAGAGGGGATGTACCGATCACTAGGCCAACAGATGTGCCAAGGCCATCAACACCTAGACCACCATCTCCGCCATCCAAAAAGTAGATGAAGATTTCAGATTAAATCCGATATCTTTTCAATCATTTGTTGATTGAAGGCAGCGCTATTAGGAACATTTTGTAATAGTGTATATTTGGTCAATATAAATTATAAGGATATGTGTCTATGGAATATGCAGTTAGTTCTAAGGATGGCAGAGTTTTTTCTGCCACAGAATTTGAAGGATTAGCAAAGGAAGTGCAACAGGCATACAAAACCAGTTTGTTATGTACAGGGTGTAATGATGCGGCGTGGTTTCGTTCGGGAACGAAGCCTACAGCAAAGGTAATTAGAACTGCACATTTTAATTCTCATCATCATCAAGGTGAGTGCGAACATAGAACATCTTATTTAGTCATTGATGACGGCAGTGAATCAGGAAGGTCTGTTGATTATCCTGTTCCAACAGCGACCGATTATATTGTAAATCTGGGCGATAAGTCTGGTGGAGCAATTGCAGATGTTGAATTAGCACCTATTCCAAATGAAGGTTTTATCACTCCACGAGGCGGTGCTGTGGGGAAAGGAAGAGGCTCTTCTTATGAGGCGAATGTTTCTCGAACGCTAAGACAGATTTTATCATACTTAAAGCGTTTTCCTGATTTTAAGCACTCAGATAAGCAAGTTGAAATCTACTCTGAAAGTGGTCAGTTAAAAGTTAAGGGAGCAATAAAGGATGTTGCAGTACATTTTGATGATATCTCGCCAGCGGTTGATGATGATCGGAGTTATCTGTTTTGGGGGTTGATAGTTGATTCTTTTGATGAGACTTATGGTGGAATTTGGTTGAATGCAAGTGATTCTAAATCAGGGCTAAGTGTTAAAGTCTTTGCTAATATACGCGATGATTTTCTCAGTGCATTTAAAATCACCGAGCTGGATGACTTACAGGGTGTCCATATATTGTTGGTTGGTAAGTTGCATTATACCGGTAAGAACAATAAGCCTGTCATTTTTTGTCCTTTTGTTAACTTAGTGACAATGCAAAAATATAGAGAACAAAAGATTTAAAATTTTTAAGCTAATCCCGAATCCTTCCCAATCCACTAGGTAAGACACTTAAGCAAAAATGGGCACTCTAATGCAATTGAGGGTGCCTTTTTTATGCCTGCAATATCCACCGCTTTAGGGGGCGCCGCCCTTAGTAGCCAACTAAACAGTATCGTCACTGCAACCTTTGAGGTTGCAGAGCATGGCTATATTCAGGCGTTGCCTGATGGTTTGTTTGCTGCTGTGGACGGCCGACCTGAAGACTTTACCATTGGTAAATGGCTGATGGATGACATCGCCTTCGCGGCTATGCAGGCTAACACCCCTCACAAAGCCGGTGATCTGGTTATTGACTACGAACACCAAACCCTCAACAAAGAGAAGAATGGTCAGCCAATGCCTACTTCGGGTTGGTTCTGCAATATCTCTAAGGTGAGGGGGGAGCATGCGGCGCGAGGCACTAAGGGGGCTTTAAAAACAAATCTCAGACAGCAAAAAGCCAGCTTGTCAGCTGGCTTTTCTAGTATTTGGTCGGTATGAGAGGATTCGAACCTCCGACCCCTGACACCCCATGACAGTGCGCTACCGGGCTGCGCTACATACCGATTTTATCCAAAGCAGCAAAGACTTGGGGTCTGCTTCGAACAGGCTGAACTTTATCAAGTCGTTTGCCCCTGTGCAAGTGTTTCGGCGGTTGAGCCCGATCGACTGGCTAGTTTATAGTCGCTGGCGGCTCAACCTAAGTAGTTGGCGCATAGCGATCTAATGTTCAGTGACTCAAGTTTCTAGTGATTGTAGAAGCGTCGTCCTTCGCGCATCACCTGGATCAGTTCGGGCGCGCTGATCTTCTTGTTGCGCAGACGCTGGCTATAGTCACGGTTATAGATACGATACTTGCCGTGTCTGTCGATCACTGTGATCTCATCTTCCTGATAGATGCCAAACACCAGGTTGTCACCGATATAGGTCCAGTTCTCGCTTTGGGGTTGCAGTATGTTGCGCCCTGCGCTGTAGTCGCTCGGCTTGTTGGTGCAGTCGAGCAGCTGAGTCATCAGGGTCGGCACCACGCCGTAGTGGCTGCTGGGGTAGGCGACCGTCTTGTCATACTCCATGCCGGGCCAGTGGATGATCAAAGGCACATGCACGTTGGCCGGTGACAGGTTGCCGCGCTGGTTGTCGTTGTCGCCGGTAAACACCTTGCCCGACACGCCTGTGACCATCACGAAGGTGCTGGCCGGTAGGCGCTCGATAAGCTTTTGCAGCTGCTTGTCGATAAAGTTGAGCGACTGACGGTATTGGTTGAACAGTACCTTCTGCGCCGGCTTGAGCGGCGTGCTCGGCTTCACCGTCTCGATACCCAGAAAGCCGATCGGCGTGTCGTAGCTGTCAGGGCTCTGCAGGTTGAGCAGGGCAAACCAAGGCTTGTCTTGCTGCATGCGCCACTGGTTAAAGCTGTCGATGGATTGAATATCGGCATCGGCCACGCCGTTGGTGAGGGGCTGAATGTGCGAGGTCATATCTTGATAGATGGCCTGTGGCTCGATATTGCTGGTTTCAGGGGCGAAACGCGCTAGGGTGTAGCCCTGTTTAGCCAGCTCCTGGGTGAACACAGGCGAGCGATAGCTGAGATCGCTGGCGGCGATGTAGCTGCCCTGCAGGCCATAGAGCAGGGAGAACATGCCGCTGTTGTGCATATTGCCGCCACTCAGGTGCTGCTTAAATTCATGGTTGTGTTTGCCGTATTCGTAGAGAAACGGCATGGTCTCTTTGTCTACCAGATCGGCCCTGAAGCCATCGATGGCGATCATCAAGATGTTAAGCTCTGGGTCGGCGCTACACTGCAGCGGCGATATTGGGTAGTTGAGACTCGGTTGTAGTTTGCTTGGGTCTTGTGCCTTGCTGCTCTTCTCTATGCCGTGGCTCTCCATGAAGGAGCGCGCGGTGGCAGGATAGGAGAGCGGATAGGCGTCATCCAGGCGGGTGATCTCTGTGATATCGGCGGCGTCGGCCCAGATATGAATCAGGTGGCTGCTGACGAAACAGAGGCCGATAACCAACACCACCTTAGGGCCGTAGTTAGACTTGCGGATCTTTTCTATGCGTTTCCACAGGTAGTTGGCGGCGGTCAGCTCCAGGATGATGATCCCCAGCGGCGTGACGATATAAGAGGTGCCTTGTAGCAGGGCATTGAGATCGGCCCAGGCGATGTCGAACACAAATGGACTAAGGTGCAGACCATAATCGTCGTAAATCAGGGTGTCATACAACAAGATACACAGGCCAAGGGTGGCGGCAAAGGCCGCGAGCCCGCGCAATATCTTGGAGTAGGGCAGTAAGAGGGTGATGGGAAACAGCACCACCAGATAGACGATGAAGGCGAGGAAGCTAAAGTGGCCCAGGGTGCTGATGGCCAGATAGCCCCAGCCAATCCAAGACTCGGGCGCGCCCACGGTTTCAATATAACGGACGCCGACTATCATCGCCAAGAAGCCGTTGAAGAAGGCAAACCAATGCCCCCAACTGACTAAGCGTGACACACGATCACGGCCCATCTCTTTTTTACGCTCGATCATAGGGATCCGTTATTTGTTGAAATACTTGTCTATCTTAATTTTTTTTAAGGCGGATTGGCCAGTTTTTTGCGCACAAAAACCGCTTTTTTAGCCGTTAGTGTTAGCTTTTTACCGACTGGGTCAACGCCTTAGCAAACTGCTCGGCCACTTGGGCGCGCGCTTCCTCAGGCACCTTACGCAGCAGCAGATCTGTGACACAGTTGCCCAGTACCATGAGGCTGAGGTCGGTCGGCGCCTGGTGCTTGTCGAGTACTGCCAGGATCTCGGCGATAACGGCTTCGACCTGGGCGTTTGAATATTTAGATTGGATAGCCATATTTAAAAATTTTTTCACTTTAATTTGAAATAGCGGCATATAATAACGGATTTCTACCAACATCACTATCGAGGCTTATGAGTATTAACGTCGAACAAGCAATTATTCACGCGATATCCCAAGATGGCGAAGGCCAGCTCAGCTGTAGATTGCGTCCACAACCGCTACTAAATAGTCAAGCCGTCGAAGCCATGCTCGAAGAGCTGCATCAAACCTACACCAGTAAGTCGGGTAAGGGGTTTGGTCATTTTGGTACCCACGGCGAAGATGGTGAAGCTAACCCTAAGTTTAAAGAGGCCCTGAGCCAGTATCTGGGTGGCGAGCTTGGGTTCGTCGAGTTTTCCGGCATGGCGGGTAAGCTGCTGCAGGAAGAGCTCGCCAAGTATGACTTCAGCCAGGGTGGCTTCCTACTGCTGGCCTGTTATACCTATATGACCAGCGACTACCTGTTTGTCTCTCTGCTCAACGCCAAGTCGTCGATGACGGTTCTGGACGATATGGAGCTGTCGCAAAACACGCACCTGGATCTCAACAATGTGCAGCTGGCAGCCCGTATCGATCTGACCGAGTGGCAGGCCGATCCGGACTCGCTCAAGTATATCTCCTTCGTGCGCGGCCGCGCCGGACGTAAGGTGGCCGATTTCTTCCTCGATTTCATGGGCTGTGTCGAAGGGGTAAACACCAAGGCGCAGAACAAGTCGCTGATGAACGCGGTAGAAGATTTCGTGGCCAGCAGCGAGCTGACCAAGGATGAGCGCCAGCAGTGCCGCGAGAAGGTGTTCGAGTATTGCACCGAGCGGGTCGATAGCGGCGCCGACATTCAGCTAAAAGACTTGGCCGATGAACTGGCCGATGCGGGTATGGACTCCTTCTACGATTTCGCCCAGGGCGGCGACTATGATCTGGAAGAGGAGTTTCCCGGCGACAAGCCGACTCTGCGTCAGCTGAAAAAGTTCTCCGGTACCGGCGGTGGCGTGACCATCAGCTTCGACGGTCAGCATCTGGGCGAGCGGGTGATCTACGACCCCATCTCAGATTCTATCTTGATCAAAGGGGTGCCGGCTAACCTGAAAGATCAGCTGGATCGTCGCCTCAAGGGCGGTCAATAACCCCATAAACGGGTTATTCAGCGCCAGAAAAAAGCGTCTGTGTTAGACGCTTTTTTCGTTTATGATGCTTTAAATAAGCTGTAATGGTCAGGCGGCGAACGCTTAGGCCCTGTGCGACTTGCTAAAATATCGCAGATGAGTTGAAATTATCTGTTGAAACTAGAGTGTCCTCCGGCCGTTTGCCGATGGGATCAATTAAGGTGGACTGTTTTTCTGCCGACGGAGCGTAAATGCAACTTTTTGTTAGAGATTTAACTGTAATCGATTTTTCTTACCTGTGTCCTATCCGTGGCATGGTGGGAGAGAGCTGGATCGTCGATGTGCTGCTCGATGGCGGCCTGGACGATCAGAACATGGTGCTGGATTTTGCCAAGGTGAAGCGCACCATCAAGAACACCATTGACGATGTGGCCGATCACCGCCTGCTGATCCCCACCGCCTGCGCCGAGGTGAGATGGCAGCAGCAGGGCGATCGTGTCTGGATGGACTTCAACAGCCTACAGGGGGATATCCATCTTGCCTGTCCCGCTCAGGCATTTGCCCTGATCCCGACGGAAATTATCGATTTCGACAGTGTTAACGCCTTCTTACAAAAAGCCTTGAAAGAGGTGCTACCTGACAACGTGCAGGGCATTGCTCTGACGTTACGTAACGAGCTGCATGAAACGCCTTATTATCACTATTCACATGGCCTGAAGAAGCACGATGGTAACTGCCAGCGCATCGCTCACGGTCATCGCAGCCCGATCAACGTGTTTGAAAATGGTATCGCCGCGCCTAAGTGGGACGAGTATTGGGCCCGCCGCTGGAAAGATATCTATCTCGGCAGCGAAGATGACCTGGTCGAGGTGGACGAGCTGGACCTGTCACCGCAGACAAGCGTGAGCGATGAGACCCACTATGGTTTCCACTATGTGGCGCCACAGGGGGATTTTCAGCTGGCCATGCCTAAGAAGCGCTGCGAGATCATCCCCCATGACACTACGGTAGAGCTGCTGGCCGACTTTATCGCCACCACCCTGGCGAGCGAAAACCCAGAGAGCGAATTTAAGGTGATCGCCTATGAAGGCGTGGGTAAGGGTGCCATCGCCTCTAAAGGCGAGCGCCACGTCTAGCAGCTTGTCAGACGTTTTAGTTAGCCTTAGTCCTTTATTAGCCTGAATCGATAGGAGTTGAATTTGAACTTGTTGCGCTTAGTTGTGGCTGTACTCTGTCTTGGTGGCGCCGTGGGCGCTCAGGCCGAGGTTAACTTAAGCGAGGTTAACTTGAGTGGCAAGATGGAGCAGGGCGCGCTGATCCGCGGCCAGGCTCAGGCGGGAACCCAGGTATGGCTCAACGGCGAGCCGGTCAAGGTCAGCCCTGAGGGATTGTTTGCCTTCGGTTTCGAGCGGGAAGCCGCGCTCAATCAAGAGCTTAAACTTGTTTACCCAGATGGCCTGACCCAGCTTATGCCCCTCAAGATAAGCGAGAAGCAGTACAAGATAGACAAGGTCAACGGCATCGCCAAGAAGATCATGAAGCCAGATCCTAAGGCCCTAGAGCGTGCGGCTAAAGACAGCAAGCAGGTCAAGGCGGCCAGAGCCACCTTTTCGGGGCAGACCGCCTTTGCTCAAGACTTTATCTGGCCGCTGACGGGGCGCATCTCGGGCGTGTATGGCAGCCAGCGGGTCTATAACGGCAAGCCGGGCAATCCTCACTATGGAGTGGATGTTGCCGCCAAGACGGGCACTGTGGTGGTGGCGCCCGCCGATGGCGTGGTGACCCTCTCGGTACCCGACATGTTTTATTCTGGCGGCACTATGATTATCGATCACGGCTATGGGGTGAGTTCCAGCTTCCTGCATCTGAGCAAGCTGTATGTGAAGCCGGGCGAGACCATCAAACAGGGCCAGCCGGTTGCCGAGGTGGGCGCTACCGGACGCGCCACCGGGCCGCACCTTGACTGGCGCCTCAACTGGTTCCAGATGCGACTGGATCCCGTGACTGTGGTGCCGTCTATGGCGAGTGTGCTTGAGCGTCAAAACCAGGCCAAACAGGCCAAGTAGGGAAGTAGGGCGAGTAGGGAAAAGTGCTCTCTGAAAAAGGAGAGTGGAACGAAATATTAGTGAAGGCGGCCAAGGGTCGCCTTTTTCATGCCTCCTGTTATTAACTCCGCTCTTTATTAGTTCCTCTCCTTATTAATCCTTCGCTTGCGTATCCCATCTGGTACTTAGGTGATCGATTCTCATCGGCGCTGCGTATGCAAGTTATAGGTCAAGCAGATATCGTAAGCAGCAAAATTACTGCGCTTTGATTTCTGCGTTGGAAAGCATTTAAGCAGAAGAGTCGTATAAGTCAGTATGAAGATCACCCATGAAACCAGCCCTGCTACCGGGGCACAGCAAGCGGGTCACACAGAGTCGCGGCAACAGCAGCCCACCAAGCTAGCGGAGCAGACCCTGGCGGTTTTTCCCCTGCCGCTGTTTGTGCTGCCGGGGGGCGTGCAGCGCCTGAGGATCTTTGAGCAGCGCTATCTTGCTATGGTTTCAGAATCTTTGGTTTCAGAATCCTTGGTTTCAGAATCCTTAGTGGCCGAGTCTACAGGCAAGGGCTTTGTGATCGCCCGCTACGATAAGGCGTTTGACTTCAATGTGCCCGACTGGGGTACTAAGGTGCAGATAATCGATTTTCACCACGGTGAAGATGGCCTGCTGGTGATCGATGTCAGAGCTAGCCATCTGGTGAGCCTGGACAGTTTCGATGTGCGTGGCGATGGGCTCTTGATGGCCCGCAGTCATCACCGCGACCACTGGCCGACTCTTGCCGCCAGTACCAAGCGCGGCGATCTGGGACTCGCCCTGAGCGCCCTGTTTGCCAAGCATCCACAATTGGCCGAACTTTACCCGCAACCAGAATTTAATCGCCTGGATTGGGTCTGTGCTCGCTTTTTAGAGATATTGCCTTTATCTTTGAATGAGAAGGAGAAATTCATCTTGCCTGGCAGTTTTCCTCAGGCAAAATCATTTCTCGATACATTCATTTTGGGTCAGGACAAAATTAATTGATCCTCGCCGCGCTCACCCGCGTATAGGCCTTTATGTAAGGGTCATTCGTGAGTACAGATGCAGACATTTGTTAGCGCAGGCGCCCCGGATAAAGGGAGTGCGAATATCAAGAGTCATCCAGAGACGCAGGTGCCCGCCGAGCTGTCGACCTGGCTGGTGCGGGTTGCCGATGCAAGGGACAAGCAGGCATTTACCCTGCTGTTTAAATTCTTTGCGCCCAAGATAAAACGCTTCGGCGTCAAGCAGCTAGGCAACGAGGCTCAGGCACACGAGTTGGTGCAGGAGACCATGAGTAACGTCTGGCGCAAGGCGCATCTCTATGACGGCGACAAAGGCGCGGCCACCACTTGGGTCTATACCGTGATGCGCAACGCCGCCTTCGATATGCTCAGACGCGTCAAGGCCAAGGCCGAGATGAACCTGGGCGACGACATCTGGCCGTTGGAACAGGCGCAGGCCCAGAGTGAGGAGGAGACGCTGCATTTCGCCGACCACCTGATGGAAAAGCAGATGCTGGCCTATGTCGACAGTCTGCCGGAGGTTCAGCGGGCCGTGGTTAAGGGCGTCTATTATCAGGAGCTCTCCCAGGAGCAGCTGGCCCAGCAATTTGGCGTACCAATCGGCACCATTAAATCCAGACTCAGGCTCGCCCTGGCAAAACTCAAGCAGCAGATGGGAGACCAGCAGCATGATTAATCACCATCCCAACTCTGACGTACTGGCGCAGTTTGTCGCAGGTACCTTGCCAGCATCCGTTTCCGTCGTGGTGGCCAGCCATGTGGAGCTTTGCGACCAGTGTGCACTGGCCGTACAGGCTCTCACCGAGCAGGCCGCCATCGACGCCTTCGGCGAGTCTAGCCAGGATGAAGCTCATTTTGGCGTTGAGCCTCAGGCCGCTGGCTTAGAGGATTTCTCTGGTTTAGACGATTTTGATACTTGCGACCAGTTCGGCGACTCAGACGAGTTTGCTGATTGCATTAACGCCATCACGGCCCTGGAGCGTGACGATGCGCAGCAGTTGCCGCAAATCGTCACCGAGATTGCCGTGGGCGGTGAGCGCATCCCGCTACCGACGGCGCTTAAGTCTATTGCCCTCAAGGAGTGGCAGGGCATGGGCAAGCTATCCCGCTCGCGCCTGGCGCTGGACGATGGCGATCTCAGGATGAGCCTGCTGCACATAGATAAGGGTGGCAGCGTGCCTTGTCACACCCACAAAGGGTTCGAGATCACCTTGCTGCTGCAGGGCAGCTTCACCGACGAGATGGGCGAGTATCGCAAGGGCGATTTCGTCTGGCTCGATGGTCAGCATACCCATCAGCCGGTGACCGAGGAGGGCTGTGTCTGTCTCACGGTATCGAGCGACGCCATTCGTTTCACCCAAGGGATGAGCCAGCTGCTTAACCCAATCGGACGATTCATCTATTAGTCCGAGTACTAATTCGAGTACTAATCCGAGTCTGCCAACTGGAGGCGCCATGAAGAAGAAATTAAAGATTGGCATCAGTGCCTGTGTGATGGGCGAGCCGGTGCGTTTCGACAGAGGTCACAAGAAATCGGGCTTCTGTATGGAGCAGCTGGCGGAGTTTGCCGAATTTAAACCTGTGTGTCCCGAGATGGCCATCGGCCTGCCGGTGCCACGCCCCACCATCAGGCAGATAGTGCGGGATAACATCATTACCGTGTCGCGCCCCGACGGCAGCGGCGATGTGACCCAGGCCCTTAAAGACTTCGGCGCCAAGGCCGCCCAGAACTATCAGGACCTGGCGGGGTTCGTGTTTTGCGCCAAGAGTCCAAGCTGTGGCATGGAGCGGGTCAAGGTGTATCATCACCACGGCAAGGGCTCTGAGTCCACTGGCGTCGGCATCTTCGCCGAGCAGGTGATGAAGGCTAATCCGCTCTTGCCCTGTGAGGAGAATGGTAGGTTGAATGACCCCATCATTCGCGAAAACTTCACCACCCGCATCTTCACCTATCAGAAGTGGCTTGATCTTAAGGCCGAGGGGCTGACCCGGCACAAGTTGATCCAGTTCCATAGCGCCCACAAGTATCTGGTGATGAGCCACCATGTCGAGAGCTATCGCGAGCTGGGCCGTCTGTTGGGCCGCGCCGACATTGGCCTAGAGGAGCAGAGTGAGCGTTATATCTCGGGGCTGATGCAGGCGCTTAAACATAAGGCGTCCCGTCGCAGTCACACCAACACGCTGCAACATCTGCAGGGCTACTTTAAGCGACAGCTTGACGAGCATAAGCGCCGCGAGCTGACCCAGGAGATCGCCGCCTATCGCGAGGGGCTGTCGCCGCTCCTGGTGCCGCTGACCCTGATAAAACATTACCTTATTGAGTTTCCAAACGAATACCTGCTCCAGCAGGCCTATCTGAACCCCCATCCCAAGGAGCTGAGATTGAGGTACGGCTATTGAGCGCACTCTTGTGGCTGAGACGGGATTTCCGTCTCCATGATAATCCCGCCTTGAGTGAGGCGGTGCGGCTCGGGGTGAAACAGGCGATCTTTATCGCCACCCCGACCCAGTGGCAGCAACATGATATGGCGCCGATAAAAGCCGATCTCATTCGTCGTCACCTCGAACTGATGGCCGGTGAGTTATCCCAGTACGGAATCGAGCTGGTCATCTTGTCTGCCACAGATTTTAGCGATCAGGTGAGGGCCCTATGCGACTACTGCCGCGAGCATAGTGTCAACCTGCTGCTGGCCAACAGCGAGCCTGAGCTCGATGAGCAGGAGCGCGATAAACAGGTAATGACGGCGGGGATAGATCTGCGCCTGTGGCAAAACGATACCATCTTGCCGCCGGGTAGCGTGCTCAACCAGCAGGGGGAGATGTTTAAGGTCTTTACCCCTTTCAAGAAGGCCTGGCTCAAGTGTGTGGCGGCGAAGGGCATAGAGTGTGTGCCGACGCCGGCCAAATCGACGCCGGCAAAATCGATCGGTGATGCTCAAGCAGCGTCTCAGCTTCCCCAACAGCCAACACTACAATCATCAAGCATCAACCTAGATTATCCCCTGGTGGACTCCAGCCGCTGGCCCGACAGCGAGCAGGTGATGAGTCAGCTGCTGCCCCATTTCTGGCAAGACAAGCTGCTCAATTATGGCGAGCGGCGCGACTTTCCGGCCATCAAGGGGACATCAGGCTTGTCGCCTTATCTGGCCATAGGGGCGATTAGCTCGCGCTGGCTAGCGCTGCAACTGGTGCAGCGTCATCCCGAGGTGATCTACGACATACAGCACGGCGCCTTCACCTGGCTCAACGAGCTGATCTGGCGGGATTTTTACAAACATCTATTGTTTCACTATCCAGAGCTTATCAAGGGCAGAAGCTTTCAGCCCAAGTACGAGTCGCTGCCCTGGCCCAATAACGAGGACCACTTTCAGGCCTGGTGCGAGGGGCGAACCGGTTATCCCATAGTCGATGCGGCTATGAAACAGCTGCGCCGTACCGGCTGGATGCACAATCGCCTGCGCATGATAGTGGCGAGTTTTCTCACCAAGCATTTGCTGGTGGACTGGCATAAGGGGGAGCGCTTCTTCATGCAACAGCTGATCGATGGCGATTTCAGTGCCAACAACGGCGGCTGGCAGTGGGCCGCCAGCACGGGCTGCGATGCCCAGCCCTATTTTAGGATCTTTAACCCCATCACCCAGAGTCAAAAGTTTGATCCTCGGGGTGACTTCATCCGTAAATATCTACCAGAGTTGAGCGAGGTGCCCGACAAGCAGATCCACTTTCCCCATGACTATTTAGCGAGTCAGGGCAAAGCTGAGATCTACCCTGCGCCGATAGTGGACCATAAGGCGGCGCGCCAAAGGGCCCTGGCATTTTATAAGGTGGAATAGGATGACGAAGATGATGGCTAGCGCCCTGTGGTTACAAAACTTTACTGCCGTGTACCGCGAGCTGGGTACCGATAATCTGGAGGCGCTGCGCAAGATCTATCATCCCGAGGTGGTGTTCTGCGACCCTCTGCATCGCGTCGAGGGGCTGGATAACCTGCTGGGCTACTTTCAGGGCCTCTACCGCCAGGTGATCAGCTGTGAATTCACTATCGAGCATGTGTTTGAGCTTCAAGGTGAAGCCGCCGTGTACTGGACCATGACCTTCAGGCACAAGCAGCTTAACGGCAGCCAGCCCATCGTGGTCGAGGGACATTCTCGACTGAAGGCCAAAGACAACAAGGTTGTCTATCACAGGGATTATTTCGATGTCGGCGCCATGTTGTATGAACAGCTGCCGCTGCTCGGTGGCCTTATCCGCGCGGTCAAACGCCGCGCCGTGAACTAGGAGGCAGGGATGAAACTAATGATAACGGGTGCCACCTCAGGAATAGGCAAGCAGCTCGCCCTTAGCTATGCCAAGGCCGGGCATCAGGTAGTGGCCTGCGGTCGCAGCCAGACAAAGCTAGATGATTTGACAGAGGCGCTGCCTAACATCAGCACCCTATGTTTCGATCTGATGCAGTACGATAGCTATCCTGCGCTCGCTGCCGACCATGGGCCACTGGATCTGCTTATTCTTAACGCCGGCGACTGCGAATATATCGACGATGCGCTTAATTTTGATGCCAAGCGTTTCGACAAAATTATCAATATCAACCTTATCGCCATCGGCTACGCCCTGCAGGCCTGGTTACCCAAGCTAAAAACTGGCGGGCGCCTGGTGTTGGTCAGTTCCAGCGCCCAGCTTTTGGCGCTGCCACGAGCCGAGGCTTACGGCGCCTCCAAGGCGGGACTGAGTTACCTGGCCAAGGTGCTGGCGATCGATCTGGCTAAGCATCAGATAGAGGTGACCTTGGTGCATCCAGGCTTCGTGCAGACGCCGCTAACGGATAGAAACACCTTTGCCATGCCCATGATGATCGGCGCCGAGGAGGCCGCCTCGACCATAATGCGCGGCATCGCCAAGGGCAAGCGCGACATTCGCTTCCCACGCCTGTTTATCTGGTTGATGCAGAGCCTCTCACTGTTACCTTTTTCGCTCTGGCGCCGCCTCGCCATGAGGATGGTGTCTCCATGAAAAAAATTGCCATTATTGGCTCGGGCATCTCGGGCCTGACCTGCGCCTATCTGCTGGACAAGCATTATGAGGTGACCCTGTTTGAGCAAAACGATTATGTGGGTGGACACACGGCCACGGTCGATGTGCACCATGAGGGGCGCGACTATGCCATAGATACCGGCTTTATCGTGTTCAACGACCGGACCTATCCTAATTTCAATCGTCTGCTGGCCTTGCTCGGCATCGAGGGGCAGGCTACCGAGATGAGTTTTAGCGTGCACAACCGCCAGACGGGTTTCGAGTACAACGGCCACGGTCTCAATAGCCTGTTTGCCCAGCGGCGTAATCTGTTTCGTCCCCGTTTTTGGCGTCTGCTGAGTGAGATCTTAAGCTTCAATCGTCTCTGCAAGGAGTGTTACGGCCAGGATACTGTGCCGGAAGGGATGACCCTGGGGGAATTTCTGCAGCAACACGGTTTTTCTCGCTTTTTCAGCGAACACTACATTCTGCCCATGGGGGCGGCCATCTGGTCGACCAGCCTGAAAGAGATGCAGGCCTTCGAGCTAAGGTTCTTCATCCGTTTCTTCTACAACCATGGCCTGCTCAACATCAGCGACAGGCCCCAGTGGTATGTGGTGCCAGGCGGCTCCCGTCAGTATGTTGAGGCGATCCTCGCCGGCCTCTCTTGTCCGGTACATTTAGGTAGCCAGATTGAGGGGGTTTATCGCCAGGAGGGTGAGGTGAGGCTGGTGTTGCAAGGGGGCGAGACCCAGGTATTCGATGAGGTGATATTCGCCTGTCACTCGGACCAGGCCCTCGCCCTGTTAGGAGACGCCACGGTCGATGAACAAGCCGTGCTGGGCGGCATTCCCTATAGCCGTAACGAGGTGGTGCTGCACACAGACATCAGTCTGCTGCCTAAGCGGCCACTGGCCTGGGCGAGCTGGAACTATATGCTGGATGATAATCTCGAGCGCGCCGCCTGTGTCACCTACAACATGAATATCCTCCAAGGGATCGACAGCGATACTACCTTCTGCGTCACCCTGAATCAGAGTGAGGAGATAGCCGAAGATAAGGTACTGCGCCGCTTCGTCTATCACCATCCGGTGCTGAACGAGGCCAGCTGCCGCGCCCAGCTGCGACGCCTGGAGATCTGCGGTAAGTCCCACACTCACTTTGTCGGTGCCTACTGGTACAACGGCTTCCATGAAGATGGGGTGCGCAGCGCCCTGGATGTGACCAAGCGCTTCGGGATGAGCCTATGAGCAGTAACCGCCAAACATCTGCTGTCTCTCAAGCGAGCAGAGCGCAGCAGGAGCCTAAAGTGCCTGTGGAGCATAGCGGTATCTATACCGGACAGGTACGCCATCGCAGGTTTGGCGAGATCCCACACGCCTTTGGCTATCGCCTCTACATGATGGGGCTGGACCTCGACGAACTATCAGCAGTGACCTCCCGTAGCTGGCTGTTTGGACAGCGTTGGTTCAACCCCATACGTTTTAATGAAAAAGATTACCTAAAAAATGAACCCGGCAGCCTTAAGCAGCGTATTGCCCAGAAAGTCGCCTCACTCGGTGGAAGTTGGCAGACAGAAAACAGGGTAGTGATGCTGGCTCAGTGCCGCTGCTTAGGGGTCTATTTTAGCCCCATCAACTTCTACTTCTGTTACGACGAGCAGCAGGTTTGCCGCTATATGTTGGCCGAGGTGAGTAACACGCCCTGGAACCAGAGGCATTACTACCTGCTGAGCCTGGAGGGCGAAATGAAGCTCAAGAAGGCATTTCATGTGTCGCCCTTTATGGCGATGGAGATGACCTATCATTGGCGAGTTTCGCCGCCGGCGGCCAAGGCGTTGGTGCATATCGAGAACCATCAGGAGGCTAAGGTATTCGATGCCACCCTGGTACTCGACAGGCAGGGGATCACTCCGGGTAATCTGCTGAGTACCTGGGTCAGGATCCCCGCCATGACGGTGAAGATGCTGGTGGGGATCTACTGGCAGGCGTTTAAGCTGTTTATCAAGCGGGTGCCCTTTATCGCGCACCCAGATGTCGATAGCGCGAGTTAAACCAGTAGCCAGTCACGCTAGAGGGGCAGTTAGCGCAGGCGGACAGCTGCAGAGTATGGCGATAACCCAGATGCAGATGGTATTTCATTTAGCGAGGTAGAGATGGAACAGACAATCAAACAAGTAAATGGTGTAAGGCCTCGCGCTGTGGCAGTGGAACTGGGCGCAATGCAGAAGTATCGCGCCCTGGTCATTCGCCTCTTGAGCCAGCTCAAAGGCGGTTTTATCACCCTCATCGAAGGTGATACACAGCAACAGTTTGGTGAGCGAAGTGCAAGCCTCAGCGCCCAGATAAATGTGTTGGATCCCAGCTTCTATCGCGACATTATCCAAGGCGGCAGCATAGGCGCCGCAGAAGCCTTTCTCGATGGCAAGTGGACCAGCCCGGATCTCACCCGCCTGATTCAGGTGATGGCCCGCAATCAAACCCGGCTGGACGCGCTGGAGCAGAAGATGGCCTGGCTCACCCGCATCAAGCATCTGCTGCTAAGGCTAAGTCAGCGCAATACAGAGCAGGGCGCCAAGCGTAACATCCTGGCCCACTACGACATAGGTAACGAGCTCTACGAGCGCTTTCTCGATGATTCTATGCTCTACTCCTGCGCCCTCTACGGCGACTGTGCTCAGACGCTAGCGCAGGCGCAGCAGAATAAGCTGCAAACCATCTGTGAAAAGCTTGAACTAAAATCTGGCGAGCATGTGGTCGAGATAGGCACTGGCTGGGGGGCACTAGCCATCTATATGGCGCAGCACTATGGCTGCCGCGTCACCACAACCACCATATCCGATGCCCAGTATCAATATGCCAAGACGCGGATTGAGCAGGCGGGCCTTAGTGACCAGATAACCCTGCTCAAGCAGGATTATCGTCGCCTGACAGGCCAGTACGACAAGCTGGTGTCGATAGAGATGATAGAGGCGGTTGGCCACGAGTATTTAGGAACATTTTTCGAGACCTGCTCGGGCCTGCTAAAAGATGATGGCAAGATGCTGCTGCAGGCGATCACCATCAGCGATGGCCGCTACGATAAGTACCGTAAAGGCGTCGATTTTATTCAGAAATATATTTTCCCCGGTGGCTGTCTGCCGTCGGTGGCCGTGATGAGTGAGCAGCTGGCCAAGCGTACCGACATGGTGATCTGCGATCTGGAGGATATCGGCCTGCACTATGCCAGAACCCTGTACGATTGGCGTCAGGCGTTCGAGCAGACCTGGCCGGAACTGGAGGCGATGGGCTATGACGAGCAATTTAAGCGTCTCTGGCTGTTCTACTTCTGCTATTGCGAAGGGGCATTTAAGGAGCGACTGATCGCTACCCATCATCTGGTCGCCCGTAAGCCCAGGTACTTTGGTGGTCAAGATGAAAGCGTTCTGGCTTATTAATCTTGGCCTGTTTCAGCTGGCCTGGTGGTCGGCGGCCTGGTTAACAAACTCGGCCAGCTACATCATCTCTGGGCTGATCGTGCTGCACTGTCTGCTGTCCCCCTCAGTGAAGGCGGATCTCAGGCTGATGGCGCTATTGCCGCTCGGGCTGCTGGTGGATGGGGCGCTCATCGCCCTCGGCGCCTTTCGTGGTGTCGAGTCTGCATTTCCCCTCTGGCTAGCCCTGCTGTGGGTGATCTTCCTGATGAGCCTCAATCACAGCTTGCGTCTGTTATCCGGGCTCAGTCTGCCCTGGCTGATGCTTATCGGCGCCCTTGGTGGGGCGGGTAGCTATTGGGCCGGCGTGAGCCTGGGTGCCTTAACGACCCAAGTCTCGGCTATCAGTTTTTGGTTGATCGCGGCGCCTGTCTGGGCAGTGCTCTTGCCCTTGCTGGTTTGGGGGCAGGGGAAGGTTTCAGCGCCGCAAGCTAGCAAGCTCATTCGGTAAGAAGCTATTTGGTTAGAAAGCGAGGTGAGTCATGGGCAAAGTTCTATTGCTATTACTCTTAAGCCTGAGTGCTCAGGCCGCGGATCTCGACAGGCTACATAAGATAGGTAGCGCCGAGATGCAGTATCTGTTTTGGACCTTGTATCGCGCCGAGCTGTATAGCGCTCAGCCTGACTATGAGGCGAGTGCCGATAAGGCGCTGAAGATAAATTACTACCGAGATATCGAAAGCGATCAGCTTATCGAGGCCACGCTAGAACAATGGCGTCACCTGGGGTACTCAGACCAGCAGATAACCTCTTGGCAGCGGCATATCCAGGGGCTCTGGCCCGATGTGCGCGAGGGCGACAGCCTGACCCTATGGGTGAACAGCCAAGGCGACAGCTATTTCTACTTCGGTGACAAGCCGCTTGGGCAGATCCAGGATCGCACCTTCGGCGAGGCGTTTCTGGCCATCTGGTTATCTGAGCGCACCTCAGAGCCTGAGTTAAGACAGGGCCTATTGGGATTAAGACAATGAAAAATATCGTTTTGGCATTTGTGACCTCCTTACTTATCTTGCTGCTTAGTGCCTGTGGCAGCGCCTCTCTGGAGGACTATAGCGACACCACTCCAGAGCTGCATCTGGACAGCTTTTTTGACGGTAAGCTAAAGGCCTACGGCATAGTGCTGGATCGCTCCGGCACCCTGATAAGGCGCTTCGAGGTGGATATGCTGGCTAGCTGGCAGGGCGATAAGGGCGAGATCCAGGAGTGGTTTGTGTTCGATGACGGCGAGAAGAGCGAGCGCACCTGGCAGCTTACCAAGCTTGATGATGATTCCTACCAAGGCCGCGCCCAAGACGTGGTGGGCACAGCCCTTGGCCAAACCCGAGGGGCGGCGCTGTTCTGGCAGTATGAACTCGAGATCCCAATTGATGGCGAGATCTATCAGGTGACCTTAGATGATTGGATGTTTCTGCTCGATGATAAGCGCCTGTTCAACAAGACAGAGATGAGCAAGTTTGGCATCAAGGTGGGGGAAGTTATCCTCTACATCGAGAAAATATCGGGTTAAACCGCCGACCCGTTTGCTGTCGTCATATAAAATCGCGTTTGAGCATGCGTCTGGTTATCCAAACCCCATGGTTTCTACTAACATAAAGACTGATGCTCTTTTTGCACGCCGTATTTAAATCCGTGATTGAATTTCATTACTCCAACTAGAACCAAGCTGTATTGACGTTGCACTTGAGGGAATGAGCATAGCACTTATTGGCACATACATTGTTTGCGCGACGATGTGACGCTTAAGAGGCAGCTTATATGAAAGGTTTACAACAATCTCAGGTGGACAGTTTTAAGGCTGAATTTGGTGGCGATGTTATTTTGCCCGAAGACAGCAACTATGATGAAGTGCGACAGATCTGGAATGCCATGATAGATCGAAAACCGGGGATGATTGCCCGTTGCACCTCGGCGGATGATGTGGTCAAAGCCGTCAACTTTGGTCGGGAACATGATTTACTTATCTCGGTTCGCGGTGGTGGCCACAATATCGCGGGTAAGGCCCTTTGCGACGATGGTTTGATGATAGATCTGTCCTTGATGAAACAGGTCAGGGTCGACCCCGACAAACAGCTGGCGCTGGTTGAGCCGGGTTGTACGCTCGAGGATGTAGACGCCGCCACCCAAAAACATGGCCTGGCGGTACCTGTTGGGATCAACTCTACCACAGGGATCGCAGGATTAACCTTAGGTGGTGGCTTTGGCTGGTTAAGCCGCAAATTGGGCATGACAATCGATAATCTGGTGTCGGCCAATGTCGTGACCGCCGAAGGCAAACAGCTTGTTGCCAGTCAGGCCAGCGAACCAGAGCTCTTCTGGGGACTGCGCGGCGGCGGTGGTAACTTCGGTATAGTCACTCAATTTGAGTTTAAGCTGCACACCCTTGGGCCCGACGTCCTTAGCGGCCTCATCGTGTTCCCCTTCGAGCAGGCAAAGTCTGTTATCAGCCAGTTTGTTAACTTTACCGCCAATGCCCCCGAGGATCTGAGTGTCTGGATGGTGGCTCGTAAGGCGCCGCCACTGCCATTTCTCCCCGAGTCGGTTCACGGCAAAGAGGTGATAGTGCTGGCGATCTGTTATGCCGGCGATCCCGCCGAAGGTGAGAAACTGATCGCGCCGCTTCGTCAATTTGGCACGCCTGTGGGTGAGCATGTGGGCGTACAACCCTTTGCTGCATGGCAGCAGGCCTTCGATCCTCTGTTGACGCCAGGTTCACGTAACTATTGGAAATCCCACAATTTTACCCAGCTTAATGAAGCGGCTATCGATACGGCCATCGAATATGCTGGTACCCTGCCCACGGAGCAGTGTGAGATCTTTATCGCCTCAATCGGTTGCGCCACCTGTCAGCCGGCCGCCGATGCCATGGCTTATTCGGCCCGGGATGCTCAGTACGTATTGAACGTGCATGTGCGCTGGGAGTCTGCCGACGATGATAAACGCTGCATCGCCTGGGCGCGGGAGTTCTTCGATAAGACAAAACCTTTTGCCAGCGGCGGCGCCTATATCAACTTCCTGACCGATGATGAATCCGAGCGCACCGAGTCGGCCTATGGGGAAACCTACGGGCGATTACGTCAGCTGAAGAAGCAGTACGATCCGAATAATCTGTTTAGGGTGAATCAGAACATCAAGCCCGCTTAAATTGGGGCTTTGCTTTGAAGCAGTAACCAAGTGACTTTTAAATAACTGTCACTTGGCAGTAGCCTGACAAGGGTCAGGCTACTGGGCTACTTGGCTACTTGATTACTGGATTAGTTTGCTACTTAGCTAAGTCGCTTCGGAGGCGATAACCGCCTTTATGCCGTGGGGATGGATCTTGATGCAGAGGTTGCCCCGCTTGAAGGCGATGGTGGGGTTAGCCAGGCGCTCATGTTCCCCCTGAGGCGAACTCATCTTCACCTTAACATCCGTTTCCTGAGCCAGCACTTTGGTCAGTGTCGGTACCCGCTCGAGTAGCTGCTCACTCAGTGTCTCTGTGGTGGTCGCGCCGCTCGGCAGCACCAACTCGATATGTTCCCAGCCCTCGACCGGATAACGCTTATCGCCGGGGTAGGGTAGCTCGATACATTCTATCGTCAGCTCGCCTAGCATCATAGGGGTGTCGAGGGCGATGATGAGAATGGGGCGGCCGTTGATCATATTATCTGAGATGATCTCACCCTGACGGCAGAAGGCCTCTCTTAGGCTGTCGGCGCCTTGGCTGGTGTTGACTCTGAGGGCGGCATGGTCGCACTCGAGACCTAAGCGATCCAGCCCTAGCTCCTTCATGAAATCTAAAATCGCTTGGCTGAAGGTGGGCCACTGCAGCTTGAGCGCGTCAAAAGTCAGCTCATCGGAAACTTGAGGTTCAGTCATCATCTTAATTATCTTGTGTGGACTCAAAATTGGGTATTAGTGCCGTGCTAGCGGCGCAGGCACCGAATTCGGCACTGGTGGCGGCACTGGTCTTATGGCCAGATCTCTATGGGGGTGCCGGTATCGACGGCGCGCCACAACTCGTCTATCTCTTCGTTCTTGATGGCGATGCAGCCGTCGGTCCAGTTGAGACGCTGGGCTTCATCCGGGGTGAGCGATGAGTTAGGGTTCTGGCCGTGGATCATGATCTGCCCGCCAGGGTTGATCCCTAGCGCGGCGGCCCTGAGTTTATCTTCGTCGTTGGGGTAGGAGATATGGATAGCGCGGTAGTAGGCGCTGTCGGCCTTCTTATAATCCAGGATGTAGCGCCCCTCTGGGGTGCGTTGATCTCCCTCTTGCAGCTTGTGGCCAACCGGGCGATCCCCCAGGGCAATCTTGTAGCGTCTCAACACTTTACCTTGACGCATCAACAACATGCTGGCTTCAGACTTATTAACCACCACGAGATCTACCTTGCCAATCTGGCTCTTACTGGCACTGTGGGGCGAGCTGAGGCCGCTCGATTGCGCCCAGGTAACCCCTAACGGGGCGAGCAGGCAGAGCAGCAGGAGTTGTTTAAAAAATGTCTGCATCGTCTTGGTTCGGTAAAATAAAGCCACTACTTGGGTGTTCATCATACCTTATTTTAGATTAAGCTGGATCGGTTAATTCCATGTTGCATCAAAGCGCATGGGGTTGGCACGTTTTTATGGTATGAGAGATGGCAAAAGATATAGCAAGCAATAAGGATTGTTGATTTAGATGGATGAGACCCCGCAAGAGGCACGTAAACAGAAACTCAGAGAGATTATCTTCGGCACAGACACGCCGGCCGGCCGCTATTTCGACCTTAGCCTGATCGTCTGTATCGTGTTGAGTGTCGCCCTGGTATTTGTCGACACCATAGACAGCGTGCATAACCGCTACGGCGACTGGATCCGCATCGCCGAGTGGGGCTTTACCGGCATATTTACCCTGGAGTATCTGCTTAGGCTCTACTGCTCGGCCCATCCGGTGCAATACGCCCGCAGCTTCTATGGTGTGGTGGACCTGCTCTCCATTCTACCCAGTTACCTGGCGCTCATCTTCCCTGGCGCCAACTTCACGCTGGTGATACGTGTGCTGCGACTGTTCCGTATCTTCAGGGTGCTTAAGTTGCTGCGTTATCTCAGCGAGGGCAACATACTGCTGCGGGCCATGATGCAGTCGAGCCGTAAGGTATTTCTGTTCTTCTTCTCCGTCAGCCTGATCGTCATGGTGCTCAGCGCCATCATGTATGTGGTGGAAGGGCCCGAGCATGGTTTCACCTCCATGCCGAAATCTATCTACTGGACAATCGTGACCATCACCACGGTTGGTTATGGCGATATCACCCCGCAGACGACATTAGGACAGGGGATTGCCGCGCTGACCATGCTGATCGGTTACTCCATCATCGCCATTCCGACCGGCATCCTGACCTCGGAGATCTCCCAAGAGATGGTGCGCAAGAAAGATCTGCGCCGCTGCAGCAACTGTCTCAAGATGGGCCACGAAGTCTCGGCGCTCTACTGTGATAAATGCGGTAACGAGCTGGAAACCGACCTCTAGGGAGCCTTATGTTTGCAATCTATTCGGCAGTAAGCGTGATTGGTTATGAGGGAGCGTTATGACCACGGCTAAGTTTGTCCAGGGCTCCATCATGCGCCACATACTGGTGATGAGCTCCACCGCCGCCATCGGCATCTCGGCGTTGTTTGTGGTGGATCTGATCGACATCTTCTTCCTCAGTCTGCTGGGGGAGCAGGAGTTGGCCGCGGCCGTGGGCTACGCGGGCACCATCTCCTTCTTTACTACCTCAATTGGTATCGGCCTCTCTATCGCCCTCGGCGCTCTGGTGTCCCGTGCCGTGGGCGCCAAAGAGTTTGAGCTGGCCAAGCGCTTGCTGCTCAACAGCGCCGTGGTGACAGTGCTGGTGGCCTCTGTTGTCGCCATCATAGTCACCTGTTTTATCCCCGAGCTACTCACCCTGGTGGGGGCTACGGGCCGCACCGGTGAGCTGGCCGCCGGCTACCTTTATATTCTGGTGCCCTCCATGCCCATCATCTGTCTGGCGATGGCCCTTGGAGCCGCGCTCAGGGCGGTGGGTGATGCCAAACTCTCCATGGTATCGACCCTGACAGGGGGCGGGGTTAATTTGGTGTTTGACCCTATCTTCATCTTCCTGCTGGCCATGGGCATAGAAGGGGCGGCGCTCGCCTCTGTGCTGGCGCGACTGGCAGTGCTGCTGGTGGCCGCAAGGGGCGTGGTGGTCAAGCATAAGCTGTTTGGCCGTTTCGATTTGACCGCTTTCAAGGAAGATATCAAGCCAATTTTTGCCATCGCGGGCCCCGCGATGATGACCAACATCGCCACCCCCATAGGCAACGCCGTGGTGACCCGCGCCATCGCCGAGTTTGGTGACAGTTATGTGGCCGCCTGGGCCGTGCTGGGCAGGTTGACGCCCGTGGCCTTTGGCATGATCTTCGCGCTGAGCGGCGCCATAGGCCCGATAGTCGGGCAGAACTTCGGCGCGCGGGAGTTTGCCCGAGTGCGCCAGAGTCTGACCAAGGCGCTGCAATTCTGCGCCCTGTATGTGGTGACTGTGTCCTTGCTGCTGATGCTGCTGCAGGAGCAGATAGTGGCCCTGTTTGCCATGCAGGGGGAGAGTGCCGAGTTGATCCGCTTCTTCTGTCGCTACATCGCCGTCTTCTTCGTCTTCTCCGGCGCTCTGTTTGTGGCGAACGCCTCCTTCAATAACCTGGGTAAGGCCAAGTACTCGACCCTGTTTAACGTGGGTAAGGCAACCCTGGGCACCATTCCCTTCGTCTACTATGGCGGCCAGCTCGGGGGCGTCGAAGGCGTGTTGATTGGCCAGGTGCTGGGGGCGATCCTCTTCGGCGTACTCGGAGTGTTAACCGCTTATCGATTGGTAGATAAGGTGCAGGCGAGCGCCGTACCTGTGGTCAGTCAGGAGGTGCTGGACGAGGAGCTTAGCCCCAGCAGCCCCAATCCACTCTCGTCCTCCTGCGCTCAGATGGCGCAGCTCAGCGAAGAGCAAGATTGCGAGGAGAGCAATAGAGTGAGTGAGCTGGTCACTGGCCCGGGTCGCGACTAGTCATTCTTGGTTTTACAATAAGAATTGATGAGAACGACGCTGAAAGTGAGAGGTACAAAAACGGCGCCCGTGATGGCGCCGCTTGGGGGAAGGACTGAGCACTAGTCCTAGTTCAATAGCCGAGAGCCTTGTTGCTCTGAGCTTTGTTACTCTGAGCCTATTACTCTGAGGCTTGTTAGTCAGAAGCTTTTGACTCTGCGGCTTGAGAAGCTTCTTCCTGCTCAGCTGTTTCAACAGCCTCAACTGAGACTTCCTGCTCGCCCTCGACCTTACCGGCCTTCTCGGCGGCATTAGCCTTGGCAGCCATCTCGGCCTGCTCCTGAGCCAGCATCTTGGCGCGATCGCCCTTAGAGATATATTTCTTTACGGTCGGCGGCGTATGTTTGTTGTGACGGGCCTTGGCGCGCTTTGCCGTCTTCTTCAGCATCTTTTGTTTCTTGTTCATACTTCCACCAGGGTCTTTGATTCAGATAAAATAAGGGCTTAAACCTAGTTAGCTTAAACCGGGGGCGGATTTTAACCTAATCTGTGCCAAGCGGCTATAGGCAAAAATAGCAGATAGAGGAAATATGACCCCGTTAACCTATGATGGCAAGATCACCTTCTTCGAGCGATTCGAAGCCGATATCCTCAGCGGAGCGAAAACCATCACCCTCAGGGATGAGAGCGAATCGCACTTTCGCGTCGGTGACCGCTTGTCGGTATCCACCTTTGAAACCGGGCGACACTTTTGCGATATTCAGGTGGTGCGGGTCGAAGAGCTTGCCTTCGAGGCATTAAACTCCCGACACGCCGCGCAGGAGAACATGACGCTTGAGCAGTTAAAGGCGGTGATCACCGAGATATATGGCGAGATTCAGACCCTATATCTTATCGAGTATCGCCTACTCTAGCTTGTTTGACCCAGGATGAATAAGGACAAGCCGGAATGACAAGGAGCCAGCCAGCGATGAAACCCCGCAATGAGTCAGTGATCTTACTCCATGGTTTGGCGCGCACTCGAGGCTCGATGGTGAAGATGGAACATGCCCTGTCGGCTAAGGGCTATCAGTGCGTGAATCAGGGGTACCCTTCGACTCAGTTCGATATCGAGACCCTAGCCGGCGAGCATATCGACAGGGCACTGTCGCAATGTCGGGGTGAGAGAGTGCACTTCGTGACCCATTCCATGGGCGGCATACTGGTGCGTCAGTATCTGAGCCAACATACTTTGCCTGCACTTGGCCGTGTGGTCATGCTTGGGCCGCCCAATCACGGCAGCGAAGTGGTGGACAGGCTCAAGGATTTTCCTGGATTCAAGTGGATAAACGGCCCGGCAGGTCTGCAGTTGGGCACGGAGGAAGAGAGCGTGCCCAATCGCCTGGGCAAGGCCCACTTTGAAGTGGGGGTGATTGCCGGCAGTCGCAGCGTGAATTTGCTGCTCTCGACCCTATTGCCAGGGCCTAACGATGGTAAGGTCTCTGTGGCCCGCACCCGCCTGGAGGGGATGCGGGATCACATCTGCCTGGCAGTCACCCATCCCTTCATGATGAATAACCCCAGAGTTATCGCCCTGACGGCGCATTTCCTGGCGTATGGACACTTTAAGCGCTGAGGAGTGACTCGGCGCTTATTTGTTGGCAAACTTGCTGATGTCGGCGTCGGTGGCGCCGTCGTTACACTCGCCGCGGATCTCACCGCGCCCCACCTCTATGATGCGGCTCAGCTCCAGATAGCCTTCGCGGCAATAGCCAGTCATGGCGATGGTCTTCTCTAAACCTAATTCTATCTGCTGTGTCCAGCGGGTCAGATCCGGCTCATAGACAGAGCGTTTCTTGCTGCCCGAGCGTTTCATCTTTTCTATCTGGCGTACCCGCTGCATGTGGGGCTGCTCAAGCGTTGGTAGCTCGGCGTACTTCACCCTGTAGGTAAACAGCTTGATGCCGTTGCCCTTGATCGAGGTCTGGAAGGTATCTTCAACGCGCACCTTAAAATCATCGACATCGCGTTTGCTGGCGCAGCCGCCAAGGCCAAGGATTGCTGCGAGCACTAGTGTGGTGGTAAGCAGTGGGGAAGGTATCGGCATCTTGTTGTTATCTTTATTTTTCGTCGAGGTTAACTTTCGTTGCAGGGTCAGCATAACCCAATCGCCGGGGGAGATCACCCCAGGTGACCTGACTTTACCTAAATTGACTCAAGCCGAGTAACTTGAACTGGCTCACGTAAATGGGGTGAGATGTGAGAAAATTGTTGTTATTTGTTAGCGTCTTGGCACACTCAAGGTAAGGGGAAATGTGTTAGGAACTCCCCAGTGCTAAGGAGTCTGCATGTCGGCCTTGATCAGCCTATTTCGTTCATTACTCGGCAGTTTTCGGGATCTGGTACCCATCATCTGTGTGGTCGCCTTCTTCGAGATCTTCGTGCTGCATCAGGCCCCGGCCAATCTGGCCGAGATCCTGCTCGGGCTGGTGTTTATCGTCTTCGGTTTGACCTTCTTCGTCTTTGGGCTCGAGATGGGCCTGTTTCCCATAGGTGAGTCTCTGGCCCAGGCGCTGGCGCGTAAGGGCAGCGTCTTCTGGTTGGTGGTGTTCTCCTTCTCCCTGGGCTTTGGTACTACTTTGGCGGAGCCCGCGCTGACGGCGGTGGCCAACGAGGCGGCCGAGGTCGCTGCAAATTCAGGGGCCATTGCGGCAAGTCAGGAGGCCATGGATAGCTATGCCATGGGGCTCAGGCTGACGGTGGCCATCTCGGTGGGGCTGGCGATTCTCCTCGGGGTGATCCGCATCCTCAAGGGCTGGCCCATTCATTATCTGATCATCGGCGGTTACCTGTGTGTTATGGTGCTGACGGCCTTTGCGCCAGAGAACATCATAGGGATCGCCTATGACTCTGGCGGCGTGACCACCTCCACCATTACCGTGCCTTTAGTGACCGCCTTGGGGGTGGGCTTGGCCAGTGTGATCAAGGGGCGTAATCCCATGTTGGATGGCTTTGGCTTAATCGCCTTTGCCAGCCTGACGCCGATGATCTTCGTATTACTCTATGGCATGTGGGTGTTGTGATGAACTATCTCAGTACTATGCTCGACACCCTATTATTGACCGCCCGGGATGTGGTGCCGATAGCCGTTATCTTGTTTGGCTTTCAGCTCGGGGTACTTAAGCGTGCCATCGCCAATTGGCGCCGGGTGCTGCTGGGCTTTGTCTATGTGATCATCGGCCTTAGCCTGTTTCTGGTGGGGCTGGAACTGGCGCTGTTTCCCATAGGGCAAAGCATGGCCAGTCAGCTGACCTCACCCGATTTTCTCCATCCTGAGGGCGGTGATACCCCCTTTATCTGGCAAGATTATCTTTGGGTCTATCTGTTTGCCGCCGCTATTGGTTTTAGTACCACAATTGCCGAACCCTCGCTTATCGCCGTGGCAATCAAGGCCAACGAGGTATCGGGCGGTGCCATCGGCATTCAGGGGCTGAGGATCTCGGTAGCGATCGGGGTGGCTATGGGGATAGCCCTGGGCTGTTTTCGTATCGTGGTGGGTGACCCCATTCATTACTACATCATGGCCGGCTATGTGCTGGTGGTGATCCAGACTTATTATGCCCCTAAGATGATAGTGCCACTGGCCTATGACTCGGGTGGAGTGACCACCTCGACCGTGACAGTGCCGCTGGTGGCGGCGCTGGGCTTGGGTCTTGCCACCAATGTGGCGGGGCGTGACCCACTTATCGATGGCTTTGGCTTGATTGCCTTTGCCAGCCTGTTTCCTATGATCACAGTAATGGGCTATGCCCAGCTAGTGGAATTCTTAAGTCAGCGAAAATCCGCTAAGGAGCGAGACCATGCGCTTTAAACTTATCGTCGCCTTTGTCGATGACACCTGTACCGATACCGTGCTCGATGCGGCGCGAGAGGCGGGCGCCACGGGAGCGACAGTGATTAATCATGCCCGCGGTGAAGGACTCGAAAAGAAGAAGACCTTCATGGGCCTGGGCCTGGATATACAGCGCGACGTGATCCTCTGGTTGGTGGAGGAGCACATGAGTCGCAGTATTTTGGAAGTCATTTGCCGGGTAGGGGAGTTTGACACTAATCCGGGGCAGGGGATTGCCATACAGATAGATGTGGAGGACGCCGTGGGCGTCGCCCATCAGGTGGAAAAACTCAGCAAAGAGATTGAGGATCAACTATGAAACCAAGCAGGCTAATTAAGAACAGCGACGTCATGAAAGACAGCTATGTGATGGTCGATGGTCTGCATACCGTGGCCGAGGCGATCAAGCTGGCGGTGGGCAACGATGTCAGCATGTTGCTGGTGAACAAGCGTCATGAACAAGACGAATACGGCATGGTGCTGATGAGCGATATCGCCCGCAAGGTGTTGGCCAAAGATAAGTCGCCAGAGCGGGTCAATGTCTATGAGATCATGATTAAACCTGTGTTGTCGGTACACGCCGACATGGACATTCGTTATACCGCCAGGCTGTTTGAACGCTTCGGCATCAACAAGGCGCCGGTGATCGAGGCGGGTAAGATCTTAGGGGTGGTGACCTATCACGACATAGTGCTTAAAGGGATGTTGCCCCATCTGTAGCGCCTTGAGCCAGGCAATAAAAAGGGCACCCTAGGGTGCCCACTGCGCTTAAGCGATAGCTAAGGTGCCTAGGTTAAACCTTAGGCGAAACGCTTGTTGAGATAATCTATGATATCCGAGGATTCATACATCCACTGAGTCTCTCCCGCCTCGTCGATACGCAGGCAAGGCACCTTGGCCAGTCCACCCTCTTCTACCAGCATCTGTTGATGCTCGGCTTGTTTGGCGTCGACAGTGACGATATTTAGCCCTTGGCGACGAATGGCGCGGCGTACCTTAACGCAGAAGGGGCAGGCGGCGTATTGATAAAGCTGAAGCCCTTGTGTCTGCTCGTCGACCTTTGCCTGTTCGGCCAGGGGACGCTGGCGCTTCTTAGGGGTAAAAACAAAATTCAAAAACAGGATAATGCGGCCTAATACCCAGCGAACAATAAACATTAACGACTCCTAGATAATTTTGATGGGGCGGATTCTAACGCAAGCGTGATGGAGATCAAAGCCTCGGTGCAAACTGAGAGCCAGTGAGCGGCATTTCGCCCTGTTTGGCGCCAAGTATGTTGTAAAGACACTATGGCCTCTAGCGGCAAATAAAAAAGCGGCCAAGCTGTCCATAAACTGGAGCCTGGCCGCTTGAGAAGGTTAACGCCTCTGTTATTCGGCGCTTAGGGTCAGCAGGGCCTGTGGGGCGCTGGTGTCGAGCGCGGCCTGACTGTCGAGCACGAATACCCGGCCCGGTTCAATCTTGGCCTCTTCAATCAGGTATTGTTTAACGGCCAGGGCCCGGCTCTGAGCCAGCTGACCCAGGGCGTTATCGTCGAGCTGCTGGGCCGAGACCAGATAGTTGTACAAGGCGATATGCCAGCGGGTCTGCAGTTCCTCGTCACTCAGCTTCTCGGCACTATTCTTCCCGGCACTATTGTCCTGCTGGGCCAGCTGCTGTTTGATCTCCTTGAGCACTTCGCCGGGATCTTTTTGCAGCGTCTTCTCATAGAGGGACTTAAGCGCATCAGAGAGTATCCCTGTGGTTGGGAAGGTGCTGGCGGTGAGCTCTGCGGGCATCTGCGCCTCGGTGAACTTGGCATCATCAAGCTGCGCCTGGGCAATCAGCGCCTGGTGTAGCTTGGCCGTCATCAGGGCCTGACTGTCGCTCACGGGATCCACCGCGCCCTTGGCGCTGACGGTGAGTTTAGGCCTGTCGGCCAAACCCTTGGCCAGCTTGCTCAGTAGCGACTGGCTCTCCTCTGGCAGCGTCGCCAGACCTGGGGTAAAGGCCACCTTATCCAGCTCATCGTCTGAGCCCAAGAGGCCGGCTAACAGGCTGAAGGGCGCGGTCACCGCCTTAGTGATCACATTGGTGAAGGCGGTGGCGATAATGCTGCCGAAGCTAAAGCTTGGCTCGTTGAGATCGCCAGAGACCTGCAGGCCTAGGTCGATCACCCCGTGTCTGTCTTGTAACAGGGCGATGGCTAGGGTGACAGGCAGAGAGGTCGCCAGGCTGGAGTTACTCTTCTTACCCAGTTGCAGCTGATCGACCACCAGATGGTTGTCGCCCACCAACTGATTGTTCTCCAGCTGATATTTAAGATCCAGCGACATCAGGCCTTTGTCTATGTAGTAACCAGCGTAGGTGCCCGAATAGGGGTTCACCGAGGTGAGCTCCACATGCTTGAAGCTGAGGTCGAGGTCCAGGTAAGGCTGCTCTAGCAGGGGGTTGACTTCACCCTTGAGGACGACCGGGGCGTATCTGTCTATCTTGCCCTTGATATCGACCTTGGCGGCCTTGTCGCTACTTGATGAGAGGTTGGCGATATTGCCTTCGAGCTGCTCTATGCTGGCGGCAAAGTTAGGGGTGAGAGAATTATCGGCAAAGAAGGTCGAGCCATCTTTAAACACTATCTTGTTGATGCTAAGGGCCATCGGCTTGGCCGCATCGGCGGTTTGCGCTACGGCCTTTTTCTTGGCAGCTTGTTTTTCCTGTTTGTCATTTTCCTGTTTGTCATTTTTCCGGGTGGCAGGCTTAGCTGCGCCGGATGGGTCGGCATCGGCCGCCGAATCATCCGCCGAAGCATTATCGTCCGCAGCGACAAGTAGATCCTGGAAGTTAGTGGTGCGATCTTCGTTGATCAGAATGCGTCCGTAAGGCTTGTTTAACGTGACTTGATCGATTGCCAGTTTATTGGCCTCTTTATCGAAGTCGAGCTGGTTGAGATCCAGCTGCTGCCATTTTACCAGTGTCTTGTTGGCCTTAAGGTCTTTGACCTGAAGATCGTCTACTTGAAGCGTGCCCTGATAATTTAGTTTTCCGTTGGCATCGGCAAGCAGTTGTCCAGATGTCGCCAGGCGGCCATCGTCAATCTTGATGTTCACAATAGGCGCAATGTAGTTCTGGAACCAGTTAAGGCTAAGCCCATCGAGTGATAGCTCGGCGCTGACCTGCTTGGCCAGGGCGTCGATCTGCCCCTGACTCTGCACCTTGGCACTTTGGTTGATGGCTAATGCCAGCTGATAGTCTATGGGCTGACTCAGGCTCTCATCTACCGCGCCTGTGGTGAGTTGCAGCTGGCCTATCTGCCAGAGGTTCTCCTCTTTAAACAGCTGCTCGGTCAGGTTTAGCTGATAGTTGCTCAGGCTGATCTTCTCAAGCTTAGCGTGCCAGCTTGGTGCCTGACTGTCTGTCTTTGTGTCGGTATTAGAGCCGGTCTCAGTGTCTGGTTTAGAGCCGGTATTAGTCTCGGTGCTAGTATCTGTCTTGGCCACCTGTTCACCAGCGGCTGGCTCACTTGAGGCTTGCTCGCTCGAGGCTTGTTCGCGTGACGTTTGCTCATTTGAGTTTTGATTGGCAACTGCATCTGGTGATGTTGCGTTATCAGTCTTTACTTCGGTCGGAGACTTGTCACCACTGGCCTTTGGTGCCAGCAGGGCGGCGAGATCTACCCCTTTATCATCTAGGCGTGCGTTAACCAGGAGGTCGCTCGAGGTCAGGGCGGCCACATCGATCTGCTGCTGGCCAAGATCCGCTGCGATGCCTGAGAGGGCAAAACGTCCCAGGGAGATAAGCTCTCGCTGCTCATGGGTGATCAGTAGCTCACTGAAACTCAGCTCGCCGGCGCTGGTGCTGGCCTCAAGCTGGTCGTCATCCATGGCGACGCGGTACTCGGTGGCGAAATCCACATAGCCCTTGTCCAGTGACACATGGAAGGCCTTATCGACAAAGGCCCACAGCTGCGGCAGATCGATACGGCTCAGGCGGACATCGCCGACAAGCTCGAAGGGGGTGAGCTGTACCTGGCCCTTGAGGGCTATCTTGCCGCCGCGATCGCTGTGAAACTCCATGTGATAGCGGTTGGCCTTCTGCGCCGCCTCATTTTTGGCATCAACACTCTGGCCCTCAATAGGTTGCGGCTTTGCGGCATCGCTGCTCATCTTAGTGGCAACTATGGGGTTATGGGAGTCGAAGCTGGCGACATTGAGGTTAACCTTGGGATAGCTGACTTCCCCTTGAGTGATCTCATCGAGTAGATGCAGATTAGCATCGACGATCGCCAGATTCTTGAGGATAAAGTGGGGAATAGTCTTAGCGCCCTCTGGCTCGGGTTCCGTCTCTGGTTGCGCCTCGCTGTTTTTCGCCAGGGTCTCCAGGATGTCGGAGAAGTTAAACCTTAGCGCCTCTTCGCTATCTAAGCGCTTTACCTCGGCGTGGGGATTTTCGAGTGTGATATCCGTGAGACTCAGCCCTTGCTGAAACAGGGAGTCCCAAAATTGGATATTCAGGCCGAGGCGTTTAAAGCCGACAAAGGGCTGGTCGTCTTTTTCCTTGATGGCAAAGTCGGTGAGTTCGACCTCGAGGGTAAAGGGATTGATCTTCACCTGGGTGAGGGAGACGGGTCTTTGGATCTGGTTCGACAGCTGCTTAGGGATTTGCTGGGTCAGCAGATAAGGAAGCAGTAGACCCAGTAACAGGGTCCATGTTAAATACAGGGTAATTGAGATACCAATATATCTTTGATATTTGGGCAGCTGTTTGTATTTTTGTCCGAGTTTTGCGAAAAATGATGGGACGGAAGACATAATGACCTTAATGACGTTGTAGACGAACTGAAAAGATTCAAGGAAGGGGGGACGGCGAGTCCAATCCGCACGTTTGTGAACCAGTCGCTATAATTTTAGTAGGTTTATTATCGATAATGAACGGCTAAAGATTAAATTTATTTAAATTTTTACGAGATAAATCGACATATATGACAACATTTTACCTCGACGGTCAGGCATTTGAGGCCAAGGCCGGTGAGTCGGTATTGGACACCCTGATACGCCATGGTCAGCGGGTCAATTACTCCTGTAAGAAGGGGGTGTGCAAAACCTGTCTGCTACAACATGTCGATGGCGAGATGGCGATTGGCGCCCAGCGCGGCCTGACCTTGGGGCTCAAGCAGCGTCACTATCTCTGCTCCTGTCAGTGTAAGCCCACGCCCGCCCTGCGCCTCAAGTCTATCCTGCCCCAGGACCTCTTCATCGGCGCCAAGATCCAGGAGAAGCAGTTTATCAATGAGGCCGTGGTGCGCGTTCGCTTGGCACTGGATGAGCCTTTGGCGCACCATCCGGGGCAGTATATTAATTTACGGCGCTTCGACGGCCTGACCCGCAGTTATTCACCTACCAGCTTGCCGGGGGAGCCCTTTTTAGAGCTGCATGTGCGGCGTAAATACAACGGTCAGTTCAGTGACTGGCTGTATCACCACGCGGGGATAGGCGAGAGCCTGCTGGTGCAGGGGCCGCTGGGCAGTCGCTATTATCGCACCGCCTATCGTGATGCCAAGCTGATCATCGTCGCCTTCGGCAGCGGCCTGGGAGTGGCTCACGGCATGTTGATGCAGGCGTTGGCCCAGGGCCATCAGGGAGAGATCTTCCTCTATGTCGGCGCACGGGACGATAACGACCTCTATCTGCACCCTAAATTACTTAAGATGATGCTGGAGCATCGCCAGTTTCACTATCAGGCCTGTATCACGGGGCAGAGTGAGAGCAAGGGGCGGCGGGTGATCCATGCCAACCCGTTTAGCGAGGCGCTCAAGTGTCATCAGTTCGACCGTCAACAGCACCTGTTTCTCTGCGGCGAACCTGGCCTGGTTAACGAGAGCCGGGAGATCGCCTTTCTCAACGGTTTCCCCATCGAGCGGATCCACAGCCTGTCGTTCGAGTATAAAGATCTGCGTAAACGTCCAAGGGGCTAGCCTAGACTTATGTAGTATTCACAATGGACTGTTATTTTAATCTTAGTGTGATAACATCAACTAAATCATAAGGATGTAACTGTATTTGTCGCCCTCATTCCCAGGGCAATACAGATTTCAAGGACGGAATATGCTGATACGAATTGCAATTGAAGATGACTTGACCCTGCTGGCGCCTCTGTTTGACCGTTACCGTCAGAGCCTGGGACAAACCTCCGCACTGGCCGACAGTGGCGAGTTTCTGCAGGCCCGCCTGCATGAAAACGATTCGGTGATCTTCATTGCTCAGCTAGACCAGGCGATTGTCGGTTTCATTCAGCTCTATCCCTCTTTCTCCTCGCGTCTACTCAAACCCGTCTGGTACTTTGATGACCTCTATGTCGAAGAGGCCTTTCGTCATCAAGGCATCGCCACTCGTCTGGTTGAGAAGGCCAGGGAACTGGCAGATGAGACCAATGTGATGGCGGTGCGCCGCGAGCACCTCGGCGGTGATGGCTTTATCTTCGTCGATGAATGCGACACCCGTACCCTGTTTGCCGAGCAGGCGGTTAATCAAAACTGATAGGCTGTCTTCAGGGATTTTGCTTGTGGTAAGATAGCGCGGTTTTTTTGTCTTATCCTTGGAGATAAATCGGTGAATAAGAGTCTTATCACTAATTTACTGGCCGCCCTGTTGGTGGTCTGTGGCTATCTTTTTCAGCACGCTATCCTCTTTAGCATCGGCCTGTTTGCCCTGTCGGGAGCGGTGACCAACTGGCTGGCGATCCACATGTTATTTGAGAAGGTACCGGGCCTCTACGGCAGCGGCGTGGTGCCGGCCCGCTTCGAGGAGTTTAAGGCGGGGATCGCCCATCTCATGATGGAGCAGTTTTTCACCAACGAAAATATCGATAAGTTCCTGTCACAGCAGGGTGGCAGCGTGGCGCACATCAACCTGGAGCCCGTTATCGAGAAGGTGGATATGTCCCCGGCCTTCGATGCCCTGGTGACCACGGTCGAGCAGTCTTCATTTGGTGGCATGCTGGCCATGTTTGGTGGCACAGAGGCGATAGCCCCGCTGAAAGAGCCATTTATCAATAAAATGAAGGCCTCCTTGGTGGAGCTGTCCCAGAGCGATGATTTCTATGAGCTGCTGAAAAATGAGATAGAGCAGCCGGACGTGTTAGCCGATCTCAGGGCAAAGGTAAAGAGCATAGTGGACCAGCGCCTGGCAGAACTCACGCCGCAGTTGGTGAAAGAGATAGTGCAGGAGATGATCAAGCAGCACCTTGGTTGGCTGGTGGTCTGGGGCGGCGTATTCGGTGGCCTCATAGGTCTGCTGGCGGCCTTACTGGACTAAGTTCTCAAGACTTACTTTTCATAAGCAGTATTTCAAAAGCTGTATTTCATAAGCTGTATTTCATAAGCTCAATGATTCAGAAGGGACCTTTGGTCCCTTTTTTGTTGGCTAAAACCTAGGCTATGTCGGTGGCAGGGGAGATTTAACACTCGCTTTACTTTTAGAACGAGGGTAGATTGAAAACTGATACTTGGCTCACGTTTATGGGCCAAAACCTAATAACGATCATCCCTGCAAGGAAATGCAATGAATCAAGACCAGACCATTAACTATATCGAGATCCCGGTTAAGGATATTGCCGCGACCAAGGCCTTCTTTGGCAAGGTGTTCGGCTGGCAGTTTGAAGATTATGGTCCCGAGTACAGCTGCTTTACCAATGCCGGTATTGCCGGTGGATTTTTTCTGTCGGACAAAGGATTCGATATCGCCTCTGGTTCGCCGCTAATCGTACTCTATGCCAAGGCGCTAGAGGTATGCCTAACCTCGGTTGCCGATGCAGGCGCCGTGATCACCCAGGAGATCTTCTCCTTTCCAGGCGGTCGTCGTTTTCATTTTAAGGACCCAAACGGTAACGAGTTTGCGGTATGGTCTGAGTAAGAATGCCTCATTGTATCATCGAATATAGCGCGCCGCTGGCGCAGCAGATTGCCATCGACAACCTGGTTGAGCAGGTGCATCGCGGCGCCATCGAGAGCGATCTGTTTGAGCCCGCCAGTATCAAGTCTCGCGCCTATAGCGCCGAGCATTACTGTGTTGGCGAGGCAAAAGCTGCTAGCTTTATTCATATCAGCTTTAAGATCATGCCGGGGCGCAGCAGTGAACAGAAACTGCACCTGATGCAGTGTGTCGATCGCCTGATCGCGCCGCTGTGCGCTTCTGTATCCAGCATCACCATGGAGGTGTTGGATATCGAACGAGAGCATTATTTTAAACGGCTAAACGATTAAACGGCTAAATGATTAAACGGCTGATGAGCCGGTTTTTTTTCAGGAGCAGTATGGTCAACGGGAGATGGAGTCCCAGGAGTCATTCTTGAATGCAGCTTACTAGGGCCTTGATGTTAGCGGCGGGCTTGCTCGCCGCGCAGCCCATTTATGCCGGTGAGGTCGAAGACGAGCGAGTAATGCGGGTCTGTATCGACCACTATCCGCCGTTTCAGATCCTACAGCCTGAGCAGCCACCCATAGGCGAGAATATCGCCGCGCTCGAGCTGTTTGCCAGCCTGTTACAGCGCCAGTTAACCTATATTGCCAGCCCTAACTTCGCCCGTTGCCTGCATATGCTAGAGCAGGGTAGCGTCGATGTGTTGGCCGGAATATACGCCAAGCCTGAGCGGGCCGCCTTTAGCTATTTTCTGCCCTATCGCAATGACGGTCGCTTCGTCTTCATCAGCCAGCAGACGCTGGCGAACGTGAATGACTATGAGGATCTCAGCGCGCTTTCTATCGGCGTGTCGCGGGAGACAGAGTATTTCGACCGTTTCGACAGCGATGCCGGGCTGAATAAGGTGCAGACCAATGATGTGATCTCGGCGACCAACATGCTACTCAAGGGACGCTTCGATCTGCTTATCGTCTCTGAGGTGGTACTGCCTAGCCTGAGGGCCCGTTTCAGTGATTTCGACGACAAGCTTAAGGTGCACCCCTATACCCACGAGGAGCAGCGCCTGGTCTATTTCGGCGTGAGTAAACGACATCAGATGGCGATCCCTTTGGGTCAGATGCAGGCGATTATTGGCCAGGCCTATGAAGAGGGGCGCTTCATGCAAGTGGTCGAGGAATTTGCCACGCATCATCTCGAGCATTATTGATTCACAGAGCGTTAAAAAGTGCATAAAAAAGAGACCAAGTGGTCTCTTTTTTTATGGTTTTCAAATGTAGTGACTAGTAGGCACTCTCGTGCACCGATTGTACCGCACGGCCCGAGGGGTCGATGATCCCTTGCAGGCTCTCATCCCAGGCCAGCGCCTCGGGGGTAGAGCAGGCGACCGACTTGCCACCCGGCACTGTCTCGGCGGCCGATGGCAGCGGGAAGTGCTCTTCGAAGAAGCAACGGTAGAAGTAGGCTTCCTTGGTCTCAGGCGTGTTGTAAGGGAACCTGAACTTGGCGTTGGCCAGTTGCAGATCGTCCACCTGGGCCGCGGCATGTTCCTTCAGGCCATCGATCCAGGAGTAGCCGACGCCATCGCTAAACTGCTCCTTCTGACGCCATGCCACCTCTTGCGGCAGCTTGTGTTCGAAGGCCTGACGCAGGATATGCTTCTCGATGCGGCCATCTTTGGACATCTTGGCCTCAGGGTTGATACGCATCGCCGTGTCGATAAACGCCTTGTCGAGGAAGGGCACGCGCGCCTCTAAGCCCCAGGCCGCCATCGCCTTGTTGGCGCGCAGGCAGTCGAACAGGTGCAACTTGTCTAGTTTACGCACCAGCTCCTCGTGGAAGGCCTGGGCGTTTGGCGCCTTGTGGAAATAGAGGTAGCCGCCAAACAGCTCGTCGGCGCCTTCGCCAGACAATACCATCTTGATCCCCATCGCCTTGATCTTACGCGCCATCAGATACATGGGGGTTGCCGCACGTATGGTGGTGACATCGTAAGTCTCCAGGTGATAGATCACATCCTTAAGCGCATCTAGGCCTTCCTGGAAGCTGAAGGTGATCTCATGGTGGATTGTGCCTATGGCATCGGCCACCTTCTGCGCCGCCGCCAGATCCGGCGCGCCGGTCAGACCAACGGCGAAGGAGTGCAGCTGCGGCCACCAGGCATCGCTGGCACCGTCATCTTCGATGCGGCGCTTGGCGAAGGTCTGGGTGATGGCCGATACCACCGAAGAATCCAGTCCGCCGGAGAGCAGCACGCCATAGGGCACATCTGACATCAGCTGACGCTTGACCGCGGCTTCTAGTGCCTCGCGCAGTTCTTCCACGCTGGCCGCGTTGTCCTGTACCGCCTCGAAAGACTGCCAGTCTCGCTGGTAGTAGTGGGTCTCACCGCTTTTGGTCAGGTAGTGACCTGGTTTGAAGGTCTCGACCGTCTTACAGACGGGCATCAGCGCCTTCATCTCCGAGGCGACATAGAAGTTGCCTTCGGCATCATGGCCTGTGTAGAGGGGGATGATCCCCATGTGATCCCGGCCAATCAGGTAGCTGTCGCTGCGCTTGTCGTAGAGTACGAAGGCGAAGATACCGTTGAGCTTGTCCAGAAACTCGGTGCCGTATTCCTGATACAGGGCCAGGATCACCTCGCAGTCTGAGTTGGTCTGATAGCTGTACTTGTCACCCAGTTCGGCCTTGAGTTCCTTGTGGTTGTAGATCTCACCGTTGACAGCCAGGATCAGGCTTCCATCTTCTGACAGCAGTGGCTGGGCGCCATGCTCGATATCGACGATGGCCAGACGCTCATGGGCGAGGATCGCCTTGTCGCTGGCATAGATCCCTGACCAGTCGGGGCCGCGATGGCGCAGCAACTTTGACATCTCCAGGGCAACCTGGCGTAGCGGCGTGGCATCGGTTTGGATGTCGAGAATCGCAAATATTGAACACATAATGAAAGCTCCAGAAAACGGTATAAATCTCAATTGCCAATCACTTTGACAGCATTTTCTTCATCTGCCAAGCCTGAAAATTATCAAAACATCATAAAATTCGCTTTTTTGGTGTTGTTTTCGTGGTTTTGATGGTGGTGATTTTGAGTTTTGTTTTATTGTTTACGGTTTTAATTATGGAATCTCTATTTATAGTCCCTTATCTGAGGTGGGATTTGTGCATTCTTAATCTCAGTCTGGATTTTAGTCGAGCAGGTAAAAAATGGCGTGACTGGCGGATAAATAAACAAAAAGGCTTCCGATGGAAGCCTTTTATTCATGTGTTGCCGAAAACCTTAGTTACTCGGCGGTTGCAGTCTCATTTGTGGTTGCCGGGCGCAGCTGGTGGAACTCGGTGCCGGCATAATAGCCGGGCCAGTCGCCGTTGTTACCCAGGCGTTGAGCGGCCTGATAGTAGACCCCAAGATCTTCCAGGGCGCCGGAGAGATCCCAGTCGGCGCGATATTCGTCGCAGACATTGTGGTAACAGCCCTTCATCTGCGCTTTCATCTCGGCCTTGTACTTAGCCGTGGCATCATCGACCGGATTGTTGCCGCCACCGGCAAATACCGCTGGCACGCCATACTTGGCGAAGCTGAAGTGGTCTGAGCGGAAGAAGCCGCCAGACTCTGGGCGCGTCTCACTCACCGCAGTGCGCTGCTGGCCGCTGGCCGCCTCGACCAGATAGGTTTCCAGCTGTGACTTGCCTTTGCCCACGATAGTGTAATCCGATGTACGCCCATAGATATTGGTGCTGTCCAGGTTGAAGACGGCTACTGTCTTGTCCAGCGGATAGACAGGGTTGGCGGCGTAATAGCGCGAACCTAACAATCCCTGCTCTTCGCCTGTGGTGGCGACGAAGGTGAGCGAGCGTTTGAGCGGCTTACCTTGCTTGGCCTGGGTGGCAAACTGGCGGGCGATCTCCAGGATCCCTGCTGTGCCAGAGGCATTGTCCAGGGCGCCGTTATAGATCTGATCGCCCTGCTTGCTGCTGTCCAGGCCGATATGGTCCCAGTGGGCGGTAAAGAGGATCTGCTCATCACTTGCGCCTTGACCGGGGAGGGTGGCCACCACGTTGTAGCTATCGGCATATTCCGCCTTGTTGGCGAAGGCGATGTTGGCAGATTTTTGCAGTGCGACATTAACCGGGCTGCTGGCGGCGCGATCGCTTAAGGTCGCCAGCGACAAGCCTGCGCTGTCGAACAACTCGCTGGCTTTTTCCTTGGTGATCCAGCCTTCGACCTGTACACGGCTGTCCTGCGTGGCCTTATCCAGTACCAGATCTTGCTGAGCGCCTGTCCAGCTGTTTTCTACCACTGACCAAGGATAGGAAGCCGGCTTGGTATCGTGGATGATGATGGCGCCGAGCGCACCCTGGCGGCTAGCTTCTTCAAACTTATAGCTCCAGCGGCCGTAGTAGGTCATCGCCTTGCCGTTAAACTTGCCTGACTCTGGCAGGGCAAAGCCGGGGTCGTTCACCAGGATCAGAGCGATCTTGCCCTTCATATCCAGGCCTTGATAGTCGTCCCAATGATATTCCGGCGCCTTGATGCCGTAGCCGACAAAGACCAGCGGCGCATCTTTAATCTCCACCCCTTGATTGTCGTGGCGACTGCCCAGGACGATATCCTGACGGTAGTGCATCGGCAGATCGCCAAGGGTCACTGTTTGCGACTCGCTGGCGGTATAGCTGACCATAGGCACAGGTTGTAGGAAGCTGCCATCGTTGGCACCGACCAGTCCGGCAGCGGCAAAGGCCTTGCTGAGATAATCCAGCGTCAGCGCCTCACCTTGGGTTGTGGGGGCGCGGCCCTCAAATTTATCCGAGGAGAGGGTCTGAATATCCAGCCTGAATCTGGCTTCGTTAAAGGCGGGAACTTGCTCTTCGCTACTTAGCTGGGGAGCATGCTGGCTACAGGCGCTGAGGAACACCAGAGCACAGGTGGGTAGGGCAAAACGCATGGGACTTCCTATTTGTTTTTGTTATTTATTAATCGCGACCACATGATGAATAAGATGACCGGCATTATCAAGGGAGGTGGGGCGATTAAATGTTACGCTTTATGTTTGATGAAAGGCCGATGGCAGCTGGGCTGATAGGGATAAATCTTGTGCAGACAGAGGATAAAAAACGCGCGGTCTGGACCGCGCGTCTTGGCTAGTGAATTCGTTGGCTAAACAAGCTAGATGACGTCGATATCACCTGCGCAGTCAAACACATGGTTGGGCCTGAAAGGCTCCTTGTCGATATCTTTTATCTGACTGACGCCGCTGGTGACTAAGATGGTTTCCAGACCCGCCTGGAATCCTGCCAGGATATCGGTGCGCATGTTGTCGCCGATGATGACGGTATTTTCCGAGTGGCCGCCGATATGGTTCAGGGCGCTGCGGATGATCCAGGAGCTGGGCTTACCCACGTAGAAGGGCATGCGACCCGAGATGCGCTCGATAGGCGCGCACAGGGCACCACAGGCAGGGCTGTGGGCCGGGCCGTGAGTATCCGGGTTGGTGGCGATGAAGCGGGCGCCGGCGGCGACAAACTGGGCGGCCTTGTGGATCATGTCCCAGTTGTAGGAGCGGGTCTCACCGACGATGACAAAATCTGGGTTGATGTCGGTAATGGTAAAGCCGGCCTTGTAGAGCTCGTGAGTGAGGGCGCCTTCACCGATCACAAAGGCCTTGTCACCCGTCTGATGCTTGAGGAAGTCTGCCGTAGCCATGGCCGAGGTGTAGAAACACTCCTCTGGTACCTGGATCCCGGCGGCGCCGAGGCGGTTTTGGAGATCTTTACCCGTCTGTACCGGGTAGTTGGTCAGTATGACCAGCGGGTTTCCCTGCTCGAGAATGCGATGGATAAACTTATCGCTGCCAGGGATCAACTTATTGTCATGTAGCAGTACACCATCAATATCACAAATTACGTTTTTCATCTTAGGTCTCATCTTGCTAGCAGAAAGTCAACTGCCTTCATCTAAAACCAATTGTGTTTTAAAAACAACGTAATTTGGTGAATTATTTAGTCTGGCCAGCAATAAAGGGACGCTTTGAGCTTAGCGGTTAAGATGGGCGGGTGTTTCTGCTGTGGAGCAAGGTATGTCGCCAAAGAGGTAAGGCATAACATACAAGCTGTTTAAGAATGCGCTTACGCCAATAAAAAAGAGACCCTAGGGTCTCTTTTTTGTCTGCTATAAGCTAATGCCTTAAAGGATTAGTCAGCGGCGTAGCCCATAGGACCAAGCGGTTGATCGTCAAGATAAGCTTTGCCGTCAGTCATGCGCAGGCGCTGCTGGCTGAACCATTTCACCACTAGGGGATAGATGGCGTGTTCCTGCTCATGCACTCTTTCTGCCAGCACGCTGGCATCATCCTCGGGATAGACGGGCACCTTGGCCTGCAGGATCACAGGGCCGGCATCCAGCTCTGGGGTCACGAAGTGTACGCTGGCGCCATGCTCGCTGTCACCGGCGTCGATCGCTCGCTGATGGGTATGCAGACCTGTGTATTTTGGTAGCAGCGAAGGATGAATGTTGATCATTCGTCCCTCGAACTGCTTGACGAAATCGTCGCTCAGGATACGCATAAAGCCCGCCAGCACGATAAGATCTGGCTGATACTTGTCGATGGCCGCCTTGAGACGCAGATCATAGTCGCTGCGAGACTCGCCCTCATGGGGGATCACGCAGCTGGTATCGATCTCACTCTGATGCGCACGCACCAGGCCATAGGCATCGGGCTTATTGCTGATCACGCCAACGACTTCGGCGTCCAGGTTATCGTCACAACCGTCGATGATGGCTTGCAGATTGCTGCCATTACCAGAGACCAGGACGATAACGCGACAGCAGTTGGACATTAGCAAATCTCCACTTGCTCTTCGTCGCCATTGCGGCTGGCAATGTCACCGATGAGCCAAGCGTTTTCACCTTCGGCCTTAAGCAGGGTTAGCGCCGCATCGACCTGATCCTGTGGCAGGGCGATGATCATGCCGACACCACAGTTGAAGGTACGGTACATTTCAAACTCGGCGATATTACCGTTTTCCATCAACCAGTTGAAAACGGTAGGCCATTGCCATGAGTCGCCTTTTACCACAGCTTTAGCATCATCAGGTAGCACGCGTGGGATGTTTTCCCAGAAGCCACCGCCAGTGATATGCGCCATGGCGTGGATGTCATGCTTCTCAAGCAGCTTAAGCAGCGGCTTAACATAAATCTTGGTCGGTTCCAGTAGGTGGTCGATCAGCGGCTTGCCTTCGAGGTCTTGCTGAGGATCGGCCTTGCTCACTTCCAGTACCTTGCGGATCAGTGAGTAACCGTTTGAGTGTGGACCGCTTGAGCCCAGGGCGATCAGCGCGTCACCGGCAACCACTTTAGAACCGTCGAGTACATCTTCTTTCTCGACAACGCCGACGCAGAAGCCAGCTAAGTCGTAGTCTTCGCCTTCGTACATGCCAGGCATCTCGGCGGTTTCACCACCGATCAGGGCGCAACCTGATTGAGCACAACCTTCGGCAATGCCGTTAACCACAGAGGTCGCGGTCGCAACATCTAGCTTGCCTGTGGCGTAATAGTCGAGGAAAAACAGGGGCTCTGCACCGGCAACAATCAGATCGTTGACACACATGGCAACCAGGTCGATACCTACGCTGTCATGTTTCTGATAATCGATAGCCAGTCTAAGCTTGGTACCAACACCATCGGTGCCAGACACAAGAACTGGATGTTTGTACTTAGTTGGCAGCTCGCAAAGTGCGCCAAAACCACCTAGGTTGCCCATGACTTCCGGGCGGTGGGTACGTTTAACGGCAGATTTGATATTGTCTACAAGGGCATTGCCTGCGTCGATATCAACACCTGCATCTTTATAGCTTAGCTGGGTAGGAGTGCTCACGGAGGATCCTCTCGGGTACATCGTTATTGGATTTTTATGCGGCGCTATTCTATCAGCTTGTGTAGGCACTCGAAAGGGATGATTTTGAATATTCAAACGGACTTAGGTCACGATTTACCGTGTTTGTAAAACTTTATGTTTTCGATTGTGAACAAATCTACTAGAATCGGTACAATTTGCTGGAAAAACTGGAATAGATCAGGAGAAAACGATGAAAGTGGTCGAAGTTAAGCATCCTCTGGTACGTCATAAGATTGGCTTGATGCGTGAAGGAGATATTAGTACTAAGCGTTTCCGTGAGTTAGCAGCTGAAGTGGGTAGCCTGTTGACCTATGAAGCGACCGCTGACTTTGAAACCGAGAAGGTCACTATCGAAGGATGGAACGGTCCAGTAGAAGTTGAGCAGATCAAGGGTAAGAAGGTTACCGTAGTGCCTATCCTGCGTGCCGGTCTTGGCATGATGGATGGCGTACTTGAGCACGTTCCGAGTGCACGTATCTCTGTTGTGGGTATCTACCGCGACGAAGAGACGCTGGAACCTGTGCCTTACTTTGAGAAGCTTGCCAGCAATATGCATGAGCGTATCGCATTAGTGGTCGATCCTATGTTGGCAACCGGCGGCTCTATGATCTCAACTATCGATCTGCTTAAAGAGCGTGGCTGCACCTCAATCAAGGCCTTGGTATTAGTCGCGGCGCCAGAAGGCATCGCGGCACTTGAGAAGGCCCATCCTGATATCGAGCTTTACACCGCCTCTATCGACAAGTGCCTTAACGAGAACGGTTACATCCTGCCTGGTCTGGGTGATGCTGGCGATAAGATCTTCGGGACTAAGTAACACGAGCGAAGATTGTAAGAGGCCACTGAAAAATGGTGAGCAGTAAAAAAGGAGCCTTAAGGCTCCTTTTTTTATGGATCTTTATCAGTGTTGGCTAGAGCACCATGGCCGCTATCCAACCCGAGATCAACAAGGGGATGTTGTAGTGGATAAAGGTTGGGATCACGCTGTCACGAATGTGATCATGCTGACCGTCTGCGTTAAGACCGGCCGTTGGGCCCAGGGTCGAATCCGATGCCGGTGAGCCCGCATCCCCCAGCGCCGCCGCCGTGCCGACAAGCGCTATGGTGGCCGGTACCGAGAAACCGAAGCTGATGGCCAGCGGCACATAGACGGTGGCTATGATGGGGATAGTGGAAAACGATGAGCCGATTCCCATGGTGATCAGCAGTCCGACCACTAACATCAGGAAGGCCGCCAAGGCGCGGTTGTCACCGATAAGATGACTGAGAGAATCAACCAGGGTGCCCACATCGCCTGTGGCCTTGACCACGGCGGCGAAACCGGCGGCCGAGATCATGATAAAGCCGATGTTGGCCATCATGCGCACGCCTTGGTTAAAGATATCCTGATCGGCCACATGCTTGAGGGCGCCTGAGAAGCTAAAGATGATAAAGCCGATGAGGGCGCCGAAGATCATCGAGCCAGTATAGCGCTGCACCGCCAGGGTAGAGGCGATAGCGACCAGGGCGATGATGATGTTACGGCGATTGAGGGTCTCCTCCGGCTCGGCGGCGAGGATCAACTCCTCCTTATACTCTCTTGGTTTGCGATAGCTGATGAACACGGCGATGAATAGCCCCACCACCATGCCCAGGGCCGGGATTAACATGGCCGATGGGATCTGCTCGCGCACTGCATCTAAGTTATTGCTGGTGAGGTTTGAGAGCAAGATGTCGTTGAGGAAGATACCACCAAAGCCCACGGGCAGGATCATATAGGTGGTCACCAGGCCGAAGGTGAGCACACAGGCCACCAGACGTCGGTCGAGCTTGAGCTTAGACATCACATGCAAGAGCGGCGGAATTAAGATCGGAATAAAGGCAATATGAATTGGCAGAATGTTTTGTGACGATACCGCCATGGCCAGGATAGCCAGCAAGAGGAACCAGCGCACCTTGTTGATGTTACCAGGGCTTTCTTCCTGTCCTAACCGGGCGATCACCTTGCGGGAGATAAGCGTGGTGAGTCCCGAGTGCGACAGGGCCACGGCAAAGGCGCCCAACAGGGCATAACTCAGGGCGATCTGTGCGCCGCCGCCAAGGCCGGTATTAAAGGCATCGACCGTCTGGTCTAGGTTCATGCCGCCGACGAGTCCGGCGACCAATGCACTCACTGTGAGTGCGATAACGACGTTTACCCGGGCAAGGCTAAGGCCCAACATCAAGCAAACGGCAATAACAACTGCATTCATATTGATTCAATCTGATTTTTTAATCTGTAATGGGAAGCTATTTTTGCCAGCAATAGCCCGTGTTGTCCAGCGCCATGGCGTTTTATCTAAGAATTTAGCAAGAGATGTAACCGAACTGTATTCAAGTTTACTGCGTAAGTGTAAATAAGCCTAACCGGCCGGAAAGAAGACGGTGATAACTTGGGCAACTCGATGAATATTTATTAAAAAAAGTGACAATGATCCCAAATTACTTGTGTCCCGCTGGTGACTGCCTATAATGCTTTTGAGTTCAGAATTAAAAGCTTTTTCAATCCATAGATGGAGATAAAAAATGAGCGTATTAGTAGGCCGTCCGGCTCCTGATTTTACAGCTGCAGCAGTGCTAGGTAATGGCGAAATCGTTGATAGCTTTACCCTAAGCGAAGCGATTAAAGGAAAGCCAGCTGTAGTATTCTTCTACCCACTTGATTTCACATTCGTATGCCCATCTGAGTTGATTGCTTTCGACCACCGCATGGAAGAGTTCAAGAAGCGTGGCGTAGAAGTTATCGGTGTTTCTATCGATTCTCAGTTCACTCACAACGCATGGCGTAACACCCCAGTAGACAAGGGCGGTATCGGCCAGGTGCAATACACGCTAGTGGCTGACGTGAAGCACGATATCTGTAAAGCCTACGATGTTGAGCATCCAGAAGCCGGTGTGGCTTTCCGTGGTTCTTTCCTGATCGACAAAGAAGGTCAGGTTCGTCACCAAGTTGTTAACGATCTGCCACTAGGCCGTAACGTTGACGAGATGCTACGTATGATCGACGCACTTCAGTTCCACGAAGAGCACGGTGACGTTTGCCCAGCAGGTTGGGAAAAAGGTGACAAGGGTATGGACGCAAGCCCAGAAGGCGTTGCTTCTTACCTGACTGACAACGCTGACTCACTATAAGCGATTAATATCGTTAGTAAAAGCGTTAGTAAAAATGTTAGCAAAAAGCTGCCCTAGGGCAGCTTTTTTTTATGGCTGGTTTTCATGAGCCTCATGTCATGAGGGCTCACTTGCTGTCTGCCTCTAAGCGGGCGAGGGTACAGATTGGCGTGTCTGCATCAGCTCGCGATAGGAGCGGGTTTCCCTGTCATCCTGCGTAAGACCAAGCTGCTGGGCAAGCTCGAGCAGGCCTTGTTCGTGATATGCCAGCAGGGTCTCATCGTCCGTCATGATCGCCAGCTCGGCAAAATCCCCCAGGCCTTCGAGATTGTCGACCGTCACATGGTACTGGTCGATAAAGTAGATGCTGCGTGTCTTGGTAAGCTGCAGCACCACCTCATAGCCTAAGGTTTGTAGCATATCGGCGGCGCTGTCGATATTGTCGATGCGCGTCGCCTGACACTGCTTATCGCCCGGACCTTTAACTATCCACAGCTTGATGTTTGAAGGGCGCATCTCCCTGATACACAAGTGTTTACTCTGCTGAGCCAACTGCCCCGAAGGGGTGTCGTAGTAGCGATCAAATTCGACATTGTCCTTTAGCATAGTCTCGTGAGGAAGGCTTTCTAGCCTGCTTAAGAAGGCGTCTCGATCTTGAAGCCTGTATTTATGCTCGACTTCATACTTGCCGTCAAAATGGGATTGGCTCATGGGGGATTCGCTCATGGAAATTGTCGTAACCTAGGTTAAAAAGCTGGGCCGACTATATCATCTTTCCTTCTCATCGGAGTGAGGCGAGCGGCGGGTTTTGGCACTTTTACTCTTGGCTATTTGATCTAGGCCAATTAATCCGGATAGTTTTATAGGAAAAATGTTAATGAATTGATCATTTTGTTTACCACTGATATACCTAGAGCAACTCCCTGTGAATTATCGCCCAAGTGGCTTATCCAGGGAGCAAGAAGTCAGCTACCAAACATAGGGTATTAGACGTGCGGTATAACTCGATGCGAATCTCTCTAGCCTTTCTCTGTTGCCTGATGTTAGCGGCGCCGCTTCGCGCCGAGACTGTACTCTCCTATGACGTCAACGGCTCTAGCAGTTGGTATCCTTACTTTATTCCCGAGACCACAAAAGACCCAGGGATCCTGGCCGAGTTGGTGCCGCAGATCTTCGCCTTAACCCCTGTGAGATTAGATGCAAAACATTATCCCCCTAAGCGGACCAATCAGGCATTGGCAACCGGCGGATTGGATTTCGATGTGGTCAGCCCCAGCTGGTTCGAGGGAGGGGATCTTGGCGATGCCTTCGTGCAGTCGCAGCCGATTTTTGCCATAAAGGAGCATGTGGTAGTTCTGGCCGACAATCAGGAGCAGTGGATGGATATCAAGAAGATCCGCGGTCAGGAGATAGGCACGGTGCGTGGCTACCTCTACCATGATGACAGTGAATATACGCGTATCGATTTCAAGTCCGAACGTGAGCTGATCATCGCCTTGCAGAAGGGGCGAATTCAGGCGGCCATCGCAGGTGAGCTTACCGCGCTATATTGGGCCAAGGAGCTGGAGGTGCCCATCGCCCTGGCGGCCGTGCATTCCGATGGCGTGTTGGTGATCCGCCTGCGCAAGGAGCATCAGGCCTTACTTGGACAGATTAACGATGCGATCATCCAGCTAAGATCCCAGGGCGTCATAGATGCGCTTCTGGCTAAATATACCTCGGGGCAGTCAGTGGCCAGCCGATTGAGTAAATAGCCTTTCGCCCGATTTCGAAGCGAGTTATATCAAAGTATTTTAAATCGAAGCCGTTTACATCCAAGTAATTCAAACCGAGTAAGCTAAACGATTGTTTTTCAATCGATCGAATCATCATCTCTTGACGTGCGCCGCAAGATATCCGCTAATTGTCGCTCAAGGACATTAGCAAGGATAGATGTATGAATCCAATGGAGTTTGCGATTCCGGCCGAGGACAAGCAGGCCTTTAGTCAATATTACGCGAAACAGATAGCCCCTAGGTGTCGGCGTTATGAGTCGGCTCGTCAGGCGGCGGCCGCTAAGTATCTGGCCCGCAGAAAAATAAGCGCTCCCGTCACCCTGATAGGATTACCTGTCTTTTTGGCATTTTTTGCCCTGAGTTTTTATGGCGCACTAGTGCTCGATTTTGAAGATGGCGTATTTTATATCGGCTTTGCCGGCGCCTTTTTATCTATCGTCGCGGTGGCAAGCGTTAACATCTGGGCGAGTAGCGAGATAAATCAATTGCGCACTAAAATAGTCGATGAGATCTATCCACTGCTGCTCGGCTATTTTGGCAAGAGCTTTGAGTTGAATCCGTCGAACTTACCCGACCTGGATGCTTATAAGGACTATGGTCTCTTTCCAAAATATGACAAGGGCTACTTTGACGATTCGGTTAAGGGCAAATACCACAATGTGCCTTTCCTGATGAGAGAGCTGACGCTACTCGAGTATAAAGGGACTAAAGACAATAAACCCCAATACAAGACCCTGTTCGAAGGGGTTTTGATTGAGTTTACGCTATTAAAGAAATTCTCTGGTAATACCCTGGTGCGTCAGGATAAAGGGGTTATTGGCAACAGCTTAGTGCAGTTTAAACAGAAGCTGACACGGGTAAAGCTGGAAGACCCAACCTTTGAGCGAGAGTTTCAGGTGTATAGCGACGATCAAGTCGAGGCGAGATATTTGCTAAATACGGCGACCATGGAGCGTATGCTCTCACTGTCTCGTTTCTACCGTGGCGAACTAGAGGCGAGTTTTAAAGATGGACGACTGCTGATTAAGATCGCCTGCAAGCATAACTATTTTGAACCTAAACTGGATCTGTTAAAGCCACTGGATTTTGTCGATGACATAGAGCAGGTGTTTAAGGAGATCTACGAGGTGTTTGATTTAATTAAAGCCCTGAATCTGGATAGTCGTACAGGGCTGTAAATATCGGTTTAATTATTGATAGCTCGCCGCATCCGCTACGAGCTATCAAGCTCTCATTATCAAGCTCTCATATAAGTAAAGATCGATACTCGCTATTTGTTAGCCGTTAGCACTTGTATCCGTGTCTTGCCCGCTAGCCGACTCGCCGGCTGCTTCATCGCTACCTGTTTCTTCGCTAGGCGTGGCCACCGGCCAGCCGCCTAAGGCCTTCCACTTGTTGACGATATGACAAAACAGCTCGGCGGTGCGCTCGGTATCATACAGGGCGGAGTGAGCCTCTTTGTTGTCGAAGGGGATACCGGCAATCTCACAGGCCTTGGCCAAAACCGTATGACCCAGCGCCAGCCCCGAGAGGGCGGCGGTGTCGAAGGTAGCAAAGGGGTGAAATGGCGTGCGCTTGAGGGCGTTGCGCTCAATCGCCTGGGTGACGAAGCCGTGGTCGAAGGCGGCGTTGTGGGCCACTATGATGCTGCGGTGACAATTTGATGCCTTCTGGTGCTTCTTGACCTCTTTAAAGATCTCTAAGAAGGCTTCCTTCTCGCTGACGGCGCCGCGCAGTGGATTGCTTGGGTCTATGCCATTGAAGGCCAGGGCTTCTGGCTCTAGGTTGGCGCCTTCGAAGGGCTCGATATGATAATGTAGTGTCTTGTCCAGCATCAAGTCGCCATTATCATCCATCTTCAGCAGGGTGACGGCGATCTCCAGCAACGCATCGGTTTGAGCATTAAAACCCGCGGTTTCAACATCTATGACGACGGGAAAGTAGCCACGAAATCTATGCTTAAGTTTGTGTGCGTCGCAAATATCGCTCATTAAAATATCCAAAGTGAAGAGTGGGGGGCTATTATGAAGTATCCGATGGGAGCTTGTCATGTTTGATTGCTCAATATATGGGCTAAAGGAATGCTAAATTAGGCCGATAGGGATAAGTAACGTAATTAACAAGAGTGACTGTCTATGTGGGTTAGGGTGCTATGTGCGATGACATTCGGGATTGGCTTGAGTCTGGCGACGACGGCGCAGGCCGAGTTGCGTCACTATGTTGCCTCCCTGGAACAGTCATCCTGGCGTCTGAGTGACAATACCCCCATTGTTTGTCGCCTGGAGCATGAGATCCCATCTTACGGTAAGGCGGTGTTTACCAGCCGCGCCGGTAAAGACCATGATTTGAACTTTAGCCTGGATATGTGGGTGAAGCCCGACGAGGTGACCAGCGCCAAGCTGATGAGTATGGCGCCCGCCTGGCGCCCTGGTGTGGTATCCCGTCCCATAACCGATCTGACCTATCAGAAATATTTCAGTGGCGAGGTGCCTAAGAAGGCGGCCTGGTCCATGCTCAATGAGCTAGAACGCGGCATGCAGCCGACCTTCTATTATGCCGATTGGTATAACCGCTCCAGCAAGGTTGCCGTGGGGCTGTCGGCGGCGAACTTCGGTCGTCGCTACGCCGAGTTTAAATCCTGTCTGGCTAATCTCTTGCCCTATAGTTTCGATGATATCGCCTTTACCGTGCTGACCTATGAGTTTGGTGGCTCTGAGCTGACCCGTTACTCCAAGGCGCAGATCGCCAAGGTGCAGGAGTATCTCTCTTATGATCCCGAAGTCGAGCTGGTGTTGATCGATGCCTATACCGACAGCTTCGGTGGCCGCTCGGTAAACAAGAAGGTGTCTGAGAAGCGCGCCAATTCGGTCAAACAGCTCTTCCTGTCGGCGGGTATCCCCAATGATCGTATCCATACCTTAGGTCACGGCGAGCGTCGCCATGTGGCGTCCAATGACACCATAGATGAGCGGGCTCGTAACAGACGCGTAGTGATCCGCCTTAGCAAGCCGCTGGATTAGAGAAGATTTAGTGTGTTAATAATACTTATGGAAACCGGCTAACATGGCCGGTTTTTTGTTTCTGGCCCGGGATAAAAAGTGAGCGGTTGCGGGAGAGAGGTAATAAATAGGCAAAAAAAAGCCCACTTAATCTTAAGTGGGCCGCAAATAAATCATTGCAATCAACAAATTGAAGGAAGGAAGTCAAGCATAAGAACCAGGGATGAATTCACGTGACTGGCACGGGAACTCGGAGTTCTTGTTTCCCATCTACCAGAGGGTAGACACTTCCGGAAAACGAGGTGAATTATAGGGTCAGACCATTTGTCCTACAAACTAGAAAAATTCCCACCTTGGATTAGTATTTCTAATGTCAAAAGGGGGTGTTTAAAGGGCCGAATTCACACATTTTGGGTATTTGCGCTTGATTACGCAAAATTGCTGCATAATTTCACGATTTATATAATTCATCCATGTTGTTTTTTTATTAACAAGTCAATTTCGCAAATGCCGGATTCGTTTATTTGTAGCCATTGCACGGTTTTTTTTTACTTGTATAGTACGAGGTTATTGGGCGCTAGCTCACAGGTTTACCATTAATAATAACGAGATATCCAGGACGGCTACAGATGGCTCTTAAGACGATTTTATCCAAGCAAACCCTTTTGCTTGCCGGATTAGGTTTAACACTCATGGGTTGCCAGTACCATGCCAGTGAAACAGCAGCGGCGCAGGCAACTGTTCAACCCCAGGGCGTGGTCGAAACAATTCACGGCGTACAGGTTGCCGACCCTTACCGTTATCTTGAGGAAGAGAGTGAGGCGACCCATACCTGGGTGAAGCAGCAACAAGAAGCGGGGCACGATTTTCTGGCGCAGCTGGAAAACAAGCAGGCAATTGTCGATCGCATCACCGAGTTGTGGAACTTCGAGAAGGTCACTGCCCCAACCGAGCGTGGTGACAACACCTTCTATTACCGCAACGACGGTCTGCAGGCGCAATCTGTCCTGTATGTGAAGAATAAGGCCGGTGAAGAGAAGGTCGCTCTCGACCCTAACAGCTTCTCAACCGACGGCACAGTTGCTCTGAGCGGCGTCTCTGTCAGCGGCGACGGTAAGATCATCGCCTATGGCGTCTCTAAGTCGGGCTCAGACTGGCAGCAGTGGCAGTTTGTCGATGTGGCGAGCGGGGCTAAGCTAGGCGACGAGCTCAACTGGATTAAGTTCTCCAGCGCCGAGTGGAGCAAAGACAATAAAGGTGTCTACTATTCTCGTTATGACGCGCCCGAAGGCGGTAACCTGCTGGCCGACGTTAACTTTAACCAGAAGGTTTACTATCACCAGCTGGGCACAGATCAGTCTCAAGACAAACTGATCTACGAGCGTCCACAGAATAAAGATTGGGGCTTCGGCGCCGAGGTGTCGGAAGCGGGGGATTACCTGTTGATCTCCATCTCACAGGGCACAGATAGCCGTAACCGTTTCTTCTATAAATCATTGACCGACGCCAACGCGCCCGTGGTTGAGCTAATCAGCGAGCTGGAGGCCGAGTATAGCTTCCTGGGTAACGACAAGTCTGTCTTCTACTTCAAGACAGATCTTGATGCGCCAAACGGTAAGATAGTGGCGGTGGATGTGAATCGTCCAGCTAAGGCAAACTGGAAGACGGTTGTCCCTGAGTCGAGCGATCCTATCGCCAGCGTAGCCATCATCAACGATCACCTGGTGGTCAGCTACCTGCACGACGTGCTGGGCAAGCTCACTATCTTCAGCATGAACGGCGTGAAGCGTCAGGATGTAGAGCTACCGGGTAAGGGTAAGATTGCCGGACCATATGGTAAGCGCAGCAAGGATTATTTCTACTACACCTTCAACAGCTATGTGCAGCCACAGACTACCTATAAGTTCGACTTTAAGACGGGCCAGTCGAGCCTGTACGCTAAGCCAAAGATCGCCTTTAATCCAGATAACTATGTTTCCGAGCAGGTGTTCTACACCAGTAAGGATGGCACCCGTGTGCCTATGATGATCTCCTACAAGAAGGGATTGACCCTTAACGGTGAAAATCCAACCCTCTTGTATGCCTACGGCGGATTCTCTATCTCGCTGACGCCAAGATTCAGCCCGGCTAACATCGCCTGGATGGATATGGGCGGCGTATACGCAGTGCCAAACCTGCGTGGCGGTGCAGAATATGGCGAGAGCTGGCACCAGGCGGGCATGTTCGACAAGAAGCAGAATGTGTTCGATGACTATTTTGCCGCGGCCGAGTATTTGATTGACAACAAGTACACTAATCGCAGCAAACTCGGTGCCTATGGCCGCAGTAACGGTGGTCTGCTGATGGGCGCGGCCGTGACTCAGCGTCCAGACCTTTTCGCCGCCATTTTGCCTGCGGTAGGCGTATTGGATATGTTGCGTTTTCATAAGTTCACCATAGGCTGGGCTTGGACCAGTGAATATGGCAGCGCCGATAATGCCGAGCAGTTCCCTGCGCTATTGGCCTATTCGCCTTATCACAACATCGCAGAGCGAGATTACCCGGCGACTATGGTGATGACGGCGGATCATGACGATCGCGTGGTACCGCTGCACAGCTTCAAGTTCGGTGCCCTGCTGCAGGACAGACAGACAGGTGATGCACCTATCATCATGCGTATCGAGTCTAAGGCAGGTCATGGCGCCGGTAAGCCGACGGCGATGAAGATAGATGAATTTGCCGACATTTACAGTTTCTTAATGCATAGCTTCGGCCTTGCAGTGCCGAGCAAGATAGGCGGCTAAGTAAACAAACCTAAAAAGGGAAGTGAATAACTTCCCTTTTTTATTAACAAAATTTTATGCAGTTAGTCCCGGCAACTGGGGCGTCAAGCATTCACAATTGCCTGGGCACTCGGTATAGTAGGCCTCTATTTAATCTGAATGTTGAGCCGTTTTTAGCTATGTTTCGTTGGCCTATATCCGTTTACTACGAAGATACCGATGCCGGTGGAGTGGTGTATCACTCTAACTACCTCAATTTCTTCGAGCGCGCCCGCACCGAGTGGTTAAAACAGATAGGGGTTAAACAGACGCAGCTGCTGGCCGACGATATTGCCTTCGTGGTCAAACACGCCGATATCGATTTTAAGGTGGCTGCACGCTTCGAGCAGGACCTTTTGGTCGAGTCTGAGGTCATAGAGATGAAGAAGGCCTCTATGGTGTTTCGCCAGCGTCTATTGGATCAAGACGGAACCCTCTATTGTGAAGCACACATTCAGGTGGCCTGCGTGGCGTTATCGCGCATGCGGCCAAAAGCCATTCCCCATCATATTGTTCAGGAGTTAAAGGGTGGAAGCTGATATCTCTTTTATCGGGCTGTTTTTACAGGCCAGTCTATTAGTTAAATTCGTCATGTTGACCCTGCTGACATTGTCCGTGGTGTCCTGGGCGGTGATTATTCAACGTAGACGCCTACTGACCTCGGCTCGCCAGCGTTCGCTCAAGTTTGAAGACAAGTTTTGGTCCGGTGTCGATCTCAATAAACTCTATAAGGAACTCTCAGCCAGACAGGAGAGTAATACCGGCTTAGAGGCGATGTTTTACGCCGGCTTTAAAGAGTATGCCCGCCTGAGTAACCTTAACGGCAAGGTGCCTGCCGCCGTGATGGACGGCTGTTATCGTGCCATGCGCGTCTCGCTCTCCCGTGAGCTTGAGAAGCTGGAAACCCATCTGCCATTGCTGGCGACTATCGGTTCGACCAGCCCTTATATCGGTCTGTTTGGTACCGTGTGGGGAATCATGAACTCCTTCATCGCCCTGGGCGCCGTTGAAAACGCGACACTTGCCATGGTCGCCCCGGGTATCGCCGAGGCACTTATCGCTACGGCCATGGGTCTGTTTGCGGCGATTCCGGCCGTTATCGCCTACAACCGCTTCTCGACTCAGGTGGAGAAGATAGAGATGTCATACGCCAACTTCATGGAAGAGTTCTCTAGCATCCTGCATCGTCAGGCATACAGCGAGAAGGAAGTCGGCTAATGCAACAGGGTTATCAACGCAAGAGGCGTCGTCCGGTTGCCGAGATCAACGTTGTCCCTTATATCGACGTGATGTTGGTACTGCTCATCATCTTCATGGTGACCGCGCCTATCGTGACCCAGGGGGTAAAGGTGGATCTGCCCCAAGGGGAAGCCGAAAGCCTGCCCGCCGACAGTAAGCCGCCCGTGGTGGCCTCTATCGATGCCGACGGCGATTATTATCTGGATATTGGCGGCGCCAGCAGCAAAGAGGTGCTGGACCTCGAGGAGATCGCCGTCAGAGTCAGCGCCATCATTCAGCTGGAGCCTGAGCGGCCTGTGGTGGTTAAGGCCGACAGAAGCATTCCCTATGAGCGGGTGATCCAGTTGATGGTGACGTTACAAAAAGCAGGCGTACCTTCGGTAGGCCTGATGACAGATTCGCCTGAGGAGTAGCAGGTGGCAGGGAAATCAGAATTTACCGTTCCACTCATTATTTCAGCCAGCATTCATGTTGGCGTGATAGTTGTTTTGGCCATGGGTGTCGATTTTAGTGAGAAGCCCAAGGTGGTGCCTCAGGCCAGTGCGCCGGCGGTGCAGGCTGTGGTGGTGGATCAGAAACGGGTCAACGAACAGGTTGAGAAGTTAAAAGCTGAGAAGCTAGCCGCCGAGCGCAAGGAGAAGGCGCGTCAGGAGGAGCTGGACCGTAAGGCCAAAGAGGCTCGCCAAGCCCGCGAGCGTGAGCAGGAGCGCATTAAAAAGCTTGAGCAGGAGCGCAAGCAGAAAGAGCTAGAGACGCAAAATGCGGCCAAGGCTGCAAAGGCTGCCAAACTCAAAGAGCAGCAGGAGAAGGAGAAGGCCGCCAAGGCCGAGGCTCAGCGTAAACAGAAAGAGGCCGAGCGCAAGGCCGCTGAAGAAGCTGCAGCTAAAGCCGAAGCCAAGCGTAAGGCTGAAGAGGCTGCTGCCAAGAAGGCCGCGGAAGAGCGTAAGCGCAAGGCAGAAGCCGAGGCAAAACGTAAGGCCGAAGAGGCCGCGCGCCGCGAGCAGGAACGTATGATGCAAGAGGCCTTAGCCGCCGAGCAGGCCGCGCTGTCGCAGACTCGCAATAAGCAGGTGATGAGTGAGGTGCAGCGTTATACCTCGATGATCCGCGCCACGATTCAGCGCCACCTGGTGGTGGATGAGTCGATGCGAGGCAAGAGTTGCCGCGTCTTTATTCGTCTGGCTAAAGATGGCTTTGTGACCGGCAACGAGATAGTGTCTGGTGATCCTGTGGTGTGCCGTGCCACTAAGGCGGCGATCAACAAGGCGGGACGTCTGCCTGTTTCGCCCGAGGCCGATGTCTATAACAAGCTAAAAGAGATTAATCTCACCGTACAACCGGAGTTTAATTAAAGGAGTTCCATGAAAAACTTGGGAAGATGGCTCATCTTGGGGCTGGCATTTTTAACCATTCCGGCCAAGGCGGCGTTGGATATAGTGATCACCGAAGGGGTCGATGCGGCGCGTCCTATCGCCGTGGTGCCTTTTGTGTGGCAGGGGAGCACGCCTATGCCACAACAGATCTCTGATGTGGTGATGTCGGATCTGACCCGCAGCGGCACCTTTAAGCCGATGGACGAACTGGGTCTACCGCAGCGCAATTTAGGTTCGCTGGCGCAGATGGATTTAAAAGCCTGGTCGAATGTGGCCGCCGAGGCTGTGGTCATGGGCACGGTTAAGCCCTATGGCCCAGACCAGTACCTAGTTAATTTCGAGCTTATCGATCTGGTTAAGGCGCAGATGCAGTCTGGCGGTCCTCAATCGACCAGTGAATACCTGCTCGATAGTCGCGAGACAGTGATCAGCAGCGCCCAGTTCAGGCAGTATGGGCACAGAATCAGCGATATCGTCTATGAGAAACTTACCGGTATTCGCGGTGCCTTCCTGACGCGTATCGCATACGTGGTGGTGGATCACAAGGCGAAATCACCCTATAAGTTGATGATTGCCGATTATGATGGCTATAACGAGCAGATGCTGCTGCGCTCGCCCGAGCCGCTGATGTCGCCAGCCTGGTCACCCGACGGTCGCCGCTTGGCCTATGTAAGTTTTGAAAATAAGAAGGCCGAGGTTTTTGTTCAGGATATCTATACTCAGCAAAGAACTAAGGTTACTAGCTTTCCTGGAATCAATGGTGCGCCTACCTTTTCGCCCGACGGCAAGAAGTTAGCGCTAACCCTGTCGAAAGATGGCCAGCCAGAGATCTATGTGGTGGATATCGCCACCAAGGCGATAAAACGTGTTACCAATCATTATGCCATCGACACCGAGGCTTCTTGGACACCTGATGGTAAGTCGCTGATCTTCACCTCCGAGCGAGGTGGTCGTCCGCAGATATATCAGGTGGCATTGGCATCGGGTAAGGTTACACGCTTGACCTTCGAGGGCGAATGGAATCTTGGCGGCTCTATTTCGCCAGATGGCCGCAGCATGGTGTTTGTGAATCGCACCAACGGCAAGTTCAATATTGCCCGTATGGATCTCGAGACGCGTTTTATGCAGGTGCTGACGACCACACGTTTGGATGAGTCACCAAGCATAGCGCCTAACGGTACTATGGTTATCTATGGCACCACCTATCAGGGCCAACAGGTGTTGGCGGCTGTCTCTATGGATGGACGATTTAAGGCAAGATTGCCAGTGGGTCAAGGGGAAGTGAAGTCTCCTGCTTGGTCACCTTTCTTATAAATTTACTACTGAGAACAAGATTAAGGATTACAAAATGGATCTGAATAAGCTGTTTAAAGCTATGGTTGTTGCCCTGCCGATTATGGCGATCAGCGCGTGTAGCTCAACCTCTGAGTCACAAACCGATGCGACAAGCTCTATGAGCGGCAGTGAAAGCAGCGAGATGAATGCCGGCGGTGGCGTTGAGACGGGCGGTGTAGCACCTATCCTGACACCAGAAGAGCAGCAACGCATTAAGTACCAGGAACTGCGTAAGGAACATATCATCTACTTCGATTTCGACCGCAGCTCGGTATCCTCTGATTTCTCAGAAGTGCTTAATGCCCACGGTGAATATCTGCTCGAGCATCCAAATGTTCGCGTGATGATCGAAGGCCATGCCGATGAGCGTGGTACGCCAGAGTACAACATCGCGCTGGGTGAGCGCCGTGCTAAGGCCGTTGCCAAGTACCTGCAAAGCATGGGCGTGCTACCGAGCCAGATGAGCATAGTGAGCTATGGTGAAGAGAAGCCACAAGATTTCTCTCGCACCGATGATGGCTTTGCTAAGAACCGTCGTGCGGTATTGGTTTACTAAGCGTTAGATAGGGTTAACTATGAAGACTGCCGTTGTTACCGCGGCAATTCTGATGAGTGTTGGCGTCGCAGTAGCGGCGCCTGCGCCCGTTGAGGATGTTGCCGGTGGTTCCTCCGAAGATAGAGTTGCGCGCCTTGAGCGTATCATAAAGGCCAAACAAGCGGCCGAGTTTGAGATGCAGCAGCGCCTTGACACCCTCCAACAGGAGGTACTTGACCTGCGAGGCCTGACTGAGCAGCAAAGCTATCAGATCAATCAGATGCTGCAGCGTCAGCGCCAGCTCTATGACGATATCGCTAACCTGAGTAAGGCTAAGTCGACACCTGTGGCCGCAACCCCTGCGGCGACCAGTTCAGAGACCTCCTCTCTGGGAGAAACCGCCAGCTATGAGCGCGCGGTTAATCTGGTGCTGAAAGAGCGTCAGTACGACGAGGCGATCCCGGCGTTTCGTGAGTTTATCGCGCAATACCCCAATTCGACCTATGCGGCGAATGCTAACTATTGGTTAGGTCAGTTACTCTATAACAAGGGTGAGCTTGCCGAGGCGGGCAAGGCCTTTAATACTGTAGTGAACCAGTTTAAAGAGTCGAATAAGCGTGGTGATAGTTTGGTTAAACTTGGCATGATCGCACAGAAGCGTAACGATAACGCCGCCGCGAAACGTTACTATCAGCAAGTCGTTAGCGAATATGCCAATAGCGCTGCGGCGCGTATCGCCAAACAGCAGATGGTGGGGCTTTAATCTCTATTTAACCAAAAAACATACTCTTAGTCTGTTTTTCATGCAAACAAAAAAAAATGGGGAATTTGCACTTGCATGAGAAGATGAAAAAGGTATTATAGGCGCCCTCGAAGCGACGTAGTCGTTTGGGCGCTAAATCAAAGAGATTTAGTTGAAAATGGGTCGTTAGCTCAGTCGGTAGAGCAGTTGGCTTTTAACCAATTGGTCGAAGGTTCGAATCCTTCACGACCCACCACTTTCCTAGCAGTGGCTAAACAGTTAGGCACCTAAGATGGGTCGTTAGCTCAGTCGGTAGAGCAGTTGGCTTTTAACCAATTGGTCGAAGGTTCGAATCCTTCACGACCCACCACTTTCTCTAGGTGGTTAAATCAAGAGAAGGATTTGGAAAGTTGTTGGCTCAGTCTTTGCTTTTAAAGCAAAGAGACAGTTGGCTTTACTTTTTAACTCCACATTGGTCGAAGGTTCCAATTCTTCACAACCCACCACTTCTCTGACAGTGGTTAAACAGTTAGGCACCTAAGATGGGTCGTTAGCTCAGTCGCTATTTTTAGAGAAAGGGCAGTTGGCTTTTAACCTCTGATACACGGTTAAGCTTCATCAGTATCAATAACATGGGTCGTTAGCTCAGTCGGTAGAGCAGTTGGCTTTTAACCAATTGGTCGAAGGTTCGAATCCTTCACGACCCACCACTTTTCTAGCAGTGGTTAAACAGTTAGGCATTCCAAGATGGGTCGTTAGCTCAGTCGGTAGAGCAGTTGGCTTTTAACCAATTGGTCGAAGGTTCGAATCCTTCACGACCCACCACTTTATCTAGGTGGTTAAATCAAGAGAAGGGCTTGGAAAGTTGTTAGCTTAGTCGATGCTTTTAAAGCAAAGAGGCAGTTGGCTTTACTTTTTAACTCCACATTGGTCGAAGGTTCGAATCCTTCACGACCCACCACTTTTCTAGCAGTGGTTAAACAGTTAGGCATTCCAAGATGGGTCGTTAGCTCAGTCGGTAGAGCAGTTGGCTTTTAACCAATTGGTCGAAGGTTCGAATCCTTCACGACCCACCACTTTATCTAGGTGGTTAAATCAAGAGAAGGGCTTGAAAAGTTGTTAGCTCAGTCGATGCTTTTAAAGCAAAGAGACAGTTGGCTTTACTTTTTAACTCCACATTGGTCGAAGGTTCGAATCCTTCACGACCCACCACTTTCCTGACAGTGGTTAAACAGTTAGACATCCAAGATGGGTCGTTAGCTCAGTCGGTAGAGCAGTTGGCTTTTAACCAATTGGTCGAAGGTTCGAATCCTTCACGACCCACCACTTTCTCTAGGTGGTTAAATCAAGAGAAGGATTTGGAAAGTTGTTGGCTCAGTCGATGCTTTTAAAGCAAAGAGGCTGTTGGCTTTACTTTTTAACTCCACATTGGTCGAAGGTTCGAATCCTTCACGACCCACCACTTCTCTGACAGTGGCTAAACAGTTAGACATCCAAGATGGGTCGTTAGCTCAGTCGGTAGAGCAGTTGGCTTTTAACCAATTGGTCGAAGGTTCGAATCCTTCACGACCCACCACTTCTCTTGATATTTAATTCCTTCACTACCTAGTATTCCTCTTGCTATTCAATCCTAAGTGGTTCAATTAATAAGTTATTAAATTCCTAAGCTATTTAAATATTGATCTATTATCTCTCATTTCTGATTTAGTGCTAAGTCCCTATGCATTAACCGCCTGATTTTTCCTCGTAACTTTGAGTTGAGTTTGCTGTTCAGATTGCATTTGCCCAGACCTAGACTAATTCACTAGCTACTTCACGCATATTAGCTATGCCTGTTCGACCTTGGTCTTATAGACGTTTTGCTAATGTTACTTGTTTGTTAACTCCGTCATATTCATTGCGATAATAATGAAAAAGGGAGAGGACAGATGAAAAACGCAAAAGTGTCTTTGCTGGCTGCGGCGACCTTACTGGCGCTAGGTTCCAGTGCCGCTATGGCTGAGACAGAGTTCAAGTTTGGTGGCTATGTGAAGGCCGATGTCATGTTCAGTGACTACAGCAATGGCGCACCGGACTCAGGCAATCTTTCTCGCCAGTTTTATGTTCCAGGCACCATTTACGGTACGCCGGGCAATGGCAAACAAGTTGTAGATTTCCAAGCGAGAGAGTCTCGCTTTAATTTTAAGACAACGACAGATCTCGACGGTCACAAGCTGACTGGTTTCATCGAGCTGGACTTCATGACCCATACAGACGGCAACGAGAGGGTATCGAACAGCTACTCTCCTCGTATTCGTCATGCATTCGTGAGTTACGATAATTGGACCGTGGGTCAGACCTGGAGTACCTTCATGAATCCAGGCTCTTTGCCCGAGAACCTCGATTTCGTGGGGGCGGCAGAAGGTACGCCTTTTGTGCGCCAGACGCAGGTTAGATACACCAATGGTGGCTTCCAGTTTGCACTCGAGAACCCTGAAACCACAGTGACGCCTAATACAGGTGGAGCGCGCATCACTAGCGGTAGTGGCATAGTGCCAGATTTCGTGGCGCGTTATAACTTCAAGACCCAAGGTGGTGCAAAGTTCACGCTGGCTGGTATTGCGCGTCAACTTAACCTTGAGAAGAACGGTATAGATTCTCAGACCATGGGCTATGGCGTAAACTTTACTGGGGTGATCCCTGTCGGTGACGATGATCTTAAACTATCGGCGACCGCCGGTGATGGTTTAGGGCGTTACATGGCGCTTAACTATGCCAATGCCGGTGTGCTGGACGCCGATGGTGACATCAAGACCATCAGTTCTTACGGCGGCTTTGCCTCATACCGTCATTGGTGGAACGATAAATGGCGTTCAAGCTTTACCCTGTCAGGCTTCAAGGCCGATAACGATGTGGCCTTAACCGGTGGCGCGGTGAACGAAGAGTCTTACTCAGGCTACATTAACCTGCTCTATTCACCTGTGAAACCTATGACGGTTGGGGTGGAATATATGTATGCTGAGAACACCAAACAAAATGGGGACAAGGGCGAGTTGAATCGTGTGATGTTCTCGGTGAAATATGTGCTCTAGGGCGTGAAGAGAGTATAAAAAAGGAGGCTTAGCCTCCTTTTTCTTTGCCTCAATTACAGCAAATTGTTGTCGCGAACATATTGTTCAAATTCGGTGCAGCCACCGATATGCTCTTGATCGATGAAGATCTGTGGCACGGTTTCAACTGGCTTGCCTACCGTCTTTTCCAGATCGGCCTTGGTGATACCCTCTGCATGAATATCGACATACTTGAATTTAAAATCATCGCGAGATTCAACCAGTTGCTCTGACAGTTGAACGGCTCTAACGCAGTAAGGGCAGCCTGGACGGCCGAAAATTACAACAAACATATTCGCTCCAGAAGTAAATGTTGGTGACTTTATACCATAGGCCGGCTGGGTTTGCATATGACAGATCATACAAACTTATGCTGGCTGTCGAATCGACCCCGATAGTCGAAGAAACGCTCGACAAGTTCCCAGCCGCGTTTGCCCTTCTTGAGGAGCAACAGATCCGGCATGCGAAAATGGTCCCGCGCAGCGATCACCTGGTCGACCTTGTTAAAGGTGGGTTGTTTCTGGCCTGGTGTGCGCGTGTGTTGATACACAAAGGCGCCATAGAAGGCGCGGATCTGCGCCTTGGTGGCAAAATTGAAGTAGCAGCAGAAATCGTTGCCCTCGATATCCAGGTAACGCACCCTGAGCCTGTCGTTGTCGGCCTCAAACAGCATCTCCTGGCAGCGGAACAGGTGATGATGTTTCTGTTGTAGCACCTCTTTAAGACGCTTGTCCGGGTCTATAAGCGTTGACTGACAATGCTGGCACACCTTGGCGGCAATATCATTCTCTTCACCGCAATTTGGGCAGGCCTTGGAGCGGAATCGAAAGTCGCATTGGTGCTTGCTGTCGCCGTTATCGATCACGGCCTGACAGCGTCGTCCGAAGTGTTCGATAATATCGCCATCATCATCGACCAGCCCCCAGAAGATGTTGGCAAAGCCACACTCGGGGCAGGGGACCTGCACAGGCACGCTCTTGCTGTCGGGTTTGGGACGACCGACCTCGGGAAAGAAGAGGTCGAAGCCGTTAGCGGCGTAGTCGATCACTAAGCAATCCCGCTTGCCTTCGCTGATCCTCAGCCCCCGGCCGACCATCTGCTGGAACAGACTCACCGAAGCCGTGGGCCTCAAGATGGCGATGAGATCCACATGGGGGGCGTCGAAACCTGTGGTGAGTACCGCAACATTGACCAGGTAGCTGAGCTCGCGGTGTTTGAAGGCATCGATAATGGCATCGCGCTCCTGGCTAGGTGTATCTGCGGTGATTAGCCCCGCCTCGGGGCTGTCCAGCAGCGTCATGATCTCTTGTGCATGACGTACGGTCGCCGCGAAGATGATGGTGCCGGCGCGGGTGTTGGTGAGCTGTTTAATCTGCTCCACAATTGCCTTGGTGGCGCGGCCCGCGTGATGCAGCAGTGAGTCGACTTCGGCCTCACTGTATTCGCCACTTGCATTGGGTGAGAGCTCGCTGAAATCATATTGGGCCGACAGACCGTCGAGCACCTTGGGCGGTGTCAGAAAGCCTTGTTTGATCAGCGGGCGCATCGGCAACTCGAAGATACAGTGCTCGAACACCGGCTGCTCGATATTGCCAATCTTGCCATGGTAGTGATAGCGATAGATCCAACCGCTGCCCAGACGATAGGGGGTTGCCGTCAGGCCCAGCAACCTGAGTTTCGGATTCTGGGTCCTGAGATGGCTGAGTAGCTGCTGATACTGGCTCTCTTTCTCATTGGAGACCCGGTGGCACTCATCGATGATCACTAGGGAACAGGGCTCATCAAATTGCTTGGGGTTACGCACCGCCGATTGAATGCTGGCCACCACCGTCTTGTTGCGCGTCGATTTTTGTTTCAGGCCGGCGGAAAAGATACTGGCCTCATCGGTCAGTAATCCAACCTTCTCGGCGTTTTGCGCTACCAGCTCTTTTACGTGGGTGAGCACCAAGGTGCGCCCCTTGGCGATGCGGGCAAGCTCTGCGATGACGATACTCTTGCCTGCTCCGGTCGGGAGGACGAGCAGGGCGGAGTCATCGCTGCGCTTAAAGTGGTCGACGGCCGCATCCACGGCTTGGCGTTGATAATCTCTGAGTTGCAAGGCGATTGATGGTCTGTGATTGGGGCTGTCAGGATAGCAGTGCAGCTTGGTAGCGGCTAGGGGAGATATAAAAAAAGCCCCTCGAAGAGGGGCTAGAAGAGAGAATCAAATTCAGCAAAAAGGTTATTCGCTGCGGTTGAGACGTGTCTCAATCAGGGTGTCGATCACCGCTGGATCGGCGAGTGTCGATGCATCACCTAAGTTGGTCACTTCGTTGGCGGCGATCTTACGCAGGAAACGGCGCATGATCTTGCCTGAACGTGTCTTAGGCAAACCGCCTGCCCACTGGATCAGATCCGGCGTCGCCAGGGCGCCAATCTCTTTTCTGACCCACTGACGCAGCTCCTGACGCAGCTCTTCGCTTTCCTGAGTGCCCTTGGTCAGAGTGACATAGGCATAGATGCCTTGACCCTTGATGTCGTGAGGATAACCCACTACGGCGGCCTCGGCGACATGCTCGTGAGCCACCAGGGCACTCTCGACCTCGGCGGTACCCAGACGATGGCCAGATACGTTAATCACGTCATCGACACGGCCTGTGATCCAGTAGTAGCCATCTTCATCGCGGCGAGCACCGTCACCGGTAAAGTACATGCCACGGAAGGTCTTGAAGTAGGTCAGCGCAAATCTGTCATGGTCGCCGTATACTGTGCGCATCTGTCCAGGCCAGGAGTCGAGGATCACCAGGTTACCCTCGGCCGCGCCATCTATGATGTTACCCATGTTGTCCACCAAGGCTGGCTGCACGCCGAAGAAGGGGCGAGTGGCTGAACCTGGCTTGGTATCTGTGGCGCCCGGTAGTGGCGAGATCAGGATGCCGCCGGTTTCGGTTTGCCACCAGGTATCGACGATAGGGCAGTTCTCATGGCCAATCACCTCGTGGTACCAGCGCCAGGCCTCTGGGTTAATAGGTTCACCCACAGAGCCCATGATGCGCAGCGAGCTGCCATCGAAACTATCGAACTGCTCCTTGCCTTCTGCCATCAGAGCACGGATCAGTGTCGGCGCCGTGTAGAGAATGTTGACCTTGTGGCGGTCGATCATCTCACCCAGACGAGCCGGGCTTGGGTAGTTAGGGATACCTTCGTGGATCAATATGGTCGCGCCGTTAGCCAGCGGGCCATAGACCATGTAGGAGTGACCGGTGATCCAACCCACGTCGGCGGTACACCAGTAGATCTCACCCTCTTTGTAGTCAAACACATATTCGTGGGTCATCGAGGCATAGACCAGGTAACCACCTGTGGTGTGCAGCACGCCCTTAGGGTTACCGGTAGAGCCAGAGGTATAGAGCAGGAAGAGGGGGTCTTCGGCGCCCATCTCTTCGGCCACGCAGTGCTCTGAGGCGGTCTCCATTAGTGACGCCCACTTGATGTCGCGTCCTTCAACCCAGTTGACGGGATTGCCGGTACGCTCAAGCACGATCACCTTCTCGACACAGGTTACGTCTGGGTGAGAGAGGGCCTCATCTATATTGGCTTTTAGTGGGATAGTGCGGCCACCGCGCACGCCTTCGTCGGCGGTGATCACAACTTTTGACTTGCCGTCGATCACCCGTGAGGCGATAGAGTCCGGCGAGAAGCCACCGAACACCACAGAGTGGATGGCGCCGATGCGGGCACAGGCCAGCATGACCACGGCAGCCTCGGGCACCATTGGCATGTATACGGTGACCACGTCACCACGACGCACCCCTTGGCTGCGCAGGGCGTTGGCAAACTTACACACCTCTGTATGGAGCTCGCCATAGGTGAGAGTGCGTTGATCGGCCGCGTCATCACCTTCCCAGATGATGGCCAGCTTATCGGCGTTGTCGGCCAGGTGTCTATCGAGACAGTTGACCGAGGCGTTAAGGGTGCCGTCATAGAACCAGTTGATCGACAGGTTGTGATCGTCGAAGGAGGTTTTCTTGACCTTAGTAAAAGGCTTCATCCAATCGATGCGCTGGCCATGCTCTCTCCAGAAACCTTCGGGGTTAACCACAGATTCCTGATACATCTTCTTATATTTCTCGTCATTAATATGGGCGTTTGCCGCGATTTCGCTTGGAACTTTGTAGAGAGACTGGGTGCTCATCTGACTTCCTTTTATTTCTAATTGTGCGTAGATAAAGTATGGAATGCTTAGGCTATTTACCTCTATTAGACCTTGGTCTAGTAAAAAAATATCCTTTATTTTTAGTCTGTTGTGATTATATTTGCACGAGATTTAAGCTAGTATTTAGCGCAGAATAATTAAAAGAATTGGAATTGCTATGAATCTGACTCTGGTTGTCGGCGTGATCGCCCTGTTATACGTGTCGCTACTCTTCCTGTTGGCCTGGGGAGCGGAGCGCTGGTTTGGGCGGATCACCAAGAAGATACAGACCTGGATTTATGGTTTAAGTTTAGCGGTTTACTGCTCCTCTTGGAGCTTTCTCGGTACAGTTGGTCAGTCGGCTCAGGATCTCTGGTCCTTCCTGCCTATCTTCGTCGGTCCCATACTCATCTTTACCTTCGGCTTCGGTTTGCTGCGCAAGATGGTGATCGTCTCCAAGGCGCAAAACATCACCTCGGTGGCCGATTTTATTGCCGCCCGTTACGGTAAGTCACAGACCATCGCCGCCATCGTCACCCTGATCGCCCTGTTCGGCATCATGCCCTATATCGCCCTGCAGCTTAAAGCCATGGTGTTCAGCCTCAACCTGTTTCAGCCCGAAGACGCCCAATACGATGGCGCCTGGGTCTCGCTGATCGTCACCGGCATACTAGCGATGTTTGCCATCCTGTTTGGTACTCGTAAGCTGGATGCGACCGAACACAACCCGGGCATGATGCTGGCGATCGCCTTCGAGTCCCTAGTGAAACTGGCGGCCTTCCTCTTGGTGGGCGGCGTGATCAGCTTTGGCTTCTTCGATGGCTTCGGCGATATCTGGGCCCAGGCCACCGAGCGTCAGTTGATCAATAATCCCGAGCTGCGACTTGAAAACCTGATGCCCCAGCTGTTGGTGGGCATGGCGGCGTTTCTCTGCATGCCGCGCCAGTTTCACGTGATGATGGTGGAGTGTAAGGATGAACCCACCCTAGTTAAGGCCAAGTATCTGTTTCCTATCTACCTGCTCCTCTTCGGCATGTTTGTGGCACCGCTCGCTCTGGCGGGTAAGTTGATGCTGGGGGATAGCGTGTCGGCCGATACCTATGTGATCAATCTACCTTTGGCGCTGGATCAGCCCATGCTGGCGGTGATTGCCCTGCTTGGGACGCTGTCGGCGGCGACTGGCATGGTGATCGTTGCCGTGGTGACCATCAGCGTCATGGTGAGTAACGAGTGGCTGGTGCCTCTGATGTTGCACTCGGGCAAGATCCGTCAGAAAAACTTCAGCCAGTTCTCTCAGTTCCTGCTCAATGCCCGTCGCATCGCCATAGTCCTTATCTTGGGGCTAGGTTATTTCAGTTACCTCTCCTTCATGAACAGCGATTCGCTCTCGGCGCTGGGCATGCTCTCCTTCGGCGCCTTTGCCCAGCTCGCGCCCGCGCTGATCGGTGGCATGTACTGGAAGCACGGCAATCGCGGCGGGGTGTATTTGGGGCTTATCGTCGGCTTCGGCCTCTGGTGTTACATACTGGTGCAGGGGATGAGCGACAGTCAGGGGGTGTTTGGCGGCGAGCTGGCGCTGCTCGACAGTATCAACCCCAACATTCGTGACATTCTCACCGCGCTGCTGGCAAACCTTGCCTGTTATGTGCTGGGCTCTATCTGGTTTCGCGCCGGGGTGGCTGAGCGTATCCAGGCCAGCGCCTTCGTGACGCCGGGGGAGCTGAAAAACACCAGTAACCGCAAGGCATCGCCCATCTCTCAGCAGGATCTCTTGATCTTGGCCAGCCGCTTCGTCAGTCCCACCCGGGCCTACGAGAGTTTCTCCCGCTTCTCCGATGAGGCGGTGCGCAGCGACAGCTGGCACAAGGTGGCCTCGCCGGAATTGATTGCTCACACCGAACATATGTTGGCCGGCGTCCTGGGGGGCTCCAGCGCCTCCTTGGTGATGGACTCTGTGCTGCAGGGGCGTGACCTCGCTCTGGATGAGGTGTTCAGCTTGGTGGATGAGGCCTCATCAAAGATCATCCTCAGCCAGGATATGCTCAGGGGCGCCATAGAGCACGCCTATGAGGGGATGAGCGTGGTGGACAAGGAACTGAATCTGGTGGCCTGGAACTACAAGTATGTGGAGCTCTACGATTACCCGGAAGATTTCCTGCAGGCGGGCATGCCCATCGCCGATGTGGTGCGTTTCAATGCCGAGCGCGGCTACTGCGGCCCCGGGGATGTGGAGGAGCAGGTGGCCAAGCGGGTGCAGCATATGCGTAACGGCACCCCACATGTGTCAGAGCGTGAGCGTCAGGATGGCAAGGTGATCAAGATCCAGGGTAATCCTATGCCCAGTGGTGGTTTTGTGATGACCTTTACTGATATTACTCAGTACCGCGAGCAGGCCAGAGCACTGCAGGAGGTCAATGAGACCTTGGAGGCCAGGGTGAAGGAGCGTACCTATGAGCTGGCGCTGCTCAACAGCCAGCTACTTGAGGCCAAGGCTCAGGAGGAGAATGCTAACGCCTCCAAGAGCCGTTTCCTGGCCGCCGTCGGGCACGACCTGATGCAGCCGCTTAACGCCGCCCGTCTGTTTACGGCGTCTCTGGCGCAATACCCGAATCTGGATCAGGAGGGGCGCACCACGCTCTCTCATGTCAATAGCTCACTCAAAATAGCCGGCGAGCTGCTGACGGATCTACTGGATATCTCTAAGCTAGATTCCGGCATGGTGGAAGTAAACCGCCGCGACTTCTCGGTGGCCGAGTTGCTGGAAGGCTTAGCGGTGGAGTTCGATGCCATGGCCAAGGATTACGGCATCAAGTTTTCCATGGTGGCCAGCTCCAGCATCATCAGCTCAGATCTCAGCCTGCTCAGGCGGGTGCTGCAGAACTTTCTCACCAACGCCTATCGTTATGCCAAGGGCAACCGGGTACTGCTGGGCTGTCGTCACCGCGCCGGGGCGCTGGAGATCCAGGTGATCGACACCGGCTGCGGCATCGACGAGCAGGAGCTGGGAGAGATCTTTAAGGAGTTCAAGCGTTTGGAAAACCCTGAGAGTAAGAGCGTCAGCGGTTTAGGCTTAGGGCTAGCCATCGCCGATCGCATCGCCCGGGTGCTGGGCCATGACATTAAGGTGGTTTCCAAGCTAGGGTTAGGCTCCATGTTTTCTATCACAGTGCCGCTTGGGGAGAAGGCCAAGGTGGCTCTGCCCAAGAAGGCCAATCCTGTTATGCAGCCGCTGGCCGGGGTGAAGGTACTCTGTATCGATAACGAAGAGGCGATCCTGGCAGGGCTTGAGAGCCTGCTCAGTCGCTGGCAGTGTGAGGTGATCTGCGCCAGCGATCTCGCCGATGCCCGCATCAAGCTTGGGCTCAAGGGGGTGGCACCCGATATCGTGCTGGCGGACTACCATCTGGATCATGGCCAAAATGGCGTCGATGCCATGGACGGGATCCGTGCCCTCTATGGCGCTCATCTGCCGGGGATCTTGATCACCGCCAATACCCGTAAAGACTTGGTGGAAGATGTGCAGCAGCGCGGCTATCACTATATGGCCAAGATGGTTAAACCCGCGGCGCTGCGAGCGCTGATATCCAGTTTAGTAAAGTAAGAATACATCAACAGCGAAGGAGTGAAGTTTGCGCTTGGTTAAATATTTAGAGCAACAAGTGACGCCGAGTAAGATAGTCTGCGTCGGGCGAAATTATGTCGAGCACATCAAGGAGCTTAACAACGAGATGCCCGAAGAGATGGTGCTGTTCGTTAAGCCTAATTCGGCAATATCCGAGACCCTACTCAGTACCCATCAGGAGCCACTGCACTATGAGGCAGAGCTCTGCTTTTTGGTGAAGGCGGGCCGCTTTGAGGCTGTGGGCGTCGGCTTAGATCTCACCAAACGTCAGCTACAGAGCCGTCTTAAGGCCAAGGGGCTACCCTGGGAGCGGGCCAAGTCTTTCGATGGCGCCGCGCTGTTTAGCGAGTTTGTGCCTTTTGATGGCGATCTCGACTCACTCTCGTTTCGCTTGATCGTCGACGGTGAGCTGCGCCAGCAGGGGGATGTAGCCTTGATGCTTAATCGCCCCGAGGCCATGTTGGCCGAGATCGCCAGTTTCATGACTCTCGAAGATGGCGACATCCTGATGACAGGCACACCCAAGGGCGTGGGGCAGATAGTTAAGGGTGAGCACTTTACCCTGGAGCTCTATCAAGGGGAAAAGCAGCTTGCCAGCCGAAGCTGGGTGGCACAGTAAAGTGTGAATGCCCTAGTGCCATCTCCTGGAACACTCGAATGCACGCTAGTTTGGGAAGGTTTGAGGACAAGTAACAATAGGTTTTAAGATGAAAAATTATTTTGATAGCCCTTTTGCCGGCCAATCGCTAAAGGAGCAGGTCACTAATCCCAATATTATCGTGGGCGAGCATAGCTACTATTCGGGCTATTATCATCAACATAGCTTCGATGACTGCGCCCGCTACCTGGCGCCCGATAGGGACGATGTCGACCGGCTTATCATAGGCAACTACTGTTCCATTGGCTCTGGCGCCGTGTTTATGATGGCGGGCAATCAAGGCCATAGAAGCGACTGGGTCAGTAGCTTTCCCTTTTTCTATCAACAGGGTGATAGCTTTTCGGGCGCCCAGGATGGGTTTGTCCGCGCCGGTGATACCCTGATAGGCAACGATGTCTGGATAGGATCTGAAGCGATGATCATGCCTGGAGTCACGGTAGGGGATGGCGCCGTTGTTGCTAGTCGCGCCGTGGTGACCAAAGATGTGCCAGCCTACGCCATAGTAGGCGCCAACCCAGCGAAACTGATCCGCTATCGTTTTTCGGATGAAGAGATAGCCATGTTAATGGAGATGCAATGGTGGCATTGGAGTGATGACAAGGTGAGTGCGGCGATGCATCTGCTCTGTAGCAAGGATATTGCCGGCCTGTACGCCTATTGGCAGCAGACTCGTTAACGTCAGCAGCGCGCCGCAGCCTGCGGCGCGTCTCTGCTTTTATATTTACCTGTAAATTCATATCAATAATCATTTTTACTCTCTAGCTGTAACGCCCATTTCTTACTTTCTACTTTCTTACTCCTTATTTTCTTACGCCCTGTTTTCTTACCTCCTGTTTTCTTACTCTTTGTTTTCTTAGCTTGGTTTTTTCGAGCGAGTATCTCGTGAACTAGTTGACCTGACATTGCACCTAGGTATACTCGAATATCAAACGTGTTGTAAAAAATATAAAACAAAGCCGCATCATGGCGGCGCAACCTAACGATTAAGGAAAGCCGGATGTCACTCGCTCGCTGTAATTCTTATTACAATGCCACTATCAAGCAGGAGACCCATTATCCAAGCCTAGAGGGGGAGCTGGATGTCGATGTAGTAGTCATAGGCGCAGGTTTTACCGGTGTGGCGACCGCCCTGGAACTTGCCGAGCGAGGCGTCAAGGTGGCCGTCGTGGAGGCAAATAAGGTGGGCTGGGGGGCAACTGGTCGTAACGGTGGTCAGGTGACCGGCAGTCTATCTGGCGATAACGCCATGGTAAAACAGCTGCGTAATCGTATCGGCCATGAGGCGGAGGAGTTTGTCTGGAACCTGCGCTGGCGCGGTCATGAGATCATTAAAAAGCGGGTAGAAAAATATCAGATAGATTGTGACCTTAAATTCGGTCATCTGCACACCGCCTATAAGCCGGCCCACATCGCCGAGATGCAGACTACCTATGAAGAGGGGCTGAGGCGGGGCATGGGCGATGAGCTAACCTTACTTAGCAAGGCCGACATTCCCGATTATCTGGACACGCCGCTGTATCACGGTGGCTTATTGAATCGGCGCAACATGCACCTGCACTCGGTGAATCTCTGCATCGGCGAGGTGAGGGCTGCCGAGGCCAACGGCGCCTTGATCTTCGAAGGCTCACAGGTTTTGGATATTTCTGATGATAAGCGGGTTACCGTCACGACCGATAAGGGGCGGATCACCGCCAACTGCGCCGTACTGGCGGGCAATGCCTATCATAGGTTGGCGCGTCATAAGTTAAGGGGCATGCTGTTTCCTGCATCCTTGGGTAACTGCGCCACGGTGAGACTGGACCCACAAGTCGCTAAACAGCTCAACCCCCATGATTTAGCCGTATATGATAGTCGATTCGTGCTCGACTATTACCGCATGACCGCCGATAACCGATTGATGTTTGGTGGTGGCACCAACTATTCGGGCCGGGACTCTAAGGATGTGGCCGCCGAGCTGCGCCCGGCGATAGAGCGCACCTTCCCCCGCCTCAAGGGGGTGGAGATAGAGTTCGATTGGACCGGCATGGCGGGCATAGTGGTTAACCGTATCCCCCAGCTTGGCAAGGTGTCTGAACATCTGTTTTATTGTCAGGGCTACTCGGGTCACGGGGTGGCCACCTCGCACATCATGGGCGAGATCATGAGTCAGGCGGTGCAGGGGCAACTGGAGGAATTCGACCTCTTTGCCCAGATGAAACAGGTAAGACTGCCGGTGGGCGATTGGCTCGGTAATCAGGGCATGGCGCTGGGCATGCTCTATTACCGCATGATGGAGCACTTTAGGTAGGGAATGTCTGGGCAAATCTCAGGTGTAAAGGTGATTAAACAGCGCACTAAAACTTAATTTATCAACTCTTTGCAGTATTTTGTGAGGTGGATGCTGACCAGGGGCGTGATGGCGTGCTACATTTATCAACAAGGCATAAAATTTATCCATTTATCTGCTCAAGTAAAGGGGGCCTTATGCTAGGTGAAAACCACTCGCTCATTAACGACTTTCCTGATTATCAAGACCTGATCCTCAAACTCACCGAATCCGATGATGGATTCGCGCAAGACAACAAGAAGTACAGTGCGTTAGACAAAGAGATCCGAACCCTAGAGCTTAACGATGCGCCTATCGACGATAGTGCCATGCATCAGCTTAAGCACGATAGAGCCGAGCTGAAAGACGCCCTCTATCAACGTCTGCTCGACGCCAGCAACTGACAGCCGAGCAGCCGTTAATCTGACGTTAAGCGTTAAATTAAACAAGAGAAACGCGCCTTCATACTAGATGAAGGGGCGTTTTTTATTGTCTTAAAACCTTGCAAGGTTTAGGGCAGGGCGCGGTCGAGAAACTCTACCATTAACTTCACCTTAGGTGAGAGGTGGCGGTTTTGGGGATAGAGGGCCCAGACCCCTTCGTTTGGCTCCTGATAGGCGTTGAGCACAGACACCAAACGACCCGCCTTGAGGTCCTGACCTATATAATAGTTGGGCAGCTGCACCAGTCCCAGCCCCTTAAGCGCCGCGTCTCTCAGGCCGTGGCCGGTATTACACCTCAGATTGCCCTTTATCTTAAGCTGGCGCTCGCGGCCCTGTTCGAGGAAACGCCAGTAGTCATGGTTGCCGATCAGGCAGTTGTGCCGGCTCAGTTCAGACAGGCTGTGGGGCTCGCCGAACCGCTTGAGATAGTCCGGTGAGGCGCACACATAGTTGATCCGCTGACTGATGCGCTTGGCGATCAGGCTAGAATCGGCCAACTTGCCGATGCGAATGGCCAGGTCTATGCCCACATCTACCAGTCTCACCTGACGGTTGGTGAGGGCGATATCCACCTCCACGTTAGGGTAGGCGAGTAGGAAGTCGTTGACGACAGGCAGGATATATTTCTCGCCATAGGCCACCGGCGCCGTCATCCTCAGTAGTCCCTGGGGCAGACCTCTTAAGCTGCTGAGGGCACGTTCGGCCTCTTCCAGGCCATCGAGCACCTGACGGCAATGCCGGTAGTAGAGCTGTCCCTCTTCCGTCATGGAGACCTTGCGGGTGGTGCGATAGAGCAGCTTGGTATCCAGCCTCTGTTCCAGCGCGCCTACCTGGCGACTCACCTGGGCGGTAGAGATCCCTAAGCGTTTGCCCGCTTTAGTAAAACTCTCTGTCTCCGCCACCGCGACAAACTCGCTGACCCCTTCCCATTCCTGCATGGCTATAAACCTATTATTACTATTTGGTAAAAATGATTTGTACAAAACGTAGATTATCATCTCGTGTGAAATAAATAAAATAGACACAAGTAATCAAATCCACTGTGATGCACCTGCTGGCGAGACAAGGTAATGGTCAGCGACTACATTGAAGTGGGCAGACAGATACACAGATACAGACACTAAATGGAGCAAGTGAGATGACAGACAAGTTTATTAAATCTAAGGCCGCCATCGCCTGGGGACCGGGCCAGCCATTATCGGTAGAAGAGGTGGATGTGATGTATCCCAAGGCTGGTGAGGTTTTGGTGAAGATTGTCGCAACCGGCGTCTGCCATACCGATGCCTTTACCCTCTCGGGTGACGATCCTGAAGGTGTCTTCCCGGCGATTCTGGGCCACGAAGGCGGTGGTATCGTCGAGGCGGTCGGTGAAGGCGTGACCAGTGTGGCGGTAGGGGATCACGTGATCCCGCTTTATACCCCTGAGTGTGGCGAGTGTAAGTTTTGTAAGTCGGGTAAGACGAACCTGTGTCAGAAGATCCGCGAGACCCAAGGTAAAGGCTTGATGCCAGATGGCACCACACGTTTCTTCAAAGATGGTCAGCCTATCTTCCACTATATGGGTTGCTCAACTTTCTCTGAATATACCGTACTGCCAGAGATCTCACTGGCTAAAGTCAATCCAGAGGCGCCACTGGAAGAGGTGTGTCTGCTAGGCTGCGGTGTGACCACAGGCATGGGCGCTGTACTCAACACGGCTAAGGTTGAGCCGGGTGCGAGCGTCGCCATCTTCGGTATTGGCGGCATAGGCCTGTCGGCCATCATAGGCGCGACCATGGCGGGTGCTAGCCGCATCATCGCCATCGACATCAATGAGAGCAAGTTTGAGCTGGCCCGCCAGCTAGGGGCTACCGACTGCATCAACCCTAAGCATTACGACAAGCCCATCCAGGAAGTGATTGTCGAGCTAACCGATGGCGGCGTGGATTACTCATTCGAGTGTATCGGTAACGTGGATGTGATGCGCTCGGCGCTGGAGTGCTGCCACAAGGGGTGGGGTGAGTCAGTGATCATCGGTGTCGCTGGCGCCGGCCAAGAGATCTCGACCCGTCCTTTCCAGCTGGTGACCGGACGCGTCTGGCGCGGCAGTGCCTTCGGCGGCGTGAAGGGACGCTCAGAGCTGCCCGAGATAGTTGAGAAGTACCTGCGCGGCGAGTTTAAGCTTAGCGACTTTATCACTCACACCATGGCGCTGGAGGAGATCAACACAGCCTTCGACCTCATGCATGAGGGTAAGAGTATCCGCTCTGTGGTGCACTTTAACCGATAGGCATCATTTGGCTTAGTTTAGGTGCAGACGCCCGCGTCTGCACCCTTTAGGGATGAGAGTATGACCATAGAAAATATCAGTAGCAACAAGTGCTTCGGTGGTTGGCATAAACAGTATCAGCATCAGTCTCGGGTGCTAAATTGCGCCATGCGTTTCGCCATCTATCTGCCGCCACAGGCCAGCGAGCAGAAGGTGCCAGTGCTTTACTGGCTGTCTGGGCTGACCTGCACGGATGAGAACTTCATGCAAAAGGCTGGCGCCATGCGTATTGCGGCAGAGCTGGGGGTGGCCATCGTAGCGCCCGATACTAGTCCAAGAGGGATGGAGGTGGCCGATGACGCTGCCTACGACCTGGGCCAAGGCGCGGGGTTTTATCTCAACGCGACTCAGGCGCCTTGGCAGGCGCATTATCAGATGTATGATTATGTGGTTGAGGAGCTCCCCGAGCTTATCGAGGCCCATTTTCCGGTGACCGAGGCGCGCTCTCTGGCCGGTCACTCCATGGGAGGCCACGGCGCCGTGACCATAGGCCTTAAGCATCCAGATCGTTATCGCTCTGTCTCGGCCTTTAGTCCTATCGTCAATCCTATCAACTGCCCTTGGGGGCAGAAGGCGTTTAGTGAGTATCTGGGTAAGAACCGTGACGCTTGGCTGGCCTATGATGCCTGTGAGCTGATGAAGCAGGCTAGTTGCGATCTGCCGATTTTTATCGATCAGGGCAGTAGTGACAACTTCCTCGAGGAGCAGCTAAGGCCAGAGGCCTTGATAGCGGTGGCTAAGGAGAAGGAGTATCCGCTGATCCTGCGCATGCAGGAGGGGTACGATCACAGCTATTATTTCATCGCCACCTTTATCGAAGATCACCTGAGATTCCACGCCAGTCATCTTTTATGACAGCTTCAGGCATTAAGTAAGTAACAAAAAGGGCTGTGAAAACAAACAGTCGGGAATAAAAAAGCCGAACGAGAGTTCGGCTTTTTTGTGCTGGCTTATCCTTGTTTTCTGCTATAGCTCGACCTTTTCCATCTCCAGCTGCTGCAGGGCGATAACTGCCTGAGTGCGGTTTCTCACCCCGAGTTTTCTAAAGATGGCGGTGGCGTGGGCCTTGATGGTGGCCTCGGATACGCCCAGGTCATAGGCGATCTGCTTGTTGAGCAGACCCTCGGCAAACATCTGCAGCACCTTATATTGCTGCGGCGTGAGATCGGCAAGCTTGGCTGCCATCTGATCCGTGGCATCTTCGTTGATCTCTTGCAGCTCTATGTTGTCCGGTAGCCAGATATCGCCATAGAGTACAGCCGTGAGGGCCTCCGAGAGGGTCTCCATGGAGGCGGACTTGGGAATAAACCCGGCGCTACCATAATGGACGGCGCGGCTGATGGTCATGGCATCTTCGTGAGCGGAGATCACCACTACAGGCAGTTCGGGGAAATGGGTTCTTAGGTGTATTAAGGTGGAGTAACCATGGGAGCCGGGCATCTGTAGATCCAGCAACACTAAGTCATAGGCGGTGTTGCCCTGTTCCAATAGGCCTTGTAGGGCTTCGGCACTATCGGCCTCAAACCACTGGGTGTCGGCAAAGGCGCCGCTCAATGCCTGTCGCAGCGCATTCCTAAATAATGGATGATCATCTGCGATGATGATGTGCAAGTTTTCGAGCTTCATTGCTTTTTGATTATCTTTGTTGCACTTGAAGGTAAAGTCAATGTAACAGATAAATGACTCAGTATTCTATTGCTTTTGTGTCTGGGTGATGGGATTTTTTCATTTTTACAAACAATTATTAGACTTAAGTCTAATGAGTCTTTGGCTGAGAGCGGGAGATACGAGGTGCGAGGTTAGGGAAGGTTAGAGGTGAGAGGTAATAAGTCGGCAGGTGTGCGCCCGCCGACAGGAGACCTTCTTAAAATCAGTCGCCGCTCCACACCTTAGTGGGTTTACGATCTTCATCCAGCGCCACAAAGGTAAAGACGCCGCGTATGGCATGCTCACGATGATCTTGGTACATATCTTCGACAAAGATGTTGACCTCAACCTTGAGGGAGGTGTTACCCACATAGATCACGTTGGCAATGATCTCTGCCAGGGTGCCGGCAGGAATCGACTTATTGAAGTCGATACGATCTGAGCTGACAGTAACAAGTGTCTTGCGGCAGAAGCGGGTAGCGGCGATAAAGGCGGTCTCATCCATCCAGGCCAGCGCCTCGCCACCAAAGAGGGTGTTGTGATGGTTGGTAATAGAGGGAAAAATCGCTTTGATCACCCGGGCTTCTGACTGCGCGATGCGCGCGCGAATGGCGTCAGAATACTGAGTTTCTGTATCGGTTAGGGGCATACGGCAACCTTAAGGTTATGCATTGAAAAAAACCGGCGGATTATACTGATAATCGCGGCTTAATGACAGCGCTGTAGCCCGGTAATGTGGTGGGTTTCATGACATTAAAAAAGGCTTCACGAGGAAGCCTTTTTAAAATAATCACATTAGGTATTAGCTAAGCTTTGCCATGCGCGCCTTGGAGGCTGCAGCAAGGTCTCGCAGTAGCTTTTCTGAGTCGGCCCAGTCGAGGCAGGCATCTGTGATGCTCTTGCCGTAAACCAGTGGTTCACCGGCTACCACCTTCTGGTTGCCCTCTTCGATAAAGCTCTCGGCCATGATGCCGGCAATCGCGGTCGAGCCTGAGGCGACCTGCGCCATGATATCTTTGGCGACCTCGAGTTGACGCTTATGCTGCTTCTGGCTGTTGCCGTGGCTAAAGTCCACCACCATGCGGTGAGACAGGCCCACATCTTTAAGCTTCTGCGCCGCAGCCTGAATGTCGGCCTCATGGTAGTTCGGCTGTTTGCCGCCGCGCAGTATGATGTGGCCATAAGGGTTACCGCTGGTGCGGTAAACGGCCATGGCGCCATCTTTATCTGGCGAGTAGAAGATGTGCGGTTCCTTGGCGGCGCGCACCGCGTCGATGGCGATATTGATGTTGCCGTCGGTACCGTTCTTGAAGCCGACCGGACAGGAGAGCGCCGAGGCCATCTCGCGGTGGATCTGACTCTCTGTGGTACGGGCGCCAACCGCGCCCCAGGTGATGAGGTCGGCAATATACTGACCGTTAACCATATCCAAAAATTCGGTGGCGATAGGCAGATTTAGCTCGGTGATCTCTTGCAACAGGTGACGCGCCAGGCGCAGGCCTTTGTTGGCATTAAAGCTGCCGTCGAGATCCGGATCGGAAATTAGCCCCTTCCAACCAACAGTGGTACGAGGTTTCTCGAAATAGACGCGCATCAGGATGCAGAGTGAGTCTTTGAGTTCTTTATGCAGCACGGCCAGACGCTTAGCGTAGTCGATGGCAGCCTGGGTGTCGTGGATAGAGCAGGGGCCGATGATCACCAGAAGACGTTTGTCTTCACCGGTGAGAATGGCTTCAACTTCACGTCTCTGTTGAACCAGGTAGTCGGCGGCGTCTTGAGTAAGCGGGTATTCAGATGCGAGTTTAGCAGGTGAAATGGCCTTACATAGTAATGTGGTGCGTAGTTCGTCTGTTTTAATGGTCATTCAATATACCGAGCGTTTGTCTTGGCTTTCGCCTGATTGCCTCGGATTATAACCAATAGTTGCTAGCTGCACAGGGGTAAACAGATGAAAATTTCCGGTATTTGTCTACATCTGTGCAGTTAGCTTGCCATTTGGGGCGCTTAACTTGTCTCTATATAGGCAGAGGTCAGCGCAGTTTTAGAACATATGACGTTCCAGGCCGGTGACATCCAGAATCTTGGTGGCGATCTCTTCTACCGAGTGGTTGGTGGTGTTGACGAAGGGAATGCGCTCGCGCTTATACATCATCTCTACCTCTTTTACCTCGATACGGCACTGTCTCAGCGAGGAGTAACGGCTGTTCTCCATGCGGCTCTGACGGATCTCATGCAGGCGCACAGGATCGATAGTCAGACCAAACAGCTTATGTTTGTTCTTCTTTAACACCTCGGGCAGCTTAAGGTTGTCCATGTCATCTTCGATGAAGGGATAGTTGGCCGCCTTGATGCCAAACTGCATCGACAGATACAGGCTGCTGGGGGTCTTGCCGCAACGGGAGACGCCCAGCAGTACTATGTCGGCCTTATCGATATGTTTCAGGGTCTGGCCGTCATCGTTTTCCATGGCGTAATTGATGGCGTCGATTCGCGCCTCATAACTGTGATTCGCCTTGCCGTGAGTTCTGTGGGTGACTGGAACCGCCTTGACGCCTAACTGATCTTCCAGCGGGGCAACGAAGGTGTTCAAGAAGTCATAGTCGATACACTCACTGCTATAGATGATGTCTCGGATCTCGGCTTTGACGATAGAATGGAACACAAGAGGTCGTTCGCCTGTTGTAATAAAACAATCATTAATTTGTGCTTTTACCGCCTCGGCTTTCTGAGTTGTCTCGACAAATGGAATAGTAAGTGCTTCAAACTCAACTGGAAATTGAGACAGTACCGCATGGCCAAAAACCTCGGCCGTGATCGCCGTCCCATCTGAGATATAAAAGACTTTACGTGACATTTTGACCTCTTGTAGTAATAAAATTACAAATAAAATTATAGATTTACGCGTCTTGCTGTGGAGTGTAAAATGCCGCTGCCCTCGTGTGAAGGGGCCACACTGAAATAAACTTGCGGAGATAGAACTGTGCAGCAATATGTACTCTGGTATCAAGAATTAGGCATGGGTGACGTCAACAAGGTAGGCGGTAAAAATGCCTCTCTTGGGGAGATGATCAGCAATCTAGCTAATGCAGGTGTTCAAGTGCCTGGTGGCTTTGCGACCACTTCCTTTGCGTTCAATGAATTTCTTGAACAAAGCGGACTTAACCAGAAGATATACGAGACGCTAGAAGCTCTAGACGTCGACGACGTGAATGCACTCGCCACCGCAGGTGCACAGATCCGACAGTGGGTTATCGATACCCCATTCCATAGCGAATTTGAGCAGGTTGTACGTGAGTCGTACGACAAGCTTGCCTCAGAAACTAGCGATGCATCGTTCGCGGTACGCTCTTCAGCGACTGCCGAAGATATGCCAGATGCATCATTTGCCGGCCAACAGGAAACTTTCCTGAACGTTAAAGGCTTCGACGCAGTACTGGTTGCCATCAAGCACGTATTCGCCTCTCTCTTTAACGACCGAGCTATCTCATACCGTGTACACCAAGGTTATGACCACAAAGGCGTTGCGCTTTCAGCTGGCGTACAGCGTATGGTTCGTTCAGACACCGCCGCTTCAGGTGTGATGTTCACCATGGATACCGAGTCAGGTAACAACGACGTAGTCTTCGTGACCTCTTCATTCGGCCTGGGTGAGATGGTAGTACAAGGCGCGGTGAACCCAGATGAGTTCTATGTTCACAAGCCAAGCCTAACCGCAGGTCACAAGGCCGTTGTTCGCCGCAATATCGGTAGCAAGTTGATTCAGATGGTTTACTCTGACGACCTGAGCCACGGTAAGCAGGTGAAGATTGAAGATGTACCTGCCGACATGCGTCGTCAGTTCTCTATCAGCGATGAAGAGGTGATGGAGCTGGCTAAGCAAGCCATGATCATCGAGAAGCACTACGGTCGTCCAATGGACATCGAGTGGGCTAAAGATGGTAACGACGGCAAACTGTATATCGTACAGGCGCGTCCAGAAACCGTACGTTCACGTGAAGATGTACAGCTGATCGAACGTTTCCACCTCAAGACTAAGAGCGAAGTGATTGGCGAAGGTCGTGCCATCGGTCACAAGATTGGTAACGGTACCGCTAAGGTTCTGGCTTCTATCGAAGATATGGACCAGATCCAAGAAGGTGACGTACTGGTTACCGACATGACTGACCCAGATTGGGAGCCAATCATGAAGCGCGCCAGCGCTATCGTTACTAACCGTGGTGGCCGTACTTGTCACGCGGCGATTATTGCCCGTGAACTTGGCGTACCAGCGGTAGTAGGTTGTGGCGACATCACAGACAAGATCAAGCATGGTCAGCAGGTGACTGTTTCTTGTGCCGAAGGTGACACAGGTTACATCTACGAAGGTATCCAAGAGTTTGACGTTATGTCTTCTCGCGTCGATTCTATGCCTGAACTACCGATGAAGATCATGATGAACGTGGGTAACCCAGACAGAGCGTTCGACTTCGCTCGTCTGCCTAACGAAGGTGTGGGTCTGGCCCGTCTCGAGTTCATCATCAACCGTATGATCGGTATTCACCCTAAGGCGCTGCTTGAATTCAACGACCAAAGCGCCGAGCTGCAGCAAGAGATCCACGAGATGATCGCCGGCTACGAGTCACCAGTAGAATACTACGTGGCACGTCTGGTTGAAGGTATCGCGACTATCGCATCGGCCTTCCATCCGAAGAAAGTTATCGTACGTATGTCAGACTTCAAGTCTAACGAGTACGCTAACCTGGTTGGTGGTGACCGTTACGAGCCGGAAGAAGAGAACCCAATGCTGGGCTTCCGCGGTGCAAGCCGTTACATCTCTGAGTCGTTCCGCGACTGTTTCGCCCTAGAGTGTGAAGCTATCAAGCGTGTACGTAACGAGATGGGTCTGACGAATGTAGAGATCATGATCCCATTCGTACGTACGCTGGAAGAAGGCCGTCAGGTTATCGAACTGCTGAAAGAGCAAGGCCTGGAGCGTGGTAAAGATGGTCTACGCGTCATCATGATGTGTGAGCTGCCGTCTAACGCCCTGCTAGCCGACCAGTTCCTCGAGATCTTCGACGGTTTCTCAATCGGTTCGAACGACTTGACCCAGCTAACCCTAGGTCTGGACCGTGACTCAGGCATCATCAGCCACCTGTTCGACGAGCGTAACGAAGCCGTTAAAGCCCTGCTGGCAATGGCTATCAAGGCCGCTAAGGCGAAAGGCGCTTACGTGGGTATCTGTGGTCAAGGTCCTTCTGACCACGCCGACTTTGCGGCTTGGTTGGTAGAGCAAGGCATCGACACCGTATCGCTTAACCCAGATACAGTGATCGATACCTGGTTATACCTGGGTGAAGCTCACGCTTAATTATTCTTTAGATAGAATAAGCTAATTGACGAAAGCCGCTTTTTAGCGGCTTTTTTTTGTTTATAATGGCAACATTATTTTAATAAACACCAATTGAAAAGAAGTCATCATGCTCCCTAAGTTATCCCATCAACAGACCCTAGAGCCTGTCTATTTGGCGTTTCTCGACGCCCTTGCCCAGAGCAATTATTGTGGCGATATCGATAAGCGTTACAGCGCGCGTCTCGCCCAGGCAACGGATAACTCTGTCTACCAGTTTCTGCCTCAGGCCGTCTTGTATCCCAAGACTCAGGCCGATGTTAAGCTGATCATGACCCTGGCGACTAAGCCAGAGTTTAAACCGGTAGTCTTTAGTGCGCGCGGGGGCGGCACAGGCACCAACGGTCAGTCGCTGACCCATGGCCTCATTCTGGATCTGTCGCGTTATTTCAATCAGGTGATTGAGATCAACGAGAAGGAGCGCTGGGTGAGGGTGCAGGCCGGTGTGGTCAAAGATGCGCTCAACGACGCGCTGCGCCCCCATGGTTTCTTCTTTAGCCCAGATCTCTCAACCTCTAACCGCGCAACCATGGGCGGCATGATCAACACAGACGCCTCGGGCGCCGGCTCGCTGGTCTATGGCAAGACCTCTGATCATGTGCTCGAGCTGACCAGCGTGCTTTATGACGGTAGTGTGCTGGAGACCAAGCCGCTGGATCTAAAAGCGCTCGAAGCCTTAGATGCGCTGAAGTCCCCAAGCCTGGGGCAGGCGCTGCAGCGTGATATCGCCCGCATGACACGGGAGCACAGAGGCGAGGTAGAGAGCCGCTTTCCCAAACTCAACCGTTTCCTGACAGGTTATGATCTGAAAAATGTCTGGAACGAGGCTGTCGATGAGTTCAACCTGTCGCGCATTCTTACCGGCTCCGAAGGCACGCTGGCAGTGATCACCGAGGCCAAGCTGGATATTACGCCGCTGCCCAAGACCCGCATGATGGTCAATATTAAGTATGACTCTTTCCAGTCGGCGCTGCGTCACGCGCCGGATCTGGTCAAGGCTAAGGCGACCGTGGTGGAAACCGTGGATTCTAAGGTCCTTAATCTGGCCAAGCAGGATATCATCTGGCATTCGGTGTCATCTCTGATTGAAGATGTGCCGGGCGCCTCCATCGATGGCCTCAACATGGTGGAGTTCGCCGGTGAGCCAGAAGAGGTGGAAGCCAAAGTTAAACAATTAGAGGCGATGCTCGATACTCAGCTTGCCGCTAAGCAGGCTGGCCTGCTGGGATATCAGGTCACATCGGATAAGGCGAGCATCAACACCATCTACGCTATGCGTAAGAAGGCGGTGGGGCTGCTTGGCGCTACTAAGGGAAGCCGCAAGCCTATCGCCTTCGCCGAAGATACCGCTGTGCCGCCTGAGAAGCTGGCCGACTTTATCATGGAGTTTAGGGCGCTGCTGGACAGCCATGAGCTGCAATATGGCATGTTCGGTCACGTAGATGCCGGCGTGCTGCATGTACGTCCGGCGCTGGATATGTGCGACCCGCAGGATGAGCGACTGCTCAAGACGGTATCGGATCAGGTGGCGGCCCTGACCCTCAAGTATGGCGGCCTGATGTGGGGCGAGCATGGTAAGGGGGTACGTGGCGAGTATGGCCCATCTGTTTTCGGCGAAACCCTGTTTGGTCTGCTCGAAGAGGTCAAAGGCTATTTCGACCCCAATAACAAGCTCAATCCAGGCAAGCTGGTGGCACCTAAGGGCAGCGGACCGCTACTCTATAACGTCGACAGCACCAAACGAGGCGCTTTTGACCGCCAGATCCCGGTCAACACCCGCGAAGCTTTCCCGGATGTGATGAACTGTAACGGCAATGGCCTCTGTTTCAACTACAGTGTCTATTCGCCCATGTGCCCCTCATTTAAGGTGACCGGGGACAGGGTACAATCGCCGAAAGGGCGCGCGGGACTGATGCGCGAATGGCTGCGCTTATTAGAAGCCGAAGGCGTGGATGTCGAGGCCTTAGCCAAGGCTAAGCCTCTGGGTTGGCTGCAACGCACCCAGAACACCCTGAAGAAAGAGCGCGAATATGACTACTCCCACGAGGTGATGGAGTCGTTGAAGGGCTGTCTCGCCTGTAAGGCGTGTTCGTCTCAGTGCCCGGTGAAGGTGGATGTGCCCAAGTTCAGGGCGCAGTTCTTCAATATCTATTACCAGCGCTATCTGCGTCCGGTGAAAGACTATCTGGTGGCAGGAATTGAAGAGAGTCTGCCATTGATGGCCAAGGTGCCTCAAATCACCAACTTTGCCTCACAAAACAAGCTGAGTCAGTGGGTGATTAAACAATCTATCGGCTATGTGGATGCGCCAGCGCTGTCAGTGCCGACGCTTAAGCAGCGCCTGGAGAACCACGCCTGCCGTGGCTATGACCTGAATGCCTTGCAGCAGATCCCACAAAGCGAGCGTGATCAATATGTGCTTGTGGTGCAAGACCCGTTCAATAGTTTCTATGAGGCCGAGACGGTTTACCACTTTATTAAGCTGATTGAGAAGCTGGGCTTCAAGCCAGTGCTACTGCCCTTTAAGCCTAACGGTAAGCCGATTCATATCAAGGGCTTCTTGGATAAGTTTGCCAAGACGGCTCAGTCCAGCGCCGATTTCTTGAATCAGGTGCACGCCCTAGGCATGCCTATGGTGGGGGTAGATCCTGCCATGGTGCTATGCTATCGCGATGAATATAAAGAGATCCTGGCTGAAAATCGTGGCGACTTTAACGTGCTGCTGGCCAACGAATGGTTGCTCAAGGTGATCGACGCCGTGGCGCCGACAGCTAAGTCAGCTAAGTTAAATGTGTCAGCAGATTCGGCTAATGCTGGTAGGCAGTTTACCTGGTTCAGTCACTGCACCGAATCCACGGCCAAGCCCAATACGGCCAAAGAGTGGCAGGCAATATTTAGCGCATTTGGTGCCGAGCTAAGCACAGTCAGCCTTGGCTGCTGCGGCATGGCGGGCACCTATGGTCACGAGAGCGATAACCTTAAGCGCTCCAAGGCCTTATATGAGATGTCCTGGGAGAAGGCCATAGAATCGCTGCCACATGAGCAGATATTGATCTCTGGTTATTCTTGTCGTAGCCAGGTGAAACGTTTCGGTGGCTTCAAACCCAAACACCCGGTGCAGGCGCTGCTGAGTCTTATTGATAATGGTTAGTCATTGCATGGCTAATCTGTTCATGGTAAATCAGCGCATGGCCAATGAGCTAACGAGAGACTATGCCTGAACTCGACCCCGCAGCTCAGCTGCGGCAAATCACTCAAGGGGCGCCGCTATGCGATGAGGCGCCGCTGTTTCATATCGATAACCAAGGACGTTGGTTTTATCGCGGCGAGCCTCTGCCCGATAAATTTTGCCGCCTATTTGCCACCATTTTGCATCATAAATCTGAGGGATATTTACTGATGACGCCGGTGGAGACGGTGAGGGTAGAGGTTGCCGAGTTTCCCTTTATTATCAATGATTATGAAGATACGCAAGACGGACAATTTACCCTGACCAGCTCCATAGGTACCCAGTTCCAGGTGGTCGGGTATGATGCTTTTGTAGTGGATGAGGCGGCAATATCCGTCTCCTTAGCCAGAGGATTATCGGCTAAACTTGGAAGAGCCTGTTATTATCGTTTTATCGAGCAATACCTGCTAAATCAAGACGGCGACGCAAACTAAGACTTAAGCCTTTCTTAGATAAGACAATTGGTTTTTCGTTACGAATTAGCGTTAGCCGAGCCCTAGTTTCTTTAGGACCAGATGTTAGTATTAATGCATGACCGCTGTATCTGGAGGTGCTGATTGAAACATTATGAAAGCTTGGGATACTTAGTGTCTCATCTTAATATCGAGCTTCAGAAGGCTTTGGATGAGAGGCTAAAGCGCTATGAGCTAGACATTAAACTCTGGCCCGTCCTGTTTGCCCTGTGGCAGGAGGAAGGCGTTACTCAGACAGAGCTGTCTAAGCGCTGCGACGTGGCTAACTACACAATGACCCGCCTGTTAGATCAGCTGCAGGTACAGGGTTATATCACCCGTCATCAGGAGGCGGACAATCGCCGCGCCTTCAAAATTTTCCTAACCGACAGTGCCAAGGCGTTGGAACAAGATCTTATTTGCGAGGCTGAGCGGGTCAACGAGCAGTTTCTCGGTAATCTGTCTGAATTTGAATCACAACAATTTATCTATCTACTCAATAAGATCAATGGCCTATCCTAGGCAATCTGACCTATTATCAAACCTCACCTAAATCAACGGATGATCAAAATGCTGAAACCTCTGCTTACTGCTGCGCTTGTAATGAGCCTGTCTGCCTGTATGGTCAATATCGAGAAATCGCCCAAGTCTTCAACTCAATCCTCAAACCAATCCTCAACTCAATCCTCAACTCACTCTTCCACATCTCAACCTGCTGCCTCCGAGCCAGAATCGGTTGGTGCATCGAGTGTGAGCAGTGACAGCTACGCTAAAGCCTTTACGCTGGCGAACGGCTACAGCCTGGTGGTCGTCGAGGGGGCGCTGGAGCCAAGATCTATTGGCAGCGTGCAGGTGAGTCTGTATCGTAACCTGGATGTAGGGGATTTTGCCGCTAGTCTGGCATTCGTGCGAGACGGCACCATCTTAAAGGCAGAGCTGGTGGATAATTCTCAGAAGCAACAGAAGCTAGTGGTTACCACGGTGACGGCGGGCAGCGGTAACTATCAGAGCACTCAAGCCGTCTGTGTGCTGGGGGAAAGCCTGACGCTTTGTCAATAAGCTGAGCTTTATCTTGGTGTATTGAGCGCTTGAGGTGACAGAAGCTTGAATGTTTGTCTGTGCGCTCGTGTCTGTCTGTTTAGGTCTGTTCTTTTATTTGAATAAGCGGTTAAGCTCGGGATGTCGTAACTTTGGGTTACACCACTAATAACATGCCCAGGCTAGAGACGGCCATCACTATGATGACAGATTGTAGCAGCAGGCGGCTCTGCATCAGGTTTTCCTTTCCCTGTTTGATGCTGGTGATCAGGCGATTTTGCTTGTAGATGCGGCAGATCATCTGCTCGCTGCTGGGATCGATTAACAGTTGAAACTTACAGGGAGCACCACTGTTCAGTTTCACCTCATGTTCGCTCTTGGGGCCGAAATTAAGCTTACGCGACACCCGCTTGCCGTTAACAAATACCTGCTCCAGACCTATCCAGTTACTGGCCTGTAACTCCACCAAATCCTGATTAAAGTGGTACTTGAAACTTATCATAATGCAATCCTAGCGAAGATGATGAGCCTCTAAGTCAAGCAGAGGAATATGACATTTTCCAGTACGCCTTTGTGAAAAATCTGTGTCTGAAAATTATCTCTTTGGCGCTAAAAGAAAAATTGAATCAGAAAATTTTTGTGCTGTTTTCTATAGGTTGAGTAGGCTATGACCTGGTGAAAAACTCGGGTTGCAGGCAATAAAAAACCACCGAACCAGTCGGTGGTTTTTCAATCCAGCTAGCACCAGAAATTAGTGCCAGAAATTATTTTTCGCCGTTGATGATGGCGCGTGCCAGTTCGTCGGCAACATCCGCTGTGGTGCGGTTTTGCGCGTCAGACTGTTCGAAGATCTTCAGCAGTGTGTTGTAGATCTCTTCTACCTTGGCGGTAGACTTCTGCGCGTCGTAATCTTTCTCGAACGATACGTTGATGATACCGCCGGCGTTGATCACATAGTCTGGAGCATATAGGATGCCCAGTTCTTTAAGCTTCTCGCCATGGCGCAGTTCGGCAAGCTGGTTGTTGGCACAACCTGCCACAATCTTAGCCTTCAGCAGTGGAATCGTGGTGTCGTTGATGGTGGCACCCAGGGCACATGGTGCATAGATATCGACATCTTGATGGTAGATATCTTGAGGCGCAACCACAGTAGCACCAAACTCGGAAGCGACCTTGTCCAGTGATGACTGGTGAATGTCGGTTACGATCAGCTCGGCGCCTTCTTCGTGCAGGTGACGACACAGGTAGTAACCTACGTGGCCAACGCCCTGAACGGCAATCTTAAGGCCCTTGAGGCTGTCTAGGCCACGCTGATGCTTAACGGCAGCCTTGATACCCAAGTAGGTGCCAAGCGCAGTAAATGGTGATGGGTCACCGCTCTGACCTTCAAGACCCGCCATGTATGGGGTTTCTTGGTGAGCAATCATGATGTCGCTGGTAGACACGCCCACATCTTCCGCAGAGTAGTACTTACCACCCAGAGTATGAATACAACGACCGAAGGCGCGGAACAGGGCTTCGCGGTTTTCCACTTTAGGATCGGCGATGATCACCGACTTACCGCCACCCATGGCCAGACCGGCGAGGGCGTTCTTGTAGGTCATGCCACGAGACAGACGTAATACGTCGGTCAGGGCTTCGTCATCAGACTCATAGTTCCACATTCTGCAACCGCCGACCGCTGGGCCCAGGTTGGTGTTGTGAATGGCTATGATTGCACGTAAGCCACTTTCTTTATCATGACAAAATACGACCTGTTCGTGGTCATCAAATGAGATATGATTAAATACTGCCACTTTATGAGTTCTCCGCTTGGGAATTAAAACGCCGAATGCCAAAGAGGCGCCTTCGACGGCTTGTTATATTTATTGCAGAACGATAGCATTTAGCGATACTCTCAACAAAGCAAAGATTGGGATTAATTGTGATCGGTGTGGCAATTTTGCTTTCCACTTTACGTTAACGTAAAGTTGTGTGTGAATTTTCACGCAATATGCAGTTTGTCAGCTCCATTTCGCCCTTCACAGCATAACTATAACAATAGGAAGCAGTATGACGGAACAAGCAGTCGAGAACACTAAAGCACTCACTCCAGAAGAACAAGAAGCCCTGACACAACAATGGGTTAAAGAGCATTTTCAGAAGGCAAACCGCTTTCTGGCGGAAAAAGGGGTGATCCCAAGTAAAGTGATTGCCGAAGAGAGCCGTTACCTTGCGCCTTTCCTCGCGGTATGGAAGATGGAGTCTAAGCAGCCAAAGCCACAGACCTTCTGGGTGATGTCTGGCGATCTGCCTTCAGATTATGTGGATGTTAAGGTCGCCGCCACCGCGCGCGACGCGATTCGCCATTTCTCTATGATGTGGCAGCTTAAGGCGGAAAACCTGGTGAAATCTGGTGCCGTAAAGGACAAGACCCAGGCTCAGTTTGCGCAGCTGTTGGTGTCACGTGCCGAGAGCCTGTATCAGATCCACAACGACGAAAAATTGTGGAAAGAAGGCTAAGCGTTTTAAACAGCCATTGCTGTTAAGAGTGTCTTTAAAAAGCGCTTGAAACGAGAGCCTAAAGCCTAATAAAAAAGCCGCCCATTTGAGGCGGCTTTTTCGTGTTCTTAGCTTCAACACTTTCTTGTTATTAGATACAGGTTATTAGATACAGGTCATCAGCTATTTGGCATCAGCTACAGGGCATCGGCTAACTGGAGACGAGCATCTGGCAGCTTATGCCAGGTAGGCGTAGCCAGAGTTAAGCAGCCAGATAAAGTATTGGCCTATGGCCTCATGCTGACACAGGTCCAGCGCCTGCTCGCCCTCGAAGCTAAATGCATTAGCCAGCAGCATAAGTTCGTCATCTAGCTCATCGGCGTCATTAAAGTTGTAGATCTCACCATTGATAAAGAGCCTGTTGTGTTTATCGTCTTCGAGACGAATCACCTTAAGCCCGCCGATGCGTTGTAGACAGGCGCCATCTTCCAGTGCTTCCAACAACTCTTCCTGGCTGTAACTTTCCCCTTGCTCTGCCAGATCCAGCTCGAAGCGGTTCTGACTCAGGGTCTGACCCAGCACGGTTTGAGAGTGGTCAGGCTGGGATAAGATCTCAGAGACCAGGGCCAACATGCCTGCTTGCTGCTCGACGCTCAGCAGGCCAGGACTCGCGGGTTCCTGGTTCGAGGTAAAGCGCTTATTGCCGCCGTTGGTGTCGATCAAGTGATCGGCGATGCTGCTAAAGAGCTCCTGCTGGCTGGGCGCTCGAAACCCTATGGAGTAGCTTAGCGCCGTCTCCAATGTCTCTCCTCGGTGAGGGAAGCCTGGCGGGATATAGAGCATGTCGCCAGCCTCGAGCACCACATCCAGGATGGGCTCAAAATCGTCGATCAGCGCCGTGTGGGTATCGCCACCTCTGGGCGAGTATTGCCCCTTGGCACCGACTTTCCAGCGGCGTCTGCCTTCGCCCTGCAGTAAGAAGACATCATAGTTGTCTATATGAGGGCCGACGCCACCACCGGGCGTGGCGTAGGAGACCATGAGATCGTCGAAGCGCCAGTCGGGGATGAAACGAAAGGCGTTGACCAAGGGCTCTACATCCGGGTACCAGTGGTTGACGGCCTGGACCAGTAGCTGCCAGTTGGCATCGCCGAAGGGGGAGTAGTCTTCGATGGGGCCCTGGATGATCTCCCAGTTATCTTTTTTGGTCAGCACGATGCGCGAGGCGACTTCCTCTTCGCAGGCGAGTCCCGCCAGTTCATCGGGTGCGATAGGATCTTGAAAGTGCGCGAAGGCGCCTTTGATCACCAGAGGCTGCTTCTGCCAGTGATGGGTTAAAAACTCTTGGGTATCGAAGTTGGGAGTATACATGGCGTCGGTCATCAGGCCTGAGTAATAGGGGGCAGTATATGCCGAAAATAACATAATCCGGAAATCACATAATCCGGAAATCATATAGTCAGGAAATCGCATATTTCTGAAACTAGATATTGCGGAAACTAGATATTCCAGAAATAAAAAGGCGGTAAGCTGCTGCCTACCGCCTTTCATAAGGTGTTAGGGATGATTACTTGAGATCATCCACAAAAGCTTCGGCGCGGCCAATGTAGTTGGCAGGCGTCATCTTTTTCAGCTCAAGCTTCACATCGCTTGGTAGCTCAAGAGTGTCGATGAACTGCGCCAGTTGCTCGCCATCGATACGCTTACCGCGAGTCAGCTCTTTAAGCTTCTCGTATGGCTTCTCGATGCCGTAGCGGCGCATAACGGTTTGTACTGGCTCGGCCAATACTTCCCAGTTTTGGTCCAGCTCTTCACGCAGGTGAGCCTCGTTCACTTCGAGCTTGCTGATGCCTTTCAGAGTTGCCTGATAAGCGATCAGCGAGTGCGCCATGCCCACACCCAGGTTACGCAGTACCGTCGAGTCGGTCAGGTCGCGCTGCCAGCGAGACACAGGCAGTTTAGCCGCCAGGTGCTGCATCAGGGCGTTAGCGATACCCAGGTTACCCTCTGAGTTTTCGAAATCGATAGGGTTAACCTTGTGCGGCATGGTCGATGAACCGATCTCGCCGGCAACCGTCTTCTGCTTGAAGTGACCCAGGGCGATATAACCCCAGATGTCACGGTCAAAATCGATCAGTACGGTATTGAAACGGGCGACGGCATCGAACAATTCTGCGATGTAATCGTGTGGCTCGATCTGAGTGGTGTAAGGGTTCCAGTTAAGGCCCAGGCTGGTCACGAAACGCTCTGACAGTGTGTGCCAGTCAACTTCAGGGTAGGCTGACAGGTGAGCGTTGTAGTTGCCCACGGCGCCATTGATCTTACCCATGATCTCAACCGCTTGGATCTGCTTAAGCTGACGCTCGAGACGTACGGCAACGTTGGCCATTTCTTTACCTAGGGTAGAAGGCGAGGCTGGTTGGCCATGGGTACGTGACATAAGTGGTACAGAGCGATATTCGCTGGCCAGTTTCTTCACGCCATCGACGATCTGCTGGCAGTATGGTACCAACACCTGCTCGCGGGCTTCGCTAAGCATCAGGCCGTGAGACAGGTTGTTGATATCTTCCGAGGTACAAGCGAAGTGAACAAACTCACCGATGGCGACTAGTTCGCTGTTGTCAGCGATCTTCTCTTTGATGAAGTACTCCACTGCCTTTACATCGTGGTTAGTGGTGGCCTCGATGGTCTTGACGCGCAGCGCGTCTTCTTCGCTGAAGTTGTCTTTGATCTGGTCGAGCAAGGCCAGTGCGGCTTCGCTAAAAGGAGGAACTTCTTCAATTTCTGGGCAGCTAGACAGCAGCTTTAGCCAGTTGATTTCGACTTGAACACGGTATTTGGTCAGGCCGTACTCGCTGAAAATCCCTCTTAATGAGGCGGTTTTACTACCATAACGACCGTCTACCGGAGAGATAGCAGTTAGTGCGGAAAGTTCCATTAGAAGCTCCTTTAATGAACTTAACTTATTATTTATAGGGTGAGGCTTTTCTTAGCTGTATCAACTATTGTTTTTCGCGAGAAGACAAGGTGCCTGCGCTTGCCTCCAAGTTGGCGCCACAAGACTGCGCTGCGCATGGCAGCCAGTAGCAGGGCGCGTATCTTATGTTGCACCATAGGTTGTTTCAGGTACTCGGGATTGCCCGAGATCTGTATCTTGGGGCCTAAGGTGCTGATTATATCGCTGTAGATGCCGGCGAAGTTGGCAACCACCTGCTCGTCGGTAATGGCAAAGTGGTGCAGCTGGCGATGTACTTGATTGATGCGCTCGGCCAGCATGCCCATGGCGTTTGAGCTGCGTGACAGCTTGCGTTCCAGGGCCAGGATACCGATAAGGTAGCGGGTCACCTCGACATCTTTCTGCTTGTCATCGCCCAGCTGGTTCAACACCAGTTGGTAGCCGCGATTCAGCGCGACCTTGTCTTGATATACATCGGCAGTGCTGTCTGGGGTGGTCACCATGATGGTACCCAAACAGGCGCCAAGCATCTCATCGTCTGCCTGGCCGTGTCTGGCAACCTTTTGTACCTGACCTATCGCCTGCAATATACCGGCAAAGGCCATGGTTCTGTCGAAAATCGGCTCGCTCACGGCTTACTCTCTAATCAGACTGTCTATGATACCGCCGCCCAGACAGACTTCACCGTCGTAAAAGACGGCCGACTGACCAGGGGTTACGGCGGCAACTGGCTCGTCGAAGATCACCTTGATGCGATCGTCCCCTTCATAGGTGAGGGTACAGGCCACATCCTGCTGACGGTAGCGTGTCTTGACCGTGATCTTAGCGCCATCGACAGGCCCTTTTCTATCGACCCAGTGTAGCTGATCGGCGTAGAAACCCACCGACATGAGGCGAGGGTGCTTACCACCTTGACCGACAACCAACACGTTACGCTCGAGATCTTTATCGACCACATACCAAGGATCGTCGTTGCTGTTCTTCATGCCGCCTATCCCCAGCCCCTTGCGCTGGCCCAGGGTGTGGTACATCAGGCCTTGGTGTTCACCTATGACTTCGCCTTCGGCGGTCTCTATCTTGCCGGGCTGTGCGGGCAGGAAGGTGCGCAGAAAATCGGTGAACTTACGCTCGCCGATAAAGCAGATGCCTGTGCTGTCCTTCTTGTCATGGGTAACCAGTCCCATCTCCTTGGCAATTTCACGTACTTCGCTCTTCTCCAGTTCACCCACGGGAAATAGGGAGCGGGCGATCTGCTCGTGGCTCAAGGTGTAGAGGAAGTAGCTCTGGTCTTTGTTGCCGTCGACGCCACGTAGCATCTGGCTTTGACCCGAGGCATCGCTGCGGCGCACATAGTGGCCCATGGCGATATAGTCGGCATCTAAGATGTCGTCGGCAAACTCGAGAAACGCTTTAAACTTGATCTCTTTGTTGCACATGATGTCTGGGTTAGGGGTACGACCCGCCTTATATTCGGCGAGGAAGTACTCGAACACATTGTCCCAGTATTCGGCAGCAAAGTTGACCGTGTGCAGCTTGATCCCCAGTTTGTCGCAAACGGCTTGGGCATCTTTAAGATCTTCGGCGGCGGCACAATACTCGTCGGTATCGTCCTCTTCCCAGTTTTTCATGAACAGGCCTTCGACCTGATAGCCCTGTTGCATGAGGAGATACGCCGAAACAGATGAGTCGACACCGCCGGACATACCGACGATCACTTTTTTACCGTTTGGATTGGGTTCGATTGCTGCCATAAATCCTAAAAACCATTAAATTCGTGTAGCTATGGTGGCTGTTTTCGGCGGTAGAGCAAGCCGGTTTGCCTGCTTAGCCCTGTGTCTAATTGCGCGTTGATCGCGCATCACTTGCCGGGAAAATCATCACCATAATATGCGGGGGCATATTCTATCATGCATTGTGACTTTGGGCTAACTAGAGAAAGCGGCTATTGACCACCTCAGTCGAAAAGAGTTTTCCCTGACGAAAGTCGTGAATACATTGTAGTACCAAGGGGCTTCTGAGCTGGCTCTTGAGCTGGGTTATCTCATCGAGCGTCATCCACAGGGCGCGGCGAATAGCATTGTCTTGGGGCTTTGGCGTGAGCGGCTCATCTAGGACGCAGGCATAGGTGAAGCGCAGGAAGGCCAGATCGTCTCTTGCTTGAAATTGATAGATGTTAATCAGCGACTGCGCCTTAATGCTAAGGCCTGTTTCTTCCCACACCTCGCGCTCGCAAGCCTGGTTAATGCTCTCAAAGGCTTCTAGATGACCTGCGGGCTGGTTGTAGGTGAGCTTGCCATCGATGAGCTCTTCGACCATCAGGTATTTGTCGTCACAATTGATGACGCAGGCGACGGTGACATTGGGTTTATAACGTTCCATCTAATACCTCGTTAGGATTGGGGGAGCACCTTATATTCGCCATTTGCGATGCCATCCAGGCTCCATTGACCTATTTTATAACGAATCAGTCTTAGCGTTGGGTAGCCCACATGGGCGGTCATGCGCCTGACCTGACGATTACGTCCCTCGCAGATGGTGATCGCCAGCCAACTGGTGGGGATCTGCTTGCGCTCTCGCACCGGTGGGTTGCGGGGCCAGAGATCCGGCTCGGCGATACGCTCCACCTTGGCGGGCAGGGTCGGACCATCTTTGAGAGGGACGCCATCTCTTAGCGCCTGAATCGCCTCGTCGCTGGGGTTACCTTCGACCTGCACCCAGTAGGTCTTATCGGTTTTCTTCTTGGGCTCTGTGATGCGCGACTGTAACTGACCATCGTTGGTCAGTAGTAGCAAGCCTTCGCTGTCTCTGTCGAGCCTGCCGGCGGCGTAGACATCTTGAATCGGGATGAAATCCTTCAAGGTCTGGCGGCCCTGCTCATCGGTGAATTGACACAAAACATCGAAGGGCTTGTTAAACAGCACTATGATGGGGTTTTCCGGACGTGGCTTGGGCTTTTTCGAGGTAAATTTCCCCGGCTTATTGAGGCGAGGCTTGCCTTTTGGATTGACAGCGCTTGAGGCTTTTGGGCCTTGACTGCGACGAGTGATCTTAGATTTTGTGGGTTTGGTCAGACTCACGTGGCAAACTTCTGGGGTAGTGTATGCTAATGCTGACATTGTACTGTGCATTCGCCATTAGTGGAATTTGAATATTGGCGTGAATGATTTATGATGTCGGCCAACTAAATGTGATCGATAGCAAAACGTGAACAGATTTTGAGATGTTAACCGCGCTTTGTTTTGCATTAAATCGGTTTAAGTGTCAGGGGAGAGCCCCAGGGCGTTCCCCCTTACTATTTATCCTTTTCATGCCTCGCATTCGCCATCGTAAAATTATAATAATGACGTCATAGTAGTTTGATTCATAAACGATTTATTTTACAAAAACGTAGGAAGTAATAATGAACGACAATCCAACGATCATCTATACGGAGACTGATGAAGCTCCGGCTCTCGCGACCCTATCTCTGTTGCCTATTATCAAGCATTTTACCGCAGCCGCCGGAGTTGGCGTTGAGACACGCGACATCTCTTTATCTGGCCGTGTTATCGCCAATTTCCCTGAATTCTTAAAGCCAGAACAGCAGATCTCCGACGCACTTGCCGAGCTGGGTGAGCTGGCCACTAAGCCAGAAGCAAATATCATCAAGCTGCCAAACATCAGCGCCTCTATTCCACAGCTAAAAGCCTGTATCAAGGAGCTGCAAGATAAGGGTTATGCACTGCCTAACTACCCTGATGAGCCGCAAAATGATGCAGAAGCCGATATCAAGGCACGTTATGACAAGATCAAAGGTAGTGCCGTTAACCCAGTACTGCGTGAAGGTAACTCAGACCGCCGCGCGCCGACTTCTGTTAAAAACTACGCCAAGAAGAACCCACACTCAATGGGTGCCTGGAGCAGCGATTCTAAGTCTCATGTTGCGCACATGGAAGCCGGCGATTTCTACGGTAGCGAGCAGTCGGTGACTGTTGCCGAGCCAACCAGCATAGATATCCTGTTCGAAGGTAAAGACGGTAGCAGCAAGACACTGAAAGCTGGCCTTAAGTTACTGGCCGGTGAGGTGATTGACGCTTCGACCATGAGCAAGAAAGCCCTGGTTGCCTTCATGGAACGTGAAATCGAAGCGGCTAAGGCCGAAGATGTATTGCTGTCTCTGCACCTTAAGGCGACCATGATGAAGGTCTCTGACCCTATCATGTTCGGTCACGCGGTTAAGGTGTTCTACAAGTCACTGTTTGAAAAGCATGGCGAGCTGTTTGAAGAGCTGGGCGTCGATGTTAATAACGGCTTCGGTGACGTCTATGCCAAGGTAGCTAGCCTACCAGCCGACAAGAAAGCCGAGATCGAAGCCGATATCGCCGCTATCTACGCCGAGCGTCCAGCCCTGGCTATGGTCGATTCAGACCGTGGTATCACCAACCTACACGTGCCAAGCGATGTGATCATCGATGCCTCTATGCCTGCGGCGATTCGCTCTTCAGGTCAGATGTGGGGGCCTGATGGCAAGTTGAAAGACACTAAGGCGCTGATCCCGGATCGTTGCTACGCAGGTGTATACCAGGAAACTATCCAATTCTGTAAAGAAAATGGCGCCTTCGATCCAACCACCATGGGCAGCGTGCCAAACGTGGGCCTGATGGCGCAGAAGGCCGAAGAATATGGTAGCCATGACAAGACCTTCGAAATCGCCGCCGACGGTGTGGTGAAGGTTGTCGATGCCGCCGGTAACCTATTGATGTCTCACGACGTCGAAGCCGGTGATATCTGGAGAATGTGTCAGGTTAAAGACGCGCCTATCCGTGACTGGGTTAAGCTTGCCGTTAACCGTGCGCGTCTGTCATCGACGCCAGCCGTGTTCTGGTTAGACGAAAACCGTGCCCACGACGCACAGCTGATTGCCAAGGTGAAGCAGTATCTGCCTGAGCATGATACCGATGGATTAGAAATTCACATCATGGCGCCTGTGGCGGCGACTCGCTTCTCACTGGAGCGCATCAAGCAAGGTCTGGATACCATCTCGGTAACTGGTAACGTGCTACGTGACTACCTCACCGATCTCTTCCCAATTCTTGAGCTGGGGACCAGCGCCAAGATGCTGTCAATCGTGCCGCTGATGAGTGGTGGTGGATTGTTCGAGACTGGTGCCGGCGGCAGTGCGCCTAAGCACGTTCAACAGGTAGAGAAAGAGGGTCACCTACGTTGGGATTCTCTGGGTGAGTTCCTGGCACTGGGCGCCTCACTCGAGCATCTGAGCCAGAACTATGGCAACCCTAAGGCGCAGGTATTGGCCGATGCGCTGGACAATGCTATCGGTAAGTTCCTCGATGAAAACCGTTCGCCTTCACGTCGTGTGGGAGAGCTGGATAACCGTGGTAGCCACTTCTACCTGGCGATGTACTGGGCACAGGCTCTGGCCGCACAGGATAGCGATGCAGAGCTAAAAGCCCAGTTCGCGCCACTTGCCGAAGCGCTAACCAATAACGAAGCTAAGATTGTTACCGAGTTAAATGGTGCGCAGGGCCCTGCGGTTGATTTAGGCGGTTACTATCGCCTGGATGCCGCTAAGGCGGAAGCGGCGATGCGTCCAAGTGCGACGTTGAATCAGCTGATAGGCTAAGCCATACAATAAAAAGGGCGCCACGGCGCCCTTTTTTTATTGCTTCGATGGTGTCTGTTAGCGATTAAAAATCAGTAATAAAAAAGGCAGGGATAACCCTGCCTTTTTTTGTTTTTTTGCCCCACTATTTAGTGGGTGATATCGCTGACGCGTGCATCCCTTTAGGCCCCTGTTCCACCTCGAATTGGACTGATTGGCCTGCTTTTAGAGTTCGATAGCCTTCCATTTCAATGGTAGAATAGTGTGCGAAAACGTCTTCACCACCAGCTTCAGGGCAGATAAACCCGAATCCTTTGGCGTTGTTGAACCATTTCACAGTTCCGTTTGCCATACTTCCACTTCCTTCTGTTGTTTACTGACCAGTAAGATAGTAAAACTTATGAGGCGGGGTAAATTCACCGCTCGATGAACAGAATGAAACCAGTAAAAGCGGATGTCAAGACCAATTTAACAAAAAGGCAACATTTGCGCTAAATTCGTCAGCAATTGGTTCTAATGGTCGGATGAGTAACAGGTTTATCCCGGGTGGTCAGCAACTTTTGGAAGAAGCCAAAACTAGAGGCTAATATTGAAATATGGGTAAAGTAGGTAATATTGAGCATATCGAAGAGCGCGCGGAAACTGAACTCATGCCGCCTTCGATGTACAAAGTGATCTTAAACAACGATGACTATACCCCGATGGACTTCGTCATCGAGGTGTTACAACTCTTTTTTAATAAAAATGAACAAGAAGCCACAGATATCATGTTGGCGATTCATCACCAGGGTAAGGGAATTTGCGGCGTTTTCCCTTTCGGCATTGCAGAAACCAAGGTCGCACAAGTAAATCAGTTTGCAAGACAAAACCAACATCCGTTACTGTGTTCATTAGAGAAAGCCTGAATATCGAAGTTTTGTGATTATTTTAGGGGGTGCTTATGTTAAATAAAGATTTAGAGGTCACTTTGAATCTGGCGTTCCAACAAGCCAGAGACGCGCGACACGAATACATGACCGTAGAGCATCTGCTATTGGCGTTAATCGATAATCCTGCGGCTCAAGAGGCGCTGCTCGCCTGCGGTGCAAACCTAGATAAGTTAAGAGAAGAGGTGTCGAGTTTCATCGAGCAGACCACACCTATCATCAGCGATCCCAACGATGACAGAGAAACCCAGCCTACCTTAGGTTTTCAGCGTGTGCTGCAGCGCGCCGTCTTTCATGTGCAATCTTCGGGTCGCAACGAAGTGACAGGTGCCAACGTCTTGGTGGCCATCTTCAGCGAGCAGGAGTCTCAGGCGGTTTATCTGCTGCGTAATGGTGAGATCACTCGCCTTGATGTGGTGAATTACATCTCCCACGGCGTGGCGCGTGATGAGCTGGATAATGCTCAAGAACCCGAACAGATTGAAGATCACAGCGAATCGGAAGAGCGCAGCAAGCTGTCGCAATTTACCGCTAATCTCAACGAAGAGGCCCGCAAGGGCAATATCGATCCTCTGATCGGCCGCTCCGATGAGATAGAGCGCTCGATTCAGATCCTCTGCCGTCGCCGTAAAAATAACCCGCTATTGGTGGGTGAGGCGGGCGTCGGTAAGACGGCGATTGCCGAGGGGCTTGCCTATCGCATCGTCAACGACGAGGTTCCCGAGGTGATGGCCGATGCCACAGTCTACTCGCTGGATCTCGGCGCCTTGCTGGCCGGTACCAAATATCGTGGCGACTTTGAGAAGCGCTTTAAGAGCCTGCTCAAGGAGCTTTCGCAAGATAAACACGCCATTCTGTTTATCGATGAGATCCACACCATTATCGGCGCAGGAGCGGCATCCGGTGGCGTGATGGACGCGTCTAACTTGCTAAAGCCGCTGCTCTCTAGTGGGCACCTGCGCTGTATGGGCTCGACCACCTTCCAAGAGTATCAGAGCATCTTCGAGAAAGATCGCGCCCTGGCCAGACGTTTCCAGAAGGTGGATATCAACGAGCCGTCTGTGGCGGAAACCACGAAGATCCTACAAGGCCTCAAGAGCAAGTATGAGGAGCACCATGGTGTGCGTTATACCATGGCGGCCTTGTCCGTGGCGGCGCGTCTGGCGGATAAGCATATCAACGACAGACATCTTCCCGACAAGGCGATAGATGTGATCGACGAGGCGGGTGCGCGCATGGCGATGCAGCCGGCAAGCAAGCGCAAGAAGACCATAGGTCAGGCGGAGATCGAGTCTATCATAGCTAAGATAGCGCGGATCCCTGAGAAGACGGTATCGGCCACCGATAAGGATATGCTGAAGAACCTTGAGCGTAATCTCAAGATGGTGGTGTTTGGCCAAGATAAGGCTATTGAAGCCTTAAGCTCGGCGATTCGCCTCTCACGCTCTGGCCTCAGCGGCGCCCACAAGCCTGTGGGTAGCTTCCTGTTTGCCGGTCCGACCGGTGTGGGTAAGACAGAGGTCACCAGTCAGCTAGCGTCCTGTCTCAGCCTCAAGCTGGTGCGTTTCGATATGTCCGAGTATATGGAGAGTCATACCGTGTCTCGCCTTATCGGTGCGCCGCCAGGCTATGTTGGCTACGATCAGGGGGGCTTGTTAACCGATGCGGTGATCAAGAACCCACATTGTGTGGTGTTGCTCGATGAGATCGAAAAAGCCCATCCTGATGTCTATAACCTGCTGCTGCAGGTGATGGACCACGGTACCCTGACCGACAATAACGGTCGCAAGGCGGACTTTAGACACGTGACCTTGGTGATGACCACCAACGCGGGGGTGCAGGAGACGGTGCGTAAGTCCATCGGCTTTAAGCAGCAAGATCACAGCCAGGATGCGCTGTCTGAGATCAACCGCGTCTTCTCGCCCGAGTTCAGAAACCGCTTGGATGAGATCATCTGGTTCAACCATCTGGATATGACGGTCATCGCCAAGGTGGTCGACAAGTTCCTGGTCGAGCTACAGGCGCAACTGGACGAGAAGTCTGTGGTGCTGGATGTGAGCGATGACGCCAGAACCTTACTGGCCGAGAAAGGCTATGATAAGGCGATGGGGGCACGGCCTATGGCCCGAGTGGTCACCGAGATGATCAAACGACCACTTGCCGATGAGATCCTCTTCGGTAAGCTGGAGAAGGGCGGTGTGGCCCATGTGGATGTCGACGGTGATAAGCTGACCATCAAGATTGAGCAGTCGGAGCGGCTGACGAAGGCATAATAGACAGACGTAATAAAAAAGGCTGCAGATGCAGCCTTTTTTCATGATTTGTCTTATGTGTCAGATCCTGCGTCGGCGCCAGTCTCTGCCATTGTCGCTATCGATTAGGAACAAAAAAACCGGCACTGCCGGTTTTTATTATTCGTAAGCTAACTATTAGCGTGAACGGAAGACGATGCGCCCTTTGCTCAAATCATAAGGGGTCAGCTGAACTGTGACCTTATCACCCGTTAGAATACGGATGTAGTTTTTACGCATTTTGCCTGAGATATGGGCGATTACTACGTGACCATTCTCTAGCTCTACTCGAAACATTGTATTTGGCAAGGTTTCAAGAATAGTGCCTTGCATCTCAATGTTGTCTTCTTTCGCCATTAATCAGTTATCCTGTTAGCCTTCAAATATTAAAAACGGGCGTATCATGCCGCAAATTAGCGCTTCTGTAAAGAGGTGTTCGTTATCTGGGCAAATATCTGTTTGCTTTATTTTTTCTAATTAAGCGCGCTTATTCACTGCGTTGCCAACCATTTGCGGTCAATATCTCGTGGGGATGGTAGGCGGTCTTGTAATTCATCTTACGTGACTCATGGATCTGATAACCCAGGTAGACATGCGCCTTGTGCATCTGTCTGGCGAGATCGCACTGCAATAGAATCATAAAGGAGCCCAGAGAGCGTTTACCCAGCTCGGGGGCAAAGAAGCTGTAGATGGCCGACAGGCTGTTTGGTAACACGTCTGTGACCGCCACGCCTATCAGCTCACCCTCGAGCCGCAGTTCAAGCAGCTTTGGTTGATGCCAGCTGCACTGCACGAAATGGTCATACTGCTCGCGTGAGGGGGGATACATGGGACCGTCGTGGTGGCGCGCCTTGATGTATCTGTCATAGAGCGCGTAATGCTCGTCGGTGCAGGTATCGACCAGGCTCCAGCTAACGTCTTGATTCTGTTTCAGGGTGCGTTTCTGCCGTCGTGACGGCATAAATAGTTCCACCGGAATACGTATCGGCAGGCAGGCCTGGCAGTGAGGGCAATGTGGCTTATAGATGGTCTCACCGCTGCGGCGAAAACCCAAGGCCAAGAGCTTCTCAAACAGGGTGAGGTCGAGAGATTCTTCCTGCAGCACTAACAGCTGTTCCTGCTTGCCCGGCAGGTAGCTGCAATCGAAGGTATGTGTCATACCCACCTGTATGGTGTCGGATCTAGAGTTCAATCTGCACCTCTTGTGGATGCCAGGCGTCGCTGGCGACCTCAATATCGCGAAAACGCTTCAATAGGTTGATGAAATCCGCTCGCTTTAATGCCTTGGCGCCTAGGGATGCCAGATGTGGGTTCATGACCTGGGCGTCGATCAGTCGGTATCTGTGTGATAGCAGGTGTTGGTGCAGCATGGCCATGGCTGCCTTGGAGGCATTGCTCTGCAGGTGAAACATGGACTCGCCGCAAAATACCTGGCCGATGGCAACCCCATACAGGCCACCAATCAGTTTATCGCCATCCCATACCTCAATCGAATGGGCCTTGTTGTACTGGTGCAGCGCCTTATAGGCTTGCTGTATCTCTAAGGTGATCCAGGTACCTTCCTTGCCTTGGCGGGTGAGGGCGCAGTGCTCGATCACGCTGTTAAAGGCGCGATTGACGCTGAAGCGCCACTGACGGCGTTTGATATCGCGCTTCAGGCTACGACTGACCTTGAGTGAACCGGGCACAAATACGGCACGGGGGTCGGGGGACCACCAGAGGATAGGGTCGTTTTCGTTAAACCAGGGGAAGATTCCCTCATAGTAGGCGTTAAGCAGTCGCTTGGGGTGTAGATCGCCGCCGATGGCCAAGAGTCCGTTTGGATCGGTTAGGGCAAACTCCGGCGAAGGGAACTTTGCCAGCTCATGATTTAAATAGGACAGTGAGTTCACAATTGAGTAAAATTAGTTATCGGCCTCTTTATAAGTTAGCGGAAAACCTCTTATGTTGAAACCTACACCCAGCCTCTTTCGCTTCATTTGGTCAGTTTTTATCTTGGTTGCCAGTCTGGGACTGAGTGCTAGTGCCAGTGCGGCCTATGAGCGCAATCAAGCCGTCCCTGTCGAGAAGGTAGAGTATGGTTATGTCACCTCGGTACGTAATATTACCCAGACTCAGTTAGTGGAAGATCGTAACCAGGGCTGGCGTACATTTGGTGGCGCCTTGATCGGTGGCGTCATAGGGCATCAATTTGGTGGCGGTAGCGGTCAGGATGTTGCCACAGTATTGGGGGCCCTCATTGGTGGCGGCATAGGCCATAATGCGGGCGGCGATTACTATCAGCAGTTGAAGCTGGTGGAGCTGATGATACGTTATGTAGATGGTCGGGAGGTAATGGTGATTCAAGACCTGGATCCCGGCATGATTTTCAACGTCGATGATGAGGTGCGCGTGGTCTACCTGCAGGGGGGCGTGCGAGTCGATCTGGCGATGTAGCAGCCGTGTATCTATTGAAGGGTTATATTCAATAAAAAAGGAGCCAAGAGGCTCCTTTTTTATGACGATACGTTTTTATAACGACAAGTAGCTTGTTTAGAAGCCGCGGGGAAGTTGTCCTTTACCCGCCAGCTTAGCACGCCATAGTTCTTTCGGTGTCATGCCACCAGAGGTTGATTTGCTGGCTTTCGCCTCTGCCTTAGGCTTTGCTGCTTTTGCAGGTGCGGCTTTCTTAGGCGCGGCCTTAGGTTTTTCCGCTTTTGCCGGAGCCTTAGCTGCAGGAGCTTGCTCACCTTGTTCAGCCAACATAGCTTCTAAATCACTAAAACGAAGAGACTTACCACCATCGATCTTGTACCAGCTTCCTTTTTGCTCGATGGTAACGCTCTTACCCTGCGCCTTGCTCAATGCAGCCTCGAGTGTGCTGATCACCTCTTCTTTGGTCAACTTTGACATAGTATTAACCTATTTCTTTTAATGTGTAATTGAAGGTTTGGCCTAATTTTATAGCTGAAACGCCTGAATTGTCCAATTTTCACAGAAATTCAACGTATTTCTATGAACTGAGGCCCAGATATGGCTAAACTAGGCGCTATCGTCACGGTCATTTTTTCAGCCTTTGAGCGCTGGAACGGCCAAAGTTATTTGATTCATATGAGGAGCTTAGATGAATCGCACAGCATTGACTCGATACCTCACGGAATTTCTGCAGGTAGGCAGCTACAAGGATTATGCCCCCAACGGGTTACAGGTCGAGGGCAAGGAGCGAATTAAGACGATTGTCACCGGAGTGACCGCCTGTCAGGCATTGATCGACAAGGCGGTTGAGCTAAACGCCGATGCCTTGCTGGTGCACCATGGTTTTTTCTGGAAGGGTGAGCCTGAGACCATCACAGGGATGAAGTATCGTCGCATCAAGTCATTGATCAATAATGATATCAACCTCTATGGTTATCATCTGCCGCTCGATGGTCATCCTATGCTGGGGAACAACGCCGAGTTGGCTAGAGAGCTTGGGATCATAGATGCCGAGTCGGTGGAGGGGGTTGCCCAGGGCCTGGTGTGGCAGGGGCGTCTCGATGAGCCTGTGGCGCCGAGTGCGTTTGCCGAGCATCTGGCCGGCGTTCTGGGTCGTCAGGCATTACACCTGGGTGAGAGCGATAAGCCGATTCATCGCCTGGCCTGGTGTAGCGGCGGGGCGCAAGACTACATAGATATCGCCGTAGATTTGGGCGTCGATGCCTTTATCAGTGGTGAGGTGTCTGAGCGCACCTTCCATAGCGCGGTCGAGCAGGATATTCACTACTTTGCCGCGGGTCATCACGCCACGGAAAGATTTGGCATCAAGGCATTGGGTGAGCATTTGGCTAACGAGTTTGGCCTGACTCACCATTTCGTGGATATCGACAATCCGGTGTAGCGAATCGATTGTTAAAGCTGACTCAAGTCGAGTATCTAAAAGAAAAGGCCGCTAGTTAGCGGCCTTTTTTGTGTCTTCTCGGTTGAGTTCCGAACAAGCGACTTATTTAACGCGCATGCCAGGTTGGGCACCTTCATGTGGCTCTAGGATCCACAGATCTTTCTTACCTGGACCGGCCGCAAGCACCATGCCTTCAGACATGCCGAAACGCATCTTACGCGGCGCCAGGTTAGCGACCATCACGGTCAGCTTGCCTTCCAGATCTTCTGGGGCATAGGCAGACTTGATGCCTGCAAACACCTGCTTGGTCTCGCCGCCTAGGTCCAGCTGCAGCTTAAGCAGCTTGTTGGCTTCAGGCACATGTTCCGCCTTGGCGATACGGGCGATACGCAGATCTAACTTGGCGAAGTCGTCGAAGCTGATCTCTTCGCTGATAGGGTCGAGATCCAGCTGGCTCTTAGGCGCCTCGGCTACCTGTAGGTTTTCGGTAGACGCTTCGATAATGGCTTCGATGTTCTTCATCTCGACGCGCTGCATCAAGGCCTTGAACGGTGCGATTTCGTGACCGCTGAGATCTCTTGCTAAGTCATCCCAGGTCAGTTCAAGTTGCAGGAAGGCTTCCACATCTTTGGCCAGCTGAGGCAGCACTGGCTTGAGGTAGGTCACCAGGATGCGGAACAGGTTCAGCGCGTTGCTACATACCTGATGGGCTTCCTCTTGCTTATCTTCCTCTTTCACCAGCTGCCATGGGGCGGCATCGGCGACAAATGCGTTGGCGATATCGGCCAGGGCCATGATCTCACGCATCGCCTTACCAAATTCACGGGTCTCGTAATATTCGGCGATGGCATCGGCCTTGGCGAGGAAGGTCTCGGTCAGGCTGGTGTCGGCGACCTTGGCCAGCTTGCCCTCGAAACGCTTGCTGATAAAGCCTGCGGTGCGAGAGGCGAGGTTAACCAGCTTACCCACGAGATCTGAGTTGACGCGTTGAGCGAAGTCTTCCAGGTTAAGGTCGAGATCGTCGATACGGCTGCTGAGCTTAGCCGCGTAGTAGTAACGCAGGTACTCAGGATTTAAGTTATCCAGATAGGTTCTGGCCTTGATGAAGGTGCCTTTAGACTTTGACATCTTGGCGCCGTTCACTGTCACATAGCCGTGGGCATAGACGCTGTTTGGCTTACGGAATCCCGCGCCTTCAAGCATGGCTGGCCAGAACAGGCTGTGGAAGTAGACGATATCCTTACCGATGAAGTGATACACCTCTGCGGTAGAGTCTTTGGCCCAGAACTCGTCGAAGTTAAGGTCGCCGCGCTTGTTGCACAGGTTCTTGAACGAGCCCATATAGCCGATAGGCGCATCTAGCCAGACGTAGAAGAATTTACCCGGTGCATCAGGGATCTCGAAGCCGAAGTAAGGCGCATCACGGGTAATGTCCCACTGCTGCAGGCCTTGTTCGAACCACTCGCCCAGCTTGTTGGCCATCTCTTGTTGTAAGGACCCTGAACGGGTCCACTCTTTCAACATCTCTTCGAAGGCGGGTAGGTCGAAGAAGAAGTGTTCTGTCTCCTTCATCACAGGTGTGGCACCCGATACTGCCGATTTAGGATCGATTAGATCCGTTGGGCTGTAGGTCGCGCCGCAGCTGTCACAGTTGTCGCCATATTGATCCACAGACTTACACTTAGGGCAGGTGCCCTTAACGAAGCGGTCCGGCAGGAACATAGACTTTTCAGGATCGAACAGCTGAGAGATGGTCTTTGACTTGATATAGCCGCCATCGCGAAGTTTGAGATAGATCTCGCTCGCCAGCTCACGGTTTTCGTCGCTGTGGGTGCTGTGGAAATTATCGAACTGAATATTAAAGTCGGCAAAATCCTGCTGATGCTCTTTCTGTACCTGAGCGATCATCTCTTCTGGCGCCATGCCGAGCTGCTGCGCCTTAAGCATGATGGGCGTGCCGTGGGCATCGTCTGCACAGATGTAGTGACATTCGTGGCCGCGTAGCTTTTGAAAACGCGCCCAGATATCGGTTTGAATATATTCAAGCATGTGACCTAAATGAATGGGGCCATTGGCGTACGGAAGTGCGCTGGTCACGAGAATTTTACGTTGTGAAGTTGCCATCTTGTCTCTAAATCAGTAAGTGCCCAAAAAGAATGGCATAGATACTAACCGATCATCGCTAAAGTTTCATCAAAAGCTGCTTTAAGTGAACTAAATCTATCCGAATATGAGGAGTTTTTCTGATACACTTAGCCAAATTTATTTTTGGAGGTAGTCGTTTTGTCTTCAGCGTCTCAGAATTATCATCTTCATGATGATCTGCTCGGTCCGGTTTTGGCTATTTTAGATGCCCATCAAGACCCCTATTTAATGCAAGGTCTGGTGAGCGCAGGTTGTGTCACCAAGCTGGATATTGAAGGCAAGCGATTGCAGCTGGGGCTGTGTTACCCCTATCCCTGCCAGAGCCAGTATCGCGATACCGTCATGGCGATCACCAACAAGCTGGCGGTGCTCGATGCCATAGATGAAGTCGAGTGCGAAATCGATTTCCAGCCAGCAGTGATCTCATCGGGAGCCGTCGAGCCGTTACCCAATGTCAAGCAGGTAATTGCCGTTGCCTCGGGCAAAGGTGGCGTGGGTAAGTCGACCACCTCGGTTAACCTGGCGCTGGCATTAGCAGCCGAAGGCGCCAAGGTGGGGATTCTCGATGCCGATATCTATGGCCCCTCCATTCCGCTCATGCTGGGCGTACCCAATTTTAACCCCGTCTCACCCGACGGCAAGATGATGACCGCCGCCGAGGCTCATGGTATCGCCGCCCAGTCTATCGGCTTTATCGTCAATGGTGATGAGGCCGCCGTATGGCGCGGCCCTATGGCGGCCGGCGCGCTGGCGCAGCTGTTAAATGAGACCCTGTGGCCAGAGCTTGATTATCTGGTGATCGACATGCCACCAGGTACCGGCGACATTCAGCTGACCCTGTCGCAGAAGGTGCCGGTAAGCGGCGCCGTGGTGGTCACCACCCCGCAAGATATCGCCTTGGCCGATGCTAAGAAGGGGATCAGTATGTTCCAGAAGGTGAATATTCCTGTGCTGGGTATCGTCGAGAACATGAGTTTCCATATCTGTAGCGACTGTGGTCATAAGGAGCATCTCTTCGGTGAAGATGGCGGCCTTAAGATGGCTGCGCGTTACAATGTACCGCTTTTGGGGCAGCTACCGCTGCAACTGAATATCCGCGAGGATGTGGATAAAGGCACGCCGACCGTGGTGGCGGATGGCGAGAGCCAGGTGGCCTTGTTGTATAAGGAGATCGCCAGAAAGGTGGGGGCACAACTTGCCCTAAGCCAGACACAGAGTGTCGTATCTATTTCAATTTCAGATGATGAGTAAGGTTTACAAAGCATGAATTCGCAATGTGTCATAATTGGTATCGCAGGGGCATCGGCATCGGGTAAGAGCCTAATCGCGAAGACGATTTTCGAGGAGCTATGCCGTGATCTGGGCACAGATCAGATAGGGGTTATTGCCGAGGATGCCTACTATAAGGATCAGGGCCATCTGTCGATGGATCAGCGAGTATTGACCAATTATGACCACCCAAAGGCGCTGGATCATCAGCTGCTGTGTGAACACCTCAGCGCCCTGAAAAATGGCGAGGCGGTGGAGATCCCTCAATACAGCTATACCGAGCATACCCGTATGGCCGAGACAGTCACCATGACACCCAAGAAGGTGATCATCCTTGAGGGGATCTTGCTACTGACAGATCCGAACCTGCGCGAGCAGATGGATGCCAGCGTCTTTATGGACACGCCACTGGACATCTGCTTCATGCGCCGCCTGACCCGCGATGTGGCCGAGCGTGGCCGTACCATGGAGTCTGTGATGCAGCAGTACACTCAGACAGTGCGTCCTATGTTCCTGCAATTTATCGATCCTTCTAAGCAATATGCCGATATTATCGTGCCGCGTGGTGGTAAAAACCGCATCGCAACCGATATATTAAAGGCTAGAATTCAACACCTTTTAGCAAAATAATCGCTTGATATGGGGAGTTAGGCTGGGATGCGTTTAACGGATTTAGAGATAGCAGCATGTTTAGAGGAGGGGACAATTGTCATCGATCCCCGTCCCGATGCTGAGGCCATCAGTGGCGTCAGTGTCGATGTGAAACTCGGTAATCAGTTCCGCGTATTTCAAGATCATACGGCCCCCTATATCGATCTCAGTGGCCCCAGCAGCGAGGTGCAGGCGGCTCTGGATCGTGTGATGAGCGATAAGATAGTGATCCCCGAAGGGGAAGCCTTTTTCCTCCATCCCGGCGAGCTCGCACTGGCTGTTACCCATGAGAGTCTGACCCTGCCGGCCGATATCGTCGGCTGGTTGGATGGTCGTTCTTCTCTGGCAAGGTTAGGGCTCATGGTGCATGTCACGGCCCATCGCATCGATCCCGGTTGGCAGGGAAAGATAGTGCTCGAGTTCTTCAACAGCGGCAAGCTTCCCCTGGCCTTGAAGCCCATGATGACCATAGGCGCCCTCAACTTCGAGCGTCTAAGCTCGCCCGTGGCGCGCCCCTACAATAAGCGCAAGAGTGCTAAGTACAGGGATCAGCAAGAAGCCGTTGCCAGTCGGATCAGTCAGGACAAATGATGTCGCAGACTATCTGGGTAAATGGTGAACAAGCAGTAAGTGTTTCGGCGTTCGACAGGGGACTGACCTACGGCGATGGCCTGTTTGCCACCATGCGCTGTCGAGGCGCTGAGGTACTCTTCCTGGATAGCCATCTGCTTCGTTTGGCCCAAGGGGCTCATCGTCTTGGATTCCCGCTGCCAGATTCCGCTGCGCTACGAGAGCAAATAGCAAAGGCCTGTGAGCAGGGCGCCAAACAGTTTTCCCAAGATTATTGCCTCAAGTTACTAGTAAGCCGCGGCAGTGGCGGACGCGGTTATATGCCGCCGCAAACGCCCGCACCGACTTGTGTGTTGTCGCTGCATGATATCCCCGCGCATTACCGTCAGTGGCAAGCAGCTGGCATCAAGTTGCAACTAAGTCCGGTGACGCTCGGACAGCAGCCACTGTTGGCGGGTATGAAACACCTTAATCGTCTCGAGCAGGTGCTGATCCGCACACACAAGTTAGATGACGGCTTCGATGATTGGCTGGTCTGCGACACGGCCGGCAACATCATAGAGGCCGCCATGGCCAACCTCTTCTTTATAAAGGGTCGCACCATAGTTACGCCGAGTCTGGATCAGGCTGGGGTGGCTGGTGTGATGCGCGAGCAGTTGCTGCTCTGGTTTGTCGAGTCCGGGTTTACTCTCGAGGTGCGCCGCGTATCATCCGAAGAGCTCAAGCATTTTGGCCATGTTCTGGCCAGCAACAGCCTGTTTGGCGCTGTGCCCGTGACCAATATTGCAATGACTAGTATCGCCCAGCACTCATTCGGCCAAAGCCCTCTGCTAACCCAATTGCTACACGATCTAAAAATAATACTATGAAAAAACTGATCAAAGGCGTGCTGACCGCACTCTTTAGCCTATTAACCTTGAGCGCGATTGGCCTGTATTGGGTCTATCAGAGTGTGGTGAGTTACGGGCAGATGCCGCTGAAGCTCGAAGCCCCCGTCGAGTTTGAAGTGGTGCGTGGTACCTCCTTTTCACAGATGGCGAATGCCTTGGCACAAACAGGTGCCGTGGATGAGCTTTGGAAGCTTAAGCTGCTGGTTAAGCTGCGCCCCGAGCTTGCAAAGATCCGCAGCGGTCTGTATCAACTCTCCCCCAATGACACTGTGGTCGAGCTGCTCGAAAAGCTACGTCAGGGCAAGGAGATGGTCTTTACCGTAACCTTGGTTGAAGGGCAGAGCATCAAAGAGTGGCGCGAGCAGCTCAAGCAATTGCCGCGCCTGAAGTGGCAGGAGGGCGCCTTCCTGGAGGTCCTTCAGGATAATGGCGATGATTCTAAGCTGCCAGAGGGTAAGTTTTATCCCGACACCTACCATTATGGCAATGGCGATTCGGTCAAGGTGATTCTGCAGCAGAGCTATCAGAAGATGCAGCAGGAGCTAGACAAGGCCTGGCAGGAGCGCGATCAGAGCATACCGCTAAAGAGTCCCTATGAGCTGCTGACCATGGCGTCGATTATCGAGAAAGAGACGGGCAAGGCCAGCGAGCGCCCCTGGATCTCGGCGGTCTTTACCAATAGATTGCGTAAGGGGATGCGTCTGCAGACAGATCCTACTGTGATCTATGGCATGGGTGAGCGTTACCAGGGCAATATTACCCGCAAGGACCTGCGTGAACAGACGCCCTATAACACCTATCGTATTCATGGCCTGACGCCGACTCCTATAGCCGCACCGAGCGGAGCATCCCTGATGGCGGCGGCGCGTCCGGCCGATGTCGACTACCTCTACTTCGTGTCGAAGAATGACGGCAGCCATATCTTTTCTAAAACATTAACCGAGCACAACCGTGCTGTAGATAAGTATCAGAGAAATCGATGAAGCAAAACAGCGCGAAATTTATCGTTATCGAAGGATTGGAAGGGGCAGGCAAGTCGAGCGCAATCGCCCTGGTGAGAGATTTTATCGAGAAACATAACGGTGTACCGCCCGTGTGTACCCGTGAGCCGGGCGGTACGCCGCTGGCTGAGCGCATTAGGGATCTGGTGAAGATTGCCGACCCTAACGATCCCTTGTGTGATGAGTCAGAGTGTTTGCTCATCTATGCGGCCAGGGCGCAGCTGGTGGCCAACGTGATAAAACCAGCCTTGGCTCAGGGTAACTGGGTGCTGGGCGATCGACACAATCTCTCATCTCTGGCCTACCAAGGGGGCGGGCGTCAACTCATGCCGCTGGTCGAGGCGGTGAGTCAGGCGACCCTGAAAGATTTTAAACCTGATCTGACCCTATACTTGGATATCGATCCTCAACTTGGATTGCAGCGTGCCAGAGACAGGGGGGCCCTGGATAGAATCGAGCTGCAGGCGCTGAGTTTCTTCGAGCGTGCCAGGGCAACTTATCTGCAGCTGGCCGCGCACGACGAGTCTATCGTGGTGATCGATGCCAGCCAGACGATGGCGCAGGTGCATAAAGAGATCTTGGCCGTGTTGCAACGACAAGACTGGTCATGACAGTTGGGGAGTCTTTGATGGATCTACCTTGGTTAACCCCGGCTCGTGAGGCTTTCTGTAGTCAGCTGATATCTGGCCAGCAGGGCCATGCCTATCTCTTGGGGATCCACCAAGGCTACGGCGGCATGCAACTTGCGAATACCTTGGCCCAGGCCAGCCTGTGTATGGCGCCGACCCAAAGTGGTGCCTGTGGGGTGTGTAAGAGCTGTCAGCTGTTTATCGCCGGTAACCATCCTGATTGCTATCAGCTGGAGGCCGACGGCAATCAGATCAAGGTCGATCAAGTCAGGGAGCTTTGTCAGAAGTTGACCGCTACCGCCCAGCAAGGGGGCAGACGGGTCGCTGTGATTAAAAACTGTGAGCGACTCAACACCGCGGCGGCCAACGCCCTGTTGAAGACTTTGGAAGAGCCGGGCAGAGAGACCCTCTTGTTGCTGCAGAGTGATACCCCAAGTCGTTTGATGGCTACCATAAGCAGTCGTTGTCAGCGCCTGCATTGTCAGCTGCCGAGCCGCGAGACGGTGCAGGAGTGGCTGGCGGCGCAGTTTACACTTACCAGTGATGTGACCTGGTGTCTGCCGGTTGTCGGCGGCCCTGTCGATCTGCTCACCGCCTTAAATGATGGTCGCTATGAAGCCTTGATCGGCCTCAGAAAAGCCTGGGTGCAAAGTTTGTCGTCTGGGCACCTGTGTGCTAACTTAACTAGTATAGATGAAAAGCAAGTTTCTGATGCACTTAAGGTTTTGTATGTTGTCCTGCGACAAAAACTGGTGAAGCAGAAAAATGCTGATGCATTAATTAACATCAAGATAACAAAATTTGCAGCCAAGGTTATGGAGACGTATCATAGCCTGAGTATGATGCCTAATGTGAATTTTATGGCCGTTTTTCAGGCGTTTATCTTAGAGTATCAGTCGCTAACAACAAGTTAAAATAATATGGTCGATCTCGTGGTTAATTTTGATACATTACATCAGCTATATAGAGCCTACATGCCCTTTATTCAGCCCGCGGGCCTGTTTGTGGCGACTACCGAAAGCCACTATTTAGGGCAGGAACTTACCATCGCCTACCAGTTACCGGGCTCGACCGTGCGTCATGAGTTTCAGGGCCTGGTGGTGTGGATCAATCCTTTGGGCGCATCCGGTGGCCGACCGGCGGGGATTGGGGTGAAGATCATCACCGACGCCCAAACCCACAAACATCATATCGAAAACCTACTTTCCCGCGAACTCGCCTCAGGCGATTTGACCTGTACCATGTAGATAGCTATCCTTTGGCTCCTTTTGTAGTGACTTAGGATTTTTGCGTGCTTATCGATTCCCATTGCCACCTCGATCGCCTCAAGGCGGCGCCCGATCAAGATTCATTGAAGACCTTGCTGACTCAAGCCAAGGAGCGCGGCGTGGAGTATTTCCTGTGCGTCAATGTGCGCCAGCAAGGTTTTGCCTCTATGCAGGCGAAAATGGCAGCCTTCGACCAGGTGTTCTTGTCGGCGGGCGTACATCCGCTGGATGTGCAGGAGGGACTGGATACGGCGAAGCTACACAGCTATCTGCAAGATCCTAAGGTGGTCGCCATCGGTGAGACAGGCCTAGATTATTACTACTCAGGCGAGACCAAGGCGCTACAACAGCAATGTTTCGAGCAGCAGATCGCCCTGGCGGTCGAGGTAGATAAGCCGTTGATCGTCCACACTCGTGATGCCCGTGAAGATACTATCGCCATGTTGAAAGCAGGTAACGCGGACAAGGTAGGCGGTGTGCTGCACTGCTTCACCGAGAATTGGGAGATGGCCAAGGCCGCCATCGACTTGGGCTTCTATATCTCTGTGTCTGGCATAGTGACCTTTAAGAATGCCGGTGAGCTGCGCTCTGTGATCCGCAAGGTGCCAAAGGACAGACTCCTGGTGGAAACCGATGCGCCGTATCTTGCGCCTGTGCCTCATCGCGGCGAAGAGAACCAGCCTGCGTTTGTTCGGGATGTGGCGGAGTTTGTGGCCGAGCTGCGCGGCGAGAAGTATGAAGAACTGGCAGAGTATACCGGTGATAACTTCTTCAGACTGTTCAAAGACGCGGCTAAGTTAGTGAAAGCCTAGTGGTTGTTGAGTGATATAGGTTCACAGTACTTGGCATTTATAGCGTATTTAGCATATTTGGCGGCATTGAGAAGTGTTGCTGAGCAAAGCGTTTAAGAAAGGCTGCGAAGAATAGGCTTATCCAACAAGCCAAGAGAAGTTGATAAAAAAAGACCCAAAACTATTCCAATTGTTCTGGGTCTAGGGGAATGGCTCTTTGCAGAGCCGTGCGCTACTGTTTGAGATTGCCTCGAATTTCATCTCAGGCTTTTAGTGTAGTCAAACTCCACCTCACTGCCGGGCTCGTCTAGGCAAATCTCAGATTAAAATGTAACAAAATGTTAATGTGTGGTCACTGACGTTAATTCAGTGGCTTTTGCTTTAGTCTGCGTCAGTCGCTTTCTGATCCACTGCAATCGCCGAAGAAGAGCAGATTTTATCCCGCACCAGGTCTCTTGGCAGGCTGTTCTTAAGCTTATTGCCCAGGTGTTTCACCAGGCCTAAGTGGGCGCCCTGGTAGCTGACCAGCTGCTCGCCTTGGGGCTTCTCTTTGCTGGTTAAGGCGATATCACGTCCCATCAGGTATTGAATCGCCTGAGCCTCGTCAAGCGGGATCCCTCGTGAGCTATCGGCCAGCGCCATCACAGCCTCGTGCCTAGGCTTAAAGCCTTTCTTCAGGGCGTCGGCCAGCTTGAGGCCGATCCGCTGAAAACGGATCTTGCCGATGAGCGGCTCGACATTAGTCGGGAACAGCCAATACTCATCGTCTCTCTGCATCAAAATTCCCTGATCATCGAGTTTGATGCCAAAGCTGGTATCGAAGTAGTCGCAGAGGACCTGGCGAGACTTCTTGTCGATTGGGGCAAAGGGAAAGTTCTTCTGCTTGCGCGGCTCCTCGCTGTTTCGTGGCACGGCGGCGAGCTTGGTTAGCTTGGCGATGAAGAAGCCTTCGCTGTCGAAGATTTGTGGCCAGACATGGAGGAAGCCTTCGCAGGTACAGGCCTTCTCGGCGCCGGGGAAGAGTTCGGCAAGGGATTCAAACTGCACCGCATCGCCATAGGTGGCCTTGAGGTGCAGGCAGACGTCCTGATTTTCGCGGCGGTTGAGGGTGCAGGTGGAATAGACCAGGCTGCCGCCCGGCTTTAACGCCAGAAAGGCCGATTCGATCAGATCGCGCTGCACGCTTGCAATAGCCTCTATCTCACCCTCGTCCCAATGTTTGAGGGCGTCTGGGTCTTTGCGCACCGTGCCTTCACCGCCGCAGGGGGCGTCGAGCAGTATGGCATCGAAGCTCTCGAATAGATACTCGCCAAACACTCTGGCATCGAAGTGGGTGAGGGCGAGATTGCTGGCGCCCATGCGCTGCACGTTGGCGTGTAGCACCTTGACTCGGCTGGAGGAGTATTCGTTGGCGACCAACAAGCCTTGATTGTTCATCATGGCGGCCAGCTGAGTGGTCTTAGAACCCGGCGCTGAGGCCATATCCAGCAGGGTGAGGGAGGCCGCATCCTTTATCGGCTCGGGAAACAGCGCCTTAGGCGGCAGCATGGAGCTGGCCTCCTGAATATAAAACAGCCCCTGAATATGCTCTACCGTGTTACCCAGTTGCACCGAGTCATCCACCTTGACCCAGAAGCCGTCCTCGCACCAGGGCACAGGTTCAAACTGCCAGCCTTTGGCACTCATCATGGTGATAAAGTCAGCGGTCGTTATCTTGAGGGTGTTGACCCTGATGGAGGGGCGTAAAGGCTTGGCGCAATAGCTGATAAATTCATCCATCGAGAGATGATCCGGCATATCTTTCGCTATGCTATTGATAAAATTTTGATTTAGTTGAACCATAGGTAACAGAATAGAGATATCGTTAGTCGCCAGTATATCACATCCATTATCGGGCCTTGAGCAAAGCTTGGGGTGAAAGGAGTCTCGGGTGTTAAATCGCGTTTGGTTTGCCTTTTTTGTCGCCGCCTTAGTCGCAATCGCCATCAGTCTGTTTCAGGGACAGTGGCAGATCCTCTCTGCCGTGGTCGATGCCCTGTTTGCCAGTGCCAAGTTAGCCGCCGAAATAGCATTAGGGCTGATAGGCGTGCTTTCCCTATGGATGGGCTTGATGCGGGTGGGGGAGAAGGCGGGTGTGGTGGGCCTCTTTGCGCGTCTGTTTGAGCCTTTGCTTAGCCGTTTGATGCCAGAGGTGCCCAGAGGACACCCCGCCTTTGGCAGTGTCACCATGAACCTGACCGCCAATGTGCTGGGGTTAGATAACGCCGCTACGCCGCTGGGACTCAAGGCGATGCAAGATCTGCAGAGCCTGAATCCGGTGAAGAGTGTGGCTACCAATGCGCAGATCCTTTTTTTGGTACTCAATACCTCTTCTGTCACCTTAGTGCCGGTCACCGTCTTTCTCTACCGCGCCCAGCAAGGCGCCGAGTCGCCGGCGGATATCTTTTTGCCTATCTTGCTGGCGACGACGGCCTCGACTCTGGTGGGCGTATTAGTGGTGGCCATCTATCAGCGTATCTCACTGCTCAATAGTGTTTTGCTGGGATATGGGGCCCTGATGCTGGCGGCGGTATCTGCGCTGGTGTTTTATCTGGGCACCTTGACGGCGTCTGCCATTGGTGATTTTTCGACGGCACTTGGCAACGGCATCTTAGTGCTGCTGATCTTCAGTTTCATTCTGGTGGCAGGGCTGCGTAAGGTGGCTGTGTATGATGAGTTTGTCGGCGGCGCCAAGGAGGGCTTTACTCAGGCGGTGCAGCTGATCCCTTATCTGCTTGCCATGTTGCTGGCTATCGCCTTGCTGCGCGCCTCGGGCGCGCTCGACTATCTTCTAGGGGTCATCGCCGCCCTGGTGAATCTGGTCGGCGGGGATACCCGGTTTGTCGATGCCTTGCCAACCGCCTTGATGAAACCCTTTAGCGGTTCGGGTGCCCGCGCCATGATGCTGGAGACTATGCAGCATTATGGGGTTGACTCCTTCGCCGGTCGCTTAGCAGCCGTGGTGCAGGGAAGTACCGAGACCACCTTCTATGTGCTGGCGGTCTACTTCGGCGCCGTGGGGATACGTAATGGTCGTCATGCCCTGGTGTGCGGCTTAAGCGCGGACTTTGCCGGGATCTGCGCCGCGATCTGGGTTTGCTATCAGTTTTATGGTTAATCGGCGTATGCAGGCAGCTATATGTCAGTCGAACTGCCAAGTGGGAATTAGTGACGTAAGTAGGCCGCTAGGGTTGATCACCTAACGGCCTTCTATGGAAGATATTGTGAAGCTTAGAAGCGATAGCTTACCGACAGCATAGGGCCGATAAAGCTGTAATACAGGTTATAGTCCGCCACGTTAAGCTGATCTGAGACACTGTGTTTAAAGTCAACATCGACCTTGTAGTAGTTAAAGGCGGCTGACATGTGCCAGTTCTTGGTGATCTCAGCTTCGACACCGGCGCGGATATCCACCAGGCTGCCCTTGATATCATCGAGCTTGATGTAGAAATACTGTGCGTGGGCGTTGAACTTGAAACCTGGGCTGAACTCATAGTCGCCATACAGGCCGACGTCTGGCAGTGGCGCCGTGACCTCTTCATCGACAAATCTTGGTGTGGCAGTCTGCGCGCATTGTTGTAGCGTCTCACCCTTGGCACAGACACCTATGTCACCGTCAAACGCGGTCTTGATAAACATGGTGTGTACGCCCAGGGACAGGCCAAGATTGAAGTTATTCCCCTGATAGAAGTTATAACCATAACCCAGGCGGGCGATGTCGATATTGAGGGTGGTCTCCAGACGACCGCCGGATTGAATATCGTAAACCTGATCGTCTAGGGTGACTTGAAACGGTATGGTAAGTTTCTGTACTTCGGCGTTGCGGTGCAGCTGTTTCCAGTCGAAATAGATGCTGTGACGCGAGTTGAAATGGTAGCTGGCCTCGAAAAATGGCAGAAACTGCGACTCTTCCAATGCCAAGTCTTCTTCAAAATCAAGCCTGAAATTATTACCCTGAACCGGATTGGTGACATCCATGCTGGAGTTAGAGTTGGAGTAGAAACCGCCGATTTTTAACATGACCTCGCTGGGTTCTACCGGTGCCGACACCGAATAGGAATTGGCAGCTCCAGCGGCGAAAACCGAAGAGCTAAAGAGACCCAAGCTAAATATGGCGACCGACTTAATCACTAACTACAACCTCTATCAACTAATAATTATTATAAGTTATTGATTTATTTAGTAAGACTTTTTTACTACGTTATCATTCTAGCAGGATATTTAAAATTGTGAATGATTTGTATCAAAAAATGTCAAGGTTGCGGCGTTTTTGTTGATATTGGGAGCTGGATTACAGAAATAAAAAGGCTCCCGATAGTGTATCGAGAGCCTGGTATTCAAGCTGGCAGCGGGTTAGAAAACCAGTGGCCAGAGGATCAGTAGCCAGGTGATACCACACAGGGCCAGGGCGATAAAGACAGCCGCCGAGGCGATATCTTTTGCCTGTCCGCTTAGGGGATGGATTTCGTGACCGATACGGTCGACCACCGCCTCGATGGCCGAGTTAAGCAACTCGACGATCAAGACTATCATCAGTGTCATGATGAGCAGGATGCGTTCAACCATAGGCACGTCTACCAGTAGTGCGACAGGCAGCATGAAGAGAACCAAGATCAACTCTTGGCGAAAGGCTGCCTCAGATTGCCAAGCAAGCTTAAGGCCTTGCATAGAGAAACCTGTCGCTCTGAAGATACGTTTAATGCCGTGGTTATTTTCCGGTTTCATAGGTGTCCATTTCGTTTGTTCGATTTCGTTAGTGTTGATTTTGTTTGTATCGTATTACTGGCTCAGCCAGCCTTTATCGGGTGCAGGCAGGCTAGTTACAAATTGGGCGCTAGTATAACACTCTAGTTACCTCCATAACATCTGCATGAGTGGCTTTGGGCTAAACTTAACGCTTAGCTATCATTCAGTTGCTCAAGGAGGAGCTATGTTATGTTCTAGTCGCCCTATGGTTATTGGGAGTATTGCTTTGCTCCTAAATTGGCTGTCGCTAACAGCGATGGCCGCCGAGTCGCCCGAGTTAATCGAGTCATATAAGCCAGCTGAGCCGCCCAAGGCATTAGTTGTTGAGGCTAATCAGCTGACGCCAGAACAACCAAAACCAAAACAACCAAAACCAGAACGGCTTGAGCCTGCCCAACGACTCTCGGGCCTCCAATTGGCCGGGAGTCTCGAGGCCGGCCGACCAATATCAGAGTATCTGGTGAGCGAAAAGTTCGATGGCGTCAGAGGCCGCTGGACGGGAGAACGTATGCTAACCCGCTCGGGAAAGGTTATTAGGCTCCCGGCTTGGTTTACCAAGGGCTTTCCCACGGAGCCCTTAGACGGTGAGCTGTGGATTGCTCGTCAGCAGTTTGAGGCGATCTCAGCCCTGGTACGTGATAAAGATGCCGACCCTGAGCGTTGGCGCGCCGTTCAATTTATGGTTTTCGACTATCCTGCCATAGATAGCTCCTTTGGTGAGCGCTATGCCCTAGCCATTAAACGCTACGCAAATCTGTCGCCTTTTCTGCAAATTATTCCTCAGTGGCGAATTCAAGACAGTCAGGCGTTAAATGCCGCGTTAGATGAGTGGGTGGCTCAAGGCGCCGAGGGACTGATGCTGCATCACCAGGATGCTCACTATCACGCCGGGCGTAACGGCGACCTGGTAAAACTCAAGCGCTATCAGGATGCAGAGGCTAAGGTTATCGCCTATCTGCCGGGGAAGGGGAAATATCTGGGAATGATGGGGGCGCTAGAAGTAGAAACGAGTGGGGGGATCCGTTTTAAGTTAGGCACTGGCTTTAGCGATGAGCAGCGCCGGCATCCGCCGGCCATTGGCAGCACGGTTACCTACAAGTATTATGGCCTGACTCATAATGGTGTACCCAGGTTTGCCAGCTTCAAACGGGTACGAGAGCCGCTGTAAGAAGCATGTTAAATAAGTAAGTAAGGAAGGCTATGTTGAAGGTTAACTCTGTCCTATTTGTCTGTCTCGGGAATATCTGCCGCTCACCGACGGCCGAGGCTGTATTTAGAAGCCTGCTCAGCAAGCGCGGCTTGTCTATCAGCTGTGATTCGGCGGGCACCTCGGCCTACCATGAGGGGGAGGGGCCGGACAGACGGGCTCGTCAGGCTGGCGAGCGAAGAGGCTTGGATTTTAGCGGCATTCGCGCCAGAGGCGTGACAGATGAAGATTTTGAGCGTTTCGATCTGATTTTGGCGGCTGATAAGGCAAATCTTCGCGATCTTCGTGCGCGCTGCCCGGCTCAACATCAGTATAAGCTGGCCTTAATGCTCTCTTTTCTTGGGGAGGGGGAGCGGGAGGTGCCAGATCCCTATTATGGCGGCGATGAGGGCTTCGAACAGGTGCTGGATCTTCTGCAACAGAGCTGTGAAAGGTTGCTGTTACAAATCGCAAAGTAGCTAAAGTAAGCAGGGCTAACAGGTAGAGCTAGATAAGTAGAGCTAGATAAGTAGAGCTAGATAAGTAGAGCTAAAAGTAAGGCTACGTTGTGCAAAGCTGTATCAGGTAAGGCTATAGAAGGCAAAACCGCTTGCAACTGACGCTTATTGAAGTATCAAGAGCATCACCTTGCAAGCGGTGTAATGTCAGTATTTCAATCAGACAGCCTAGTCGTTATGACGAACGCCGGAGCGTTTCAGCCGCTCGGCCTCGATTTTGGCTTGTTTCTCGGCCTCTTTCTCGGCCAGGATTCGAGCTACTTCCGCCTTCTCGACCTCGGCCATCTCTGGAGTCTCCAGTGACAACTGACCTATCTTACCCGAGCGGAATTCATGCAACAGGAGTTCAGAGGCCTTATGCAGGTCGATTCTGCCACCCGGTCTCAACGCGCCCCGTTTACGGCCGATAGCCTCGAGCAGACCGATATCGTCATCGGGCAACTCTTTAAGCTTGTAACGCTCAAGCATGGCATCGGGATAGGCCTTTAGGAAGTATTCGGCGGCAAACATGGCCACATCTTCATATTCCATTGCCGTGTCTTTGATGGCGCCGGTTACCGCCAGGCGATAGCTGCTGGCCTCGTTGTCCACCTTGGGCCAGAGAATACCTGGGGTGTCTGACAGTACGATGCCATTTTTCAGATTGATACGCTGCTGGGTCTTGGTGACTGCAGGCTCATTACCGGTTTTGGCAATCACTCTTCCCGCTAAGGTATTGATAATGGTTGATTTACCTACGTTAGGGATCCCCATGATCATGGTACGGATATCTTTTTCTATCTTATCGCGGTTGGGAACCAGCTTACGACAGAGTTCGGGGACCTTACGCACCTGGGCTGCCTGTAAGGTGGTGATGGCCATCGCCTTTACCCCTTGCTCCTGCTCCAGATAGTCAATCCAGCGTTGGGTGATCTCGGGATCGGCCAGATCTGACTTGTTGAGCAGCTTGATACAGGGCCTATCGCCACGCAAACTGGCGACCATAGGGTTTTCACTGCTGTAAGGGATACGGGCGTCGAGCACCTCGATAACCAGATCGACCTGAGGCATCACCTCTGCTATCTCTTTGCGCGCCTTGTGCATATGGCCTGGAAACCACTGAATTGCCATTTCTGTACTCTGTCTCTGTGCAAATTTGGGGAGGGATTTTACCTTGATATGGCTTAAAAATCATAAATAAAAAGCGCCCTGGGGCGCTTTTATCTTAGTAGAGGGCGCTAGATAACGCCTAATTCTCTCAGACGCTCCATCAGATAACTGTCGGCGGTGTAACGCTCAGACAGGACCACCTCTGGCTTAGGATGTAGGAAGAGGGGCAGGGAGATGCGCGAGCGTGTCTTGTCGGCGCCTTCCGGGTTGACCACTCTATGGGTCGTGGATGGGAAGTAGCCGCCCGATGCTTCCTGGAGCATGTCACCTATGTTGATGATCAGGTTACCGAAATCGCTTGGTACGTCTAACCATTCGCCCGATTTGGCTTTTACCTGCAACCCTGGTTCGTTGGCGGCCGGCAATACGGTAAGCAGGTTGATATCTTCGTGAGCCGCGGCGCGAATGGCGCCTAGCTCTTCATCACCCGACATTGGTGGATAATGAAGGATGCGCAGCAGTGTCTTGTGGCTGTTCTCGATCATTTTTGGCAGGGCGATAGAGTAATTGACCGCCACTTCTGCCGGCGTATGGGCTTCCACCCAGCCTAGCAGCTCTTCTGCCAAGGCATTGGCTTCCTGGTAATAGCGCAGAATGTTTTCCCTGAGGGCGTCGGGAATGCGGCCCCATGGGTAAACATGGTAATACTCTTTAATATCTTTAACCGTATGACCCTTAGCGGTTTCAGAAACATCGGCCGGGAAGAAACCGTCGTGGGTTTCTGGCTTAAATAGGTAGTCAAGTTTCTCATCGCTATTGAAGAAGGCTTGCCACTCTTCATAGATGGTATCTACTAAGGCCTTGTCGATTGGGTGATTTGAGAGTACGCCAAATCCAGTTTCACGCAAGGACTCAACGAAGCGCTGGTCGCTGTCCTGAGCACGGTAATCTATTGTTTCTAATTTCATATTTTGTTTTCTTGTTATTGAACCCCGCAGGCAGTGTACCCCTGGGATCGCCTTTGGGCAATTGGGTGTGATAAAAATCACGTTTTCATTGTTTGACCACAAGAAGAGGCTAGATTACAGCCATTATTTTCACGATTAAAATCATAGGTTAGCTAATAAACAGCCGATAATTGATATAACCATGTAATAACCTACCTATTTACTAGGTCTTTTATCTGCTATTGTGAGTAGTGTGATCTTATTGATCCTAGTGGTTGTATTAGCAGTACAGGAGTGTAAGAGTCTTTAACTATGCGTGAACTAACGGAATTTGAGCGGTATGTGATTGAGAGTAAGGGAACCGAACGGCCCTTTAGTGGTGAATACAACCAGCACGATGCGCCTGGTGTCTATCATTGTAAGCGATGTGATGCGCCTCTCTATCTATCCGAGCATAAGTTTAACGCCCATTGCGGCTGGCCTGCGTTCGATGATGAGATCCCGGGGGCGGTAAAACGCTTGCCCGATGCCGATGGGCATCGGGTGGAGATAGTATGCGCTCAGTGCGACGCGCATTTAGGCCATGTGTTTGAGGGCGAATACCTGACAGACAAGAATTTGCGCCACTGCGTGAACTCTGTCTCCATGGTCTTCAAAGGTGAAGCGACGCAGCAGAGCGATGACAGTCATATTCGCTGGGCGACCTTAGGCGGTGGCTGCTTCTGGTGTCTCGAGGCGGTGTTTAGTCAGCTAAGAGGCGTGATAGCGGTGAAGTCTGGTTATGCGGGTGGGGAAGCCTCCAGCGCTAACTACCGCGCCGTCTGCGCCGGTGATACAGGCCATGCCGAGGTGGTGCAGATAGAGTATGACAGTCATATCATCAGCTTTGATGAGCTGCTGGAGGTTTTCTGGCAGAGCCATGATCCCACCACACTTAATCGGCAAGGCAATGATGTCGGCACTCAGTATCGCTCGGTGATATTTGCCCATGACGATGAGCAGATCCAGGCCGCAAGTCAGATGATAGCCAGGCTGACCGAGGCGAACATCTTCGATAAGCCCATAGTCACAGAGCTGGTGGCGCTGGATAACTTCTATCCCGCCGAGCCTTATCACGATGCTTACTTCGAGCATAACCGACAGCAGCCTTACTGTCAGATGGTGGTCAAGCCCAAGGTGGATAAGATAAAAGCCCTGTTTAAGGAGCGGCTCAAGTCGGGCGGTGGATAATAAAAAAAGGCGCATGATGCGCCTTTTTTTGTTGCCAAGGTTTAGCCAGCTTATTTGGAGCTGGACGCCTTAAGAATCGAGTTTGTCGTCGGCCACCTTATAGTGGGGGTCTTCTATCAGGTTGACCTCTACCAAGTCGCCTGCCTTATGCAACAGCTGTTTACAGTCATGGCTGAGGTGACGCAGATGCAATCGCTTACCCGAGCTCACATAACGCTCTGCCAGGGTGTCAATGGCTTCGAGGGCCGAGTGATCGCACACGCGAGAGTTTTGGAAATCGACAATCACATCTTGTGGATCTGTCTTGGCGTGGAACAGCTCTAAGAACTCGGCAACTGAACCGAAGAATAGCGGACCGTTTAGCTTATAGACTTTCCAGCCGTTGGCATCTTCGCTCACATCGACATTGATATGTTTGGCGTGCTCCCAGGCAAATACCAGGGCTGAGACGATAACGCCGACAAATACCGCAAAGGCGAGATCGGTAAACACAGTCACCACAGTCACCAGCAGGATCACGAAGGCATCATGCTTAGGCACCTTACGCATCACCTTGAAGCTTGCCCACTCGAATGTGCCCAGTACCACCATGAACATCACACCCACAAGCGCCGCCAGTGGGATCATCTCGATCAGCGCCGAGCCGAACAGGATAAAGGTGAGTAGGGCGATGGCCGCCGTAATGCCCGAGAGTCTGCCGCGTCCGCCCGAGTTAATGTTGATCATTGACTGACCTATCATGGCGCAGCCACCCATGGCGCCGAAGAAGCCACTGGTGATGTTACCTATGCCCTGGCCGACACATTCCTTGTTACCTTTGCCTCGGGTGCTGGTCATCTCATCGATCACCGTCAGGGTCAGTAGAGACTCGATAAGACCAACAGCCGCCAAGATAAAGGAGTAGGGCAGGATGATCGACAGCGTCTCCAGGTTAAAGGGTACAGAGGGAATGGCGAAGCTAGGCAGATTGCCGGCTATGGTCGCGCTTTCATCGCCTGACATGGATTTCAAGAAGTCCAGTACGTTACGGGTATCGAGATCCATGAAGACTACGATGGCGGTGACCGTCAGGATCGCCGCTAATGATGACGGAAATGCCGTGGTGAGCTTAGGTAGGAAGTGGATGATCGCCATGGTGAGGGCCACTAGACCCAGCATGAGGAGCAATTGATCTTGTGGTAGCCAGGTTAACACACCGTTAGCGTCGGGGACCTTAAACTGGCCAAGTTGCGCCAGAAAGATCACTATGGCCAGACCGTTCACGAAGCCTATCATCACAGGATAGGGCACGATACGGATAAATTTTCCCAGCTTAAACAGGCCACAAGCCACCTGTATCAGGCCAGCCAGCACGACCGCTGCAAAGAGGTATTGCACCCCATGTTCGCTGACCAGTGCCACCATGACAACCGCCATGGCACCCGTGGCGCCAGAGATCATGCCGGGACGTCCGCCGATAAGGGCGGTGACCAGTCCCATGATGAAGGCGGCGTATAGGCCGACCATAGGCTCGACACCGGCGACGAAAGCAAAAGCAACGGCTTCGGGAACCAATGCCAAGGCAACCGTGAGTCCCGACAAGAGGTCGGCTCTGTGGCTGCTGGTTTTGTGACGAATAAGATCGAACATTTAGCCTCTGTTATTAATATGTTAGTTGAGTGATTTTCGGTCGCGCATACTAGCAAAATAGTGGCGCCAATAAAATAAAAAGCCATGCAATAGTGCATGGCTTTTTCGACTTAAGGCTTAGTATACCTTAGGGACGTGCCATTTCCGAGTTTGCGCTGTTACCGCGTTTCACCGGCTCGGCAGAAGCTTCTTTTGCCGTGGCTTCATATTGACGTCCCGATGGGGTGTCAACGAGTGCCCTGGCTTCTACCTCAGGCTTGGTCATGGTAGAACTCACCATGGAACCGAAGCGGCTGGTGGCCTTAGGCGCAGGTTTCTCAGCCTCGTCGCTAGCCGTCTCTTCTGGCTTTTCCTCTGCTGGTGCAGCCTCAACGTTAGCCGCAGGTTTCACCTTAGCGGTTGGGGCTTGTACGGCTGCAGGCTTTGCCATAGGGGCTGAGGCGGCGCTGTTTTCTTTGGCAGCAGGTGCTTCAGTAACAGGCGCTTCTGCGTCAGCCTTGGTTTCTGCTTCGACTTCAGGCGTCTCGACTGGAGCGGCTTCTACTGCTGTAGGCGCCGCAACTGGCTCTTCGGCCTGTGCTGAAACTTCTGCCACTTGAGGCGCCGCTTCTTGGCTGGCCTTAACCTCTTCAGGTGTGCTGGTTAGATCCAGCTCTGCCTGAACTTCCTCTTTCAGACTAGCTTCCGCCTCGCCTGCCAGAGGTAGGCTTTGCTGCGCTTCTTCTACAGAGGTTTCCTCTTCAGAGGCGACTTTGGCCTTAGGTGCACGACGTCTTGGCTTAGGCTTGCTCTCTTCTTGAGAAGCTTCTTCGGCGGCCGCTTTAGCAGGTGCTTCCTCGGTGACTGTAGTTTCGGCGACAGTCGTTTCGGCGACTGGAGTTACTTTGTCAGCCTCTTGTTTAACCGCTTCTTGCTCAGTCGCAGGAGCCTGTACTTCGCTAACGGCTTCAACAACGCTGCCTTCTTGTTCTAGCTGCTCACCCAGCAGAGGCGCAGTTTCCACCTCGTTTGGAATGAAGGCGGGCTCGCCATTGCTAACTTCACCATTGCCTTCTTCATCGCGGCGACGACGTTGACCGGCGGCGCGCAGATGACGTGGGCTACGACGACTACGACGTTGGCCTTCTCTTGGCTCGCGTTTGCCTTCAGACTCGCCCTCTTGCGGTTGAGCACTAGCCTCTTCTGCTTGAGCTTCGTCCGCATGAGTTTCTTTGGCATTAGCTTCGCCTTGTGCCGTCACTTCGGCATCGACTGCTGCTTGAGGCTCGCTTGCGGCCTGAGTCTCGACAGCTGGCTGCTCGCTGGCAGTGTCTTCAGCAGCGACTTGCTCGGCTTGAGTCTCGTCTTCTAGCTTGTCGACTTTTTCCTGCTTAGGCTTGCTCTTACGAGGCTGGCGTTTCTGACGCTGCGGCTTATCGTCTGCAGAGGCTTCTGCGGCTGGCACTTGTACCTGCTCGTCGTTGGCCTTCTCGGCAACTTCGACGGCGAGTGCGGCCTCATCGGCGAGCTGCTGCTCTGACTGCACGCGGACCTTACGGCGCATGTTTCGGCGTTGACGACGCTCGCGAGCGGCTTCTTGCTTTGGCTGCTGCGCTTGGCTTTCAGTGTCTTTGCTCTGACTCTGTGGCTTGTCGTCACGGTCACGCTTTTGGCGTTTCTCGTTACGGCCCTTAGCGGCGCGGTTGTCGGTATCTTCGCTCTTGGCAACACGGCTGCGCTTGTTGTCGGTCTCTTTGCCTTCGTCGCGGCTCTTACGTGGATCATTGCGACGGTTGTTGCGACGACTGTTACGGTTTTGCGCGTTGCGACGAGGCTGCTCTTTCTTAACCTCTTCCTTTGGCTGCTCTGGCTCACCACCAAACAGCTTGCCGATGGCGGCAAATAGCTTGGCGATCAAACCTGGTTCTTGAGGCTTTTCAACCTGCTTGGCTGGTGCGGGCGCCGTCTGGGTTGGGGCATCCTTAACCGGCGTTGAGAAGCCTTTCAGTGCTGGCTCAGGTGAGGCGGCGCGCTCTAGTTTACGCGGCTCGTAGAGCTTAGATTCAGGCTGCTCGAGCAGCTTGTAGCTTGACTCGCTGATCTGATCGTCTTTGCGGTGACGGGTCACACGGTAGTCAGGTGTCGTCATGTTTGGATCTGGGATCACATAGACTTCGACATCGTGGCGCTGTTCTGTGATACGAATGGCTTTACGCTTCTCGTTGAGCAGGAAGGCGGCGACATCGACAGGCACGATCGCTTCAATCTGAGAGGTGTTCTCTTTGATCGCTTCCTCTTCCATCAGACGCAGGATAGAGAGCGCCAGTGACTCGGTACCACGGATGGTGCCCTGGCCATGACAGCGTGGACACAGGTGCGCGGCAGACTCTTCCAGTGACGGACGCAGACGCTGACGCGACATCTCCATCAGACCGAAGCGAGAGATGCGTCCCAGTTGCACACGGGCTCTGTCATGATGCACGGCGTCGCGCATTCTGTTTTCGACTTCGCGTTGGTGTCTGACCGGCGTCATGTCGATGAAATCGATAACCACCAGGCCGCCCAAGTCGCGCAGACGCAGCTGACGGGCAATCTCGTCGGCCGCTTCAAGGTTGGTATTGAGCGCAGTTTCTTCGATGTCACCGCCCTTAGTTGCGCGGGCCGAGTTGATATCGATTGAGGTCAGTGCTTCGGTTGGATCGATAACGATAGAACCGCCAGAAGGAAGGCGAACTTCACGCTGGAAGGCCGATTCGATCTGAGTTTCAATCTGGAAATGAGTAAATAGCGGAACTTCTGCTTCGTAGCGCTTGATACGATCGACAAAGTCAGGACGTACCAAAGCAACGTGTTGTTTGGCCTGTTCGTAGATACGCTGATGGTCGATAAGGACTTCGCCTACGTCGCGGCGCAGGTAGTCACGGATGGCGCGAACGATAACGTTGCTTTCCTGATGGATCAGGAAAGGTGCAGGGCGGTTTTGCGCCGCTTCTTCGATGGCAGCCCAGTGGTGCTGGAGAACCTTAAGATCCCATTTCAGCTCGGCAGCATCTTTACCTACACCTGCGGTGCGCACGATAAGCCCCATGCCTTGCGGTACTTCTAGCTCAGACATAGCCGCTTTTAGCTCGGTACGCTCATCACCTTCGATTCGGCGAGAAATACCGCCGGCGCGAGGATTATTTGGCATCAGCACCAGGTATGAGCCCGCCAGACTGATGAAGGTGGTCAGGGCCGCGCCCTTGTTGCCACGTTCTTCTTTATCAATCTGTACTATGACTTCCTGACCCTCTTTCACCACCTCTTTGATGTTAGGACGGCCTTGGAAAGAGTAACCTTTAGGGAAGTATTCGCGTGCAATTTCTTTAAGGGGAAGGAAACCATGACGCTCGGCGCCATAGTCGACGAATGCCGCTTCAAGAGAGGGTTCTACGCGGGTGATTTTACCCTTGTAGATGTTGGCTTTCTTCTGCTCGTGACCAGGACTCTCAATGTCGAGATCGTACAGTTGTTGCCCATCAACTAGGGCAACGCGCAACTCTTCAGATTGAGTCGCATTAATTAACATCCGTTTCATGATGACGTATTTCTTCTTAAAATAAGGTCATCAAACGAAGCTTTTTCGATGCATTACGGGCCCAGAATGGTAAGCGGAGCCTCACGGCTTGGGTCTGGGCAAAGGTGCGCAATCTTTGTAAGACGCAATCGCTGCGTGTCGCATCCTATTTATGGCTTATTTTTTAAAATCGCTAAAAACAAGGAATTCGTTGTAAAACGTCAACCAACCCCATAAATTCTAATGTGCTTTCCGGTAATGCCAAAATCGATATGTGCTCGTCTGACGACAAGTTAAAATTAAACTTCGAATTTGGGGCGCTATTCTTAGAGAAACCACGTTGAAATGTGGTATTGATACTGTGTTTAGTTGTTTAAACTCGTTTTCTCGGTTTATTTTTGTATAACAACCTGTAAGTCAATCACTTACTACTCAGTACAAATATCTTTTAGTCTCGGCTCTTCGCGCTTGCTTTGGGCGATTTGTGAACACTTTATTCACTATTTATCCCCATTCGCGTGGCAAATATAGCAACAATCCAGAAAATCAGCAAATGGAAAGGCACAAAACTTCTGAACTGATGTACAATATGCGGCTTGAAAGAGACAAGGCGTAGCATGAATAGTCAACAAGCGTTAAATAAGGTCGAGTTGGTCACCATAGATGAGGACCATTTGGGCCAGCGAATCGATAACTTTCTGGTCACTAAACTGAAGGGCGTCCCCAAGAGCATGATCTATCGTATCGTGCGCAAGGGCGAGGTGCGCGTCAACAAGAAGCGGATCAAGCCCGAATATAAGCTGCAAGACGGCGATGTGGTACGGATCCCGCCTGTTCGCGTATCCAGCAGCGATGACAAGCCCGGACCGAGTGCTAAGTTGACCAAGGTGTCCCAACTCGAGGGGCGTATCCTGTTTGAAGATAAGGCCATCATAGTGCTAAACAAGCCCGCAGGCATTGCTGTGCATGGTGGCAGTGGTGTTGATTTTGGCGTGATCGAGGCGATGCGTTCGCTCAGACCGCAGCAGAAGTTTCTCGAACTGGTTCACCGCTTGGATAAGGAAACCTCGGGCGTCTTGTTGATCGCCAAGAAGCGCAGCGCGCTTAAACACCTGCACGATCAGCTGCGTTACAAGAAGATGCAGAAGGATTACATGGCCTTGGTTCGCGGTGAGTGGCAAAACCATGACAAGGTGATCAATGCGCCGCTGCTGAAACTTACCCTAAAGTCGGGCGAGCGTATCGTGCGGGTCAATCAAGAGGGTAAACCCTCGGAAACCCGTTTTAAGGTGATGCAGCGCTACCAGGGGGCCACCTTGGTACAGGCCAGTCCGGTTACCGGACGTACCCATCAGATCCGGGTGCATTGCCAGTATGCCGGTCACCCCATCGCCTGTGATGAGAAATACAGCGAGCAGAAGTTCGATGATGCCATGCGCGAGTTAGGGCTCAATCGTCTCTTTCTTCATGCTGCCCAACTGAAATTCACCCATCCAGTGACCGAAGAAGTGATGCAGGTGAAGGCGCCACTGGATAAGGCACTACAAGACTTATTGAACAAATTGGATAAGGCATGAAACGATACGATCTAGTGATATTCGACTGGGATGGTACCCTGATGGACTCGGTCAGCAAGATAGTGGCCTGCATGCAGCAGACCGCCAGGGAGCTGAGCATGATGGTGCCGAGCGAGCAAGCGATTCGAGACATCATAGGCCTGTCGATGGACGAGGCGTTAAATGTTCTGCATCCCAGTGCCTGCGAGCAGACCCGTCAGAATATGGTTAGTGTGTATCGCCAGCAGTATCTGCAGCTCAATCAAACGCCGAGCCCAGTGTTTGACGGCGCCGAGCAGGTGCTCTTGTCTCTCAAGGCGTCTGGGCATCAACTGGCTGTGGCTACCGGTAAGGCCCGCGCCGGGTTAGATAGGGTACTCAATGAGACAGGTTTCCATCAGCACTTTGTGGCCAGTCGCTGCGCCGATGAGGCCAAGAGTAAGCCTCACCCGCAGATGCTGCATGAGTTGCTCTCAATGCTCGATGTTGCTCCCGAGAAGGCGGTGATGATCGGTGACTCGGTGCACGATCTCAATATGGCGAGCAATGCGGGCATAGATGGCATAGGGGTGAGTTATGGCGCTCATTCGGCGTTGAAGCTGCAAGAAGCCAACCCTGTTGCCATCGCCGAGCATCCGCTGGCGCTGCTAGCACTCATCACTGGCGAGGCTCATTAAGCCGCTTACGGCGCTTGTTGCGGTACATTGATTTGTCCGCCAGACAGATAAGCGCCGAGACATCTCTCTGATCCGGCTCGACCCAGTGACAACCGATACTGGCGGCGAGCCTCAGATGATCTCCCTCATGGCTAATGCCTTCGTCAAGCATCTGATTCAGGCTTTGGCAGAGCGCGGAGAGTGCGCGGCTTTTGTCGCTCTCATCCTGAGCATCGAAGCTATGCAATATGATGAACTCGTCGCCGCCGATCCTTGCCACCATCTCAGCCTCTGGGCATACCTTCCTTAAGATCTCGGCAACCTTCTGCAGCACCTTGTCACCAACCAGATGGTTGTAGTTGTCGTTGATCAGCTTGAAATCATCCAGATCCAGATAGAGCACGGCGAGTTCTGCTTGGCTTTGGTTTAGGCGAGACAACAAGTCGGCGAAGTGATTAAACAGCGCCAGTCGATTAGGCAGCTGGGTCAGCGAGTCATGAAAGGCCAGATATTCGCTTTGCTCTTTTGCCTTATGCAGCTCGGTAATGTTGTGGGCCGAGACTATGACCCCGCTTATTCGGCCATTTTCATCCTGGTGCGGGTTGTGATGGACGTTGAGGTATTGTGGTTCGGGTACCGAAGGGGGATGGATGCGGGTTTGTGTATTTATCGACTCGCCTGCGAAGGATCTGTCTAGCAGTGGCTTAAGGTGGGTCTCGAATATCGCCTTGCCGTGGATCTCGCTGGCATGTTTACCGATGATCTGGCTCGCATCACAGTTAAGCAGGTGCTCATAGCCTTTAGACACCACATGATAGCGATAGTCGAGGCCGACGAAGGACATCATGTGGTGGGTCGATGCGATCATCTCCTTGTGCACCGACAATTCCCTCGACATCAGCAGGCGCTTGTATTCGATACCGATCCGCTGGGCGAGTAGCCGGAAAAACTCCCGCGACTTAGTGTTTTCCCGTTGGGGGAGAGTATCCATCACCAAGATATGCCCAATCGGGCCGCCCTCGTCGTCCAGGATCAACTCGGCCTGGTAGCTGACGGCGCCGAGATCTTTGATGAGCTGAAAGTCGGGAAAGCGCTGCTGCAGATCATTTGCATACAAGAGATGGGTATTGGGGTAGCGCATCTGATAGATGGCTTCACAGGGGGAGCCCATGAGATCGAATTCAAACCCGGGAATGGTTTGTTTCACGTCGCAAAAGGCGACCACCTCAATTTTCCCGCGATGAATCGAGGGGCGCGCGAAAGCCGCCCAGCGACACTGAGTCACCAGCGCCAGTGCTTTTAGGGCTCGCTGGAAAAATCGCTCGTCGATACAGGGGGCGGCGAGCAAGGCAAGCGCTTCTTCGAGATCGGTCATAATAGCTAACCACCCAAATGCAATTGACTTCCTTGTCGCTAAGTTATTGGCGTATGAAATCTTAAACTTCAAAGTAGCTAGTTTTTATCCGTTTGTGAAGCTTGGATTCAGTGAATAAAGCTAAGCATGTTGGGTTGTTTGGAACGAATGCCTGCTGGCAGGCGGCAATAAAGCCCTATGAAGGACTTTATCTTGAGTTTGAGTCCGCCGGATACCGTAAAACAGGTTGGCAAATACGAAATGATAATTAATGGTGATGAGTGATTCGCGGATGACCTTTATTTCTGCGCCGGCGCCAAGATGTCCACCCCTTGCTTAAGCAACATCTGGGTGAGGGCGATAAGAGGCAAGCCAACCAGAGTGTTGGGGTCCCGTCCCTCGAGGCGCTTAAACAGGGCGATGCCCAGGCCTTCAGATTTGAAGCTGCCTGCGCAGTAGAGGGGCTGCTCGGTGTCGACATAGTATTTGATCTGTTCGGCCGCTAGCGCCCTGAAGTGTACGATGAAGGGCTCGCAGATCACCTCGCTCGTCTTATCGGCCACGTTAAACAGCGCAAGGCCGGTATAGAAGGTGATGGATTTACCTGAGACGCGCTCGAGTTGTGCTATGGCGTTGGCACGAGTCAGCGGCTTACCTATGATCTCGCCATCGACCACGGCGACTTGATCTGAGCCTATGATGAGCCCGCTCTGACGGCCCTGTGCACCCGCCTTGGCTTTGGCTAATGCCAGGCGTGTTACCAGTTGCTGAGCCGACTCGCCCGCAATCGGGGTCTCGTCGACCTCTGGTGCGCAGGTGTCGAATGCTATGGCCAGCTTCTTAAGCAAAGACTGACGAAATACCGAGGTAGAGGCGAGAATGATAGCCGGGGTCATGGTTTAACCTTGTTATCTGTTATCTATTGCGCGGAGCAAAGCTTAATGTGAGTGGCGGCTATCATAAGCCATCTTGGGTAAAAATGCAGAATAGAGTCGTGTAGAAGACGAGATGGGCGAGCAAGGTTTGAACGCAATGGCACAAAAATACATGCATGATGAAACTGATATGTAAGGTGCGGACTATATTTAGGCAAGGGTAATAAAAAGAGGCGACTAAGGCCGCGCGAATGCTTCTATTTTAAGCGTGCGGGGCTTGAGTATCCATCGGCCCTTGGGTAAAATTTTCACTCCAACAATTTTTGAATTATTGATGGGTTTTATCGCTTTCGTTAACGGGATCGATAAAGGAGATAAATTTTCCTTTGACTCAAGGTAATTCAAACTATAATATGCGCGCCTTATGCAAACAGTAAAGATACCGGTTTCAATTGATCCTATACGCGCAGCGGCCAGCAAGCTTTCTTATGAAGGCATTGTACCCGGTGTGCAGCTAAAGCGATTAAATGAGTTATGTGCCGGCGACTGTTCCGATGTGGCAGTGTCGCTTGAATGTGGTGTAGATATACAGGGGATAGTCTACCTGAAAGGGAAGGCTGTGACGGAGCTCACTCTGATATGTCAACGTTGCATGACGCTATTTACCACTGAGGTTACGGTCGACTTTTGTTTTAGCCCTTGCGGGTCTGAGGCAGAAATCGATGAGCTCCCGGATGCGTATGACCCTATTGAGTGCAATGAGATAGGTGAGATTCGTCTGCATCAATTGATTGAAGATGAATTGATAGTAGCTATGCCTTTGATCCCTATGCATGCTGACGAAAGCTGCAGCAAAGGCGATCAAGATGTAGTAGTAGGCGAGATTGAACCCGCTCAAGAGGAGCGTCCAAATCCGTTTGCAGTGTTAGAAAAACTGAAGAGCAAGTAATCTAGGAGACAGGTCAAATGGCTGTACAACAGAATAAAAAATCTCGTTCAAAGCGCGGTATGCGCCGTTCACACGACGCGTTGAGCACTGCTCAACTGTCAGTTGATGCAACGAGTGGTGAACTACACCGTCGTCACAACGTGACTGCAGACGGTTACTACCGTGGTCAAAAGGTTATCAACAAGTAATCTGTTGATTGCCGATGACTAATCTGACGCTTGCGTTAGATGCGATGGGGGGCGACTTTGGTCCCCGCATCACAGTGCCTGCAACTCTGCAGGCACTTCGCTTATACCCCTTCTTACACGTCATCATGGTGGGGGACAGGTCGCAAATCGAACCTCTGCTAAGCCACCTTGAATCTGACATACTCTCGCGTATTGAACTTGTGCACACCACAGAAGTGGTGAAGATGTGCGATCGCCCCGTGCATGCGCTGCGCAACTGTAAGCAAAGCTCTATGCGTCTGGCAATCGAGCTGGTGCGTGACAAGAAGGCACAGGCCTGTTTAAGCGCGGGTAACACCGGGGCCCTGATGGCCATCTCCAAGGTGTTACTCAAGACGCTTCCCGGCATAGATAGACCGGCCCTGGTAAGCTGCTTACCTGCAGTCAATCATAAACCCGTATATCTGCTGGATCTCGGTGCCAACGTCTCCTGCTGCTCGGAAACCCTGTTTCAGTTTGCGGTGATGGGTTCGGTTCTGTGTGAGGCGGTGGATAAGAATCCTGCCCCTAAGGTGGCCCTGCTTAACGTGGGCATCGAAGAGATCAAGGGTAACGATCAGGTGCAGCAGGCGGGACAATTACTGCAGCAAAGTCCTCAGCTTAATTACGCCGGATTTATTGAAGGCGATGACATCTATTCGGGTAATGTCGACGTCATCGTCTGTGACGGTTTCGTTGGCAACATTACCCTGAAAACCTCAGAGGGGATCGCAAGGCTCCTCGTCCATCAGTTGAAGAAAGGCTTAACTCAAGGCTTTTTTGTACGATTACTGGCCAAGTTAATCGCCCCGCGCATTAATAGTGTTTTAAATCAGATGAACCCCGACCACTATAACGGAGCAAGTCTGATAGGATTGCGCGGAATTGTAGTAAAAAGTCATGGAAGTGCGGATGAATCTGCCTATTTACAAGCAATTAGTTTGGCAGTGACCGAAGCACAACGTCGGCTCCCCAAGATGATCGAAGAGCGTCTTGAGTCGATCCTTTTAGACATAAATAACTGATATCTCCTTATGCATACAAAAATTCTCGGAACTGGTAGTTATTTGCCAGCGCAAGTCCGTAGCAATCAAGATCTGGAAAAGATGGTGGATACCAGTGACCAGTGGATTGTTGAACGTACCGGTATTTCAGAGCGCAGAATAGCCGCCGAAGACGAATCAGTATCAACCATGGGTTACGCCGCAGCCGTGCGCGCCCTGGAAATGGCAGGGGTAGACCCTAGCGAGCTGGATATGATCGTATGTGGCACCACGAGCGCCAATAACGCCTTTCCTGCCGCGGCCTGTGAAATTCAGGCTATGCTGGGCGTGCATACCATTCCGGCTTTCGATGTCGCCGCCGCTTGCTCTGGCTTTGTCTACGCGTTGTCGGTTGCCGATCAGTTTGTGAAGACGGGGGCGGCCAAGAAAGTCTTGGTGATTGGTGCCGATGTTCTGTCACGTTTGTGTGAGCCTGAAGATCGCACCACCATTATTTTGTTCGGGGATGGCGCCGGCGCCGCCGTTGTGGGCGCCTCAGAAGAGCCGGGCATCATCTCGACCCATATTTACGCCGATGGCCGTCAAGGCGATCTGCTGAAATGTTCCTTCCCGCCAAGAGCCAGTGAGTCTTCAGAGGCCGTCGGCTATATGACGATGAAGGGCAATGACGTCTTCAAGGTCGCCGTGACTCAGCTTTCTCATGTGGTCACAGAGACGCTACGTATCAACCAGATTGATAAATCTGAGATCGACTGGCTGGTGCCCCATCAGGCGAATTTCCGCATCATCAAGGCGACCGCTAAGAAGCTCGACATGAGCCTGGACAAGGTAGTATTGACCCTGGCTAAACATGGTAATACCTCGGCTGCCTCTGTGCCTATTGCCCTGGATGAGGCGGTGCGCGACGGACGTATTCAACGTGGTCAGCTTCTGCTTCTCGAGGCCTTCGGTGCCGGATTTGCCTGGGGCAGCGCGCTCGTTCGTTTTTAGTCGATTTTAGTACTAGAATACATTGATTTAGTAAAGGTATATAAAAATGGAAAAGATTGCTTATGTCTTCCCTGGGCAAGGTTCTCAGGCCGTAGGCATGTTGGCCGACATGGCGGCGGAACATGAAGTCGTCGGTCAAACCTTCGCCGAAGCGAGCGAAGTGTTAGGCTATGATTTATGGCAACTGGTACAGGAGGGACCTGCCGAGTCTCTGAATCAGACCGATAAGACCCAGCCTGCATTGCTTACCGCAAGCGTCGCCATCTGGCGCGCGATCCAAGCCACTTCTGCGTCTAAGCCAGCCTTGCTTGCCGGCCACAGCCTAGGTGAGTACTCTGCGCTGGTATGCGCCGGCGTGATCGACTTTAAAGATGCGGTGAAGCTGGTTGAGCTTCGTGGTCAGCTGATGCAACAGGCGGTGCCTGCTGGTACCGGCGCCATGTTTGCTATTATCGGTCTGGATAACGACGGCATAGCTAAAGCCTGTGAAGAGGCGGCCCAGGGTGAGGTGGTTGCACCGGTTAACTTTAACAGTCCTGGTCAAGTGGTCATCGCAGGTGAGAAAGCGGCGGTTGAGCGCGCGGCGGATGCCTGTAAGGCGGCCGGTGCCAAGATGGCCGTTGCCTTGCCTGTGAGCGTGCCTTCTCACTGTCAATTGATGAAGCCTGCAGCTGATGAACTGGCCAAGGCGCTGGACGCATTGAGCTTCAGTGCGCCTAGCATTCCTGTTGTCAACAACGTCGATGTCGCCACGCCTGAGTCAGTCGAAGCCATTAAAGATGCCCTAGTGCGTCAGCTATACTGCCCGGTCAGATGGTCTGAGACCGTTGAGAAGATGGCGGCAGAGGGCGTTAGCCAGCTGGTTGAAGTGGGCCCAGGTAAGGTACTTACCGGGTTAGCGAAAAGAATTAATAAATCGCTGAGTGCGAAAGTGGCGAACGATCCCGCCTCTGTTGCCGCGCTGAGTGAATAAGGAGTAATAGATGAGTTTCAATCTAGATTTAACCGGCAAGGTTGCCCTGGTAACTGGTGCTAGCCGCGGTATTGGCCGTGCGGTTGCAGAGACGTTGGTCGAGGCCGGTGCGCTGGTTATCGGCACCGCGACCAGCGAGCGTGGCGCAGCCGCTATCCAGGAATATCTGGGTGATAAAGGTCATGGATTAGTATTAAATGTCACCGATGGTGAGTCAATTGACCATTTATTTGCCTCGATCAAAGAAAAAGTCGGTGAAGTTGATATTCTGGTAAACAATGCGGGTATCACGCGCGACAATCTCTTGATGCGTATGAAGGAAGATGAGTGGACGGATATCATAGATACCAACCTGACCTCTCTCTATCGCACCTCAAAGCAGGTGTTACGTGCAATGATGAAGAAGCGCAGTGGCCGTATTATTAACATTGGCTCTGTTGTAGGCACAATGGGCAATGCAGGTCAGACAAACTATTGCGCAGCAAAGGCTGGTTTGATTGGATTTACAAAATCTCTTGCAAGAGAGGTTGCATCTCGTCAAATAACAGTGAATGCTATTGCTCCTGGGTTTATCCAGACCGATATGACAGATGAGCTGACGGAAGAGCAGCAAAAAGGTATTATGTCACAAGTTCCTATGGAAAGACTGGGACAGCCGCAAGAGATTGCAAATGCTGTACTGTTTTTAGCATCGGATTCAGCGGCTTACATCACAGGGGAAACTCTGCATGTAAACGGCGGCATGTACATGGTTTAAACGTCGGTTATAACAACTGACTGATTTTGATTGATTTTTGGCGTAGACTTACGTAGGTTTTGTGGTTAGACCACAAAAGTTAAGCTTGCATTGTGTGCCAAATTGAATAAACTACTCGCAATCTTACGCAAGTGCGTAATTTGAATAGGAAAGAAAACTAATGAGCAACATCGAAGAACGTGTAAAGAAAATCATTATCGAGCAACTGGGCGTTAAAGAAGAAGACGTAAAACCAGCAGCATCTTTCGTTGACGACCTAGGTGCAGATTCTCTGGACACCGTTGAGTTGGTAATGGCTCTAGAAGAAGAGTTTGACACTGAGATCCCTGATGAAGAAGCTGAAAAGATCACTACTGTTCAAGCAGCGATCGATTACGTTTCTAAGAATCAGTAATACTGAATTCTCTAAAACAGGCGGCAATTATGCCGCCTGTTTTTGTTTGAGGGCTAGCAGCAGGAGAGGGCGGATGCCCGCCTGAGTTTCCTGTGCTATAACCTAATAAGCCTTGTTTTTCCGGTCTCTTTTGAGACCTCCCATCTTATTCTAGTGAAAGGTGAAAACGTGTCTAAACGTCGTGTAGTCGTCACAGGTATTGGTCTCGTGACCCCTGTGGGCAATACCGTAGAGGCGTCCTGGAAAGCCCTGCTTGCGGGACAGAGCGGTATCGCACCGATAACCAAATTTGATGCCAGCGAGTTCTCTACTCGTTTTAGCGGCTCGGTCAAAGATTTTGACGTAGAGCAGTACCTGCCAAAGAAAGAAGCCCGCAAGATGGATCTCTTCATCCAATACGGCATGGCGGCAGGTATCCAGGCGATCGAAGATGCCGGTTTGAATATGGAAGTGGAAGATCCCACCCGTGTGGGTACAGCTATCGGCGCCGGTATGGGCGGTATGCCGCTGATCGAGGCGGCCCACTCAGCCTTGTTAAAGGGCGGTCCACGCAAGATCTCGCCATTTTTCGTGCCGAGCACCATCATCAACATGATCGCCGGTCACCTGTCGATCAAGTACGGCATGACAGGCCCTAATTTCGCGGTTACCACCGCCTGTACCACGGGCGTACATAATATCGGCTTTGCCGCACGCACTATCGCATACGGCGATGCCGATGTGATGATTGCCGGTGGCGCAGAAGATGTAACCTGTCCGCTGGCCGTCGGTGGTTTTGGTTCGGCCAAGGCGCTGTCTACCCGCAACGAAGATCCTGTTGCTGCAAGTCGTCCTTGGGATAAAGACAGAGATGGTTTCGTCATAGGTGACGGCGCCGGCATCATGGTGATGGAAGAGTATGAGCACGCTAAGGCGCGCGGCGCGACCATCTATGGTGAGCTGGTTGGTTTTGGTATGAGCGGCGACGCCTTCCATATGACCTCACCACCGGCCGATGGAGCTGGCGCTGCCCTGGCGATGGAAAACGCCATCAAAGATGCGGCTATCGACAAGCAGCTCGTGGGTTACATTAATGCTCACGGTACCTCTACGCCCGCAGGCGACAAGGCCGAGGCCTCTGCGGTGAAGAGTGTGTTTGGCGACCATGCCTACAACCTGCTGGTCAGCTCGACCAAGTCGATGACAGGCCACCTGCTTGGCGCGGCCGGTGCAGTTGAGGCGATCATCACCTTGCTTGCTCTGCGCGATCAGATGATCCCACCGACCATCAATCTGGATAATCCAGACGAAGGGTGCGATCTTGATTTCGTGCCCCACACGGCACGTAGTCATGCGTTCGATTACGCCCTGTGTAACTCATTCGGCTTTGGTGGCACTAACGGCTCACTACTGTTTAAACGTGGCGAGTAAGCCTCAGTTTTTAAGTAAAAAAGCACCTTAATGGTGCTTTTTTTATGTTTGAATGAAGGCGAAATGGCGCCGGGATGAAGCTTAATTCATCTCTCTTGGCAGCGACTACATCTGGGCGGATAATCTGGCTCTGTTAACTTCACTCTGATGGTGTCAAAGTGTTAAATCCTGTCGTTGTTCCGTTAATGCCCTTGGTTGGTCTACTCACCGCTAACCTCAATGGACTCATTCGTGGTGAGCATTCCTTTAGCCTGCCTGTAGGCCTCAAGACATTTATTCTTGCCTCTGCGGCCTTTGCCACTGTGTGGTTTGCGCTGCTGGTCACCGCCATCTATAGCGGCGGAGAGACCAACCTAGCCGCCGGCGTCGAGGTACTTGTGCTGTTCCTGCTGGGGATCGGCCTGTATCGTTTCGTCAAGGTTTCAAGCATTTTTGGCGAGCAAGCCCTGCTTTGGCTGTTTCGGCTGAGTCTACCGCTGATCCTTGCGGCCTGCCTTGCGGTGATCAATTGGGGATAATTGCGCTAATCGCATGATTCTTAGTTACTATCGCCAAGGTATTTGCAGTACACTTTAGTTTTAATCAATGAGATAAGGTGGCTGTGATGGCGGGACAAGATAGAGAGATCACCCTGCGATTTTTGGCCGAGCCGGCCGATGTAAACTTTGGTGGCAAGGTCCATGGTGGCGCGGTCATGAAATGGATCGATTTAGCCGCCTATGCCTGCGCGGCGGGGTGGAGCGGTAAGTACTGTATCACCGCCTACGCCGGGGGAATACGTTTCGTCAAACCCATTCATGTGGGCAATATCGTCGAGGTGGGAGCCAAGGTGATCTATACAGGTCGCACCTCGATGCACCTGGGAATAGACGTGAAGGCAGGCGACCCCAAACATCCAGAGCGACATCTTACCACCCACTGTATCGTGATCATGGTGGCGGTGGACGATTCTGGTCAACCCTCCCCAGTGCCTGAATGGATCCCCGTTACCGAGTCGGATAAGGTGATGCGCGACTCTGCCATCCGCCTGATGGAGATGCGCAAGAAGATCGGCGCCGAGATGGAGGCCCACCTTAAGCCTTAGGCTTTGGTCTTTTATTATTGTCTATGACCTTAACTTCAACTCCCGCTTCTACTGCAAGCACGGGCGAGAATCCCTATTTTCTCGCCCTGGATTATGGCACCCAGAGCGTTAGGGCCTTAGTGTTCGACCGCCAGGGACAGCTAGTCGCTAAACGGCAGCATGTCGTACAGCCCTATCGTGAAGGCGCGCCTGGCGAGAGTGAACAATCGGCCGATTATTGCTATCGCCAACTGGTGGATGTGGTCCGCGGCCTGTTTGAGCACACTCAGGTGTTGCCTAGTCAGATCAAGGGGATGGCGCTGACCACCCAGAGGGCCTGCACTGTGCTGCTCGATGACGCGGGGCAGGCGATATCGCCCGTCTACATGTGGTCCGACAGACGCCTGGCGAGTGATAATCTGCCCCCCATGGCCTGGTACTATCGTCTGGGATTTTTCTGTATCGGTCTTGGTCGGCGTATCGCCTATCTGCGGCACACCGCTAAGGTGAACTATCTTCTAGAGCATCAAAAAGACAGGTTAGCTGCTGCGGATAAGGTGGGCCTGCTAAGCGGCTACCTCATCGGACAGATCACCGGGAGGCTGGTTGATAGTCAGGCCTCACAGGTCGCCTATCTGCCCTTCGATTATCGCCGCAAAGCCTGGGCTAATCCACGCAGCTGGCGTTGGCAGGCGCTGGCTTGTCGTCCATCGCAGATGGTGCCCTTGATCGCCCCGACAAAGAGCATGGGGCAGGTGAGTGAGCATTTCGCTAAGGATACCGGCTTAGCACCTGGCCTTACCGTCTATGGCGCAGGTGCCGATAAGGCCTGCGAAGTCTACGCCGCGGGTTGTGGTGAAGAGGAGATTGCCTGTATTAGCCTTGGTAGCGCGGCCATACTTGCCTGGGGCGGTGAGCGCTACCGCGAGGCCTATCGTTATCTTCCCGCCTTTCCCTCGATTGAAGCAAATGACTATATTACCGAGATCCAGCTAGAGCGTGGCTTCTGGCTACTGAGCTGGCTCATCGAGCAGTTTGGCGCCCAGGATGTGGACGAGGCAAGCGGGCTTGGCATCAGTCCTGAGCAGTATATCACCCAGGCTATTGCCAAGGTGCCTGTGGGCGCAGATGGTCTTTTGCTGAGCCCGCTCTGGGCCCAGGGCGTTATCTATCCAGGCCCTGAGGCGAGAGGCAGTATAGTCGGCTTTACCCCAGAGCATGGCAGGCTGCACCTGTACCGCGCCGCCATCGAAGGGATCCTGATGACCCTCAAACAGGGGCTGCTTCGCTTGGAAAGACTCAAGGGCTCACCCTTCAAGGTGGTTCGCATTACGGGCGGCGGCGCCCAGAGCGACTTGGTGATGCAGATGTGCGCCGATATTTTTAATCGTCCCGTGGAGCGTTTATCGTTGCATGAAGCTTCGGGCCTTGGCGCCGCCATGTGCTGCGCCGTGGGCGCGGGGATCTATCCAGATCTCGCCAGTGCCAGAGGTCAGATGCGCCGCCTTGGCGAAAAATTCGAACCCAAGGCCGCGCATGTGGCACAATATGCCCGCGTATTTACAGCCTTCGAGGCCTTGTACCCCCAAATAAAACCTTTCTTCAAAAAGGTGAACAGGCAGTATTAAACAACAAAGAGATAGGACAGAAGATGGCAAAGGTAGCATTTTTAGGATTAGGCGTGATGGGATACCCTATGGCGGGGCATCTGGTGAAGCATGGTCATGAGGTAACTGTCTACAACCGTACTCAAGCCAAGGCGCAGGCCTGGTGTGATACCTATGGCGGTAACTGGTGTGCCACCCCAAATGAGGCCGCCAAGGGACAAGATTTTGTGTTTGTCTGTGTCGGTAACGATGACGATCTGCGCTCTGTGGTACTGGGCGATACCGGCGCACTGGCGGCCATGGCACCGGGTAGCATACTGGTGGACCATACCACGGCATCGGCAGATGTCGCGCGCGAACTTGGCGCCGCGGCTAAGGCCAAAGGGGTTGGCTTTATCGATGCGCCAGTTTCTGGCGGACAGGCCGGCGCCGAGAACGGCGTGCTGACCGTCATGGTGGGCGGAGAAGCGGCCAATTTCGAGGCTGCCAAGCCGGTGATGCAGGCCTACGCTCGCTGCGCCGAGTTGCTGGGTGAAGTGGGCAGCGGTCAGCTGACTAAGATGGTGAATCAGATCTGTATCGCTGGTGTGGTACAGGGGCTGGCCGAAGGCTTGCATTTTGCTCGCAGCGCCGGCCTAGACGGCGAGAAGGTGGTTGAGGTGATCAGCAAAGGCGCCGCACAATCTTGGCAGATGGAGAATCGCTATCAAACCATGTGGCAGGGTCAATATGACTTTGGTTTCGCCGTCGACTGGATGCGCAAAGATTTAGGCATCGCCTTGGACGAGGCGCGCCGTAACGGCTCACACCTGCCGTTAACCGCGCTGGTGGATCAGTTCTATAGTGAGGTTCAGGCTCAGGGTGGACAGCGCTGGGATACCTCAAGCCTGTTAGCGCGTCTGGAGAAGAGTCGCGGCTAATGCCACCATCAAGGTATCGATAACCTGCTTATTAGATAATAAAAAGGACTGCCAAGCAGTCCTTTTTTTTGATCCTCAAGGCGTTGAACCAGGCCTTAAACCGGATCGACCATGATGTGTTCAAGCTCTACGGCGGCAACCGCGTGCAGGGCATCCATGGTGGCGCCTACCAGGGAGATCTTGCCCTGACTGGATTCGATCAACACGGCGCGGTTGATCTCGCTGAAATCACGGTTATGTCTGGCCATGGCCGACAGTGCCATCTGCATCGGCAGCATGGAAGGGTTGAAGGCGGCATTTTCCGCATAGCGGCCGCAGAAGGTCGCGCCATCTCGGGTCTCTAACACCACTGCGGCATAGCTTTCACTATAGGGCGCGTAGCTCAGGCTCAGATGATCCAGCGCCTCGATGATCATGGGATCGGCGCTTTCCAGGGCAAACTCGTGTTGCTGTTTGGAGAGCAGTGGCGTCTTGATATTCAGATCGGCCGGACCAAAGGCGTAGGGCAGATAGTGAGACAAGGGCTGAGTCGCCTGCTCCGGCAGGTGGATGCGGATGGCTTGCCCCTCGACTAACTCGTTCATGAATTGGCGGCAATGACCACAGGGAGAGGCGTTGACTATGATATCTTCGATGCCTGTCTCACCGCTTAACCAGGCGTGGCTGATGGCGCTCTGCTCGGCATGGACGCTATGGAACAGGGCTTCGCCGTCTAGTTCCAGGTTGGCCCCCATGTAGATGTCACCGCTGGCGCCCTTGGCGATGGCGCCCACATAAAACTCGCTAATGGGCGGCTTGGCAAGTGCGGCGGCGATGGGCAGCAGGGCTAACAGCAACTCATCCTGACTCATCTCAGTGGCCGCGGCTAAGTCAGCTATCTGCTGGGCGTCCATATGCCCCACAAAGTCCTGGTTCAATAAAGGGACTAATTGATCTGCCAAAGGTTTAGGCAGTTGAGCTATGCAGTGAACAAATCTATCTTGCATGAGCTTGATCCTTAATTGTTAAGCTATTGGAAAATCATTTTAGTAACTAAGTTACCATGAAAACGGGATCTGACGCCCATTTTGATCGCCATTTCCCCCAAATCACCGCAATTTCGGCTACAGGTTGCTAAGATAATGACACAAAGCCGTCAATAACTTCTGTTTTTCTTCGTCAGCCTCTGTGTGATTGACCAAGGTTTCCAGCTTAATCATATAGTCAGGATCATTCAGGCGTGACTGACAGAAGGTGCGCCAACGTTGCTGCTCGGTATCATCCAGGGTTTCCGGATAGTTGCGGGCGCGGTAGCGAAACAGCATCTCCGGCAGACGCTCGTCATCAAAGTCGAGCTCCAGCGCGGCTAAGTGTTGCGGCGCCGTATGACGTATGATCTCCATCTTGCTCTTGTCGGCGTGACTGAAGAAGCCGCCGCTGTAGAGCTGCAGATCCGGATCGCTTATCTCATTACCATGCTCGGTATCGAAGACGGCCACCAGTTTCTCTCTGATCTCAGGATGTTGACGCAGGCGCTTGTATTGGGCGCGGGCAAATTCTTTGTCTATCTCTAAACGCTGGGCGTTGCCGTCTGTGAGTGTCTTGGCGGTTGCGATAAAGGGACACTTGTTGATGTGTAGCTGCTTCAGACCGATTGGCAGCTCGTCGCTGGCGAGATCGGCCCTTGGGGTATACATGCGCTCGCGGATCTCATCGGCGCTTAGTTCAATCAGCGGCGTGACATCCATGGCCAGATTGACGCAGATGATCGCATTCTTATTGGTGCTATGGTGAGCCACGGGCGCGATCAGCGTGGTACAGCCGTGAAGGGCGCTGATCTTGGAGCTGACATGTACCAGAGGCTGCATGTTTAGCACGTCTATCTGCTTGTTCACTTCATTCTTCTTACGCAGATTGAAGTAGTAGTCGAACAGCTTTGGCTGACGCTCTTTAATCAGTTTGGCCATGGCGATGGTGGCGTACACATCTGACATGGCGTCGTGAGCCTTGTCATGGCTTAAGCTGTTGGCCTGTGTGAGGTGTTCAAGCTTAAAACTCGGGCTGCCATCTTCCTTCTCGGGCCAATTGATGCCTTCGGGCCTTAGCGCATAACAGGCGCGTACCAGATCTATGATGTCCCAGCGGCTGTTGCCGTTCTGCCATTCCCGCGCATAGGGATCAAAAAAGTTGCGGTAAAAACCGTAACGGGTCACCTCATCGTCGAATCGCAGCGAGTTATAGCCGGCCACACAGGTGTTGGGTTGGGAAAACTCGCTATTGATCCTGGCCATAAACTCTGCTTCCGGCATCCCCTTGAGATTGGCGAGCTGGGGCGTGATCCCGGTAATAAGGATCGCCTCAGGCGAGGGCAGGTAGTCGCTGGCCAGCTTGCAGTAGAAGGTCACCGGCTCAGAGATGATGTTGAGATCCATATCGGTTCGAATACCGGCAAACTGAGACGGCCTGTCTTTGGCCGGGTTTGCGCCGAAGGTCTCGTAGTCGTGCCAGAAGATGCTGGGAAGGTTATTTGCAGGCATAGCGTAAGGTAGCGTGTGAATAGTGGCACTTATCATAGCACCCTAGTTTGCGCCTGCACTAATTTAACGATTTATTTTCCCTATTTGATTGAAATCGCGTCATTTTGAAGTTGGCAGCGGCTCAGTTGGCCAGTTACAATGGTCGGCTAACGAGGAATAACCCGATGTTTGAACCCTTACTGACTCAGCCACAATTTATCGAACTGACCCAGAGGCGTCAGTTGCATCTGCGTTTGCGTGAGTCGGTGAGCGATTTTAGCCTGCTGCAGACCATGGGGGGACACCTGCTCGAATGCGTGGTGACCCAGGCCTGCAGTGAAAAGGGCTTGATCTTAAGATCCCATCCTTACCTCATCTGCGAGCTAGTGTCCGGGGAGGCGCCTGCGCTTGATGCAGCAATGCCTCAAGAGGAGATCTTACACCGCTCCCACGGTCAGGGCTGGCGTCTGTTTAGCGCACTTGGGATCTCACCCGTGATGTGCGCCGACAGGTTACGTAAAGGTCTGGTGATAGCGGTTGAGGCCCAGGGCGATAGCGTGTGCTTTCGGCCGCAGTTTGATCAGAAATGGTTGCTGGTGACCCTGGAGCGCGACCTGAGACTCTTTGGCGGTCCCCTGGAGCTGCGAAGAGCCAAGGCGGTACTTGCCCGGGCGGAAGATCTCAGCCAAAACGCCGAGGCGCTGCTGCTGGAGATAGGTGAGATAGAGCTGGTTCGTCAGGAGCTGGCTCATTTTGCCAACCACGGTGATGTGAAGCAGCACGGGGTGATCTTAAGCGAGGTGACCAAGGTGGATGAGCAGTTGCTGCGTAAGAAGCAGTTATTGTCCCATCATTATTACCAGAAGGTACAGCGCCCTAACTGGCAGCATGCCGCCAATCAGCATGAGGATCTCGAGGCGCTACAGCGCAAGCTGGAGTCCTATCAGCTGCTGGCACCACCCGAACTTAACCTAATGGTTGAGCAGATGTTTTTAGACGACTAGTCGGTTTATGACCCGACTAGTATTGGAATATTGTAATGAATTACCTTTGTCCTATCTGTCAGCGCACGCTGTCACTCATAGATCGCACCTGGTGCTGTGAGGCAAATCATAGGTTCGACTGTGCTAAAGAGGGTTACGTCAACCTGCTGCCGGTGCAGAAGAAGCGCTCTAAAGATCCCGGCGACAACAAAGAGATGATGTTCGCCCGGCGGGAGTTTCTCAACAAGGGCTACTATGAGGCGATGAGCGATAGGGTAAATGCCCTGGCGCAGGAATATGCCGGTGAGGCTCGCCATGGGCTGGACATAGGTTGTGGCGAGGGTTATTACAGCCACAGACTTCTGCAGGCCATGGGAAGCGCCGAGGTGTTTAGCCTCAGTGGCCTGGATATCTCTAAGTCGGCCCTTAAATATGCGGCTAAGCGCTATCCGGATATTCAGTTTTGTGTGGCCAGCAGTTTCGAGATGCCCTTTGCCGATCAGAGTTTCGACTTCATGTTGCGTATTTACGCGCCGTCGCAAGATGATGAGCTTAGACGCGTCGCTAAGTCGGGCGCCATCCTGATCACCGTCTCGGCAGGCCCGCAGCATCATTTTGCCCTTAAGCAGGTGATCTATGACCAGCCAAGGCCAAATCCCGAGGTGGATAGCCAGATAGTGGGATTCGAGCGTCTGCATAGCGAGCGACTGGCGCAATCCATGACCATCAGCGACGGTGCGGATATCGGCTATTTTCTGGCGATGACCCCCTACAATTGGAAATTTACCGATGCGCAGCGCGCCTTGCTTACATCCAAGCCCCTGACCTGTGAGCTGGATTTTAAGCTTGAGGTCTTTCGGGCCAGCTAGCTGGTTAATCCTTGTTTAATTTGTGTTTTTTATTCGCTTAAAAAAACTTAGTGTTTTTACACGAAGTTTTAGAAGATTTTTTTGTAACAACTGACAGATATGTAAGTAAAAAATAGGATTTGCGCCTTTTAATGTTTGTTGACATACGGTCAGAATGATTTATAGTGAACTCAGCTTGAAGGTTGGGCTTAACTTTATGTGTTCAATACGACCAGTTCGTCCTGTTAACATAAGTAATACCGGCATTTTCCAGCTCTACTGCCGTTTAAGGCTTTATTTTATTTAGTTACAGGATTTATATCATGTCTCAAGTTACTGGCGTTGTTAAGTGGTTCAACTCTGACAAAGGTTTTGGTTTTATCGAGCAAGAGTCTGGCCCAGACGTTTTCGTACACTTCCGTGCGATCAACTCTGACGGTTTCAAAACTCTAGACGAAGGTCAGAAAGTGCAGTTCACTGTGACTCAAGGTCAAAAAGGTCCACAAGCTGAGAACGTAACTGTTATCTAAGCTGACCTTTGGGTAACCTAAGGTTACCTAAAAACAGAATTCCAAGAGCTGTGATTAGTATCACAGCTCTTTTTTTTGTCTGCAATTTCCCGCAAAGCCCATTTTGGAAGCCTAATCCATGGCTTATCTTTCATGCTTGATTTTCGCTTCCGCGAATTTACGATGCGAGTCGAGATTCGTTGCCAGTTTTCTTTGCCAGCCTCAAGTTTCAGTCTCAGGTTTCAGCCTCTGGTGCCAGCTTCCAGTTTCGGCCCCCGGCTCCAGCATTGGGAGGCTAGGGCAAAAGAGTGAGTGAGAGACGAAGAGAATAAAGAATTAGAGAGTTGAGAGTTAGAGAGTTAAAGAGTTAAAGAGTTGAGGCGGTCAGCCTAAGCGCAGCAGTTAGTTAGCGGGCACGGCATAGGCGCCGTGCCCTAAGTGACACTCTGCATAAGTGTCACTTTATATGGGTGACACTCCGTATTAGTGCCACTTTATCTCAGTGACATTCTGGCTTAAGCCTGTGAGAACAGCTTGTCTTCCAGGGTGCGGCCTCGTTGAATGGCCCGGTAGCGCCAGTCTTGGCGATTGAAGAGGGCGAACAGCTCGGTTTCCAACGCGAAGCCTGCCGTGACCTGATAGTGGATCACAAACTCCATGCTCTGACTGGATTTCACCGATATGACCTGAGGCAGCGCCTCTAGCGCCGCCATCAGCGCCTCGTCGTCGCAGCTCTGCATGGTGAGGGTCAGATATTCGTCGGCCTGCTCGTCCTGAATCGAGATAGATTGATTCAGCACGCCTTTATCCAGATAGAGTACCTTGTCACACAGCTTCTCCAGCTCCGCCAGGTTGTGTGAGCTGATGACGAAGGTGGTCTTGCCTATCTGAGCGCGCACTAACTCACGTATCGCCTTGGCGTTAGCGGGATCCAGCCCCGCGGTCGGCTCATCGAGCAGTACCAACTCGGGAGAACCTATGAGTGCCTGGGCAATCGACACCCGCTTGCTCATGCCATGGCTAAGAGAGGAGGGCTTTTGCGGAGCAACCTCTGCCAGATCAACCAAGGCCAACACCCGCTGGCACTCCCGGCGCGCCGCGGCGGCATTAAAGCCTTGTAACTGGGCAAACAGCTCCAGCTGCGCCGCTATGGTGAGGTTAGGGTCGAGCCTCGCATCCTGGGGCAGGGCGGCAACCTTACCCAGGAGCGCCGTGCTCCCAGGGGCGTGTCCTAAGATCTTCACAGCTCCCTCTGTAGGGCGAATATAGCCACACAGCAGCGAAAACAGGGTGGTCTTGCCCGCACCGTTGGGGCCGACCAAGGCGATTGGCTGGCCAGCGCTAAGTTCCAGGTTGATGTCGTTGAGTGCGCGTTTACTGCCGAACTGCTTGCTCAGCGCCTTACAGGTGATTAGCTTCATAGTGCGATCCTCGCCATATAACTTCTTCCTAATAGCAGGAGTACACCGGCCTGAAGCAGGGGAATGGCTGCTATGGCAAGGCTGCTCAGGCCCTGGGTATTGATCATCATATCGAGCTGGGCACCGGGCACCAGCCATTGCAGTATGTTACTGAGTCCAGGTAGATAATAGGAGATAATGCCGTTGGCTATGGTGCTACCCGCCAAGAACAACACAGCATAGATGCTCGCCTGTCTCGCCGAGTTGGCGTGCAGTGATAAGATTGCCATCATGGCGGTAAAGGGGGCCAGGACGATCATGATATTGATAAACACCAATACCCCTGATCCCATGGCTGCCCATACCAAAGCCGTGTCGCGATAGGCCACTAGTAATAGTGTCGCCAACAGAGTGAGTATCAGCAGTATCGCCTGGATCAGCAGATAGCCAGTGACTCGACCGAAGAACAGGGTGTCGCGGCTGACTCTCAGGGTGAGGAAGCGAAAGCTACCTCTGGCCTTGTCAGAGGCAAATTGATCGGCGCCCACAAACAGGCTGAAGATGGGGAAGAGGTATAGCGCGGCGACCCAGAGAATGGCCATCTCGGCCACGTCCCACGAGAGCAGTTCTCCCACATTGGCGGCGCCAAATACGCCCTCGAGTAGTTTCTTAAAGTCAGGTGAAAACAGGTAGATAGAAGCCTGTCTTATGGGGTACCAGAGGATGAGGCACCAGGTTAGCGCAAAGGTGGCCAGGCCTATCATGCCTCTTGTGCTAAAGAGGATTTTTTTCAGTTCGAACCTGGCCAACACCAAGGCTGCGTTCCATGAACTGCGAGGAGTAAGATTATCCAAAGATGATTCCTTTATCATGTTAATGAAGGCTCAGCCTAACATTCATCTGTTTGTCTAAATGTTTCAGATTGTTGTTAAATTTTGCCTAAGAGTTCGGCAACTTGCTGTTTTAGTTCGGCCACTTGCTGCTCGAGCAGTGCGACGCGCTCCACAAGCTCATCATTTGCCTGGCTACTCGCTTGCCCTAGTTCTGGCGCTAGCTGCGTTGCCAGTTGAGTATCGAGCTGCGCCTCTGCCTCGCTGATGAGTTCGATAAAACGCGATTCGCGCTTACCCGGCTCTCTAGGTAGCTGACGAACCAACGCCGGCTCCATCTGCGCTAGGCTGTTGAGGGCTTGCTCGACCTGGGCGACATCGTTAAAGCCATATAGGCGATTGCTGCGGGTTCTCAGCTCACCTGCGGTCTGCGGTCCTCTTAACAGCAAGAGACAGATGATGGCGACCTTGTCTTCGCTCAGCTGGAGATCGCTAAATTCGGTGTTGCAGAATCTGTGCTTGTATTTGACGACGCGCGAGCCGAAACCACTCTGTTCGGCCACCAGGCGTTTCTTCGCCAGAGAGTCCAGTGCGGCCTGGGTGTCAGCTTCCGACAGGTTCATCACAGGCTCACGGCTCGATTTTTGGTTACAGGCCAAAGTGAGGCCGTTGAGGGAGAGGGGATATTGCTCTGGCGTTGTCTTCTCTTTTTCCAGTAGACAACCTATCACACGCGCTTCATGGGAGGTGAGTTTCATGATTTTGGTACCCAGATAAAAAAAGCATAGCCCTGTTATAACAGAGCCATGCTTTTATGCAAAGACAATCAGAGGCTTGGCGCTTTCGCTGCCTAACTTCTATTCAGTCAGGCGGATACCGTTTGCCTCGATGGCGATCTTCTGCTGCTTGTAGAGGCCGCCGATGCTCTTCTTGAAGGCCTTCTTACTCATGGCAAGCTCGGCGTAGATCACCTCGGCATCTGTCTTGTCGGTGAGGGGCAGGAAGCCGCCGGCCTGGTTGAGTTTCATCAAGATGGCGGTAGCGTGCTTGTCCAGCTCCTCTTTGGCGCCGCGCTGCAAGATCAGGTCGATCTTGTCGTCACTTCTGACGCGCTTGATGAAACCTTTGATGCGCTGGCCAAACTTGAGGGGCTGATACACCTCATTCTTATACAGCACACCCCAGTGGCCATTGTCGACGATGGCCTTGTAGCCAAGGTCTGTGGTGCCGGCAATGATCAGGCTCACCTCTTGGCCGTTGCGATAGGGTGGTGGCGTGCGGTCGAGGAACTTGTCTATCTTCGATGAGGCCACGATGCGATCGTCGGCGCTGTTAACATAGACATAGACCAGATAAGAGCGTCCCACCTCGATCTCCCTGTGCTGCTCACCGAAGGGCAACATGAGATCTTTATCCAGGCCCCAATCCAAGAAGGCGCCGTAAGGACCGGTCGCGACTGCCTTAAGGTAGGCAAATTGGCCTACCTGCGCCTTGGGACGCTTGGTGGTGGCGATCACCATATCTTCTGAGTCCAGATAGAGGAAGACCTCGACGCTATCGCCTACTTCGCAGCCTTGAGGGGCAACCTTATTTGGCAGTAATACCTGGCCGAATTCATGGGCATTTAAGTACACCCCAAAATCGACGCGTTTGACGATCTCTAAGGTGCAGCGCTTTCCTATCTCTATCATGTGGTTCTCTATGGATAATGGCTTAGATGTTAAATGTGGCGATTATAGTGGAAATCTTGCCAAGATGCTTTAGCCTAAGCAGTTTATTCTGAAGTGAATGACATTAATTTCGGCTCAGGGGTGAGTGAGTCAGATAGATAGACTCCAACGGCTGGCAGTGTGGGAACCCGGTAAACGATAGGGCCGACTGTCTGTTTAATGCCCGGCTGTTGAGCGAATTTACTGTAAAATACGCTGAACACCCGTAAGGGATAAAAGGCAGTCTGGGCGCGTGCTTGAGTGCAAAAAACCTTGTAATAAATTAATGTGATAATGATACTTGCATTTAGTTAAATTCAGGGGTTTAATTGCGCGCCTTTTTTTACTTTAGACAAGTATAAATTGAGTTAACTAATATGGCGGGGACTCGAAGGATAACTTCGATATCTGACACCCAAAAACGGTGTTGATGTTGCGGCTTATTTACCTGATAGGTGCGATAGTAAGTAACATTAATGTGTTGGCAGACAAAGCAGCTGCCGAATATGAATGTAAATAGACAGGTTGAGAGAATATGAGTAATTGGTCTATTAAAGATGCTTATGTTGGTTATAACGTTAATTACTGGAGCTCTGGGCTCTACGGCATAAGCGAGGCCGGTGAGGTGACGGTGTCCCCCGATCCTAATCATCCTGAGCACACTATAGGGTTAAATGAACTCGCTAAGGATATGGTGAAATCCGGCGTGGCCTTGCCTGTGTTGGTGCGCTTCCCGCAGATCTTGCATCACAGAGTCAACAGCCTGTGTAATGCCTTCAATCAGGCAATCACCCGTTATGACTATCAGTCAGACTATCTGCTTGTCTACCCCATCAAGGTGAACCAACAGCAAACTGTGGTCGAAGAGATCCTGGCAAGTCAGGTGTCTAAAGAGGTGCCACAGTTGGGTCTTGAGGCCGGCAGTAAGCCTGAGCTGATGGCGGTACTCGCCATGGCGCAGAAGGCCAGCTCGGTGATCATCTGTAACGGCTACAAAGATGTGGAGTATATCCGCCTGGCGCTGATCGGCGAGAAGCTTGGCCATCAGGTCTATATCGTGCTCGAGAAGCTGTCTGAGCTGAAAGTCGTCCTCGAAGAAGCCAAGAAACTGGGCGTGACCCCGCGTCTGGGTCTGCGCGTGCGTCTGGCTTTCCAGGGCAAGGGCAAGTGGCAAGCCAGCGGCGGCGAGAAGTCTAAGTTTGGTCTGTCTGCGGCGCAGGTGCTGAACGTGATCAATTCACTGAAAGACGAAGACATGCTCGACAGCCTACAGTTGCTGCATTTCCACCTGGGATCGCAAATCGCTAACATCCGCGATATCCGCAGCGGTGTGAGCGAGGCGGGCCGTTTCTACTGTGAACTGCAGAAGATGGGCGCCAACGTTAAATGTTTCGACGTGGGTGGCGGCCTGGCGGTGGACTATGACGGTACCCGCAGCCAGAGTAGTAACTCGATGAACTATGGCCTGACCGAATACGCCAACAACATCGTCAGCGTGCTGAACGACATGTGTCGCGAACACGATCAGCCAATGCCGCGTCTGATCTCTGAGTCTGGTCGTTACCTGACGGCTCACCACGCTGTGTTGATCACCGATGTGATTGGCACCGAGGCTTATAAGCCTGAAGATCTGCAAGCGCCGGATGAAGAAGCGCCGCAGCAGCTCAAAAACATGTGGGATTCATGGGGCGAGGTGAGTGGCCGCGCCGATCAACGCGCCCTTATCGAGATCTACCATGATGTACAGAGCGACCTGGCCGAGGTGCACTCGCTGTTTGCCCTGGGACAGATGAGCCTGTCCGACAGAGCCTGGGCAGAGCAGATGAACCTGCGTGTCTGTTACGAGCTGAAGGGGGTGATGAGCGGTAAGTATCGTTTCCACCGCCCGGTGATCGATGAGCTTAACGAGAAGCTGGCCGACAAGTTCTTCGTGAACTTCTCGCTGTTCCAGTCGCTGCCAGATGCCTGGGGTATCGATCAGGTGTTCCCTGTGATGCCGTTAAGTGGTCTGGATAAGAAACCTGAGCGCCGCGCCGTGATGCTGGACATCACCTGTGACTCAGACGGCACTGTGGATCAGTACGTAGATGGTCAGGGTATCGAAACCACACTGCCGGTACCTGCGTGGAGCGCTGAGAGCCCATATCTTATCGGTTTCTTCCTGGTGGGTGCCTATCAGGAGATCCTCGGGGATATGCATAACCTGTTCGGCGATACTAATTCTGCCGTGGTGCGTCTGGACGACGATGGCCTGGTGAATATCGAGTCGGTTCTGGCCGGTGATACGGTTGCCGATGTATTGCGTTACGTTAACCTGGACGCCGTCTCTTTCATGCGTACCTATGAGGAGCTGGTGAACCTGCATATTCAGGAAGATGAGCGCGCCAATATTCTCGAAGAGCTGCAGATTGGACTGAAGGGCTACACCTATCTGGAAGATTTCTCCTGATTGGCAGGCTAGCCTGTTTCGCCTGGGATCTCGGCTAAGGCTGCCGGGATCCTGTTCTACCAATCACGGCAAGTAAGTGATCAGAAATAGCACAGGAAAAACGGCCGAGAACAAGGCGGAATTTTTCGATAAGTAGTTATTCTACAATCAAAAATAGTAACGCCGTTATCGGACGTTTTTACAAGCTAGCATGATCAGTTATTTACCATGACCAGTTATTTACGAGGATTGGTATTAGACGATGAGGAGCGGGTCGATGTATTTTGAAGGGGCGGAGAAGCGCTTATCGCTGACGCTGGCGGCGGATTGTGCGTCGCTAAGGGCGTTGGGCGATGAGTACTGGCGCCGAGCCCTGGCCAAGAGTGATACAGAGATCCTCTCCAAGCTGAGCAGTGAGCAGTGCGATGCTTATCTGCTCAGCGAATCCAGCCTGTTTGTCTGGCACGATAGCCTGGTGCTGATCACTTGTGGCAACACCCGGCTAATCGAGACCGTACTTTCCTTGGTGGAATCACTGGGTTGCGATCAGATAGCCAGCCTGAGCTATCAGCGTAAGAGCGAGATCTTACCCGCCTTACAGACCAGCCGCTTCGAAGAAGATATCGCCCGGCTTGGTACAATGCTAAGCGGCGCCGCCTACCGCATAGGCCATTTAGATGGTCATCACCATCAGATTTTCTTCTCTGGCAGTAAGGTAGGGCTTAAACCCGCGCAGACGGTGCAGATGTACCATATTCGAGGTGAACTGGCCGATTATCTGCTCAGCGATGGGCAAACGATAGCGGGGATAGCCAGTCGGCTTAATTTATCTCAGCTACTGAGCGGTTTTGATATTGATGCGCACCTGTTCTCGCCACTTGGTTATTCCCTCAACGCCCTTAGGGGAGAAGACTATTTCACGGTGCACATCACCCCGCAAGAGGCGAGCTCCTATGTGAGCCTGGAAACGAATTTGTCGCTCGGCGCAGGGCTTAACGGTATAGTAGGTGAGTTGTTAAACCGCTTAAATCCGGTAAGCTGGGACCTGGCAGGATATGAGGCCGAGGCGCCGGCATACTGCGCCGAGCAGTATAGCCTCGAGGCCCGGGGTGAACTTGTCTTGGCGGATGGCCAAGGCCTTTATATAAAACACTATAAACAGCGCGATTGTGAGCAATTGCTGCCCGTTGCGTTGTGATCTTTACTTCTATGATTTGGAGCAAATATGACCACTATTGCAGATAAGCCTGATTACTCGCTTTACTCAAATGCATTTGGTTATTTAAGACAGCCACTGGATTTTAAACCGCTTGAGAGCGATGCCGATGTGGTGGTAATAGGTTTGCCATTCGATATGGCCACTACGGGCCGCTCTGGCGGCCGTATGGGCCCTGGCGCTATCCGTCAGGCGTCGGTCAATCTGGCCTGGGAAGAGTGCCGCTGGCCATGGGATTTTAAGTTGTCCGATCACCTAAAAATGGTCGATGCGGGCGATCTGGTGTTCGATTGCGGTGATGCCGCCGATTTCACCCAACGTGTCGAAGACTTCGCGACGGCCGTGCTCGACTCTGGCAAGGCGCTAATGAGCTTTGGCGGCGACCACTTCGTGACCCTGCCGCTGCTGCGTGCGCATTACAAGAAGCATGGCAAGATGGCGCTGCTGCATTTCGATGCGCACACAGACACCTATAGCCAGGGCAGCAAGTATGACCACGGCACCATGTTCTTCCATGCACCAAATGAGGGGATCATCGATGCTTCTCACTCAGTGCAGGTGGGGATCCGTACCGAGTATGACAAGCCAAGCCATCTGTTCAAGGTGATCGATGCGGCCGCCGCTAACGAGATGACTGCCGATGAGATAGTGGCTCAGATTAAAGATCGTGTCGGTGATATGCCATTGTATGTCACCTTCGATATCGACTGTCTGGATCCAGCCTTTGCGCCGGGCACCGGGACGCCGGTATGTGGCGGTCTCACCAGCGATAAGGCGATGAAGATCATTCGCGGCCTGCGTGGCATGAATGTTGTGGGTATGGATGTGGTCGAAGTTGCGCCAGCCTACGACAGCGCCGAGATCACCGCACTGGCCGGGGCTACCTTAGGCCTTGAGATGCTACACGTTTGGGCCTGCGCCCATAAGAAGTAGGCAACACGGGACAGGGTAAGGAAGCAGATGTCGAACTTAAGTGATATTAGACGAGAATACACCCTGGGCGGGCTGCACCGAGAGGAGCTGCCCTACAACCCCATGGTGCTGTTTGAGAAGTGGATTGAGCAGATTAGGGATTCGGAGATCCTGCCAGATCCCACGGCCATGTCGGTGGCAACCGTCGATGCCGAGGGCCAGCCTTTTCAGCGTATCGTGCTCTTAAAACGTTTCGATGACGACGGCTTTGTGTTTTTCACTAACCTGGCTAGTCGAAAGGCGGAGCAGATAGCCCACAACAACAAGGTAAGTCTGCTGTTTCCCTGGCACGCCCTGGAGCGTCAGGTGGCGGTGACAGGTGTGGCGGAGCAGCTTTCGACCACTGAGGTGCTGAAGTACTTCATGACGCGGCCCAAAGAGAGTCAGATCGCCGCCTGGGTGTCGAAGCAATCGAGCAAGATCTCGGCGCGCCAAGCGCTGGAGAGTAAGTTTGCCGAGATGAAGGCCAAGTTCAGTCAGGGTGAGGTGCCGTTGCCTAAGTTTTGGGGCGGTTACCGTGTGCGTCCTAGTAGCATAGAATTCTGGCAGGGCGGTGAATATCGTCTGCACGATCGTTTCCTCTATACCCGTAAAGAGCCAAGCAATAAAGAAGGCGGTTGGGATATCGACCGTCTGGCGCCTTAAGTTCAATATCAAAGTTTGAGCGATAAAAAAACCACCGCAACGCGGTGGTTTTTTGTATCTTAAGCGACGGCTGTTACCATTTCTTCTTCGGCTGGAATAGCACGTCGATATCATCCTCGTCACTCTTCTGCTGCGGCGCGTTAGGCTGTGCCATCTTCTGGGCGCCCATGATCTCATCGAGTAGCAACTTGGCTTCATCCACCTTCTTGGTGATGAATGGGTCGTTAGGGGTTAGGGCCTTGATAGTGTGTAGGGTCGCCAATGCCTTAGTGACCATCTGCTTGGCGGAGCCGTATTGCTTCATGAAGCAGGCGCTACGGGCACGCGACAGCATAGAATCTACATTGATTCTGAGTTGCAGGCTGTCTACACGAGCCTCTTCCTGAGCAAAGATATTGGGATCGACTTTGCCTTTGTTGTGCTCGGCGCGCAGGATGGCCTTGAGTTTTTTCAGTACCTTAACCAGATCCAGGATCTGCTTGTCGGTATCGGGCAGGCGAAAGCTTTCGATGGCAGGTGTCTGTTTCTGGGCGTTTTGTAGGTTTTCGACCTGGCCGGTAAGGTCGGTGAGGCGGCGCTGATAATCCGCCGTCTGTGGTCCACCAAGGCTGACAGATTGGCTTAAGGCTTCTTGCACTCTTCTGTAGAGGATCAATACCAGATTAGTCGAGCAGGGAAACATTCCGGTGCAAGAGAGCACGTTTTCGGTTTCGTCGATGATGGCTCTTTGTCTGGCTAATTCTGTTCTTCGCTCGGCCTCGGCACGTTCTTTTTGTTGTTGGATGACATTGATGCCAATAACCAATAGCAGCAATGCACCGATGAGGATCAGAACCAAAGTAAATATCATAGATCTACCAATTTTTATGCAATTCCATTAATGCTACTATAAATCAACACGCTAGCATAGTTATCTTAGACTAGCTTTCTCTTTATGTCGTGTGATTCATCTCACCTCTATGCTATATTCCCCTTTGATTTAATTTTTCGCCTGTACTATAACTAATTCTTATACTAACTCTTATGTTAGGGTACCGATTTCAGGCCGTGGCTCCCTTTGAGACACTGACCTTTGCAAAGGAAAGACGATGAAGCTGCAACAACTCAGATACATTGCCGAAGTGGTAAATCACAACCTTAACGTGTCGGCGACCGCTGAGAACCTCTACACCTCTCAGCCTGGGATCAGTAAACAGGTACGAATGCTCGAAGATGAACTGGGTATTCAGATCTTCGGCCGTAGCGGTAAGCATCTGACTCATGTGACGCCAGCCGGTCAGCAGGTGATCAATATCGCCAACGATATATTGGGTAAGGTCGAGAGCATCAAGAAGGTTGCTGAGGAGTATACCAAGCCGGATCAGGGTGAGCTGAATATTGCCACTACAGATACCCAGGCACGATATGCCTTGCCGGGGATCATCCGTGCCTTTATCGACCGCTACCCTAAGGTGAATCTACACATGCATCAGGGCACGCCTTCGCAGATTAGCGAGTTGGCGGCGAGAGGCGATGCAGATTTTGCCATCGCCACCGAGGGGATGCACCTTTATACGGACCTCATCATGCTGCCTTGTTACCACTGGAATCGCTCCATTGTGGTGACAAAAGATCATCCGTTGGCTTCACGGACTCAGATCAGCATTGAAGACTTAGGTCGTTTCCCGCTGGTGACCTATGTGTTTGGTTTCGATAGGGAGTCTGAAATTGAGAAGGCCTTCAACCGCGCCGGTATCGACCCTAGGGTGGTGTTTACCGCGACCAGTGCCGATGTGCTCAAGACTTATGTCAGATTGGGCCTAGGGGTTGGGGTGATCGCCTCAATGGCGGTGGACCCTGTGATAGATAAAGATTTAGTGGCCATAGATGCCAGCCATCTGTTTGCCCACAGCACCACTAAGATAGGTTTTAGGAAGGGCAATTTCCTGCGCAATTATATGTATGAGTTTATTGAGCATTTTGCGCCGCACCTGACCAAAGATATTGTCGAGAAGGCGGTAGCCCTTAGAGACCCTCAGCTGATTGAAAACCTGTTTGCGGATGTGGAGCTGCCGATCCGTTAAGGCGAGCGTTTGAGCTTAGCTTAAAATAGGCTGATGTTTGCCCATAAAAAAACTCGCCCTGGGGCGAGTTTTTTTATGTTTCATTGGCAATCTGAAACCACCTCCTATGGAGGTGGTGATCGTTCCTTCTGGGCTATGCCCGTAGAGTGCTCATGCTAGATACTCACAGTTGTTTGTTACCAGCAAATAAAAGGAGTAAATAGCATGAGCAGATATGAATCCGCTTCTCACGTTTTCTATCGTTGCCAGTATCACATTGTGTGGACCCCGAAGTATAGATTTAAGATTTTGAGAGGAAATGTTGGCAAGGAGCTCTATCGAAGTATTTATGTGTTTTGTAGCATGAAGAAATGTTCTGTTGTGGAATTGAATGTTCAAGTAGATCACGTACATCTTGTGGTAAGAACTCCTCCAAGCTTGAGTGTTTCAGAGCTAATGGGGACTTTGAAAGGTCGTACGGCGATAAGGTTATTTAATAAATTTCCATACTTACGAAAGAAGAAGTTATGGGGTAACCATTTCTGGCAGAGAGGATATTTTGTAGATTCAGTTGGTGCCAACGAAGAGATAATTAGAAGATACGTAAAGCATCAGGATAGAAAAGCTAAAGAAGATGCAGAACGTCAGCAACAACTTGAGCTTTCATAACATCCAAAGGCACCCTTATAGGATGCCTCAAAAGCAAAGCCACCTGCTATGTAGGTGGATTTTTACTCATTGCCGATTAACACTCGACTATGTTAACCGCCAGGCCGCCCTTGGCGGTTTCCTTGTATTTGCTGCGCATATCCTTGCCGGTATCCATCATGGTCTTGATCACCTTATCCAGAGAGACCTTATGGTTGCCGTCGCCGCGCATCGCCAGGCGGGAGGCGTTGATCGCCTTGACCGCGCCCATGGCGTTACGCTCGATGCAGGGCACCTGCACCAGGCCGCCGACTGGGTCGCAGGTCAGTCCCAGGTTGTGCTCCATGCCGATCTCGGCGGCGTTCTCCACATGTTCAACTGTGCCGCCCATGATCTCGGTGAGCGCGGCGGCAGCCATAGAGCATGCCACGCCGACTTCACCCTGACAGCCCACCTCGGCGCCTGAGATTGAGGCATTCTTCTTGTAGAGAATGCCGATGGCGGCTGCGGTCAGCAGGTACTGACAGCAGATATCCAGATCCACCTCTTGAACGAAGGTGTCGTAGTAGCAGAGTACGGCTGGGATGATGCCGGCGGCGCCGTTAGTCGGCGCAGTCACCACGCGATCGCCGGCGGCATTTTGTTCGTTCACGGCCAGGGCAAACAGATCGACCCAGTCCATGGCGGTGAGCGGATCGACCACTGTCTTGCTCTCGGCCTTGAGGCGACGATAAAGCGCCGGGGCGCGGCGTCTGAGTTTCAACCCGCCCGGGAGTATGCCTTCCTTCTGATAGCCACGCTCGACGCAGCTCTTCATGGTCTGCCATATAGTCCACAGGCGCTCTTTCACCTCTTTCTCGCTGGCGATAGAGAGTTCGTTTTCCATCATCAGCGCAGAGATGCTCAGGCCGTTCTCGACACACATATCCAGCAGCTCGGCGGCGCTGTTAAAGTCATAGGGCGCGGCTTCGATAGGGGAGGCTGGCGAAGCATCCTGGGCCAGGATCTCATCTTCATCTAAGATGAAGCCGCCACCGACCGAGTAATAGGTGCGCTGGTAGATGCAGTTGCCCTTGGCATAGGCGTAGAGGGTCATGGCATTAGCATGGGCCGGCAGGCTCTTGCGTCTGTGGTAGGTAATGCCATCTTCACGGCTGAAACGAACCACCTTGTTGTTTGGCATGGTTAAGGTTTGCGTGTCGTTCACCTGTGCCAGGGTGGCATCGATCTTGTCGGTATCAACGGTTTCAGGGGCTTCGCCCATCAGGCCTAAGATCACGGCCTTACCCGTGCCGTGGCCCTTACCGGTTTGGCCGAGTGAGCCAAACAGCTCAGATCTCAGCTCATCTGTTTCTGCTAGATGACCATGTTTTTCTAAATCTTGAATGAAGATATTACCCGCTTTCATCGGGCCTACGGTATGGGAGCTTGAGGGCCCGATACCAATTTTAAACATGTCAAAAACGCTAATCATTATAAAACCCTGTTGTAATCATTATTTTCGTTATTCAATCTCAGTGATTTTAGGCCAATTTAATTATTCATGCCTGAAGGGGCGTTAATGTCGCCCCGTTGTGCTAACCTTGCGAGCACATTAAGATTGTCAATTATTAAGTATCCCATACTTTTGTCGCAGCTTTCGCATTAGTTTTTTTCAAGAATTAGTTTCGCATTAGGCATACTATTGCTAATCGCAGAGGGCTGAGGAAAGCTGCCCGAAGGTTTGTGGTTTTATCAATTGTATACAAAAACTTAGGCGATTTTACCTTGCTAAGTATTTGTTAATCATCGGCGTCGATAAAACTGATTTAACAGTTTTTCTAGGGGGAGTTGTGAGTTATTTAATGATGGATTTGTTATCCACCGAGATGAATGCACAGGAGCAAGTGCAGTTGATGCATCCCATGGTCGGCGGGCTGATATTGTTTTCCCGCAACTATCGAGATCGTGACCAGCTCTGCGCCTTGGTGGCCTCGGTGCGTGCCCTTAGACCCGATCTGCTTATCGCCGTGGATCATGAAGGCGGGCGGGTACAAAGATTTATTGATGGCTTTAGTAAGATTCCCGCCATGGGCGACATACTGCCAGCGGCCAAGCAAGACCTTCAATTAGCCAAGGGCTGGGCGAGGGAGCTTGGTTTTCTCATGGCCGTTGAATTGCTGGCCTGTGATATCGACTTAAGTTTTGCCCCTGTGCTGGATCTGAACGGCATCAGTCAGGTGATCGGCACCCGCGCCTTTAGCGATAAGCCCGATGAGGTGATAGCCCTGGCCGATGCCTTCATTCAAGGGATGCAGGATGCGGGCATGGCCGCCGTGGGTAAGCATTTCCCTGGTCATGGCAGCGTGGCGGCGGACTCCCATATTGCCAAGCCGGTGGATGAGCGTAGCGAAGCTGAGATCCGCGCCCTGGACATGGTGCCCTTTGCGCATCTCATGGGGGCGAAGCGATTACAAGGGGTGATGCCGGCCCACGTGATCTATCCTAAGGTCGACCCCAATCCCGCGGGTTTTTCCTCCTATTGGCTTAATCAGGTGCTGCGTGATGAGCTCAAGTTTGATGGGGTGATTTTCTCCGACGATCTCGGCATGAAGGGGGCTGGCGTGGTAGGTGGCTACCCAGAGCGGGCCCGGGCCGCTATTAAGGCGGGTTGTGACATGATCTTGCTGTGTAATGACAGTCAGGGCGTCAGCGAGCTGTTAATCTCGTTTGAGTGGCCTGAGCAAGGTCCACAGGTGCCGGCGCGTAAACTGCTGGCCAACAGACCTCAAGTTGCCAAGGCGCTGGAGGATGAATCTCGTTATCTGGCGGCAAGAAGGATAGCAGAGCAGATCTGTATGGGCTAAATTTGATGTAGCGCAACAACAGCCTATGATGAGTTAGCTAAAGTTAATATTCACATACAGTTAGCAGGTAACAGGATGATCCTCTATTTCCACGGTTTTGACGCCACCAGTCCAGGTAATCATGAAAAAATGCGCCAGCTGCAGTTTGTCGACCCCGACGTAAGGCTGATCAGCTACAGCACGCTTCACCCCAAGTACGATATGCAGTATCTGCTTAACGAGGTGAGTCGTCAGTTAACCCAGAGTGACGATCCCGCGCCTCTGGCAATCGGTGTCGGCCTCGGCGGCTATTGGGCCGAGCGGATAGGTTTTCTCAATGGCCTTAAGACCGTGATGATCAATCCTAATCTGCATCCGGAAGACAATATGCTCGGCAAGATAGACAGACCGGAAGAGTATGCCGACATCGCCAGCAAGTGTGTCAGTCAGTTTAGGGAGAAACACAAGGGCCGGGGTATGTGTATCCTGTCTCGCCAGGATGAGGTGCATGACAACCAGGCGGTGGCCAATACCTTAGCGCCTTTCTATCCCATCGTCTGGGACGAGGAGCAGCGCCATAAGTTTCCTTCGCTGGCCGCGCATCTCGCCGAGATAAAGGCCTTTAAAGAGCAGCAGTAAGGTGATTCGAACCTATCAAGGAGCCAACTGGCTCCTTTTTTTATGTGCAGATGCTAGATGTGCAGATACTAGTGACGGCAAAGCGGCCCGATACTGTGGTCTGATAAAGCCGTCTGACTCCTATATATGTACTAAAAAAGAACGGCTTTGCCTCGGGAACGACGTTAACGAAAAGCCTTGCTGCTTTGGATAGAAGCCTCGCTGGTCGAGAGGAGGCGATTAGGGCGTTTTTCTGCAGTGTATTGATCGCCATTTTTCAGGGGCTTATGGTGAGTAAGCGATAAAAAGTGGTCGAATATCCTGAATTTAGGTCGAAGCTGAGCGTAAGTGGTTAACAATTTTTGTTATTCAAATCTAGCATAGCTTATCCCTTTTATGATACAAAGTGATACATATTGCTACATGATGGTCTTACAGACCTTTTCCCAGTTTGCGTATGTCGCCCGATGCAGCTAACCACTTTATTAGTTAGCTGTTTTTTTTGTCTATTTTTTGCCCATCCCCCAAGTTTAGGTTATCTTCAAAGGGTTAGATCGATAAGAAGAACGAGGCGCAGATGAAGCGGGTATTATTGACAATATCGGGAAAGGTTCAGGGCGTGTGTTTCAGGCGATACAGCCAGCTGAAAGCCAATGAATTGGGGCTGACGGGGTATGCCAAAAACCTGGAAGACGGCAGGGTGCTGATTTTATTGCAGGGAGGCAGCTTAGCTGTCGATCGTTTCATCGCCTGGAGTGAGCAGGGTTCGCCTCAGGCTGTAGTGGATAATGTGCTGGTGGAGGAAGACGAGGCAGATGAGATCTACCTCGATTTTTCTGTCTATTAGCTATCTGTTTTCTAAATAGCTATTTAGCTTAATTCTGCGGGACCACGTTTGGCTGGCTCACCTCGAGGGTGCGCTCGCCGGGCTGTTCCATCTTTCTGATCTGTAAGATCATCCCCATATTAGGGTGATCGAAATAATGGATTTCGTCACTCTTCACACGTTTATTCTGCGTCATATAGATGTTGTACAGATATGGCACCTGGCTCAATACCGTCTCATCCTCAAGTTGTGGCTGCGTTTTATTACCAGCCCTGTGTAGGGTTAGCGCCGTTTCCACATAGAGGTAATGGTTCAGATAGATGTTGAGCGTACCATCCAGTTCCCAGATAGGGGCCGCCTGCTTCTCCTCGAAATTCAGATCGAAGTTAAACTGCGGAATGCCGCTAGTATCACTTTGGGGCGCCGCGTTCACCGCGTAGCCATCCTCATTGAAGCGATCTGAGAAATCTTCACCGCCGTAGAGACGCACGGGTTTCGCCTGATGACGGGGCAGCATAGATTGTTGCCAGGTCATATGCAGCAGGCTCTTGTGTCCGGCTTCGCGCTTTAAGGTGGTAATTATCTCCCCAAACTGCGACTGGGAATCGGCCAATAAGACGGTGCCGGCACCTAAGGTGGCATATTGCGGGGTTGGCGCGCCTATGATGCTAGGGATCTGGCTGGGGTGAGTCACCTGCGCCTGTTGCAGCTGTCTGTCGCAATCTTCTGGCGTTTCCAGCCACTGCTGGGCGCTGCAGCCCTCGAGGCCGAGGCTGGCACCGGTAATATCCGTGGCAAACAGCGGCGAGATCATGTCTATCGGTTGACGCGTGTGACGATTGCCTGGGCTTGCCAAGGTTTCTTCCAATTGACCTCCCTGACGCTCAAACAGGTAAACTTCCACCTCAAACCAACGCTCGTTATCTGCCCAGACGGCGCCGGATAGTGAGGCAAGGGTGGTCACCAATAAAAGACTCTTTTTAAACACGCGGTTCTCCAAGGCGATGTTGCATGAGTTGAGAGATGATCAGGGATAACAGGGCTAACCTATCCTTGTCTGTCTCTGTCGGCATCAAGAATTTTAACTTACTTGGGCCGTCCATACGATAATTTTGTGGCTGACTCTGTAATAGTCCGATGATAAAGCCAGGATCTACACAGTGATCGTTATTAAATTCCAGGCTACCGCCCTTGGGGTGCATCTCTATCTTGGCGATGCCGAGCGCCGTTGCCTGATGTTTGAACAGCGAGACTTCCATCAGGTTCTTGGTGGCCTGAGGCAAGAGGCCGAAGCGATCGATCAGCTCGACCTTTAATTCGTCCAGTGCCTGGGCGGTGGCGCAGTTGGCGATACGCTTATAGAGCGACAGGCGGATGTTAACATCGCCCACATAATCTTCCGGCAGCAGCGCTGGGATCCGCAGGTCAATCTCACACTGTCCCCTGAGCATCTGATCCAGCGAAGGCTCCTTGCCCTCCTTGAGGGACTTCACCGCATCTTCCAGCATCTCCATGTAGAGGGTAAAGCCTATTTTGGAGATATGACCGCTCTGCTCATCGCCCAGGAGTTCACCCGCGCCGCGGATCTCGAGATCTTGAGTCGCCAGCATGAAGCCTGCGCCGAGATCTTCCAGCGCGCCAATGGCCTCCAGACGCTTGATGGCATCCTTGGTCATGCGTTTTGGATGGGGCGTCATCAGATAGGCGTAGGCCTGATGATGTGAGCGCCCCACACGCCCCCTGAGCTGGTGCAGCTGCGCCAGGCCGAAGTTATCGGCTCGCTCTATGATGATGGTGTTGGCGCTGGGCACATCGATGCCCGTCTCTATGATGGTGGTACACACCAACACATTGTATTTCTGGTGATAGAAGTCAGACATCACCTTTTCAAGGTCGCGTTCTCTCATTTGACCATGGGCGGTGACAACTCGCGCCTCGGGCAGTAGCGCCTCTATCTCCCGGGCGCGCTTCTCTATGGTCTCGACACTGTTGTGGAGAAAATAGACCTGGCCGCCCCTTAAGATCTCACGCAGCAGTGCCTCGCGCACCGTGGCATCATCATATTCGCGCACGAAGGTCTTAACCGCCAATCGCTTGGCTGGCGGCGTGGCGATGATGGAGAGATCGCGCATGCCAGACATCGCCATGTTGAGGGTACGCGGGATAGGGGTAGCCGTCAGGGTCAAAATATCAATATTGGCGCGCAGGGCCTTGATCTTCTCCTTCTGACGCACGCCGAACCTGTGCTCCTCGTCGATGATAAGCAGGCCTAAGTTTTCAAACTTGGCCTCAGACTGCAGCAGTTTATGGGTACCGATAACGATATCCACCTGGCCAAGCTCCAGCTGCTTGAGCACCGCCTGTTGCTCCTTGGCGGTCTTAAAGCGTGACATCACCTCTATCTTGATGGGCCAGTCGGCAAACCTGTCTTTGAAGTTTTCATAGTGCTGCTGAGCAAGTAGCGTGGTAGGTACCAAGATGGCCACCTGTTTGCCGTCGTTGACCGCAACGAAGGCGGCGCGCATCGCCACCTCAGTCTTACCGAAGCCGACGTCGCCACACACCAGACGATCCATCGATATGGGGCTACACATGTCGGTGAGCACGGCATCGATGGCGGTTTCCTGATCTACCGTCTCTTCGAAGGGGAAGCTGCCGGCAAACTGAGCGTACTCTTCGCGATCTAATCGGCAGGCCTCACCGGGGCGGGCCTGACGGCGGGCGTAGACATCTAAGAGTTCGGCGGCCACGTCGCGGATCTTCTCGATCGCCTTGCGTTTTTCTTTGGTCCAACTCTCGTTGCCCAGCTTGTTGAGCTGCGGTGCATCATCGGCGCCGACACTGTACTGGCTGATGAGGTTGAGGGAGGCGACGGGCACATAGAGTTTATCGCCACCGGCGTATTCCAGTTTCAGGTACTCGGCGACCAGGCCGCCAGTGTCCAGGGTTTCCAGTCCCTGGTAGAGGGCGACGCCGTGATCCAGATGGACTATAGGTTGACCGACTTTGAGCTCGGCCAGATCCTTGATGAGCGCATCCTGGCTTACCTGACGCTGTTTATCGCGACGGCGTTGCTGGGCGATGCGCTGGCCAAACAGCTCGGTTTCACACACCAGTGCCCAGCTAGGGCCCTTCTTGGGGTGATAGATGGCGCCTTGAGATAGCGGCGCGACGATTAAGCCAAAGGGCTGAGGCTTATGGCTGAAGCTCTCCAGATGGTCCAGCAGCGCAGGTTTAATCTCTATCTTGGCCAGCAGTTCCAGCAGCGCCTCGCGGCGGCCTTCCGATTCAACGCAGAATAAAATTGGCGTGCCGCCATCGGCAAATTCTTTAAGGCTGATAAGTGGCTGCTTCAACTTATGGTTAGCGGCGATACTGGGCAGCGCCTCGATCTGCGCCGCAACGCTGGTGCCTGTTGCCTCATCGCCCTTGACCAGGAAGCGCGGCAGATGCTTAAAGGCCTCGAAGACCTGTTCGGTCAGCAGGTAGAGATCCTTTGGCGGTAGCAGTGGCCTCAGGGGATCGACCCGGCGGTTCTCATAGCGCTGGTTTATCTCCTGCAGGTGGTGTTTGGCAGCATTCTCAAGATCGCCCACCTGCACCAACTGGCACTCGCCGGGCAGATAGTCGAACAGGCTCGCTGTCTCGTCGAAGAAGAGGGGCAGGTAGCTCTCGATCCCGGCGGGCATCACCTTGCGGCTCACCATCTGGTAGATGGACTCCGGCTCTTTGACCACTACCTCAAACTGGCGGCGGTAACGTTGGCGAAACCCTTCGATGGCGGCGTCATTGGTCGGGAACTCCTTGGCCGGCAGCAGGCGAATCGACTCGATCTCTCCGCTGGAGCGTTGGGTTTCCGGGTCAAATTCGCGGATCGACTCGACCTCATCATCGAACAGCTCGATGCGATAGGGGCTCTGGGCGCCCATGGGGAAGAGATCTATGATAGAACCGCGCACGGCAAACTCGCCATGCTCATACACCTGCTCTACGTGATGATAGCCGGTATTGACCAGCTGGCTGCGCACTGCTTCCAGGGGATAGTTGTCGCCCTTGCTGAGCAGCAAGACGTTGCCGGTTAAGAATGATTGCGGCGGCAACTTCACCATCAGGGTGCTCATGGGCACGATCACCAGGCTATGGCCGGCGCTTGGGATCCGCGATAGGGTCTCAAGCCGTTGAGATACCAGATCCTGATGGGGCGAGAAGCTGTCGTAAGGCAAGGTCTCCCGGTCGGGGAACAGCATCACGGGGATCGATTTTGGCGCTATCAGGTAGCCTAGCTCTGCCTCTAGCCTGAGCGCGCTTGGCGTGTCTGGCGTCACTACTAAGGTCATGCCGCTATACTGCTCGCACAGCTTAGCCAGGCTTATCGCCTGGGCGGCACCGGTTAACTGGCTCAGGGTTTGGGGCGACTTAACCCCTTTGACTTTAGGTGGTGTGAGGATGGAAAAAGCATTCATGAAAACAGACTAAGGCCAACAATCGACAATGATGCGGCCATTGTAGAGACTTAGCCCCGTCAGTGCCAGTGAAAACTAACTCTGGTCTTGTTGCTGTTTTTTGCGTTGTTGTAATTGTTTTTGTTGAATATTCAGGCTGGCTTTGACCAGTTGCTCGACATCCTCATCGAGAATTTGAATAAAGCTGAGTTCGCAGTTGAAACCACCTTCAGAGGCCTCATCGTCACAGCGGGTGCACTCACCGATGCAGAGGATGGCGATAAGCGCCTCCCTGATATGTAGTGTGATGCGATAGCGCTCCCCGGGCACCAATTTTGTGGGGCTTTGGAGATGTATGCCACTGCCGCCAAAATGCAGGCCGTTGCAGCGCTCGCCCTCGTGGGGCTGCTGTTCGAGCACATGTTGCAGCACCAGGTCTATCTTGCGCGACTGTAGCTTGAGGTAATCCACCACGGTGCGGGCCTCATCATCAAGGTGCCTGAGCTGGAGTAGACAGTCGGCTTCCATCGCCTTGACTTCGCTGATGAGTTGCATGCCTAGTGGCAGCATGCTTCTGAGTTCATGGTCGTCGGGCAGCGGCTGCTCCTTAGGCCAGGGCGATAGGTAAGCGGCGAACCCATGCGCGACGCTAAAATAGGAGTTTGATTGGCTGTTCAACGGATTGCCTCTTGTTTTTAAGGTGCTATTCCCCCTATTATCGTGCCCATCTTAATGATTTATCAAGGCTCTGACGTAAAGAGACCCTGCCAAACATGAATTTAGCGTTATCTTGGACCATAGGTTATCGGTACTGGCGAGCACGTAAGGCCAATCCATTTGCCTCATTTATTACCCTGTTTGCCGTGTCGGGGATCTTGCTCGGGGTGGCGGCCCTGATCATCGTCAGTTCTGTGATGAATGGCCTGGAGGGACAGCTCAAGCAGCGCATTCTTGGCGCAGTGCCACAGCTGACGGTGCACAGCGAGCAACACCTTGGTAACTGGCAAGATGTCGCCAATACCTTAATCGATGGTAAGCAGATCCTAGCTATGAGTCCGAGCGTGGCCACCCAGGCCATGTTACAGGCGCCGAGCAACATTAGCGCAGTGCAGGTTTATGGTATCTATCCCGAGCTTGAAAAAGACAATCTGGCCCGTCTGAACCGTCACTTCAACGGCTCTCTCGACAGTCTCGAGGCGGGCAAATACCGCATTATCATAGGCGCCGAGTTGGCGCGTCGTCTGGATGTGAAACCCGGCGATAAGATACGTGTACTCAGTGGCGATGGGGTGGTTTATTCGCCGTTGGGGCCGGTGCCGAGCCAGCGTAAGTTTATCGTAGCCGGGGTGTTTGAGATGGGATCTCAGGTGGATGCGAGCCTGGCTTACGTGCATCACGAGGATGCACTGCGTCTGATGCGCAAGTCCCCCAATGAGATCAAGTCGCTGCGCCTCTATCTGGCCGATCCCTTCAAGGCGAGCAAGTTGGCATCTAAGGTTGAAGCCGCGTTTGAGGCGGCCGGTGACAGTGTGACCACCAGTGATTGGCGCGAAAACTATGGTCATCTCTTCTCTGCGGTAAAGATGGAGAAGAACATGATGTCGTTGATGCTCAGCCTTATCATCGCCGTGGCCGCCTTTAACATAGTATCAGCGCTGGTGATGATGGTGGTGGATAAGACCACAGACGTTGCCGTGCTCAAGACCCAAGGCCTGACCACGGGGAGCATCATGGGGATCTTCATGATCCAGGGCTCACTCAATGCCGTTTTAGGCTTGGTGGGCGGCCTGGCTATCGGCGTGCTGGCCACATTAAACATCAATACACTCTTCTCGATGCTTGGCATTCATGTGCTCGGGGCGGGTCAACGCCTGCCGGTACAGCTCGAGTGGGGACAGTTGTCCCTGATCGTCGTTGGCACCCTGGCTATCACATTTTTAGCGACCGTTTATCCCGCACTACGGGCGGCTAGCGTACAACCTGCCACAGCTTTAAGGTATGAATAATCTATGACCCAACAGGATAACTCTTTGTTACTTCAAGTCAGTAACGTCAGTAAACGCTACCACGAGGGGAGCATAGATACTCAGGTGCTGAGCGGCGTTAATCTCAGTATCGCCAAGGGTGAGCAGGTGGCTATTATTGGCAGTTCTGGCTCGGGTAAGAGTACCTTGCTGCACATCATGGGCACGCTGGATAAACCCAGCAGTGGTCAGGTGATGTTTAACGGGGAAGATCTCTACCAGCTTTCCCCCTCGCGTCAGGCGGCGATCCGCAACCAGGAGCTGGGATTTATCTATCAGTTCCATCATCTGTTGCCCGAGTTTACCGCCCTTGAGAATGTGGCCATGCCAGGGCTCATTCAAAAGCGCCCGCGTCAGGAAGTCGAGCTGGAGGCTAAAGAGCTACTTAGTCGTGTGGGTCTTAGCCACCGACTACATCATACCCCGGCGGAGATGTCAGGTGGCGAGCGCCAACGCACCGCGATAGCCAGGGCGCTGATCAATCGTCCTAAGTTGGTATTGGCCGATGAGCCAACGGGCAACCTGGATGCTGCCAGCGGCGATAGCGTCTATGAGCTTATCCGAGAGCTGGGTAGCCAGCTGGGCACGGCCTTTGTGGTGGTCACCCATGATCCTAAGCTTGCCGCGCGCATGGACAGGCAGCTGAAGATGCAAGATGGGCAGTTAAGCGCCTGGGAGATGGCATGAGAGAGAGACTCGCCTTCTGGGTAGGCTGGCGCTTCTACATGGCGCGTCAGTCCAATCGTTTCATCAGCTTCATCTCCTTTGCCTCTACCGCAGGCATCGCCCTGGGGGTCGCCGTGTTGATCACTGTGCTGTCGGCCATGAACGGCTTCGAGAAGGAGCTTGAGCAGCGCCTGCTGGGCGTAGTGCCCCATGGTGAGCTGACCGGGGTAAATGAGCCTTTGCATGACTGGCCGCAGATTGCCGAGGACGCCAAGAAGATCCCCGGTATTATCGCCAGCGCGCCATTTGTGCGTATTCAGGGCCTGATCCAGAAGCCCGGCGGTTTTCAGGGGCTAACGGTTATCGGCATCACGCCGGAATTAGAAGCAAAAGTTTCAAACATAGATGATTTCATGCCGGATACGGCTTGGCAGGCACTGGCCAGCAAAGAGAACAGTATCGTCCTGGGTAAGGGGCTGGCCAATGCGCTGGGGCTGTCGCTGGGTAACACTCTGAGCCTCTACACGCCAAACCTTGCCAGTCAGTCTGCGGGACGCGGCCTTGGTTCGGCCAAGAGTCATCAGTTTAAGGTGGCGGGAATTTTCGAGCTTGGCGGCGAGCTGGATCTGACTACAGCCTACATCTCGCTGGATTATGGCGCCGAGCTGTTGGGGCTGGGGGATGGCGTGAGTGGGATCCGCATCAAGGTGGATGATGTCTTTGCCGCGCCGCAGCTGATCCGCACCTTGGGCTATAGCCAGTCGCAATATATGTACCTTTCCGATTGGACTCGTACCCAAGGCCATCTCTATCAGGACATTCAGCTGGTACGCGCCGTGATGTATCTGGTGCTGGCGCTGGTGATCGCCGTGGCCTGTTTTAATATCGTCTCGACATTAGTGATGGCGGTACGTGACAAGCAGTCGGAGATCGCCATCTTGCTGACCATGGGGATGGCCAAGGCCACCATCATGGGGATTTTCGTGGTGCAGGGCGCGCTAAATGGCCTGTTGGGTTGCTTGATTGGTGCGGGACTGGGGATCACCCTTGCGCTGAATCTCAGTGCTATCGCCAGCGGTATCGAGCAGCTGTTTGGCGTGCAGCTCTTATCGGCCGATGTCTATTTCATCGACTTCTTACCCTCACAGCTACATCTTTTGGATGTGGCGCTGGTGGTGTCTCTGGCCCTGGTGATGAGCCTATTGGCGACTTTATACCCCGCTTGGAAGGCGAGTCGTATCCATCCCGCCGAGGCATTGGCTGGGCGATAGGACTAGGTCGTAAATTTAGATGAGTCTTTAGCGACTTTCCCGGTAGGCGCGTTTTTGTTGATACATCCGCTTGTCGGCATCTGAGAGCAACTCTTTGATGTCGGCATTCTGACCCTCATAGGTCGCATAGCCTATGCTGAGTGAGGGCGTCAGTTGTTGTGACTGCCAGCTAAAGGGCTGGGATTCTATCGCCTGGGTGATATGCGCCATGATCTCCTCGATTTCCTGCATGTCGGTAAGCTCATAGAGCAAGATCAGAAACTCATCGCCGCCAAATCGGGCGACGGAGCCCTTAATACCAACCACTGTCACAAGACGATTGGCGATATATTTTAGCAACTCATCGCCCGCCTCATGCCCCAGCTCGTCGTTAACCCCTTTAAAGTCGTTGAGATCTATGTTGAGCAGGGTAAAAGGGGGCTGATTTGGTTTGTTCATCAGACGGTCGAGTTCGTTGATGATGAAGCGCCGATTAGGTAGGTGGGTCAATTCATCGTGCAGCGCCGCCCTGTGGGTGTGCTGATAGTTGCGAAACAGGAGTAGCATCAGCATATATAAGGTAAAGGCCGCAATCGTACCTATACCGCCTATGCCCAGGCGCAGCTGGCCGATGCGTTCGAGATTCTCGATATGAAACCTTGCTGCCATATTCCAGGTGGCGCTGGGTAACTTGATGGGGTAGATCACATCAGCATTGTCGAAGATGCTGGCATCACCGTAGAAAACCTGTTCGGGTTCGTTGGCGGTGATCTGTTTCTTGATGGCGATATCGCCGCCCTGAAACTGGGTGATCCCTGTGTCATGGAGTAACAGGTTATAGTTCATCACTACGCTCACCCCGCCCCAGTATTGGGTGTTTTTGGGGTAGTCGGCGAAGATAGGGTAGCGTGCGATGAGTCCCAATCCGCCTTGCACTAGATTTACCGGGCCGGCGATATACACCGACTGCTGCTCCTTGGCCAGTAACACTGTCTTTAGCTGGTTTGGCTGGGTGCGAAAATCGAAGCCAACGGCCGCTTCGTTGCCCTCTAGGGGATAGACTAGCGAGATAATGTTGTTCGGCGCGATGGCGACATTGCGCACGTATTGCGCCTTGTCGAGTAATTTAGCGGCGATCACATGCCAGTTTTTCATGGCAAATTCGGGATCTATGGTCACCACTGTGGCCAGGCTATCGGCCAGATAGGTGTCTTTGTAGATGGTGGCCTCGAAGTTAAAGCGGATCAGCGCCAGATTTTTGCGCAGGTTTTCCTCTTCTTGCTGGATCTCATTGTCGACAAAGTATTTTGTTAGCGCACTGATGGTGATCACTGAGGCGAGCAGAAACAAGCAGGAGAGCAGTGCGAAGATCGCAACATGTTTTCTATTTGAATTTAAGTGCATGGCCTTCCTGCATTTTTTGTGATTATTCTAACGAGCGACTTCATCCAAGGCATGTCTTTTCTGTAGATACAAAGCGTCAACTTTGTGATCAACTTGTTTATTCTATCTTAAGTTTCTCTTAGATGCGAAGTGGCAATTGCAGCAGCTCATGCTGCAGTAGGCGCAATGCGTGGTGTGATCGGCGAAAATAGCGCGATGATTTGGTTAACAAAAGCTTATCGCCGTGACAGCCTGGCTAAGTTTCAATGCCAGACTTAGCTCAATACTCGATAGTAAGAGCCTGTGGGGGCTTATGATCAGATCAAAGGCGGCAGGCTGCAGGCGATGGGCAGAGTAGTTCGCTACTTAGTGCGATTCTTCCACTTGAACAGGATAGAGTATTTCCACAGGTTGTGGACGACAAAGTAACCCACGGCGGAAAAGATGATCCCAAACACCAGACAGCCGAGCAAAAACGGCGGGCCTATAGTGAAGAGTGAGGCCTCGATCCATTGCCAGCTGGCTTCGAAGGCAAATTCTTGGGGAGGGTGGTTGAGTAGTTTGGCGCCAAAGAGGTAGGCGGCATAGAACATAAAGGGCATGGTGACAGGGTTGGTGACCCATACCAAGGCGACGGCGACAGGCAAGTTACAGTTGAACAGGATTGCCAGCGCTGCAGCTAATACCATTTGAAATGGCATGGGGATCCAGGCGACAAACAGGCCGACCGCAAAGGCGAGGGGAGCGGAGCGTCGATTCAGGGCCCAAAGGTTAGGCTTGTGGAGCAGCTTACCGAACATCTGCAGGTGCTTATGATTCTGCAGCGTCTCAGGCTTGGGCATATATCGTTGAATGAATTTTTTTGGCATAGCTTAGTGTTGCAGTCTTAAATTATTCATTATGAATCGATTCATGTTTGGCTTTTGTGCCACGCTCATCTCCGCGCTGCTTTGGCCTACCTTGCCAACCTTTCCCCTTGCATGGGCCGTCTTGGTTATTGCCGTCGTCATGCTGAAATGGTCGAAATTATTGGCCGGTAGCCTTCTGGCTATAGCTTGGATGAGTCTATTTTGCCACCAACTTTTGGTTTTTACGCCTGATAAATCGAGCGAGCTGCCATCAGTAAGGGGCGAAATCATATCACTAGTTTATCGAAACGGCGACTGGATAAATGCCGATATTCGTATATTAACGGACCATCCTTTTCATTTTCCTGACAAATATTTACGCTTACGTTGGCAAAGCGAACAAAAAGTCGCCATAGGTGAAGTGTGGCAATTCACGCTTGCCCCAAAGCCCATCACCAGTGTGCTTAACCAAGGAGGATTTAATCAGCAGGCCTATCTGCTCTCGAAGCACATCATAGGCAAGGGCAGAGTCATTGCGGCCAAGCGCCTGTCACCACCACAGGGCATGCGGGCGAAACTACTGACAAAGTTGCGCCGGGATCTGGCCTCACTGGCTAATGGCGATTTGATGCTGGCGCTCATGCTGGGCGATAAACAGCAGATAAGCGATGCACATTGGCAGGGGCTGAGGCAAAGTGGCACAGGACACCTGGTAACCATCTCAGGGCTGCATCTGTCTGTGCTAGCGTTCTGGGTGATGGGGCTGGGTGGCTATCTGTTAGGGCGGCTCACTCCTCGTCTGGGACTCGGTAATCGTCAGGCCATCGCTCTGGTGGCGCTGGTTTGCTGTGGTTTTTATGCCTTTCTCGCCGGACTAGGACTGCCGACCCAGCGGGCGCTGATCATGTTGGTGATGGTGATCCTGCTTGGTCTAATCCGCCGTTACGCATCGCCCTTCGAGCGGCTGTTATGGGCACTTTTCATCGTACTGCTGTTGGACCCTTTAAGTATCCTCGGCGCCGGGCTTTGGCTCTCTTTTGGTGCGCTCGCCATCATTCTCTGGTTTACGCAATCATGGCCTGCGCCTGACGAGCGCTTATCAAGCTGGCAACGGCTGAAATGGCGTCTTAAGCAGATGTGGCAGATCCAGTGGCGCCTGAGTCTATCGCTTGGCTTGCTGCAAGGGCTATTGTTTGGCGGCTTTGCGCCCTACGCGTTGATATTTAACCTTATCTTCGTGCCTTGGTTTAGTCTGGTGGTGATCCCCCTAAGTTTCATGGCGCTGATAACCTGGATAATCGGCACTTATCTCGGCGTGCCCGTTAGCCTGCCGCTTTATCTGTTGGATCTTGCCATTTCACCCATGACTCTTTCGTTCGATTGGCTGGGGGAGCTACCGCTTCACTGGCTGCCAGCCTCGATGCAGCTGGTCTCAGCCTTAATGTTTGGCCTGCTTGGGCTTATCCTTTGGCGACTCGCCTCAGGCACCTGGCGCTGGATGATCCCTGTGTTGTTCATGCCCCTGTGTCTCTGGTTTTTACCACAGAGATTGACGGACCCTAAAAGCTGGCAGGTGCACCTGCTTGATGTCGGGCAGGGACTCAGCCTGGTGGTTGAGAAACAGGGGCGGGCATTGATCTACGACACAGGCGCGGCCTTCGGTGAGCATTTTAGTTATGCACAGAGGGCAATAGTGCCCTTCTTGTACTACCGCGGCATAGGTGAGCTGGACTATCTGGTGCTCAGCCATGGGGACAACGATCATGCCGGCGGCGCCGATTATCTGTTAAGGCACTACCCAAGGGTGAAGCTGGTGACAGATCTCAGCTATCCTGGCGCTATCGACTGCCGTCCTAAAAGCCTCAACTGGCAGGGGTTAAGCCTTGAACTCTTGGGCCCGCGTGAGCCGCAGCAAGGTAATAACGGTTCCTGTGTTGTGCGGATAAGTGACGGTGGGCGAAGTGTACTCATCCCCGGAGATATCGAGAGTGAGGGTGAGCAGTCACTCCTGACCCAGAGCGCCGAGGTTGACAGCACAGTGCTAATCGCGGCCCATCACGGCAGTAATACCTCATCGAGCGGGGCCTTTATTCGGGCAAGCGCGCCCGATATCGTGCTCTATGCCGCCGGATTCAATAATCGCTATGGCTTTCCCAAGGCTGAGGTGGTGAGACGTTTTCGCGACCAACGCGATCAAAAGGTGCTTCAATACAGCACGGGGGATAACGGTCAGCTGAGTTTAAAACTGGATGAGCAGGGCATTACCGTACTGGGCTATCGCCGGGATCTGGCGCCATTTTGGTACAATCAACGCTTTGAATTTGGTGAGTTTGGCAATCCAGAGTAGAATACGCTTTTTTGCACCTACGATAGAATCCTGAATGACAAATTCTTCGAAAAGTGAAGTTGGCAGCGTTTTTCTCAGACTGCTCACTTATCTTGTCCCGCTCAAAGGGGTGTTATTTTTGTCTGTGTTCGGCCTAGTGCTTTACGGCTTGGTGGACGCAACCTTTATTTATTCAATTAAACCTTTTATTGATCAAGGTTTTGCCAGCAATGTGCCGACCACGCCTGGCTTGGTTGAAGGGGTCGACCTTGGCATGGGCGGCGGCTTTAACTCCGACAGCGACGTGCTCAAGACCGCGCCTTTCGTGGTGATTGGCCTGTTTACCCTGAGGGGCCTGGCTAACTTTCTCTCCACCTATGGGATCTCATACATCAGCGCGCGCATGATCATGGATATGCGTCAGCAGGTGTTTGAGCATTACCTGAGACTGCCGGTGAGCTATATCGACGCCGAAAGCAGTGGCAACTTGATCTCCCGGGTTACCTTTGATACCGAGCAGATCGCCAGGGCATCTGGCAGTGCGCTGATCACCATAGTGCGTGACGGTATCACAGTGATCGGCATGCTGGGGGTGATGTTCTATAACTCCTGGAAACTCTCGCTCTGTATTCTGATTGTCGGGCCCCTTATCGGCTTGGTAATTGCCGTGGTTAGCCGTAAATTCCGCAAGGTCTCTAAACAGATCCAGACCGCCATGGGCGGCGTGACCTCAGTTACCGAGCAGATGATCAAGGGCCATAAAAACGTGTTGGTCTTCGGTGGTCAACAGGCTGAGTCACAACGTTTCGCTAAGGTGAACGACGATAACCGCTCGCGCACCATGAAACTGGCTCTGGCTCAGGCGATCAGTCAGCCCTTGGTGATGGTCATCGGCTCACTGGCGCTGGCCTTTGTGCTTTATGCGTCGAGCCTTGAGAGTATGCGCGCCGACCTTACCGCAGGTACCTTCGCCACTATCTTGGCGGCCATGCTCGCCATGTTGCAGCCTATCAAGAGTCTGACCCGCGTCAACGCCGAGTTTCAGCGTGGTATCGCCGCCTGTAGCACCATTTTTGCCGTGTTAGATACCCCGGCCGAGGTGGATGACGGCACCTTCGAGACCAAAAGAGTCGAGGGCCGCCTAAGCTTCGATAAGGTCAACTTCCGCTACAACAATCAGGAAGGCTTGGCGTTAAAAGAGGTGGATTTTCAGGTTAATCCGGGTGAAACCCTGGCCCTGGTGGGACGCAGTGGCTCGGGTAAGTCGACCATTGCCAGCCTGATCACCCGCTTCTATTCGGATCTCGACAGCGGTGATATTCGCTTGGATGATGTCAGCCTGAGAGATTATAAGCTGGCGGCGCTACGCCGTCAGGTGGCATTGGTGTCACAGCAGGTCACGCTGATCAACGATACCATAGCAGCGAACATCGCCTATGCCTATCCGGGCGAGGTCACCGAGGAGCAGATCATCGATGCGGCTAAGCTCGCTAATGCCTGGGAGTTTATCAGCAAGATGCCCGAGGGGATCTATACCCAGGTCGGCGAAAACGGCGTCATGCTCTCGGGTGGTCAACGCCAGCGTATCGCCATTGCCAGGGCGATACTGCGCGATGCGCCTATCTTGATCCTCGATGAGGCAACCTCGGCGCTGGATACCGAGTCGGAGAAGGCTATTCAGACGGGTCTGGATAACCTGAGACAGAATCGCACTTCGATCGTGATCGCTCACCGTCTGTCGACCGTCGAAAATGCCAATCAGATCTTGGTGGTGGATCAGGGTAAGGTGGTCGAGCGCGGCACCCATAGCGAGCTACTTGCCAAGCAGGGGATCTATTACAACCTGTACCAGATGCAGTTTGGTAGCTAAGCACAATGCAGGCGTTGGTTAATCGTCTTTGGTATGACAGGCAGGCCGGTGTTCACTGGCTGCTTGTACTGTTGCTTCTGCCTCTAAGTGGCTTGTTTTATCTGCTGACAAGTCTCAGGCGACAGCTGTTTCGTTTGGGGCTTAAGTCAAGCGCGCGGCTCAATGTGCCTGTGATTGTGGTGGGTAACATCACGGTCGGTGGCAGCGGCAAGACCCCCACGGTTATCTATCTCATCGAACTGCTTCGCCGTAATGGCTATCGCCCTGGGGTGATCAGCCGCGGCTATGGCGTCGAGTTTTCCGGCTGTAAGCGGGTTATCGCTGGCATGCCAGCCAATGAAGTAGGCGATGAACCGGCAATGATAGTGGCCCGCACCCAGGTGCCTATGGTGATAGGTAGCGATCGCGTGGCGGCGGCTAATGCCTTGCTGGATTGGCAGGCGGTGGATGTGATCATCAGCGACGATGGCTTGCAACATTATCGACTCGAACGGGACATCGAGATCTTAGTGCTCGACGGCAAACGTCGTTTCGGCAATGGTCTGCTGTTACCTGCCGGACCGTTGAGAGAAGGGCGCTGGCGTCAAGGCTGCGTCGACTTTACCTTAGTCAATGGCGAGTGTGGCGGTCCTGAAGAGTATGAGATGGCGTTGGCGCCTGGCAACTGGCGCAGCGTGGCTGATGGCGAGGTCGTTACAGCTAATGTGGACAAGAGTCATGAGAGTGTGGCTATCGCCGGGATAGGTAATCCGCAGCGATTCTTCGATACCCTTAGCGAGATTGGGGTTCATCCAATTGGTCAACATGCTTTTGACGATCATCAAGCCTATAGCCTCGAAGCCATAGAGACGGTTGCGGCGGGTCGGGGCGTGCTAATGACAGAGAAAGATGCGGTTAAATGTCGCGAATTTGCAAAGTCTAACTGGTGGTATTTGCCGGTAGATGCCAAGATAGCACCAGAATTTGAACAGCAATTGTTAACGCTGCTAAAGCGGCGCGAAAACGTACAACAAGGAAATTAACATGGCGTTTGATAAGAAACTTTTAGAGATAGTTGCCTGCCCTGTGTGTAAGGGTAAGCTTGAATATGACAAAGCTAATCAGCAGCTTATCTGTAAGGCCGACCGTTTGGCCTATGCCATTAACGAAGGGATCCCTGTACTGCTTGAAAACAAGGCGACCCCTTGGAACGAAGAAGCGTAGCTCGTTTTTTTTCTATTAATTGTCGCGCTTCGCTTTAGTCGTAGCTTATCGCGCGGCAAGCTAGAGACGTGCCGATCGGCACGTCTTCTGGTTTATCTTCACTTTTTTATCTTCAAGCCAAGTTGCTGTCGCTCATAGTTTCCCCGCTCAGGTCCTCGAAGATTGCATTTGTCTTAGCTTGCACACATAATCCCTTTTCACTTTTACCGGAGTACCTTGTGTGACTGTTTCTAGCCTTCAACATGTGATTGATAAACTGCTTGTCGAAAATCAGGGCGAACGAATAGTCAGTTTCGAGCATCAAGGCCGCAAGTATTGGCTTAAACAGTCAGAACGCCTTACCGGCGCCATGCGTTGGCTAAAGTCGCAGCCCCAAGCGGCGTTGCAACTCGAGATCTCAACCCTCACTCAACTCGCCAAGCGAGGTGCACCTGTGCCCGAGCTGGTTGCCAGTGGCGATGGTTTTCTGGTGGTGGCCGACGTGGGCATGCCCGTCAATGGCTGGTTAAATGCCGATATCTCAGAGGCCGAGAAGCTTAAGATATTGCAAGATAGTGCCACTGGGTTAGCGCATCTGCATCTTAAAGGCTTGGCTCATGGCAGACCTGCGCTTAGGGATATCTGCTGGGAAGAGGGAGATGTTGCCTTTATCGATTTTGAGGCGAATCAGCAAGACAGTGACATGCATAGGCAGCAGATCAGAGATCTCCTCGTCTATATCCACAGCCTGTATCGTTACATAGGGCCCCATCCTGAGATCGCCGAGCCCGTCATTGCAGCCTATCGCGCCGCGGGGGGAGAATCACTCTGGCAGGCGTCCAAGCAAGAGATGGCTAAATGGCAATGGCTAAACTATCTAATCGCACCGCTTAGATCTATCGGCGGTAAAGATCTGCGCCCCGTCTATTGGCTACTGCGCCACTTTAAACAAACCCTCTAATCTTCCATTTATCTCCTATTTGCCATATCTCATACAGTCATTTCTGTGCCATTTCGACGCTATCGCTTTCACTTGATGGCTGCATATGTTACATCGCGGCATTTCTATCTATTGGTTTCCTTGATGGTAGTTTATTTGACTGTTTTACGGATCTGACATCGAGTTTTACGCCAGCAACCGCTGTTTTGGTAAATTTTATCCACTCATTGTGTATTGATTTCCATAGGGTTTTAAATATTGGTTAAAAAATGATCAATTTTTGGTTGGGCTTCGCTTAAATTAATTGCTAGAATGCCCGTGTTCTCTGGGCTGTAGCAGCTTAGAGGTTTAGTTCGAAAGCACTCTCGAAACGGCAAGCATTAAGTAATTAATGTACGCAAAGCCACAGGCCCTAATTGCATAGCAAAAGGGTGGCTGGGTTACCGAATGAGCGTTGATAGAGCCTAGTACTTGTACTTGGAGCTTTCGAAGTGATGTTGACTTTGAGAGGTCCAAGTTATGAGTTCAGTTCATTGCGCAGCTGCGCGTACCGATTCTACTTTCCTGAAAACCTTTGGTTTGGGCCTATTGGGCGCAGGCCTGTTGTCGGTGTCGGCTATCATGCCTGCAGATGCCGGCACTCATGGTGAACAAACCTCTGCGGCGGCACAGGCTAAACGTGATGCCAAGCAACAGGCTCGTCTCACTCACAAGGCTGAACTTGAAACTCAGACGCTGCAACTTTCAGCAGTTACCGCGCAATACCTGGATGCCACCAAGTCTAATGGTGCATCTCATGCCTCTAACACGGCGCTTTATCAGCAACTTGAAGCGCTGGTGGCGGCTAGACAAGTAAAACAGCAATCGCTCATCGCACTCGATCCTTTCAGCGTCGTTTCTTCTGTATTGCCTATGGCAAAGCGTCGTGGCTTGCCCGCCGAGATTCAAGCCAAACTAGCCCAAAAAAAGGCGATCAGCGGTGAGCTGGAAATGGTCTATGAAGATTTTGATGACGCAGGTGAAAATCGTCTGCAGTACATGGTGCGTACCGAAACTGGTCTGGTTAAATTTTTCTTGGCTTCGGGCAGTTCAAAGGCACAGGCTAATCAATTACAACCCGGTGCAAAGGTTCGTGCAGAAGGCTGGCTATTTGGCGGCGATGAGGCAGGCGATGCCTTAATTGGCGATCTGGAAGTGCTTGCCCTAACCGATGGCAACACAGTTTCTTCTTCGGGCACCGGCGCTGCGCTTTCTCTTACCGATACCACAGGTGAACAACGCACCTTAGTACTGCTGGTTAATTTCCAAGACAATCCCCAACAGCCTTGGACACTGGCCGAAGTACAGCAGATGGTATTTGGCAAAGTCAATGATTTCTATCGCGAGGCTTCATACGGTCAAACTTGGTTAAGTGGCGATGTAAAAGGTTATGTAACGCTGCCAATCAACAGCACTTGCGACTATTTCGGCATGGACAGCTACGCGCAGCAGGCGGCCCGCGACAGCGGTATCGACGTCAGCCAGTATCAGCGTCTAGTCTATATGATGCCTCAAAACAGCAGCTGTGGCTGGCGTGGCCAGGGTACAGTGGGTGGTTCACCTTCGCGTGCCTGGATTAACGGCGAGCTAAATTTGATGACTATCGGTCACGAACTGGGTCATAACCTGGGACTCAAGCACGCTAAAGAGCTTAACTGTGGTAGCGGTTATCTCAGCGATACTTGTGTCGAGATCACTTATGGCGACACTCTGGATATCATGGGTAAGTCTGAGGGGCACTTTAACCTCTTCAATAAGGCGCGTTTAGGTTGGCTGAGTGAGTCTCGTGGTGAAATCGCAACAGCCGATGCCGATGGTACTTATCGTCTTGAGCCGTTAGTGGGTGATTCACAAGGTGGTGCTAAGGGATTAAAGGTACGTCGTGGTACCGATAGCCTGACTGGTGAGCCATTATGGTATTACCTAGAGTATCGTCAAGCACAAGGTTTTGACAGCTTTATGGCTGGTAAAGCGGTTACTGAAGGCGTATTGGTACACCTAAATAGCAGTGCACAAGATATCGAAAGCAGCCAGCTACTGGATATGACACCAAAGAGTTCACTCTATGACCTGGATGATGCGGCGCTTCAGGCAGGTTATAGCTATAGCGATGACACTGCTGGTGTAACTATTACCACAGAGTCGGTAGATAATGCTGGTGTTGACGTTACCGTGGCCTATTCAGGTGGCACATGTGTACAGGCTAATCCTACACTTGCGCTTTCTCAAAACAGTGATTGGGTTGCACCTGGTACAGCCGTTACTTACAGCGCAACTGTAACCAACAAGGATAGCTTAGAGTGCGGTGATTCTCAGTTTAGTGTTAACGTTCAGGTACCCGCTAATTGGAGTGCTAGCAGTGCAAGTCTAAGCCTGGCTCCCGGCGCCACAGCTAATGTGAGCTTTAGTGTCGTTTCGAGCGTCGATGCCAACGACGGTTTCTATGACCTAGATGTCACTGCGCAAAATGCACAAGATAGCAATTTAGTAGCTACCGGACTGGTTAGCTATGTTGTTCAGGCTCCAGTTGCACAGTGTGTGTTAGCAGCGCCTCAGTTCGTACTGACCAACAACAGCAGCGGTGAGGTTGCACCTGGTACAGGCGTGGTTTACCAAGGCACAGTGACTAACCTAGACAGCGATAGTTGCGATGCGAGCGACTTTAATCTGGCAGCCAATGTGCCTGCGGGTTGGTCGGCAACTGCAACTAAGGTGAATCTTGCTCCTGGTCAAAGCCAGAACGTCAGCCTAACAGTGACTTCTAGCCTAAGCGCAGCCGACGGACAATTTGATTTCAATCTGATTGCTAGCAATGGTCAGAATGCGGGACTACAAAGCAGTGCGAATGCCAGCTATACGGTTCTTGATCCTGCCAAGCAATGCACTCTGGCTCAACCAGGTGTTAGCGTGAGTGGTGGCGCAGGTGAATATGATGCGGGTAGCCTGGTACCCTATACAGTGACAGTGACAAACCAGAATGCTGACAGCTGTGCCGATGCCGTGTTTGCGATCAGCGCAACCGTACCTCAGGGCTGGAACGCCAACGGGGCGACCGTTAGCCTAGCAAGTGGTCAAAGTACGAGTGTAGTGGTGAGTGTTAGCTCTGCGCAGTCTGCGACAGCAGGTGCCTATGGTCTGGGCTTTAGCGCGGCAGACAAGAGCGACAATCGATATCAAGCAAGCGCACAGGCACAGTACAAGGTGGCTCAGCAAGCGAATACAGCACCGGTTGCGGTAAACGACAGTGCATCGGTATCTAGCGGTTCATCAGTCATCATCGCTGTGCTGAGCAATGACAGTGACCCTGAAGGTGATACCTTAACTGTGGTTAGCGTGACTCAAGGTAGCAAAGGTAGCGTAACCTTGCTGGCCGATGGTAGCGTGAAATATACACCGGGTAAGCGTTTCAAGGGTAGCGATAGCTTTAGCTATACCATTAGCGACGGTGAGCTAACGGCGACGGCGACAGTGACCATAGGTCAGAGCAGCGACAGCACTGGTGGCAATACCGGTGGCGGTACTGGCGGCAAAGGTAATGGTAAGAAGTAAGCTATACCAATAATAGAAAGCCAAGGGCATCGCCCTTGGCTTTTTTAGTTGTGCGGAGGTAATACCTGTTAAGTATCTCTCACGCTATTACTCAATTGCACCTACCTGGATGCTGACATCGGCGGTAGACTTGTCATTCTGGCTATTTGTCAGTTCAACCACTACGTCTTCTAAGAAGGCGATAGGATCTGTATTTTCAAGTCCTGGTTTGAGTTCTATTGTAAAGGCACATTCATAGTCCTCAGTGCCTGAACCTGTGTAGCCGAAGAGGTGATTAAAGCCACAAGCACCGTATGAGGTACCATTGTACATACCACCTCCGTTGATGATCTTGAAGCCTGCCGTATCTGGTTCGGCGAAGACATCTAATATGCCTATAGTAAGCTTAGTCAGATTGGCGTTGTTCACGTCAGCATTATGCATGCCTAGGACGACTAACATGGTTGCAGCAAAGTCCATATCCACAGCAGGAGCGGCTGGTGTAAAGGTCACTGTGGCATCATCGGAATCAGACACAGCTTGGCCATCTTCGTCGGTACCATCTATGGTGGCTACGTTGGTGTGGACATCGGTGCGGTAGCCTTGAATTTGCAGCGTGATAGTACAGCTGGCGTTTTCACCAGGTAGAAGCATGAATCCAGCTAGTGGTGTATCTGCAATTGGGGCTCCGTTCTTCATATCGACCATACAGTCACCTGTCAGAACACCAAATATGTCATCTGTTAGTGTGGCAAAGGTCACTGAGTCAACGGTATTTTGACCGCCTACCTTATCGTCAACGCTGAACCAGAAGGTAAAGTCGACGTCGCGGTAGATATCTGGATTATCACCGGTTTCCAGCACAGAGGTTGGATTAGCAGTTTTTTCCAGAGTGATCATAGATGGAATATCATTGATGATCACGGTGGCCGAATCGGCATTCATGGCTTCAGTATTTTCATCGTCGACCGCTTTGGCGGTTGCGGTGTTGGTATGAGAACCTGCGCCTGTGCCACTGATGAATTTATCGAAACTACATTCATAGTAGCCACCGAAGGCAATGGTTCCACCGGTCGCACAAGTACCTTGACCATTAAGATCGCCAAACTTGTCGTCGTTCAGATAGGTCAGGGTTAGCGGTGAGTCATAGTCTGCAGCAGTATTGTCGACTCTAACTGTGTAGGTTACCCAAGCGCCTGATTCAGGGACTTGATCAGGAACTGCAGATTTATCGACTGTGATGCTAGGTGGTAGGTTAGTCACGTTCACCTGAAGCACGTTAGAACAGTGATCGCCATCGACGCCGCCTATGGCTGCGCAGCTGCCACCATCCACAACGGGATCGTCGTTCTTATCTATCAACGCTAGCTTGATGATGTCGTTATACAGTTCAGGACTCTGGTCGTCAGGCAGATCTCTGTCGACGATAGTGACAGTGAACTGACAGCTGTAGGAGCCGCTAGGTACTATCTCGCCGCCGTTGGCAGGTTGACTACAGTTGCTGGCGGTGAGGTATACACCATCTGTTGCGCCAGCTGCACCGACACCATTCCAAAGATCCAGCATGGTTTCATAACTACCATCGGCGCCTTCGTCGACTTTATCGTATAGATCGGTAATAAAGAGTGAAGTATAGGCGTTAGGGTTATCGAAGCTGAGTTTAAAGGTATAGGCGCCACCCGGTTCGGTGTGGGTGTCGGTTCCTATAAGCTCTTTAGTAATGGTTGGTGCATTAGGTTTAATAAATACATCTATGTCGAATGAGTCACAACGACACTTAGATGGGGTACTGGGCGCTGCAGGATCATCTTCGCTACAGTCTTCGCCTGTCTTGTTATGCCAGGCCATACAGTAGTTAAACTCTGCCTTGCCGGAATTATCATCGTCACGACAGAAGAGAGTGATCTCTTCATCGGCATATACGTGGGTTGGATTGTAACCTGCTGCCTTACTGATATCGGCACAGGCGTCTAGGCCTTCTTCCAGATCCACCCCTGGACCATCTGTTCGACCGAGTAAGATTGAACATTCATTGTTGGGGTTAGCATCTTGAGCGCTCCAGTTACCTTCGGGCAGGTAGACAGAGTAGTCGTAACGTTCGTTTGCCGTGGTGGTAATGGTTACATCGGCGATGAAGGTGACTTCGTCGCCCAGATTACATTCGACTTTGGCATTAGGGTCATTTGGATCTCGAATGTTGTCCACTTTACTGACGCGAACGTCATTAGCGGTACAGTTTAGGTTAAAGCCCGCTTGTTCAGCCATACAGGCCTGATCCATCTTTTGTGGGAAGAAGGAGGCGTTTGCGGTCGTGATGGTAGCGCCATAGAGGCTGGCGCCGCTTATGAGGACGATGCCCAACGCCCTGACAAGCCGGTTGCATTTAAATCGTTTCATAATATTGACCTTTATAATCAAGTTAATATGGATAAAACGTCTTGTTAGTTCATCACTTTATGTCGGTGAAATTGGGCTCAATTTCGACAAAGTGCCTATTCGTTGTTGCTCGGTTATTACTACTATTTCGGCGTATGCCGCTTTTAGTGGCTGCATTGATGGCGAATAAAACGGTGCCTCATTGTGCAGCGTCCAAATCGATGGCCTAATAAGAGCAAGCATTGGGCCAGAAAGTTAAGGTGTTGATAAGTAGTTGGTTATTCTGATTTTCTGGCGGTCGAACAAGGTGGGGTGTTACATATGTGTAACACTATGCGTTGTCCAAACGAGAAGTGGACATGACGCTTGCTAAAGATGAGATTTTAATGATTGGTCAAACTTATGGTGGCGGTGAAAAATGGTGTGGGGTGAGGAAGGTAAAGCGCCGCCAAGTGATACTAGATAAGTGCCTTTATAAAGTGCTTTGCGGCGCCAGATTTGAGTTAGTTAGCATAATGAAGGGTTAAGTTAGTCGAGTTAGTTCCGTTAATTGGTTTGGGTCGGTTTTTCTAAGGCGTCAATCACCGCTTTGAAAGTGTCATAGCTTTGTGCACCAACCACTAGCTTGGGCTCGATGAGTCGATTGTTTTCCAGTTTACCTATGAGGAAACTTGGCGTGCCACGAACACCTATCGATGAGCCATAGCCAATATCCTGCTCTATCTTACTCATGATGGTTTGATCTTCCAGGCAGGCGGTGAATTTTGTCATGTCTAGCGAGAGTTGGGTGGCGGTATCTTGGTAGAGTTTGTCCCCAAGCTGTCTCATGTTTTTAAACAGGGCATCACGCATGGGCCAATAAGCGTCCTGTTGCAGGCTACAGTTGGCGGCTATGGCAGCGCCTTTAGCCTTAGGGTGAAAACCTAAGGGGAAGTCTCTGGCGATATATCTCACCTTGCCGGTGTCGATATAGTCGCTCTTGATCTTGATGAAGGTGTTGTCCATGTATCGTTTGCAGTAGGGACATTGATAATCGGAAAACTCTATGATGGCGACCTGCGCCGTCGCCTCGCCTAAGGCGGGTAGCTTACCATCTTCGCCCGGATTTATTTGCGTTGGTAGGCTTCTGTGTTGCGGCTCCTGACTCTTCATGGCAATGGTGTGTATCTCTTTCACCTGGCTGCCCATGATGGCCACTTGCTGTTTTAATTGGCCCATCTCCTGTTTCAGGTAGGCGAGTTCCTTTTCTAACTTGTCGTCATTTTTTTGCTGACAGGCAGCAGTAAAAAACAGCAAAGATAGGCAGACTATCACTGTCGAATGAATAGATGGCATAAGTCGATCCTCGTTTGGTGCCACTGACCTTGTCTATAGCGTTATCTTGCACTTCTTGATGAGGCGATAGAAAGTCGTTCGTGAGATGTTGAGTTCACGGGCCGCCGCCGAGATGTTGTGGTTATTGCGCTTAATGGCGGCCAATAGTAGTTCGGTATCAATTTCGGTTCTGTGCTGCGCCAGATCGACCACATCGGGATCATCGTTTGCCGAACAAGCGAATTTAATGCCGAGGTCGGCTTCGGTAATGGTGTCACTTTCGCTCATGATGATGGCACGTTGAATACGGTTTTTAAGTTCGCGTACATTGCCTGGCCATTGGTAGTTGGTCATGGCAAGTAGTGCGTCCTTGTGAAACTGAAATTGACGATTGGCTGGAGCAAGTTTGCTTAAGTAGTCTTGAGCCAAGAGCGCTATGTCTTGCTTATGTTCTCTTAAGCTGGGTAGCTCTATTTGTATGATATTGATTCGATAGAACAGATCTTCTCTGAATTTTCCCTCTTCGACGGCGTTTTCCAAATTGACATGGGTGGCGAAGATGATGCGACAATCCACCTCAGTCGATTTTTGACCGCCGATACGTTCGATATAATGCTCTTCAAGAAACTGCAGCAGATTGATCTGTAACTCGAGTGACAGATCGCCTATCTCATCTAGAAACAGGGTGCCCTTGTTAGCGCGCTCGATGCGACCTATGTATTGTCTGTCGGCTCCGGTGAAGGCACCTTTCTCATGGCCAAACAACTCAGAATGAATGAGGGTTGGGGGCAGGGCGCCGCAATTAACTGTGATAAAGGGGCCATTTTTACGAGTTGAGAGTGAGTGGATTAAATTGGCGCAAAGACCCTTACCCGTGCCGGTTTCGCCGCCTATCAATACCGTTTCATCTGACTTGGCGATCTTGTAGAGATTATCCCGCAATGTCTGCATCACTTTCGATTCACCAAAGAAGAAACATTGTGGTTGATGTGTGGTTTGTTCCTTACTCCATTGCTCATTTAATTGAGCCATGCCACAGAGGTGCCCTAAGGTGTGTTCGAGTCGCTGCCAATCTAATGGAAGGTGATGAAAATCAAGAAAATAATCTGTAAAACAGAAACAAAGGTTCCCCATATTCTGTGGGCTGTCTAAGGAGATCGCTAACCAGAGTAGGCCAGGTTGCCGCGCAGACAGTAGTTCGATAGCGCGCTGTACGACCTGCTGATGGGGGATATCTATGATGGCGATGGCGATTTGGCAGGGGGCATTTTCTAACGCTTTATAGGCCGCACTAAGGGTGCCGGCATGATTAAAATGCCATTGTAAAGTATCGGTTTGTTTATCGGTAAGGCACACTTCATCCGTGAGGTTTAATACCAATATGTTACGTTCCTTGTGTGTTAAGTTCCTCTTACGGTTACTCACACTTGATCCTTAGCCGGGGCCCCAAGACAGCCAATGCAATTGCTAGATAGGATGCTTAAATTTTAGGAAAGCTTGGTATTAACGCAAGCTGATAGTGTATCTAATTGTGATTCTTTTTATGTACGGTCATTATCACTGTAATTGCCCATCTATTCTAGGTTTTATCTATGTTGCCAAGCTGTGTTTTGGCCTGTTTAGTCATCGCTCTCATGTGTGGCTGTTTTAAGGTGCTTTTTTGACAAAATTAGGGACAGCTCGTCTCGGCTTATCGCCGTTTTGTCGAAGGATTATGCTGGGCACTAGCCATAGCGATAAGTGAAATTAGGATTGAAAATGGTCAGTAGGTGAAGACGGCTTAGGAAGGAAAAGGCACAGTCCTTAAACCGCGCCTTATTCATTTATAGGTCAATATATTTGTAGATAGCCTTATCGCTGCTACTCGTTCTCTGTTAATCGCATCTATATTTGGGTTGATTATTGACTCTTAAGGCCGTTATAGAGGGTCTCTATCCAGGTCTCCTGAGAGATAAACTTCCATCCCCAGCCCTGTAAATCGTTCGGTAAGCCGTGCTGCTTGATGGCCTCGAGCGACTTGCCCGATTTGAGCTGGGTGTTCATCCAGTCGATAGAGGTGTCTAACATCTGCTTGAACTTGATCAGATCTTGTTTGTTGGCCAGTTCGCCGTGTCCCGGAATGATTTTGGTGTTGTCATTGACCTTGGCCAAGATGGTGGCGACGCTGTCGCGGTAACCGAGTACCGAGCCACCCCCTTTAAGATCGATATAGGGAAATCTGTCTTTAAAGAATAGATCGCCCATGTGCACCACAGGCGCATCACGCCAGAAGATCACACTATCACCATCTGTATGGCCAGCGCCCAGGTGCACGAGTGAGAGCGTGTCGCCATTGAAGTGGATATTGATCCCCTGGTCATAGGTGATGCTGGGCAAGGCCTGCTTAGTGAAGTCTTGGTTACTGGCCAAGCGTTTGAGTACATTGTCGTGGGCGAAGATGGTGCCGGTTTGGCCAAAGATGTCGTTGCCGCCGGTATGATCGCCATGGTAGTGGGTGTTGACGATATATTTAGGCTTGCCCGCCTGGATGTCGGCCAGCGCTGCGCTAATCTTGTCTGCCAGTGGGGCAAACTGATCGTCGATGATCAGCAGACCATCTTCTCCAGCCGATACTCCTATGTTGCCGCCGGCGCCTGTCAGCATATAGACATGTTCTGAAAGTTTGGTGGCCGTTATTTCGACTTTGGCAAACTTATCTTCGTCGGCCAAGCTATTGATGCTGATGCCATAACTGCCGATGAGCAGGCTTGTCAGTGCAAAGCGTAAGATGTTGTTCATTGGAAGACCTTTTTCTCTCTTATCGAATCAATTTATATAGTTGCATAATAAAAAGGCTGCAAGAAGCAGCCTTTTTTAGTTTGTCTGAATTGTGCGCCTTTCCTGTCGGCCTTAGTGAGCCCAGGGCATGATGCGGCGCGTAAACCTGTCGGCGTTACCCAGCTTGATGGCTGCCTGATGGCGCATGCGATACAGGGCTTGATAGCAGAGCGGTACCAGATAGAGGCTGGTCAGCGTCGAGAAGCTCAAGCCGCCTATGATGGCGATCGCCATGGGTGCATATGGGGGGCCGCCGCCACCAATCTGGGTGTCGCCCATAGCCAGTGGTATCAGGCCTAGTACCGTGGTGCCGACTGTCATGAGCACCGGGCGCAGTCGGGTGATACACACAGATTCAATGGTGGCAGATAGACGATCCAGTTCAGGCGTCTTCTGGTTGATCTGATCCACAAGTACTATGCCGTTATTCACCACAATCCCCATCAAGATCAATATCCCTATCATGGCCATGATGGACATGCTGGTGCCGGTCAGCAGTAGCGCCCAGAACACCCCTGTGATGGAGAAGAGGATCGAGGTGATGATAGCCGTTGGCAGCAGTAGCGATTCGAACAGGGCGGCCATGACGATATAGATCATGGCGATGGCCAAGATCATATTGGTTGCCATGATGGCTTGATCTTCATCCTGACGCTGGAAACCGCCTCGCAGCGAATAGCCATAGCCCGCAGGAAACTGCACCGCATCCATCACCTGTTTGATTGCCTTTTGTGCCTCTTCCGTGGTCATCTCATCTAGATTGGCGCCGATTGAGAGTGCTGTTTGACGATCATAATGGCGGATAGTATCGAATCGTGGACGAATTGAGATCTCGGCCAGACTCTGCAAGGTGTATACGCGATTTCCCTGACGCACGATAGGTAGCTCTTTTAGCCTTTCGAGCGACTCGCGCCACTGTTTGTCGTAAGCCAGCTCGATGCGCAGCTCACCGCTTGGGTCGTGCCTGAAAGAGCGCAGCGGCGAACCACGAAGGGCCATAGACACGCTGCGGGCAAGTTCGCTCAGGCTCAAGTCCAGTCTCGCTGCCATGGTGCGGTCCAGCTCGATGATCACCTCTTGCTGTGTGCTGTTAAGCTCTGAGCGCACATCGATGAGCCCGTCTATCTTGGCCAGCATAGGCACCACCTGTTCACTGATAGTGATCAGTTCGCTGGTGGATCGTCCGGTAAGGGTGACGCGAATGCCATTGTTGTCGTTACCCCAGCCAAATTGTGGCTTGGCGATGGAGAACTTAGGGAAGCCTTCACGGATCTTGCGCTTCAGCGCCTTGATATCTATGTCGGCATCTTCCTGTAGCAGCAGGGTCGACTGACCTCTGTCGGCCGAGAAGTAGCTGTAGACAGAGTCGATATAGAACGCCTCTTTATTGGCGTAGAGGTAATCTTCCATGCGGTTGATCATCGCCTCTGTAACATCCAGGCTGTGTCGTCCCTCTACCTGGTAGTTGATGTAGAGGCGGTTATTACCTTCACCGTCGTTTTGATCCTGTTGCACCATGCTCAGCGGCAGCGCCGTTGAGGCTAGGATGATCACGGCAATCAGTCCTGAACGCTTGGGTCTGTGTAAGATCCACGCCAGGCTACGCTCGTAGAAAGACTCGAGCTTGCTCTGCTTGGGATTGGTCTCAATCTCGAAATGCAGCTTAGTTAACATCAATGGGATCAAAGTCTTAGCAACCAAGAGCGAGGCCGCCAGCGAGATACAGATGGCGATGGCCACATGCTCCAGGAAGATAGTCAGCTCTACCTTGACGCCGAAGATGTTTGGCAAGAATACAATGGCTGTGGTCAGGGTGCCGGCCAGTACCGCCAGGGCAACCTTGTTGACGCCCGTAAGCACCGCCTGGGAGGTGGTTGCCGTGCCTTGATGCTGCTTCTCTTGCAGCACGCTCTCACTGACCACCACGGCGTTGTCGATCAGCATGCCGACTGCCAGCAATAGTCCCATCATAGAGAGGATATTCAGGCTGTAGCCTAAGAAATACATGCCTGCCAGCGTCATACACAGAGAAATGGGCACAGAGGAGACCACCACCAGTGTCATCTTTAGGTTGCGCAGGAAGAGATAGAGCACGGCAAACGAGAGCAGGGCGCCTATCAGACCGGCAGCGAGTAGATCAGACAGGGAGGATTTCACCCCGTAGGCCTGATCTTCCATGATAAACAGCTTGATACCGTTGAACTGCTGGTCCTGTTTAGCCGCCTCGATCACCTTGAGTACGCGCTCAGACACGTCCACCAGGTTGGCGCCGGATTCTTTGAACACATCCAGACCGACTGCATATTTCTGATCCAGATGACGACCATCGAGGCGCTCGGGCAGGGCGTAGCGAATGCTGGCCACATCGCCCAAGGTGACGCCTGGGATCAATACCAGGGCGGCGATATCGTCGAGATCGCGAAACTCACCCTTTGGCGACACTTGATACACACGGGTGTTCGCCCTGAGGGTTCCGGCGCTGACGATAAAGTTCTCCTGCCCAAGACGCTGTTGCAACATGGTGCTGTTGATGCCGGTGGCGCTGAGCTTGTCGGCATCGATTCGGATCTCTATCTGTTTCTGCTCGACGCCATAGAGACTCACTTGAGAAACCCCTTCGACACGCTCTAGCGGCTTCTTCAGCTGCTTGTCCAGCAGGTCGAAGGCGCCAGATAACTCACGCTCGCTCGAGATACGTATGGTCAGCACAGGCATGTCGGCGGTGGAGAACTGGCGGATGAAGACCCGCTCCACATCCTTAGGCAAGAGATGGCGCACCGCATCCACCTTTTCCCTGGCTTCCAGGCTCTTGGTGGAGACGTTCTCGCCCCACTTCATCCTGAGTTCAATTTCGGCGCCATTTTGCGATGAGCGCGATCTCAGCTCCTCAATCCCGCCCATGGTGGCGAGAGACTCTTCCAATACATTGGTGATCTCACGCTCCACCTCGGCAGGGGTTGAGCCCTTGTAGGGGACTTCAATCATCACTTGCGGCATCTCTATGCCGGGAAACATCTCCAGTGGCAGCAGGCGGCTCGAGGCCAGACCAAAGAGGAGTATGGCCACGAAGAACATGCTGGTAGTAACGGGTCTCGTTAGGGCTAATCGAGTGATATTCATACTGATTCTCCCTCTTGGACGACTTCGGCTGGCGTGTCAAAGGCCTTGCGATCGAACAGGGCGTAGAGCGCTGGGATCACTACAAGCGTCAGTAGCGTGGCAAGTGACAAGCCGAAGATCACTGTGATCGCCATGGGGGCACGTACCTCGCTGCCATCGCCTAAACCCAGTGCCATAGGCGCCAGACCCAGTGCTGTCGTCATGGTGGTCATGACGATGGGGCGCAGGCGAGACTTGGCGGCTTCTTCGATGGCCGTCAGTTTAGCCATACCCTGCTCACGCAACTGGTTGATGCGATCCACCAGGACGATGGCGTTGTTCACTACGATACCCGCCAGCATGATAAGGCCGATGAACACCACCACGCTCAGGTGAGTCTGGGTGATGAAGAGACCGAAGATGCTACCGCCAACTGCCATGGGCACGGCGATCAGGATGAGCAGCGGATGTACCAGCGACTCGAACTGGCTGGCCATCACCAGATATACCAGGAAGACGGCCAATACCAGGGCGATCTGAAGTGACTGGAAGGAGTGTTCCATCTCTTCGTTCTGGCCACCGAAGCGCACCTGAATCGAGCTTGGCAGATTTTGCTGATCTATGATGCTTCTTGCCTCGAGTACCGCATCGTTGAGGTCACCATAGGCGAGGTTTGCCGAAACGATGGCAACGCGCTGCTGGCTGATACGGTTGATGGCAGAAGGGCCCAGATTCAAGGAGACATCGGCAACGGCGCTCAGTGGAATAGGCTGGTTGCTGTTGGGGTTGATGATCATCGAATCGATGTCACTTATCTGGTCGCGCTCCTCGAGTTCGCTGCGCACCAAGATGTCGATCTTTCTGTCGCGCACCGTATATTGGCTGGCGACTGTGCCGCCGATGCGCTGGGCGATACGATTCGCCACGGTTGGTGCGTCCATGCCTAGGGCGGCAAGGCGAGCGTGGTCGAAGCGGATGCTCAGCTCTGGCTGACCGTCACGAAGGCTGGTGTTGAGGTCGGCAAAACGATCTGAGTCTGACAGCGCGCTGATAAGGTTATCGGCGGTCTGCTTTAGCTGAGCTAAGTCATAGCCAATCACTTCTATCTCAAGCGGTGTCTTGAAGCTAAACAGCTCTGGATGTTGGATCTTGGCCTCTAGCTCTGGGATACGTATGGCTGTGGTGCGCAGCACATGGGTGACTGCATCGAAGGCCTGATGATCGGCCAGCACCACCTGCAGACGGCCCCAGTTTTCGCCGCCGCGCGAGGTGTCTGAGGTCATCAGACCGCCGCTACCGGCTTGGCTGTAGGCATGCTTTACATCTTCCCTGTCTTTGATAGACAAGGCCAGCTTTTGTAACACTCTGTCTGTCTCACTGACTTCTGTGCCCGGCGGCAGCAGGACTTCTACATAGAACTCGCCCTGATTCATCGGCGGGATCAGCTCCATGCCGAGTCTTGGGATAAGGCTCATGGTGCCCAAGGTGAGAGTGAGGGCGATGACCAGTGTCACCCAGGTAAACTTAAGCGCCTTGCGTAGCAGTTTGTGATAAACCCTTTCTAGCAGGTTGTAGCACCAGTTAAATGCCAGGCTGATGGGCCGCATGACCAGGCCTGCAAGCCATGAAAAGGCGCGGCTCAGCATCAAGGCCAGGGTCAGTAGCAGTGACGGCAGATAACTAAACAGCAGCACGAAGGGGAAGGAGCACACGGTGGCGCCATAATGCTTCACCTTGGCCAGCTTAGTGTCGAGCACAGGCTTTTCGCGTTTTTGTACCAGGTGTGGCAGGGCCTTGAAGCCTTCACGCGATGCCAGCATAGGGATGGTGGTCAGGGCGACCAGCAGGGAGGCCAGTAGGGCGAAGGTGACTGTCAGCGCCTGATCCGAGAACAGCGCGCCGGCAACACCGTCGACAAACACCAGCGGTACGAATACCGCCAGGGTGGTCATGGTGGAGGCGAAGATAGCGCCGGCCACCTCTTTGGTACCCGTCACGGCGGCGTCGAGTTTATTCATTCCCAGCTTGCGACAGCGGTCGATGTTTTCCAGCACCACGATGGCATTGTCCACCAGGAGGCCCACCGCCAGGGCGATACCGCCCAGTGACATGATGTTGAGGCTGATGTCGGCAAAATACATCATGTTAAAGGTGGCAATCACCGAAAACGGAATCGAGATGGAGATGATCAGGGTCGGAACTATGTCCCTGAGGAATAGGTAGATCACCAGCATGGAGAGTAAGCTACCGATCAGCGCCGCCGAGGTGACCTCGCTGACTGCGCTCTCGATAAACTCTGATTGATCGTAGATAACCTTAAGTTCAGCCTTCTCGTTTAGCTTCTTGAGGTCGTTAAGTTTAGCAGTGACTTTACGGGCCACGGCAACCGTGTTGGCATCGCCTTCCTTATAGATGGCCAGCTCGATCGACTCGGCAGAGCCAATGCGGGTGATGTCGTTACGTTCTTTATGGCTGTCTATGATGTCGGCCACCTCGAACAGACGTACCAAGGTCTGATTGTCGCGATAGACGATGATCTGACCCAGCTCGTCCAGGGAGTTGAACTGATTGAGGGTACGCACCAGATACTCTTTCTCGCCCTGTACCACCTTACCGGCAGAGAGGTTGATGTTTTCTGCGGCGATACGCTCGCGGATCTTATCTGCGTTCAGGTTAAGCTGAGTCAGCTTCTCCTGGTTCAGCTGAATATGCACCTCTTGCTCCAAACCACCGGAGAGCCTGACGGCCGCGACGCCACTGAGGGATTCCAGCTGACGCTTGAGCTCCTCCTCAGCAAAGGTGCGCATCTGCTTGAGCGACTGGGCATCGGCGTCGGGCAGGGAGAGGGCTAGACGTACTATGGGATCCAGATTAGGGTTAAAGCGCAGCAACAGCGGCTTCTTCACATCCAGGGGTAGCTCTATGGTGTCTAGCTTTTCCCTCACCTCCAGGCTCGCCATGTCCATGTCTGTGCCCCATTCAAATTCGAGCACCACATCTGACATGCCAGAGCGGGAGATGGAGCTTATCTTACGCAGCCCCTTAACGATACCTGCGGCCTCTTCGATGGGCTTAGAGACAAGCTGCTCAACCTCGACCGGCGCGGCTCCTTCATATTGGGTACGTATGGTGATGGTAGGGTAGCTGAGATCCGGCAGGAGTTTCACCGCCAGGCGAGAGAAACCCACCATGCCAAATAGGATCACCGCCAGCATAAACATCCACACGGATACCGGCCGTTTAACGGAAGTATTAATTATCGACATAAGCTAAGTTCCCGTTATTGTTGTGCGCGAGCAACGTCTAGTTGGCTGATCACTTCAACTAAGGATTGATCTTTCAGGTTTTGTTGTCCGCGGATCACTATCTGTTCGCCGGGTTCCAGTCCTGAGACCACCTCTACGGTATCGGCCTCGCGATAGCCTAGGGCGACTTCGCGGCGCAGGGCATTTTCCCCTTGGACGACATACAGGGCGTATTGATTGTCCTGATTGACCACGGCGTTGTAGGGAACGGTTATCACATTGCTGTGGGTGTCGTATCTCAGCTCAACCCGGGTAAACATCCCGGCCTTTAGCTGGGCATTCTGGTTAGGCACTGAAAGGGTGACTTTAAAGGTACCACTTTGAGGGTCGACTATGGGGCTGATCCGCAGCACCTTGGCGTGAATAGTATCTTGGGTGTGCTTGTTGGCATATAGCTCGGCTTCCTGGCCTAGACGCAGGCTCTGCAGCTGCGCCTCTGGTAGATGCACTATGCCATACAGTTCATCTTGATTAACCACATAGAAAAGCTGCTCAAACTCTTTAGCCATGTTACCGGCCTTCACATAACGCTTGGCAACTACACCGTCGATAGGGGAGCGAACCATGCTTTCTTCTACCTGAAGGGCGGCTAAGTCGCGCTTGGCGATGGCGGCTTGCAGGTTGTACTCGAGTTTGGCCATGGAATCGGCGCTGATGAACTCTTTATTGCTCATCTTCTTCAAACGGTTGAGCTCTTGCTCGATGATCTCCACTTCGGCCTGTGAGCGGGCCAGATCGTAGCGCTGGCGTTTAGCATCGATTACTGCCAGCAATTGCCCCTTGGAGACGCGATCCCCTTCTTCGACTTTAATGGATTCGATAAGACCGGCGATGCGGCTAACAACGTCGGCTTCCTGAGGAGCTTCCAGAGTTGCGGTAGTACTATAAAAAGAGGAGACATCACCTTGTATGACTGTTGTGGTTTCGACGGGAACGGCGTACTTTTCTTCTTCTTTCTTTGTTTCCTCATTACCACATGCACTGAGTACGGCAACAAATAGTAGGGGAAGTGCCAACTTAAACTTTGAAAAAGATTCCATGTGAAGATACCTATGTTATTTATCCAATTAGCCTTAGTAAGCACAAGGTGTGCCAAAATGTTAAACGACTATTTATCAGTTGCTTACGCTAGAATCAGTTAGGGCATGGTGAGTTTGTTAACTGGTTTGTAGCGAAAATGTTTAACATGTGATGCTTTTGACTAATTAACAGTTAAGACCTATTACCAAGGTCTGTGCAAATTGGATTTGATACAAAATGTATCTCTATTACATAGGGGCAGCTTAACTTACACGGATGTAAGGCTGATTGCTTAATGGGAAAAGGTTTAGAAGTGAAGTGCTGAGAGAAAAAGGGCTGAGCGGGAAGGGCAGAGAGGAAAGAGCTGAAAGAGAAGACTTGTGGAAGGTAAAGGGAGTCAATCGCTTTAAATCGTGAACCCATAGTGGTGAAGGCTCAGATACCAACATCCAGATATAAAAGCTCGTCTATAACTACTCATGTAAAAGGTGTATGTAAACGGCTCATATAAAAGCTCAGGCATAACGCCTTGCCTGAAACTGAGGCATTAAAAGAGAGCGACCAAATAGAGCTATTAAAGCAGAGCGATTAAGGAAGAGCGATTAAAAGCAGAGCGATTAAAAGCAGAGCGATTAAAAGAAGAGCGATTAAAGCAACGCTATTAGAAGAGAGGCATAAAAAAAGCACCCATAGGGTGCTTTTTAAGACTAGGCTGCGATTAACGCTTGTCCAGTTTGACGAAGTCGCGTTCTGGTGAGCCTGTGTAGAGCTGGCGTGGACGGCTGATCTTGTGACCAGGCTGATCCAGCATCTCTTTCCAGTGTGCAATCCAACCCACAGTACGCGCCAGGGCGAACAGTACGGTGAACATGCTGGTTGGAATGCCGATAGCCTTCATGATGATGCCTGAGTAGAAATCGACGTTTGGATAGAGTTTCTTCGACACGAAGTACTCATCTTCCAGTGCGATACGCTCAAGTTCCATCGCCACGTCGAGCAGCGGGTCATTGACCTTAAGCTCGGCAAGCACTTCGTGACAGGTTTCGCGCATAACCTTGGCGCGAGGGTCGAAGTTCTTGTAAACGCGGTGACCGAAGCCCATCAGACGGAATGGATCTTCCTTATCTTTCGCACGAGCGATGAACTCAGGAATGCGATCGACAGTACCGATCTCTTCCAGCATGTTCAGGCAAGCTTCGTTCGCGCCGCCGTGTGCAGGGCCCCATAGTGAAGCGATACCCGCTGCGATACACGCAAATGGGTTAGCACCCGATGAACCGGCTAGACGCACGGTAGAGGTCGAAGCGTTTTGCTCATGGTCTGCGTGCAGGATAAAGATACGGTCCATAGCGCGTTCAATGATAGGGTTAACCTTGTACTCTTCACAAGGAACCGCAAACATCATGCTTAGGAAGTTGCCGGCATAGCTTAGGTCGTTACGTGGGTAGACAAATGGTTGGCCAATTGAATACTTGTAACACATAGCGGCGATAGTCGGCATCTTAGAGACTAAACGGAACGCCGCAATTTCGCGGTGGTGTTCGTCGTTGACATCGAGAGAGTCTTGGTAGAATGCAGACAATGCACCTGTGACACCACATAGCATGGCCATTGGGTGTGCGTCACGGCGGAAACCACGGAAGAACGAAGCCAGTTGCTCGTTAACCATAGTGTGGGTCTTAACCGTGTAAACAAATTTGTCGTATTGAGCCTTGTTAGGTAACTCACCGTAAAGCAGTAGATAACAAAGATCTAAATAGTCTGAGTCGACGGCAAGTTCGTCGATCGCGTAACCACGGTGTAAAAGTATACCTTGGGCGCCATCAATGTAAGTGATAGCTGATTCGCAGGATGCTGTCGCTAGGAATCCTGGGTCAAATGTAAAATGACCTTTGCTACCGAGTTTACTGATGTCGATAACATCAAATCCCGCCGTTCCTTTCTTAATAGGCAGGTCAATCGAATCGTTCCCTGGTAGTTCCAATTTGGCTATATTATCAGCCATACCCCGTTCTCCTTACTTCATTCTTATGTGAGTGCGGCTTTGTCAAACGCCAATACTTTACAGTGAATCTAGATCACATTTCAATTTAAATAAGTGTTTAAATTCGTTAGACCATGGTCTTAATTTGACGTAAGTGCCCGCCAATACAGCAACTTGGCAGATTTTTTTACCAAAAAAACAAAATTTGCATAATGTGATGTTTGTATTTGACATTTGTGGGGCGTATACTTGCTTCGGCTCGAAAGAGCTGCAAACAAACCAATTCGTAGACCATTATTTACATACTTATTTAGTGATTTTTGAATTAGTTAACTGTTTGTTTCAACTTTCCTTTTGAGGCGAGAGGAGGTGGTAAGTTTGCTTGCTGGTCAAATTTCGTTCGAAAGAGGTTCAATAACAAAAATAATGCTCAATGGAGCAGAGTGAGCAGAACGTGAAAAAGCAAAGACCTGTCCATCTAGATCTGCAGACCATTCGCTTTCCTGCAACAGCGATTGCGTCAATCCTACACCGTGTCTCCGGTGTCATCATGCTGTTTGCCGTCGGCATTCTTATCTGGTTGTTGAGTGAGTCACTCGCATCTGCTGAGAGTTTCGCAGGCATTCAATCTCTATTTGATACCTTTATCGTTAAGTTTGTTGTCTGGGGAATTCTGACCGCGCTTGGTTATCACCTGATTGTTGGCGTACGCCACCTGATCATGGATACCGGTCGTTGGGAAGAGTTGGAATCGGGTAACGCTTCAGCGAAAGCCGCCTTCGTTATTGCTGCGGCATGGTCAATCATTGCGGGGATTTGGGTATGGTAACAAATGCAGCGAGTCTTGGACGCAGTGGCGTTCATGATTTTATTCTTCTTCGTGCTAGTGCCGTGATCCTTACTTGTTACACCATTTTCTTAGTAGGATTCATCGCCGCTAGTGCGCCTCTCACTTATGACGTATGGCACGGTTTGTTCAGTGCTTTGCCGATGAAAGTGTTTACGCTTCTTGCCCTGGTCGCCATCCTGGTTCACGCCTGGATCGGTATCTGGCAGGTGCTCACCGACTATGTTAAGCCGGTAGCCGTCCGTGGCGTACTCCAATTCGTCTTCGTCGTAGCAGCGCTTTCTTACCTGGCTGCTGGCATTGTTATTGTGTGGGGTGTTTAAGTGAGTATTCCAGTACGTGAGTTTGATGCAGTCGTAATTGGCGCCGGTGGCGCGGGTATGCGAGCTGCACTACAGATTTCTAAAGAAGGTAAGAGCTGCGCGCTGTTATCTAAAGTATTCCCAACGCGTTCTCATACCGTTTCTGCCCAGGGTGGTATTACCGTTGCCCTAGGTAACGCACATGAAGACCATTGGGAACAGCACATGTACGATACCGTTAAGGGTTCCGACTTCATCGGTGACCAAGACGCTATCGAATTTATGTGCCAAACCGGTCCAGAAGCCATTATCGAACTTGAGCACATGGGTCTGCCATTCTCTCGTTTCGATAACGGTAAGATCTATCAGCGTCCTTTCGGCGGCCAATCGAAGAACTTCGGTGGCGAGCAGGCGGCACGTACCGCTGCGGCGGCCGACCGTACGGGTCACGCCTTGCTGCACTGTCTATACCAGCAGAACGTTAAGCATAAGACTGAAGTCTTCTCTGAGTGGTATGCACTTGACCTGGTTAAGAACGAAGACGGTGCCATCGTAGGTTGTACTGCAATCGAAATCGAAACCGGCGAGATCGTTTACTTCAAGTCTAAGGCCACTATTCTAGCTACCGGTGGTGCGGGTCGTATCTACGCCTCTACCACAAACGCTCACATCAACACAGGTGACGGTGTCGGCATGGCGATGCGCGCTGGCGTGCAGATGCAAGACATGGAGATGTGGCAGTTCCACCCAACCGGTATCGCCGGCGCGGGTGTACTGGTCACCGAAGGTTGTCGTGGTGAAGGCGGATACCTGCTGAACAAAGACGGCGAGCGCTTCATGGAGCGTTACGCACCAAACGCGAAAGACCTGGCATCTCGTGACGTGGTAGCACGTTCTATGATGACTGAGATCCGTGAAGGCCGTGGCCTTGATGGTCCACTAGGTCCTCACTGTTTACTGAAACTCGATCACTTAGGTAAAGAGACTCTTGAAGCACGTCTACCAGGCGTATGTGAACTGTCTCGTACCTTCGCGCATATCGATCCAGCCGATGGTCCAATCCCTGTACTGCCAACTTGTCACTATATGATGGGTGGTCTGCCTGCTAAGGTGAGCGGTCAGGTGATCCGTAAGAATGAAGATGGTAGCGAGCAGGATGTCGTTGGTCTGTTTGCCGTGGGTGAGATTGCCTGTGTATCGGTACACGGCGCGAACCGCCTGGGTGGTAACTCACTACTCGACCTCGTGGTCTTTGGCCGTGCAGCCGGTCAGCACCTGGGTAAGGCGCTGGATGAGACTGCTACACCTAAAGATGCAACCGATGCCGACATCGCTAAGTCGCTTGAGCGTCTAAATCGTTGGGAAAGCAACAAAGACGGTGAAGATCCTGCGCAGATCCGTAAAGATCTTCAGCTTTGTATGCAGCTTAACTTCTCGGTATTCCGTACCGGCGAGGCAATGGCAGAAGGTCTTGAAGAGCTTAAGGCGATTCGCGAGCGTTTGGCTAACGCCAAGCTGTCTGACAACTCAAGAGAGTTCAACACTCAGCGTATCGAGTGTCTAGAGCTAGATAACCTGATGGCGACAGCGATTGCGACTGCTTATGCGGCGAACTTCCGTCAAGAGAGTCGTGGTGCGCATTCACGTGAAGACTTCCTCGAGCGTGATGATGAGAACTGGTTGTGTCACAGCTTGTTCGATCCTCAGACCGAACAGATGACCAAGCGTGCGGTAAACATGGAGCCTAAGCTTCGTGAAGCCTTCCCGCCGATCAAGCGTACCTACTAAGGAAGATAAGATGAATTTGAAGATTGCTATTTATCGCTATAATCCTGAAGTAGACTCTAAGCCTTACATGAAGGATTACACGCTAGAAGTGGCTGACGGTACCGATATGATGGTGCTGGATGTCCTGATGCAGCTGAAGGTACAAGACCCAACGCTGGCGTTCCGTCGCTCATGCCGTGAAGGTGTTTGTGGTAGTGATGGCGTAAACATGAACGGCAAGAACGGTCTGGCCTGTATCACACCAATTTCTACCTTCAAGGGTAAGAAGCTGGAGATACGTCCACTGCCGGGTATGCCTGTGGTTCGTGACCTGATTGTTGACCTGACTCAGTTCTACAAGCAGTACGAGAAGATCAAGCCTTACCTGATCAACGACGACAAGACACCGGCCCGTGAACATCTGCAATCGCCAGAAGAGCGTGCGCACCTGGATGGTCTGTATGAGTGTATCATGTGTGCGTGTTGTTCAACGGCTTGTCCATCATTCTGGTGGAACCCAGACAAGTTCATCGGTCCAAGTGGCCTGTTGCATGCCTATCGTTTCCTTATCGATAGCCGCGATACCGCCACCGAAGAGCGTCTGTCTGAGCTCGACGATGCTTACAGCGTATTCCGTTGCCATGGCATCATGAACTGTGTTGACGTTTGTCCTAAAGGACTCAACCCGACTAAAGCAATTGGACACATCAAGTCTATGCTGCTTAAGCGAGCTGTCTAAATGCAACACACTGAGCTGATTTTAATAATTATATAGCTCTTTTGAGAGTCACTTCTTCTATGTGAGAAGTGGCTCTTTTATGTAATGGAACTACACATGCCGTGAAATCTGGACTCTAGGGGCGGCAGATATTTTGCAATTGCAGTACATTTGACTGGATTGCATTTTCAATACTTTGGCTAAAAACACGTGTATAAAGTTTGAAAGGAATAGAAATGCACCAAGGCATCATGAAAGCCTGGCTCGAATCGTCTCATTTAAACGGGGCTAATTCGACCTATGTAGAAGAGATGTATGAAGCCTATCAAGAGGACCCTCAGTCAGTATCAGACGACTGGCGAGCGGTGTTTGATAACCTCCCATATGCCAACGGTGCAACAGCAGATGTGCCCGAAGCTGCCCACTCTAAAGTACGTGAATATTTCCGTAGTTTGGCGCTAGACGGTCGTCACAAGAGCGCTGCTCGTGTGACCGATCCAGAAGTCGATGCCAAACAGGTTAAAGTTCTTCAGTTGATCAACGCCTACCGTTTCCGCGGCCACCAGAATGCGAATCTGGATCCCCTCGGGCTATGGAAGCGCGATACCGTCTCTGAATTGGACCCGGCCTTCCACGGCTTAACCGGCGAAGATATGGAGCGTGAATTCAACACTGGTTCATTTGCTCACGGTGGCGACACCATGAAGCTGGGTGATCTGGTTAAAGCACTGAAAGCAACCTATTGTGCTGCTATCGGTGCGGAATACATGCACATCACAGATACCGATGAGAAGCGTTGGATCCAACAACGCTTGGAGCCATCATTAGGTAGAGCGAATTACGATAAGAACACCAAGACACGTATCCTCGAGGGCCTGAATGCCGCCGAAGGTATGGAGAAGTACCTCGGTGCCAAGTTCCCCGGCGCAAAACGTTTCTCACTGGAAGGTGGTGACGCGCTCGTCCCTATGATGCGTGAAATCATCTATCGTGGCGGTGAAGCGGGTACTAAAGAGATCGTCGTGGGCATGGCTCACCGTGGTCGTCTAAACCTACTGGTTAACATCTTAGGTAAGAAGCCATCAGAACTCTTCGACGAGTTTGCCGGTAAGCACAGCGATGAGCTAAACGGTTCCGGTGACGTTAAGTATCACCAAGGTTTCTCATCAGATTTCGAAACACCGGGCGGCAACGTTCACCTGGCACTGGCGTTTAACCCATCACACCTTGAGATCGTTAACCCTGTGGTCATGGGCTCGGTAAGAGCACGTCTGGACCGCCGCGGTTGTAAGACGGGTCTTCAGGTAATGCCTATCACTATTCACGGCGACAGCGCGATTGCCGGTCAAGGTATTGTCCAAGAGACCTTTAACATGTCTCAAACCCGTGCCTTCAAGGTGGGCGGCAGTATCCGTATCGTGGTCAACAACCAGGTAGGTTTTACTACTAACCTGACTGAAGACACCCGTTCGACCGAGTACTGTACCGATATCGCCAAGATGGTACAGGCGCCTATCTTCCACGTGAACGCAGACGACCCAGAATCGGTCGCCTTCGTTGCTCAGCTAGCGGTTGATTACCGTAACGAGTTTAAGCGTGACGTAGTGATCGATCTGGTCTGTTACCGTCGTCACGGCCACAACGAGGCCGACGAGCCGAGTGCAACTCAGCCGTTGATGTATGCCAAGATCAAGAAACATCCAACGCCACGTAAGATCTATGCCGACCGTTTGATCGAAGAGCAGACTCTAGGCGCGGATGATGTGACCGCGATGATCAACGACTACCGCGATGCGTTGGATAAAGGCGATTGCGTAGTTAAAGAGTGGCGTCCAATGACGCTGCACACGGTTGACTGGACACCTTATCTTAACCGCGAGTGGGACGAGGCTTATCCTGCCGAGTTACCGCTAGATCGCGTTAAGGCATTGGCTGAGAAGATCAGCTACGTGCCAGAGGGCCACAAGCTACAGTCGCGTGTTGCTAAGATCTACAAAGACCGTGTGGCCATGGCCGCCGGTGACAAGCTGCTGGACTGGGGCTTCGCCGAAACGCTAGCCTATGCCTCGATTTTGGATGACAACAAGCGCGTGCGTATCACAGGTCAAGACTCCGGCCGTGGTACCTTCTTTCACCGTCACGCCGTGTTGCACAACCAAAATGATGCGACGGCTTATCTGCCACTGCGTCACCTGTCTGACATGCAAGGCCCTATCGATATCTCTGACTCGGTATTGTCTGAAGCCTCAGTACTGGCGTTCGAATATGGCTATGCGACGGCTGAGCCGGGCGGCCTGACCATTTGGGAAGCTCAGTTCGGTGACTTCGCTAACTGTGCCCAGGTGGTGATCGATCAGTTCCTCTCTTCAGGTGAGCAGAAGTGGGGCCGTCTGTGTGGCTTGACCATGCTGTTGCCACATGGCTACGAAGGTCAGGGCCCAGAGCACTCGAGTGCACGTCTGGAGCGTTTCCTGCAGCTTTGTGCTAACCACAACATGCAGGTGTGTGTCCCATCGACACCGGCACAGGTTTACCACATGCTACGCCGTCAGGTAGTGCGTCCTATGCGTCGTCCTCTGGTGGTCATGTCACCTAAGTCACTGCTGCGTCATCCGCTGGCGGTGTCTAGCCTGGAAGAGCTGGCCGAAGGCACCTTCCAGAATGTGATTGCCGAGATAGATGATCTCGATAGCAGCAAGGTCGATCGCGTGGTCTTCTGTAGCGGTAAGGTTTACTTCGAACTGCTCGAGAAGCGTCGAAAAGAGAACCTGGACAATGTTGCACTCATTCGTGTCGAACAACTGTACCCGTTCCCACACGAAGATATGGCAAAGATCCTCGCCCAGTATCAGCACGTTAAAGATTTCGTTTGGTGTCAGGAAGAACCTCAGAACCAGGGCGCTTGGTATTGCAGCCAGCATCACTTCTGGGCAGCCATTCCTGCCGGTGCTCAATTAACCTATGCGGGTCGTGAAGCCTCGGCCGCGCCAGCATGTGGTTATCCGGCCCTGCACACCCAGCAGCAAGAATCTTTAATCAATAGCGCATTAAAACTGTAGTAATAGACAATTTATAAAAAGGATAGCTTTCCATGAGTATCGAAATTAAGGTACCCGTACTGCCAGAATCAGTTGCTGATGCAACCATCGCCACATGGCATGTTAAAGCTGGCGAGCAAGTGTCTCGTGATCAAAACCTGGTCGATATCGAAACCGACAAGGTGGTTCTAGAAGTGGTTGCGCCAGAAGATGGTTCAATCGTTGAGTTCCTGGCGGAAGAGGGCGACACAGTGTTGGCCGAAGCCGTTATTGCTAAGTTTGTTGCTGGTGCGGTTGCCGGTCAGGAAGTCTCTAAAGAGCAAGCCGAAGCGGCAGCCCCGCAAGCGGAAGCGGCTGGCGAAGAGTCTAACGACGCGCTAAGTCCATCTGTACGTCGTCTGATTGCCGAGCACAACCTGGATGCCGCTAAAATTAAGGGTACTGGTGTTGGCGGTCGTATCACTAAAGAAGATGTGGAAGCCTTCATCAAGTCAGCGCCTGCTGCTAAGTCAGCTGCGGCGCCAGCCGTTGTTGCGCCGCTAGGTGAGCGTAGCCAGAAGCGTGTACCTATGACGCGTCTGCGTAAGACTATCGCAAACCGTCTGCTGGAAGCGAAGAACTCAACGGCTATGTTGACGACCTTCAACGAAGTGAACATGAAGCCTATCATGGACATTCGTAAGCAGTATCAAGAGCTGTTCGAGAAGAAGCACGGCATCCGTCTTGGTTTCATGTCTTTCTACGTGAAAGCCGTGACCGAAGCCCTGAAGCGTTTCCCTGAAGTGAACGCCTCTATCGACGGTGATGATATCGTTTACCACAACTACTTCGACGTGAGCATCGCGGTTTCTACGCCACGTGGCCTGGTAACGCCAGTACTACGTGACACAGACACCATGAGCCTGGCTGACATCGAGCGTAACGTTCGTGAACTGGCTATCAAGGGCCGCGACGGTAAGCTGACTGTTGACGACATGACCGGCGGTAACTTCACCGTGACTAACGGCGGCGTATTTGGCTCGCTAATGTCTACTCCAATCCTTAACCTGCCACAAAGCGCTATCTTGGGCATGCATGCCATCAAAGATCGCCCAATGGCGGTTAATGGTCAGGTAGAAATTCTACCTATGATGTACCTAGCACTCTCTTATGACCACCGTATCATCGATGGTCGTGAGTCTGTTGGCTTCCTGGTTGCCATTAAGGACTTCCTGGAAGACCCAACTCGTCTACTATTAGACCTGTAAGACGATGTTGTTTCGATGCCTGTCGGAAACGGTAGGCATCACCCCTCGCTACCGACTCAATTGAGTCGGTTGGATTAGATTAGAAGTATACGGATAGATCATCATGAATTTGCATGAGTATCAGGCAAAAGCCCTATTTGCCGAATATGGTTTACCAGTGTCAGAAGGTTATGCTTGTGATACCCCTCAAGAGGCGGTAGAAGCGGCTGGCCATATTGGCGGAGATATGTGGGTTGTTAAGTGTCAAGTACACGCAGGCGGCCGTGGTAAAGCAGGTGGCGTTAAAGTTACCGGCGATAAAGAAGAGATCAGAGCATTTGCTGAGCATTGGTTAGGCAAGAACCTGGTAACTTATCAGACTGACGAAAAAGGTCAGCCAGTTGCTAAGATCCTAGTCGAAAGCTGCACTGATATCGCAAACGAGCTGTACCTAGGTGCCGTTGTTGACCGTGCGACCCGTCGCGTTGTCTTCATGGCGTCTACCGAAGGTGGCGTTGAGATTGAAACTGTTGCCGAAGAGACACCTGAGCTGATCCACAAGGCGATTATCGATCCTTTGACAGGTCCTCAGCCTTACCAAGCACGCGATCTTGGCTTCAAGTTGGGTCTGAACCCAACTCAGATGAAGCAGTTCACTAAAGTCTTCATGGGTCTGGCGACTATGTTCACCGACCACGACTTCGCTCTGCTTGAGATCAACCCTCTGGTTATCACTACCGAAGGTAACATCCACTGTCTAGACGGTAAGATTGGTATCGATGGTAACGCATTGTTCCGTCAACCAAAGATCCGTGACATGCACGATCCATCACAGGATGACGCTCGTGAAGCACACGCGGCGAAATTTGAGCTGAACTATGTTGCCCTAGACGGTAACGTAGGCTGCATGGTAAACGGTGCCGGCCTAGCAATGGGTACTATGGACATCGTTAACCTGCACGGCGGTAAGCCAGCTAACTTCCTGGACGTTGGTGGCGGCGCGACTAAAGAGCGTGTTGCTGAAGCATTCAAGATCATCTTGTCTGACGCTAACGTGAAAGCGGTTCTGGTTAACATCTTCGGTGGTATCGTACGTTGTGACATGATCGCAGAAGGTATCATTGGTGCCGTTAAAGAAGTGGGTGTTGAAGTGCCAGTGGTTGTTCGTCTAGAAGGTACTAACGCAGATCTAGGTCGCGAAGTATTGGCTAACTCTGGTCTTGACATTATTGCAGCTGAGTCGCTAACCGACGCTGCTGTTAAAGTTGTTGCTGCTGCGGAGGGCAAATAATGTCTGTATTAATTAACAAAGATACCAAGGTTATCTGTCAGGGTTTCACTGGCGGTCAAGGTACTTTCCACTCTGAGCAAGCAATCGCTTACGGTACGCAAATGGTTGGCGGTGTTTCGCCAGGCAAGGGCGGTCAGGTTCACCTGGGTCTGCCTGTATTCAACACAGTAAAAGACGCTGTGGCTGAAACCGGTGCGACTGCTACCGTTATCTATGTACCTGCGCCTTTCTGTAAAGACGCTATCCTAGAAGCTATCGACGGCGGCATCGAGCTAATCGTATGTATTACTGAAGGTATTCCTACTCTGGATATGCTGGAAGTTAAGGTTAAGCTGGAAGAGACTGGCGTTCGCATGATCGGTCCAAACTGCCCAGGTGTTATCACCCCAGGCGAATGTAAGATCGGTATCATGCCAGGTCACATCCACAAGCCAGGTAAAGTGGGCATCGTGTCTCGCTCTGGTACCCTGACCTATGAAGCGGTTAAGCAAACGACTGACGAAGGTTTCGGCCAATCAACTTGTGTTGGTATCGGTGGTGACCCAATCCCAGGTACTAACTTCATCGACGTATTGGAAATGTTCCAAAACGATCCACAGACCGAAGCTATCGTTATGATCGGCGAGATCGGTGGTACTGCTGAAGAAGAAGCTGCTGCTTACATCAAGGCTAACGTGACTAAGCCTGTTGTTTCTTACATTGCCGGTGTTACTGCACCTGCTGGTAAGCGTATGGGCCACGCTGGCGCGATCATCGCTGGCGGTAAAGGTACAGCTGAAGACAAGTTTGCTGCACTAGAAGCGGCAGGCGTGACTACCGTACGTTCACTTGCCGACATCGGCAGTGCACTGCGTGCTAAGACTGGCTGGTAATATCCACCTAAGTCTGTAGCATGAATTAAAAAAGGCGCCCTGGGCGCCTTTTTTATTACCTATTCAATCTAATATCTCGCAAATTCATTAGCTATCAAATTTGTTAGCTTTTAAAGCTTAAGCATTTTTCCTATGGTCGTTTTCCCTATGACGGGAGAGACCAAACTCGGCTGGGGTCAGGATATAGGTATCCTCGCAGTAGAAGTCTTCGGCGGTGCATTGCTGCCACCACGATGCCCAGGCGGTGCCTTGCAACTTATCTTCTATGATTGCGTTATGGGTGAGAGGGGCCACCAGACTGCCGGTGGAGATCAGTAGGCCATAGGGAGAGCGGCGCTTGATCATTCGCGGCTTTAACTTGTTGGGGTTATCCAGCCCCATGCTGCCCACCAGTTCATAGAAGGCCTTTAGGGTGTTGTGATGGAAGTTCTTCACCCGTTCACTCTTCACCTGTACATCCAGCGCCTTAGAGCGTGCCGGGTCTTGGGTGGCGATGCCTGTGGGGCACATATTGGTGTTACAGCTTCTCGATTGAATGCAGCCCAGAGACAGCATCATGGTGCGGGCGGCGTTGACCAAGTCAGCGCCCATGGCGATCTTGGTGAGCAGATCGAAGCTGGAGGCTGTCTTACCCGAGGCGATCAGGGTGATCTTGTGCCGTAAGCCCACGCCCACCAGGGCGTTGTTGGCAAAGTAAACCCCTTCGAGACACATCATCCCCAGGCGGTTACTGAACTCGACTGGCGCCGCCCCCGTGCCGCCCTCGGCGCCATCTATGGTGATAAAGTCGGGTGTGATGCCTGTCTTGAGCATCGCCTTACAGATGGCGAGAAACTCCGCCGGATTACCTATGCAGAGCTTAAAGCCCACCGGCTTGCCGCCACTCAACTCACGCAGGCGTTTGACGAAGTTGAGCAGGGCGATAGGCGTGGTGCACTCTGGGTTGACCGCGGGGGAGACACAATCTTTATCCATAGGGATATGGCGGATGAGGGCGATCTCCGGGGTGATCTTGGCCTTGGGCAGCACGCCGCCGTGCCCCGGCTTAGCCCCCTGGCTGAGTTTGATCTCTATCATCTTGATCTGCGGGCGTTTGGCCATCTTCTCGAAGCTGTCGGGGTTGAAGTTGCCCTCATCGTCGCGGCAGCCAAACAGGCCAGAGCCTATCTGCCATACTAGATCGCCGCCATGCTTGAGATGATAGGGACTGGCGCCGCCTTCACCCGTGTTGTGATAGCAGCCCGCCTTCTTGGCGCCCAGGTTGAGTGCCTCGATGGCATTGGCGCTGAGGGAGCCGAAACTCATGGCCGAGATATTAAAATAAGAGGCGTCATAGGGCTGAGTGCAGTCCGGGCCGCCGATGCGCACCCGCTTGGCCTGTTCATCGATATGTTTAGGCGACAGTGAGTGCCACAGGCTCAGGTAGTTCTCTTCTAACAGGTCGCGCTGGGTGCCGAAGGCTATGGTATCGCGCACGTTCTTGGCCCTTTGATAGACCAAGGAGCGCTGCTCGCGGTTAAAGGGGGCTTCCTCTGTGTCGCTGGCGATAAAGTACTGCTGTATCTCTACCCGGTAAGACTCGAGGAAGTAGCGTAGGTAGGCGACCACAGGGTAGAGGCGGTTAAGAGTGTGGGAGCTAAAGAGCAGATCGTAGGCGCCGACCAGGGTGTAGAGCAGAGTAAAGCCGAGAACGAAGGCGGCGCCGGTGCCGCCAGAGGTGAAATATAAATAGAGTCCGGCCCCGTTGCCTAAGGTGGCGATAAGCCAAAAGACCTTTTGCATGATTGTCATAACGCATTCCTGTATTGCAGACACTTATCATAATTTGTCTATTGAACGTCATTGCGGCGGCTTTGGCAATCGGGCATCTCTGTGGCGAGCGATGAATTTTGCTTATTTTAAACGGGCTTAGTGTAAAGCTTTGCCGACATGAACTTAGATGAAGACTTCCTAATCTACTCTGTAGTGGGTATATTGAAGGGCTGGATGGGGGAAAAGAAAGGAGTGACAGATGTTCATCGCAGAAACAGAGAGGCTGATTTTACGTCGATTCGAGGCCAAGGATGTGGAGAGTCTATTTCTGCTCAATAGCATTCCCGAGGTGCTGACCTATATTCCCGGCGCGCCCATGACCTGTCGTTCGCAGGCAGAGGATATTCTGGAAAATGTGCTGCTGAAAAACTATCGAGAGCGTGGCTATGGTCGCTGGGCGGTAGAGCACAAGGCTGACAACAAGGTGATAGGCTTCTGCGGCCCCACTTATATCAAGGAGTTTGATGAGGTGGAGCTGGGTTATCGTTATCTGCCTGAATATTGGGGCAAGGGGATTGGCAGTGAGGCAGGACATGCGGCGTTGTCACGTTTTAAAGATCACGGCATAGATGAGGCGATAGCGCTCATTCTGCTGGGCAACAAGGGATCCGAAGGGGTGGCGCGTAAGCTGGGGATGAATGAGCGTGAGCGCAGCAAGTTCATGGGCCACAAGGTGAACGTATTTCACAAGGTGTTGTGATACGGTTTGGCTAAGGTGTTGTGATGAAGGCGTTAGTCCTCGCCAGAGATAAACCTTAGATACAAAAAAGATACAAAAAAGATACAAAAAGATACAAAAAGATAAAGAAAAACCAGCATTATGCTGGTTTTTCTTTATCGGCTGTTTAACAACGAATTATTCGTCGCCGTGGTCGCATTCGTCGTTGGTGCAGACACCGTAGAGGTATAGGCTGTGGTTGGTCAGCTTGATGTTGTGCTTCATGGCGATCTCGTCTTGGCGTCTCTCGATCACTTCGTCAGAAAACTCAATAACCTTGCCACACGAGAGGCACACCAGATGATCATGATGGTGGGTCGAGGCCAGCTCAAATACCGCCTTGCCGCTTTCGAAATGGTGACGGGTGACGATACCCGCGTCATCGAACTGGTTCAGTACACGGTATACCGTGGCCAGTCCAATCTCTTCGCCAATATCGAGCAATTTCTTATATAGTTCTTCTGCACTGATATGCTGGTTTTCGGGCTCCTGCATCAGCTCGAGGATCTTGACTCGTGGTAAGGTGACCTTTAATCCCGCTTTCTTTAGCGCTTGATTTCCATCTGTCATTATTAATCTCTGGATTGAAGAACCATTAGCAATGCCAATAGTGGTTCAGTAGTTGATGTTGAGAACCATTATAGGGGTTGAATTTGAAAACTTAAACCTTTGATCTTGCATATTGTTCGCATCGGCAGAAATTTGTTCTAAATTGGCCCTACCTGTGTGATTTAGGCTGAATTTAACGCGTACTTTTTGTAATGTTATTGAGACTAATGCCTAATAGCCTAACGGCGGCAACTCTGGCAGGATGAAATCTGGTCAACCTGTATCCTGTGGGCGATAGCGACCCGCAAAAGCATAAAAATAAGGAAGAGGGATGTATCGGCAGATCGTAGTGTTAACTGGGGCGGGGATCTCAGCGGAATCTGGCTTGAGAACCTTTAGGGATCAAGATGGGCTTTGGGAAGAGCATAAAATCGAGGACGTGGCGACGCCTGAAGGTTATGCCCGCGACCCGGAAATGGTGGAGCGCTTCTACAACGAGCGTTGGCAGCAGCTTCACAACGGCAAGATAGAACCCAATGCCGCCCATAAGGCGCTGGCGAGGCTCGAGCAGGAGTTCGATGGCCAGTTGTTGGTGGTAACGCAAAATATTGACGATCTGCATGAGCGTGCAGGTTCTCGTCGTCTGCTGCATATGCATGGTGAGTTGACCAAGGGACGTTGCCCGCGCTCTCATCAGACCTTTCTGCTGACCGATCACTTTGGAGTCAACCATACCTGTACCTGCTGTATTCCCGCCCAGCGCCTGCGCCCTCACGTAGTCTGGTTCGGCGAGATGCCCATAGGCTTAGATCGCATACAGCATGCGCTGGATACCTGCGATCTCTTTATCGCCATCGGCACCTCGGGCACAGTTTATCCGGCGGCGGGCTTCGTCGACACCGCCAATCATCATGGCGCCCAGACGGTAGAGGTCAACCTGGTGCCGGCGGATCGCCACAGCCAGTTCCAGTATCACCTGCAAGGCAAGGCCAGCGAGATAGTGCCGCAACTGGTGGAGCAGATCCTTGCTGGTGAGGTGATTGGCGATCAGCCCTTATCTGGCGCCGCTAATGTGTGAGTTAAGGTATGAGTCAAGGCGTGAGCCAATTTGAGTGTAACGCTGGGGAAGAAGTGTTGACCGAAGATGCTGCAACTGCGGCGGACAGTCTCAACAGCCGGCTGGCGATCATCATGCGCGGCCTGCCGGGGAGCGGTAAGAGTCACTGGGTCGATAGCTTCATTGCCGCTCGCCCCGACGGTGAGGCGATTCGCCGCCGCGGCTACTTCTCTACCGACGAGCGTTTTATCATCGCGGGCGAGTATCGCTTCGATGCCAGTAAGTTGTCTGAGTATCATCAGCTTAACCTTACCGGTTTCATTCAGGCCTTGTCGCGCCAGGAGCCCGTGGTGATCTGCGATAACACCAACATGGCCCACTGGGAGTTTATGGCCTATGAGGCCGCTGCCAAGGCGATGGGTTATCAGGTGCGTATTTTGCTGATTGGTGACCCGCAGGATGCGGCGCATCAGGCGCTGTGCGCCGAGCGTAATCAGCACGGCCTGGGGCTTAAGCAGATCCAGGCGATGGCGCGTCAATTCCAGCAGCTGTAAAGACCACAATCTTTCCGATTTATTCTCTTGAGGAAGCAAGATGTTTGCCGTGATTTTTCGGGCCAAGGTGGCCAGTTTAGATGCCAGATATGCCGAGATGGCCGCCAAGATGCGGCAGTTGGCGATGGATAAGTATCACTGCCAGGACTTCGTTGCCGTTACCGAAGGTGAGCAGGAGATTGCCATCTCCTACTGGCGCAGCGAGGCCGATATTCTGGCCTGGAAACAAGACAGCGAACATAGAATCGCCCAGCAACTTGGCCGCGAGGCCTGGTATGAGAGTTATAAGGTCGAGGTGGTGGCAATCAAGCGTCAGTATCAAGGCTAAGACAAATACTTAACTAGGCCTTTTTTGAGAATTAAGCAGAACATTTGCCTGGGAAGGCAAGCCTCACAAGGAGACGAAACTGTGACTATGGTGCTGATGAGCGATCTTAACAGCGCGGCAAGCCAGGCGGCGATAACCTCAGTGCTTAGTCCCTCTGTGCTCAACCAAGGTGCTAATAAGAGCACTAGCCTGGGTTATCTGGCCTCGGGCCATGAGCCGGAGCAAAGCTACTACCTTGGGACTCAGGCGCAGTATGCCCGCTTAGGTATGGCGCTTAGCCATTATTTGGATCTTGAGCAGGGCTATACCCAGACGGGGCTGGATAGATTACTCAATTGTCAGGCGATTCACCTTGCCGGCGGCGATACCTTTCAATTTCTGGCTCAGGTGCAGAAACGCGGCCTGATGGCGGAGTTTGCCGAATATCTCAATCGCGGCGGGATCTTAATCGGGCTCAGCGCCGGCGCCATGCTGATGACGCCAAGCATCGCCTGTGCTCCCCTGTGCGGCGATGAGAATCATCTGGGGCTGAGCGATTTGAATGGTATGGGGCTGCTTCCCTATCAGTTTCTGCCCCATAGCGATCTGAGCGATGGTGGCGTAGCGCTTAGCGTCAGGGCCGCTTGCCTGCTTGAGGCCGCTTCTCTGGCCGAGTATCCGCTGATCCTCTGTGGTGAAGAGGATGCCGTCATCGCCACCAAGGCAGGGCTGCGCGGTTTCGGTCAACCACTGCTGTTCGATGGTGTGAGCCTTATGTCCTTAGTTTAAAGGCAAAGCCACTATTGCAGTTCCCATAACTCCCAGGTGTTGAGGCGATACTGCTCAGCCAGCGCCAAGGCTTTTTGTTGGTGCCGCTGCGCGTTTGCCTCATCGCCTTGAGATCGATAGTAGAGACTCATCTCCCTGTGCCAGTAGGGTGAGGCTTCGCCCTCTTTAGCAACGCTGTCCAGCAGGGCCTTGGCCCGCGCACCGTCGCCCTTAACGTTAAAGCCCTTGGCCACCTGCACTGCCACTATGGTGAGCGAGTCGGGAAATTCCTGCTTTACCGCCGCTAAGATCGCATCAAGTTTATCGAGTTGCTTTGACCAGAACAGATACTTGCCAAACTGATAGGCCTGCAGCCACTCGATGTGAAAGCCGGCCCAGTTTGCCTTGCGCTTGGCAAAATAATCCAGCACGGCGCGGTAGTCGCCAAGGGCCAGCATATCACTGCCATCCAGGCCGTAGTCTGGTGATAAAAACAGCAGGCCGTCATTGAGTGCGGGCAGGGCGGTGGTGAAGTGATTTTCGTCCGGGTACTGCTTAAACTGCCAGTGGATCTTTTGCTCGTCATAGCCTTTGAGTGAACCTACCAATTCATCGACCCCCATCTCCTGCTCATTAGCCAGGGTCAAGAACAGCGGCGCCTCGATGGGCGCTTTCTGCAAGCGCTGCTTGAGTAACTCGATATAGTGCATCTTGTCATACCAGACGCTCGGACTCATGGCCAGATAGGCATCGAAGGGGCTGTTTACTTGTGTCATGGCATAGAGGGTGAAGAGGCCGCCCAGCGAGTAGCCGGCCAGCGCCTTGTGGGGATTAGTGCGAAACTGCTTGTCAATAGTGGGTACTAGCTCCTTGGTCAGATAGCGATAGAAGGTGTCTGCGCCGCCAAAGGCCTCGCCCTCGTCGCTCTTCCAGGTGGTGGCGTAGAGATAATCGCTCTGGCCTTGATTGGCGATGCCCACCACTATCATGGGCGCTATTTTGCCCATGCGCGCCAGATGCAGTGCCAGGGCTGATACATGTTGAAATTGAAAGTCGGCATCCACCACATAGAGCACGGGGTAGTGCCGCGTGTTGCCATGGTAGCCTTCGGGCAGGGAGACCATGTAGCGCCTTGGCGCCTTAAACTCGCGCGAGTCATGGCTATATTCGTATCCCGCGATGATGGCACTGCCACTTGCTGTGACGTCTGCGTTAGCTGGCGTCTTGGCCCATGCCTGGGTGAGGGGCATCAGCAGGCAGACGCAGAGGAAAAGGCATTTTCCCATGGCTGTAGGGGTATTTGTTCTTGTTGTTACTGATGTCGTAGGTACTGATGTCGTAGGTATTGGTGTCATAAGTCGTCCCGTCCATGTGAAACTAGTAGGCTGATAGCCTTATATTTTTAACCTTATTTTTACCAGTAAATAGTCACTTATGTCTTGCTAAAAAGTGCTTCATCTTGCCTTTCCTATCCATTACTTATTGTTTTTAATCGCTTTACTCATGTTTTGCTGCAGCAGGCTAGCTTATTCCCCTTGTTGCGCACACCACCAAAAACAGCATCTTGTCGCCAAGCTGTAAATTCAGCCTGACAAGACATTAGACTAAAGTTAGTGAAATTCGACCAGTTAATGCTTGCTTTACGTTCGCGTAAACGTCACAGTGATATTATTTGAACATGATCACACTCCCCAAGGGGAGGCGTGTGATGTGAGCGCATAAGTACCTTGAATGGAGCGGAAGATGAGTACAGAGCAAACTAACCAAGAAATCGTGATTGTCGCGGCAAAACGCACCCCAATGGGCGGATTCCAAGGAGCCCTTTCCAGCGTGCCGTCACCGACACTCGCCGCCACGGCGATCAAGGGACTCATGGACGCTGCCGGCGTTCAGGGTGGCGATGTCAACGAAGTCTTGATGGGCTGCGTATTACCGGCAGGCCTGGGTCAGGCGCCGGCGCGTCAGGCAACCTTAGGTGCGGATCTTCCCCAGTCTGTAGGCGCGACCACAGTCAACAAGGTGTGTGGTTCGGGCATGAAGACAGTCATGCTGGCTCACGACCTGATCAAGGCCGGTAGCGCAGATGTCGTGATCGCCGGTGGTATGGAGAGCATGAGCCAGGCGCCTTACCTGCTGGATAAGGCTCGTGGCGGCATGCGCATGGGTCATGGCAAGGTGCTGGATCACATGTTCCTCGATGGTCTGGAAGATGCTTACACAGGCGGCGCCATGGGCACCTTTGCCCAGAAGACGGCCGATGATTTTGGTATTACCCGTGAGGCGATGGACAACTTCGCCCTGAGCTCGCTGCAAAAAGCTAACGCCGCCATCGAATCTGGCGCATTCAAGGAAGAGATAGTGCCGGTTACCGTGGCAAGCCGTAAAGGCGATCTTGTTGTCGATACCGACGAGCAGCCTGGCAACGCAAGACCCGAGAAGATCCCAACTCTGCGTCCCGCTTTTGCCAAAAATGGCACCATCACGGCCGCTAACTCAAGCTCTATCTCAGACGGCGCAGCGGTGCTGATGCTGATGAGTGCAGACGAGGCGAGCAAGCGCGGTCTAGAAGTACTGGCCACTATCAAGGGCCATACTACCCATTCACAAGAGCCTTCTATGTTCACCACGGCGCCAGTGGGTGCCATGAACAAGCTGCTGGATAAGGTGAACTGGTCGAAAGACGATGTGGATCTGTTTGAGATCAACGAAGCCTTCGCCATGGTCACCATGCTTGCCGTCTCTGAACTTGGCCTGGATGAGGCAAAGGTCAACGTCAATGGCGGCGCCTGTGCACTTGGCCATCCTATCGGCTGCTCGGGTGCCCGCGTACTGGTGACGCTGATTCACGCGCTGAAGGCCAGAGGCCTTAAGCGCGGTGTGGCATCACTTTGTATCGGCGGTGGTGAAGCCACGGCCATGGCTATCGAAGTGTAATTCCCTTATTTAGGCTCGCCACCGCGGGCCTATGCATTCACCCATGATTATGTGAGTTTTTTGCTGTCACTTACATAGCAGATCATCAGGTAGTGGCAGACGCCCAGGCCTGTTAGACGTATTTAGGAAAGCGATATGACAACTCAAGTAAAACATTACATCGACGGTCAGTTTATTTTAGGTAGCGGCCAGCAACAGATCTCTGTCACCAACCCGGCGAACAACGAGGTGATTGCCACCATCAACGCCGCTACGGTAGAAGAAGTTGAAACCGCGATCGCCAGCGCCAAGCAAGCCTTTGCTACCTGGAAAGAGGTGCCTGTGTCTGAGCGTGCGCGCGTCATGTTCCGTTACCAGCACCTGCTAAAGCTGCATCACGATGAGATCGCCACCATCCTGGCCCAGGAAACCGGTAAGACCTTCGAAGATGCCAAGGGCGATGTATGGCGCGGTATCGAGGTGGCTGAGCATGCCTGTAATATCGCCAGCCTGATCATGGGCGAAACCGTTGAAAACGTGGCCCGCAGCATTGACACCTATAGCTACACCCAGCCGCTGGGGGTGTGTGCCGGTATTACGCCGTTTAACTTCCCGGCGATGATCCCACTGTGGATGTTCCCACTGGCGATCGCCTGCGGTAACACCTTCGTACTGAAGCCATCAGAGCAAGATCCGCTGACGCCACAGCGTCTGGTTGAGCTGTTCGAAGAAGCTGGCGCGCCTAAAGGCGTACTGCAGCTGGTACATGGCGACAAGACGGCGGTAGACGTGCTGCTAAGCCATCAGGATATCAAGGCGATCTCTTTCGTTGGCTCTGTGGGCGTGGGTCAGTACATCTATAAGACAGGTACCGACAACCTCAAGCGCGTTCAGGCCTTTGCCGGTGCCAAGAACCACTGCGTCATCATGCCAGATGCCAACAAGCAGCAGGTGATCAACAACCTGGTAGGCGCCTCTGTGGGCGCGGCCGGTCAGCGCTGTATGGCCCTGTCGGTAGCGGTGTTTGTCGGCGAAGCCAAGAAGTGGATCCCTGAGCTGCGTGACGCCATCGCCAAGGTCAGACCCGGCGTATGGGACGATAAAGACGCGGCCTATGGCCCAGTTATCAGCCCGGCCGCCAAGGAGCGTGTGCTTAAGTTGATTGCCCAGGGTAAGGAAGAGGGCGCCGAGTGTCTGCTGGACGGTAGCGATTTCACCGTCGAAGGCTATGAAAACGGCAACTGGGTTGGCCCAACCATGTTTACCAATGTGACCACAGACATGAGCATCTACAAGGAAGAGATCTTCGGCCCTGTGCTCTGCTGCATGGAAGTCGAGTCGCTGGAAGAGGCGATCGAACTGGTCAACAACAGCCCATACGGTAACGGCACCTCTATCTTCACCGCTTGCGGCGCCGCGGCCCGTAAGTATCAACACAACATCGAAGTGGGTCAGGTAGGGATCAACGTGCCAATTCCTGTGCCACTGCCATTCTTCTCGTTCACCGGTTGGAAGGGCAGCTTCTACGGCGATCAACACGCCTATGGTAAGCAGGCGGTGCGCTTCTACACAGAGACCAAGACTATTACCGCTCGTTGGTTCGAGACAGATATCGTCGAGGCGGAGCACCATGCGCCTAACATGACGATTGCCCTGAAATAAGGGATAGCAAGAGACCTTGCAAGGTAAAAGCGATAAGGCCGGGGCCGAATCGCTTTTATCATTACTAGCCTTCAATAAGTTAAGCGCCGCCATAAATAAGCCGGGTACTGGAGCCAAATAAAAAGGCCCAGGGCAAATACAAAGGCGCGAAAGGAGAGATCAGATGGATTTTAATCTGAATGAAGACCAACGTCAGTTCGCCGAACTGGCTACCCAATTCGCCCAGGAAGAGCTGGCACCCTTTGCCGCCAAGTGGGACGAAGAACATCATTTTCCTAAAGACGTGATCCAAAAAGCCGGTGAGCTGGGTTTCTGCTCGCTCTACTCGCCCGAGTCGGAAGGTGGCATGGGCCTGTCACGTCTGGATTCATCCATTATTTTCGAGCAGCTCGCCATGGGCTGTACCGCCACCACCGCCATGCTGACCATTCACAACATGGCCACCTGGATGGTGACCAGCTTTGGCTCTCAGACACTGCGCGATGAGTGGTCTGAGGCGCTGACCACAGGTAACAAGCTGGCCTCATACTGTCTGACCGAGGCGGGGGCGGGTAGTGACGCGGCGTCACTCAAGACCAAAGCGGTACGTGAAGGCGATGAGTATGTGATCTCAGGCGCCAAGATGTTTATCTCGGGTGCAGGCTCTACCGAGCTATTGGTCGTCATGTGCCGCACCGGCGACGCCGGTCCTAAGGGGATCTCGGCCATCGCCATTCCGGCCGATGCCGCAGGGATCACCTACGGTAAGGCGGAAGATAAGATGGGCTGGAACGCCCAGCCGACCCGTGAGATCACCTTCGACAAGGTGCGTGTGCCTGTGACTAACCTACTGGGTGAAGAGGGCCAGGGCTTTACTTTCGCCATGAAGGGCCTAGACGGCGGTCGTATCAACATCGCCACCTGTTCTGTGGGTACCGCCCAGGCGGCGCTGGAGCGCGCCCAGCAATATATGAACGAGCGTCAGCAGTTTGGTAAGCCAATCGCCGCCTTCCAGGCGCTGCAATTCAAGCTGGCCGACATGGCGACCGAGCTGGTGGCCGCCCGTCAGATGGTGCGTCTGGCTGCCTTTAAACTCGACTCTGGCGATCCAGAGGCGACCGCCTACTGCGCCATGGCGAAACGCTTTGCCACCGACGTGGGCTTTAACGTGTGTGACAGCGCGCTGCAGCTACACGGCGGCTATGGTTATATCCGCGAATATCCGCTGGAGCGTCATTTCCGCGACGTGCGCGTGCACCAAATCCTAGAGGGCACCAATGAGATCATGCGTCTCATCATTGCCCGTCGTCTACTCGACGAAAACGCCAGCCAAATCTTATAGTCAGGGAGAAGAGAGATGACAGCGATAGTTGAACAGATCATCGGCCATACCGCCGTACTGACCATGAACAACCCACCGGCCAACACCTGGACGGCCGACAGCCTGGCCCTGCTTAAGCAGAAGGTGACCGAGCTGAACGCGAACAAGGAGATCTACGCCCTGGTACTGACCGGCGAAGGCGAGAAATTTTTCAGCGCCGGCGCCGATCTCAAGTTATTTGCCGACGGCGACAAGGGTAACGCCGCCACCATGGCAAAACACTTTGGCGAGGCCTTCGAGGCCCTGAGCGGTTTCCGCGGCGTCTCTATCGCCGCCATCAACGGCTACGCCATGGGCGGTGGCCTAGAGGTTGCACTGGCCTGTGATATCCGTATCGCCGAGGCTCAGGCCGTGATGGCGCTGCCTGAAGCCACAGTCGGCCTGCTGCCATGTGCCGGCGGTACCCAGAACCTGACGGCCCTGGTGGGCGAAGGCTGGGCCAAGCGCATGATCCTCTGCGGTGAGCGTGTAGGCGCCGACAAGGCGTTGAGTATTGGTCTTATCGAAGAGGTGGTCGACAAGGGAGCAGCCCTTGATGCCGCCATGGCGCTGGCCGAGAAGGTGGCTAACCAGAGCCCAAGCAGCGTGACCGTGTGTAAGCAGCTGATCCAATCGGGCCGCGCCATGCCGCGCACTCAGGCGCTGCCACTAGAGCGTGAGCTGTTCGTTGGCCTGTTCGATACCGAAGATCAGGCCGAAGGGGTTAACGCCTTCCTGGAGAAGCGCAAAGCAAACTGGAAGAACCGCTAATGACTGAGCAGACTAATTGTGTGGTTTTTCAGACCCTAGGCACCCTATCGGGTAAGCTGGTGGGCGTGGCTACCCTCAATATGGAGAAGGCACTTAATGCCCTCAACATGGAGATGGTGCGCGCGCTGACTACTCAGCTCACCGCCTGGGCCGACGATGACGCCATCGCCATGGTGGTACTTGACGGTGCGGGTGAGAAGGCCTTCTGCGCCGGTGGCGATGTACGCGCCCTCTATCAGGCTGCCCGTGAGCTGCCGGGCGAGATCCCCGAGGTGACTCAGGACTTCTTTACCCGAGAATATTTTCTCGATCACCTGCTGCATACCTTCGACAAGCCAGTGCTTGTGTGGGGTGATGGCATCGTCATGGGCGGTGGCCTCGGCCTGATGGCCGGTGCCAGTCACCGCGTGGTGACCGAGCGTTCACGTATCGCCATGCCAGAGGTGACCATAGGCCTCTATCCCGATGTGGGCGGCAGTTACTTCCTCAACCGTATGCCTGGCCATATGGGCCGTTTCCTGGGCATGACCGCCTATAATATGGATGGCGCCGACGCCTTCTATGTTGGCCTGGGTAATCACTACCTGAATTCAAGTGATAAGCAGCCGCTGTTCGATGCGCTTTCAAGCATCGACTGGGAGAGCGATGTTTGCGCCAATCACGGCAAGCTCAACGCGCTGCTTGAGGCGATGTCGAGCCGCTGCGCCCAGCCGATGGGCGAGTGTATCCTCGAGCAGCATCAAGCCGAGATCGACGCCCTGATGGACGGTGACCTCAATGAGATAATGACCAGAGTGAAGGCGGTTGAAGACGCCGAGCCTTGGCTTTCACGCGCCCTAAGCACCATGCTGGCCGGTAGCCCGCTGAGTCTGCACCTGGTCTATCAGCAGTCGCTACTTGGCACTGAGTTGAGTCTGAGTCAGGTCTTCCAGTTGGAGTTGGGACTGAGCTGTAACTGCTGCTCAATCGGTGATTTTGCCGAAGGGGTGAGGGCACTGCTTATCGATAAGGACCGTCAGCCCCAATGGCTGTATGACACCGTCGAAGCCGTTCCACAAGAGATGGTCAAGTCACTGATGACCTCGCCATGGGATCCGCAAAACGATCCACTGCGCACCTTAGGCCAATAATTTTTTCAGGCAAAGCCTGAGGAAAAGGAGCAAAACATGAATACAGTTGCATTTATCGGATTAGGTAACATGGGTGGCCCGATGGCGGTCAACCTGGTGAAGGCTGGCTACACGGTTAAGGCCTTCGACCTCTCTCAGGCGGCCCTGAGCCATGTGGTCGAGGAGGGCGCCATGCAGGCGCCGAGTGCCTGCGCGGCAGCGGCGGCGGCCGATGTGGTGATTACCATGTTGCCTGCGGGCAAGCATGTGCGCAGTCTCTATCTGGGAGATGAGCAGAACAAAGGCATCATAGATGTGGTAGCCAACGGCACCCTGCTCATCGACTGTTCTACCATAGACGCCGAGAGCGCGCGTTTTGTCGCCGAGCAGGCCAAGGCCAAGGGACTCGAGTTTATCGATGCGCCAGTATCGGGCGGCACAGCCGGTGCGGCGGCTGGTACCCTGACCTTCATCTGTGGCGGCAGCGATACCGCCTTCGAGCAGGCCCAAGGCGTGCTGAATGTTATGGGCGCCAATATCTTCCACGCAGGCGGCCCGGGCGCCGGTCAGGTAGCCAAGATCTGTAACAACATGCTCTTGTCTGTACTCATGGTCGGCACCAGCGAGTCGATTCAGATGGGGATCGACCATGGACTGGATCCTAAGGTGCTCTCTGAGATCATGAAGGTCAGTAGTGGTGGTAATTGGACGCTAGATAAATATAATCCTTGTCCAGATGTGATGGAAAACGTGCCATCATCAAATGGTTACCAGGGTGGATTCATGGTTGATCTTATGGTGAAAGACTTAGGTCTGTCCCAGGAGGCGGCCTTGCTCTCTAACTCGAGCACCCCAATGGGCGCCTTGGCCCGTAGCCTGTACGTGAATCATGCCCGTCAGGGCAATGGTAAGCGTGATTTCTCCAGTATTTTTGAGCAGTTTAATAAAAAAGGGTAAGTTGATGGATTTAAAAGATAAGGTTGTTGTCATCACAGGTGGTGCCGGTGGTTTAGGTTTTGCGATGGCCCAAGAACTTGCCGCTGCGGGTGCCAAGCTGGCACTTATCGATGTGGATCAGGAGAAGCTAGAGCGCGCCTGTGCCGACATCGGCGATACCACTGAGGTGCAAGGTTACGCCTTCGACATTACCGATGAAGAAGATGTGGTTGCCGGTTTCGGTTATATCCTCGAAGATTTCGGCCAGGTTAACGTGCTGGTTAACAACGCGGGGATTCTGCTCGACGGCATGCTGGTGAAGGCCAAAGAGGGTGAGGTAACAGATCGCATGTCGCTGGCGCAGTTCCAGGCGGTGATCAATGTTAACCTGACGGGCTCTTTCCTCTGCGGACGCGAAGCCGCAGCGGCGATGATCACCTCTAAGCAGCAGGGTGTTATCGTTAACATCTCTAGCCTGGCGAAGGCGGGTAACATTGGCCAGACCAACTACGCGGCCTCTAAGGCGGGCGTTGCCGCTATGTCTGTGGGCTGGGCGAAAGAGCTGGCACGCTACAATATCCGTAGCGCCGCGGTGGCGCCGGGTGTTATCGAGACAGAGATGACGGCGGCCATGAAGCCTGAGGCACTTGAGCGTCTGGAGAAGATGGTGCCGGTTGGACGCTTAGGCCAGGCAAGCGAAATCGCCTCTACCGTTAAGTTCATCATCGAAAACGACTATGTAAACGGTCGCGTGTTCGAAATAGACGGCGGTATCCGCATCTAAGTCGTTCATTATAGTTGTGCGAAACGGGCCCAGTGCCCGTTTTTTTATGGCGACGCCTATCCTTGGTAAAGGCGCTATGTGCTAAGGCGTGCCACTTGATGTAATCTAAGGAAGGTGCGAATAAGTCCCGTGCTTGCTCTGCGTGTGCTTAAAGTGGATAGATGCAAGGCACAGTTTGCAGCGAATGGCCCTAGTCCTTCGCAAGAACTGTAACGCAGAAAATACCGCTGTAAGCCTCGCCCTGCGGGGCTTTGATAGCAACACCATTTCGGCGTTATTCAACTTCAGCAGGCCTCGGCATGCCCTCAGTTGAATGCCTTGAACTGTCGCTGCTATCAAAGCCAGAGCTGTGCGACGACTTGTTCGCACCTTCCCTAATACCAATCACGGTAAGTATGTGATCAGAAATAGCGCGGGAAAAACGTTCGAGAACAAGGCAGGATTTTTCGATAAGTAGTTATTCTACAATCAAAAAGCGTAACGCCGTTATCGGAAGTTTTAACAAGCTAGCATGATCAGTTATTTACCACGATTGGTATAACCTTATGAGTAATAAAAGAAAGATGATATGGTTTGAACAAGCAACCAAGACGCTGATGCTAATTGTGGGTGTCCTTGGGGTGGTGGTGATCTATGCTGGTTTCTTCTTTCTGCTGATAACCCAGTCTACGGCCAGCTTCTTACCCTGGTATATTCTGATCTCCCCCTGGCTCTGTATCTACTTCGGTCTTAGCGGTGAGAAGCAGAGGCTCACTCTCCTGTGGTTGCGACGTAAGTTATTCTTTTGGCATAAATTCAAGTGAAATAAGACTATGGCGCGACGGTTCAAAAACCTGACTCTGGTGCTGATCATGGTGGCCGTAGCCGCCGTGCTTTCGATGCGCCTTTTTCAGGTCGAGTCTCCCGAACAGCCCCGAGATAAGCGTAGCGGCCGTCTGATCGCCGATTACGGCAGCTGGCACTCGGTTCTCTCCGCCAAGCAGGTCTACGCCCCCTCGGACAGCTTCGGCGTACTCAGGCCCATGGAGGGTGGACTCTATTTCACCCAGGCCGATGCAGGTCGCGGCGGCAAGGTGGGGGTGAATAAGCTCACGCCAAAGGGTGAGGTGGCGAGCATCATAGATCCCGAATTCGATGTGAAGAGCCGGGTGCACGAGTATGGCGGCGCCCCCGTGCTGGCCATAGGTAACAGCCTGTTTGCGGTGAAAAGTGACGATCAGCGCCTCTATCGTATCGCCCCCAATCAGGCGCCCGTGGCACTAACGCCAGCAGATACGCGTCACGCCGACTGCGTCTCTTACCCTAAAGGTTCGCGCATCATCTGTGTGCGCGAAGATCACCGCCTGGCTGGCGAACCCACCGCCAGTATAGTGGCGTTAAACCTCAATTTTGAAAACGAAGGTGAGACCCTGGTCAGCGGTAGTGATTTTTACGCCGCGCCCCGTGTCTCACCGGATAATCGCCAGCTGGCCTGGATAAGCTGGCAGCAACCTAATATGCCCTGGGACAACACTGAGCTCTGGGTTGCCGATCTCGATCCCAAGGGCGGCATCAACAACCCAAGACGCCTGCTGGCTAATCTTAAAGGCGCCATCACTCAGCCGCTCTACAGCCCCGGCGGTGAGCTCTATGTGGTGGCTGATTTTAACAACTGGTGGAACCTCTATCGCATCACGCCTGAGGGCGATGCCCTGCCTGTGCTCGAATTGGCGGGTGAATTTGCCCGGCCCGACTGGTTGCTGGGCAACCACAGCTATGCCTTCGAGTCAGAGGAGCAACTGATCGCCAGCGTGCAGACAGAGGGCAGGACATATTTGCTACGACTGCATACCCAGCTTGGGATCAGTGAGTCGATTGCCGCCGAGTTTGCCGAGATTAAACAGGTGGTTAAAGGGCCGGACGGTGTCTATTTCATCGGCAGTAAGGTAACACCGGAGAAGGGGATCTATCGCATTCGGGGTCGGGGTGTCGAGTGGGTATATGCGCCCCGGGTGACGCCCCTTGACCCACGCTATATTTCACGTGCCGAGCCTATCCAGTTCACCTCCGACATCAGTGGGCTGCCGGTTTATGGCTACTTCTACGGCCCCATGAACCCAGATTATATCGCGCCGGACGACCAACGCCCGCCGCTTATCGTCATGTTGCATGGCGGCCCCACCTGGCGGGCCAGTCTGAATTTTCGCCGGGACATCCAGTTTTGGACCAGCCGCGGCTTCGCCGTGCTGGATGTCAATTACCGTGGTAGCTCAGGCTTTGGCCGTGACTATCGTCAGAGTCTCTATGGTTTGTGGGGTCGGGCCGAGGTGGAAGATGCCATCGAGGCCGCCGATTATGTGATGGACAAGGGCTGGGTCGATGCCGACAAGGTAGCCATTCGCGGCATGAGTGCCGGCGGCTTCAGCGTGCTCTCGGCGATGGCCTTCTATCATACCTTCAAGGCCGGTGTGGTCTACTCGGGGATCAGCGATCTCGAGGCCCTTGACCGGGAGACCCATAAGTTTGAGCAAGGCTACCTGCATCACTTGGTCGGCGAGCTCAAACCTAACTCGCCCCTCTACCGTCAGCGCTCGCCACTGTATCACTTAGACGATCTCAAAGCGCCGCTGCTGCTGGTGCAGGGGGCCAAGGATCCTATCGTGCCCGCGAGGCAGTCCGAGGCCATCTACGCCGCGCTGAAACGCCGGGGCGTGCCCGTGGCTTACCTGCAATTTGACGATGAGGGCCACGGGGTGAAGAAGCCGTTGAATCGCATCGCCGCGCTCAACGCCGAATTATCCTTTTATGGTCAGGTGTTTGGCTTTACGCCAGCCGATAAGCTGAGTCCGCTGACCATAGATAACGCGCTCGCCCTGGGCCATTAAAGACGGCAGAGAGACGAAGTGGAAAAGCGGCGGAAAATCGCCCGCTTAAGTTGCTAAAATCCCCCAAAGTGGCTATAGTAGCGCGCTTTAAAATATCCCTTTAGCGCAGTTTTTCATCAGCTTGTCATCGGCAGCCGATAGGGTGTTTGTTGAGTAAGCTACTAGACTCAAACAGGCGTCACTTCGCTTAACTACTATTTTCGGAATTTCACATTGATCACGACAGCTAACATCACCATGCAGTTTGGCTCTAAGCCGCTGTTTGAAAACATCTCAGTAAAATTTGGCGGCGGTAACCGTTACGGCCTTATCGGTGCCAACGGTTGTGGTAAATCAACCTTCATGAAGATCCTCGGCGGCGAACTCGAGCCAACATCGGGCAACGTCTCTCTGGACGTGAACGAGCGTCTGGGTAAGTTGAGCCAGAACCAGTTTGGTTACGAAGAGTTTAACGTGGTCGATACCGTGATCATGGGCCACACTGAGCTGTGGAAGGTGAAACAAGAACGTGACCGCATCTATTCGTTACCTGAGATGAGCGAAGAAGATGGCATCAAGGTGGCCGAGCTGGAGATGGAATTTGCCGAGATGGACGGTTACACCGCAGAAAGCCGCGCCGGCGAGCTGCTGCTGGGGGTGGGTATTCCACTGGAGCAACACTTCGGTCTGATGAGCGAAATCGCTCCAGGCTTCAAGCTGCGTGTGCTGCTGGCCCAGGCGCTATTTAGCGATCCAGATGTACTGCTGCTCGACGAACCCACCAACAACTTGGATATCGACACCATCCGCTGGCTGCAAGAGATGCTTAACCAGCGTAACAGCACAATGATCATCATCTCGCACGACAGATACTTCCTCAACTCTGTCTGTACCCATATGGCGGATCTCGACTATGGTGAGCTGCGTGTTTATCCGGGTAACTATGATGAATACATGACGGCAGCGAGCCAGGCACGCGAGCGTCTACTGTCTGATAACGCCAAGAAGAAGGCGCAGATCGCTGAGCTACAAGGCTTCGTGGCGCGCTTCTCGGCCAACGCCTCTAAGGCGAAGCAGGCGACCTCTCGTGCCAAGCAAATAGAGAAGATCAAGCTGGAAGAGGTTAAGGCCTCAAGCCGCGTCAACCCCTTCATCCGTTTCGAGCAGGAGAAGAAGCTGTTCCGTAACGCCTTGGTGGTTGAGGAGCTGTCTAAGGGTTATGACGACGGTCCACTGTTCAAAGACTTTAACCTGATCGCCGAAGTGGGCGAGCGCATCGCGGTACTGGGTGAGAACGGTGTGGGTAAGACCACCATGCTGCGTACCCTGATCCACGATATCCCGCAAGATACAGGTACCATTCAGTGGTCTGAAAACTCGGCCATCGGCTATTACGCGCAGGATCATGAATCGGATTTCGAAAACGACATGACACTGTTTGATTGGATGAGTCAGTGGCGTAAACCAGAAGATGACGATCAGAGCGTGCGTGGTTACCTCGGTCGTATGCTGTTTAGCTCTGACGATATTAAGAAGTCGGTACGTGTACTCTCAGGTGGTGAGAAGGGCCGTATGCTGTTTGGTAAGCTTATCATGCAAAAGCCTAACATTCTGGTGATGGATGAGCCGACCAACCACTTGGATATGGAATCGATTGAGTCGCTCAACAACGCGCTGGAGATGTATGAAGGCACCTTGATCTTCGTCAGTCACGACCGCGCCTTCGTATCGTCACTGGCCACCCGCATCATAGAGATCACCCCACAGGGCGTGAACGACTTCAAGGGTACCTATGATGAGTTCCTGCGCAGCAAAGGCGTAGAAGAATAAGCGATTAGGTATCTTGCCTAATAAAAAGCCCAAGTGATTAAACACTTGGGCTTTTTTTATCGCCTGACTTTTTTATCGTCCGACTTTTTTAACGTCTAACTCTCGTTTAACGAAACCGTCGTTACTTGGCGAAACGATTTGCCAGATAATCGAACACGGCGCGAATGCCGAAGGCTTCGCCGCCGATAGGGCGGCCAGGTAGCTTACGGGTATTCCAGGCCATGACGTCGAAGTGGGTCCAGCTGATCTCCTCATCGACGAAGGCTTCCAGATAGAGGGCCGCCGTGATGGCGCCGCCGAAGGGCACCTTGCCACAGTTGGCTAAGTCGGCGATATCGCTGCCGGTCAGGTCAAAGTAAGGCTTGTGCAGTGGCATGCGCCACACGGGATCTTCAACCGTCAGGCCAGAGGCGGTGATGCCGGCGGCAACTTCGTCGTCGTTGCTGAAGAAGCCAGGCAGTTCTGTGCCCAGGGCGATGCGCATGGCGCCTGTCAGGGTAGCAAAATCGATCAGCAGCTCAGGCTTGTCGCTGTTGGCTTCGGCCAGGGCGTCACACAGCACCAGACGGCCTTCGGCGTCCGTGTTGTCAATCTCAACCGTGAGGCCCTTGCGGGTGGTGATCACATCACCCGGGCGGAAGGCATTGGCCGAGACGGCGTTTTCCACCGCTGGCACCAATACGCGCAGGCGTACCGGCAGCTCGGCGGCCATGATCTGATGGGCTAAGCCGATAACATGAGCGGCGCCGCCCATATCTTTCTTCATCAGGCGCATGCCGGCGCCAGGCTTAAGATCCAGTCCACCCGAGTCGAAACAGACCCCTTTACCCACCAGGGTGACCTTAGGCGCGTCTTCATCGCCCCAGGTGAGATCGATCAGGCGCGGCGCATTATGGCTGGCGCGGCCAACCATGTGGATAGTAGGGTAGTTGTGGGTCAGCAGGTCGTCACCGACGATCTGAGTGACCTTGGCGCCAAACTCGCTTGCCAGTGACTCCATGGTCTCGCCCAGGTGCTGAGGCATCATGTCGGCGGCAGGGGTGTTGACCAGATCGCGCACGATAGAGACAGAGCGCGCCATCTTGAGTGTCTGCTCAACCAGCTCGGCATCGCGGAGCACCAGCTGAGGGTAGACCTTGTCATTGGCCTTATAACGGTCGAACTTGTAGGCACCTAAGGCCCAGCTAAAGGCCGCCAGCTTACAGGTCTGGGCATCGGCCTCCAGCAAGTATTGGCCGGCCGGTAGTTCGTTAACCAGATCGCCACACACCCAGTGGGAGTCTTTGTCGTCGCTCACATAGAGCACCTGGCTGAGGTTGCCGTCAGTGCCTGGGATCAGGCTGAGGCCCTTGCCCTTGTATTGGGTGCTGCCTAGCCAGTTTTGAACCGGTTTATCCTGGCCGTTTAGCCAATCGTTATAGTCATTTGCCGCGAGTAGCGTCAGTGGGATCCCTTCGGAACCAGAGAGGAGTAGTTGAGTCATTGGGCATCATCTTGTTGAGGTCAAAATTCAGCTTAGATTAGCATGTCAACCCCTCGGGGTGAAAGCGGCGCATCATTCATTGCTGGCTTTTTCAACAGCGTCCAGGGCGCGCTTATTGGCACGGGCTTCACGGCTCAGCTGAGCCTTGCGTTCGGAGAGATTATTGAAGGAGCTGGGCAGCACCTCGACGCCGACCAACTTACCCAGTTTTACCACCACAGGAATGGTGATGGGGGCAAAGGGCAGCACGGCAAACACCCCAAGGCCCAGGCCTTTGATCAGATCCGCCAGCTGCTGGTTGGCCAGCCGTAGCTCTTCCTTGCTGGCCTGCTTGCGGGTGTAACGACCATAGGCGACCAGCATATCCTTGGTCTCCTGTTTCTCCTGGGCCAGGGCATCTTTGAGCACCAACATGTCACGTTTTAAACGTAGACCGAAGCGGCGTCGACTGATGCGCAGCACCCTGAAGGGGGCCTTATGTAATTTACGATAAATTTTCATGGCGCGATTGTCTCATAAGCCCAGCGCAAGACCTATCTTTTCCTGACACTCTTTTTGCCTTAAATGAGGCTGGGTGCAAGACGTTGCAGCAGGGTCAGGCTGCGAAGGGCGGCGCCTTTATCCTGGCTCACCATGGCCGAAACGATGGCACCTTCTTTCATCAGGCAGATAAGGTCTAACAGGGCTTCGTTTGGCTGGGAAAGGCGCCTGCCAATCAAGTCTCGAACCGCCTGTTTATGAAACTTGGCGAAGCGCGATACCTGACAGCGGCAGTCGCCACATTCGATGGCGGAGTTGATAAATAGGCAGCCGTGAAACTGACTCAGCTCAGGTACCCGGTCGTTAAACCAGTCATCCAGTGCGCTAAACAGCGCATCGATCACGCCAAGATCGTCCTGAGCTGGCGTAAGACGCTCCTCCAGCCAGTGGATGAAGATCTGGTGACGGGTTTCGAGCACCGCCACTATCAGGGCTTCCTTGCTGCTGAAGTGATGATACAGGGTCTTCTTGGCGACTCCGGAGACCTTAAGCACCTCGTTGATCCCCACAAGATTGATGCCCCGCTCGGTGAAGAGGGAGAGGGCGGTATCGATTAGCAACTGTCTCTTATCTGTCATCTTAGCCTCGCTTTTTTTATATCTTGACATCGGTAGACCAAGTTGTCTACTCTTGCGGGTAGACAGACTTGTCTACATAAAATTCGTCTACATAAGGCTTGTCTATATAAGGGAGTTAAGAGATCAAGATGAATAAACTGGCATTTGCGTTAATCTCCGGCCTGGGCGCCGCCTTGGCCATCGGCCTGTTATCCTTTGCAGAAACCCTGCAGTCGGACATTGTGCTGCTCATGGTGCCTTTCGGTGCCACCGCGGTATTGGTGTTTGGGGTGCCGGACAGCCCCCTGGCCCAGCCGAAGAACGTGATCTTCGGTCATCTGCTGACCTGCGCGATCGGCCTCTATTTCGTTCACTATGTCGGGGTGAGCCCCTTGACCCTGGCGATCGCGACCGGGCTTGCGGTCAGCGGCATGCTGCTCACCAAGACCACCCATCCACCGGCGGGCGCCACGCCGCTGTTGGTGATGTTAACCGGGCAGGATTGGAGTTTTCTGGTTTCCCCCGTGTTGTCCGGCGCCCTGATCATAGTGCTTGTGGGTAAACTGATCGCCCTGATGCACAAACGCCTGGAGCGGCAGCAGCGCGCGGCGCTGGATTAGATCATCCTCTAAGCTAGGGTAAGGTACAACTTTTGTGCGTAATTTCAGTAGGCTAGATTGGTATAGGCTATACTTTTCATTTGGTCATGGGTAAGCGATTTGGCTTAGACCTCTATAGCTGGATGTAAACTGGACTTGGTTGAAGTCGCCCCTTACCCATGAGCTCGTCAGCGCAGGCCGCTCGGCAAAAGGATGAAGAGTGAATGCACCACCCATTTAAGCCGTTCAAAATCTATAGTCTGGCCATCTTATATGTCGTCTTTCTGGTGGGCGCCTTCTCCATCTTGATGGCCAGCATCAATCAGTCTCAGCGTGACTGGAAGCGTCACACCTATGAGGCGCTGGAGAAGACCGCCTATTTCAACGACGCCATGGTGGCCCTGGGTTATGGCGGCTTTATCCACGACTTTAAGAATGCGGTGATCCGCCAGGATTTAAGCTATCTCAGACGGGCGGAAGCCGAGATAGAGCTGGGATTAGACTCGCTGCAGAAGTACCAGCAACGAGCGCCCGAGCATACCGCCGAGGTGCGGGCTATTCAGTCTGTGGTCAGCCAATATCGCCATAATCTGCCAAGGCTCAGGCAGATGCTGGAGGAGAAGCAGCCGATAGCGGAAATCGACCAAGTGGTCCTGGTCGACGATACCCCGGCCATCGAGGCGATAGAGGCCATACTCTCCAGCCATGCCCAGAGCCCCAGCAGCCTATTCGAGCAGGCCGACAGCGCCCATCAGCGGGTGAATCATATGCTGCTGGTGATCCTCTGCGCCCTGGTGTTGGTGAGCATCTTAGTGTTTAGCTTTATCCGTTATGTGAATAAACGCTTGGCGATCAAACTCAAGGATCTCGAGGTGATCTTCCGCTGCGCCCCCAATGCCATCTTCTCGGTGAACGAACATGGCACCATCATCTCCGCCAATCGTGAGACCATGCGCCTGTTTGGCTTCTCCGAGAGGGCGCTCAACAAGATCAATGTCGACGACCTGGTGCCCAGCGCCACCAAGGAGAAGCACAAGAAGCTGCGCCTCGAGTTTCAAAAATCCGACCGGGTGCAGCCCATGTCCCAGCGCAACACCATCTTCTACGGCAAGAAGCTTAACGGCGACGTGTTTCCCGCTAGCATCTCTATCGCTACCTATGGGGTGGGGGATGAGAAGCACAGCATCGTGGTGATCAAAGATCTCAGCGATGAGATGCAGTACAAGTCCCAGGCCAATACCGATCCCCTGACTAAGGTCGCCAACCGCCGCGCCATCAACCGCCAGCTGGCGGCGGCCATCAGCCGTAGCAATCGTCAGCAGACCCCGCTTGCGGTGTGTATCTTCGATATCGATCACTTCAAGGCGGTTAACGATAAACATGGCCATCTGGTGGGCGACGATGTGTTGCAGCGGGTGGCCAAGATCTTCAGCGACGCCATTCGTAAGACAGACTTCGTTGGCCGCTGGGGGGGCGAGGAGTTTGTGATCATCCTGGAAGACACAGACAAAGAGGGTGCCAAGCATTTTGCCGACAAGCTCAGGCAGGAGGTGAAGCGCCGCAGCCAGGGGATAGATTTCCCCGTGGCCATAACTTTAAGCGCTGGTGTCTCTGTCTATTGTCAGGATGACAAGCAAGATTGCCTGTTCAACCATGCCGATCAGGCCCTCTACCGCGCCAAGGAGAGCGGCCGCGACTGCGTGGTAGTGATATAACGCGGCTAATCTAACTCTCTGTCATAAAAAGTGATGTAAAAGCTTATCCTGCCCGCATCGCCAATAGGGCTGGAACATCCAAGGGCTGCTGATAGCGGCTAAAGCCGGTTTCCTTGCTCTCTATGGTGTAGATAGACATGCGATCGGCCAGCTCGTTGCCCTCAATCCCTACGTGGGCTGCCACATGGCTGAGTTTTAGCTTATCCTTCAGGCTATCGTACAGCTCATGGGCCTCTTGGATCACGCTTAAGTTCGCTATCTCCCCCGTCTTACGGCGCCAGCCATTAGCCTTCCAGCCATAGGCCCATAGGGAGATACACTTGATGGCATATTGGGAGTCGCTGTGAATATGCACGCTAAGCCCCTGCTCAAGGTATTGCCTGGCCATCAAGAGCGCCTGATGCAGGGCATTTAACTCGGCGGTATTGTTGGTGCCATTGGGGTTGTAGAGTCCATACCAGAGCTCGGCTAACTCGCCTTTTTTATACAGCGCCAGACCAGCACCCGCCTCACCTGGGTTGGGCTCACAGCCGCCATCGGTATAGATATCGACATCGCTGTCTGGCTGCTCGCTAGCGGCGGGCTTGCTTGGCTTGGATGCCGCTGGTTTAGCCTTGCTGTTAGCGCCCTTGCTTGTATTGCCGGCGGCGGATTGGCCTTTACCAGCACCAAAGGCGGCCTCGGCTTCGGCCTGGGTCTTAAACGATTTATAACGCGCGCCGGCAAAGCCATCGACCAGAGCCTTGGTCTGGGGCCAATTGGTAAAGATGCCGGTCTCGCGTCCTGCCCACACCACATAATATTTGCTTGCCATCTGTCTCTCCCTCTTGGATTTTGCGCCTGGGTCAGTCGTCTTGCTTGCAGCTTTGCAACAGCTTGACGAAGAAGGCCTCACCCTTACGCTCGGCAAAGGCGATATTGCGCTCGGGGATCGACTCGGGATCCTCATAGTCGGCTAAGGCGCGCTCCATGCTGGCCTCGCGTATGATATGCAAGGTGGGATAGGGGGCGCGGTTGGTGTAGTTGGCGGCGCTGTCTTGTGGTTCGCCATCGAAGCAGTAGTCGGGGTGGAAGCTGGCCAATTGAAACACTCCCTCGAAGCCCTGATCGATAAGCAGCGCGTTGGCGATATCCACCAGATCCAGATAGTGATAAAAGCCTTCGAAGCCTCGCGGCAGGATAAACAGTGTGGTCTCGGTTTGCGGATGCTCCTCGAGATAGTGGCACTCGTCGATCAGCGCGTTTAATACGGCTTCTAGCTGATGTTGTTCCACCACCTTGTAGCGTATGCTGTTGCGCTCCACTTCCCGGCGGGCGAAGGGGCAGATGTTGTACTTCATGATCACCTTTTCGACCCAATTCTGGGTGGCTAAGGCGACGCCTCTTTCTTCGGCGTTGTGATTGCGCTCAGTCGCTGTCACGGCTGCTCCCTATGATGCGGTTTTTGTGTGGGTTATTGAGGAGCGATCATAGGGATGATAGAGGCCACAAGCAAGAGCGCCATGGCGATGTTAAAGGCTTTTTGCTGACCCTGATGCTTAAGTAGCCGCTTGAGCGCCACGCCGAAGCCGAGCCATACCAGGGCGCAGGGCAGGGCGACGCTGAAGAAGACGCTGGCAATGGTGAGCACCTGAGGCGTTAGCGGCTTGTCCATCACGGTGAAGGTGGCGATGGCGCCGACGGCCATGATCCAGCCCTTAGGGTTGACCCACTGAAAGGCCGCAGCTTGCAGGAAGGAGAGAGGCTTTGCCGTCTGTTTGCCCTCCATGCGGCTGCTGCTGTTGGCGATCAACCAAGCCAGGTAGAGCAGGTAGGCGATGCCGACATACTTGATGATAAGGTGCAGCAGGGGATAGGCCTGAAACACGGCGCTCAGTCCAAGGCCGATCGCCAGCACCATGCAGGGAAAGCCGATGCAGATCCCCGCCAGGTGGGGCAGGCTCAGGCGGATGCCAAAGTTTACCCCAGAGGTCATCAACATGATGTTGTTGGGCCCGGGGGTGATCCCCGAGGAAAAGGCAAATAGGGCGATGGCGAAAACCAGTTCCATTAACGGCGTGTCTCTAAGGTGTTTAGTCGAAGCGCTATGATCTCAAGGCTTGTCTCTGCTGACCAGCAAATTTTTTTATTTCCGAAATTTCGCGATAACTTACTGTAAAAATTAATTTTGTCAGATTATCTCTGTGGTAATTTGCACATTCCTAATGTAAATCTCCTGCCGAGCACTTGCAATAATATATTGTATAAAATATAACGGTATTGCCATAAATTGTTAACTCTGGGTTAACAAGGATGTGCTAATCGCTCGATATAACGCCTCAGAGAAGGCGAACCGGGCTAATTCAACCTGAGTAATGAGCGGCCTTTATGGTCGTTCGGTCTGGAGACCAATATGACAAATAAAACATTAGGCGGCGCTGGCCGCTTTACCCCAACGGCGCTGGCCTTGGCCTGCTCGCTGCTGGCGACTCCGCTCGTGCTGCATGCCCAAGATGTTCAGCCACAAGGCATGCCGGCAAAGGATGTAAAGGGCCCGCTTTCGATAAAAGCCGCACCGCCGACGAAAGCCGCGCCGCCAACCCAGCTGGCACCTGCCCAGAAGATGAAGCCGTCTACCGACAAGGCCGCAGCGAGTTCTCGATTCGACAAGTCTGCGCGCAAGCCTATAGGGGCACGTGATGCGGAGCAGGGCGAAGGCGTGAGGCCTGAGAAGCGTGATAGCAAATTGGAGAAGGGGAGCAAGGGACAATCGGCGCTGCCTGGCATGAAGGGCAATCAAGGCGCGACCGGGCCAGCGGCCGAGGCGGATGCCTGTAACGGTTACAGCCAGTTCGACAGCCTGAGCGGCCAGGCGCTGTACGATTTTGTTCGCCAGGCGGAGTTTTCCTGTATCTCCGAGCTCTATTCTCGCAACGATGCCACCGCGGTCAAGGTGTATCAGGCCGATAACGTGGTGGCCGTGGCGAATCTGGCCAAGGCAACGGCAGCAAGTTACGACAGCAGTACCGGCAGCGAGCTGTTTAACCTGTTCTACTTCCTGCGCGGCGCCTTCTACATAGAGTATTACAACGATGATCTCAGCTATGGTGACAGCCGCGCCAGCGATGCCATGCGTGAGCTGCTGCTGGAATATGCCAAGAACCCGGCCTTTAACAGCCTGAGCGACATGCAGGGCAACACACTGCAGGAGTATTTCATCGCCTGGGACAGCTCCTACAACTACTATGATTCGGTGGCCGTGATCACCGATTATCTGAATCAGTTTAGCGAGCAGCATCTGGCCTCCTGGTACCACAGAAGCGCGCTGACCAAGGCGCTCACCACCCTGTATCGCGGCAACTGGGATGAAAAATATACCAAGGCGTCGATGGAGTATGATGCCCTGCGCGCCGCCTTGCTTAAGGTGGCGACCTCGGACTACATCATCAACTCAGAGTATGCCTTCGAGTCCTCGGATGCCTTTCACGAGTTTGGCCGTTTCTACGAGTATCAGGCCTACTGGAAACTACCAGATAGCCTGAAAACGGCCCTCAACGGCGGCGTGCAGCAATATATGGCCAAGTTTAACCGTCTGTCTAAGCAGTGGGTGGATGCGGCCGGTTATCTGGATTACTACAACCCTGGCCAGTGCGACAGCTTCGGCATCTGCGGCTGGGAGGACGAGGTGGAAGTCAGTGTGCTTGCTATCCACTACAGCTGTTCGGACACCATCAAGATCCGCGCTCAGCAGCTGACGGATCAGGAGCTGCAGGCCTCTTGCGATCTCATGGGTGAGGAAGAGGGGCTGTTCCATCAGATCCTGGCAACCGGCGGCGAGCCAGTGGCGGACGACTACAACGAAGATCTGCAGGTCAATATCTTCGACAGCTATGACGACTATGATGTCTACGCGGGCATCATCTTCGGCATCAACACTGACAACGGCGGCATGTATCTGGAAGGCACGCCGTCGGATCCCGACAACCAGGCACGTTTTATCGCCCACGAGGCCACTTGGACCGACGACATTCTGGTGTGGAACCTGAGACACGAATATGTGCACTACTTAGATGGTCGCTTCAATCTTTACGGCGCCTTTAACTACTTCGACGTCGACACAGGTAAATCTGTGTGGTGGGCCGAGGGCCTCGCCGAATATATCTCCCATCAGAATCGCTACGATGAGGCGGTCGATATCGGCCGCAGCCAGGAATTTAGCCTGAGCGAGATCTTGTCTAACACCTATGACAGCGGTACCGACAGGGTCTATCGCTGGGGCTATCTGGCGGTGCGCTTCCTGTTCGAGCAGCACAGAAGCGATGTGGACGCTCTGTTAGTTCACGCCCGCGCCGGTGATACCTCGGCCTGGCTCAGCTATATCGACAACACTATCGGTACGAACTATGACGCAGAGTGGAACAGCTGGCTGCTGACGGTGACTAGTAACGATACGCCGCTCGACGGTGGCATAGTGACCCCGGTCGACAGCGATGGCGACGGGGTGATCGACAGCGAAGATGCCTTCCCCAACGATCCGACCGAGTGGGCGGACGAGAATGGTAACGGTATCGGCGATAACGCCGATGCGGCCAATGGTGGTGGGCAGACGGGGAACTGCGGCGCGGCAACCATCAGCGACGGCAATATTACCCAGGAGCAGGCCGAGTGTGTGGCCGGCACAGGGGTGAACTACTACTACACCTATGTCGAGCAGGATAATACTCAGCTCTATATCAGCACCACGGGTGGTGAGGGCGATCTGGATATCTACTTTAACCAGCAGACCTGGGCGAGCCCGAGCGAATATGAGGTGAAGTCACAAAATAGCGGCAACGAGGAGCTGATCAGCGTGGTCGCCAATCGTGGTTGGGTCTATCTCTCGACGGTAGCCGTGACGCCATTTGAGGGCGTTAGCCTCAAGATCAGCCAGAGCGCCGACACTACGCCGGATAACGGTTCGCCTCAGGTGGCGGATGCCTGCCTAAGCCAAAGCCCTTATAGCTATGGCGGGGTAGAATTTGGTCAGGCTGTGTGTGTAGCCGACGGCCATTCCAGCTACTACTTCTATGTGCCGGCCAATACGGCGGCTATCGAGATCAACACCGCCCATGGTAGCGGCGATCTGAACCTCTACGCCAACGCAGCGACCTGGGCGAGCCCGACGGCTTATCAGTTTAAATCGGAAAACGTCGGTAACGGTGAGCAGATCCGCGTCGTTTCACCCGCCGAAGGCTGGTTCTATGTTAGCGCCGATGGCGCGCCCTCAAGCAGTGGCGCCAGTTTGCTGGTTACCCTGGAGAGCAACTAGGCACTTAGCATTTAACTAAGTTGCACTAAGTTGCGCTAATTGTTCTTAGTTTCTCTAAGCTAAAAACGTCGGTATCTTGCCGACGTTTTTTTATCTGTCTCATTCACCTCTTACTCGCTCATCTTCTTTTATCTTCTTTCATCTTCTCTCATGGCTGCTGGCTTTGGTCATTCGTTTTGATCATTGTTTTTGGCCGTCGTCGTATCAGCTAGCAAGATGATTGTTAAGGTTTTGTCAGCCTAGGTTCATGATCTTTCGCTTATACTTTGTCCAATCCGATACATGGTCCAATCCGACTATCTCTGTGAAGGATGATTCCTAATAAGGACGAGGAGCCGAAATGAAATCTAGCCTGCTAAAACTGAGCCAGAACTTGGGTCTTAATTTGGGCCTCAACTTGGGGCTAAAAATGGGGCTGGGCCTGTTGCTGATAACCGGCGTCACCGCCTGCAGCGTGACTCAGGAGGAGCCGCTGCAATTGTCGATGGCGCCCGAGGATCGTCTGACTCTGGTAGCCAGCGGTGATTTGAGCTTCATACAGGGGCAAGCTAGCCAAGATGCACAGGCGTTTGCCCTGCACCCAGATTTCGAGCTACTCAATGTGGGGCAAGAGGTGAAGCCGGAACAGCTAAAGTCCCGCATGCGCGGCGCCATCACCGCCGTGATGCAGGCCAAGGGTTATCGACAGGTGCCGGCATCGGATTCGCCAGATCTCTTGATCGGCTATGGCGTAGCCCTCGGCGATACCATGAGCGATGGTGAGATCCTGCAGAAAGTCGGACTAGTGCCGGGCGTCTCGGCCCAAGGGGTGGACATGCGCCGCTTCGAGAAAGGCTCTGTGTTGCTTCTGGTGTTCGACCCTAGATTGATGGAGCCTAGCTGGCGGGTGTTGGCTCAGGGATTTACCCCGTTAAATCAAGACAGTACCCTGGCGGCGCAGCAGGCCGACGAGAGGCTTGCGCGGGTGATCAATAAGATGCTCAGCGAGCTGCCGCAAACCCCTTAATCAGTCTTAGCCAGAAGCTCGTAAGGCTGTGTTCGCGCACACTTATAGTCATCTGATTGGCCGAAGCCGAGAGGATTTACTAGGGCTTACTAGGGTTTGATAGGGTTCATGGGGCTTAGTAGGAAGGATTAAGCTTTACTAGAAGATTGAGCTTTACTAGAAGATTAAGCTTTACTAGACGTTAGTTGGATTATTACCGGCCTGCGTGTTCACTAAATTGAGTGCAGAAAATGTGAGCGCACCAAGCAGCGGTGAAGTTGGTCCCAGGCCTATAGCAAGTCATTTATCAGATAAGGAGTATCGCCATGTTGTCATCTTTTAAACATCATCTCTCACGGGTTATCGGCATTAAGCCTTTGCCCTTGCTCGGCTCGTTCTTGATGGGCTTGTTCTTGATGGGCTTAGTACTGCTAACGCCGCTGACGGCCAACCGGGCGCTGGCGTCCGAGTGGCGTGAGCTCGCCCAGAAGACGGTCGACTATAAGGCCGAGGTGGATAAGGTTAAGCTGGGGCGCAAGGAGCAGAACCTTACCAGTATTAAACTCAGGTGCGATCAGGGCACGGTTAACCTAAAACAGATCGAGCTCTTCATGAGCGATGGCGAGTCGAAGAAGGTGGATAATCTCGGTGTCTTGACCAAGGGGCTGTCGAGCCGCGCCATCACAGTGCCTAAGAGCGCGGGGCATCTTGAGCGTATCGAGCTGGCCTACGACAGTGTCGGCAGTCAGGCGCTAGGGTTAGCCGGGGTTGCCAAGAAGGGCAAGATCACTGTGCTAGGCAAGGAAAAAGCGAGCGATAAAGAGCAAGCGAGCGACAAAGACTAGTGTAGTGAGAAAGCTAAGCTACTAACACTAAGCTACTAACACGTAAGAAAATACAGGCATTAGCGTATGCTCTAATATGTTCACTAACGTATTCTTGCTAACACACGCTTGCTAACACACGCTCGCTAAATCGCTAACGCATGAGTCGGAAAAAGGCGCCGCCGGGTAACTGGGCGGCGCTCTTGTACCGGTTAGAAACGTGTCTTCACGCCAAGGTTGATGGTGGTGCCAAGACCCTTGGTGTTGTAGCCCGCATAGGTAAAGGCCTGTGAACGCGCCGAGTAGTAATCTTCATTCAACAGGTTTTCTACCCCTAGGCTAAACTGCCAGTTATCCAGCTGATAGCTGCTGCTGAGGTTCACCAGGTTGTAGTGACTTACCGGCCCCTGGGCGCCCACATACTGGCCATCGACCGTCTCGAAGCGCTTGCGATCGCCCACATACAGGTAGTTAATGGCGATGTTGGCATCGTCGATCGGCTGCCAGTTGATCGAGGCGGTAAACTTAGGCGCCGAGATCACCTGGCCATCTAAGTAGATATCCTTCTTCGTGTCCTTACCCTCGACCCAGCTGTAGCTGATGTCTGTGGCGAGATTATCCAGCCATTGGTAGGCCAGCTGCGCCTCATACCCCCAGATCTTCTGCGGTGCACGCACCGGCATGTAAACCCCGGTCGCGGCGTCATAGGCGTTGCTGGTGCCCAGCTCTGAGGTGCTGCGATACGCCGCCAGCTCATAGCTTAGCTTGTCATAGTGGCCCGAGAAGCCCACCTCATAGTTGTCGACGATCGACGCCTCTGTCTGGATCAGCGAGATATCATTAACCGTGGCCGTGCGCAGCAGGCGGCCAAGATCTGAGATGTCCGCCCCCTGTGAGAAGCTGGCAAACGGGCTAAAGGCGTCGGCTAGTTGATAGCGCAGGCCCAGATTATAGGTGGTGGAGGTGAAGTTAAGCTCGCCGCCCTTAACGTCGAAGGGTACAGAGCAGGTGTCGGCGCTGCGGCACACCTTGAGGGTCTTGTAATCGTCTATGGTGATATCGACTCTGTCGTGGCGCACGCCGGCTTTGATAATCCAGTCATCATGAATGGTCAACTTGGTTTGTAGATAACCCGCCAGGTTGCTCATGTCCATCTCGGGTACCCAGATTCGGCCATCGTTTAGCGGCTGCGAGCTGACATCGTTCAGGGCATCGATTCCATAGATGAAGCTGGCCGACACATTGTCCCAGTCGGCGTAGCTGTTGAGGTTGACTCGCAGGCCGCGCTTCTCTGAGCGGATCAGCGATTGGCCGCCATCATAGCCTTCGCTGGGGTTGGCCAGCGCGGCTGAGTAGAAGAACATGTTTTCGATCTTCTGGTAATAGGCGTCCAAGGTGAGCTGTGTCTGGTTGAAGATCTCCTGATCTGTGTATTTCAGCATCAGGTTGTGGTTGCCTCGCGGCCCCTGTGGTACGCCCGGCTTAGGTTCACTGCTCTTGATGGCGTAGGTTTTCTCGCCGCTGTTGACGCTGCCGGTAACATCCATGAGATCGGCGTTTTGCTGCGCCTCATAGTAGTTGTAGGTCAGCTGCACCTGCTTCTCGCTGTCAAACTCATAGGCCAGCTTAGTGAACAGGTTTTGCGACTTGGTTTCCGACAGGCCGTAGATCAAGCCAATGATATCGCCCTCGGCGTCATATTCGAGGCCTGTTTCCTCCTCGGCGGCGCTGACCACATAGCTGAACTTATCCAGGGTACCGTCCACGCTGGCGTGGTAGCGGTAACCTGCGCTGTCTTCAAACTTGACCGCACTGAATTTACTCGAGGCGCCCAGCTCAAAGCTGGCCTTGGTATCGCTGCTTGGGGTCTTGGTGATGTAGTTGATGATCCCTCCCGAGGCGCCGTTGCCATAGATGGAGGTTGCACCCTTGATCACCTCGATGCGCTCAATCGCGCTGGGATCGATAGAGCGAATGCCCAGGCTGCCGTTTCTCAGCGGGGTAGACTGAGGTACGCCGTCGATCATCACCAGTGCTTTACGGCCACGCAGTGTCTGACCGGCATTACTCGAGGTGCCTGTGCTGGGGGCCATGCCCGGCACGCGAAACGCCAGCATGTTCTGTAGTTCAGAGGTGATCAACATATCCTGCGCCAGGGTCTTGTTGTCGATCAGGGTCACCGAAGAGGGCACCTCCTCGATGCTTTCGGCGCTGCGGCTACCGGTGACAATAATGCGTTCTATGCTGGCATCGGCGGCGACGGCCGTTTGACTCATTAGCCCAAGACAGAAGAGGCTAGTGTAGAGGGCCAAAGGTGATCTCTTTAAAGGAAGGTGAGCGGGCATCAAGTTATCCTAAGGTTAAGTACGAAAAAAGGTTGAACAATAATTTGATGCGAATGATATAGATTATCATTCAAGTTTGCTCGGGATTTACATATGTTACATTTTTGTGTCGGCTAGGCTGGTGTTTGGACTCGCGTTTGGCGTCGCGATTTGATTTGGCTGTTTGCTGTTTGCTGTTTGCTGTTTGCTGTTGCTTCAGCTGAAGTGTTAGCTGTGGGGAAGGGGGACGGCAGTGCTGTAAGTGACATTGCTTTAAGCTGAGGGGCGGCGTTTTAACACCCTGAATTTGCATAAAGAAACTGCACCAGAGCTTATAGAAAAATTTACATTAGATTGGCGATGAAAGAACCTGCATACCTTAGGCATGCAGGCGAGGGTATGCAGGTGCGGGCATCTTAGTCACGAAATCTTAGGTCACTCGGCCTCGAAGCTGACCTCGTAGGCGGTAAATTTACGCAGGTTGATCACTCCTGTGTCGAAGATCAGGTATTGCCCCTTGATCCCCAGTAGGGTGCCGCTTACAACCGGATCCTTATCGAAGTTGTGGGAGGCTATCTTGGTGGGGAACTCGCTCACCGGATAGTCGATGGCCACTATCTCTTCATTCAACCGCTCGATGGCGTATTCGCCATGGGCCATCGCCAGGCTGTGAATGTGCTGCTCAATCTGCGGCAGCAGCTCTTCGGCATGTTGTTTCAGCGGTAAAGGGTCGGCATTACCCTTCAGCATGGCACGCCAGTTGGTCTTGTCGGCGATCATCTTGGCCAGCTCCACCTCGATAAGGCCAGACAGCTGACGGCTGGAGACCTTAAGGATAGGCAGGCCTTGGGTCGCACCCTGATCTATCCAGCGGGTCGGCAGCTGTGTATGGCGGGTGATGCCCACCTTGAGCCCCGAGGTGTTGGAGAGGTAGACATAATGGGGCACGAAACAGTTGGCCTCGCCCCACTCGGGCTCGCGGCAGGTACCCTCTGCAAAGTGGCAGGTCTCGGGTTTCATGATGCACATATCGCAGCTCGCCAGCTTCTTCATGCAGACGAAGCAGTGGCCCTGGGAGTAGCTCTTCTTGGTCTTCTTGCCGCAGTTGCAGCAGAAGATGTTACCGGTATGGACCAGTTTGATACTGCTACCGATAAAGGGGTTAAGTTCGACTTCATTGTCGCCCACAAGTAGGTGATAACTGGCCAGGCCCTGCTCATCGAGCCCGGTACGCATTTTTCTCAAGGTTCCTTGCATGACACTCTCAATTGCGTTGGAGTCATACGCCGCGGCGCCGACTCTTCGTGAATTTGTGACGAGTGTATCAGTTAACGGGGGCAAGGTGAAAATGGTGTTGGCAGCATCGAGGTGCTGCCATGGGGATGAGAGGGGTATTTTTTTGCTTGATTAGCATTTGGCGACGTGGTCATTTATTAAATGAGTTGAAGGTCGTACCGTCATGGCAACCTATCACCTGCGGTGGGCTTATGTGCAGATACGCCTGTGACACGCTGTGCGCCATCCCTGGCCGCTCTGCGGTTTCATCCCTGAAACCGAAGGTCACCGGCGTATCTACACTCGGTATCCAACGTCTCTTCGATTTGGCGGTATTGGTGCATTTAAGACGTGAAAGCTAACTGATTTTTGCCCCGAAGTGAGTTGTTGGTCAGCCAGTAAATCGCAAACTTACTACTCAACAATTTTTTATCTAAGTCCTGTTTGTGCGATTCACCACAAGAAGTCGAAACTGGACAGATACACGTCATATTTAAATTATGTGACTTTTGGGTGATTTTAAGCCTAAATCCGTGCGCGTTTTGCCGTTATTGATAATATAACTCCCTTTAAGATCAGATGATTGCGTTCCTTGTTAAGTAGATAATAGGTTTGGAAAACGCGCATGCGCGTTTTTCTAGATGGTATATTTAGCAAAATGCTGATAAGTTCATTGTATACAGATAGTTAACTGTGCGCGTTTTCACTGGTCCAACGAGGTAAACGCGCATGCGCACTAATAAAATGTTCTATTGCTGATGAAGCTTGGAGATGAATCGAAGTGGGTGTATGGGGTGTAAATGTCGAAGATAGTGATTCGTTTGCTGATGTTTACGATGGTTTCTTTGATATCTATAACAATGGCGCGGGTCCAGAGTACGCTAGCTCAGAAGTTAAAGAATCATTTTCTGAATATTTCGAAGACTACGAAGATTCAAATAACTCTTGGTTCGCCTTGGCTTATGCTCAATGGGAAACAAAATGTCTAGAACAGAGCGTGTATGAAAAAGTCCGTTCTATCATAACTAGCGGAAGTGATTTAAAGCTTTGGGAAGAGCTAGGAGCCTCCAAAGAAGACATAAAGAATCGGAAAATCGCACTAGATTCGTTTCTCAAAGAAATCTCCTCTGAGAGGAAAACGAAGAAAAGACGTAAGAAGCCAAAACACGATTTTCGAACCAATAAATTAGTTGAACTTGTTGCCCCTGACAATCACAAAGTCTTTACGGTAACTGAGGAGTTTAGCGATGGTAAATACATTCATACATCTGCGCTAATGATGTGGGCTACAGGTGGCGGCTCCGTTTTCTACTTCAGTAAAGAAGGCGCACAAGTTAGCGCAGAGTGGCAAGGTTCGCAGAAATTAGTGATTACCACAGAACACGGCATCGAGTTTTCAAAGAAAGATGATTCTGCATTTTTCTGCGGTGACCAAGTGGATGTGACCTACCGTTGTGAGTAGCACAATAGAACAAGCGGCTCCACCGGACAAATTTTATTGTCACCTTTTTTGTACCAAAAAAGCCGCCAACAAAATTTGCTCGGTGAGCCGGGCGTTATATGCCGTGAGTATGACTTCGATTAAAGTGATGATCGATTACCATTGTTTTCCTTTGTGGCACTATGGAGCTGATGAAGTAGGTGAGATTGACCCAACATCATTGCCAATTTCAAAAGAGCTATCTTCGTCGCTGATGGAGTGGGCGGCAGAATATGATGCAACTTTAAATGAAGATGATCCCGCTAGCTCAGGTTTCTTGTCATCTTTGGCAGAAGCCGATTTTATTGAGAAAGGCCTCAAGTTGGCTCATGAACTCAAATCTGTGCTTGTAAACGTTGAGGTTTATTATTATCACGAAGGAATGGGGCGAGATGTTCGCATATAACAAGTTGCCTAAGTTCGCCGCAAAAGGCGCGGCAGGGACAAATACTCACTGGGCTTTGCCCAACAACGTTCGCATTTGCCCCTTGGCAAAGCGATAAGAGGCAAGCAATGTCAGAACTAGATCGGCTTGTTGGTTCAACCTTGCTTAGCTTAAAGCAAGAGAACGAATATCTAGTCAGCAAGTTTAGCTGTGGCATTGTTTGCGCGTACAACCCTGCAACTGTTACTGGAGAAAACAATAGCCTTATTAATCAGGTAGTCCAATCTGTAAGCTACCAACAGGGGGCATCATTTGGCATCATTTTGGAAGGCGGCGAAAAAATAGTTATATCGCTGAGAGATTGTGATTATTCGGAACCTGAAGCTTTTTGGGCAAAATTTAACTGTGGGGCAATTGTAGTTGAGTAAGCCTCTTAACAAGTCAAGGCAGCAACGCCACTGCGTGGCTGGACGCGCTAACGCGCGCCGCTGCTTTGGGCGTTATGAGCCTTAAATGAAATTTCTAATTTTTATAACTCTTTTCATCTCGCAGGTCTCATTTGCATGCGTGATTGGTCCAAAACAGCTAGAAGTCTCAGAAAATCACGGATTCAGAGTTATGATTAGAGACGCTACGCTTTGTGAAGATTGTAAAGAGGTACAAATTGTCGCACCGAATGAGTTCAAGGGTATGCCATACTATTCTGGGACGTATTCAATTTTTGCAGATGGCAACCTGATATCTAAGACTGCTCAGGTCAACAAATTAGAAAATGAGTTGCCGGAATTTATCGCTGCTATTAAAAGCGATAAATATGAATTTAAAGTGACTTTTAGTTACGGCAATAGCCGGTGCACTTCATATGAGTTCAAATATAAAAGCGAGCCAGAAGGCTCATAACAAGAGGCTCAAGGCATTGCGCTCCTTAGCCTAGGCGTTAAAAGGCATATATGGAATTTGAGTTTATTTTCAAGGAAAGAAAATTTTTGTGTTATCTCAATTGGTACGATTGGGCTCATGGTATCGGAGTCAAAGCAAGCTTTACCGAAGAAGCTCGTCAGATTGGTGCGATACAATTTCTTTGTGATAAATCAAATGAACATTTTGAAGACCTCATTAGTCTTTCAAAAGCACAAATTTTCGATGCATTAGCAACAGCTCTTGTAAATAACAGGTTAGACTCATCAATTCAAAGTATGATTGAATGGCAAAAAGCAGTTAATGCCAATGGCTTTGACAAAGCTTCACCAATAATCAGCCAACTTTCAAATGCCTTTTAACAAGTTGCTCAAGTTTACTTCGCCTGCCATGGCAGGCTCCGTGGGACTGGCACGTGGCGCCAGTCCCTTAGCAAAGCGTTATGTAGCACTATGAAATCAGCGTTATTTTTAGCCTCAATGTTTCTTTCACTCGTTTGTGTCGCAGGTGATGTGGAATTTATGCTTAGTAGTAACGAACAAGGAACTGTGCATTTAGTTACCGTGTTTGGTGCTGAGCAGTCAGAGGCAGACCTTACCAAACGGTGGAATGAGAAAGTCCAAAGCTTATGTCCTACCGGGGTAAGTAAAATTGAGCCAAGCGATAAACCTCTATTCAGGCAAAAGAGTTGTGGTGATGCTGTAGAGGTCATGGACGGTAAGCAGAAGTGCGAGGAGATTCAGGCACATGTATTTGGTAAGGTTATCTGCAATGCTATATAACAAGGCGCATCACTCGCTCCCTTTGGTCGCGGGGACGTCAAACGCTAACGCGTTTTTCCGTCCGTGTGCTTTGCGTTAAATGTCCATGAAAATGCACAGTACACTTGAAAAATGGCTCGCAGAGCTAGAAGAGACCGTGATTCTCACTTCAGATGAAATAAATGAAGAAGCTAGATGCAATATGGTTTCATTTGGGTTTAATGAAGACTTGCTCCAAGAATGGGGTAAAGAGTCAGTGAATCAGTTTATAGATTGTTGTGCAGACATCTACCAGAGAAAGAGCGGTGGTCTCAATATGGTTTTCTATTCATGGTTTGATGAGCAGGCGGGCCAAATCCGAATATCGGCTGTAAGTCAAACACATGGTAAATTGCCTTTCGGCTGTGACCTGAAATTATCTGAATTGATGCAGGTAGTTGATGGCATTTTCTCCAACAATTCAGGTTTGTACACAAAAGATGCTTTGGATGTCTGGTGTCAAAAGATTTAACAAGGCCAGACTCGGCGACGGCTTTTCCGTTGCGGCTTAACCTTCACTACAAAACCGCGCGTGCTGGCGGCGTTATACACTAAGAGCATCGACATGAAGCCTGAAAACTTTTTTAGAATTGCGATGCTGAAGATTGAGCATTGTAGAGCCAACGTTGATAACACCCAACTACTATGGGGTGATGAAGTTACGCTGTTTAATCAGCTTTCTGCTGAAGAGTTTGAACAAGCTGCGTTGAAATATATCAATGAGAACACGGTCGCTGATGATGAAGCTCTTGGAGCTGCAATTTTTGCTCTGGGTAAGTCACACGACCGACAGTTTTATCCCGTTTATTTGGAAGTCATTCGAGCGCTCATCAATAGCGACATTAATGCATGCTACCAAGCTGCTATTGCCATAGAAAATTTTGGTGAGCAAGTTTTGTTTAGTGCGGATTTGTTCACTTCCCCTGAGGTAGTTAAATCAAGGTTAGCGGAGCATTTGGTCAAAAATGGTATATAACCAGCCAAGACAGCATTGCCTGTAGGCAGGAGTCATTAACGCGCGCAGTTGCTTGAAATGTTAACCATAAATAAATGAATCCGAATCTGCTCAAATAGATCTAAAGTTCTAACTCATTTCTGTCTAAAAACGAGTTAGGTTGAGGGGGTTTTACCACTAAGTTTTCATTTGGTTCGGGTAAGCTGATGAGGCGTTTAACGCTGAACTATCTGATGTCATGTCGATTTTGATACGTTAGCGTCAGTCATCTGCCTAGTTTGGTGTGAGAATTGATTACTGTCGATGCAGATAAAAAAAGCCGCGGCGGGCGCCGCGGCAATGACCTCATCCAGGGGCGTTTGCCCGGGACTTTCTTCTTACCTCAATCGATAGCCTTAGAAGCTATAACGTGCGCCGATGGAGTAACGGGCGGCGTTTTGCTGTGCTAGCAGCATCTGCTCTTCGTAACGACCGTAGACGCGTTTCTCCTCACCTAGAATATTGATGCCTTCGGCGAAGATAGACAGGTTGTCGGTGAGCTGATAGCTCACGCTCATGTCTAGCTGACCATAGGCTTCGGTGAACTGAGGGGCTGGGCCACCGGCTTCGGCCTGACCCATACCAGAGAGGAAGGTGTCACGCCAGTTGTAAGCCAGACGCGCCTGCACGCCGTAGTTCTCATAGAATACCGAGAAGTTGGCCGAGTCCGACAGGCCGGGCAGGGCGAACTGCTCGTCGACGCGCTCCACGTCGTATTCTGTATCACCGTCAACCAGAGTGTAGTTGGCGGCAAAGCCAAAGCCTGTGTCCCAGAACCAGTGCTGCCAGGCAAACTCAAAGCCGTTGATGTTGAGATCTTCGACGTTGTTGGGCTTGCTGATGTTCCACTCGGCCACAGGATCGCTGCCTGACTGCGGCACGCGGCCGTTGGCATCGCCATAACCGTTGTCGATCAGCCACTGGAACACGGCCTCATCGCTTGGGGTCTCATTATTGGCGATGAGCTCTGCACGGGCTTGCTCTGCGGCGGCACCTATGTATGGGTCACGCAGATGATCGTATTCCACCGTCTCTATGGTGTTCATCAGGAAGTTTTCCACTTCCTTGTTGAAGTAACCCACAGACACATAGCTGGCATCGTCATAGTAGTATTCCAGTGACAGATCGATGTTTTGCGAGCTGAACGGCTTAAGCGACGGGTTACCGGCAAAACCGGTACGCGAACCTACCTTAGGTATAGGCGTCAAGGCTGTGGTTGCGCGCATCGAGGCCAGGGTAGGACGTGTGATGGTGCGGCTGTAACTGAAGCGCGCAATCACGTTTTCTACCATCTCCAGGTTGATATCCAGGTTTGGTAGAAACTCTTTGTAGTCATGGGATTCATGGCTGTAAGAGAAGTCGTCGGCATAAACGGTCTGCCACTCGGTTGGGTTGAGCCACACCAGCTGCTGCGCCTCTTGCTGCATCGAACTGGCGGTGACATCGGTTTGCTCGTAGCGTAGACCCGCCACGATATTCAGCGGCATGTTGTTAAATTCGCTGTCGATGTTGATCTGGATATAGGCAGCTGTGGTGTCTTCCTTGATCAGGTGGTCGTCTTGCCACGGCGCTGACACATACTCCACATCGTACAGTTGCTGTGCCTTATCCATGGCTGCCTGCTGATCATAGGTGTAGTAGTAGGGAATCAACATATCGCTGCCGCCACCGCTAAAGTCAGACAGGAAGTCTGAGCCCAGGCCGACGTAGCTGACATCGTCTTTCCACAGCCCCATGTTGCCATACCAGCCGGCGCTGATCGGGCCTGTGTAAGAGCCCTGGGCGTGGGTTTCCATCGAGGTGAAAGAGACACCAAAGTCGATGGAGGATAGTGCGTCGTTGTTCTCATTTACCCATTGGCCGTCAAACTGATACTGATTGACGTCGGTTTCATTGCGACCGGCGCGTACTCCGGCAAACAAGGAGGCATAGTGCTCGGGCAGCAGGTGTGGCTCGCCGTTAGGATTCAGAGTGCCGTAGTTGGCGCCAAGCAGCGGGATCTCTGTGCTGGTGGCATCATAGGTCTTATCGGCGATGTTGAGCGCGCCCAGGATGAAGAACTTGTTATCGGCGTTGTCACCCAGGGTGCCTTCGGCGGTGGCGTTAGAGTCGTGGGCATCGAAGCTCAGCGTCAGGTTGTCGCTCGCTTGCCACTTGATGTTGAAGCCCAGGGACTTGTTGATGTTGTCCGAGGCGTTTTGCTGCATGGTGCCAGAGTAGTCGCCGCCCACTTCGGTCACATAGTCGAAGGTGCCGTTTTCATTGATATGGGCGTTGGTGGCATTGCCCGGACCCGAGAACCACAGACCCCAAGTGTCGGCATTGGAGACATCGGAGAGCTTGGAGTAGGTGTAATCCAACGTCATCTCTATGTCATCGCTCGGGGCGTACTGGAATACCAACTGGGCATTGGTACGCTCTCGCTCGGTATCCTGGCTGGCAAAGCCTATGTTACGGGCATAGAAGGTGTTGCCGTAGGGATTTTGGTTTTCGTTAACGACCACGGCGTTAGGGTTCAGCTCGCCATCTATATTCTGACGCCAGCCATCTATGGTGGCGCGTTTGGTGTTGCTGTCACGCTTCTGATAAGAGGCCGTTAAGCCCAGGCCCAGCGAGTCATCCATAAAGGTGTTGCTGAAAATGCCTGAGATCTCCGGGGTGACAGAGCTGCCATCTTCCACACTGGTGTCATGATGGGCTTTTACCCCAACGCTTGCCACCAGATCCCGCGTATCGAAGGGGCGGGCGGTGCGGATGTTAATAGTCGAGCCAATGCCACCCGAGCTGATGTCGGCTTTGCCAGTCTTGTAGATCTCTACGCTGCTTACCGCATCGGAGGCAAGGTTGGCAAATTCGAATGAACGGGTAGACTCACCGGCCACCTGAGCGGTGGGCATGGTGCGATTGTTTAGCAACACCAGGTTAAAGTCGGGGCCAAAGCCGCGTACCGTTACCTTGCTGCCTTCGCCGTTGACACGGTCGATAGACACACCCGTGATACGCTGCAGCGATTCGGCCAGGTTAGTGTCGGGGAATTTACCGATATCTTCGGCGGAGATGGCATCCACAACACCGGCGGATTGACGTTTAAGTTCCATGGCCTTGGCCTGTGAACCTCGTACGCCGGTGACTTGGATAACTTCAATATCGCCGTCAACCGCAGGGGCTTCTTCGGCAATGACGGGTAGGGCAGACAGCAAGCCCAGCACCAGGGATACACTGGTGGCTAGCTTTGATTTTTTGAATTCTAATTGTTGCATCAGGTTCCTCTCCCAGAGACCCTCGGCTGCGATGCAGCTCGGGACGCTATTGTTGTAAAGCTTACAGGTTTGCATACCACTTCGCCTGCAAGTATAAATGTAAGCGCTTACATAAATTAAGATGATGACGTTTTCATGTCAACCATTTGTGGGGTAAATGTTTAAAAAATGTTTACATTAGTGGTTTGAGATACTTTGAGCTGAGGAGTTTAACTCTCTGTATTTTAATTAAAATCTGTCATTTTTGGCGGTTGTTAAGATTTGCTGAAAATGATGTAAGCGCTTTCATTTTTTTGTTACCGTTAAGGCGTTCTTTCGGTGTGTTTGTTTGGCGCTAATTTGGAGTGTGTCGACTTGAGGACCAATCTTTCGAGTGGGATTAGCCTTTAGGCTTACCTTCGTGAGGTAAGCCTTCTGAGGGGAGTTCTGTGTGTTGGGTTTTATCTGGTTAAGCTATCAATTCGCTAACGACGTAAATCTATCTTGTCTCTAGGCGCTGAACAGATTCACGTACAACCAATTCGGGTTCGAAGCGGTGGCTGAAGCTGACCTCGCGATTGTCATACACCTCTTTTAACACCCAATTGGCGGCCATGCGTCCCATGTCCTGTATCGGGTTGCACACTGTGGTGAGCTTGGGGGAGATGTAACGGGGGAAGGGGATATTATCGAATCCCACGAAGGAGATATCCTGCGGTACCCTTAATCCGCGCTCCAGACAGAGGGCGATGGCTCCCGATGCCATCTGATCGTTGGCGCACACCACGGCGCTGAATGAGCTGCCACGTTCGAGCAGTGCCGCCATTCCCTCGTAGCCGCCTTCTTCGGTAAAGTCACCCTCGAAAAACAGGCTATCGTCGAAGCTCAGCCCTTGCTCTGCCAGCGCCTGCTTATGGCCCTCGAGGCGCTCCCTGGCATCGAGCTTAAATAGCGGGCCCGAGATGTAGGCGATCTGCTTATGGCCATGTTCGACCACATGACGACTGGCGAGCAGGCCGCCCTGGAGGTTATTCAGGTGTACGCAGCGCTCTTCGATGCCGTCCACATGGCGGTTGATCAGCACCACAGGGGTCGAACCGCGGCAGAGCTCCTGCAGGTACTCATTAGAGAGGATCTCGGCGTCCACGATCAGGGCATCACAGCCACGGGAGAGCAGAAACTCAACCGCGTCTTTTTCCTGGGCGGCGTCGCTGTGGCCGGCGGCAATGATCACATGCTTGTTGGCCGAGCGCAGCGCCGATTCGACTTCCCGCATCATGGGGCCATAGAAGGGACCATCGAGCTGAGACACCAGCACTCCAACGCTGTTAGAGCGATTAGATGCCAGTGACTGGGCGATGCTGTTTGGACGGTAGCCCAGCTGCGCCATGGCATCGTGTACTTTCTGACAGGTCTTCTCGCTAACCTTGCCTGTGTTGTTGACTACCCGGGAGACGGTCGCTAGCGACACGCCTGCCAGGATGGAAACGTCATAAATTGTGGCCATAAGAGCTGGCTTTCCTTGAACTGCTATGTGCCTGAATGTTTTTGTTCCAGCGCCAGACTGATCTGTGCAACCCGGTGACTGTCTAGTGTATAGCGTCGCATGATAAAGGCAACCGCGATCGACGCCAGCGCCGGATACAGGGTAAAGCAGAGCACCATGCCATCCAGGGTCTCCTGGGATTGAACTGCATCGGCCTGATAACCGTAGGCGGCCAGCAGCCAACCGGCTAAGGCGCCGCCTATGGCCAGCCCGAGCTTGATAAAGAAGATCACCGAGGAGTAGACCAAGCCCGTGGTGCGTACTCCAGTCTTATACTGGCCATAATCCACGGTATCGGCCATCTTGGCCCACAGCAGCGGCGTGCCCATGTTGATGGTGAAGTTCCAGGCGACATAGAGCACCAGCGCCAGCAGGTACTGATCGCTGGGCACAAACCAGGCGAGCAGACACAGCGCCGCGGCTATCAGCTGCAGCCGGATATAGGCCTTGACCTTACACACCTTGTCGGCGAGCTTCTTGGCCAGCCCAACCCCGAAGATGTTGCCTATCACGCCACTGGTGACGAACAGGCTGATCATCTCTTCGCGGCCGAGCACATATTTCACGTAGTAGATGGCGAGGGTGGATTTCAGCACTAAGCCGGTTAACAGGAAGATGGCGGCGGCGGAGAGCACCCGCCACTGATCGTTGGCCCATAGCGCCTTGGTAGCGGCCTTTAGGTTGTCGCGGTTGTCATCTGTGGTGAAATCACGCTCCTTGGTGCCGGCAAAACAGAGTAAGAACATCACGGTACCTAGAATGCTCATGGCCAGTATGGTGAGCTGATAGCCCTTGGCCTTATCGCCCGCGCCAAAAAAGTCCACCAGAGGCAGGGTGAGGGCGCTGACCATGAGTCCACCCAACATGGCGAACACGAAGCGATAGGATTGTACCGACACCCGTTCGGCTGGATTGGTGGTCATCGCCGCGCCCAGTGCGCAGTAGGGGATATTGATGGCGGTGTAGGCCAGCATCAACAGGGCATAGGTGATGAGGGCGTAGATCTCCTTGCCACTCTCGCTCAGATCAGGTGTGGTGAAAGCCAACACGCTGATGGCGGCGAAGGGAAAGGCAAACCATAACAAATAGGGGCGGTAGCGCCCCCAGCGGGTGTTGGTGCGATCCGCCAGATAGCCCATCAGGGGGTCGGTTACCGCATCCATGATACGCACGGCCAAAAACATGGTGCCGACGAAGGCGGCGGAGATCCCAAATATGTCGGTGTAGAAAAACGTCAAAAACAGCATGACGGTTTGAAATACGATGTTGCTGGCGGTATCGCCGAGCCCATAGGCAATTTTTTCTCTGACGCTCAACATGGCGACCTCCTTTATTATTTTTGGCTCATCGCGCGCCTGTGTGCAAGCATTCTCTGATATGCCTTGGCACTGGATTTGAGGGTGCGCTGCTGGGTGTCGTAGTCCACATATACCAGACCGAAGCGTTTGCGGTAGCCTTCGGCCCATTCAAAATTATCCATCAGACTCCAGGCAAAATACCCTCTAACGTCTACGCCGTCGTCGATGGCGTTGTGTACCGCCAGCAGGTGAGACTGCAGGTAATCGAGTCGCATCGGGTCGTGCACCTCGCCATCGTGAAGGCAATCGTCCTCGGCGGCGCCATTTTCTGTGATGTAGATGGGCGGTAGGGCGAATTCGCGCGACAGGTCTTTCAGGAGCTCGGTAAAGGCGCCGGGGCAGATCTCCCAGTCCATGGCGGTACGGGGCACGTTGGCAATGCGCACATCCTCAAAGCCCAGCTCACCACCGGCCTGATAGACGTTACGGGTGTAATAGTTGATGCCCAGGTAATCCATGCTGGCCTGAATGATCGCCATGTCACCGTCTTGTACGGGGGGTTGTTCGTCGCTATCCAGTGCAGCCAGAATATCGGGATAACGCCCCTGCATCAGTGGCATCAGATACCAGAGGTTGTGATACTCATGGGCGAGCTGCGCGGCGCGCACGTCAGCTTCGCTCGGGCTGTTGGCGTAGGCGGGACTGAAGTTCAGCACTATACCGGCCTTAGCACGCGGCGCCCCTTGGCGGATCTCCGCCATGGCCAGGCCATGGGCCAGCAACAGGTGATGAGCGGCTGCCCGGCCTTGCTTGCGGCTGTTATGCCCCGGGGCGTGAATGCCGGCCTCATAGCCAAGATAGGCGCTGCAAAATGGCTCGTTCAGGGTCGAGTAGGCATAGACGCGCTCGCCGAGTGCCTGCACCACCACCCGGGTGTAATCGGCGAAGGCGAGGGCGGTCTCCCGGTTGAGCCAGCCACCTTTGTCTTCGAGGTGTTGGGGAAGATCCCAGTGATACAGGGTCACAAATACCTTGATGTTGCGAAGGTTTAGCGCGTCGATTAGGCCAGTGTAGAAGGCGATGCCTTCACGATTGACGCTGCCATCTGGGTGCAGCACCCGACCCCAGGAGATAGATAGACGATAGGCATCCACGCCGAGAGAGGCGATCAGGCTGACATCGTCGCGCCAAAGGTTGACATGATCGCAGGCCACCTCGCCATTGGACCCATCGGCAATCTTACCCGGCTGGGCACAGAAGGTGTCCCAGATACAGGGCTGACGGTGGGCGATGTCGCCCTCAATTTGAAAAGAAGCGGTTGCTACCCCAAACAAAAAATCCTGCTGCATCATGGCGGAATCACCGGGCAGGGTGAAAGCTGGTATCTGTGTCATTGTTGTTCTTGTCCTGAATCTACCCCTTGTTTTTACCGCCTTGCCCGCCATCGATGTCAGTGCATTCAATGATTGAGAGGGCAAAATAGGTTGACAAGGGTTAACGTAATGTTAAAAATGAAAGCGCTTACATTAATCTAGTGGCAGAACCCAAAAAGGTCAACCACCAATCAGGTTCACACTGCTCAAAGCAAGAATTTAGAGGGGAGAGAAGATGGCAACCACACCTAGCCAAAGCGTTGCGGCCACGGGGATCGACGGTGGAGCGACAAATTACCGTTTCGCTCTGGGTTCATTAACCACCTTGTTTTTTATGTGGGGCTTTATTACCTGCCTAAACGACATTTTGATCCCGCATCTCAAGGCGGTCTTTAGTTTAAATTACACCCAGGCGATGCTGATCCAGTTCTGCTTCTTCGGCGCCTACTTCTTGGTGTCCGTGCCCGCGGGAGTCTTGGTGAAACGCCTGGGTTATCAAAAGGGAATAGTCGTTGGGCTGCTGACGGCGGCGCTCGGCTGCGGTCTCTTTTATCCCGCGGCTGTCTCGGCAAGTTATGGGGTATTTCTTGGTGCACTCTTTGTGCTTGCCAGTGGCATTACCCTGTTGCAGGTGGCGGCAAATCCTTATGTCACGGCCCTCGGTGCTGCCGAGACAGCGTCGAGCCGTCTGACCCTGACCCAGGCGTTTAACTCTCTGGGTACCACAGTCGCGCCAGCCTTTGGCGCCATGCTGATCCTGTCAGTTGCAGCCGGCGCCTCGGCAGAAGCCGAGGCGGAAGCGGTGAAACTGCCTTATCTGCTGCTTTGTGGCATGTTGCTGCTACTGGCAGTGGTGTTTGCGCTGCTGAAGCTGCCTCATATTCATGACCAGGAAGATGAAGCACTTGGGGGAGATGCAAAGCCAGCTTCTGCTCTTAATCATCGTCATCTGGTGCTGGGCGCCATAGGGATCTTTGTCTATGTGGGCGGCGAGGTGGCCATCGGCAGTCTGTTGGTGAGTTTTCTTGGGCAAACTCATGTGGCAGGCATGGCCGAAGCCGAGGCGGCGCACTATATCGCCTTCTACTGGGGCGGTGCCATGGTCGGGCGCTTCATCGGCGCGGCCGTGATGCAGAAGGTGCCGGCGGGTAAGGTGTTAGGTTTTAATGCGGCCATGGCGGCGATATTGGTCGTGGTGGCCGTGATGAGTCAGGGCGCCTTGGCCATGTGGGCGATTCTGGCGGTGGGGCTGTTTAATTCCATCATGTTCCCGACCATCTTTAGCCTGGCGCTGAAAAACCTTGGCCCTGTGACGGCTCAGGGGAGCGGTATTTTGTGTCTCGCCATCGTGGGTGGCGCCGTGGTGCCACTGGCCCAGGGGGCGATCGCCGATGTTGCTGGCCTGTCTATCTCCTTCCTGCTGCCCGTGCTTTGCTACGCCTACATTCTTTTCTATGGCCTGAGTGGCTCTAATCCTTCTAAGGAGCGCCCATGAAACTGAGGTTATCACGCACCGCGGCTCTTATCTGTGGCGTGCTTGGGTTGAGTAGTGTTGCTACCCCAAATTTGCTCGCCTCCACAAACAATCAAGCTGAAACTGCGGGCAATAAGGCATCAGCGGCAACAAGAAACATAAGCCTTTGGCCACAGGGCGTGTATCGAGCGCCCGTGGATGCCGCACTGGAGGCCAGGGTCGATGCTCTGCTGGCCAAGATGAGTCTTGAGCAGAAGGTGGCGCAGGTGATTCAGCCCGAGATCCGCGATTTTAATGTCGAGGATATGCGCCGGGTCGGCTTTGGTTCCTACTTAAATGGCGGCGGCTCTTTTCCCGCCAATAACAGCCATGCGACAGCGGGGGATTGGGTAGCACTTGCCGATGCCATGTATCAGGCGGCCATGGATACCCAATTAGATGGCATTGCTATCCCGCCACTGTGGGGCACTGATGCGGTGCACGGCCATGGCAATGTGTTGGGGGCTACCCTGTTTCCCCACAATATCGGCTTAGGTGCGACCCACAATCCGGCGCTCATCAAAGCGATTGCCGCGGCGACCGCCAAAGAGGTGCGCGCCACAGGTATAGACTGGGTGTTTGCCCCTACGGTGGCACTGGTGGACAATCTGCGCTGGGGCCGTAGCTATGAAGGCTATGCCCGGGACCCAGAATTGATCGAGCGTTATGCCCAGGCGTTTGTTGCGGGCATGCAGGGGGAGGGGGATGCCTGGCTCGATGGCGCCCATACCCTGGCAACCGCTAAACACTTCATTGGCGATGGCGGCACAGAAAATGGCGATGACAGGGGCGATACCAAGGTGGATGAACAGACCCTGATCGCGCGTCACGCCCAAGGCTATGTGGGCGCGCTGGCTGAAGGGGTACAGACGGTGATGGCCTCTTTCAACAGCTGGAAGGGGGAAAAGCTTCATGGCAGTCACTACCTGCTCACAAAGGTTTTGAAGCAACGCCTTGGTTTCGATGGTGTGGTGGTTGGCGATTGGCTGGGCCATGGCTTCGTGCCCGGGTGCAGCTATGAGCAATGCGCCGCGGCCATCAACGCCGGGGTGGATATTTTGATGGCGCCCGGTGACAGCTGGAAGGCGCTCTATCCCAACACCATCGCCGACGTTAAATCGGGCGCCCTGCCGCAGAGCCGTCTCGATGATGCGGTGAAACGTATTTTGCGGGTGAAGCTGCGCGCCGGGCTGTTTGACGGCATATCACCGTCGAAGAGGCCACTCGCCGGCGATGCCAGCTGGATTGGCCATCCGGATCACAGGGCCCTTGCCAGAAAGGCGGTGGCCGAGTCTTTGGTGCTGCTGAAGAACAATCCGGTAGATGGCAGGCCTTTGTTGCCCATCAAGGCATCGGCTAAGGTGTTGGTGATAGGCGAGGGTGCCGACGAGATCTCCATGCAGGCCGGCGGCTGGAGCATGACCTGGCAGGGCACGGAAGTCACCAATGCCGACTTCCCCGGCGCCACCACTATTTTTGCCGGTATCGCCAGCGCCCTCAAAGCAGCCGGCGGTGAGGCGCGCCTCAGGGTCGATGGCCATGTCCCCGATGATTTCGAGCCGGATCTTGTTTTGGCAGTATATGGTGAGTCGCCCTACGCCGAGGGCAATGGCGATCTGGATAATCTCGAGTATCAGCGCGGTGATAAGCAGGACCTGGCCATGCTAAAAAGGGTTAAGGCCGCGGGGCTACCTCTGGTGTCTGTGTTTTTGTCGGGGAGACCGCTGTGGACCAATCCTGAGCTGAACGCATCGGATGCCTTCGTCGCCGCCTGGTTGCCGGGTAGCGAGGGGGCTGGTGTGGCGGATGTGCTGATAGGCGATACGAATGCCAAACCCAGGCAGGATTTTGTGGGTCGGCTGCCATTTCCTTGGCCGGCTGCGCCAGGCGATGACGGCTGGCCGCTCGCTAACGACGGTGAGAATGGTGCCGTAGGTCAGTCAAAAACGCCGCTGTTTGCACTCTGGCAAGGCATGAGTTACCAGCGCATCGAGGCGCTTGCCAAGCTCGATGAGTCCATTGGTCTGGATGACGCTCCCCTGAGCCTGGCGATTTTCGATAAGGCGATCAAGGCGCCCTGGCACCTGGCGGTTGGCGATGAGACCGGCATGCACAGGGTGGGGGCGGGTCTGTGGCAAGCGGGCGCCTGGTCGGTGAGAAGCATTAACCGTGAGGTGCAGGAAGATGCACGCCGCTTCAGTTTCGGCGCGCCGGGGAGTTTAAGTTTCCGCGACGACTTCCCTATGGACCTTCGCCGGTTTAACCACAAGAGCGCCGTGATAGGGTTTGACGCCGCGCTGGAGAAGAAACCAGCGAAAGCCGAGCTGTCGATGCAGTGCGAGGGGGCCTGTGGTAAGACATTGAACCTTGCCGACACTCTGGTGGCCGATGGTCAGTGGCGGCGTTATCAGGTGCCTATTGCCTGTTTTGCACTGGATGTGAACGCCCTTGGGCGTGTGTTTAGTCCCATGGTGCTCGCCATGGGCGCTGGCGATAGCCTGGAGCTGTCCAACGTGGCCATCGAAGAGGCTCAGGAGCGAGGCAGCGACCTTGCGCCATCATCCATTTTACTGTCTGACTGCGGTCAGGATGCATTCTAACTAAGTTATCTGTATTGGGAGAGCGGTATGTATCGCAGCGGAATCGATCTGGGGGGCACCAAGATAGAGTTGGTGACCCTGAACGAAAATGGCGAAGAGGTGTTTCGACAGCGCGTCCCCACGCCCAAGGACTATCTGGCTACCTTGGAGGCGGTCGCCGCTCTGGTTCACGCCTCTGAAATCGAGACGGGCCAGGTATCTAGCATAGGTATAGGCATTCCGGGTGTGGTCTCCTCGGTTACTGGTCGGGTAAAAAACTCTAACGCCGTGTGGCTCAACGGTCAGCCTATGGATAAGGATCTGGGGGCCATGCTACAGCGTGAGGTACGTATCGCCAACGATGCTAACTGTTTTGCGCTCTCCGAGGCGGTAGATGGCGGCGGCGCCGGTAAGGCGGTAGTGTTTGGCGTCATTCTCGGCACCGGCTGCGGTGGCGGGTTAGCGATCCACCACAAGGTACACGGCGGCGGTAATGGCATAGGCGGTGAGTGGGGCCACAACCCCTTACCCTGGATGACGCTAGAGGAGTTCAACTCGACACAATGCTTCTGCGGCAACGCCGACTGTATCGAGACCTTCGTCTCCGGCACCGGCTTTGTGCGGGATTTTCGCGCCCATGGCGGTGAGGCGGCCAGTGGCATCGAAATTGTCTCCTTGATGGCCCAGGGCGATCCAGCCGCCGAGGCGGCCTTTGGTCGTTTCATCGATCGTTTGGCTCGGGCACTGGCGCATATGATCAACGCCTTAGATCCCGATGTGATCGTACTGGGGGGCGGTGTGTCGAATATTGACCTTATCTATGAGTACCTGCCGGCGCTACTACCCAAGTATGTGCTCGGCGGCGAGTGCGCCACGCCCGTGGTGAAAAACCGTCATGGCGCGTCATCTGGGGTTCGGGGCGCCGCCTGGTTGTGGACGCCGGGTGAAGATACTCGCTTGCCCTCGTTGGCGGCTGGCTGAAAGCGGCTTTGTCTGTGTAAGGTCAGTACTACGTAACTGACCATCATTTTTCTGTCTGTCTCACCTCAAGGATGAGGGACTCTTGTACTTGTGTTTTTGGCGCCCAGTCTGATTGTGGCGCCTTTTTTTATGCCTCATGAATCCGCTTTTCTATTATCTGCACCGCTTGCTAATCGTGGCTTGACGGCCCACTTTCCATTTTAGCGTCTTGACTGTTCTGTTTTTTATGTTGAACGAAGCGTTGTAAATGTTTAGGCCGCTCGGCAGAATAACGGATTGCCTTTGGCGTAATGGAATGGGGGATGTGTGGCAAATTTGATGTTATTGGTGGCGGCAGCCATTTGGGGCCTTGGCTTTGTCGCGCAGCGCCTGGGGATGGACCATCTCGAGCCATTTGCCTTCAACGGCCTGCGCTTCGTGATAGGCGCGCTGAGTCTACTGCCACTCATCTGGATGATGAAACGTAAGGGCAGATTAAAAGGCGTTGCCGATAAAGATTTTTTACGCCGGACTATGATTGGCTCCCTCGCTTGTGGTGGCATCTTGTTTATCGCCGCCTCCTTTCAACAGGTGGGCTTGCTGCACACCACGGCAGCTAACGCGGGTTTTATTACCGGGCTCTATATCGTGCTGGTGCCTGTGCTCGGCCTGCTGCTGAAACACAGCACGGGCACCAATACCTGGGTTGGCTGCGCCGTTGCGGTAGTGGGACTCTACTTTTTGAGTGTGGGCGATAACTTCAGCGTCTCTTACGGCGATGGCTTACAGCTTATCGGCGCCGTTTTTTGGGCCATGCACATCCTGGCGGTGGATCATTTTACCAATAGAGTGGCTCCAGTAGTGCTGGCTTGTGGTCAGTTCCTGGTATGTGCCCTGGCAAGCTTTATGGTGTCGCTGGCGCTGGAAACCACCACAGTGGCGGGCATTCAGGCGGCTTGGGCGGCGCTGGCCTACGCGGGGCTGGTTTCGGTTGGGGTGGCCTATACCCTGCAGGTGCTGGCGCAAAAGCACGCCCATCCGGCCCATGCGGCCATCATCTTGAGTCTGGAGACGGTATTTGCCGCCATAGGTGGCATCTTGTTTCTCGGTGAGAGTCTCTCAGGCCGGGCGCTGTTTGGCTGTGGCTTGATGCTGCTGGGCATGCTAATAAGCCAGTTGCCGCTGCGCTATCTGGTGAAATCCAGGCACCAAAAAGCGGCATAATTGCCGCTTTTTTTCTTGCGCGATTCTTACACTAATAAACGATTACGCTCTGCTTAATCGACGATATCCAATACCACGTCGTCACCTATGGTGTAGAGGGCCTGAGTGAGGCGCTGCTCGGCGGCCTCATCTTTAACGCTCAGGCTAAAGTTGGCGCGAAACAGGGCAACGCCCGTGTGGCTGGCCGTCTCGTAATGGGTGGATAGTCGCTCGATGTTGGCGCCCAGTTCATTGATCTTGTTAGAGATATCATGTACCAGTCCGGGTCTGTCGTAGGCGACCAGAGAGTAGCGACGTATGGTCTGCGGTGCCTGAGTCTTACGGGTCTTGGCGTAGGTGAGGGTGAGGCCTTCGATGCATTCCAGATTTTCCAGCAGTGTGTCCCAGTTGGCGGCGGGGACTTCCAGTAGCAAGATGGCGGCGAAGATGCCGTCGATGTGGCGCAGCTCAGAGTCGAGCCAGTTACCGCCGTGGCGGCTGACGCTGTGAGCTATCTGTTCGACCAATCCTGGTTTATCGGCGACTTGCAGGGTGACTAAATATCGTAACATTTCGCATAGGCTCCATCAGTTGGTTGAGTGCGGTATCGCCACGCCCCCCGGACGGGGCACGGTTGAATCAATTTCCGGCATTAACAATATGAAAAGCGGCTGAAAAAGTTTAACAAGCTCCTATAATGATGACATTTTCTGGTTGTAACATTAGTGTCATCTTTGCGTCATATAATCCCGACTGTCAGAAAAGGGCTTGCCTCGATTCACTATAGTTAACATAGCAGAAACGACAATCCCAGCGAAAACTCTACTGAACAAAAATTAACGAGGTTCTTAATGGAAACTCAGGTCATTCAACCTGGTTCTACTGCAACAGATTTGTTGATGGGCAAGGGCTCCAGCAAGCGAGCATTTAAGGATAAGCTCACCCAGATAGGGGTGACTTTGGGCGGCACCATGGTGTTTGTGGCGCTCTTGCTGATCTTTTTCTACCTACTCTATGTTGTAAAGCCGATTTTCGATGGGGCAGATGTCACGCCAGTGATAAATGTCGAACTGCAAGACGCCAAATCGCCTGCACTTATGGTGGGCAGCGACGAGCAAAACGAGATCCTCTACCGCGTGTCGCAGGATGGCGGGGTCAGCTTCTATAGCGCCCTGAGTGCCAGCCTGGTCAAGCAGGAGCAGATAAATGTGCCTCAGGATGCAGAGATCGTCAGCAGCGTCGCCGGTGTACCAAGTGAGCAGCGCTTTGCCTTCGGTCTCTCAAATGGCCAGGTGATCATAGCCGGTGTGAATTTTGCGGTGACCTATCCCAACAACAAGCGTCTGATCACCCCAAGCCTGCGTTATCCGCTGGGCGCATCGCCGTTGCAGGTGTCTGAGTCGGGCACGCCACTTTATCAGCTGGCCTTCGCCTCGGCTTCTGACAAACTCAGCTTCGCCTATCATGATGCCAATGGTCGCTGGTTCCTGACCCGCCACAACGGTGAAGAGAACATGATGACCGAAGAGGTGGAGTGGGAAGCCACTACCAGTCAGATCCAGGAAGCGCCTGCTCAGGTCGATCAGCAGTTGATGACCCCAGATCAGCGTCAGCTACTGCTGCGCTCTGGCAATCGCCTGTACGTCTACGATATCCGCTATGTGGATGAGGTAGCCCTAAGTCAGGTGATCGAGCTTGAACGTGCCAAGACCAAGGTGACAGACGTTGCCCTGCTGGCCGGCGCCAGCTCTCTGCTGGTGAGCTATGACAATGGCCAAATCTTCCAATATTTCCAGGTCAATGGCGACAAGGGTCGTCAGTATCAGGAGATCCGCGAATTTAAGAACAAGGCGGGCGTGAAGCGCATCGCCGGTGAGTTCTACCGTAAGAGCTTCGCCACCGTGAGCGAATCTGGCGAGTTAGACCTGCTTTATACCACGAGTCAGCGCAAACTCTTCACCGAGACTTTCGATCTAGCCCACGCCACCCAGATGGGCTTCAGCCCACGCGCCAACGCCCTGGTGGTCGAGGCAGGCAACAAGCTGCATCTGTTTGCGGTGGAAAACAGCCACCCAGAGGTGTCTTGGAGCGCCATGTGGAGCAAGGTGTGGTATGAAGGTTACCCCGAGCCGCAATATGTGTGGCAGTCGACCTCAGGTTCGGATGACTTCGAAGCCAAGCTCAGCCTGATGCCGCTGGCCTTTGGCACCATGAAGGCTGCGCTGTACGCCATGCTATTTGCGACGCCGCTGGCGATTGCCGGCGCCGTCTATACCGCCTATTTCATGTCGCCAAAAGTGCGCGCCGTGGTGAAGCCGACCATCGAGATCATGGAAGCCTTGCCGACGGTTATTCTCGGCTTCCTGGCCGGTCTCTGGCTGGCACCGCTTATCGAGGATCACCTGCCGGGGATCATCATGTTGCTGGTGCTATTGCCTATCAGTATTTTGTTAACGGCACTGGGCTGGTACAAGTTGCCGGGTCGCTGGAAGCAGCGTCTGCCTGAGACATACCAAGAGCTGATGCTGATACCTGTTATCTGTTTCGTGGGCTGGTTTGCCTTCTATATCAGTCCGAGTATCGAAGTGGCCTTCTTCGGCGGCGATACCCGTCTGTTTATCACCAATGAGCTGGGGATCACCTTCGACCAACGTAACGCGCTGGTAGTGGGCATCGCCATGGGCTTTGCGGTTATCCCAACCATCTTCTCTATCGCCGAAGACGCCGTGTTCTCTGTACCGCGTCACCTGTCTAACGGCAGCCTGGCGCTGGGCGCAACTAACTGGCAGACCCTGACCCGTGTGGTGCTACTTACCGCGAGCCCGGGGATCTTCTCGGCCGTCATGATGGGCCTCGGCCGCGCCGTGGGTGAGACCATGATCGTGCTGATGGCCACGGGTAACACCGCCATCATGGAGTGGAGCGTGTTCGAGGGGATGCGTACCTTGGCGGCCAACATCGCCGTGGAGATGCCTGAATCGGCTATCGGCAGCTCGCACTACCGCGTGCTGTTCCTGGCGGCCTTCGTACTGTTTATCTTCACCTTCCTGTTTAACACCATCGCCGAGGTGGTGAGACAGCGTCTGCGTGAACGCTACAGTTCACTCTAAGGGAGGCTGGCATGTTATCGATTTTTAATTTTTCGCCTGTGACGTTAAGAGGCCAATGTAATGGGTAAGTGGTTTAAGTCGGGTTCCCCCTGGATCTGGATGACAGGTGGCGCCGTGAGTATCAGTTTGATCGCCGTGTTGGGCTTGTTGCTGTTGATCGCCTGGCGAGGATTGAGCTACTTCTGGCCGGCAGATATCTACCAGTGGGAAGTGGTGGATCAGCATGGCAAGCGCTCAACCATTATCGGTGAGATCTACGATAAGGAAGAGGTGCCAACCGAGCGCCTGATCTCTGCCGGACACAAGTTTAGCGAAGACCCAGGTGAGCTGGTAACCCGCTACCTGATCAAGACGGGTAACCGTGAGTTTGTTGGCCTGGATTTTCGTTGGGTGCTGGGGACAGATATTCTGTCGCGCACCACACCAACGGATGTGGCAAAACTCGAGCGTACTAAGAACGGTGATTTCTTCGGTTATCCCATCGCCATCATAGAAGATGGTAAGCGTCTGGCGCTAGACGATGTGGAAGCCTCGTTTGAAGAGCATATCGAGCGCGCGGTCGCCCTGAGCGACAAAGCCACCACGCTGCAAAAGCGTGAGATTGGCGCGGTTAACTATGCACTTGAAAATCTACGTCTGAAAGAGCGTCGTTTTGAACTGGACAACGCCCTGACCGACAGCCGTAAGGCAGAGCTAGCGGCGGAGCGTGACAAGCTGCAGGCCGATTACAAGGTACTCGAAAAAGCCTTCTTCGACCTGCGTGCAGAGGCGGGCCGAGATGCGGTGATCGTTCGTGACATGCGCGGCGAAGAGGTGACGTTACAGCTCGACAGTATCTTAGGTGTTACTTACTCTAACCACCTTGGCATCATGGGTAAGATTGGCCACTGGTTTAGCGGCGTGGGTAACTTCGTTAGCGCCGATCCCCGTGAGGCCAACACTGAGGGGGGGGTGTTCCCGGCAATCTTCGGTACCGTCTTCATGGTGCTGCTGATGGCGGTGATTGTGACCCCATTTGGCGTGGTTGCGGCTATTTATCTACATGAATATGCGAAGAAAGGCCCAATTACTAAGATGATCCGCATCGCAGTGATTAACCTGGCGGGTGTGCCATCGATCGTGTACGGCGTATTTGGTCTTGGCTTCTTCGTCTATATGCTGGGTGGCTCAATCGACCAACTCTTCTACCCAGAAGCATTGCCGGCACCGACATTTGGTTCACCCGGGGTGATCTGGTCGGCGCTGACCCTGGCTATCCTGACCCTGCCTGTGGTGATCGTCTCGACCGAAGAGGGTCTGAGCCGTATTCCTAGCTCTGTCCGTCAAGGTAGCCTGGCACTGGGCGCGACCAAGGCAGAGACCCTGTGGCGCATCATCATCCCTATGGCGAGCCCGGCGATCATGACAGGGCTTATTCTGGCGGTTGCCCGCGCAGCCGGTGAGGTAGCGCCATTGATGCTGGTGGGTGTAGTGAAGCTGGCACCGACCCTGCCGATCGATATGAACTTTCCCTTCGTGCACCTGGAGCGTAAGTTCATGCACCTAGGTTTCCATATTTATGATGTGGGCTTCCAGAGCCCCAACGTTGAGGCGGCGCGTCCCTTGGTTTACGCGACCTCCTTCCTGTTAGTGTCAGTGATCGTGAGTCTTAACCTGACCGCCATCGCCGTGCGTAATCACCTGCGTGAGAAGTATCGCTCGCTGGAACACTAACCTAAAACCCGAATTAATCGCGCCTGGGCTAGGCTGGGGCGCGAATAACCTTTATCCTGAAGTGATTAGGAACAGATATGATTTCGATAGATCAGTCGGTAATGAAAACAGAGACTTTAGACTTAAATAATTTAAGCAGCGAGCAGACCGCACTTGAGATCCGTAACTTAGATCTAAAATATGGCGACAAGCAGGCCCTGTTTGACGTGTCGATGAAGATCCCTAAGAAGAAGGTGACCGCCTTCATCGGCCCCAGTGGTTGTGGTAAGTCAACCTTGTTGCGCTGCATCAACCGCATGAACGATCTGGTGGATAACTGTAATATCGACGGTGAGATCCTGCTGCACGGCCAAAACATCTACGACAAGAAGGTAGATGTGGCATCCTTGCGCCGCAACGTCGGCATGGTGTTCCAGCGTCCAAACCCTTTCCCTAAGTCTATCTATGAGAACGTGGTTTACGGCCTGCGCCTGCAGGGCATCAACAACCGTCGTCAGCTGGATGAAGCCGCCGAGCGTTCACTGCGCGGCGCCGCGATTTGGGATGAGGTGAAAGATCGTCTGCATGACAACGCCTTCGGTCTGTCTGGTGGTCAGCAGCAGCGTCTGGTGATTGCCCGCGCCATCGCCATCGAACCCGAAGTCTTGCTGCTCGATGAGCCGACCTCGGCACTGGATCCTATCTCGACCCTGACCATCGAAGAGCTGATCACTGAGCTGAAGGCTAAATATACCGTGGTGATCGTGACCCACAACATGCAACAGGCGGCGCGTGTCTCGGATCAGACCGCCTTCATGTACATGGGTGAGCTGGTGGAATATGCCGACACTAACACCATCTTCACCACGCCGAAGAAGAAAAAGACCGAAGATTACATCACGGGTCGTTACGGTTAATTGGGCCGCTGCCAACTGAATGGCAAGAATTGATAAGGTTGAATGTCAATGGAAAACATAAACTTAAATAAACATATCTCGGGTCAGTTTAATGCCGAGCTCGACGATATTCGTAACCGCGTATTGGCGATGGGTGGCCTGGTTGAGCGTCAACTGGAGCAGGCCCTGGACGCCTTAGGTAACCTGGATGCCGATCTGGCGCAGAAGGTGATTGACGGTGACCACAGCGTCAATGGTATGGAGGTCTCTATCGATGAGGAGTGTACCCGTATCATTGCCAAGCGTCAGCCTGCCGCTAGCGACTTGCGTCTGATCATCGCCATCTCTAAGACGATTGCCGACCTTGAACGTATCGGCGATGCCTGTGTGAAGATCGCCGCCGCTGCGCTGGATAAGCGTCTCAAGAACCAGCAACCACTGCTGGTGAGCATAGAGCATATGGGCCGTCATGCGACCCGTACTCTGCATTCGACCCTGGACGCGCTGGCGCGTATGGACGCTGACGTGGCCATCGAGCTGCATAAGGAAGATAGCAAGCTAGATAGCGAATACGAGGGTATTATCCGCCAGCTGATGACCTATATGATGGAAGATCCTCGCTCTATCCCAGAAGTGCTCGACGTACTCTGGGCGGCGCGCGCCGTAGAGCGCGTGGGCGACAGATGCCAGAACATCTGCGAATACATCATCTACTATGTTAAGGGTAAGGACGTACGTCACACCTCTTATGAAGAGATGAAGCAGATCTAAGCTCTGTACTGAGTCTTAAATCCTCAATTAAGAAAAGCAGCCTAAGGGCTGCTTTTTTGTGTCCGCTTTACTCTCCGAAAAGTTCTCCATTGCCTGCTTAAGAAAAGCAAGTTGGACAAATTTATACATTCAGGATGTGGAAGTTGCCTTGGATGATAATAGCGAATTTGGAATATTTATTACTGATATCGTGATGCAGATGGTGAATCTATTGTCGAATATTCTGTATTCTTCATTTTTGTCAGAGTTATTCCCATTTTTGATAGAGTGCTCTTTTAGAAATTGCTATTAAAGTTTGCTGATTTATTACAAAATCTAGAATAATGAATTTAGATAACGTTTTATCCTGGAGGATCCCCTCATAATTCGGGCCTCCCAGAGGTGTTAACCAGTTTAAGAAATTCACCCCAAGCCCAGCGAAAATGCGATTCTTTGATTGAGTATTCCGGACGTCGTCTCACTTCTTTGCCGAGCCGGAGCACAGATAGCACGTTTCTGTCACGTATCGTATTGGCTTGAAACCTCCGCTGCCATCCCAGATGCCTGGCTGCCAGACCGATGCACCAAAGCAGGATTTCTGCCAACAAAGCTATCAGCAACAACACATCATAACGGCGTGGACAACGACTGCGGCTTTGTCTGAGTCCCATGCCGTATTGGGGACTTTTGAGGTCGCGAAAGGTTTCTTCTATCTGCATCCGTCTGGCATAAAGTTTGACCACCTGCGTTGACGAGAACGCCTCCGTAGGCAAGTTGGTTGCCAGTAACCAAGGCTCTTTACTGCCAAGACGGTAACTTTGTTGTGCCGTATGATTGCGTCCTGCTTTGGATGACCGCTTGTCGGCTCGATATTTCGGCGCAGCCTTGTACAGATGTAAATGACAGCGCATAGGCGATTTTCGTCCCAGTTTTACGTAACCAATATGCCGGGCTTTCGCCGTGGCGGAGGGATAAAGCGACTTATTCGACTGCCATTGGGCATGATTGGCCTGGAGAAAGCCGACATCCCCACGGACACGGCCAAGCCAAAACCAACCATATCGTTCCACCTCCCGAAACCAGGTATTGCGGTAACCCGCATCGGTGACAATCAGTGGACACACATGGGACGGCAGCACCTGTGCCAACTCCGCCAAGAAGGCGTTATGACTGCGTGGAGCATTGTAGTCGGCAAGCTTGAAAGTACGCTCATACAGGGTAACCGAGCGCCCTTGCACACTGACAGAGGCTCGCAATGTCATCATCCGCAATTGTTCACGGACATCAGACCAATCAATGAGGATTACCGGCATGGGATTAGCAACACAGAGTAACTTGGCATGCCATTGATAAATAGCGAATTTATCAGAGTGTAGATGCGGGTTGCCGAGTAGCCTGTCTATCCGTTTGATGTTGTGCTTTGGCGCCACCGCACCAGAGATATTGCGACCAAGCTGAGTGAGTGACAACTGATTGCCATCAAGTAACGCTTCTGTAGCAACCATCAGAGAATTAAGCCGTTTTTGATGTATTTGCGGGCATTGCTTTTTGAGTAAATCGTGTAAGATATGGACATCACGCATGGTGTTGGATCTGGTAGTTTTTTGGCGAAATCAATTAGATCAATCAACACCATGCGTGTCTACTGAATTGAATAAAAAGGGAATTATCTGGGGATTCCCTAGCGTTTTATCTAACCAAATTTTTATATAGCTAAGCTAGCTATACGTTAGGGAAGTTGTGAGAGTCATGGAAGTTTCTGAGTTATCCCCATTGATAGAATCTATAAACAGTTTGTCATATCGTTTTACCTTCATAGCCGGATTACTGACGCTTTGTTATTTTACGATATGCTTTTTCAGTTTTATGCTTTGGTTTAAAGGAGATGGTAGTGACCGTCCACCAGAATTAGAAGGGGCTGATCTACTGATCGAGCAAGCAAGGTATGAACAGCTTTTTAAAAAGTGCCATCGATTGTTAAAACGTCGCCCAAACAATGTTGAGGCTCACTGGTATATCGCTTTGTGCTATTACCACAAGTCTCGTTACGATAAGGCAAGGGAATATTTCCTTAAAACTAAAAAGGCAAATCCTCATTGGGCCGAAGGGGTAGATGTTTATTTGGGTTACATGGATAAGCTTGAAGAGGCCGATGTCGCTGTACAGCATTGATGCTTCCAGATTTGATTTTTTTAAAAATTATGAGTCTTGATTATGATTGCTAAATCACTTTTGATCGGTTTAATGTCTTTGGTACTCGCTTCATGTGGCGCAACTCCTAAGCAGGAGAGTGCACCAGTTCAGGTAAATGGTTCCTCAAATATCAACAGGCCAACCTTATTCTTAGCAACACCTGAATTTGCCGGAAACCTGGACGTCGACAAGGTAGCAAACGAATGTTTTATGCTTCAGACATTATCTGATTCAATACGGGCATCGGCAGAAACCTACCAAGCTAATATCCTTGTAGATAAATCGAGAAATAGTGAAATGCCCGATGAGTACATGCTCCGTGTTACCTATATCGATGTGACGCCACATCGCTGGGTATTATTTTCCCTGAGGCCAAGTTCTACCGCGACGCTAAAAGTCGACATTGTCAGGAATGGCGAGGTGGTCAGGTCTACTCAAAAGGCGATTGGCTCAGGGGTCGCATTAGGTGCATGTGATCGGCTAGAGAAAATAGCGGAAGCAGGTGGTCGATTTGTCGCTAAGTGGTCGACGCAACAAGACTACAATTAACGGTAATTGTCATTATTCAGCTTTAAGGATAGCAATGTCATTTGTGCTTTATCAGATGCGGTGAAGCAGATCTAAGCTCTGTACTGAGTCTTAAATCCTCAATTAAGAAAAGCAGCCTAAGGGCTGCTTTTTTGTGTCCGTTTTTGGAGCAATTGTCTTACTTGGTTGCTAACTGCTTGATGCGTTTTACTATTTGCGCTAGTGTCCTTAGCCAGAACGGATATCGAACGAGAGAATGGCGCCGATGAATAGAGCGAAAGGCGTTTAAGCGGTTATGGCATGGACCTGTCCTCACTGTGGCTGGAAAGATAAACCCAGTCAGCACAAATATTATGCGTCGAAAGGCTTGGCTCGGCCCAGCTGTGAAGTGTGCAATCCCTCATTTAAGCAGAGACTTACAGGCCTAAGGCGAGACCTTATTATCGGCGCATTTTCAAATACCTATATGGGCTATGGCCCCTTGGCCTCCTTACCCTATATTCCCCTGGTGATGCTGTTGCCGGTCACCGTTCTCTTTTGGGGTCACGGGACTGCGGCGATAGTGTTAAGCCTGCTGCTATTCATCGTTGGATGGCTTAGTAATGCTTATATCGCCACTAAGGTTGGGGAGCTGATTCGCCATCGCCTGCAGCGAGGTAGGTCGATTTATGACCTTGTGCTTGGCTATTACGCGCCTTTGTTGTTGGTGCTGGTAGCCGCACCGATATTGGCGCTATTTTTTATTTAACAGGGAGACGTTATGGATATATACGATATTTTTCAAAACTTCAGAATCAACGATTTAGCAAGGGAAGCGGGGCAGGCGAAGTCTCACGCCAGAGCCAATGAGGTAAGCTTGCAGGGCCTTCAAGATCAGATAGATCACCTCTCCATGGTGTGTCTTGCCATGTCTGAGTTACTGGAGGAGATAGGCTTTAACAAGGAGATGCTGGTCGCCAAGATCCAGGAGATCGATCTGCGCGATGGTAAGCTCGATGGAAAATTTACCCCGGCCATTCATTGCTCAGGTTGTGGTAGAAAACTGGCGCCGCGTCATGTTACCTGTCTCTATTGCGGCGCCAAGGTGAAGAGTGACTTAGTGGTGCAATCACAACATGGTCGCTAATTTTTTATTGAGAACAAACGTCTTGGAAAGCTTAAACGATGCGCTAGCAACTTAAGCGCTAGCAACTTAAGCGCTAGCAAACTAGGCGCTATCAAGCTAAGCGCTAGCGAGGAGAGAACACGATGAAACGAGTCGGTAATACCGAGATTTTGTCTGTGCACAAGGCGAGCTGTCATTGCGGCGCGGTGGAGTTGGCCTTGAGTCTACCCAATGGCATACAGAAGCCCAGGCGCTGTGATTGCTCTATCTGTCGCCGCAAGGGGGCTATCGTAGTCTCGGTGACGCTAGACGGACTAAGCGTCGTTAAGGGGCAAGAGCAGCTTAAGATGTACCAGTTTAATACCCATACCGCGAAGCATTATTTCTGTGGGATTTGCGGCATCTATACCCATCATCAGCGCCGTTCTAACCCGAATGAGTATGGTGTTAATTTGGGATGTCTCGAAGGCGTGAATCCTTATGATATCGGCGAGGTGGTTACTAGTGATGGGGTGAACCATCCTGCCGATAACTAGCCTGGCTCAGGCTTAGGCTTGGGCTTCGAGCTCTGGGCTGTTTGGTGGTTTGAGCGCTAATATGATCTAAAAACAGCTTAGTTCCGACTGGGGATGGGATAATACACAAGGAGATCGGTTGTCGTGTTTGAGATGTTCGATAAGGGAATTGGCCGCAAGATAAGCGCTGGTGTCGCACTCTTGTTCGCCCTCGTATTAGCCTATAGCTTAACCAAGGGAGGCTACACATACCTCAAGGATGTGGCCCTGACTAAGCCCTTGTTTATTTATACTAATCCCGTTTGGGGGCTCTGGCTTCTCTTGCTGCTTGGCATGCGCCAAAGCGTGAGCATATTTGTGACAGTGCTTATCTTGTTCTCCTTGCCCCTGTTTGCTGCCACTGCCTTCTATCTTGGCTACTGGCCGCTAAGCACCTATTTAATCGGCGGCGAGGTGCCGAGCCTAGGTCAGCTAAGCGATTGGTTTCTGACATTAGCCTACGGCCCCTACGCTGCGCAGTTTGACTACTTTGCTATCGCCAATCGGCTGTCAAACTTTCCTTTCTACCGCGAATCTATGTTGTTGGTGATGTGCTCTATGACCCTAGCCATGGTGGCGTTGATCCCCACCGCCCACACCAGTTTGATTGAGTACTTGGCGGCCAGACGCGACCTGGATGACGAACAATTAAACGTTATGCGTAATGTTTTCTCCTTGCTTGGGCAGCTAGTGTTGATCGCCCTGTTTTACAATATTGTCTACCCGCTGTTTTCCTTTGCCGGTACCTTGCCCATGGGGCTTAACTATCTGGCGGTCTGGACACTCTTGCTTACGCCGCTATTTGGACTTGGCGTGGCGCGCTTTAATCGTCGATTGTCCGGTGAGCAAAAGCTAGGGGTCTGGTTGGTGCGCTACTTTGCCTTAGCCTTACTGGCTATCTTAGTGGGGTATATCTGGGTGAATATAGATAACTTACTGGCAATTTTTGCCCTCATCAGACAGGGCGAAAGCATGCAGCTCCTCTCATTACTGTTTTTGTTGAGCCCACTATTTGCCTTTTACATGTTAACTAGCATCAAAAAGGGGAAGGCGTAATGAAGAACCATCTGACTTTAACACTAGCGGCGATCACCCTTGCGCTGCTACAAGCCGGCTGTACGCAAGAGTCCTCAACGGCTCGTATGAAAGAGTCCTCAACGGCTTCGAATAAAGAGTCCTCAACAGTTTCTAAAGAAGAGTCTTCGACGGCGAGTAAAGACGAACCATCGCTTGGTAGTGAACAGGTATTAGGAGCAGAAATCGATGCCTCGCTTATCGTCATCCCTGGACAGCAGTTTGGGGTTATCCAGAAGGGGGCGAATCTGGATGAGATCCGCAGCAAATTGGGTGAGGCCAATATCACCGCAACCGAGATTGGTATGGGGGAAGGCGAGACGATAGCAGGTTTTGTGGCCTTTAAAGGTGAGCCTGAGCGCGAGTTTCGCTTTTTCTTCAATCAAGATGGCAGTATGACGGCGCAGATTAGCTCGCCCGAGAGTCGCTGGCGACTGCTTGGTGAGATAAGCATTGGCACTAGCCTGAGCCAAGTTGAGCAAGTTAATCAGGGGCCTTTTAGTCTGTATGGTTTTGAGTGGGACTATGGTGGTCAGGTGACTAATTGGCAACAGGGTAAGCTGGCTCAGTTTGAGCAGAGCCTCACCCTGACGCTCACGCCGCTTGAGTTTAACGAGGCTGCCATATCGCTCATGGGGGCTCGAGAATTTGCGTCTAATGATCCTAAGATGATCGCCGCCGACCCGCGTGTCAGCGAGATCTGGGTGACGCTATGAGGCGCTTCTGTTTAAGCCCGTTGTTTGAGTGCATAAGCCTGGAGTCGTTGAGATGAGCCGGATCTTTGAGGTGCTCGATTACCAAGACCATTGGCCAAGGGTCTTTGAAGCGGAGAAGGCTCTGCTGCAATCCGTGCTGGGCGATGGGGTCATCACTATCGAGCATATTGGCAGTACCTCGGTGCCGGGACTGGCGGCCAAACCCATTATCGATATCTTAGCCGAGGTAGAGCGTTTGGATGTGCTCGATGCGCTCGATGCCAAAAATAGCGAGCTTGCCAAGCTGGGTTATCGGGCGCGGGGTGAGCATGGCATTGCCGGTCGGCGTTATTTTCAAAAAGGGGCAGCCCAGCGCAGTCATCACCTGCATGTGTTTCAGTCGGGAAGCACTCAGCTGACTTGCCACCGCGCCTTTCGTGACTATTTGATAGCGCATCCAGATAAGGCGCGTGAATATGCCGAGTTAAAGCGTATCGCCGCGTTATCTTGCCACCATGACAGCGAGGCTTATATGGCGGCAAAGGCCGGATTTATACAAGAGACGCTGGCCCTGGCACTTTGCTGGTATGGCAAGGTCTAATATCTATGCAAGCTATCGAAATGCAACACATCTTAGTCCGATTTGCGCCTAAGATTCCCTTTTGCGGCGACTATGGGTATATTGCCAGTAAATTGAGTCGCCCCATGGGGGCAAGAACAGAGACGAGCTTATGTCTACCCATCAAGGTCAAAGTAAATTAGATAAAGTATTGGCTGAGGCCCGCGAATATAAGGCCAAGCGTGAGTCTGGCTATCGCGAAAAGGCGCTTAAACTTTATCCCTGGATCTGCGGACGTTGTACCCGCGAATTTACCCACTCCAATCTCAGGGAACTGACGGTCCATCACAGGGATCATAATCATGACAATAACCCGAGCGATGGTTCCAATTGGGAGCTACTCTGCCTCTATTGCCATGACAACGAACATGCCAAGTATGAAGAGTTGATCCAGTACGGACCGACGAGTGAGACTCAGGTAGAAGCGGCGACCTATAATCCCTTCGCCGATCTTAAGAATATGATGAACAAGAAGTAAGTCTTAGGATCTACTCATTATCGGCGTCTTGCGCTGCGAGACGCTGCTCCGCCTCTAGCCACTTCTGACGGCTGATGATCTGCTGGTTTTCACCGCTTTTTCCTTGCTGTTTACGCCTGTTCACATTGTCCCAAATCTCTGTCTGACGAGCCTCATCTGCCTGGCCCCAACCGACAATCTCGTCAATGTGGCGAAAACAACCCATACAGATATCTTCTTCGTTTAAGCCGCAGCGGGCTACGCAGGGTGATTGCATCTTAACTGTTTATACTCAAGTTGTGATCTTGGCGGCATTCTAAAGTAGCTAAGGTGAGGGTTCAACTAGGGACTGTGCTGGTGCGCCTTGGTTAATGGTGCTAGCATCTGGTTATTAGTCATTTAAATTCAAATGGTTGTGAATTTTAACGGGGTATTGTTATGGGGCTGAAATACAGATCTGTCCTCTTGGTGATCGGCATGTTGAGTTTGTCTGCCTGTTCGTTACTGGAAATTAAACTCGAGAGCGGTATAGAGCCGCTGCCGCAGGCACAGCTCAACATGCGTGTCTTTAGCCGAGATTTTAGCCACACCTTCTATGCCAAGGTGGAGCAGGGGGCGGATCAGATTGCACTAAACCAAGGCGATGATCTGGCGATCAAATCCAACGTTTTAATGTGGAAGATCAACAGCGAACAGGCGCTGCAGCGGGCGATCTTTCAGGCATCACCCGTCGCGGCCATGGTGGATACCTGGACGCTAACGGCGCAGATGAGCGCGTTTTTCGAGAGCGGCGCCGGTCAGACGCTGTTTGGTGAGCAGCAAAGAATCGCCATTGAGGTCAGCAAGGTGTTGCAGGCAGATTTTGAGCGCTCCATAAAAGGCTTCGTAAAGCCGAATGAGTTCGAGCAATATCAGTCCTTTATCTTAGATTATGTGGCGAAGAACCCCATTACCGATCTCAGCTTCGCCCGTCACTCGGCCTTTAACGACTGGCTGGCCTATCGCAACATCAGCGAATTTGAGGCGGTGACAACCTTTGGTACTGTGCCCGAGGTGATGAGTGACGTATCGGATCGCATGGCGATGATCGCCGAGCAGACGCCTAAGATCCTGGGTTGGAAGGCGGAGCTGTATGCCCTGCATGCCAACATCAACCCTGAGACTGTGCAGCAGACACTGCAGAGCATCAGCGATACCTCGGCCAAGTTTCAGCAGTTGATGGCCCAGAGCCCAGAGATGATGCAGACATTGGCGGTGGATCTACGCCGCGAGCTGACCCCGCTGCTGGCGCAGCTGAGCGAGTCTACCGACGACAAGCTGGCTAAACTCTCCGTCGAGCGCGAGGCGCTGGAACAGATGGTGAAGCAGGAACGTCTGGCATTGGAAGAGATGGTTAATCGTCAGCGCGTAGCGGCTGCGGCGGAACTCGATACCATAAGCCAGCATGCGGTCGAGCGCGCCTTTAGCGAGCTGACCAAGACCCTCAAGAGTCTGATCCTCTATCTGGTGCTCTTCTTCGTGGTCTGCTTCTTCGCCCCCCTGGGGCTCGGGGTCTGGCTGGGTAAACGCATGGCGCTTAAAAAGTTGCAGGCTTAAGATGCATGTCGCTATCGCTGTAGCCTAAGTTGGTTGACAATTAACGCCCGGCGGTCGATCATCGCCGGCGTTTGTTTTTAGCCTTATATTTTGTTGAAGAGTGCCGCAGAGAATGCCGAGGAGCCAGATGTCCTATGCCAAGCAGTTTACTGCCTTAGATGACCTGCTAAGTAGCAGCCGAGCGCTGTGGCAGGTTAAAGCCTTCGAGGCGGAGGCCTTGCCCTGGCAGGAGGAGTTTCCAAGACTCGCCGAGCTACTCTGGCAGCTTGATGACGAAGAGCTCGATAGTCTGGATAGCGACAGCATAGCGCTGCACGCGCGTCTCGCGCCCGCACTCGAGGCGGATCTCGCCGCTAGGGGCATAATCTGGCCCTTGTCTTTACTTAAAACCCTCGCCGCAGGGCTCGCACCCTCTGATCTAGCACATGCAGACTTCGCAGAGCATAGCGCCGATGAGGCCTGTGCGGGACTGTCCGAGAGTGAACTTGGGCATTTTAGCGCCCACATCAAGGGGCGTAAGTGGCAGCAGATCCTCGCCTTCGCCGCGAGAGTCACACCAAGTGATGATGAGATCTTGGAATGGTGCGCCGGTAAGGGGCATCTGGGGCGCCTATTGGCCAAGGGGCAGTCACGCACTGTTGTGAGCCTCGAGTGGCAGCAGGGGTTGTGTGAGGCAGGTTCGCAGTTTGCCCATCAGTGGCAATTGCCCCAGCGTTTTGTCTGCGGCGATGCCCTGTCAGAATCTGCCCAACAGCTGCTTAAATGCGAGCAGCAGGCGGTCGCCCTGCATGCCTGCGGCGAGCTGCATCTCAGTTTGCTGCGCGGCGCGGCCAAGGCGAAAACCCGCGCCTTGGCGGTGGCGCCCTGTTGTTATCATCTGATAAGTGATAGTCACTACCAGCCGCTGTCGAGTCTCGCCCAGAAGAGCCAATTGTTGCTGAGTAAACATGATCTGCAGCTGCCGCTGCAACGCTCGGTTATCGCCAATGCTAAGGCGAGGGCGCTGCGCCTTAAAGAGGTGGGCTGGCGCCTGGGGTTCGATAGCCTGCAACGGGATGTGATCGGCAGCTCACACTACTTGCCGATACCCGCGGTGAAGCAGAGCCAACTGAGCGGCAGCTTCAGGGAATTTTGTGCCTGGGCGGCTGAGCAGAAACAGGTCAAACTGCCCGAGCAGTGGGACGAGGAGCATTATTTAGATAAAGGGTTCGAGCGCCAGTGCATGACCCGGCGCATCGATCTGGCTGCGCACCTGTTTCGTGAGGCCTTAGAGCTCTGGCTGCTGCTCGACAGAGTCTGTTTCCTGCAGGAACAGGGCTATGAGGTGAGCCTAGGCGCCTTTTGCGATCTTAAGGTGACGCCGAGAAACGGATTGATCCTGGCTCGCCTGCCAAGCTGTTAATTGCCAGAATAGAGTTTGCCAGATTAGCGACTGTCAGACTCACGCCCGCAAGATTGGTGCTTGTCTGATTAGTACTGCCAGAGTTGCTTTTTTAGCCACTTAACGAACCAAGAATCGGCAGATGAGCTTTTCAGGCAATTAGCTTCTAGAGAAGAAACCAGCGGGCGCTGTCATAAATTTGCCGATCGATGTCGAAAAAAGCCGCCCTATGGCGGTTTTTTATTGAATCATTCGCCGTTTCTTGCTCAAATGGCGGGTTAACACTGAAAGATAAAAATTGGCCGAATAAGTGCCGATATAATGAGCGAAACAGAACGGTTTCATGAAATATTCTCGCGTTTTTATAAATAGTCTGGCCTATGAGCTGGCACCTGAAGTGGTTTCGACTTCAGAGTTAGAGTCTCGATTAGCTCCCTTGTATCAGAAATTCAGGATCCCTATGGGGCAGCTCGCCGCATTGACCGGGATCCATGAGCGTCGCTGGTGGCCGAAAGGGCATAGATTGTCCGATGGCGCCCTGGCGGCGGCGCACAAGTCTATCGAGGAGACGGGGATAGATGTGGCCGATCTCGGCGCCGTGATCTATACCGGTGTCTGCCGCGATCAGCACGAGCCGGCGACCGCCTGTCGTATCGCCGCCGAGCTTGGGGTGTCTAAGGACACCGCCATCTACGACATCAGCAACGCCTGTCTGGGTGTGTTGTCCGGCATTCTGGATATCGCTAACCGCATCGAGCTGGGTCAGATCAAGGCTGGCCTGGTGGTTTCCTGCGAGTCGGCGCGTCATATCGTGGATATCACCATAGATAACATGCTGGCCGAGCCCACGATGCAGAATTATGCCCAGTCGCTGGCGACCCTGACCGGTGGCTCTGGCGCCGTGGCTGTGCTGCTTACCGATGGCAGCCTGCCGCTTAAGAGTGAGCGTCAGCATCAGCTGCTCGGGGCGAGTCACCTTTCGGCGCCCGAACATCATAATCTCTGTCAATGGGGATTACAGGAAGCGGGCACCCAGCTATACCGCGAGTTTATGCGCACCGACGGTGTGGCCCTGCTGAAAGAAGGGGTCGAGCTGGCTCGCCATACCTGGGCGCATTTCCTCGAGCAGCGTAACTGGCTGGTGGAGCAGGTCGATAAGGTGATCTGTCATCAGGTGGGGGCCTCAAACCGTAAGCAGGTGCTGAGCGCGCTCAATATCCCTCAGGAGAAAGAGTTCCCTACCTATCAGCTACTCGGCAACATGGGCACAGTCTCGCTGCCTGTGACGGCAGCCATGGCACACGACCAGGGTTTCCTGCGCAAGGGCGATCAGGTCAGTTTCCTCGGTATAGGCAGTGGTCTCAACTGCATGATGCTTGGACTCAAGTGGTAGAGCGCCCTTCATCTTCTTACTGACAGTACAGCATAGGGGCGACGCCGAGGGGCGGCGCCCACTTAACGCATAATCATAACAGGTACCCCCATGCTCGATTCGTTATTTCCTTTTAAGCGCAATTACTTAGATCGTAATGGTCACAAGTTGCAATATGTGAATGAAGGCCAGGGTGAGCCCGTGGTCATGGTGCATGGCAACCCGAGCTGGTCTTTCTATTATCGCAATCTGGTGACGGCGTTGAGCCCGAATCATCAGTGCATAGTGCCGGATCATATCGGCTGCGGTCTGTCGGATAAGCCAGACGATGCCGGTTACGACTATACCCTGAAGAATCGTATCGACGATCTGGAAGCCTTGCTGGATCACCTTGAGGTGAAAGAGAAGATCACCCTGATCGTTCACGACTGGGGCGGCATGATAGGCATGGGCTATGCGGCCCGTCATCCCGAGCGGATCAAGAAAATCGTAGTGCTCAACACTGGCGCCTTTCATCTGCCAGAAGCTAAGCCGTTTCCTTGGGCGCTGTGGATCTGTCGTAACACCCTTCTGGGCACAGTATTAGTACGCGGTTTTAATGCCTTCTCCTCTATCGCTTCTTATATTGGCGTTAAGCGCGCGCCTATGCCAAAGGCGATACGCGAGGCCTATGTGGCGCCGTTTAACTCTTGGGCGAATCGTATCTCGACCCTGCGCTTCGTGCAGGATATTCCGCTCAAGCCCGGTGATCGCAACTATGAACTGGTGAGCGAGATCAGCGAGAAACTGAGCCAGTTTAGCCAATTGCCTATGATGATCTGCTGGGGACTCAAAGACTTTGTATTCGACAAACACTTCCTCGATGAGTGGAAGCGTCGATTCCCCGAGGCTGAGGTGCATGAGTTTGCCGACTGTGGTCACTATATCCTGGAAGATGCCAGCGATGAGGTGGTGGCCCAGGTGCAGCAATTTATGGCGCGTTAACTCACGTATTAACGTAAAAACGGTCACGCATTAACGTAAAAAAAGGGTAAGGCGGATGTCAGAGACGATTCAAGTCGGCGCCAATTTGTGTCGTCATCTCAACCGGGCGGCCAAAGAGGCCCCCAATGAGCTGGCGGTGGCGGTACAAAAGGCCAGTGGGGTCTTGAGTAAACAGCTTGAGTACCAAGAGCTGAATTTTGCCGAGCTTGATGCCATGAGCGACATCCTGGCCCACGGCCTGTATGCCTATGGCATCAAACGCGGCGCCAAGGCGGTGCTGATGGTGACGCCGAGCCTTGAGTTCTTCGCCTTAACCTTCGCCCTGTTTAAGGCTGGGATAATCCCTATCTTGGTGGATCCAGGCATGGGGGTGAAAAACCTCAAGCAGTGTTTTCAAGAGGCCGAGCCCGATGCCTTTATCGGGATCCCCAAGGCCCACCTGGCCAGACGCCTGTTTGGTTGGGGCAAGTCAAGCCTGACTCACCTGGTGACCGTCGGCGGCAGTAAGCTGTGGGGCGGTGCGAGCCTGGAACAGCTTAAGCAACTAGGGCGAGGCAAGGGGCCTTTCTCTATGGCTCAGCTCGATTGTGACGAGATGTGCGCCATCTTGTTTACCAGTGGCAGCACGGGCACCCCTAAGGGCGTGGTCTATTCCCATCGTATGTTTGAGGCGCAGATCAGCGCCCTCAAGCACGACTATCAGATAGCGCCCGGTGAGCGGGATCTCGCCACCTTCCCGCTGTTTTCCCTGTTTGGCCCAGCGCTGGGCATGGCCTCGATCGTGCCAGAGATGGATGCCAGCAAGCCGATCACAGCTAATCCCGATTATATCTTTGCGGCCATCGAGCGTTATGCCTGCACTAACATGTTCGTCAATCCGGCGCTTATCGAGCGCTTGGGGCTGGCGGGCACTTCACGGGATAAAAAGGTAAAACTTGGCAGCCTGAAACGGGTGATCTCGGCGGGCGCCCCGGCGACCATTGCATCTATTAAGCGTTTCAGTGAGATGCTAACGAGTGATGCGCCGGTGCTTAACTCCTACGGGGCTACCGAATCACTGCCGCTGAGCATGATAACCAGTCACGAGCTGTTTGATACTACCGAAGTTACAGACAATGGCGGCGGCATCTGTGTCGGCAAGCCGATAGATGGCGTCAGCATGCATATCATAGAGATAGATGAGGCCGAGATCCCAACTTGGTCGGCGGATCTCTGCCTGCTAAGGGAGCAGATAGGCGAGATTGTGGTGCAGGGCCCCATGGTGAGTGCCAGCTATTATCGGCGCGATAAGGCCACGGCCCAGGCGAAGATCTTCGATGGCGAGGGTCAGCATTATCACCGCATGGGGGATCTGGGTTATCTCGATAATCAGGGACGCCTGTGGATGTGCGGTCGTAAGGCCCACAGGGTGGATTGCATGGTCGATGGTCAGCCACGGCGTTATTTCTCTATCCCCTGCGAGCGTATCTACAACACTCACAGCGACATCAAGCGTTCCGCCTTGGTGGGCATAGAGGTAAAAGGGGAGATGCAGCCCTTAATTTGTCTCGAGTTGGAGCAGGGGCTGAGTTGTAGCAATGCCGCGGCGCTTTATACCGAGCTTAGGCTGCTGGGTGAGGCCCATAGCCAGACTCAGGGGATCACCCGCTTTCTGATCCATCCGGGCTTTCCCGTCGATATCCGCCATAACGCCAAGATCTTCAGAGAGAAGCTGGCGGTCTGGGCGCAGTCCACCTACAAGGAGTGATCGCCCGTGAGCATCACCAAGCATTCTAATCACACAGACAACGTAAATCTGCTCCCTGAAGAGCTTGAGGCGTTAACCCTGCTGGCGGGTCTTAGCCGCCATGCCTTGGTAACCGGCGCCGGCGGCTTTCTGGGTAAGGCGATCTGTCAGCGCCTCATAGCGGCGGGCATCGAAGTGACAGGCTTTGCCAGAGGGCATTATCCCGAGCTTGAGGCCATGGGCGTTAACATGGTGAGCGGCGATATCTGCGATCTTGACGCATTGACAGACGCCATGGCGGGCTGCGACTTGGTTTTCCATGTGGCCTCTAAGGCCGGGGTGTGGGGCAGCAAGGAGAGTTATTTTGCCCCTAACGTGCTGGGCTGTGACAACCTGCTTAAGGCCGCTGTCGCCCATGGCATAGACAGTTTCGTCTATACCAGTACCCCGAGTGTGACCTTTGCCGGTGAAGATGAATCTGGCATAGACGAGCGCGCGCCCTATGCCAGTCATTTCCTCAACTATTATGGCGAGTCCAAGGCGATCGCCGAGCAGAGGGTGACGGCCGCAAATGGCACCTCATTGTCGAGTGCTGATTTTCCCTCTGAAGGCAAGCTAAATACCGTATCCCTTCGGCCCCATCTCATCTGGGGGCCGGAAGATCCTCACCTGGTGCCCAGGGTGATCGCCCGTGCACGAGCCGGTAAGCTCAAGTTAGTGGGTAAGGCCGATAAGCTGGTGGATACCATCTATGTTGGCAACGCGGCCTACGCCCATATTTTGGCGGCGTTGACCCTCAAGCAGAACCCACAGCGGTGCGCCGGAAAGTGTTACTTTTTGAGTAACGATGAGCCGATCACCATGGCGGCCATGCTCAACAAGATCTTGGCCTGTGCCGAATTGCCCAAGGTCGAGCAGCGGGTGCCCGCCAGCGTCGCCTATCTGGCCGGCGCCCTGTTAGAAGGGGTCTACGGCCTGCTGGGGAAGCGCGATGAGCCCATCATGACACGCTTCGTAGCCAGACAGCTCTCTACCAGTCACTATTTCGACATCTCTGCGGCCAAGCGCGACCTTAACTATCGCCCCTTGGTTTCGATCGATGAGGGAATGGTACAGTTAAGCGACTGGCTGAAGCGGGAAAAAGTATAAGATTAAGATAGGCGAGATGCTGGCAGCCTGATCAGGATGCCGCTTCCTGCATGGCGGCAATCATCACCTTGGCAATCTCATCGTAATAACTTGACCAGGCCTGCTCGATAGCCGGGCTGGATGCGTCTCGCAGACAATCCTGAATCGACAGCAACAAGGCGGCGCGCACCACCTCAAATTGGCTGATAGTGACGCCGTAATCCAGATGCTTTCGTCCCAGCTCCTCTAGCTTAGGCTTGACCTCATTGAATTGATGTACCTTGGCGACGGCCGTGGTGATAAGCTCGTTGAAATGATACTCGAATACCGGCCGCTCGCTCTGGAACATGGGACGGATCAAGGGCGCCATGGCGAACAGGCAATCGTAGAAGTGCGAAGCGAAGTTACTGTTTTGCCGATTGATCTCGGCAAAGGATTTTTGAATAAGCTGTTTTTGCTCGTCGGTGAGAGGCATAGCTTTCCCGGTTTTCTGAGTTGAGCCTGTCGAGTGCGATTCGATGGAGCGCCAATCAGCGCGCTGAGACTTAAGCGAATCGGCACGCCTTGGCTAACTATAGCTCAGCGGGAGTTGAAGGGCGCAATCTTGTGCCCTTGAAATTAGAAAGGAAAGCTGGGTTACCCGTGGCTGATAAAGCCCGCGTCATCGCCGTTCGATGCTTTCGCATTAGCCCCCGCGATGGCGGCGACCTCCAGCATCGCCTGGGTGAGGCGGCTAAGCTGCTGCGCGCTAATGGTGTAAGGCGGCATGATATAGATATAGCTCGAGAAGGGGCGAACCCAGACGCCGCGATCCACAAAGGCCTGTTGCAATGCTGCGGTATTGACGCTGCGGGTCATCTCTATCACGCCAACGGCGCCCAAACAGCGCACCGCTTTTACCCCGTCGATTGCGCTGGCGGCTGCTAACTCCTGTTTCATCTGCCGTTCGATGGCGGCTACCTGCTCGGGCCACTGGTGTTGATTGATCAGATCCAGGCTGGCACTGGCGGCGGCGCAGGCCAGCGGGTTACCCATGAAGGTAGGGCCGTGCATGAAGACGCCGGAGGGGGAGTCGCTGATCCCCAAGGCCACCTCGTCACTGCACAGGGTGGCAGCCAGAGAGATGTAACCGCCGGTGAGCGCCTTACCCAGACAGAGAATATCCGCCTCAATACCTGCATGCTGGTAGGCAAACAGTTTGCCGGTGCGGCCAAAGCCTGTGGCTATCTCATCTAAGATCAACAACACCTTGTAGCGATCGCACAGGGCACGCAGTCCTTTCAGATAGTCGGCACTGTAGAAATGCATGGCGCCGGCGCCTTGCATGATAGGCTCTATGATAACCGCCGCTATGGTCTGGTGATGGGCTTCAAGCAGCGACGCCATCGCCTCGAGATCGTCAGCTATCAAGTTTTCACCGAAGGGGGTCTTGGGGGCAGGGGCAAACAGCTGCTGAGTCACCGCCTCGCCAAACATGGTATGCATGCCGCCTTCGGGATCGCACACGCTCATCGCGGCAAAAGTATCGCCATGGTAGCCATGCTTTACCGTGAGTATTCGCTGCTTGTTTGGCGCGCCGCGTCCCTGCCAATATTGCAGTGCCATCTTCATCGCCACCTCGACGGCAATCGAGCCCGAATCGGCCAGAAACACCTTGGTAAGATTCTCGCTGGTCATGGCAAGCAGCTTCTTGCTCACCGCGATGGCGCTGGGGTGGGTGATGCCGCCAAACATCACATGGCTGAGGGTCGATAGCTGTTTCTGCATCGCCTCCAGAATATAGGGGTGGCCGTAACCGTGTACACAGGCCCACCAGGAACTGGTGCCATCGATCAGGCGTCTGCCATCTTCCAGGATCAATTCACACCCCTCGGCCGACACCACACCATAGGCAGGAAGGGCCTGAGTCATGGAGGTGTAGGGGTGCCAGATATGTTGTCGGTCGAATTGATGGTCGATCTGAGAGTTAACAGACATAAAAAATCCTGATTAATTTTTAATCGTTAGTAAACCGGTTTAACTGGTTGGCGTTGACAGATTAAGGCCTAAGGGTATGCTAAGCAAGATAAATGTCGCCGGAAATCAAGCATTCCGGCTCAAAATAGCAACTTGAAGGTTGGTAATCAATGTCCGAAATAGCCTTACGTCACGATTGGCAACGTGATGAAATTGAAGCACTTTTTGCGCTACCTATGAATGACCTGCTGTTTAAGGCCCATAGCATTCATCGCCAGCATTTCGACCCTAACGAGGTGCAGATCTCACGCCTTCTGTCGATCAAGACCGGCGCCTGCCCAGAGGATTGCAAGTACTGTCCTCAGAGTGCCCGCTACGATACCGGCCTTGAGAAAGAGCGACTGATCGAGATTGAGAAGGTGCTGACCGAGGCCCGCGCCGCCAAGGCCGCCGGGGCGTCACGCTTCTGTATGGGCGCCGCCTGGCGTAATCCCCATGAGCGCGATATGCCGTATTTGAAGGATATGGTCAGCGAAGTGAAAGCCATGGGCATGGAGACCTGCATGACCTTGGGGATGCTCAGCGAATCCCAGGCCAAAGATCTGGCCGACGCAGGACTGGATTACTACAACCACAACCTGGATACCTCGCCAGAATACTATGGCGATATCATTACCACACGTACCTATCAGGACAGGCTCAACACCCTGGATAACGTGCGCGCCGCCGGCATGAAGGTGTGCTCTGGCGGTATCGTCGGCATGGGCGAGCAGGCGAGCGATCGCGCCGGGCTGTTGCAGCAACTGGCTAACATGGCTAAGCATCCCGAGTCTGTGCCCATCAACATGTTGGTGAAGGTTGCCGGTACCCCATTTGAAAACTTAGACGATCTGGATCCGCTGGAATTTGTGCGTACCATCGCCGTGGCGCGTATCGTGATGCCATTGTCACGGGTCCGCCTGTCGGCAGGGCGCGAGAAGATGACGGATGAGCTACAGGCTATGTGTTTCTTTGCCGGCGCCAACTCTATCTTCTACGGCTGTAAGTTGTTGACCACGAGTAACCCGGAAGAGAACGAAGATATGACGCTGTTTAAGCGCCTGGGGCTTCATCCCGAGCAGGGCAAGGCGGGCACGGTCGAAGAGGATAAAGCGGTATTTGCCAAGGCGCAGGCCGTTAAAGACAAGGCCTCACAGCCTTTCTACGATGCGGCGGCGCTCTAAGTTGCTCGGTAATTAAACCCATATGCCTCGGCTTCAGCAGAAAATCGATGAAAAGATGCAGCGCGCGGAACAAAGCGGGCTGCTCAGGCGTCGTCAGCAACTGACTCAGTCGGTTGGCGGTGCTAACCGTTTAGTGCATCAGGGAAGCATCAAGCATAACTTTGCCAGCAACGATTACCTGAGCCTGAGTCAATCGCCTGAGCTTATCGAGGCGCTAGGTGAGGGCGCGAGATTATACGGCGTCGGCAGCGGGGCCTCGCCCTTGGTCACAGGTTATAGCGATGCCCACGCGGCGCTCGAGCAGGCGCTGTGCGAGGCTACCGGCCATGAGGCGGCCTTGCTCTTTAGCAGCGGCTTTAGCGCTAACTCTGCCTTGATGAAGACCTTGCTGGACAAGGAGAGTGTGGTGGTGGCCGATAAGCTGATCCACGCCTCCCTGATCGACGGCCTGCTGGAAAGCGGCGCCCAGTTAAAACGCTTCGCCCATAACGATTTAGATGCGGCCAAGCTACTGGTAGATAAGCATCAGCCGCTGGCGGTGGTGACCGAGAGCGTCTTCAGCATGGATGGCGACATGGCGCCCATAGATGAGCTCTATACGCTTGCACAGGCAAATGATGCCTGGTTGATAGTCGATGATGCCCACGGTTTTGGCGTCCTGCCACTGGGCGGGCACAACAGGGTCGATGCCAGCCGCTGTGATCTTCAAATCGTCACCTTCGGTAAGGCCCTTGGCTGCCAAGGTGCGGCGATTTTAGGCTCGCGCGCCAGTATCGATTTTCTGGTGGCCCATGCCAGGGACTATATCTATTCCACTGCCTTGTCGCCGGCCAGTGCCCATGTGACCCTCAAGGCGGTGAATTTGATTAAAAACGGTGATCGCAGAGACAGATTGGCTCAGTTGATTGAGGCATTTAAGCTGGCCGCAAAGGCGAGGGGGCTTAGGCTGCTTGGTAGTCATACCCCGATACAGCCGCTGGTGGTGGGGGATATCGATAAGCTTGCCAAGGTCGATCGTGAACTAAAGGCCGCGGGTTTCTGGGTGGGCGCGATTCGGCCACCGACCGTGCCTCAGGGAAGTGCCAGGCTCAGGATCACCTTAAATGTGAATCATACCCAGGCAGATATCGAGGCCCTGGCCGATCAGCTGCAGCAAGCCTTGCAAGATTAAGCGGCATTTTATTTTTCCAAAGGAAGTCTGATTCTGTGTGTAGTGAATTAGCCAAAGATGTGCCTACGAATATGTCGAGCAAGATGCCAAGCCTAACGCCCAGTTCATTGCCAAGACAAATGCCAACACTAGTGCCTAAAGTGCAAGGTAAAGACTGTATGAAAGAGGCGATTAGTGCAGACAAGATAGCGCGGCAGTTCTCCCAGGCGGCTAAGCACTATCAGGAGCATGACAAGGTGCAGCGTCTCAGTGCGCAGAGGCTGAGGGCCAAAGTGGTGCCCGTCGGACGTTTGTTAGATATCGGTTGTGGCCCAGGTACAGATTTTTCCGCGGCGCCAGGTCTTAATGAGGTGCTGGGGCTGGATATCGCCCCCGGTATGCTATCGCAGATGCTCGAAAGTTTTCCTGGCTACAAGGCGCTGTGCGGCGATGCCCAGGCGTTGCCCCTTGCCGATGCCAGCATAGACACCCTCTACTCAAACCTAGCGCTGCAGTGGTGCAGCGATATCAAGACGGCCATAGGTGAGCTTGCCAGGGTACTTAAGCCCGGCGGTCGATGTCATCTCGCCATCGTCGTCGATGATAGCCTTTCTGAGCTCGACGCGCTCGGGCTAAGGGTTAATGGCTTCGAGCAAACCCAGACGTTGCTCGATGGGTTCAGTGATACCCATTGGCAAATTGAGCACCAATCGGTAGAACCTCTGCGGGTGCATTTCGACGATCTTAAGACGCTGCTCTATTCCATCAAGGGGGTAGGCGCCTCTGCCGCTATGGGCAGCTCTGTTTCCCAAGGCTCAGATGTCACTCAGGACTCAGATGGCAATCAAGACTCAGATGAAACTCTGGGCTCAAATGGAACAAAGGGCTCAGTGAGTAAGCCGCTACCTAGGCTTCGTGGGCGTCAGGATTGGTTGGCCCTCTGCGATCGCGCCGAGGCGATGCGTCAGCCAGAGGGACTTCCCTTGACCTATCAAATCTTATTTATTCATGCGAGCCGCAGAGGCTAGTTAAGGAAAGGGTTAATGCGTTATTTCATCGCCGGCACAGATACCGACAGTGGCAAGACCTTGGTGGCTTCCTCACTCCTCTATCTGGCGAGCAAGCAAGGTAGTACCTTAGGGGTAAAACCCATCGCCTCGGGTTGTGAGCCGACGTCTGAAGGGCTGAGAAACAGCGACGCCCTGGCATTGATGGCTCAGTCTAATGTGAAGCTTGCCTATGAAAGAGTGAACCCTTTTGCCTTTAAGCCTGCCATCGCGCCCCATATCGCCGCCGAGCAGGTAGGCGTCACTCTTGATGCCGATCTGGTCACGGCTCAACTTATGGCCCTGCCATTTGATGAGGTGGATTTTGCCTTGGTAGAAGGGGCGGGAGGCTGGCGTCTGCCGCTTAACTATGCGCTTCGGGTTCAGGGTAAGCTTAATCCACAGGCCTTTCTGTCCACTGTGGCAATCGATCTGCAGTTGCCGGTGATCTTGGTGGTCGGGGTTAAGCTGGGTTGCCTCAACCACGCACTGCTGACTCAAGAGGCGATTCAGGCCGATGGGGTAAAGATAGCTGGCTGGGTGGCAAACTGCGTCGATCCCGATATGCAGGTGACTGACGAAAACCTCTCGGCGCTTACTGCCTTGATGGACGCCCCATGTCTCGGGGTCATCCCACATCTTACTGAATGTTCTAGCCAAAACGCCGCGCAATACTTAGATCTTACCAAGCTGGTACTAGGTCAAGGTTAGCCAACTCTCGCATCAATAGCGCCTGTTGAATGAGAGCCTTTGATTAACAAAACACCACTCTCTGATTACTGGAGGAATTATTAATAAAGATTAACGGCTTATCCCGCCAAAGCCGATAAATTTAAGATTGGCTTAATATAGGGCTTCTAGACTCCACGCCAAGGTCTACACTTTTTGGCGTGGCTGCGCACTCAATCGTACCCACCAAAAATATTTTTACGTTCAACCCTTGAACTCTGACTTATCGGACATATTATGTCGTTAAGAGAGGCTGATGACACATAGGGTGTCTCATACAGGGCTTATAGGAGCTTACATGAAGCGTATTTTCTTATTGATCGCGACAAACATGGCAATCTTGCTGGTCGCTTCAATTGTGATGTCTATTTTAGGGGTTAACACCTCGACCATGGGCGGGCTATTGGTCTTTGCCGCCATCTTCGGTTTCGGCGGCGCCTTTATCAGCTTAGCGATTTCTAAGTGGATGGCGAAGAAGACCATGGGTTGTGAAGTGATCACCACTCCGCGCGACAACATGGAGCGCTGGTTGGTTGAAACCGTTGCGCGTCAGGCTGAGCAGGCGGGTATCAAGATGCCTGAGGTGGCCATCTACCAGTCACCCGAACTAAACGCCTTTGCCACAGGCCCGAGTAAGGACAACTCTCTGGTCGCCGTCAGTAGCGGACTGCTTTACGGCATGACCCAAGATGAGATCGAAGGCGTATTGGCCCATGAGGTGAGCCACGTGGCCAACGGCGACATGGTGACCCTGACTCTGATCCAGGGCGTGGTGAACACCTTCGTGATCTTCGCGGCCCGCGTGGTGGCGAGCATTATCGATAACTTCGTTGCCAGCAACGACGAAGAGGGCGAAGGCCTGGGCATGTTTGCCTACATGGCAGTCGTCTTCGTGTTGGATATGCTGTTTGGTATCCTGGCATCTATGATAGTGGCTTACTTCTCACGTGTTCGTGAGTTCAAGGCCGATGCCGGCGGCGCTCAGTTGGCTGGTAAGCATAAGATGATTGCGGCGCTGGACAGATTGCGTCAAGGCCCTGAAACTGGTGCCATGCCAGCACAGATGGCCGCCTTTGGTATCAATGGTAAGAAGTCGATGGCCGAACTGATGATGAGTCATCCGCCACTGGAAAAGCGTATCGAAGCACTGCGCGCACAATAATCGATTGTCGATTGATAAAACGGGAGCCTAGGCTCCCGTTTTTTATATCCTTTCTTTGCAGTTGCGGTTTTGCCTTTTTGAGCGGCAACGAGAAATGCTCATTTGCATAGCCGTAGTGTGATGTGGATCATGTTTATCTGTGAGTATGAGGCTTGCGGCATAGATATTTGATTAAGTGCACATTTTTAACGAGTTGCTATTGTTAGTATGCCCGCAAGAGAAATTTGCCTATTTGCAAAACCTTAGCTATTTTAAGCTAAGTTGTGCAATCAGGAACAAGGCAGGATGGGACATAACAACTACACCCACATCGCCAAACATAAGAGAGGAAATTATCGTGAGCAATAAAATTCTAAGTGCGTTATTTGGTGCTGGTTTGGCGGCGCTAGCCTTGTCTCCAGTGGCAATGGCTGAGCCTCAAGAACTTGCAGAGATGCATGCTGAGATGGAAGGCTGTGAAGCGTGTCACGCCAATGGTGAACCATCTGCCGATGGTGCTCACGAATTTGAGCAGTGCCAAAGCTGTCACGGTACGCTAGCCGAGATGGACGCAGTGCATAAGCCACACGACGGTAATCTGATGTGCGCCGACTGTCACGCGCCACATGATTCAAACGTGGGCGATCGCCCAGCCTGTGATAGCTGCCACGACGATGGCCGCACCGCAGACTCTGTATTGAAGAAATAAGATTTTCATTACAGGATAATCGACAAACACCGGCAATTTGCCGGTGTTTTTGTATCTGTCATCGGCAGCCTTATTTCTGTCCAATCACTCGTGGCTGGAATATTAGCCAGATCTGCGAGTTCAACTCTCCATTTATCATTAATCAATTCCATTAGCCCATGCCAACGGTGCACAGATTCTGCCAAAAGGCGGGTATATGGCGGATAAGCCTTCACCAGTCCGTGTGTTTTATCGCCGCACTCATCTCTAAATCCAATCTTTTGAGATTTTCCTTTAGTAGAAAAGTATTAGGCCTGCTGCCTGAATAGATACTTTGTCTAGCGGGACTTAATACTCTTTGTGGACGTAAGTCCTTCGTCTTAGATAGATAATCTTGGCCATAAGAACTGATAGGTGCGCCACGGATGGAAACAAAATTGATGCAAGCAGTCTTTAAGGCCGGGCATTTTGCCTGGCGTCAGGCAATCAGCGGATTGTTCTTGTTAGCGATGCTTTTTGCTGGCTTGCCTGTGTGGGCAGATGATCTCAGTAGCCTTGATGAGTTGGCCCTGGGGGATAATGCTCGCATCATGCAGCTTGGGGATGCGCTGCTGGCCGATATTACCCAGAGCGGCGACGCGAACCGCGCCTTGTTTACCCAATTTGGGGTGGCCAACAGCGCCGAGTTGCAGCAGCAGGGGATCGGCAATCAGGCGTATCTGCTGCAGCAGGGGGAGGCGATAGAGGCCAGACTGCTGCAGGTTGGGGTCAACAACAGCCTGATCGCCAGTCAACTTGGGTCTAATTTGTCTCTGGTGGCTGAGCAGCGGGGCAGCGATAACCAGGCCTATGTGCAGCAGAGCGGTTATGACAATGAGGTTAGCATCTATCAAAATGGTTCGGGTCATGGGGTGATTGTAACCCAGTGGGGGAATGCACAGAGAGCAAGTGTGACTCAGGGTTATACTCAGCAGTAAGGCGGTGAAAGATAAGGTGAAGGGATCTCACCTCAAACAGATATTGTGGTCGGGCTTGATAAAATTGGCGCAATTAAGATGTTATTTTTAATTCTATAGTTGTTATTATATGTGTCGGTTTAATGGAATACGCTTATAACTAGCGACATGGAGTGAGCAGGATGTTCAAAGTGATAAATTGGGTAGTGGTATCGCGATCGCAACTGTTGATTGATCTGTTGGAGACGCGTTGGCCCCAGGAGTTTCTGGTTAAACTGGCTAAGGTTACCCCCGAGAGTGTTGAAGTGACTATGAGTGAAGGGAATTACTCTTTGGTCGTTATCGATCTCGCCACCATAGATGTGCAGCGTGCCTACCAGGTACAAAAGCAGATCGAGAAGCGCCACAGCGCCCGCGTGGTATTCTTGCACTACCCGAAACAGATAGATGCAAGATTCTTAATTTCCCCCATTACCGCCGCCGTCTTTTATGGCGATGCTTCCCTTGAGCATATAGGCAAGGCCTTAGCCAATGTGCTACGCGGCCAGACGGTGATCCCCCATGCTTTGCTGTCGGCTTCTGCGGATCAGGAGCAACTCGACGGTGCCGATAACCTGACGATTCGTGAGCGAGAGGTGCTGCAGGCATTACTCTCGGGTAGCACTAACGTGGATATCGCCAATCAGTTGTTTGTTAGCGAGAGCACCATCAAGACGCATCTCTATCGTGTGTTTAGAAAGATTGGTGTTTCAAGTCGTGGACAGGCGATTGCCTGGGCACAGACTCATCTGCACGAGGTTCAGCAGTGAAATACCTTGGCCGCTTGCTCCTGTTAGCGGCCTTCTCGGCCCCTGTTTATTGTCAGGGTCCCGATGTCGACGAGGGCAGTAAATTGGCAGCGCAGAGCACGAGTGACGCGCCGCCTAGGTTGGAGTCTGATCTCATCGACGGACTGATCCTCAACCGCGCGATGACCCGCGTCGGACACAGATTTTATCGTGAATTTGTCGCCGCCTATCGAGATATAGGTGGCATGACGGAGCACGGTGGACTGAGTATTGTCGAGCTGGCCACTGCGCGAAGTGGCAGCAAGATCAGCGTGTTACACAATCGCAAACCTATCTTTGTGACAGTGGTGTCACCGGCAAGTCGGCAGTTGGATAAGCTGGCGGAGCAGGTGGCCAGACGCGTCGACAGTATATTGAAGCAAAACAAGAAACAGGCTAGCTGGGCTCAGTGGTTGGATCCCGATTTAGCGCCTGATGAATTCTAATAGGGACATTTTCAATGAATCAAGCTAAGTCTTTTCGACCGATAGCCCTGCTATTGGCGGGTGCGTTCAGCCTGAGCTCTCAGGCGACGCAGCTTATTTATACCCCAGTGAACCCCAATTTTGGTGGCAGTTATCTCAATGGCTCCTACCTGTTGGCAAATGCCTCGGCGCAGAACGATCACAAGGGTGGCTCAGGTTATACACCCCCCAGTGCCCTCGAGCGCATGGCAAGTTCCCTTGAGTCTCGTCTGATGAGCCAACTCTTTAACGATGCGGCCAATGGCGGTGAGGGCTATCTCAAGACCACGGACTTCGAAATCCAAGTGGTCAACGAAGATGGCATGCTACTGGTGCATATTACCGATCTATTGACCGGCGAAACAACGGTGATCGAAGTTGGTGGGTTGAGCGACAGTTCGAGTGTGGGTGGCTAACGATGAAACCTTTGTTGATGGCCGCTGGCCTGTTATTTCTCTCTGCATGTTCTAGCACAAGTGATCTCGAACAGGTACAAGCCTCTTCGAGCCTAATGCCTAAGGGCGAGAGCTACTATGATCTTATCAACCTGCCTGCGCCCCAGGGGGTGATGCTGGCCGCCGTGTATGATTTTCGAGATCAGACAGGTCAGTATAAGCCAATTCCGTCGAGTAACTTTTCTACCGCCGTGCCCCAGAGTGGCACCGCATTTCTGGCCCAGGCGTTGAATGATTCCAGTTGGTTCATTCCCGTCGAACGTGAAGGGCTGCAGAATCTACTTACCGAACGTAAGATTGTCAGGGCCGGGCTTAACGGCGATGCCAACAAGCTGCCTCAGCTGAATTCGGCGCAGATCCTGATGGAAGGTGGCATAGTCGCCTATGATACCAATGTCAGAACCGGTGGCGCGGGGGCCCGCTACCTGGGCATAGGCGCGGCAACTCAGTTTCGTGTCGATACAGTGACAGTCAACCTGAGGGCGGTGGATATTCGCACCGGACGCTTATTGAGTAGCGTGACCACTACTAAGTCTATTTTGTCCAAAGAGATCACAGCCGGGGTGTTTAAGTTTATCGATGCCCAGGAGCTGCTTGAGTCTGAGCTTGGCTATACCTCAAACGAGCCTGTGAGTTTGTGTGTGGCATCGGCCATCGAAAGTGCGGTGGTGCATATGATTGCCGATGGGATCTGGAAAGGTGCTTGGAATTTAGCCGATCAGCCCAGTGGTCTGCGCAGTCCAGTGTTACAAAAATATTGGTTAGAAGCCCATTCCGAGGCCAGGGTGCGAGCAAAAATCAATCAAAGCTAAGGCTGTTTTTGCTTTGTGTCATACTTTGCTATGCATGTATGCATAGCGCTTAGCACTTTTGTATGATGTCGGTGGGTTCAAATTTAACATCTATATTACTTAAGATTAACTTTGGTTAACCTTTTATTTTTTATAGGTTTTTAATTGAGTTTGGTTTCGTGTCGCAGCCCAATAGGGTAGAATTCGTCAAGTTTTTGACTTGCTGAATAGGTACGATGAAGAAGTTAGCATTGTTAGTAGTGTTAGCGCCACTTTATGCACATGGAATGGCGCCTTTCGGGCTTGATTGGGGTGAAGATGTCAGCCAGTATGGCGAGGTCAAACGCCAGGGAGATGAACTTAGGGTAGAAACCCATGTATTACCTAAGTCTTTATCTCTAGCCAAGGATTATGTGCTTTTTGCCGATAGGCAACATGGGCTACTAAAAGTCATCATGACAAGCAGAAATTATGGACTGTATGATGATGACTATAAAGAAGATTTCAATTTTATTAAGCAATCGCTAGTCGATACCGGCTATCAAACCACAGAGTTCATTGGCAGTGAGATGAGCTCTTATAAATGTGTGTTGCAGGGTAGCTGCTACGGCAAGCGCTGGTATGGCTTTACCGACGATGGCACCAATGTGGCGCTAGAGCAGGTGGCCAAGACCCGCCAAGATGCCTATCTCAAGCTGACATTCAAGGCGCCCAAGCTACTGCAGATAGAAGCCGAGCGCGAGGATCTCAAGCAGCTCAAACAGCAAGATAAGATGAACAGCGATAGATTAGCATTCGATTAAATAGTCGCTAACATCGATGGGGTGATCGGCCGTGTTCAGCGCCGTGCTGCTAATTACGCTGCCTACTCTCATTGCACCCGCTTTTCATAGGGCCCCCTTTATCATAGTGCCCACTTGGTTATTCAGGTGGGTTCTTTCATTGTCCGAGCTAAAAAATCATCACTCACCGACTGAGTTAACTCCTTTATTTATATGATGGATCACAAACAGCTTATTTGTGAGTATACTGACAGGATTAACGTCATATTGAGGATAGTGCAATGGCCGAAGAGACCATTTTCAGTAAAATTATTAGACGCGAAATTCCCGCCGATATCCTGTACCAAGATGAATTGGTCACCGCCTTTCGTGACATTCAGCCTAAGGCGCCAACCCATATTCTGATCATTCCCAATCATCTGATCCCGACGGTTAACGATGTCAAGGCATCGGACGAGAAGGCTCTGGGGCGCATGATGACGGTAGCGGCCAAGCTGGCCGATGAAGCCGGCATCGCAGAGGATGGGTATCGTCTCATCATGAACTGCAATAAGCATGGCGGTCAGGAAGTCTTCCATATCCATATGCACCTGTTAGGCGGTGATTTCCTAGGGCCGCTAGTGTCGCGTTAATCCCAGACTATTCTTGGACTGTGTAGAGTAATGAAGACAAACCCTGATTTTTTCCCGCTGACAGACTTGGCGACCCGCTTCGTCGGTCAGCTAGTGCAGTGTCGCAGACTTGGGCTCAGTGTGCTTGAAGCCAGTGAGCAGCATGTGCTGATCGAGCTGCCCTACAGCAGTGAGCTTATCGGTTACCCAGACACAGGCGTGATACATGGCGGGGTGATCACCACCCTGATGGACACCGCCTGCGGCACAGCCGTGGTCTGCAACATCTTCGATAAGTACAAGTCGCTGGAGTTGTCGCCGACGCTGGATCTGCGGGTCGACTACATGAAACCCGCCGAACCTAACAAAAGCGTCTATGGCTTTGCCGAGTGTTACAAGCTCTCCTCGAGCGTGGCCTTTACCCGCGCCATTGCCTATCAGGATTCTATCGACGATCCTATCGCCCATGCGGTGGGTTCTTTCATGCGTATCAGCCCTGAGATGGTGGGCGACGCCTTCAGACAGGCTCTGATGGGAGAGGGGAAATGACCATGGTCACGCCAGAAGCCAATCAGGCATTAAACGTTAAAGATATCGTTAAGAAGGCGACAGAACTCAACGATTTCGGTCACCTGTTGGCCCATGTTCCTTATGCTAAGTTTATTGGCATGCAGGTGGCGCGCTTCGGTGACGAGCTGGTATTTCAGCTGCCGAAGAAAGATGAAAATATCGGTAATCCAACCCTGCCGGCCATTCATGGCGGGGTGATCGCCGGTTTTATGGAGATGTCGGCGATCGTGCAGCTGATGGTGTTTATGCAGACCACCAAGGTGCCAAAAATCGTCGATTTCTCAATCGATTACCTGAGGGCTGGCCACCATAGAGATAGCTTCGCCGAGTGTAAGATCACCCGTCAGGGACGCCGCGTGGCGAACGTAAACATCAACTGCTGGCAAACCAACCGTAAGGCCTTGATTGCCACCGCCCGTGCCCATTTTCTGATCGAATAGACATTAAGGTGTAGCGTAAGGAGAATAGTGATGAACAAAGGATTAGTGTTAGGCTGCTTGTTGTTGGGACTGAGCGCCTGTGCGCCCCATACCGGCGGCATCATGACCAGCTCCACTGGTGAGGTTCGGGTCGATAATGGCTCCTTCCACTCAGATGTGGACGTCAGCGCGGTGACCACCCAAGCCGAGGCGGGTTTCCTGCGGGCCCGCGGCACCATTATCAGTAAGTCACCAAAGGATCAGCGCCTGCAATATAAGTTCACCTGGTATGACATCAATGGCGCAACGGTTGAGGATGAGGGGGTGAGCTGGAAGTCCCTTAAGCTTCACGGCAAGCAGCAGATGCAGGTGACGGCGCTGTCCCCCAATGCCACCGCGGTGCGTTGTGAACTCTATGTGCGCGAGGCCATTTCCAATTAAAAATCGCTTTCAGGAATGAGTCGAGCAAATAATTTGATGAAAACGTCAGCAATGCTGGCGTTTTTTATGGATCACGCGCAAATATTGCGTTAAATATGTCAACTCTTTGTATGAGTCATGTATAATCGGCCTCGCCAAGGGGTGTTAACGCCAAGCCATAGCTTAGCGATTGACTGAGATGTCCGCGGGACGAACCCTTAGAACCTGATCCGGCTAATACCGGCGTAGGAATGGGCCACATCACTAGATTTAACACAATCTGTCTGTGCATTCTTTCTCGCTTTCTTAAGTGCCGGATCTCAATATTGATTTGAGGTCCTATGTTTACATTAAAATCTTATTCACCCATCGCCCTTGCCGTTGCGGCGGCGTTAACTCATACCAGCCTGATGGCGAACGATACGCCGCCAGCCAACGACGAGATGGAAGTGATTGTCGTCACCTCCGATTTTCGCCAGTCTAGCCTGGACAAGATGCCCTCCAGCATCAGCGTCATAGATCAACAGCAAATTGAGGACGAGGGCGCCCAGCACTTTGAAGACGTACTCAACGGCATCGCCAACTTCAACTGGTCTGGCGGCAGCTCGCGGGCGAAATATTTCCAGATCCGTGGTGTGGGCGAGCAGGAAGAGTACCAGGGCGCACCTAACTCTTCGGTTGGCTACATCATAGACGACATCGACATGTCGGGCCTTGGGATGATCTCCAGCATGTATGATCTGCAGCAGGTCGAGGTGCTCCGTGGTCCTCAGGGGACTCGCTACGGCGCCAACGCCTTAGCCGGTCTCATATATCTCAAGAGTAACGATCCCACCTCGGTATTCGAACATGGCGCCGAGGTGCAACTGGGTGACGATAACCTTCGCACCTATAGCGGATTCAGCTCTGGCCCTCTAAGCGATTCGGGCAAGCTTTTGTACCGCGTATCGCTGCAGCAACATGAGCAGAACGGCTATCGCGACAATCTTTATCTGGGCCGCGACGACACTAACGGCAGAGATGAATTTACCGGCCGCATCAAGCTGCGCTGGTATGCCACTGACGATCTGGTGGCCGATCTCAGCCTGATGCACGCCGATTTTAACAACGGCTACGACGCCTGGACACTGGACAACAACGGTTTCGATACCCTCACAGATGAGCCGGGTGTCGACAAACAGCGCACCACGGGTGGCTCGCTTAAATTAACCTACTCGGGCGCCGACAGTTTCGAGCTGGTCTCACTTAGCTCAATGGCCCAGAGTGATACTCACCACGGCTACGACGGTGACTGGGCCAACCCTGAGTTTTGGGCGGCCCGCAGCTGCGAGGGTGAACCTTGTCAGTACGACTACACCTGGAACAAGCTGGGTGACAGAACCACACTGTCTCAGGAGTTTCGTCTGAGCTCTACCGAGGCGGGGCGTATCTTCGATGGCAGCACCGACTGGTTAGTGGGCGTCTATGGTCTGAGACTCACAGAAGACAACGACACACTCGAAGTCTATAACGGCTGGGAAGACAGACTCTTGGCCGAATATGAAGCGACTAACTTGGCAGTTTTCGCCCAGTTAGACAGCGACTTAGGCAATGGCTACGCGTTGTCAGTGGGGGCTCGTCTGGAGCGCCGCGAGAGCGATTACAGCGACTCGGACAAAGATGCCTTCGAGCCCTCAGAGAACATGTGGGGCGGTCATATTGCTCTGAATAAGACACTTAGCCCTGGCCAACAGGCCTATGCCCGTATCGCCCGTGGCTACAAGGCGGGTGGCTTTAACATGTCGCTGCCGGCTTCCCTGAGCGATAAGAAGGAGTTCCAGGCCGAGACTCTGTACAACTATGAGCTGGGCCTCAAGTCAGAGTGGCTAGATGGCGACGCGACCACACACTTCTCGCTGTTTTACATGGACAGACGCGATCAGCAGGTCTCTGCCTCACAGCAAAACCCCGACGAGCCACAGAAGTTTATCCTCTATGTCGAAAACGCCGGTAGCTCACACAACTACGGCGCCGAGCTGGAAGCCAACTGGTATGCCACTGATAATCTTAAGTTATACGGCACCCTTGGCTGGTTAGAGACTGCCTACGGCGATTACGCCTATCAGGACAAATATGGTGGGTTGGTGGATCTTACTGGCCGCGAACTGGCTCACTCACCTAATCTTACCTATAGCGCGGGGGCGACCTATCGTAGCGATCTGGGCTGGTTTGCCAACCTGACTACCAGTGGCAAGAGCGAGTTTTACTACTCAGACAGCAACGACTCTAAGTCAGAGCCCTATACTATCTTCAATGCCCGTGTCGGCTACGAGACAGAGACCTGGTCGGCTTATCTCTGGGGTCGTAACTTGTTTGATGAGAAGTATGGCGTGCGCGGCTTCTATTTCGGTAACGAGCCGGATAACGGCTGGGCCGATAAGCAATATATCCGCTACGGCGATCCTCGCCAGTTAGGTATCACTGTCAACGTCAAGTTTATGTAATTGGCGCTTTGCTGTTGCCAATCGTTGTAGGGGCGGGCAGGGCTCGCCCCCTTAAGGAGTTAAGATGAAATTAACCGCTGAAATTAGCATGTATCCCCTGAAGGATAACTATATCGATCCCATCAAGTGGTTCATCGGCCGGGTTGACACTTACGCCAATATCGAGCGCCGCACCAATGCCATGGCTACTCAGGTGTGCGGCGAATATGGCGAGGTGATGCAGATGTTGGGCACCGAGATGGAAGCCGCTCACGAGAAGTGGGGCAAGGCGGTCTTCGTGGTCAAGTTTATCGGTGGCGAGCTGGACCTGTCCCATCAAGAATAGGGCCTTAAGGCGCAATTAGGGAGCGACACACATCCTATGATAGATTTCTGGTCCGCATTGGTCAGCACCTTGACTCAGGCCTTCGAACAGGCCAATGCCATGACGGCGTGGGAGGCGGTTGCCGTGGTCTTGGCACTGGCCTATCTGGCGCTGGCGATGCGCGGCAACATTTGGTGCTGGGCGGCGGCCTTTGTCAGTACCGCCATCTACACTCTGCTGTTTTGGGAGGTCTCCCTGCTGATGGAGTCGCTGCTCAACGTCTACTACATGGCGATGGCGGGATACGGCTTCTGGTTGTGGCGCTATGGCGGCGGTGAAGATCACGGGGTCGAGGTGGTCAGCTGGTCGCTTGGGCGGCATCTCTACCTGATCGTCGCGACGACCGTGGTTTCCCTGGTGGTCGGCCATTTGATGGCAACCCACACTCAGGCCTCTTACCCCTATCTGGATGCGGCAACCAGCTGCTTTGCGGTGATGACCACCTATCTGGTGGCGCGCAAGGTGCTGGAGAACTGGCTCTACTGGGTGGTTATCGATTTTGTCTCCATCTACCTCTATCTCAACAAGGGACTGATGCTCACCTCTATGCTGTTCATCTTGTATGTGGGCATGGCGATAGGGGGTTATTTCCTATGGCGCACCAGTATGCAGCAGCCGAGTCAGGGCGACTACTCCTATGACTAGGCCGAGTCTTGCCGTACTGTTCGTTGAGGCTGAGATCTGATGTCGGCTGACGATAGTGCTGACGCGAATAGCACCTTGCTAGCGCGCCTGAGCGTTAGCCTTCCCGAGGCGGTTAAGGTGCAGCTCTCTGAGCTTGGCTGTCCACTGGATGAGCGCACACAGATACAGGTGCTCTCGCGGGGACTGAGCAACCAAAATTATCATCTAAGCCGCGATAACCAGCAGCTGGTGCTGCGGATCAACAGTCAGGCCAGCAGCCAGATCAGCGCCCGCGACCATGAGGTGGCCAACTGGCGCCTGGCAGAAGAGCAAGGCCTCGCGCCAGCGCTCTTGTATGTGGCGCCGGGCAATAGCGTCTATCTCAGCCGTTTCATCGACACAGGCGAAGATTGGAGCCGCTTGATGACTGCCAACCCCGCCCATCCCCTGCAGGAAGAGTGCGTCAGCCGGCCAGATGCCGAGGGGTTGCTGCTCGACCTACTCAAGGGGCTAGCTCAATTGCCGTTGCCCAAGAATCCAATCTCGGTGACAGAGCAGTGGCGGCGCTACTTTGGCCAGCTAGAGATGATTGCCGAAAGCCTAGATGCGGCGAGCACAGATAACGCAGGTCTTGATGCGGCAGGCAGCAGTGATCTGCCCATCTCCTATCTCGAGCCTTGGAAGATGAGATGGCAAGCGCTTAAGGCGCACCAGGGACGGGTCGATGCCGTGCTAGAGCAGCTTAATGCCTGTGAGTTGGCGCCCCAGTATAGTCACAGGGATCTTAATCCCCATAACCTTCTGATGAGCCAGGGGAAGCTCTGGTGTATCGATTATGAATACGCCTGTAGCTCTCACCCTCTAGTGGATCTCGCCAGTGTGCTGGCAACTCACAGGCTTTCCAGTGAGCAGCGTCACAGGCTGATCCTCGGTTATCTGAATGATCATCCCAAGCTCAATGACAAGGCGCTCGCGGCCATTCCCAGCGCCCTGGCGCTTTACTGGTATTTCGCCGCCTGCTGGGCACTGCTGATGGCAAGCCAGGGCGAGGGCATATTGAAGCAGACTGTGCTGCAGTCGGTGGAGAATGCACAGCCGCAGAAGCAGGGCGAGTCAGATGCCAGCCTGCCACACAGCGTGAGCGACTACCTGCAATGTTTCGATGACTTCATGGTGCTGGTGGGTTAACGCGTCTTTGGTCGTCCGACTCTGTTTCCGACTTGGTCAATCCGATTCTGTAATTCTGACTCTGTTGATCCGTCAGGGCTAACGCAAGGTTTCTTGTTGCGTTTATCTCTTCTTGTTTATTTCATTTCGCGGAGGTCATAGTTTTTCTTACCTTTGTTTATTCTTGCTGAAATTTAAATGATTAGCTAAGGGTCTATTAGGTAATGACAAAATAATGAGAGAGTGAGGTTATGCAGAAACTGTACGCTAAATTTACCCAAGGGATCGCCCAGCTCGACGGCGTCGCCGCCTTGGCACTTAGGCTCTATCTGGCGCCCGTGCTGATGCAGGCGGGTTATAACAAGCTGTCGCACTTTAGCGACACGGTGGCTTGGTTTGGTAACGCCGAGTGGGGCCTGGGTCTGCCCATGCCCGAGGTGATGGTGGCCCTGGCGGCCGGCAGCGAGTTTGTCGGTGGCTTCTTGCTGATCTTGGGCTTGGCGACCCGGTTGATCTCTATTCCCTTGATGGTCACCATGGCGGTGGCTGCCTTTAGCGTGCATTGGAAAAACGGCTGGTTGGCCATCGCCGATCCCAGCTCCTGGCTGGCCAACGAGCAGGTGATGGCCTCGGCGGAGAAGCTCGCGGCGGCCAAGTCGCTCTTGCAGGAACATGGTCACTATGAGTGGCTGACCTCCTCGGGTAACTTTGTGATCCTCAACAACGGCATCGAGTTTGCCATCACCTATCTGTTTATGCTGTTTGCCTTGCTGATCATTGGCGGCGGACGCTATACCAGTCTGGATTATTGGATCGCCCGCAAGTATCAGCCCAAGGCTTAACCCTGCACCATCGAGTGTAAATCCCACTGTTTCAGTGGGATTTTTTTTACCAATTTGCTACCCTCAAGTTCGGTATTAATGACAGGATAATCTTTGTGGATGCGATCGAACTTCTGTTGACTCGGCAGTCTTGCCCCCGACTAGTCGCCCCGGCGCCCGATGCGGCGCAGCTTACACAGATCTTAAACGCCGCGGTGCGAGTGCCGGACCATGCTGGCCTCACCCCGTGGGAATTTATCGTCGCCGAGGGCGATGGCCTAACGCGCCTGGCTGACCATTTTGTAGAGGCGATGGAAAAGGATGGTGGTGACGAGGCCGCGGTCGCTAAGGCCGCCAACATGCCGATGCGCGCCCCCATGGTGGTCACGGTAGTGGCTAAGGTAACCGAGCACCCTAAGGTGCCGGCGCTCGAGCAACATATCGCCGCGGGCTGCGCCTGTATGGCGATGCAGCAGGCCGCCTTCGCTCTTGGACTGGGCGGTATTTGGCGCACTGGCCCCTTGGCCTTTAATCGTCATCTGCATCAGGCCTTGGGTCTGGGCGAGCAAGATCAGATAGTGGGCTTCCTCTACCTGGGCACGCCAGCGGTGAAGGCGCCGTTAAAGCCGCAGAAATCGGCCGACTCGGCGGTGCGTTACCTCTAATACGGCGAGAATGTGAAGCCAGGTGCCATAGCTTCGACTTTGGTCGGGTTTACAGGGCAGTAAAAACTGGCAAAGTGGTCAGGGTCTGGTGACCTTTCCTGTTTGTTTTTGCAGTAGCTTGCAGGCGATTTATACAAGGCAGAGTCTGTGCAGTGTAGTTACTCTACATAAATTGACGATGACGCAGTAGAAATGGTCTGCAAACGCTGCCCGAAGGGGTCATTTAAACACGCTTTGCTCTGTGTTGTTCACTATTCACATAGCCCGCTATGCTTCACAGCTCGCGCCTTGAGCAAAACCTGTTTAAATTGAACAAAAAGTAAACCTGAAAGGTCACCAGGCCCTAGATTACCTATGGAAGGTTTTCACCCTAAGTGATTGTGTTGCCCGCTTGCTGCGGGCATTTTTTTGTCTGCCGGAAGAGGGGAGCTAAGACGCTAACGCTAGCCCCCAGCATAAACTCTTTTTTATACCCCCACACCCACGTTTAGGTTCTCGAACCAGTCGAGGAACTGCTTTACCTGAGGACCGCGGAAGATCCTGCCGTGCTGAGGGCAGAGGTATTGAATATCCAGCTTGCGTACCCGCTTTATCCAATCATTCTTGGCACGATTTGACGGCATCCACCTCTGATGAAAATAGGCCATCTTGGCGCAGTGTTGCTCGAAATCATCCACATAAATATCGGCCTGGGGATCTTCCAGCGCCGCACCGATATCGCCGCTCATCAAGACCTTAGTCACAGGGTCATACACATGAAAGTTACCCGAGGCATGCAGGTAGTGAGCGGGAATAAACTGCAGCTCAACTTGATCCAGGCTCACGCTGCCGCCATTGTCGGCGATGGGCTCGTAGCTGATGTTATTCATGCCGAAATGGCGGATGAACCCTTCCCATAGCCAGGGAGAGTAGAGCTTGGCCTTGGGCAGGGTTTGATCCCACAGGCCGAGGGAGGAGATGATGTCCGGATCTTGGTGGGAGGCAAACAGATGGGTCAGCTGGCTCAGGGGGATATGCTTGACGATATTGGCCAGCATGGCCGCAAACAGCTCTATGCCGCCGGGATCCATCAACAGGGCGTGATGGCTGCTCACCACCATGTATTGGTTGGTGTCTATGATCTTATCGGGTTTTTCGGGGTCGCGACCGAAGTAGAGCCATTTGTGGGTAGGGGTTTCGATGATCAGCTCACTCTTCATGGTGCGACTCCTTGTCGTTAACTTTTCGGTAAAAAGGTGGATCAGGGGGCAGTGTTGCCAAACAGGGTAATGGCATGGTCGACCCGGCGGCGGATCAACTGGGCCACATCATCTACCCGGTTGGCCACGTCGTTAAATATGGTCTGGTTGGCGGTATCGACCCGGCAGGCCTCGATGCGGCAGATGGAGGCCAGTATGTTGGCGGTGCGCAGGTTGCGTTTCAGTTCAAACAGCTGGTTTTCCATCTTGTCGATAAGGCGATCAAACTCCTGCTGTAACTTGCTGTGATGGGCCTGGGTGGCGGCAACGGCCGGGTTGATGGTATCGCCATAGGGCGCGCCATTGGCCTTGAGTTTTGCTCGCTGGAAATGATTGAGTGCCACTGCCGCCCTGGCGGTCTCTGTGGCGAGACGACTGGCCTGGTGGGCCAGTTGATTGATGTCGGTGGCCGCCTTCATGGTGTAGGAGGCCAGATCGTCGATGAAGCCAGTTAACGCCTTGAAACCGAGCGCCGCATTGCCCACCCGCGCCGAGGCTGCCTGGGCATTGCTGGCGGTGAGATTTATCTGTTTGCAGTAGCTAAGTGTCTGATTGAGCTCGGCGGCGACGACTGCCGCAATGACATGATATTGACTGATTTTCGGCGCGTGTTGTGTCATTAGAACCACTTCCTATGTAGAACCAATCACAGTATAGTCGAGATCACCCAATGCGAAAGTGACCTAGGGGCTGTTGACCTTTCCTGTTTGTTTCTGCAGCAGCTTTTAGGTGATTTATACAAGGCGGAGTCAGTGTAGTGTAGTTGTTCTACATAAGCTGACGAGAACGAGGTAGAAATGGCCTACAAATGCTGCCCAACGGGTTCATCTAAACGCATCCTGCTCTTTGTTGTGTGCAATTCACATAGCGCAACTATGCTTCTTTGCCCCACGCCGCGAGCAAAACGCGTTTAGATTGAACAGAAATTAAACCTGAAAGATAAACAGCCCCTAGGAGAATGAATTGCTTACCCTAGAAACAGAGCGTCTGGTCTTACGTGAAATGACAGTAAAAGATGCCCCCTTTATGCTGACCCTGCTCAACAGTCAGGGCTTTCTCGATAACATAGGCGATCGCGGCGTTCGCACCCTGGCGCAGGCGGAAAACCACCTCATCGAGGGGCCGATCAACAGTTATCAGGAACATGGCTATGGCATGTACTGCATCGAACTCAGGCAAAGTGGCGAGCCAGTCGGCGTGGCCGGCCTGGTGAACCGCGAGCAGCTGCCCGGTATCGACCTTGGCTATGCTCTGTTGCCGGAATTTTTAGGTAAAGGCTATGCGGTCGAGGCCAGCCGCGCCGTGCTTGCCCATGCTAAGGCGCTCAGACTCAGCAGCCTGCTGGCCATAGTGAAAGAACGCAATGGTCCCTCACGGGCGCTGCTTGAGAAGCTCGGCTTCGAGTGTCAGGAGCTTATCGCCTGGGGCGAGGGCGATGAAGTATTACTTTACAAGATAACACTTTAATTAAATTGGCTATTTTGTTAGCGTGTCTATTAGCAATCTCGTGATCTAGCTTGTAAACAAACTCGGAAACTATCTGGTCGCAGTCTTGTAAAAGCACTCTTGTAAAAAGCAGTCTTGTAAAAAGGTCATCGCGAGTAAACAGGGCCAAAGGCTAGACAGGCAATTTCATCTATCGGTCATATGGCTTTGTTATAACAAACCCATTGGAGCATCAACATGAGTCAGGACGCATTGAGAGGCTGTTTAAGTGGTGAGCGTGTGGTGTTAGAGCCGCTGCAGGAGGAGCATATTCCCGCCTTGTCCATCGCGGTCAGCGACGGTGAACTGTGGAATCTCTGGTACACCTCGGCGCCCCATCCCGATGAGATGAAGACCTATGTCGAGCAGGCTCTGGCCAGCGAGCAGCGCGGTGAGGCCTTGGCCTTTGCCGTCAGAGACAGACACTCGGGGCAGATTGTCGGCTGTACCCGCCTGATGTCATGGGATCAGACCCACAGACGTATAGAGATAGGCCATACCTGGTATGCCAAGAGCGCCCAGCGCACAGGGGTCAATAGCGAGTGCAAACTCCTGCTGCTCACCTACGCCTTCGAGACCTTAGATGTGATTGCGGTGGAATTTCGCACCCACTGGCACAATCAGCGTTCCCGCGAGGCGATCACCCGCCTGGGCGCCAAGCAAGATGGCGTGCTGCGTAACCATCGCATTCTGAAAGACGGCACCATAAGAGACACAGTGGTCTATTCCATCATCGCCTCAGAGTGGCCAAGTGTGAAGCAAAACCTTAAGTTTCAAATGCGTCAGTATCTAGAAAACCAATAAGTTAACCAAAATATCAGGGAGGATAAATGTCGGGAGAATTACGCAGGGCAAGTTTGGAAGATGCGGCCATTGTCGCGGGTCTATTTAACGAATATCGTCAGTTCTATGGTCAGGCGAGCGATATCGACCTGGCCAACAAGTTTATCAATGCCAGACTGGCGCGCAAGGATGCGGTGATCTTCTTGATGTTAGATGCTCAGGGCAATGGCCTGGGCTTTTGTCAGCTCTATCCCAGTTTCAGCTCTATCCATGCCCGCGCCAACCTTATCTTGAGCGACCTCTATGTCACCCAGCATGCCCGCTGCGTCGGGGTAGGGCGGCGATTGATGACGACCGCCATCGATTATGCCAAGGCCAAGGGGATCGCCTCTATCTTTCTCGAGACCCATAAAGATAACCATCAGGCCCAGGCCCTGTATGAGTCACTCGGCTTCCAGCTGGAGCAAGAATTTTTAGGCTATAACCTTGATATTCAGTGACATCTAAAGTAGAAATGGTTCAAACTCATTGCTCAAGGACAGTATTGATGCGCAAGACTCTTACACTTTCGCTATTCGCCCTCATGGCCAATAGCGCCGTTGCCGCCCCCTCAGAAGCCGAATTGGCATTTAACAAAGAGGTGCTGGAGTGCGCCGCCTATTACCAAATCGCCTCAGAGACCATTTCAGGCATGAATGCGCCGCAGATGAAGCCTGTGGGCGAAAGGCTTAAGCAGTCTGGCGAAGATGCCGTGACGCTGGCGAAGAAGTATCAGGACGCCGACAAGGTAGAGCAGCAGCTTGCGGCAACCGTCGCCGAGCAGAAGGCCAGCCTGCCGAGCAACCACAACCTGGGTAGCCTGATGAACCGTTACAAGGGCCCTTGTCAGAAGCTGATGGCTAACCCGCAGGAGCGTCTGGATTACTGGATCATGGCGACCATGTAAGCGCCTCTGTCACAGGCAAAATTTCAACAAAAGAGTGCGCTGGCGCACTCTTTTTCGATCATGCATGAAACAGGGAATCGACTAGACTGGTCTAGATAAGGGTGATCTTTACTCGCCCGTTTTCATGGAGACTCGATGAACATCTATTTTCTCATCGCCGGCATCATCGCCATCTTGACCTGCGTCGGCCATTTTACCCTGGGGAAAAAACGTTTCTTAACCCCTATGCTTGAGGCAGATTTCGACCCCATCGCCAAATCTGTTATGCACTGCGTATTTCACTACATCTCGGTGTTTCTGGTGCTCTCGGCGCTGGTGCTGTTGGCCTGTTCCTTCTCCATGGTCTCAAACATGCAAAGCTATGGGCTGCTACTGTTTATCGCGCTGAACTTCGTGCTGTTTGCCGTCTGGCAGATCTACATAGGATACTTTGCGGAGATAAAGGGCGCATTTCGCTCCCTGTTTCAGTGGATCTTCTTCGCCCTAGTGAGCGCCTTTACCCTGGCGGGAATTTTTCTGGGCTAATTCTGAGAGTGCTTCAGGGAGAGAGCTAAATTTTAGAGCTATGTTTTAAAACTTAGGTTTAAACTTAGATTTAGAACTGGTGTGCCACTGGCTAAGAACTGGGCTTTAAATCTGGATATGAATCGGGCTTTTAATCCAAAAGCAGACATCTTGGGATGACTCTGGCATGCGCCGCGGGGTGAAAGTGTCGTCCCAAGATGTAATGGCAAGGTGCAAACTTAGCGCGTGTTAGGCTGAGGTTGTTCACCTTAGGTTTGTCGCTTTAAATTCTTAACTTGAGTTTATTCACCCAGTGGCTCACTCGGCTCATAGCAAGAGTTGCTCGCCTGACAATCAGTGGCCTGGTTGCTGAGATAGTTAGCATTCAGCGGCGGCTCATCATTTTTAAAGCTGGCCCACTCGCTCTTGATGGTCGACAGCCAGCCACCTTCTTCCTCCGCACCCAAATAGTTGGATACGTCGACAAAGGTCAGCCAGAAGGCATAGGCCACGATGGAATAAATTGTAAAGCGGAACATGATTTTCACCCTGGTGTCACTAAATTAGAAACGCACTATACGCCGCTTTTTTTAGGAAATAAACTGTCAATGTTTTGCCGCTTTTTAGTGTATCACTCTGCTGTGTAACCATTTGTATTTAATGGTTTAAAATTTATTAAGTGGTTGCTTGTGTATGTAAAAATGACGCTGTCATTTTATTAGCAAAGGATCTATTTTTTGACTCTGTTTGAGTGGGAGGTGGGGAGTTGGCATTGTTTTTGACTAGCGGTTTGAAGTTTAAGGTGGGGGTTGAGGTGGTGTTTGTTGGTGGTGAATTAGTGAGCGATTTCGGCGCTCATTTCGTTAGTTGTTAGTTCAGCGTATGCCGGTATTCGTGTCTACACAGTGGAGTTAAGGTTGTACCTTCATAGCAATCAATCGCCTGGCCGGCGGGTGTTGTACATGGAAGCACTAATGTCCTGAACAGAGGGATGTAAAACAACGGAAGTGTACATATGTTGCAATTTTGTTTTCATTGGCGGTGAATTCGTGGTATTCAGTTTGCCTGTGCACCAAGGTTACGCGGTTGTCCTTGATGAAATCCAAGGAAAATTCTGTATTTCGCACATTTATTTTCAATCAAATTATTGACTTACACTGGGGCTTTTTAGTTAGTCGCACAAAAGGAACTTGGATTGACTCATTTTTTGGCAACAAAGGCCATTTGTGGAAATGAAATGATCATATCAATACTTCCTTGCGGATGCTGAATCGTTACAACGCCCAGGAAAAGGAAGATCAAGGGGAAACCGAATGTCTTTATCACCAGCTTTTTTAAGCCGGATCCATCGTCTGTACACGGGGTTGACGAATTTCGCCCATTCATCGAAACCGGCATTCATAGTGCTGGCCTGCTCAATGGGCGCACTGCAGGGCTGTGACGGTAGTGAAAACGCTCCGACTGCGCGACTGACGGCAATGGAATCGTCTAACGTGCCCGGCCGAATGGAACTCGATGGAAGTTTTTCCGTTGCAGGCGGTGAGAGAAAACTGATTGCTCATACTTACACAGTAAAAAACCTGGATACGGGCGAAACCGTCTATGGGCCGGTTACCATTCAGGGTGGGCCTAACCGGGGGCCGCTCAAAGTCCACCCCTACGCCGATACCGCCTCAACCAATGGTGTCAAAGACGTTTCGGGGAACTACCAGGCGACGCTCACCGTCATGGACGATGTGGGCCAGACGCACACCGCAGTGACAGATTTCGCCCTGGGTGGAGCGGTTTCGTACGCTATCGAGGACTGCGATGCAACCTGTTCTCTTGCCACCGGCAATTCAAACCAGGTGGTGTGCAGCCTAAATACCAGCTGTAATCAAGCGGTTTTCTGGACCAACATTGCAACCCAGGCAAGTCCCCTCAACAGCGCCATAGACGAGAATACAACCTTGTGGATACAGGCAATCGGCGCCGGAGGAGGTAACGGCACTAACAATTCAGTAGGCGGCGGGTCGGGAGAAGGCGGCAAAGGAGGCTTTGCCCAGATGGTAACCACAGGCACCGAGTATGGAAATATTTTCGGAAACGCGATTTTCTACTACTACTTGGGGCAAGCGGGAAGTCATGATAGCAGCGGAGGGGCCGGAGGCGCAGCCACGATCGTGACAAGCTTTGAGCCGGACGGCTCCCTGCCGCACAACGAGATAGTTCTGATCGCCGGCGGCGGTGGTGGTGGCGGCGAGGGAAGCGCCTTCTACAGCGGTTCTATGCAAGGCGGCGGCGGTGGCAACGGCGGCTTCGCGTATTCAAGCCAAGTTGGCAAATCGGCAACCGGCGTAGGCGCAAACGCCTTTTACGATGGCCTGCCTTCTTTAGATGGGTCTTGGTTCACCAATACCAACGGCATGGGCGGGGGCGGAACCGATTGTACGGAAGGCGTGGCCTGCGGGGGCGATGGCCATAATGGCGGGTATCAGGGTTTCGGCGGTGCGTCGGGAGGTTCGGGTTCTGAAGGTTCAAAGGGCTGGATAAACGCTGGTCCCAATCTGGCGGTCAATGCCGGCAAAGGTGGTGAGGGCGGTAACCCGGCCACCTGCGGCGGTGGCGGCGGTGGCGGCGGCTATGGTGGTGGCGGCAGCGGTACCGTATATGGCACGGACGCTTCTGGTGGGGACGATTACCGATGCTATGGCGGGGGCGGTGGCGGTAGTTATGCGATGCCTTCAACCAGGACGGACAGCAAGGCCCCGACTTCCTATGCAGGAAACTCCGGAAACGGTGAAGTGCTTTTCATCTTCAACGTCGATCCCTCATAGAAGGTGCCTGATAGGTGCTTGGCTTGAAAAAACATCAAGACTAGCAAGTCGACTAAAGTTGTTTGAGTCATTTGTCAAAAAGCAACTAATAAATAAAGTGTCGCTTAGTCGACACTTTATTTGGCTGTTGAATAAGCCTGTCGCTCTATTAAGTCAATTGCTCTGATGCGCACAGGAAGGAGGAGCGCCCGCCACTGATTGACCGGCGAGCGCTGCCATGAAACCTATGAGCTTATGCTCTCAAACAACTAAGTCGTCTGCTTCCTTTTCGCCAATTTGAAGTTATCCGAAGCAGACTGTTTCGATAGTAATCCCTAACTCGAAACTGTCTAACAATGGGTTAGAACGACCACTCTAAACGGTTTATGCCCCAAAGTGTGTTGGTCTTGGAATGAAGGTTTGGCATTTCTATTGTTTGATTGATTTGTATTTGGCGACATGGTCATTAATTAAATGAGTTGAAGGTCGTCGTACCTTCAGAGGAATCTAACGCCTGCCCGGCATGGGAGGTTTGTCAGTAGTTTTTCAGTTGAAGCGTTTACCAGCATTCGTGTCTATATATTGGTGTCGAAGGTCGAACCTTCATGGCAACCTAACGCCTGCCCGGCGTGGTATGTGCAAGCACTCTTTTGGCACGCTGTGAATATATCCTTATACGCTTCACGGCGGCGTCCATGCCGCCGAGAGCCAAAAGTGTGCTTACACTAGGGTTTTAACGCTTCTTCGATTTCCCCGTGTTTGTTGTGAATAGGGCGCAAAAAATAACTTCGTTCTGCCTCAGAGTGAATTATGACTGATACGAGATCGATTAATAGAGTTCTGATTTTGGCATATCTAAGCTAATGCAGGATAAAGGTTAAACCTGAGCCCACTGATGTTTATGACCCTCTCTTCAATATGGCTAACTTATCCGCATGAATATCACATACACCCAGTGCTATAGCATTGCCACGGGCGGCTTTACGAAGCTTCTTTCGCCAAGAGCTGCATGTTGAGCGAACTTGTTTTCAAGCCTGCTCTGTCGAACCGGTAGCGCATATAGGCTGAGATATCATCCTCGTGGGAGGAGACAACCAACTGGCAATGCTTGAGTTCGCAACGGAGTAGATCGGTAAAGGAAGCAACGTTAACTTCATCTAGAGATTGTGACGGATCATCAATCAGGATGAGAGGTACTCCAGCATAGACCTTGTTGAGCGAGAGGAAGAAAGCAAGGCTAAGGGCTGACACCTGACCAGAACTCATAGACATGACTGCGTCGTGTTCAGACTTCTCAGCAGTCAGGAACCTTAACTGCGTACCTTCGCGGCTTTCGATAAACAGCCCCAGACCACGCTGGTAGTTTTGGATCAGTCGGCCACTGTAGATATGGAATATGAGCTCAATAGCCGAAATTGTCTGGTCGGTATACCTTTGCTCTGTCTCCTTCAGTGTGTCGCGGAGCTTTTTGATTTTACTTTGTGCTTTTTGGGCCGCTAGGGTTTCTTTTTCGATAAGTTTAAGATCGGAAATACAGGTTTGGAGCCTGGCATTTTGAGCCTCGTTGGCCTTAATCGATATGTACAGCTCTTTGTACTTTAGGTCTTCAGCTGTGATTATGTAGAAGTCTTGAAGGTCTTTGAAGGCACTGTTTGTTGTTTCTCGCCAGTCCTCCGGCAGAGCTAAAGCATCAGTTTCAACCTGTTTTTTATTCCTTAGAATCTCTTTGAGCTTTTCAAGTCGCTCATTTATTACATTATCAATTTCCGTAAATGAGTCAGTGAATTGAATGTTTTCGTTTTGCAGCTTCTCCAGTAACAGGGTTATTGCTGGGAGCCGAAGCTTAATTTTAGTCAGTGCTGCATGGAGATTTGGTTCAAATGTAGGCTTGACAAGTTTCAAGCTGTCTTGGATATGTGTGTCGATGAGCTTCAGCTCAGCATCCATAGCAGCGATAAGGTTAATTAAGTCCTTGCCGTCTTGAGCAAGCGAATCAGAGAGCTGCTTGGTTCTCGATTCAATGGCATCTACCATTGATTTGTGATCTTCCCAGTCAGCACCACAGAGAGGGCACAACTGATCATCGGGATAGGACTTCTTATGTTCATCAATCAGCTGCCTTTTCAAGCGTTCCAATTCGGTTATGACGTTCGCATTGGCGCTGCTTTTTTTGCGTAGGCTGTTTCGGGATTCAATTTGTAACTCAAACCACTCAAGGCGCCCATCCACCCAGTTTGGTAGTAATCGGGCTTCTTCGAGCTTGATTGCCGTAGCACCGCGTTTGATGATGTTTGCTGAACGCTCTAACTCATCAATTTCTTTCTTGATAGCATCAAGCACATAAAGTTTGCCAAGATCCTTACCAAACTGAGCCAAGCTTCTCAGGGATTCCTCGTTACGATCAATTTCGGCATCGATTGTCTCGTTATGAACCCTGACCTTTATCGTGGCTTTGAGTGGTAGAAGGGTGATAATCTTGCGAACAGACTTGAGGTAGGCAGTATGATCTACCGCTGAATACGTCGAGAACAGGTTCTCCTTGTCCCATCCAGGCTGGACATTTGCCGTTGAGAGCTTTTTGTATCCAACGATCTCAGCCTCAGCCTGTAATGTGTCTCTTAGGGTGGCTATCTCTTCGGTGAGTGACTCGACTTTTGCCTTACGCTCAGGATCGTTGATGTGCTTTGTCAGTTTACTGTATATGGTGTTGCAGTTTTCGATCTCGGATTCGATATCGCTGATGTTAAATAGGTTTCCTAATTTATCCTTACGTTCGTCTACCCGAGTGTGTAACAGCCGGTTTTGTCCTTGCTCCAGATAGTTAAGGAAGGAAAAGTTTTCCCTGAAGTTTTTACCGAAAACTTCGTCAAGGAAGTTGTTGTCGCGCAGATTGATCTTCGTAAAGTCAGATGATTTAAATTCCGGCAGCTCGTAGAGCTTAAAGTTTTCATACTTGTCTGCACGATTGTTCGCTGGTTTTTTGAATATCACCGCTGGGCAATGCCTGGCTAAAACAAGTTTGCGATCATCATTAGTAAATTCAATCTTAATACAGAGGTCGTTCTCGCCGGAGCGATTGTTCCAGAAGAGATTGTCCGCGTAGTCTCTCTTTTTCTTGGTTAATAATGTAGAGAATAGATTTTGTATTCGATTTATCTGGCCTGTGAGCAGCAGTTCGATTGCGTCGAAGATGCTTGTTTTACCATAACCGTTTGGCCCGTCCAGAGTTAGCAAGGACGACTCGCCAAGATCTAAGTAGATATGCTTGAATGCTTTGAAGCTTGAGACTTCAATCTTGGATATTTGCCAGTTCATTGTTAATCATTTCCTTGATAATTTTGTCGACGTTTTTGTTTGTAACTCTCTGAATAGTCAAATACGAATCGTTCAGACCGGCTTCTGCAACGGCCTCAGCAGCCTGCAACCTTAAGGATATAAGGTTTTCTTGATAGCTAGGTAACTCTAAGAAAGGAAGCTTGATAAAGGTCTTTGCCGCGAAGCTGTATTGTGTGGCGACAAGAGGATTTTCTTTGTAGTTAAGAAATTCCTTTTTGTTAGCAATGACAGATACCAGTTTGTCGTAGGTAAAATCTGTAAGCGCACTTTCTTCCGCTCTACTGTAGTAGAGGACATATTTCTTATAAAAATGCGGATCCTCCTCGATTGCGAAGATTTCTTCTTCGTGATCTTTGAACTCAGCCAGAACGTCAAGGCGATGAACGCAAATCAGATCGCAATTCTTCTTGAAGCTTGGATTTCTGAGAAATTCCTCAGGCGCAAGGTGATTGATTCGGTTATTCAGTTCGGCTGGGTCAGGGAAGTCGTCAAGATTATGTAGGACTGCGAACCTGATGGCAGATCCAGATTCGCGAATATAGAAGCTTGTGGTATCCAGTTTGCGTATATTTACAAAGTTATGGGCAACAAGTGCTTCATCAATTAGTTGCTTTATCATTCAGTCGACCCTCCGCGTCGTCCTTTGTTATTACGCTAATGCATAGTGACTTGGTGAAGTTGCTTTCAAGTTTTTCAGTGGTCAGCTTGTTGTCGTAGTCATCCGAGTTTGTGAATTTTGTATTAAAGGTGAATGAGGCTTCCGACTTGCTGGCGATTAGATGGTTGTACTCAAACAGTAGTCTCAGTAAATTTCCGTTGTTTTTCATTTCACTGATCATGTCAGATTCACACTCTTCGCTTTCATCCACGTCAAGAGCTGTAGGTACGTAGAACCGATTTTCGCTGTCGAGGTAGTGCGGGAGATTTTTGAATATGGGCTCCACTGAAATAGCCTGGATAAGCTTAGTGTAGCGTCTTATGTCGTTCGTCTGAACGTCTTGAAACCGCTCGGATGGCTTCATCATCTGGCATAGGGTTTCCAATTCTTCGATGTCGGTTTTCCGAATGTGCTCACATAAACGCCTAGCTCTCATATAAGTCGTGTCACTCATGGTTGGTAGCGCCTGATCCAGTCTTTCTTCTAAATGGGTTTGGAGCCTGGCCTTTAGTTCAATGGCATAGTAGTCGCGATTCTGATAGGGATTTTCGGCCAGCAATTCCTTTAGGATATCTCTTCCATTGATACGGCTCTCGTAAGCAGCCTTGTTTTCTGAAAAACCGTCCACTTGATTTAATTTGTGATTGTGTATCGCCTTGGTACTTATTTTTTCTGAGAGTAAGCAATAGTTAAAATTTATGAGATTATCACTGACCGTGATGGACTGTTTCTCACAGATTTTTTTTATTAGCGCTTTGGTCAGCCCTTCAATTTCACCCAGTCCACAATGATAGTTGTCTCCGTAACGGTAGAATTTCACTATTTCTCCGCTAGCGCCTTTGTGATCATGGGTATTGTCTAGCTGTACGGATACGTGAAAGTAACGGGGCGTCCCTTTTATTTTGTCGTATTCGATCAACGTTGACTGCTCCAGAGCCGAGGAGTAGCCACTACGATATTTACTAATCTTCGCTTTGACTTGATGGGCGGTTTGTAGCTTTCCATTTTTATAAATAGCAAAGTCGTCACTACTATCTAGCTGAAGCTCGAAGTTTAAGTCGTCATCGTAAATAAGCTTAAGTGAGTGATATAGCGCAATTTTTCCTTGATAAACGAAGCCACTCCATGAGGATATGGCGCTTGCTGGGTATTTCTCATCATCTTCTTGACTCACATGAACTCCTTTCACCGTTAGAGACAGCTAGTGTAGCGGTCTTATATTACTGTATTTAAGTGTGCTTATGCACTCGCCTCGTTTAATTGATGAATATATTTTGTATTTTTTCAAAACTTTATAAAGAACAATGCCTGCATCGCTACTGACTCAATAGCCACTTCCGAGCCTTTCTTTAAACAAAGTCAGCTTATCCCAAATCATCAGTTAAAAATAATAGTGCTGAGTTACTTTTGTCCAAAAATGAGTTGAGCCGTGGCAAGGTTTTAAGGTTTTCGGATGAAGCGCTAAAAAAGTGTCTGTTTGGGGCGTTTAAAACGGATTTAAGTTTATTGAGGGGAGAGGGCGCAAGCTGCTACCTCGTGAGGGGGTCATCTGTGGATGATTTGATGAAGCCTGTTTACAAACTCACAGTGTTGGTTGTCAAAGTGTGCTTACGTAAATCGAGTTTTGGCCAGACGGCTCAAGACGGCGCTAGACTCTGGCGAGTCTAACGCTGTCTTTACGCTTAGGGTAACGCTTGGATTAAGAGCGTTTCTTCCACAGCATCACGCCGGCGACGATGATCACTAGCGCTATGATGGGGAGTAGGTCGTTAAGGTGGTGGAACAGACCTATGCCATTGTGTCCTGGGTGTGCCCAAGCCGCTGCAGGAAGAAGGCTAGCGAGTAGTAGTGAGGCTTTTTTCATTGTAATACTCCATATATGTTTGGTTTTATTCATCGGTTTCTAGCTCTAGTTGCATCAGCAGCAATTCTTCCCCTTCGATGATGCGGGTCTCATAGCTGTGACAACTAGGACAAATGACACTTCGTTCCTTGATGGTATGAGTGCTTTGGCAAGCCTGGCACTCGAGCACCAATTCTTGATGTAGAATCTCCAGTTCCGCCTCTCTAGCGCGCCCCTCTAGCTTGAAGGTCTCAAACGCGGTCGCCAGTAGGGCGGGCTCGACGCCGCTTAAGACGCCGATCTTTATCACCACCTTAGTGATTTTGCTCGCCTGATTGGCGATGGCGTGCTGTTCACACTGTTCCAGCAGGGCGGTGACAATCGAATACTCGTGCATTAACAGATCCTTGGCAGTAGTTCACCCTGGGGCAGATCGAGGTAGCGGCTGCTGCCCCATGGGGTCTTGAGCACCACTTTGCCCGGATGGGTTTCTTCCACATGGCCTATGATGGCCGCCTGCTGACAGTGGCCGTAGCGCTGGATGATCTCCAGTGCACCTTCGGCAATCTCACCCGGCACCGCCAGGATAAAGGTGCCTTCGTTGGCCAGGTCATGGGGCTCGAAGCCATAGAGTTCACACAGGCCTTTGACCTCGTCACACACGGGGATCTTGCTCTCCTCGACATTGATGCCGACATCGGAGGCGCTGGCCCATTCATTAAGCACAGCAGCCAGGCCACCACGGGTGGCGTCGCGCATGGCGTGCACCTCTATGTTGCAGGCGATCAACTGTTCGACCACGGGCCAGAGGTTGGCGCAGTCGCTGACCAGCTCAGATTCCAGGGTGAGTCCCTCACGGGCCATCAAGATGGCGGCGCCGTGACGGCCGATATCCCCTGAGACGATAATGGCATCGCCTACTTGCAGATTTTTCACCGAGATCTGTGGCTTCAACACGCGGCCTACGCCAGAGGTGTTGATAAACAGACCATCGGCACAGCCCTTAGGCACGACTTTGGTATCGCCGCAGACGATGCGGGTGCCGCTCTTGTGCAGCTCCTCGGCCATGCTATCGACGATGGTTTTCAGATCCTTGATGGCAAAGCCTTCTTCTATGATGAAGCTGCAGCTCAGGTATTGGGGCTCGGCGCCCATCATGGCCAGATCGTTGACCGTGCCCGCGATGGCGAGCTTGCCTATGTTGCCACCGGCGAAAAACAGCGGCGATACGGTGAAGGAGTCTGTGGTGAAGGCGGCCTGACCCTCGAAGTGGAGCAGGGCGGCGTCTTCTTCGCTTGCCAAAATCGGGTTATTGAAGGCCTTGAAGAAGATCGACTTGATCAGTCGGTTCATCTCCTTGCCGCCACCGCCGTGACTGAGTTGTACGGTTTTTTCGTTGTCGGCCATGATTAGACTCCGTTATAGCGGTAATAGGCGTTGCAGGCGCCTTCCGAGCTGACCATGCAGCTGCCGAGGGGCGTCTCTGGGGTGCAGCCGCGGCCGAAGACCTTACAGTCTTTCGGCTTGGCGATGCCTCTTAAGATGTCGCCGCACTGGCAGGCCTTGTGATCGTCGATATCGGCCACATCCAGCTTGTCGCGATAGATCACCTCGGCGTCGCGATGGGCATATTCGGGTTTTAGCATCAGCGCCGACTCATTCAGCGGTCCCAGACCGCGCCAGCGAAAATGCGGCCTGACGGTGAGGTACTGATTGACCTTCTGCTGGGCGTGCACGTTGCCTTCCTCGCTCACGGCGCGGCTGTACTGTACGTCGAGTTCGGCGACCCCTTCGACCTTCTGTTTGACGATGCGCAGGATAGATTCCATCACATCCACAGGTTCGAAGCCGGAGACCACTACGGGCGTGCCGTATTGGTTAACGGCGGGGCGGTAGAGCTTGGCACCCGAGATCACGCTCACGTGAGCCGGGCCGATAAAGGCATTCACCTTGGCTTGGGGATCGGCCATCACGGCGTCTATGGCAGGTGGCACCAGCACATGGTTGATATGAAACAGCAGGTTATCAAGCCCTTGTTTCTCGGCCTGCTCGATAAGCACGGCGGTCATGGGGGTTGAGGTCTCAAACCCTATGGCAAAGAAGATCACCTGTTTATCCGGGTTCTCCTTGGCAATGGTCAGGGCGTCCATGGGATCGTAGAGTGGGCGAATATCGCAGCCCTTGGCCCTGAATTCGGCCAGGCTGCCTTTTGAGCCGGGTACGCGGATCATATCCCCCAGGGTCACCAGGATCACACCGGGCTGAGAGGCCAGGATGGCGGCGTGGTCGATGCGCTCTTTCGGCATGACACACACGGGGCAGCCGGGACCGTGAACAAATTCGATGTTGTCTGGCAACAGCTGGTTGAGGCCATATTTCATGATGGTATGGGTATGACCGCCGCACACCTCCATGATGTAGATGTTGCCCTCATGCTTGGCGGCGTGCAGGGCGATCTCCTTAGCCAGGTTGTGTATGGTTTCAGGATCTCTAAAGCCCTGATATAGCTGCTTGAGCGCTATCATGCCTGGGCCTCCTGCTCATTCATCTTGGCGACGATCTCCTGATACAGGGCCAGGCTCTGCTCGGCGTCGGCCTTGTCTATCTTGTTCATCACGAAGCCGATATGGATCAGCACATAGTCGTCGAGGGCCAGTGGCTCCTCCATCAGATGGCTGCTGACCTTGCGCTTCACCCCCAGGGTCTCGACCGTTACGGCCTGCTCCTCGGGGTGGAGTTCGACAATTCTTGAGGGGATGGATAGGCACATGGTTACTGGCTCCTGTGGGTGTTTAGCCAGTCGACCACGGCGCGCATGCTGTCGCCATCCTTGATGGAGGTGGTGATCACTTCGGCCTCTGGGTTAAGGCGTTTCACTTGGGCCTTGGCTTCCTCGACGCTGAAATCGAAGTGGGGCAACAGGTCGGCCTTGGTGATCAATACCAGATCTGCCTTGCGGAACATTACCGGGTATTTCTCTATCTTGTCGTCGCCTTCGGGTACAGACACCAGCACTATGTTGAAGTGGGTGCCCACATCGTAAGAGGCGGGGCAGACCAGGTTGCCGACGTTCTCCACGAAGCAGATATCCAGGGCCGCCAGATCCACATGATGTAGGGCATCGTGCACCATGAAGGCGTCCAGGTGACAGGCGGAGCCGGTTTGGATCTGGAAGGCGGGAATGCCCTTGGCGATGAGGCGGTCGGCGTCACGGGAGGTCTCAAGATCGCCTTCGACCACGCCATAGTTAAGATCTGTGTACTCCTTGAGATGCTCTAGCAGTGTGGTCTTGCCGCTGCCAGGGCTGCTCATCAGGTTGAAGGCGGTGATATTGTGGGCCTCGAAGTGGGCACGGTTGTGGGCTGCTTCGTGATCGTTTTTATCGAGGATCTTATGGATGACAGACAGTGTCTTCTTGTCGTTGAGCTGGGGATTGCTACGCAGGGCGCCGTGGTCGTGATGATGCCCGTGGCTGTGCTCATGACCGTGCGCGTGGCTATGCTCGTGGCTGTGCTCGTGATGATGCCCGTGGCTGTGCTCATGACCGTGCGCGTGGCTATGCTCGTGGCTGTGCTCGTGATGATCATGCTCATGGCTGTGGTGATGGTCGTGATCATGGTGGTGATCATGATCTCGAGTGATAGAGCAGCCGCAGTCTTTACACATAATGAACTCCAAAAAATCTAAGGCGTTAATGCCATTTTGCGCTAGGAGCCCGGTGACTTCATTGACCCGGGTCAGTTTTAGGCAAAATCCTGTTAATCAAATTGGCTCAAGCGCTTATCACAGGGCGATTTAGGCGCGGCTTAAGCCGAGTTAATGCTTGTGTATGGCGTACCAGAGTTGCCCCAGGGCAATGCCGCCATCGTTAACCGGTACCTGATGCGAATCGAGCACCTTAATCTTAGCCATCTCTAGGCGTTTACGTGTCTCGCTGAGCAGATAGCGGTTTTGAAACACGCCGCCGCAAAGCGCCACGTCGAAGCCGCTATGCTTGATGGCGCAGTCGGTGACCGCCTGGGCCAGCGCGTTCATGAAGCCGCGGGCGATAAGGCTTATGCCTTCGGGTTTGTGCTGCCATTTGAGCAGGGCATCCACCATCTGTGCCCAGAGGGCTTCTAGCTGCCATACGCCGTCGCTCTCTCTCATGCTAAAGGCCAGATCCGCTGCCGCAAGCTCGCTTTCTAACTGCGCCTCGCTGACCTCATTGGCCTTGGCCTCGATCAACATGCCGGCCTGTCCCTCAAATTGGGTGGTCTGCATCAGGCCGAGCAGGCAGGCGGTGGCGTCAAACAGACGGCCGATGGAGCTGGTCATCTGGGTTGCAACGCCTTTGTGCCACAGGGTATGCAGGTTGCCGATGAGGCTGGCTGGCAGTCCCTCGATTGCCGCCAGTGGCAGCGCCTTAATCTCTTCAATTGAGTAGCGCGCGAACAACAGTGCCAGCATGATGCGGCGGGGATCTTTAATCGCCTGCTCGCCGCCGATTAGCGCCATTGGGCTCAGATGGGCGACGCGCTTGAAACCTGAGATATCGGCTAGCATGGCTTCGCCGCCCCAGAGTTGGCGCTCATCCCCGAGGCCCGTGCCATCGAAGCTGAAGCCCAATACCTTGTCGACTCTCTGATTGACGGCCATGACGCTGAGGATATGGGCGTAGTGGTGCTGCACCTGAGTGTAGGCGATGCCTTGCTCAACTTTTTGTCGCTGGGCCCAGATGGTCGAGGCGTAATCGGGGTGCTTGTCGCTCACCAGGTGTTTGGGGCTGAACTGGTACAGGCGCTTAAAGGTCGCCAGGGTGTCGATAAAATATTGCTCCGCCTCCAGGCTGAAGAGATCGCCTATGTGTGGGCTGAGCACCAGGTTGTGGTCGAAGCCGAAGGCAATGCTGTTCTTCTGCTGGGCGCCAACGGCCAAGGTTTCTTGGGGGACTTCCTCTGGCAGCGCCAGGGTCAGCGGCGCATAGCCCCGCGCCAGACGGATCACCTGCAGCTTGTCATCCACCATCTGCACCACGCTGTCGTCACAGCCGTTAAGGATCTCGCGGTTATGATCCAGCACGGCATCGACCACCTCGCCCAGGCGCTCGAAGATCTGCTCGCCGTGCGTGATGATGGGCTCGCCGCTGCGGTTGGCACTGGTGGCCACGAGCGGGCGGTTTAGCCTGCTGAGCAGCAGTTGATGCAGCGGCGTGTAGGGCAGAAACAGCCCGAGTCTGTCGATACCAGGTGCCACGGCCGGGCTTAGTGTGTCGCTTTCGTTCGCATCGCTACTGGATTCTTCTTTGCTGAGCGCCTTTTGCAGCAGGGTGATGGGCCGCTCGGCGCTTTGCAGCAGTTGCCATTCGGCATCGCTGCCGCAGGCCAATGTCTTGGCCATGTCGAGCGAGGCGCACATCACGGCGAAGGGCTTGGCCGGGCGCTGCTTACGGGATCTCAGCTGCATTACCGCCTCGTCATTGGTGGCATCGCATACCAGATGAAAGCCGCCCAGCCCCTTGATGGCCAGAGTCTTGCCCTGGGCCAGCAGCTCGACGGCCAGGTCCAGCGCAGCGTTACGCTCACCAAGCAGACGCTTATCTTGTGCCAGCAGGCTGAGCTGGGGGCCGCATTCTGGGCAGCTCACCGGCTGGGCGTGGTAGCGCCTGTCCAGCGGATTCTGATAGGCCGCCGCGCAGGCATCACACATGGCAAATTCGGCCATGGCGGTGTTGGGCCTGTCATAGGGCAGGGCGCGGATCAGGGTATATCTGGGGCCGCAGTTAGTGCAGTTGGTAAAGGGGTACTGATAGTGACGGTTGCCGGGATCCATTATCTCATCGAGACACTCCTGGCAGCTGCTCTTGTCGCTGGAGACGGCCACCACCGCCTTGGCATCCGCCTGGCTGTGCACTATCTCGAAGCTGTCGCACTCTTCAAGCGGCAGTGCTGTCTGGCTCAGGCTATCGATGCGGGCAAGTGGCGGTGGCGTCTGAGTCAGGGCCTCGACGAAAGAGCTAATCGCCGCATCGCTGCCTTGCAGCTCCACCGTCACGCCTTTACTGTGGTTGAAGGTCAGGCCCAGCAGATCAAGCTCAGTGGCCCAGCGATAGACGAAGGGGCGAAAACCGACCCCCTGAACAATACCTGTGATGTCCAGCTTGACTCGCTTGGTCGCCTCTATGGACGCTTGCAGCTTGGCAGACATGTTATAGCCTGCGTTTCTTCAGCAGCAGGGCGCCGATAGCATGGTTGTTGCCATCGATCTCCAGCAGCTGGTTGTGTTTGAGGGGGAAGTTCTTGCCGACCCTTAGGGCGACCCGCTGACACAGCAGGGGGTTAACCCACTCGCTACCGGCCAGGGCCACCGACTTGACCCCAAGGTTGAGATCCAGATGTTCAATCCAGTTGGCCAGGTAGTCGGCGAAGGAGTCGTGCATGCCAAAGGCCAGTTTCTGGCTGTCTCTGTCGTCGGCCAGACGGAAGCTGATCAGGCTGCCCAGTGTCTTGCACCAGTTGAGGCTGCGGTAGGCTTCGCCGCGGGTGAGCGGATAGTCGATGCGTGGCGAGTTGCTGCCGCGATGGGCCATGGCAGCGGCCATCAGGGCGTCGTTGAGATCGCCTATGCTCAAGGAGCGGCTCTCGAGACCCAGGATCACCGCGCCTACCGCCCACAGGGCGCTTAAACTATGGCGCTCATTGGGGAGCTTAAGGTCCAGCAGCCTGAGATAATCTTCGGGATAACGCTGCTTAAACTTCTCCAGCACCTTGCGCTGGGGGCTCTGCTCTAGCTGATGGTATATCTCATAGCCGTTTTCAGGCAGCTCGGGCAGGGCGAAGAAACGCTCGGCCTCGCACTTGCTGTTTAAGGTGTAGATTTGTCCGCCATGGTCACGGCTGAGATAGATGATGGCGCTGTTCTTATCAAGGCCATGCTCGAGATTCACGCTGTGCAGGGCGCACAGGGCCAGGTCATCATCGCCTAAGATAGCGGCTGTCTTGGCGCCGTGGCGCGCTTTGACTTCACTGCCTTGTTCTAGCAGGTAGTGGCCGCCCTGTTTGTCGCTGTGGCTGGCGTAGTAATAGGTGTCCTTGCCGGCCAGCAGCACGGCATCATGTAGCGCCTGCTTGGGCGAGTCGATGCGCAGGCTGTTTGGCGCATTCGTGTGGATCTCGGCCCATTGGCCATCGATATAGGCAAGCGCCTCGCCCTGGGCGGGATCGGCTAAATAGACCCAATCTGTGCCGTGCTGGCGCAGATGCTCGGCCAGGATCACTAAGAGACGATTGTAGGCGAAGCAGAGATCGTACAGGGGCTGGGCGAGCTTTGGATGATCTTTGATGGGCCGTACGCAGATGAGTGGCTTCTCTATGCTCGACAGCGCCAACACCTGTGGATCGCTGAGGTGGAACTGGGCATTGAGGGTGTTGGGATTACAGATAAGCAGGCGAGGGCGCTGACTGTTTTTATTGGAACTGCTTTCATCGGGATTGTTGTCAATCGGGCTCAGGCTCAGCCTAATGCCGCCTGCCAGTTCGAGTTCGCCCTGGATCATCAGCTGCTGATACATGGCCTGAATGTCGCCAGCGGTCAGGCCGCGATAGTCTTGATGGATGCGGCGCTCGCCGTGGCAACAGTCACAGGCAAGATCCAGCTGGCCAAATTCTGGCGCCTGATTATCACCAAAGTGCGGCGCGCACTGCTGACAGAACTCCTGCACCAGTGGCTGGGTTGCCAAGGGGGCTTTGCTGCCGGTCGGCGCGTCGATCAGGGCGATGCGGGAATCGGTGAGCCATACGGAGATCAGAAAATCCTGGGCGATATCATCGGCCAGGCCTTCCAGCTCGCTCTGTTTGCCCTCGGCCTCGATAAAATAGGCGCCGCCCTGGTAACCGACATGGATATTTAGTTCACCATAATTTAGGTATCGGTTACATAAATGCGCGTAAAGCGGCACCTGCCGTGAGCAGGTAAATTCAAATTTGATTGTCTTCATCTAGGGTTACACCGCGCTTATAAGAATCTGGAATGAGCGTTTCAATAGCCAAGTCGTTGATCCGTTCGATCTCGAATCCGAGGGACTTGAAATGGGTGAGTATTGTCGTTTCCATCAGGGGAACGGTGGCGGTGACACGCGGGGTGAGCCCCAGTGTCATAGGTTCGAGTACGGTTGGCGTGCAGCCAAGTACGAAAGTTTTTGGTCTGTCTCCGACCATCTCCATCATGGTCAATGTCTGTAACATCTCCACCTCGTGTGCGCTTCCTTGCCAATCGATCTCGCTGGGAGCCTTGTCGAAATCGAAAAAATAGACCTCTCCTGGTCCGACGCCGTGGGCGTTTACCGTATCTACCACCACAAGATAGTCGTATTTACAGATGATGGGAATTAGCCCTTGGGCTAAGGTGCCACCATCCATCACATCGAGTTGATGCGACGGATGGCTAAAGCGAAAGTTTTCTTGCAGGTAATTGACAAAATGTACGCCGATCCCTTCATCGGCGTACAGCACATTACCAATACCGAGTAACAGTATTTTCATGGCGCCCTTATTTAGTGCTTCTTAGGATGGTAGTCATAGCCAGAGACGATGGAATCTACCGAATTATGTTTAAATCTGATGCCGGTCCAAACCGCCATATAGACGTGGATCACCACAAAGATAATAAACACCCAAGTAAAGTAATGGTGCCAGATCCTCAGCTGGGCCAGGCCGCCCATTGCGCCGGTCAACCAGGCCGCAAAGTCGCCTAACATGCCGCCAAGGCCGAGATGATATACGTTGGCGTACAGTGCCAGGCCTGTGATGCAGATTAACGCTGCGATCACTGATACGGCAAAGTAGGTGACAAACTGCAAGGGACCATATACACCTTTCTTGTCCAGGTGTCCCATCCAGAGATAGGACTTAAGCTGCACTATCCAGCTGTTGACGCTGGTGACGTCCTTAAAGGAACGTCGCTCTATGTCGCTCTTGCTGAAGAAGAACAGATAGGCCCTGGCAAGCGTGATGGCACACAGCACGAAGCCGAAGATCAGGTGGGCAAATCTTATCCACCCTTGTACCAACACATCCGTGCTGCTCGGCGCCACCAAAAACGGCCAGGCAATATAGAAGCCTGTGATGACAAGAACCAGTATGGAGAGCGCTCGCAACCAGTGAAAAATCCTGATCGCGGCGCTGAAGATAAAGGCTCTCTCATAGGGTACATTGGTTGTAGCCATGAGTTGCTCCTTAGTTATTGCCGTTTGGGTCGATACGGAACTCACCCAGATCCTGACCCTTATAGTCCATCACATGTACCGAACAGGCCATACATGGGTCGAACGAGTGGATGATACGTATCACTTCCAGTGGTTTGGTCGGGTCTTCCAGCTTGAGGCCCAATAGGGATGCCTCATAGGGACCGACCTTACCGGCGGCGTCCACAGGGCCAGCGTTCCAGGTAGTGGGCACCACTGCCTGATAGTTCTCCACCAGACCGTTTTTGATGCGGATCCAGTGGCTGAGCATGCCGCGCGGCGCCTCGATCATGGCGTGGCCCACATACTCCTTGCTTGGGTCGATCTCAGGCTGCACATAGGTGGCCTCATCCACAAGCAGGTTGTCGATCAGCGCATCGAAGGTTTTGAGGCCTTCTTCGGCCACGATAACGGTTTGCAGCATGCGCGCCGCAGTGCGGCCAAGCGTGGTAAATAGGGCTTCAACCGGTAGGCCAGTGGCTTCCAGCAGACCGTTCACCGCATCGACCACCACCTTGTTGCCGCGGGCATAGCTGACCAGCAGGCTAGAGAGTGGACCCACTTCGACTGGCTCGCCTTGATAGCGAGGTGATTTCACCCAGCTGTACTTGCCGTCGCCATCCAGTGTTGGCAGCTTACCGTAGACTGTGTCGCGCTCCACAAAGCCTGTGTAATTAGGGATTGTGGTGCCTTCATAAGGATGCTGTGGCTCGCTTGCGTCATACCAGGCGTGGCTCACATCTTCCTTGATCAGATCTGGATTGATGTCTGTGACATTAGCCAGATCGCCATTCATGATCACGCCCTGGTCAAACATGTACTGACCGTCGGCGAGGACGAAGTCGTTGGTTGCCAGGAAGTTCTTCACGTTGACGCCGCCCAGTACGCTAGGCTCGCCGCCGAAGGCTTCGGCCGCCATGACGATATCCGCCTTATAAGCGCGGTGAATAAAGTCGGTCACGATGGCGTGTTTCTGTTTCCACTCCTGCAGGCGGGCAGGGCTTAACATGTCACGCACCGAGGTAACACCACCGACCACCAGCGACTGAGGATGCGGCTGCTTACCACCGAAGATGGCTAGCATCTCGGCCGCAACGCGCTGTACTTCCAGTGCCTTGAGGTAGTGCGACAGGGCGATCAGGTTCTGCTCAGGGGTAAACTTATAGGTGCCGTTGCCCCAGTAAGCGTTGGCGAAGGGGCCAAGTTTACCGGTTTCGACGAAGCCCTTGACGCGCTCTTGTACCGCGCGCAGCTCACCCTCGCCGGCGGCGATTGGGTTGTGGGTATATTTCAGCGCCACCTGTGCGGCGGCGGCCGGATCGGCACTCAGCGCAGAGACCACATCCACCCAGTCCAGGCCGTGGAGGTGATAGAAGTGCACTATGTGGTCATGCATATAGAGCGAGGTCTGCATGAGCGAGCGCAGGTATTTAGCGTTAAGCGGGATCTTTACCCCTAAGGCGTTCTCTACCGCCTCGGTACCACAGCGATAGTGTGAATAGGTACAGACACCACAGATACGCTGTACGATAAGGCCCACATCCATCGGAGTGCGTCCCTTGAGGATCACCTCGATGCCACGCCATAGGGTGGAGGAGGACCAGGCTTTTTGAACAACATTATTTTCGTCGACTTCGACCTCGATGCGCAGATGGCCTTCGATTCGAGTGATAGGGTCGATAACTACACGTTTGCTCATTGAATTAGTCCTCCTTCGAATTGGCAAATACGCTGGCAACAGCATGAGCGCCGATACCTACAGCTGTGGCACCCAAGATCACTGCGCCGACGGTATCGGCCGTTGCGTCCAGCCCGTGAAGGAGCTGTCTGCCAAGGGGTTTTTCAAAGTCGGCCATGTCGTCCCAGAAGTTAGGCTCGGAGCAGCCCATACATCCGTGACCCGCAAGCACCGGCCAACTGGTGTGGTGATTGAATCTTTCTGTGGGGCAGTTGTTATAGGTATAAGGCCCTTTACATCCCACTTTATAGAGGCAGTAGCCCTCTTTCGCGCCTTCATCGCCAAACTGCTCGACAAATTCGCCCGCATCGAAGCGGCCGCGACGTTCACAGTTATCGTGTACCCGTGCGCCGTAGGCCCACTTAGGACGGTTAAACATGTCCAGCGCAGGCAGTTTGCCGAACATGATGAAATACATCAGGGTGCCAACAATGTTCTTTTCACTTGGTGGGCAGCCACCTAAGTTAACCACTGTCTTATTCACTACCTTATCGACGCCCTTGGCACCGGTTGGGTTAGGAGCGGCGGCCTGCACGCCACCGAAGGAGGCACAGGTACCGACAGAGACGATGGCGGCAGCGCCTTCGGCCGCATGCTTGATGATCTCAAGGCCGGTGTGACCCTTACAGCCAACGGTCAGGAAGGCACCGTTGTTTGCTGTGGGGATAGCCCCCTCGACGGCCAGCAGGTAGTTACCCTTGTAGGTTTCCAGCGCGTGTTCCAGGTTTTCTTCGGCTTGCCAACCGGCTGCAGCCATCAGGGTTTCATGGTATTCCAATGAAACATGGTCGAAGATCAGCGAGTCGAGGTTAGGGGTGTCTGCACGCACCAGAGATTCGGAGCAGCCAGTACATTCGGCCATGTGCAACCAGATCAGTGGTACGCGGTCCGCCAATTCGGCGGCTTCAGCGACCAGTGTGCTAAAGGGAAGCGGCAACGCCAGCATAGCGGTGACGGCGGCGCTCCATTTCATAAAGTCTCGGCGGGTGATTCCATGCTCTTCCATCTTGTCTTGCAATGTCTGAGCATGACGAGGCGCCAAGCGACGTAACTCTTCGAGGCGTGCTTGGCCTTGTTGATATAAGGCGGCATGTGTGTCCATGGTTAACCCTTTGTTTTCATTTTGATGCGAAAATGTAGTGGCACGATTCAGTAACTAAGTTTAGGCCTCAAATTCGGCGCGAATGTTGATGTATGTCAACATTTATAAACCTTGTGATCCGCAGGGGCATTCCACCTTCTATAGCTATGAGCTGGATCAAGTTTATTTAAAAATATGGGTCAAAATGTCCCACTTTTTGACGGCACTTGATCCGCTTCAAACTTTACGTCTGTTGCATAAATATTTGTTTTGTATGCTTATAAATAAAATTGGTTAAAACTTCGGCTTTTTAGACCAACCTTAATTACACTTAAGGTGCGGACACGATTAAGGAGTCAGAATATGGAATCGATGAAAGTCGTTGATTATATGGACCGCCAGCCGGTGTTATTACAGGCAGACATGACACTGGCGGCCGCGGTCGAGAAGCTGCTCTCACAAAAAAAACTAGGCGCAGCCGTGGTCGATGCACAGGGTCATTTAGTGGGTTTTTTGTCGCAACAAGATTGTTTAGCCGTGATGCTTAAGAGTACCTATCACTGCGATCTCACCGCCAACGTGAGTGACTGCATGCGCACCGATGTGCTCACCGTCACCAAGGATGAGCCCATCATCAGTTTGGCGGAGCAGATGCTGCTGCCCAAGCCTAAGATCTATCCTGTGATCGACCAGGGCAGGGTGGTCGGCATCATAGACAGAAATGCCGTACTAAGGGCGATCAACACCTCTATGCAGGAGTGTTATCTTAAACCTGCCTAAGTCAATGCTTATGTTCACCTTTTTATCGACAATACCCTGTGGTGTCTGTCGATAATAAAGGTGAACAAATTCGCCGGTTTGAGGCGATTTTCCATATCAAAATGACGCGTTCCTTGGTAGGATCCCTGCTTTGTGTTTTGCTATATGGGTTTTTCCTTTGAATTCGCCACGTCACCCCCTGTCTCATGCCTTCCTCAACCAGTGTTTTCAGGCCGATGCCTCTCGCATCAAGCGCCGCCTTCATAGACTGAAAAAACAAGCCGATGGCGAGCAGAAAGATGAGGCGCTGGCCCAGTTAGAAGAGCAGGCCATTGCCGCCGCGGCCAAGGTGGAGAGCCGCAGGCAGAATCGCCCTGAGATCAACTATCCTGACGCCTTGCCCGTGTCGCAAAAGCGCGGCGAGATAGCCGAGGCGATCGCCAATAACCAGGTGGTGATTGTGGCCGGTGAGACAGGCTCGGGTAAGACGACTCAGCTGCCGAAGATCTGTCTCGAGCTTGGCCTGGGCACCCGCGGTCTGATTGGCCACACCCAGCCAAGACGACTGGCCGCCCGCAGCGTGGCGACTCGTGTGGCCGAAGAGTTAAACAGCCCACTGGGCGAAGTGGTAGGCTTTAAGGTGCGTTTCGCCGATGCCATCAAGCCGACCTCTTACATCAAGCTGATGACAGACGGTATCTTGCTGGCGGAGCTGAGTTCAGACAAATACCTGGATCAGTACGACACCATCATTATCGATGAGGCCCACGAGCGAAGCCTGAATATCGATTTCATCCTGGGTTACCTCAAGAGCGTGCTCAAGCGCCGTCCGGATCTCAAGGTGATCATCACTTCGGCCACCATAGACGTGGAGAGATTCTCTAAGCATTTCAATAATGCGCCTGTGATCGAGGTGTCGGGCCGTACCTATCCGGTGGAGACTCGCTACCGTCCGCTGGTGGGCGAACAGGAAGAAGACTTAGATCTCACCGATGGCATCTTTGCCGCGGTGGAGGAGCTGATGGCCGAGGGGCCGGGGGATATCCTCATCTTCCTCAACGGCGAGCGCGAGATCCGTGACCTGGCAGATCAGCTCAACAAACAGCAGTATCGCGACACAGAAGTGTTACCCCTGTATGCGCGTCTCTCCTATGGTGAGCAGTCCAAGGTGTTCAAGAGTCATCGCGGACGCCGTATCGTGCTGGCCACCAACGTGGCGGAAACTTCGTTGACGGTTCCCGGTATCAAGTATGTGATCGACCCGGGTACGGCGCGCATCAGCCGCTACAGCTATCGCACTAAGGTGCAGCGCCTGCCGATCGAACCTATCTCCCAGGCGAGCGCCAACCAGCGTCAGGGCCGTTGTGGCCGCGTGGCGCCGGGGATCTGTATTCGTCTCTACGATGAGGCGGACTTTAACAATCGCCCCGAGTTTACCGATCCCGAGATCCTAAGGACCAACCTGGCCTCTGTCATTTTGCAGATGCTCTCCATCGGCCTTGGTGACATCGAAGGCTTCCCCTTTATTCAGCCGCCCGATGCCCGCTATATCCGCGACGGCTTCCTGCTGCTGGAAGAGCTGCAATCGGTGAGCAAACACAAGGGGCAGCTGCAACTCACGCCACTTGGCCGTCAATTGGCGAGTATTCCGGTGGATCCGCGCCTGGCGCGCATGGTGGTGCAGGCCAAGGAATATGGCTGTCTGCATGAGACTCTGGTGATCACCGCAGGCTTGTCGATCCAAGATCCCCGCGAGCGCCCAATGGATAAGAAGCAGGCCGCCGATGAGGCCCACAGACGCTTCAACGATAAGGACTCTGACTTCATCGCCTGGGTGAAGCTGTGGGATCACATCAAGGAGCAGCAGAAAGCCCTGTCCGCCAGTCAGTTCCGCAAGCTGTGTAAGCAGGAGTTTCTCGCCTATCTGCGCGTGCGTGAATGGCAGGATCTCTATACTCAGCTGCGACAAGCGGTGCACGACCTCAAGTGGAAGCTCAACAGCGAGCCCGCCGATTATGAGCTGCTGCATAAATCTTTGCTGACCGGTCTGCTGAGTCATATCGGCTTCAAGGATAAGGACAACGAGTATCTGGGGGCGCGCAACCGCAAGTTCTTCGTTTTCCCCGGCTCGCCCTTGGCTAAGAAGGGGCCTAAGTGGATCATGGCCGCCGAGATGACCGAAACTTCGCGTCTGTTTGCCCGCTGCTGCGCCAAGATCCAGCCGGAATGGGTCGAGCCGCTGGCCGGCCATCTGGTGAAGAAAAGCTATGTAGAGCCCCATTTCGAAGCCAAGCAGGGCAGTGTGGTGGCGCTGGAGAACCAGCAGCTCTACGGCCTGACCATAGTTAATCGCCGCCGGGTGCAGTATGGCCCGGTAGAGCCGGTGGAGGCCCGCGAGATCTTCATTCGCAGCGCCCTGGCCGAAGGGGAGCTGCGCACCAAGGAGGCGTTTTTCGTCAACAACCGCGCCCTGATTGACGATATCGAGGCGCTGGAACACAAGTCCCGCCGCCGCGACATCTTGGTGGACGAGCAGGCGCTGGTGGATTTCTATGAGGCGCGCATCCCCGAGGGGATCTACAACGCCCCTAAGCTGCTGACTTGGTGGAAGCAGGAGAAGAAGCGTCAGCCGCATCTGCTGGACTTTGAACGTGAGCAGCTGATGAAGCGTAGCGACGAACATATCTCGGCGCTGGACTTCCCCGACAGCTGGCATCAGGGCAACTTTAACCTGCCGCTGAGTTATCACTTCGAGCCGGCGGATGCAGATGACGGCGTGTCGGTGCATCTCCCCGTCGCGCTGCTTAATCAGATAGAGGCCCAGGGCTTCGACTGGCTGGTGCCTGGCCTGCGTGAAGAGAAGATCACCGCGCTTATCAAGTCCCTGCCTAAGACATTGAGACGTAACTTCGTGCCGGCGCCGGATTATGCCAGGGCCTGCCTGCAGGCGATGGCTAATACTAACAGCAGTAGTGAGATGAGTCTGCTGGATGCCATGTGTAAGCAACTGCTGCGCATGAGCGGCGTGCGTATCTCGGTTGATGATTTCGACCTCTCGCAGCTCGCGCCCCATCTGCTGATCAACTTCAAGGTGGAGGATGACAAGGGTAAGTTGATCGCTCAGGGCAGGGAGCTTGAGCAGCTAAAAGATAAGCTTCAGGGCAGGGTAACCCAGGCGATTCGCAACGTCGCCGAGAGCGGCATAGAGCAGAGTGAACTGACCCAGTGGAGCTTTGGTGACCTGCCAAAACAGTATGAGAAGAAGCGGGGTAACTTCCAGGTGAAGGCTTTCCCTGCGCTGGTGGACAACAAAGACAGCGTGGCCATCAAGCTGTTTGATGACGAGCATGAGGCCGGCCGCTGCCACAAGGCGGGCCTGCAGCGTCTCTTGCTGCTCAACATGCCATCGCCGGTGAAACACCTGCAGAACACCCTGCCCAACAAGGCCAAGTTGGCCATGTACTTCAACCCCTTTGGCCAGGTGCAGTATCTGATCGACGATATCCTGTCGGCGGCGGTGCAGCAGCTGCTGGATGAGAAGGGCTTAGATGTGCGCAGCGCCGAGCAGTTCGAGCAGGCTAAAGATCTGGTGCGTCAGGATCTCAACCCCACGGCGGCCAAGATCGCCCTGCAGGTGGAGGAGATCTTGACCCTGTATCAGAAGGTGAAGAAACGCCTTAAGGGCAAGATCAGCCTGGATATCGCCTTCGCCATGAGCGACATTCAGACCCAGCTGGATAACCTGGTGTTTAAAGGCTTTGTCGAGCAGTGTGGTTGGCAGCGACTTTCTGATTTAATCCGTTATATCAAGGCGATAGATAATCGTTTAGATAAGCTGCCCGTTGATCCTAACCGTGACCGCCTGCACCTGCACAGCATCAACAATGTGCAACAGACCCTGGCTGCCCAGCTGGTCAAGGTGCCCCGCAGCGCGGCCGTGCCCGAGGCGCTGCAGGAGGCTCGCTGGATGATAGAGGAGTATCGTGTCTCCTGTTTCGCCCAGGTGTTAGGTACCGCCTATCCCATATCGGAGAAGCGTATCCTCAACCGCATCGCCGAAGCCTGATTGTTGTCATAAAGACTGAAGAAGCACCCGCAACGGGTGCTTTTTTTAACCCCACAAAATTCCCCTCTACCCCCATTGATATATTTTTACGATTTAGATCACATTTTGACTTACGAAATCGCCATTTTATGACTATGTTTTAGTTGTTCATGAATAGCTAATTTATTCATTTTGTTGCTTTCTCAATCGAAATACGTGTCTAGGAGAGGTGATCTGGGTTTTATCTGTGACAAAAGGATGATCCAGATCAAACCTGCATGAAATTTACCGATTTAGGGGTATACAGAATGTTAAGAATTTATTGATACCATAAATAACAGGAAGAAAAGTATGGTTATAGCGTTTGATTGCTCTATATCAACCACTGACTAACCAACTTTATCTGCTATGAAAACCGGCATGACCCGTTGGAGGATGCATGAGTTCCACACCTAATGAAGAGAAAAGTTTAGAGCTAAAAATATTTGTGTTTCTAACCGTTTTTCTTGCTCCCCTGCTGTCAGTGTTACTCGTTTCTGGTTTGGGCTTCGCTATCTGGTTTAGTCAGATATTTACCGGCCCGCCAGGTGCAGGTTAACCCACTGTATTCGAACAATTATTAAGAGTGTAAATGTCAATGAGCAATGAACTTCACGTCACCAGTTTAGTGGTTCAGGTTAAGCCTGAGTTTATGTCCAGTGTCAGACAGACAATCATGAAGATGGAAAATGCTGAGTTGTCTGTAAACGATGAGGTCAAGCTGGTTGTTGTGCTGGAAGGCATGACCCAGAAGGGCCTGATGGCTGACATTGAGACGATCAACAAGATTGAGGGCGTGCTGTCCGCAGCCATGGTGTATCACCAGAGTGAAGTGCTTGAAGAGGTTGAAAAATGAAGATGAATCGACGCGAATTTATGAAGGCAAATGCGGCCATGGCCGCTGCCTCAGTGGCTGGTTTGGCCTTGCCTGCAACGGCAAGCAACCTAATTACCAGTTCAGAGCAGACTAAACTTGAGTGGAACAAGGCGCCATGTCGTTTCTGCGGTACAGGTTGTTCGGTCATTGTCGCGACACGCGACGGCAAGGTAGTTGCGACTCACGGCGATGCCGAGAGCGAGGTAAACCGTGGCCTGAACTGTATCAAGGGTTACTTCCTGTCTAAGATCATGTACGGCAAGGACAGACTCCAGACCCCTATGCTACGTATGACCAATGGTAAATACGACAAGCATGGCGAATTTACCCCGGTGAGCTGGGACACTGCCTTCGATACCATGGCAGAGAAGTGGAAAGCCACCATTAAGAAGAAGGGCCCAACCGCAATCGGTATGTTCGGCTCAGGCCAGTGGACAGTATGGGAAGGCTACGCCGCCTCTAAATTGATGAAGGCCGGTTTTGGCTCTAACAACATCGACCCTAACGCCCGTCACTGTATGGCGTCTGCGGTAGGTGGCTTCATGCGTACCTTCGGTATCGATGAGCCTATGGGTTGTTACGATGACATGGAAAACGCCGATGCCTTCGTGCTCTGGGGTTCTAACATGGCCGAGATGCACCCCATCCTCTGGAGCCGTGTTACCGACCGTCGTCTGAGCGCGCCACACGTTAAGGTGTCTGTGCTATCGACCTTTACCCACAGATCTTTCGACCTGGCCGATCTCGGTATCGTCTTCACGCCGCAGACCGACCTGGCTATTCTGAACTTTATCGCCAACTACATCATTCAAAACGATGCGGTAAACTGGGATTTCGTCAACAAGCACGTTAACTTCCGCAAGGGTGAAACCGACATCGGCTATGGCCTGCGTCCAAGCCATCCGCTGCAGCAGAAAGCCAAGAACGTTAAGACGGCCGGCAAGTCTACCCCAATCGAATTTGACGCCTTCAAGGCCTTCGTTGCCGATTATGACGTGGCTTCTGTCAGCAAGCTTTCTGGCGTGCCAGAAGATAAGCTGATTGAATTGGCGAAACTCTACGCCGATCCAAATACCAAGGTGACCTCATTCTGGACCATGGGCTTCAACCAACATACCCGTGGTGTGTGGTGTAACAACCTGATTTATAACATTCACCTGCTAACAGGTAAGATCTCGACGCCGGGTAACAGCCCATTCTCGCTGACCGGTCAACCTTCTGCCTGTGGTACCGCCCGTGAAGTGGGTACCTTCTCACATCGTCTGCCTGCAGACCTAGTGGTGAATAATCCTGAGCACAGAAAGATTGCCGAGAAGATCTGGAAGATCCCAGATGGCATCATTCCGCCTAAGCCTGGCTACCACGCGGTAGAGCAGAATCGTCGTCTGAAAGATGGTGATATCAATGCCTACTGGGTACAGGTAAACAACAACATGCAGGCCGGTCCTAATATCAACGAGGAAGGTCTACCTGGCTATCGTAACCCAGAAAACTTCATCGTGGTGTCTGACGCCTACCCAACGGTGACCACACAGGCCGCCGACCTTATTCTGCCAACCGCCATGTGGGTGGAGAAAGAGGGCGCCTATGGTAACGCCGAGCGTCGTACCCAGTTCTGGCATCAGATGGTGAAGGCACCGGGCGAGTCTCGCTCAGATCTTTGGCAGTTGATGGAGTTCTCTAAGCGCTTCACCACAGACGAAGTCTGGCCAAAAGAGGTGCTGGCGGCGAACCCTGAGTACAAGGGCAAGACGCTGTTCCAGGTACTCTACCAGAACGGTAACGTAGATAAGTTCCCACTGGAGCAGGCCGATCCTAAGTATATGAACGATGAAGCCAAGCACTTTGGTTACTATGTTCAGAAGGGGCTGTTTGAAGAGTACGCTACCTTCGGTCGCGGTCATGGCCATGACTTGGCTGACTTCGATACCTACCATGAGGTGCACGGTCTGCGCTGGCCTGTGGTTAACGGTAAAGAGACCAAGTGGCGCTTCCGCGAAGGCAGCGATCCTTATGTGAAACCAGGTACTGGCTTCCAGTTCTACGGTAAGCCAGATGGTAAGGCGGTTATCTACGCACTGCCATACGAGCCTGCCGCCGAGTCGCCAGATGAAGAGTTTAACCTCTGGTTATCGACCGGTCGTGTGCTGGAGCACTGGCATTCAGGTTCTATGACCCAGCGTGTGCCTGAGCTGTATCGCGCCTTCCCGGATGCCGTTTGCTTCATGCATCCAGAAGACGCCAAGAAACGCGGCTTGCGTCGCGGTGATGAGGTGAAGGTGGTGTCACGCCGTGGTGAGATCAAGACACGCGTCGAGACCCGTGGTCGTAACAAGCCGCCTGTCGGTCTGGTCTTTGTGCCTTGGTTCGACGCCAGCCAGCTGATTAACAAGGTGACGCTAGATGCGACGGATCCTTTGTCTAAACAGACTGACTTTAAGAAGTGCGCAGTTAAAGTAGTTAAGGCATAAGGAGAATCACCATGAAATCATTGAAACTTGTAACCTTGGCGACTCTGGTGACTCTCTCTGTCGGCGCGACTTTTAGCAGCATGGCTGCCAGCGTGCCCGATGAGAAGGTTGCCACCCTCAGGCAGGCGCCGCTCGACACTAACCCGACGCCGCCTGTGATGCAGAAAGTGCGTAACACAGACGTTAAGCAGGTGCGTAACTATCCGATGCAGCCGCCGGTGATCCCCCATAAGATCGACGGCTATCAGATAGACCTGAAGGTGAATAAGTGTATGTCGTGCCACGCCCGTAAGCGTGTTGGCGACTCACAGGCACCTATGGTGAGTGTGACCCACTACATGGACAGGGAAAATAACTTCTTAGCGGATCTTTCTCCACGTCGCTATTTCTGTACTCAGTGCCATGTGCCACAGCTGGATGCAAAAACCTTGGTAGGTAATGACTTTATCGATATCGACCACTTGATTAAAGCTGAAGCAGCTAAGCACTAGGAGCGGCCGTATGTTAGATAAGTTGAAAAAAATCTGGCAGGTGTTAAGAAAACCCAGCGTGCATTTTAGCTTAGGTTTTCTTACCTTAGGCGGCTTCGTCGCGGGGGTGATCTTCTGGGGGGGATTCAACACCGCCCTGGAAGCCACCAACCAAGAAGCCTTCTGTATCGGCTGTCACGAGATGGAAAATAACGTGTATCAGGAGCTGAAGTCGACGATACACTTTACCAACCGCAGTGGTGTGCGTGCGACCTGTCCGGATTGTCACGTGCCTCATAACTGGACAGATAAGATAGCCCGTAAGATGCAGGCCTCGAAAGAGGTGTGGGGTAAGATATTCGGCACCATCAACACGCGTGACAAGTTTGAGGCCAAGCGCCGTGAACTGGCAGAGCATGAATGGGCACGACTCAAGGCCAACGATTCGCTTGAATGTCGTAACTGCCACAATTTCGACTACATGGACTTTACTCGTCAATCGACACGTGCGGCCAATATGCACTCCACATCATTGGCCAGCGGCGAGAAGACCTGTATCGATTGTCATAAGGGTATTGCTCACCACTTACCTGATATGAAAGGGGTCGAAGGCTTCTAGTTAAGCCTGCTAGTTGGGCATTAGCGCTTTAGACGCCATCTCCAAGTAAAAACGCCAGCATTCATCTCGCTGGCGTTTTTTTATCTTTTTTTCTCGAAGCCTAGGACTGCACCGAGTCGATGATCAGCTCCCTGAGCCAGCGGTGGCTGGGGTCGAGATCGAAATGCTTGTGCCAGAGCAGCAGATAGGTGCCGGGTACCATCTGTGTGGGGATCGGCAGTGATACCAGCTTAAACTGCCCCATCATCACCTTGGCGTATTTGGCGGGCGAGCAGAGGATGAGGTCGCTCTGCTCGCACAGCTGCATGGCGCTGTTAAAATCGGTGAGGTTGACCGCAATATCCCGCTTGAGGTGCTTCATCTGCAACACATCATCCAGCAGCCAGTGGGAGATACCGCCGAAGGTGACCTGTATGTGGCGATATTTGAGGAATGTATTGAGGTTCCACTCTTCATCAAGCAGCGGGTGTCCCTCGCGTACCAGACAGAGGGAGTGATCCCGGGTCAGCTCGACGTAGCGCAGGGCGCTCGGCAGATTATTAACATGCTGCAAAGAGCGATCATCCCACTCCCGGCAGGCGATCCCCAGATCGGTATCGCAGCGCAGCAGCCGCTCCATGCTCTCATTGTGCCAAGTCTGACTGTCTATGGTGATCTTTGGTGCCTGCTTGAGCAGCTTAGGCATGAAGTGTGGATAGGTCAGCGAGTAAGCGGTCTCTACTAATTCGAGCCGAAAGCGTCTGTGGCTCTTGGAGGGATCGAAGTCGCTGGGTCGGGTGAGGGAGGAGACCTGACTCAAGATCTGACGGATCTCCGGCCCCAGCTGTTTGGCCTTAGGTGTTGGACGCAGGCCGTGAGCGGTCCGCTCGAACAGCTGATCGTCGAATGAGTCTCTGAGTTTGTTGAGCTGTTTGCTCACCGCTGATTGGCTTAGGTGCAGGCGCTCGGCGGCGGCTGTGACGCTCTGCTCTTCCAGCAACACCTCTAGTAGGGGAAGCAGGTTAAAGTCGAATGCTTTCAATGGGAATTCCGGTAGAGGATGGCTTTAACTGCTGCCATGATAGCCAGCTGGCAGGTTTTTAGGTAGCCCTATCTCAAAGTTTGCCATTGGCTATTTACCTTTAGCCATGGAGTTGGTTATGCTCGGCGATTCCCACGGTGTTTGCCTTTGGCTCTTTATGCCTAATCTGGAATTATTCTGGCGCTGTGGAAATAAGTTGGACGCTGACCTATTGTCGGTCTGGTAATGTTAATGGAAGTGCTAGTTTGAACTAGTGCGCGGCGTGAGGATTCGCTCATGCCAAATCAACGGAATTTGTAAAGATGAAAAAGATACTGCTTGTAGGTTTGACCTCTCTGACCTTGTGTTCTCCGCTGGCCTTTGCAAGAGATGATGTCGGCAACTATAACATCGCCTCGGTACTTAATTCAGATGCGGCCAAGGCCAAGCTGGGCAGTGATGTCAGCTTCTACTTTGGCGAGCAGGCCTATGGTGAGCCGCTGCAGAAACTGGGTGAGCTGAAGACCAACAAGAAGACCAATGCGTTTAATAAGTCAGATCAGGAAGCCTGCGAATGGGTCTTCCTATCGGCGATGATCGCCCTTAAAAATAGCGCGCTGAAACAAGGCGGTAACGCCATAGTGAATATCAAGTCTAACTATAAGAACAACCTGACCTCGAGTGAAGAGACCTTCCAGTGCGGCGCCGGTGCCCTGATGGCGGGCGTGGCGCTGACCGGTGAGGTGGTTAAGCTGGCCGAGAGTGCTAATTCTGATAGTGTTAGCCCCGAGAATGTTAGTCCCGAAAGCGTTAAATAAATCGTTTGATATCCAAGGGCCATTTTGAGTTAGGGCTTTTTGTTTTAGGCTCTTGGGTTGAGGCTTTTCGTTTAAAATAGTAAAAACGCCAGCAAATGCTGGCGTTTTTTGTGCGTATTGATTAGTCGTTAACGATTGGGTATTCGCTTAGGCGCGCATCGCCTTCTCACCGCGGCACAGACCGACCACACCTGAGCGAGATACCTCAATCACCTTAGTCACCTCGCCGATGGCGGCGATGAAGGCATCGAGTTTATCCGAAGTGCCGGCCATCTGAATGGTGTAGAGCTCAGAGGTGACATCCACTATCTGACCGCGGAAGATATCGGCGGTGCGCTTCACCTCCTCACGACCCGCGCCCTTGGCTTTCACCTTGATCAGCGCCAGCTCACGCTCGATATGGCTGGACTCGGTAATGTTGGACACCTTGAGAATGTCGATCAGCTTATGCAGCTGCTTCTCAATCTGTTCCAGCACTGCCTCGTCGGCCACTAGGGTAATGTTGAGCCTGGAGAGGGTGACATCGTCCGTCGGCGCCACCGTCAGGCTCTCGATGTTGTAGCCTCGCTGAGAGAAAAGGCCTACCACGCGAGATAGGGCGCCGGGTTGGTTTTCGAGTAATACAGAAATAATTCGACGCATTAGCTTTTCTCCGTCTTGCTTAGCCACATTTCATTCATCCCGCCACCGCGGATCTGCATTGGGTAGACGTGCTCTGTCTCATCGACGCTGATGTCGACAAAGACCAGCTTGTCCTTCATGGCAAGGGCCTTCTCGAGCCCGGCTTCCAGCTCGGCCGGGTCGCTGATGGTCATGCCCACGTGGCCGTAGGCCTCGGCGATCTTGGCAAAGTTAGGCACTGAGTCCATGTAGGAGTGGGAGTGACGACCCGAGTAGATCATATCCTGCCACTGCTTCACCATACCGAGGAAACGGTTGTTTAAGTTGATAATTTTAACCGGCGTATCGTATTGCAGCGCGGTCGATAGCTCCTGGATATTCATCTGGATCGAGCCATCACCTGTGACGCAGATAACCGTCTCGTCCGGCTTGGCCATCTTGACCCCCATGGCGGCCGGCAGGCCAAAGCCCATGGTGCCCAGGCCACCCGAGTTGATCCAGCGCCTTGGCTTGTTGAAAGGGTAGTAGAGGGCGGCAAACATCTGATGCTGACCCACGTCCGAGGCCACGTAGGCATCGCCATTGGTCAGCTTGTGTAGGGTCTCGATCACCTGCTGGGGCTTGATGCGCTCGCTGCTCTTGTCATAGGCCAGACTGTTGCGACTGCGCCACTGATTGATCTCGCTCCACCAGTAGTCGATGGCGCCTTCATCATTTTTCATTGACGGCTCATCGTCCAGCAGGGCCAGCATGTCATCGAGCACGCTATCGGCCGAGCCTACTATGGGGATATCCACCCTGACCGTCTTGGAGATGGATGACGGGTCGATATCGATGTGCAATATGGTGGCGTTGGGGCAATATTTTTCCACATTGTTGGTGGTGCGATCGTCGAATCTTACCCCGATGCCGAAGATAAGGTCGGCGTTGTGCATCGCCATGTTGGCCTCATAACAGCCATGCATCCCGAGCATGCCGACGCTGTTGGCGTGGGTGCCGGGAAAGGCACCCAGCCCCATTAGGGTGCTGACCACCGGCAGGCCGAGTCTGTCAGACAGTTTAAGGATCTGCTGGTCTGCGCCCGAGATCACCGCGCCGCCTCCCACATAGAGTACCGGTTTCTTGGCCTTTAACAGGGCCTGCAGGCCTCGGCGGATCTGTCCCTTATGGCCCGTAGTCGTCGGGTTATAGGAACGCATGTTTATCTCATCCGGATATTGGTATTCGTGCAATATCTGTGGGTTGAGACAATCCTTGGGAATGTCTACCACCACAGGGCCGGGACGACCGGTAGAGGCGATATAGAAGGCCTTCTTGATGATGGCAGGAATATCCTTGGCGTCTGTCACCAGGAAGCTGTGTTTCACCACGGGGCGTGAGATACCTATCATGTCGCATTCCTGGAAGGCATCATTACCAATTAAGTTGCTGGGGACCTGTCCAGAGAGGACGACCAGCGGGATTGAGTCCATGTAGGCGGTGGCGATCCCTGTGATGGCATTGGTGGCGCCTGGGCCAGAGGTGACCAGCACCACACCCACCTTGCCGGTGGCGCGGGCATAGCCGTCGGCCATGTGCACGGCCGCCTGTTCGTGGCGTACGAGAATATGTTCTATGCCGGATTTCTGGTGCAGGGCATCGTAAATATCGAGTACCGAGCCACCTGGATAGCCGAAAATGTGTTTAACGCCTTCATCGATTAATGATCGGACGATCATGCTGGCGCCGGAAAGTTTTTCCATTGGTGATCCCTCTTAAGTTACCGCGACGGTATGCAGTATCTTGATACAGCGACGGTAATCGCTCTAAACATAGAGTCTGGAGGGTAATCCAGACTCGCGCTTCACCCTAAAGCGGTCGGCTTGGGGTGACTGTTGCCAATGAACAGAATTTCATCATATTCAATAGATGAATGAATTCAAGCCTTTTATCTGCAAAGTTTGCCAAGTTGAGCAAAACTCACGTTCGAGGTGAGGTGGCTGTTGGCCGAAGTGGCGGTTTGACGGGATTTGAGCGCCGTCATCTATCTTTAATCGGGCGATGTAGACTTTAGTCTCAGAAGGCTATTTTGTGTCATCGCCGCCCAATTGAGTCATCGGGCGGCGTTTGTCTTGGTGGCGAAGCTAATGGCGAGCTTGACGGTGAATCTAACGTAAGCGTGGCGAGTTAATGCGGTAATTGACGTATCAGCACCGTTAGCCCTGTCTTTGCTGTGAATGCGCCAGGAATTGGCAGAGGCCCACTAGCAGTACGGCGCCTAACATGAGCGCGGAGAAGGGCACCGCTGTCCCAGTGTAGAAGAGCGCCAACAAAGGACCCGCCAGGGCGCCAAAGCCAAATCTCAGGGTGCCGATCACCGCCGTCGCCGTGCCAGTCTCCTGCTGAAACTTCATTAGCACTATGGCATCGGCATTGACCGACATTACGCCCAGGAAACCCATGAAGGGGATGAGCGCCGCCACGGTAAAGTGATAGCTAAGTCCCAGCAGGTTAACGCTTAATAAGCCAATACCGGCGACGGCCGCCAGTAGGGTGGCCACCTTGAGCATACGGCGTGAGCCATACTTGACCACGATGCGGCTGTTGATCACGTTGGCCAGCATCAGGGCGCCGACATTGGTGCTAAAGAGGATGGCAAACAGGCTCTTATCCAGACCAAACACCTCCATGTAGACGAACGGTGAGGCGGTGAGGTAGCAGAAAAAGGCAAACGAGGTCATCACGCCGCTGGCGATATGCAGCTTAACGCCTGGCTTGGTAAACACCACTGCATAGGCGCCGAAGAATGACCGCTGACTGCGGCCGCTTGTTTGCGAATCGCTGGGCATTCTTAGCTTGGTCAGTACCAGGATGAGCAGCAAGCTGGCGTAACAGGCCAAGATGAAGAAGATCAGGTGCCATTCACCCAGCTCGAGGATTAGGCTGCCCATGGTGGGGGCGATGAGCGGCGCCAGCATCATGATCAGGCTGACGTAGGACATCCCCTTGGCGGTGTTCTTGCCATAGACCTCCTTGATGTAGCCGGGCACCACCACTGTGGCGGCGGCGCCGATGAAGGCCTGCAGGAATCTCAGCCCCAGAAATACCTCCACGCTAGTGACGAAGGCCAGTGTCAGGCTGATCAGACCAAAGCCGGTTAAGCCAACTAATACCAAGGGGCGGCGGCCGATGCGGTCGGCAACAGGGCCGAAGGTGAGCATGCCAAGGGCATAGCCCGCCAGATAGAGACTGAGTGACTGCTGCACAGTAGTGACGCTTGAATTGAAGCTGCTGGCCAGGGTCGACATGGCCGGCAGGTACATGTCGATTGCCAGCGGCGTGATGGCGACGATGGCCGATAACATGGGGATCAACAGGGCCAGATTGGGGATGCCCTGGGGTTGGCTAAGCTCAGATGACGGGATCGACGCTTTGTTCACTCATACCTCTTGTGACCGAATTTAAGACAATTTGTGGGGGTGATAACAGGTGATGGGGATGTTATCTGGGAGAAGAACGATTGTACGGGATCTCGCCTCGCGTTGGCCAATGCTTTATTGCGCTTAGGCTAATGCAAGGCGAGCCGATTTGTAACAAAACCTTGCTAGACGGGCAAGGCCCCCTAGTCATCTAACCTGGGTTAAAGCTCTGACTGAAACGGCAGGTCCAGCTTGCGCTGACTCACTCGCTCGTTGCCTATGGCGCTCACCATGTGGTTGCGCTCCACCTTGGTCCAGTGCTCGCTCTGATCCGTTGGCGGCTCCGAGCAGATGATGATGCAGGCCTGCTCACCCTCCTGAACTTCTTCCGTGTGGGGGATAAATTCGATCCCCTCCTGGCATTCGTTAACCTTGCCACGACCGAAGAAGAGTGAGGCGGGTTTAACTCCCTCCAATGTGGCGAAACGGGTCACGACCGTGTGTTTACCATCGGTGACGGCAAAGTTGATGAAGGCGTTAGTGTCGGCGCCCGCAGCCTTACGTAGGCGCATGATGCAGGCGATAGTCGCCTCCATCGCGTTTTCCAGCTGACTCAGGCTGGCTTTCTCGGCAAATTCCAGCATGTCCATGAAGAGGGCGAAGGCATATTCTGAGTCCGTGTTGCCCTTGATCAAGGCAAAGGCGCGATCCGAGAGCTGATTGAGCAGCTGACGACGGAACTTATCGAACTGATCCAGGCGGCCGTTGTGCATCCACAGGTAATGCATGCAGGAGAAGGGGTGGCAGTTGGCCTGGCTGACCGGCATTCCCTTGGAGGCATCGCGCACGTGGGCAAAATAATGCTGAGTCTCTACCTTCTCGGCGATCATCTTAAGGTTGCGGTTACTCCAGGCGGGATCCACGTTGACGAAGGTCGCCGGGATAGGATCATCCTGGGTGGGATACCAGCCCAGGCCAAAACCGTCGGCGTTGGTGGGCACCTTACGTTTCTGGGCGTATTTGCTCTGCATCACCAGCGAGTTGGAGGCCTTAAAGATCAGGGGGGACATCAGCGCCTTGGGGCCGCTATAGGTTAAAAATCTGCACATGGACTCATCTATCCGAAATCATACCGACTCAAAATTTAGCGCGAATCACGCGGGCGACAAAGGGAAATTTACGCACCAGGCTAATTTTCGCGTCGCCTGTCGTTAAACTGTCATCTTCACGTCATGAATTCGTCTTATCTCCGTCTTAGCTTAGCGCAATTTATAGCCTATTTATCCGCCTCTTGGCGGTTCTTACTTAGGCGTACTCAGGGCAAGCAAAAGGATTAGGCAATGAATAACAAGATGAAAAAAACGGCGATAGCTTTGGTCATGGCAACTCTGGGTCTGACGGCCTGCAGCGGCGATGACGGCAAAGATGGTACAAATGGCAGCAATGGCGCAAACGGCGCGAGTAGCCTGGTTGCATTTACCCAGCTGCCAGCGGGTGACCTTGAATGTCCACTCGGTGGACAGATGATACAGACAGGCCTGGACCTCAATGGCAACGGCGTGCTGGATAGCGATGAAGTCAACGCCGAGCAGACTCAATACCTTTGCCGTGAGACGGTGTCTGGGCTTAGCGCCGAGCTGGTGGGCCGTTATGAGTCTGGCGTCTATGGTCAGAGCGCCGCGGAGATCGTCGGTTTTCATGTGGCGAGTAAACGTATCTTCGTGGTAAACGCCCAGAGCGGTAAGGTAGATATCGTCGATGCGGGCAACTTAGCCGCAATCCCGGTAGCAGGCAGCGATGCCCTGGTGCTCAATAACCTGCCTAAGCTGGCTGTGCTGGATGTGGCGCAAGATCTTGGCCTGGCTCGTCTTGGCGGCGTCAACAGCCTGGCCATACATGGCGATCTGCTGGCGGTGGCCATAGAGCGCGGCGATGAGGCGGGTAACAGCAAGCAGGGGATGGGCTATGTCGCCTTCTATCGCATCGATAGCGCCGGAGAAGCCAGCCTAATCCATGGTGTCGAGGTCGGTGCGCTGCCAGACAATGTCGTATTTAGCCATGATGGCAAGCAAGTATTGGTGGCCGGCGAAGGTGAGCCGAGTGATGACTACAGCGTCGATCCGCTCGGCACGGTGGCGATAATAGCCGTGACCGATGGTATGCCGGCGACCAGCGCGACCTTACTGGATTTCAGCGACTTTAATTTGGGCGGCGCGCGCGAAGCCGAGTTTTCCAGCGACATCAAGATCAACGGCCCGGGTGCCAGTCGCGCGCAAGACTTGGAGCCTGAATATATCAGCGTATCGCCAGACGATAAGCTCGCCTATGTCAGTTTGCAGGAAAACAACGCCATCGCGGTGATCGATATTCCAAGCAAAGCGGTCAAGGCCATCTGGCCCCTCGGCTTTAAGGATTTTGGTTTAGGGAAGAACGCGATCGATGCCAGCGACAAGGATGACAGGGTCAATATTCAAGCCTATCCGGGGGTGGTTGGCTTGTATCAGCCCGATACGATTGCCAGCTACCAGTGGCATGGCAGCGACTTTGTGGTAACGGCCAACGAGGGGGACTCTCGTGACTATGGCGGTTTCTCCGAAGAGGTGCGCGCCGGCGACCTCACGCTCGATGCTAATCATCCGCAGTTTGCCGCGGCACAGGACAAGACGCAGCTGGCGCGCCTCAAGGTGACCACCTCAATGGGAGATGAAGATGGTGATGGTGACTTCGACAAGATAGTGGCCTACGGCGGTCGCTCATTCTCTATCTGGGATCAAAACGGTCAGCAGGTGTTCGACAGCGGCAGTGATTTCTCCCGCATCACGGCAGCGTTGCTGGGGATGAACTTCAACAACAATAACGAAGAGAACAAGGGCGACAGCCGCAGCGACGATAAGGGCGCCGAGCCCGAGGCGCTGGCGATTGGCGAGATTGAGGGTAAGCGCTACGCCTTCATCGGCCTGGAGCGCACCTCTGGCTTCATGATCTATGAGATCACCAACCCGTTTGCGGTGAAGTTTGTCGACTATGTGGTCAATCGTGATTTCGAGGTCGGCTTCGAGATCGATGGCAGCGACATCACAGGTTCGCCTGAGGCGGCGGGAGATCTCGGCCCTGAAGGGATGAGCTTCGTGGCCGCGGCCGACAGCCCCAACGGTAAGCCGCTGTTGATCATAGGCAATGAGGTGAGCGGCAGCACCAGCGTGTATCAGTTGTCGCTGCAGTGAAATTCAGCATAGACAGATAAGGAAGGAAAAAGGCGCCTGAGGGCGCCTTTTTTGTGTGCTCCCGGTTAGTTTTCTAGCAGTGAGAAGCTCTCACCGCTGTCGAGCCAGGTGGGGTATTTCTTCATGATGGCAGTAAAGACTGGGCTATCTATATGATTGGCGAGCCAGGCGCGTACCTTAGGGTAGGGAGCGTGTTGCCACCAGGTATTATCCACGTGGGCAAACTGGCGCACGAAGGGGAAGATGGCATAGTCGGCGAGGGTTGGAAGGTCTGCCATCAGCTGGGCATGTTCGTTCAGCCTGGCTTCCAGCCTGGCGATAAAGTGCTCGCCCTGGGAACGATAGTCTTCTTGCGTCTGCTCTGGATGGCGATCGGCGTACTTATACTTATCCAGCCAGGGCTTAAATTCATTGTCGTTTTCACTAATTAGATCCATGGCCGCTTGTTGCAGGTCAGGCTCATGGCTAAGGAGCAGCGCCGCTGTTTTCTCATCTCCCTCTTTGGCCTTCTTACCGAGCGCCCACAGCATGATCGACAGGCTCTCGTCGATGACGCTGCCATCTTCTAGGATAAGCACAGGTACAGTGCCCTTGGGGCTGGCCGCTAACATGGGCTCGGGCTTATGTTTGAGCACTATCTCTCTGAGCTCCACCTCCTGGCCTGCGAGAAAGAGGCCCAGACGGGCGCGCATGGCATAGGGGCAGCGACGAAACGAATATAATATGGGGTAGGCCATGGGGTCTCCTTGATTGCTGGCGCTATTCTTCATGGCTTTGCCCTAAATCGCAACCCCGAAAGGCTTTTCGTCTTATTGAGCAGGCGACCGCGCAGGGGGTAATAAAATACCCTTACTTTTTCTGCCTGTTTGTTTAACTGTGATTTAGGTAGAATTCGCCTCCATTTTGCGCGCCATGTCACTTAGGCCATGCTTAGGTTGATACTTAGGTTGATACTTAGGTTGTAAGCGCGTCTATCCATGCACTGGGGATTAAGCCTCAGCGAGCAGTTTAAGAGGTTGATATGTCTCAGTTTGTAGTATGTGCGTTATATAAGTTTGTCTCCCTGCCGGCCTTCGAAGCCCTGCAGCAGCCATTGCTTAAGGAGATGGAATCTTTAGAGATCAAAGGAACTTTGCTGCTGGCCAGCGAAGGGATTAACGGTACGGTCGCCGGCAGTCAGGCGGGGATCGATAGTCTACTGGCCTGGTTAGACGCCCAGCCAGGGCTGGATAATATCGTCTACAAGCTGTCATTCGACCATGAGATGCCTTTCTATCGCACTAAGGTCAAGCTGAAGAAAGAGATAGTCACCATGGGAGTCGAAGGTATAGATCCCCGTAAGGTGGTGGGCACCTATGTGAAGCCTAAGGACTGGAACAAGCTGATCTCAGATCCCGAGGTGCTGCTAATCGACACCCGTAACGACTATGAGGTCAACATAGGCACCTTCAAGAATGCGGTCGACCCTAAGACCCAGACCTTCAGAGAGTTTCCCGACTATGTGAAGCAGAACCTGGATCCTAAGCAACACAAGAAGGTCGCCATGTTCTGCACCGGCGGCATTCGCTGCGAGAAATCTACCGCCTACCTCAAAGAGCAGGGATTCGATGAGGTGTATCACTTAGAAGGTGGGGTGCTTAAGTATCTGGAAGAGGTTAAACCCGAAGAGAGCCTCTGGGAAGGCGAGTGTTTCGTGTTCGACAATCGCGTGTCGGTTAACCATCAGCTGGAAAAGGGACAGTACGACCAGTGTAATGCCTGTCGCCTGCCTATTACCGAAGAAGACAAACAAAGCGAGCATTATGTACAGGGCGTAAGCTGCCCACACTGCATCGACAAGTTGTCTGACAAGCAGCGCAAGCGTTTCGTCGAGCGTGAGCGTCAGGTGCAACTGGCCAAGTCACGCGGCGAGAGCCATATCGGCAGCGATGTGAAGCAGGTGATCGAGGCGCGCCGTCAGGACAAGGTCGAGCGCAAACAGCGCCAGCACCAGGAAGGCTAACTGGTCGGCGCTGATATCTGCACGATTGTTTGGGCGAAAAGCCAGAACAGCTTCTATACTTAAAGGGCTGCTAGAGATGAGTTGCATCGGGCGACCTGTCTGCTTGATGAGCGGTATTGGCGAGGATGTAGATAGCCTTTCAGTTTTTAGAGTCTGAGCCAATGTATTCAGAGTAAGAAGCAAAGGCGAGTGTTGTGTTATGCAATGCTCGCTTTTTTATTGGCCGCGTTTTGTCTAATGATTCCTGGTGACTAGAATACAAATCAGTTGCTGCATTTGAGCGAATAGCCCAGAACCAAGCGCCGTGCAGGCTAAGACGTTAGGTGCTGATTAAGACGTTAGCTGCTGATTAAGACGTTAGCTGCTGGCGACCATCGGCCTGTTTGTCTTTATAGCTTTACCCTGTGTCCTTTTCTCTTCGGTGACATATGCCGAGAAACCCGCTATATCCAATAATTTTCATTATTTAGACTTCTACCGTCTACCTTTTAGCCCTCAGTTTTTCTAATTCTTTTTTCCGTTTTCACTCATTTCCTATTAACTCACCTAATTCATTATTCTCAGGCATCTGGATGGGCGAGGGCGCCAGGCGACACAGTTCCTGGATGTAATTTATTTTCATCTCACCATTTACTTAGCCTGCTAAATAAATATAATGCTTAGCATGCTAAGTAATTTGTTTGCGTCACAATGCCTCGAGGAGGGTCAAGATGGCAGTAGAAAATCGAGATTGGGCCGAATCGTCCAATGCGGAGCGAGTCGCTAGGCTCGCCAGGCTTTGGCGCATGGTCGCCGATGCCGAGCTTGCCCCATTGGGTTTGACCCATAGCCGCTGGAGTGTGCTTTGGAAGCTCTATCGCATGGGCCAGCAGACCAGTCAGAAGGATCTTGCCGAGGCCCTCGAGATAGAGCTGGCGTCCTTGATGCGCACCCTGAGTCAGCTGGAGCAGCAGGCACTTATCGAGCGTCACTGCTGCGAGCATGACAAACGCGTGCGGCGCGTCTCCTTAACCCAGGCTGGCCAGGATCTGCTGGCCTTTATTCGTCAGCGCATTATCGATCTGCGCGCCGAGCTTTATCAGGGAGTTAGCCCAGAGCAGCTCGAAGCGTTCGAATTTGTGCTCAACCGTATCAGCGAAAACGCCGTAAAGAAATTACACCCCACCGCCACAGATAAAGAGGAAAAGTAGAAAGCATGACACCGGATCAGCAATTTGCCCGTTTAGTTAAGTTTGCCAGCATCGGCTTCATTCTGCTGTTTGGTTATTTCCTGGTGGCCGACCTTAAGATGCCGCTGACCACCCAGGCGATGGCGACGCGCACCATTACCCAGGTCGCGCCTCAGGTGAGTGGCCGAGTCGTCTCGGTACAGGTCGCCAATAACCAGAAGGTGAACCAGGGCGATCTGCTGTTTAGCCTGGACGCGACCCCATTCCTGCTGGCCCAGGAGCAGGCCGAATTGGCTTTGGAGCAGGCGAGACAAGATAACGCCGAGTTAGATTCAGCCATCGCCGCCGCGACCGCCGAGGTGAGCGCAAAAGAGATCGCCTACGCGCTCAAGCAGCGTGAGGCCAAACGTATTCAATCACTTTATGCCAATCAGAGCGTGTCGCAGCAGATGATCGATCAGGCCCAAACTGAGGTGAAAGCCAGTCGCTCCCAGCTGCTGGCCGCCAAGGCGCAGCTGGCTAAGGTAAAGACCCTGAGGGGATTACCGGGCGAGGATAACCTCAAGCTGCGTCAGGCCAAGAATCGTCTGTCTCAGGCGCGACTTGCCCTGAGTTATACCCAGATCCGCGCAGAACACGATGGTGTGGTCACCAACGTGCAGCTGGCCTCGGGCAACATGGTGAATCAGTCGACGCCCGTCATGGCGCTGCTGCTGGATAATGTGGATGTGATCGCCGATTTTCGTGAGAAGAACCTGCGTCACATAGTCCCGGGCGCGACTGCGCTGGTGGCCTTCGATGGTCGCCCTGGTGAGCTGTTTCAGGCGAGCGTCAGCAGCGTCGATGCCGGTGTGAGTCAGGCCCAGTTCGATGCCAATGGACGTCTGGCGACGCCAACCGAGTCAAACCGTTGGGTGCGAGATGCCCAACGTTTCCGTCTTCACCTGGAGCTGGCACCCGATGTGGCCATATCCCTGCCGGCCGGCGCCAAGGCAACCGTGCAGCTTCAGCCAAGCAATGTTATCTATCAGCTGTTTGCCAAGGTGCAGATCAAGTTTATCAGCCTGCTGCATTACATCTACTAGGGGCGAAGCGTGTTAATTCGTCATCATCCCTTAAGCGCTAACGATCTGCGCCAATGTCTGCGTATCGCGACCGGCGCCACCTTGGGCTTTCTCAGCTGCAAGGTGCTGGAATTTAACTATGGGGTCTTCTTTACCGTTCTGCCCATGTTGATGCTGGGGGTCTTGCCTAAGATGTCGCTGCATGCGGTGCGGCAGGTGATGGCCTCGTCCGCCATCGCCATCATTGAGGTGGCGCTGCTGGCCGAGTATTTGGGCTCGCACCCGATAGTGATGTCCATGGTCGCTTTTTTGCTGTTTCTCTATCGTTTTGCCTGCATGTCCCGCGGCAGCCTGTTTCTGTTTGGCGCCACAGGGGTGATCAGCCTGAGCATCATGCTGCACTTTGCCAGCTACCCGGATACTGATTTGACCGAGCTGGCGATCAATAACTTCATGGGCTGTGGTTTTTCCGTGCTTATTGCCTACCTGATGATTTACCTGTTTCCCGACGTCGATGCACGGGCGCCTATGGCTGCCATGCCTAAGGCGCCCCATCGCATGCGTCACGAGGCGCTGATGGGGGCGGCTATCGCCACCATCTCCTTCGCCGTGTTTCAGGTGTTTGATCTGCGTGATTCTCTGGCGGCCCAGGCGACGACATTGTTGTTAATCTTTCCCATGCACTGGAACGGCGCCCTGGGATATGCCAGACGCCGCGCCGTAGGTACCATTCTCGGGGTGACCTGTGGTCTCTTGATGCAGCTGCTGCTCTATACCTGGGCCCACGAGCTGGTGCTTCTGTTACCGCTATTCTGGTTGGTGACTCTGCTGTTTAGTCAGGCTCATGTGACCGAGGCGATGGGCTCTGGAGTAGGGTTTGGCGCCATGACCACCATGGGGACCCTTTATGGGCAAAACCTGACGCCGGCGAATGATCTCATCTACAGCAGCCTCTATCGCGGCGCGAGTATCTTTGGCGCCATCGTGCTGACCTTGATGGCCTGTTACCTGGTGCATCTGCTGCTTAACCGCTTCGAGGCGACCCGTTTCGGTCATTAGTCCTCCGTTTTCTTTGCCGGGGGCTCTTCCTGGTCGCTAACCCGGTTTAGCACCCCCTTGAGGAGATCCATTGGCAGGGGGAAGAGGATGGTCGAATTCTTCTCGCCGGCGATCTCAGTCAGGGTCTGCAGGTAGCGCAGCAAGATGGCGTTGGGCGATTTTTTTAGGTTCTGCGCCGCCTCTACCAGCTTGGCCGAGGCCTCCATTTCGCCCGAGGCGTGGATCACCTTGGCGCGACGAATACGCTCCGCTTCCGCCTGTCTGGCGATGGCGCGCACCATGGTCTCGTTGAGATCCACATGTTTTATCTCCACGTTAGAGACCTTGATCCCCCAGCCGTCGGTGCGGCTGTCGAGGATAGACTGAATGTCTGTGTTGAGCATGTCGCGATTGGCCAGCATCTCATCAAGCTCATGTTGCCCGAGTACAGATCGTAGCGTGGTCTGCGCCAGTTGAGAGGTGGCCTGCAGAAAATCCTCCACATTGATGATCGCCTTCTGGGCATCTATGACCCGAAAATAGATCACGGCATTGACCTGTACCGAGACGTTGTCGCGGCTGATCACATCCTGAGTCGGTACATCCATCACCACGGTGCGCAGATCCACCCGCACCATCTGTTGCACCAGAGGGATCACTATGATGAGGCCTGGGCCCTTGACCCGGTAGAAGCGCCCCAGCATGAAGATCACCCCGCGTTCATATTCCCGCAGGATCTTGAAGGTGCTGATCAGCAACGACACTAGCAGGAAGACGAGGGCGACGAAGAAGAGCTGGGTATTGTAGGCTAAGGCTTCCATATAAACCTCCTAAGGATTGTCTGAATCGGGCAGCGTCGCCGCTGGGGTAACGATAAGGGTAAGTTTGTCGCGCTCAAGTACGACAACCGTCTCGCCCGTCTGGGTCTGGGTATCTGATCTGGCCTGCCAACACTCGCCGCCCAGGGTGACGAGGCCGTACTTTTCGAAGCCTTTCACCACCCGAGCGCTGGCGCCGATGAGCAGATCGTCGCCGCTGACGTTGGCGGCCTTACGCGCCTTCCACAGGCTGGAGAGCACCCAGAGAGAGAAGCCCGAGGCGGTGACCGTCACAGCGGCGATAAGCGGCAGCGAGATGGAGAGATCGCCGCCCTCGGCATCGATAAGAAACAGCGAGCCCAGGGCGAAGGCCGCGATACCACCCAAGCCCAAAATGCCGAAGCTGGGCACCATGGACTCGGCGACGATGAGGGCTATGCCCAGCAGGATCAGCCCAAGCCCCGCGTAGTTGACCGGCAGCAGCTGAAAGGCGTAGAGGGCGACCAAGAGGGCGATACCGCCGGTGACACCGGCGACGCCTATGCCAGGGCTGTAAAACTCCAGCAGCAGACCATAGATACCGATCAACATCAGGATATAGGCGATGTTGGGATCGGTTATGGTGGCGATGACGCGATTGCGCCAGCTCTGCTGACGGGGAGCCAGATTCGCCTCTGCTAGGGACAGGCGCTTAGCCTCGCCATCCACCACCACGCTATAGCCTTCGAGCTTGGCCACCAACTCTTGGGGATCGGCCGCTATCAGGTCGATCACATTTTGGGCCAGTGCCTCATCTGAGGTGAGGGTGGCGGCATCGATAACGGCGCGCTCGGCAAACTCTACGTTCCGGCCTCTCAGGTTAGCCAGTGAGCGAATATAGGCCACCGCATCGTTGAGCACCTTGTGGGCCATGGCATCCTTGTTGTCCTTTGGCGTTGACTCGGGAGTAGACTGACCAGCACCATCCTTTTGTGCTGCCCTATCCTGGGAGCCAGATTCTTTGGGATCAGAGTCGGAACCAGAACCCGAACCCGAATCAGAGTCCTGGGGTGACGAGGGCATTCCAAGCTGCACTGGCGTGGCCGCGCCTAGCGTGGTGGCGGGGGCCATGGCGGCGATATGACATGCATAGAGCATATAGGTGCCGGCGCTCATCGCCCTGGCGCCCGGAGGGGCTACCAGACAGGCGATTGGGATCTTGGAGGCGAGGATCGCCTGATTGATGCTTCTGAGACTGGTGACCAGCCCCCCGGGGGTATCTAGCACTATCATGATAAGCTCGGGTCGCTGCTCAATCGGCAGGCGATTGGCGTGGTCTATCTCCTCACTTAGGTATTCGCCTATGGCAGGGCCTATGGCGCCGCTAAATTGCAGCAGGGGGATGGATTGGGGCGTGGTTTGCTGCGCGGACTCACTGTTTTGCTCTACGGCCGACACGCTCTTGCCTAGGCTCAGCGCTATTAGCAAGAGCAGCAAGAGCAGGGGGATAACATTCAATGAACGCCAGTTTAAGCTGTGCATAACGACTCCCAATATCTCTTTAAGTTTAGTCGATTTCCCATGGACGATATTTGCGTGGGCTTTTATGAGCGCTTTTGGGGGAGCTTTGTGGATCCTATTTGAGTTGGCCGCTTGTCTTTTATGCTGAGTGTGTTATTTTTCTCGGCTTTTTTCATGGGCGGGAGCGCTTAGCATGTTTGTTGGATTCGATTATGGCAGCGCCAATTGCGCCGTCGGCATTATGGATGGCGAAAGGGTGCAGCTGTTGCCTCTGGCGGGGGACTCTCACTATCTGGTTTCGACTCTATATGCCTTCGACCGTGAGTTGATTGCCGAGGCCGTCTATCAGCAGCTAGCTGCTGAATTGAAGGCCGATTACGCCAAGCTGCGCTCGGCGCAGCTGAGCCGTGCCCGTCATGCCAGACAGGCGCTGGATCTCGACAGCGATGAGCAGGCGGTGTTTGTCGGTGAGCAGGCGGTGGCCCACTATCTTGAGATGCCCGAAGAGGGCTTCTATGTGCGCTCGCCCAAGTCTTTCCTGGGCGCAACCGGTCTGCGAGCGGATCAAATAGCCCTGTTTGAAGATATCGTTACCCTGATGATGATGCATATTAAGACCTTAGCGGATACGCAGTTGGGGGCTAAGGGAAGTGCTACCCATGCGGTGATCGGTCGCCCAGTCAACTTTCAGGGCATAGGCGGCGAGGAGAGTAACCGCCAGGCCGAAGCCATCCTGGCGCTGGCGGCTAAACGCGCGGGTTTTATCGAGGTGAGTTTCCTGTTCGAGCCCCTGGCGGCGGGGATGGATTTCGAAGCCAGCCTGACCCAGGACAAGACAGTGCTGGTGGTCGATGTGGGCGGCGGCACCACAGACTGCTCTGTGGTGAAGATGGGGCCGTCTCATATCGCTAAGGCGGATCGCAGCGAGGATTTTCTGGGCCACAGCGGCCAGCGTATTGGCGGTAACGATCTGGATATCGCCCTGGCGATGAAGGCCTTCATGCCCCACCTTGGGCTGGGGTCTCATATGGTCAATGGCCTGCCTGTGCCCAGTCAACCCTTTTGGAATGCGGTGGCGGTCAACGACATCAGCGCACAGCGCGACTTTGCCAGCCTGACGACCCGCAAGATGATCGAGGAACTGATCAAGGATGCTGAACGCTCGGATCTGCTGTCGCGCCTGCTCAAGGTGCAGCGGGATCAGCTCGGTTATCGATTGGTGCGCAGCGCCGAGGGGGCGAAAATTGCCCTGTCAGATAATGCGGCTACTCAATCGAGTCTGGACTATGTCGATGCGGCGCTGACAGCCGAAGTCGATCAGCAACGCTTCGTTGATGCGATCGCTCAGCCTGTGGGCTTGATCCAATCCTTAATGGCGGAGGCAATGGCTAAAGCGACGGACAAGGCGCAGGCCGATATTATCTATGTCACTGGCGGTACGGCCAAGAGCCCGGCGATTTACCAGAAGATTGCCCAGATGTATCCTGAGACTGAGATAGTGGTCGGTGACCACTTTGGCAGTGTGACCGCCGGACTCACCCGCTGGGCGCAGAAGGTGTTTGGCTAACGCATTAAGGTGTTTGGGCGTCAAGGCAATAAGACCACAAAACAACGAGACAACAAGGCAAAAAGGAATGAAGATGAAAGCTTGGATTGGAATCATGTTTGTCGCAGCAACAAGCCTGCTGGCGGGCTGCGGCGATGATGTAGGCAAGGTGAGCCTGGGGGTCTTTACCACCAAGGATGTGATCATCGAGGCCAGGCAAGATCCTAAGATCCCCGGCGTGACCTGTCATATCAGTCGTATCGAGGCGAATCTGGACTTTGCCGATCCGTCGGATATGGGGATCGCTTGCCGTCAGACCGGACCAATTTTGCCTGCGGATCTCGCCAATATCGACAAGAGCCACGGCGGCGAGGTGGTGTTTAAGGCCTCACTGAGTATCTTGTTCAAATCCCTCAAGGTGAGACGCATCTATGACGCCGACAGCCAGACGCTGATCTATCTCTCATACTCCACCAAGGAGACAGATGGCAGCCATAAGCACAGCCTGTCGACCGTGCCCCTGTATGGTACCCAGGCCTGGCAAGCGCCTGCGACTCACTAGCGTGAATCGGAAAAACCTGCAGGTAATCAAAACAAAGAAAACGCCGTCATCTGACGGCGTTTTTTATGGTTAATCCCCACACTTATTCAGGCGAGGCGCTAGTCGCTCTGGCCATCCAATACCGCGTTGTAGCGGGCGAAGCCGGCCTCGAGATCTTTGATGAGATCTTCAGGATTTTCCAGGCCCACATGCAAGCGGATCAGCGGCTTGCTGCTGTCCCACTGGGTGGCGGTGCGCAGCTTGTCGATGCCAAATACGCCCAAGATCAGGCTCTCGTAGCCGCCCCAGGAGAAGCCCATCTTGAAGTGGTCCATGCCTTCGACGAAGGCGGTGATCGCCTTGATGTTGCCGCGTTTGAGCACGAAGGAGAAGAGGCCGTTGGAGGCGCTGAAATCCCGCTTGAAGAACTCATGTCCGGGGCAGGAGGCAAACGCTGGGTGGCGCAGATGATCCACCTCTGGGCGTGTGGCCAGCCAGTTGGCGACCTCTAGGCCATTCTTCTCATGCTGGGCCATGCGTACTCCAAGGGTGCGCAGGCCGCGACTGGCGAGATAGATATCGTCCGCCGAGGTGCATTGGCCCATGAGGTAGCTGTTTTCCCTGAGCTGGTCCCAATGAGCCTGGTTGGCGGTGGCGGTTCCCAGCATCACATCCGAGTGACCGACGATATATTTGGTCGCCGCCTGGATCGAAATATCCACCCCCAGCTCGAAGGGGCGGCAGTTGATGGGTGAGGCCCAGGTGTTATCCAGCATGACCACCAGGTTGTGGCGATGAGCGATGGCGCTCAGGGTCGGCACATCCTGCACTTCTAGCGTGATGGAGCCGGGAGATTCGAGAAACAGTACCTTGGTATTGGGGCGGATAAGCGCCTCTATGCCATCACCTATGAGGGGATCATAGTAAGTGGTCTCTATGCCGAAGCCCTTGAGCAGCTTGTCGCACAGATCCCGAGTGGGTTCATAGGCGGTATCGACCATCAGCAGATGATCGCCTGCCTTGAGGAAGGAGAGCAGGGCGCCTGAGATGGCCGCCGAACCTGAAGGGTAGAGGGCGGTGCCTACGCCGCCTTCGAGCTCGGCGATGGCCGCCTGGAAGGCAAAGTGGGTTGGGGTGCCGCGACGACCATAAAACATCTCGCCGTTGGCGCGGTTCTTGGTAGCATGACGCATATCCTCTATGGTGTCGAACACTACGGTGGAGGCGCGAAACACCGGCGGGTTGATCACTCCCTTGCTCCACTTCTTGTCGCGGCCGACGCTGACTATCTTGGTCTCTCTTTTCATCCCATACTCTCGTGTTGGCAACTCAATGCAGCCATCTTAACATCTATACGGCTAAATGAAAGTGAGATTTATTGGAGTGTTTTCCCTTTTAGCGTGGAGGTTACTGCGCCTCCAGCGGCAGACGGATATGGATAACCACGCCGGTGGCCTGACCATCCTGCATCAGGTTTTCGGCGCGTATGCTGCCCTTGTGAAAATCGGTGACCAAGCGGGCAATATAGAGCCCCAGCCCCAAGTGAGGCTTGTCCTGTGCCTTCTGGGCGCGCACAGACACCATGGACTCGAAGATCTGCTCGCCCATGTTGGCGGGCAGCGAAGGCCCCTGATTGCTGACACTCAGCAGTGCCTGTCGGCCCTTGGCCTTTAGCGACACCTTAATCGGCGTATCGCTCTGGCTGAACTCGATGGCGTTGGCGATCAGCTTGTCCATCAGCTGGGCGATATACTCGGGCACCCCGCGCATGGTCATGGGGTCTTTGTCTATCTCCAGCTCAAATACCTGATTGGCATAGGTCATCTGATAGCCCTGCATACAACCTGAGATCACCTTGGAGAGGGGGAAGTTGTCCACCTCGGCGTCGGTCAGTGCCTCTTCGAGACGGGTCGCCTCGCTCATGTTGTTGAGGATCATGTTGAGGCGGCTCACCCCTTCGTGGGCGCGATCTACATACTTCTGATGTTGCGGCGGCAGATCCTGACTGTTGAGGTGCTCGAGTGACGAGCGTACCACGGCGACCGGCGTGCGCAGCTCATGACCGAGGCGCGACGACATGTTCTCCAGATAGTGGGTATATTGGCTCAGTCGGCCGACTATGCTGGCAAAACTGCGGCTGAGATCGCCTATTTCGTCGCGCACCTTAGAGCCGACAATCGCATTTCTGATCCGCCCTTGGCTGTCGATCGCCTGTTCGGCATCGTCCCTCAGCTTACGGATGCGGCTGGAGATGCTGGAGGCGAAGAAGAAGAGGGCCAGGGTGCCCATGCTCATCACGGTCAGTATCACGTTAAACAGCTTCTCCAGCGCCTTGTTGCGCAGGGTGCGGATGCCGTGGGTGGTCTCCTCGGCGATCACTACGCCCATCACGGTATCGTCGATCCAGATGGGGCTGGCGGCGGCGAGAATAACCGCCTTGCCATCTGGACTGAGGCGCCAGGTGGAGCCAAACTGACCGGCCAGGGCCTTGCGGATATGGCTGCCCTCTAGCACGGTAGAGTCTTTGAGCGAGTCGACAAAATGCTTAGGCGGCGTAGTCAAAATGCGATAGTAGAGCGGGTGCAGGAACTGCTGCTTGAAGCGGCCCCAGAAGGTGTCTGGTGTCTGCTCGGTTGCCGTCTGCGCCCACACATTGGTGCTGCTGTAGATGTCGCCGGATTTTGCCAGTACCCGGCCGTGGCGATCCACCACCCAGATCCGCGAGCTGTTGTGGCTCATCCCCTTGATGATGCTTTCGATCTCCGGCGAAGGCACCAGAACCGTCCCCAGCTTGGTGACATCATCTGTGGCCGAGGTGCCGACGATCGCCTCGACGTTACGCACTTTTCTGTCGTTAACATCGACGATGGCAAAGCCCAGCTTGCTGCCTACCATCTCAAGCGGCATCCTCAGCTCGATATTGTAGCCTTTATCTGTCTTCAGCCATTTGCCCTGGATGCGCACCTCTGGGGTGACGGGCTGGGACTTGCGGGGATCGGCAGGCAGCTCGAAGGCGCTGATCCAGCCGTCGCGTATGGTGGCGACGATATAACGGCGGAACTGGCCGTCGGGCGCCAGGGTGGCGATGGCCAAGTGATCATTGTTGTCGATGCGCAGGCTGTTGGTGCCGCGGTAGATCACTTTAGGATCTGTCACCTCGAAATAGCCATAGAGGTAGCCGGCATACTTGCCCACCATATGGGTGAAACTGATATTGAGTGGCTTGCCGTCATCTGCCTTGAATAGCTGGTGATCGGCGCCATAGGTCACCGCGCGGTGGCGGTTAGAGGCCCATTCGCCCAGCTTGCCATCCAGATGGATAGGGCCGGTTAAGGGATAGGCGTAGAGATCCCGCCCCTTCTTCACCTGTGACAAGAAGCTCGCCTGCTTGTCGAACAGCTTGGGACGTTCATGCAGGGCGGTGGCCAGGGCCTGGGTGGTGCCTTCCAGGGTCTTTTCCTGGCCGTGACGCAGGTATTTCTCCATCTCCCACACATATTGATAGCCAAGCCAGGGCAGGCAGAGCAGGAACAGTGAGAGTACGGCGACCTTAGTGCGCAGGCCGATGGGCAGATTAAACATGCTTAGTCTTGGGTATCCCAGCGGTAACCCATGCCGTAGACGGTATCGATGCAATCGAATTCTGGATCCTGGCTGATAAATTTCTTACGGATCCGCTTCACGTGGGAGGTGATGGTGCTGTCATCTACATAGATCTTGGCGTCCTGCATCAGCGCCTGACGGCTACGCACATGACCGGGGCGTTTGGCCAGGGCGTGCACCATCCAAAACTCGGTGACCGTCAGCTCGATAGGCTGCTGCTTCCAGTAGACCTGGATGCGGTTGACATCTATGGTCAGGTTGCCGTGCTCTATCATGCCATCTTGCGGATTGGCGCCATTTTGGATGTCCGAGCGTCGAAATAGCGCCGCGAGGCGGGCGATCAGGTGGGGGAAGCTGACATCCTTGCTCAGATAGTCGTCGGCGCCCAGCCTCAGGCCGCAGACGGTGTCGAAGTCACTGTCTCTGGCGGTCAGAAAGATGATAGGCAGGGTGTTCGACATGGCTCTGAGTGACTGGCATAGGGTAAAGCCACCATCTATCTCATCTTCCAGGCCGATGTCGATGATTGCTAAGTCAGGCAGACGCGTGTTGAAGGCCTCCATGGCGCTGGGGCGGTTGGCGTACGCCTGCACAAAGTAGCCTTGCTGCTGCAGCACCTCTTTGTAGTTTTCGCGGATAGCCGCCTCATCTTCCACTATTGCAATACGCTTCATGATCCATCCATTACAGCTTAGGGTTTCTGGAGTGTGACTATACAGCAAAATATTCGGGAGAAAAGTGGCTCGGGGTAAAAGCCATTTTCTTGCCACATTTGGTCTGCGCATCGTCATTTTTGCACCCCGGACTTGCCATTTCACTCAGGTTTAATGACCTCATCGACAGGAACCACAGGGTTCTTATTCACCAATCCATGTCAACTTGAGGATTTTCCCATGAAGAAGCAGATCATTGCCGCATTAATCAGTGTTTCGTTATTTGGCAGCTCAATGGCTTTCGCTGCCCCCGCAACTCAAGCGACTCAAAGTACAAGTAACAGCTCGGCCGATGAAGAGGCGCTTATCGGTGTGGGCTCTGGCATAGTGCTGGGCGCCGTGGTTGCCGGCCCTGTGGGGGCGATTATCGGCGCCTTCACCGGCGGCATGATAGGCCAGACGGTGGCCAACGACAGCGAGATCAAACAGCAGCAGGCCACGTTAGCCGAACAGGAGAGCCGTATGATGGCGCTCAAGCAGCAAAATGAGGCGCTGCTGACGGTGCAGCAGGAGTATCAAGAGGCCAAGGTGGAACTGGCACAGCTTAGACAGCATCAGGGCACCCGTTTAGAAGAGCTGGCCCTGGGGCTCAACGTCCAGTTTAAGACGGGCTCATCTACCGTCGAGCCGCACTTTCAGAGCCAGCTCAACGAGGTGGCCGATGCCATGGCGATCTCGCCGCAGCTGAAATTAGATCTCACCGGCTACGCCGATCGCCGCGGCGACAGCAGTTACAACCAGGCCCTGTCCGAGCAGCGCGTAGCCGAGGTGAGAAGCTACCTGGTATCCAGAGGCGTAGATGAGGCCCGTCTGGATGCCAAGGCCTATGGTGCCAGCGCGCCGGTGAAGGATGAACAGAGCTTCGAAAATGACTTCTTCGATCGCCGCGTCACCATCAAGTTGCTGCCTGGCGATACCGCCCTGGCATCTAACTAGATCCCGCACCATGAAGCAACGCGTAAAAGGAGAAGTAAGATGTTGCCACGCTCGCGTCTCAGGATGAACCAGACCGACCTTTGCCCCCCGAGGGGGGCGCTTTTTTCTCGCCAGCGTCTGGTTGTCGCCGCCTTGGTGTTCAGCGTCAGTGCGATTGGCTCGACGACGCCGGCCTTTGGGCGCATGGGTCAACCGGCTGGCGTCAATGTGACGGCTGCCAAATATGGTGAGCAGCTGCACCATTTCGATCTGCCCGCCGCCGATGAGCCCATTTTAGGTCAGGGGGTGCTCGAGTATCGCTTAGATGGCGTTCAGCTAACGAGCGAGGTGCCCGTCACGGCCCTTGCCGTGGATACCCAGGTGCAGATGAACATCTCAGGTTGGATCAATCGGGTGTCGGTAAAGCAGGTGTTTGTGAACGACAGCGAGCATTGGCTCAATGGCCGCTATCAATTTCCGCTGCCTCACGATGCGGCGGTCGACAGCCTCAAGCTGCATATCGGCCAGCGGGTGATAATCGGTGAGATCCAGCCCAAGGCAGTAGCGAGGCAAACCTTCGAACAGGCAAAGGCCAGCGGCAAGAAGGCCAGCCTGGTAAGTCAGCAAAGACCCAATATTTTCACCTCAGAGGTGGCGAATCTGGGCCCGGGCGAGGCACTGGTGGTGGAGATTGCCTATCAGCAGCAGGTGCGTTATCAAGATGGCGAGTTCAGCCTGCGTTTTCCTACGGCCATCACCCCGAGATACTTTCCCAAGGGGCAGGCTTTAGACTTAGAACAAGCATCAGTTGACGATGCACAAGGACTTAACGCCCTTAATGAGGGGGCACAGAGCGATGAGCAGAAGCTCTATCTGGATGTGGTACTGGATGCTGGCATGGCCATCAGCCGACTGGAGACCCCCTATCATCAGATGCGCCAAACCCAGCTTGGCGGTACTAAGATAGGGCTCAATCTCACAGCCAACCTGCGACCCGATCGCGACTTTCTGCTTAAGTGGCGCCCACTGCTTGCCGAGCAGCCAAGCGCCGTGATGTTTGCTCAGCTAGGCAAGACCCATGAGTTCAAGACTCATGAATTCAAGAATCAGGAATCCCATGCACCTTCACCGGCAGGCAATAATCAGGCGGTGAGCGAAGCGAAAGCGAATCAAGCGGCAGAGGCGCGAGCGAGTGATAAAGAGGCGCAAGACAGCTACGCCCTGGTGATGCTGATGCCGCCCCAGGATAAGGCGAGGGTGCGCCTGCCAAGAGAGCTGACACTGGTGATCGACACCTCTGGCTCAATGACGGGGGACTCTATCGCCCAGGCCAAGTCGGCCATCTTAAACGCCTTAGCCGGCCTCGGCAGCCAAGATACCTTCAATGTGATCGCCTTTGACAGCAGCGTGCGCAGCCTGTCGCCGGTAGCCTTGTCAGCCACCGCGGCCAACCTGGGCAAGGCGAATCTGTTCGTGCAGAGCCTGGAGGCCGATGGCGGCACCGAGATGGCCCCGGCGCTGCTGCGGGCCTTGAGTCAGCCAGAATCCGGTGTGTCGCCCATCTCATCGGCAGAGCGTTTGAAGCAGGTGGTATTTATCACTGACGGCGCCGTGGGCAATGAGGCCTCACTGTTTGCGCTGATCGCCGCCAATATCGGCCGCCAGCGGCTGTTTACCGTGGGCATAGGCGCGGCGCCCAATGGCTACTTTATGGAGCGCGCGGCCAGGGCGGGGCGGGGCACTTACACCTATGTGGGTAAGATAAGCGAGGTGGATGCCAAGATAGGTGAGCTGCTGGAGAAGATTGAATCGCCGCAGATCAGCGATGTGACTCTGACGCTGGACGATGGTTCGATTCCCGATTATTGGCCGGTGCAGATAGGCGATCTCTATGCCCATGAGCCCATCATGGTGGCACTGCGACTCACGCCCGCGCAGCGAGCGCGCAGCGATGCCCTGATCATCTCGGGCGATCTCGATGGCAAGAACTGGCAACGTCGCCTGGCCCTGACGGGGGGCGATAAGCCCAGAGGAATAGATCTTATCTGGGCGCGTAACCAGATAGCCAGCCTGCAGCTGAGTAAAAACGCCAAGAATCAAGGGGCGATAAAAGAGAGCGTGACCCGGTTGGCGATGGATTATCACCTGGTCAGCCCCTATACCAGCCTGGTGGCTGTGGATAGGACGCCATCACGCCCCGAGGCTATGGATGCCATGGAGCTGTTTAAACCAGCCCCTATGCCGATGCAAAATCAGTGGCCACAGACCGCCACCGAGAGTCGTCTCTACTTGGCACTGGGCGCCATGATGTTACTGCTGATCGGCGCCTATTGGGTGAGTTATCTGCCCTGCCTACGCGGGCTTTGGCGCAGACGTTTGGAGGCCTGATGATGAATCGTCGCAGACGCCTGGGACTCAGGCATGTTTTGCTTCTGACCGCCTTGATGGCGGCGATGACACTGATCTTTAAAGGAGGCTATATGCAAGCCAAGGCACATTTTGCCCAGTTTCTGATTGAGCGGGCATGGGACAGAACCTTAGCGGATCGTAAAGCCCATAAGCCCTGGAGCTGGGCCGATACCTACCCGATCGCCAAGCTGCACTTTGAGGACGAGCAGGGGCGGCGTCGCGGCGCGCCGCTTTATGTGCTGGCGGGCGCCTCCGGGCGCAATTTGGCCTTCGGACCCGCCGCCATCCTGGCGGATAATCAAATCAATCATTGGGGCAACACGGTTATCGCCGGTCACAGGGACACTCATTTCGCCAGACTCGAGGGGATCTATCCGGGTCAGGTGATCGCCCTGCAGGATGCCTCGGCAGAGACCATAAGTTATCGGGTGCTGGGGACTAAGGTGGTGGATGAGCAAGACACCGCGCTGCTTGCCCAAGAAGATGCGCTGCGTCTGACCTTAGTCACCTGTTATCCCTTCGACAGCCTGGGCGGCCAGAGTCGTCAGCGCTTCGTGGTGATCGCCGAGCCCATGCGTAGTGAGGGTGCGGGAGAAAAGGCGGGAGAGAAGACAGGGGATAAGGCGGGAGAGCAGGCGCTGGCAACGCGTCTGCCCGCATCGCCGGATACGCCGACTATCTCGGAGGAAACTGAGCTATCTAATGTGCCTCAGTCGCCCCAGCGATATCTGTCCCCTCAGTTACGTCAGCAATCGGGGCAACTCCAATCCTAGCGACTAGCGTTCACAGATTAGCCTTTAGCGCTCACAGATTAGGGATCAGTGCTCATCGAATAGGGATCAGAGCGGCATCACCCGATTTCGCCCCAGGCGTTTGGCGTCATAGAGAAAGCTATCTGTGCGCTCGATGAGCGACTCGAAGGTGTCTTTCGCCTGCCATTCGCTCACCCCAAACGAGGCGCTGACCTTATCGATTGTCTGATCTTTGCGTCTGTCCTTGAGGGAGATCTTCTCAAGCGTTCGACGCATGGCGTCGGCCAGATGGCGCGCCTTGCGTTGATGGCTGTTTGGCACGATTAAGGCAAACTCTTCGCCGCCATAGCGGTAGAGCTTGACCCCGTCGCGGCAAGACTCGTTGAGGCGCTTAGCTACCGCCTTTAACACATTGTCGCCTAGATGGTGGCCATAGGTGTCGTTAAAACTCTTGAAGTGATCCACATCGGCCAAGATGAGGCAGGTGCCTTCGGGGGACTGAGCCAGCAGGCCCTTGAGATCTTGGTCGAAGGCGCGGCGGTTGAGGGCACCTGTGAGCGCGTCATGATAGACGTCTTGCTCTGAGCGTTTCAGCGCTTCTCTAAGCGCGGCGATCTCTTCCTGAGCCTTGTCGAGACGACCGGTAAAATATTCGGTACTCTGACGAATATCGTCTGACTCCTTCACCAGATCCCGCACCAGCCCCAACACCTTCTCCAGGCTCAGACCCTCCTCCTCGATGCGATTGAGGCGATTGAAGTTACTGTCCACCCGCTGCTGAAAGACGGTGGCGTCCTGGTTGGTATCCTTGATCGATTGCGACAGCTCTATGGTCATGGCCTCCAGGTTTTGGCGCATGTTGAGTACGTTGACCTCGCTGGGATCGGCAATATGTTCGCGATAGAGTAGCTCGGCTGTGACCGGCGGACAGGTGTTGTACTCATTGACAATCCTGTCCATCTTAGTGATGAGTTCTGGATTTTGCTGACCTACGTAGGCGTACCAGAGTGCATAGTTGGTGGGGGTCGTCGGGATCTGATGCTTTAACATCAAGGGGACGGCTCTCTTGAGATTGATTGCGGCTTCGCGCAGCAAATCTTTGCTCATATCGACTCCTGGGTAAGCTGGTCTGGACGGCGGCTCGCAAATCTGGTGGCTACTAATAGCATAGCCACCAAAGTGACGCCTTGTCTCTCAATAATAGAGAGGCCTAGTTAGGACTTTGTTGATTTGGCGCCCATTTTAGCCAAGTGGGATCCAGTTTGCTCTGCAGGCTAAAGACCTGATGCTGGCCGATACGGTTATTGGCTGTGGTGGGGGATTGGGTCGCTACGCCTATACCGCCGGCGATAATGGTCTCAAGGGAGCCGGTTTCTATCTGCGCGCCGGAGAAGAGGCCGAGATCTACCTTGATGCCGGAGAGATCCCAGAACTGACTGCTTTGGTTGACCAGGTGGCTATAGCCCTTGGCAATCTGCGCCGTCATCTCTACCTGAGTGCCCGTAGCCGAGAGTTGCACCTGTTTGACTTCGCCAATCTTAATGCCGCGGAAGATGATAGGTGTGCCTATCTTGACCGAGCCCAAATTGTCATCCATCAGGGTGAAGGTGAGGGCATCTTGACTGAGCAGGGTGGGCGATTCGACGCTGCCCATAAAGTCATGCACTTGATTGCCACTCTGGCCTGGTAGCACAGACACATAGGGGCCAGTGATCAGAGTTTCGGCGGCGGTGACACCGGAAAGCGAGATGTTGGCATCGACGATAAAATACTGGGCATCGTCTGCCAGGAAAGGCGCGGCGTAGTCGCCATAGAGGTAGGCATCCACGCTGACGCTGTGTAAGTCCTGTGACAGCTTGACCCGCTCGACTTCACCTATCTGATGGCCCTGATAGCGGATAGGTGCGTGACTGCTCAGGCGGGTACTTGCATCGAACTCTATGCTAATGGGGGTTGCCTTGGCGCGGGCCAAGGTCTCTGAGCCATAGAGGTGGCTCTGATTGCCGATATCATCTTGTTCCAGCAGCCCAAGGGAGACGCTACCCTTTAATGCGCCTTCCAGCGGCGCCACGTCAACCTTAACGCCATTGAGGCTGGCATCGACGCTTAGCGCGCTGTTACGCCAGAAGATGGTGCTTGGCTTAACCAGAGAGGCGAACTGCTTGTCGATACCCAGCTCGATGGCAAAGTCTTCGCTGCTGGCGCGCCAGTTGACTCCCTGCACCTCACCGATCAGCATCTTCTTGTAGTAGATGGGGGAGTGGGCGGCGAGACCTGCACCATCTGGGCTACTCAGCACTATCTTGAGACGATTCTGCTTGGCGAGATAGCTCTCGGCCTGCTTAGCGTTGGCAAATAGCGGTAGCGATTGGCTAGGGTTAGCGGTCTTCTTGCTGCGGCCCTGTACCAGGCTGATGGCGCCCTTGGTAAGTGTGGTCAGATCCCTTGTGTTTACGCTCACGCCGTCCAGTGAGGCATCGATGGCCAGGGCCGATTCGGCAACGAAGTAGCTCCCCTGATGGATAAGCTTGGCAAACTCGGGCCAGATCTGGATGCGGTAGGCGAGACCCGAATAGTCAGGTTTGAACTCGACACTATCTACCTGACCTATGGGCAGCTGTTTATAGCGCACCTCGGCGCCGGCGCTGATCCCCGGGTTCTCCTCGGCGTTTAGGCTGAGCATGAGTGGCGATTGCGAGTGTTGCGGTGCCTTGGCCAGCAGTGGATAGCTGGTCTGGTGTTCGCCGCTGCCCGGTAGGAAGGCCACCACATTGCCGGTCACCAAACGGCTGGCATGCTTGATGCCGCTGAGGGAAAGATCCGCGCCTTCGAGCCAGAATTGGCTGTCTGTGCCTAACAGATCGGCATATTGGGTGGCGATGCTGGCATCGAAGCGCACACCCGACTCGGTTAGATGAGTCTGGGTGATCTGGCCGATACTGATGCCGCGATAGACGATGTCGGCGCCCGTGCTCAGGCTATCGGCATCGTCGGCCGTGAGGCTAAAGGTGATGCCACCGAGGGCATGTTCCTTATCTTCGAAGATGGTGAAAGTCTGATTGACGCTAGCCTGTTCGCTGCTGCCCTGGGATGAGAAGCTGACGCCGCCGGCGAGTATGGCCGACAGGCTCTCTGTCTTGACCTTGATGCCTGAAAGCGAGGCGTCCAGCGCTAGGCCCGAGACGTTCCAGAAGCGTGAGTCTTGCTTCACCAGATGGGCATATTTTTTCTCTATATAGGCATTGAAGAGGATGCTGTCGTCGTTCACCAGGCGGTAGCTGACTATTTTGCCAACAGGGATCTGACGGTAAAACACCTGGGAGCCGACATCTAAGGAGCCGAGCGATGCGCTGGTGAGTTCTATCATCAAGCCGTCTGAGCCCGGCGCCACAGGCGGGGCCTGATCTTCGGCGGTAAATTCGTTTTTGTAATCCCCTTCGCCAGGTTGAATGGCGATATAATTGCCCGAGAAGAGGGCATCTAGCCCCTCGACGCCGGTGATCGAGGCCTTTGGGGTCACCAACCAAAACTTGGTCTCATCGCGCAGGAAAGGTGTCGAGCGGTAATCCATCAGCAGATCTACGTAAACGCCCTGTAGCTGGTCGTCAATACTGATATCAACAACCTTACCCACGGTGAGGCCCTGATACCTGACCAGTGTCTTACCCACATCTATTCCCGTGGCGCTGGGGAAATGAATGCGCACCTCGACGCCGGATTCGCGAATACTCTTGATACCCAGCCAGGCCCCCAGCGCCAAGGCGATCAGGGGAAGTAGCCAGATGGGAGAGAAGAGTTTTTTCTTAACGACTTTTGGTGTTTCAATTTGTGTCATCTTTCGATTCCAATCGGTCCCAGAGTAAACGCGTGTCTAATACTTTTGCGGCCAGTTGTGTCAGCAGGATCACCAAGGCAAAGGCGGTGGCTGCCGGCGCCGGTTTAGCATCCCAAATCTGTCCCATGTTAATGAGCGCCGCGGTAATGGAGATCACAAACAGATCCAGCATGGACCAGCGGCCTATCCATTCGATGATATGAAAGCCGGCCATGAGTGTCCTTTTTGAGATCGGCAGGCGATAGCTGATCGCTGTAAGATAGAGCGCCAGACCAAAAATCTTCAACATGGGTACTAAGATACTGGCGGTAAACAGAATAATGGCAATAGGTAATAGGTCTAGATGCACCAAATGGTTGATGCCGCTGAAGATGGTGTCCTGGCGTACCTGCCCCTGACTGGTCATGATGGTGATGGGGTAGAGGTTGGCCGGAAACAGCAAGATGGCGGCGGTGATCAGCAGCGCCCAGCTTTTCTGTACGCTGGTGCGATCCCGGCTCTGCACCGCCTGTCCGCAGCGCGGGCAGTTACCCTGTTCCAGATGGCAGAGGAACTTGCAGGTGGGGCAGTTGGTTAGCCCCAATGATTCGCCCTGGGGAGGCCTGCTGAGCTTACTCATCCAGCACACTCCACATATGTTCTATGTCATATTCCCGCTGCATGAAGATCACCATGATAAACAGCATAGTGAAACAGAAGGTGCCGATACCGAAATAGAGGTCGGTGTAATCGGAGAGCTGAAATACCGAGACGAAGATGCTGATCATATAGATCTCCAGCATGGAGAGCTGGGCCAATAAGCTGTGCTGTTTCAGTAGCTTCTTATAGATGTTGCGAAAGAAGGGCACCTTGAGTCGGTATTTGACAATAAGTACCTGGGTCAGAATTGATAGAATAAGCAGGCCGGGGGCAATCACCGCTGCAACTAATACGGCGATGCCTACCACCCAATAGCCTTGGGAGGCAACGGCCATGGCACCACCGGCTATGGTAGTGGTGCGAATACTGCCCAGAAAGTGCATCTCCAGCACTGGGAAAAAGTTAGCGGGAAAATAGAGCACCAGCGCCGTGATACACAGGGCCAACATGCCGTTGATGGAGCAGTAAGGAGTATCATAGAGGTTAGTGTGGCAGCGAGGGCAGAGGGCCCGCACACCCGTTGGCAAAGCGCGTTTTCTCACGACCAGATCGCAAGCACGGCAGAGAACGATACTCTTATCTAACACCTCTGTTTTCATATCTGTTCTGGGGCGCTTCCTGTCATCTAAGGTCATAGCAAGAGTGCAAATTTCTTGATATAGACCAGTAATCTATTGCCTATAAGATATTACTATAGTCAATCTATTGAAATACCTAATAAGGCGGCTCCCAAATCCGGAGCCAATAGTGCAGCAGATTCTAACAGATAAAGTTTGAGACTTGCATAAGAAGTTGTATTTATGAGATTCTACAACTGTATATAAAAACAGTGTGAGGGCGGATATGGCAGTTATAACGAAATTTGTCGTAGTCAGAGAAGGGGTGGAGAAGATGACATTCACATCTAAGAAGGAGGCGGATGCCTACGATAAGATGCTCGATATCGCGGATAATCTTCTTCCTTTTATCGAGCAAGTTGATTTAGGCTTAGATGAAAATGCATTGGAACAACTCTGTTTCTACATGGCAGAACATAAAGATCAGCTCATGGGACTCTTAAAAGGTGGCGCAGTGACAAAGGCTGCACCGGCTAAGAAACCTGCGAAAAAAGCAGAATCAAAAGCTGAAACGAAAACATAAATTGTTAGGAAATTTGTATGAGTACACCTTGTTATACGACGCTTACCCGTCAAGTTGAAGCCCTGTTTAGCGGCGAAGACAATCTCGTTACCGCGATGGCGAACTTCTCGGCGCTGCTTAACGAGCATCTGGATGATATTAACTGGGTCGGCTTCTATATGCTGCAAGGTGAACAACTGGTTCTGGGCCCCTTCCAGGGGAAAGTGGCCTGTACCCGTATTCCTATGGGTAAAGGGGTTTGCGGCACCGCGGCCCAGAGTAACATCACCCAACGCATCGCAGATGTCCATGCCTTCGACGGCCACATCGCCTGTGATGCCGCCAGTAACTCGGAAATTGTCATCCCGCTGCGCCGCGACGGTCAGGTGATCGGCGTGCTCGATATCGATAGCCCTTCATTCTCTCGTTTCGACGAGGCGGATCAATTGGGGCTAGAGTCCTGCGTAAAAAGTCTGGAAAAGGCTTTATTTGCTTAAACTACAACCAATTTTGCACAATTGATGGTCGCTTTCGTCTGGCGCGCCCTTATAATAGGCCGCTTGATGAATTCAAAAACACGCCGTGACATTTTTCATTAGTTGAAATGAATACATGGCGTTTATTGACTGTAATTGATAAGGTATGTTGGATTGTGTGGTCGCCGCCCTGAGGCAAATAAGCGACCCGATGTCTAACCAATATGAACGACACGCCAGTGCCGACGTTAACCCGGCGAGGTGGTAGTCCCTTTTAAACTGTGGAAGTAATGATGGAATCAACAGAAAAGTTGACCGACACCAACGCAATTCTTGCGTATTTATATGAAACATTTCCTTTATGCTTTATCGCTGAAGGTGAAACTAAGCCTCTAAAAATAGGATTGTTTCAAGACTTGGCTGAAAGGTTAGCTGATGATTCTAAAGTCAGTAAAACGCAATTAAGAATCGCCTTACGCCGTTACACCAGTAGCTGGCGTTACCTGAAAGGGGTTAAGGCTGGGGCACAGCGTGTCGATCTCGACGGCAACGAGTGTGGCGAGCTGGAGCAAGAGCATATCGACCATGCACAGGCTACACTGAAGGAGAGCCAAGAGAAGGCTAAGGCAAAGCGTGCGGCGAAAGCGGCAGCAGAGAAGACAGATAAGTCTGGTCCTAAGCCAGAGAAGAAAGCCTTCAAGAAGCCACTGCCTAAGCGTAGTAACAAACCAGCGCCAAAAGCGGCCAAGCCACAGGTTGAGGCAAAGGATTTAACCCCGGCAACACTGACTGAGTTGAAACCAAATCAACGTGTGAGTGTCAAACTAGGTAAATCGCCTGTTGCAGGTGTTGTCCTGGACATCAAGAAAGAAGATGTTCAAGTACAGTTAGATTCAGGATTAACGGTAAAAGTCCCGGTAGAGCATATCCTGTTATAACTGTTCATCGTTTAAAAGGAGTAACTTGTTGATGCGAAAACTCACTCTGGCAGCATCCATTGCCAGCATCTTTGTAGGATTCTCGGCATGGGCACTGACGCCCAGTATTCCATCTAGCGAGTTGCCCTCTCTAACGCAAGAGCCGCAACATAAAGTAGCGAGTAAGCGAGTGACGGGCCTGTTCACTCGCGCCCATTATCATAGATTCGATCTGGACGACGCCTTCTCTGAGCAGGTGTTCGACCGCTATCTTAAGCAGCTTGATTATCGCCGTAATGTCTTGCTTCAGAGTGATATCGACAGTTTCAAGCCTTATGCGACTCAATTCGACGACATGTTGAAAAGCGGCGATCTCACTGCCGCCTACAAGATGTTTGATCTGATACAGCAGCGTCGCTACGACCGTTTTGCCTACGCCTTATCCTTGCTCGACAAGGAGATGGACTTTAACGTCCCCGGCGATAGCTATCAATACGACAGAGAAGATGCCGCCTGGCCAAAAGATGAGGCCGAACTCAATGAGCTGTGGCGTCAACGGGTCAAGTACGATGCCCTTAACCTTAAGCTGACCGGCAAGAACTGGGATGAAATTGTTAAGGTGCTCGAGAAGCGCTACAACAATGCCATTAAGCGTTTGAGTCAGACCAAGAGTGAAGATGTCTTCCAAGGTGTGATGAATGCCTTCTCTCGCAGCGTCGAGCCGCACACCAGCTACCTGTCACCGCGCAACGCCGAGCGTTTCCAGATGGAGATGAACTTGAGCCTGGAGGGCATAGGTGCCGTGTTGCAGATGGATGATGACTACACAGTGATCAAGAGCCTGGTTGCTGGCGGCCCTGCGGCCAACAGCGAAAAGCTTGCGCCGGAAGATCGCATCGTGGGCGTCGGTCAGGAAGGTAAAGAGATCGTCGATGTGATCGGATGGCGACTGGATGATGTGGTCGAGCTGATCAAGGGGCCTAAGGGCAGTAAGGTCGTGCTGCAGATCCTGCCTAAGAAGGGCGGCTCTTCTGCCAAGCCAATCGATGTGACCATAGTGCGTGACAAGATCCGTCTGGAGGATCGCGCCGCGACTTCTGAGGTGATCGAGCCGGAAACCGGTGATTACGCCGGCCGTAAGGTTGGGGTGATTAAGATTCCTGGTTTCTACATGAACCTGTCTCAAGATGTCACCAAAGAGCTGGTTAAGCTAAAAGACGCCAAGGTTGAAGGTGTGGTTATCGACCTTAGGGGTAATGGTGGCGGCGCATTAACCGAAGCGACACTGCTTACCGGCCTGTTTATCGAGCAAGGCCCAGTGGTACAGATCCGCGATGCTAACGGTAAGGTGTCGCAAAACCGCGATAACGACGGCCGTGTGACCTATTCTGGACCGCTCACCGTGATGGTGGATCGTTACAGTGCCTCGGCATCTGAGATCTTCGCCGCCGCACTGCAAGACTACGATCGCGCGCTTATCGTAGGTGAGTCGACCTTTGGTAAGGGCACAGTGCAGCAGCATAAGAGCCTGGGCCGTATCTATGATATGTACGATAAGCCTATCGGCCATGTGCAGTACACCATCGCCAAGTTCTACCGCATCAACGGTGGCAGCACCCAGCTTAAGGGCGTGACGCCGGATATTCCATTCCCGAGTGCACTAGAGCCCGGCGAATACGGCGAAGCCGAGGAAGCCAACGCACTGCCTTGGGATAAGGTGCCCGTGGCTCAGTACGGTACGCTTGGGGATATCACTCCAGAGCTAGTGACCAATCTGGACTCGCGTCACCAGCAACGTATCAAGAAAGACGTTGAATTTGGTTATATCGATCAAGATATTGCCGAGTTTAAGAAGAGCCACAAAGAAACCAGCGTCTCTTTGGTTGAGAAAGAGCGCATAGCCGAGCGTGAAACCAACGATGAGAAGCAACTTGCACGTCTCAACGAGCGGCGCGCCGTGGATGGGCTCGAAGCGCTTAAGTCTTTGGATGACGCCGAAGATGATGTGAAGGCGCCGGATGCATTTCTCGACGAGACTGTCTATATCACACTGGATCTAGTGGATATGGAAAGAGTGGCTAAAAACCAGGCGAAATAATATTGAGCCAAATTTTTTAAAAACGCGCTATTGGCGCGTTTTTTTATAATCTTTTCAGATGAGGGAATCTTAATGGCACAGGTTAAGGCCAAATATTTAAAAGACTATCGCGCACCAGATTTCACTATTACTCAGGTGGACCTCTCCTTTGTGCTCGATGGTGCCAATACTCAGGTGACTGCGGTCAGCCAGGTGAAGCGTCTAAACGATGCTGCACACACCCTTGAGCTGGACGGTGAAGGCTTAAGCGTTAGCCAGCTGTTGGTCGATGGTAAGCGTCATGATTATCGCGTCACCGAGGGGCAGCTGTGTATTGAAACAGACTTAGCGGACTTTGAACTCACCATAGTGACCAAGCTGGATCCCGAGGCCAACCTGGCGCTGGAAGGCCTATACATGTCAGATGGCGCCTACTGCACTCAGTGTGAGGCAGAAGGTTTTAGACGCATCACCTATTTCCTCGATCGCCCCGATGTGCTGGCGATTTACAAGGTGCGCATCGAAGCCGACAAGGCGGCGTTTCCTTACCTTCTGAGCAACGGTAACCGTGTCGATTCAGGCGATATTGACGGCGGACGTCACTTCGTCTGTTGGGAAGACCCTTTCCCGAAACCGGCGTACCTGTTTGCCTTAGTCGCGGGTGATTTCGACCTGCTGGACGATAGCTTTACCACTAAAAGCGGCCGCGAGGTTGCGCTGCAGGTCTTCGTTGACAAGGGCAACCTGCACAAGGCACACCACGCCATGGCATCGCTGAAGAAGTCGATGGCCTGGGATGAGAGCCGCTTCGATCTCGAATATGATCTCGATATCTACATGATAGTCGCCGTGGATTTCTTCAACATGGGGGCCATGGAGAACAAGGGCCTGAACGTGTTCAACACTAAATATGTGTTGGCAGACAAAGACTCGGCAACCGATGAAGATTATCACGGCATCGAGTCTGTAGTGGGCCATGAGTATTTCCATAACTGGACGGGTAACCGCGTCACCTGCCGCGACTGGTTCCAGCTGAGTCTGAAAGAGGGCCTGACGGTGTTTCGCGATCAGGAATTCAGCTCAGATGTGGGCTCGCGAGCGGTCAACCGTATTCATGCCATCAAGGTGATCAAGAACCAGCAGTTCGCCGAAGACAGTGGCCCAATGGCCCATGCCATTCGTCCCGAGTCTGTGATCGAGATGAATAACTTCTATACCGTAACCGTCTACAACAAGGGCGCAGAGGTGATCCGCATGATGCACACCCTGCTCGGTGAGCAGGGTTTCCAGGCGGGGATGAAGTGTTATTTCGAGCGTCATGACGGTCAGGCCGTGACCTGTGATGATTTTGTCGCGGCGATGGAAGATGCCAGCGGCGTGGATCTGACTCAGTTCAGACGTTGGTATAGCCAGTCGGGTACCCCTGAGCTTTCGGTCGCCGAGCGCTATGACGCCGAAAAACAAGAATATCGTCTGAGCCTGCGTCAGCATACGCCGCCGACGCCGGAGCAGAGTGAGAAATTGCCGCTGCATATCCCACTCGATCTAGAGCTGCTTGGCAGCGACGGACGCTCGCTACTCAGCCAAGTCTATAGCATCACCGAGGCAGAGCAAGAGCTGGTGTTTAACGGCATGAGCGAGCAGCCTGTGCCTTCGCTGCTGCAAAATTTCTCGGCGCCGGTGAGACTTAACTTCGACTATAGCGTAGAGCAACTTATCCACCTGATGCGTTATGCCAGCAGCGAGGTGGCCAAGTGGGAGGCTTCGGCTGCACTCTTTAGTCAGGCGGTTTGGCAAAATGTGGCCCACCTTAAGGCGCAGAAGGCGATGTATGTCGATCCGCGCTTGGTCGATGGGGTGAAAGGCTTACTGCTCGATGAGCAGCTAGATCAGGCATTGCTTGCAGAGGTTCTTAGGTTCCCAAGCCTGAATACCCTGGTAGAGCAGGTGACTAGTGTCGATCTCGACGCCCTGGCTGCGGCCCGCGAGTTTATGCTCGAAGAGATCGCCGCTGGCTGTGAAGATGAGCTACTTGCGCGTTATCGTGAGCTGAGTCTGTTAGATGATGCCGGGGCGAGAGCCCTGAAAAATGCCTGCCTCGGTTTACTGCTGCACACTTCGGATGCTCATCAAGGCCTGGCCCAGTGCCAATATGAACAGGCTGGCAACATGACAGATAGCCTGGGTGCTCTGGCTGCGCTTAACCTTGAGCAGTCTGAGCTGCGCGCCAGTCTACTGCAAGACTTCCAACAGAAGTGGGCCGATACGCCGTTGGTGATGGATAAATGGCTGACGCTGGAGGCATGCTGTCCGGGCGAAGATCGCTGTGATGCACTGCGAGAGCTAACCCAGCATAGCGCCTTTAGCTTTGCCAACCCTAACAGGGTACGCTCCTTAATCGGCGCGTTCGCGGCGGCAAACCCAGAGGTGTTCCATCGTATTGACGGTAGTGGTTATCGCTTTCTGACTGAAGCTATCATTAAACTCAATACCTTAAACCCACAGGTGGCTGCACGTATCATTACGCCGCTGATCCAATTTAAGAAGTTTGATGAAAAGCGCCAGCAATTGATGCGTAGTGCTCTGCAGGAGATATTGGCCTTGCCGGATCTGTCGAAAGACCTTTATGAGAAGGTCTCTAAGGCCCTGGCTTAGGTGTTGGCCCGGTTTCTGGTTTAGTTATTGGCTTAGCCGTTAGCGAATTGTTAGGCTGAGTTACCTTAAACAGATAGTCTAAGAGAGTAGGGCGAGGTGCTTGGCATCTCGCCCCATTTTAGAAAGCAAATTATGATGATATTTACCTTTCCCATGCAGGTGAGTTACCAAGAGTTTCTTAATTATTATCAAGGCAGTATCGATAAGATTGAGGTGAAAGACAGCTCAGGTAAGACCCTCTGGATCCACGCCCGCCACTTCAGACCCTTTCTGACAACCTCAGGCATCAGGGGTTACTTTCGTCTGCAACTCGATGATGAAGGTAAACTGGTTTCTCTGACCCAACTTTAAGATTTTTAGAGTATATACTTCAAACGGGCGATTTCGATTCATCAAAGGCTTAGCTTTCGATGACACAAGTTTAATTGCCTGTTTATGCTTGCTTTTTCAACGGGCGTTTTTCATCTGGTACGACTTGTTAGAATAGATTTAAATCGTGTGTTTGAATTTATGTAAGCCCTTTAGCTTAAGTGTACAAATCTCAAGGTAATTTTCTGTTTTTTCGCCTTGCTCATCACCCCTAAATGCTGTAACAATGGTGTTACCTGTACGCTAACAAGATGTTGGCCACCATTCCTATAACAAAGAATCCAGCAGGTTACGGAGAAGAGCTAAAATGAAAAACGTTAAAAATGGCTTTAACAAGTCAGCGCTAGCTTTGGGGATCGTCGCAGCGTTGAGTATTGGAGCGACTACGGGCGTGCAAGCCGTGTCGTTCGATTGGGGAGAAGTTCAAGGTTCGTTCGATTCAACATTCAGTGCCGGTGCAAGCTGGCGTGTTGAGGAGCGGGACTGGGATAATCAGATCGGTAAGGTGAATCACCCGCGCTTTGACTGGTCAAACTATACCGCATTCGGTAACACCAAATATACTTCGGCCGAGATTTGGGCTCAGCCGGGTTCCTACTCGAGTAATGGTGACTTGAGTAACATGCTCTACTCTCAGGGTGACGTAACCTCTATGGTGTTCAAGGGATTGCATGAACTATCACTCAAGTATAAGAATTTCGGCCTGTTTGCCCGTGGCATGTATTTCTACGACCAGAAGGCGAATAACGGCAGCTATGGATATAGCGATCCGATAACTGGCAAAGAGTATGACCCTTGTGCTGACTCCGAGGCCTCTAAGGTACAGTGTAAAGATGTGCGCCTGTTGGATGCTTTCATCTATGGTGATTTCGACTTTAACGATGGTGCCAACCCACTTAGCGTTCGTATCGGTAATCAGGTGGTCTCTTGGGGTGAAAGCACCCTGATTCCGCACGGTATTGGTGTCATCAACCCGGTGGATCTTAACATTCTCAATGCGCCGGGCGCCGAGCTTAAAGAAGCCTTCAGACCTCAGGGGATGATCTGGGCGTCACTGGGTGTGACGGAATCGCTCTCGGTTGAAGCCTTCTATCAATATGATTGGGAACCAGTTTGGGTGCCGACTCCGGGCTCTTACTTCTCAACCAATGATTTCGCCGGCTATGGCGGCTATTCGCAAAATGCGCAGCTGGGCTTCAACGCTAACCCAGATATCAATCTCGACTTCTTGATTGGCGAGTATCAGAAGCTGGCGGCTATGGTGGCATCGGGTCAATATGATGCGGCGACACTGGGTTCATTGGCACTGGCTTATCCGACTAAGGTGACCCTGATGCAAGATCAGGCGAGCGCCAGCGACTCGGGCCAATACGGTATCAAGCTAGGTTACTATGCGCCAGAGCTAGGGGAAACCGAGTTTGGTTTCTACTATATGAACTATCATAGCCGTCGTCCGCTGATCAGCGGCACCGCGGCTAACTTTACCCAGGAAGCGATTGGTAAAGACTTAGCTACCCTGGCAGCCCTTGGGGCAACTGGTGGTACGGTCGATCGTCAGACACTGCTGGGTCTAGAGACCTTCTCTAAGGCACAGATCGAATACCCAGAAGATATCAAGCTCTATGGCTTTAGCTTCAACACCCTGATTGGCGACACTTCTGTGGCCGGTGAGATAGCTCACCGTCAAGATGAGCCGCTACAGATAGATGACGTTGAACTCCTGTTTGCCGCCATGCCACAGCAGCTGGCCAATGCAGGATTACGTCCAGAATTTGATGGCATCTCTCAGGTGAAAGGAATTGGTTCTGGTGAAGCCGCCGAAGGTTATATCCGTCGTGATACCACTCAGGCACAGGTGACCTTCACCCATCTATTTGGTCCAACCCTGGGTACCGATAACCTAGTCATGCTCGCCGAGGTTGGTGGTGTGTGGATCCACGATATGCCAGGCTTCGATGAGCTTCGTCTCAATGGCCCTGGCACTGCGCGCTCTGGCGGCAACCCAAATATGCCTGGCATCATAGAGGCAGTACACAATGGTCCTGAGACTAACCCGTTCCCAACAGATTTTGCCTGGGGTTATCGTCTAGTGGCCAAGGCCGAATACAACAACCTGTTTGCCGGGGTCAACATGGCGCCGCGCATCATCTTCTCGCATGATGTTGACGGGATCACACCCGATCCTATGTTCCTGTTCACCGAAGGTAAGAAGTCCGTCGCTATCGGCGTGAATTTCGATTATCAGAGTCGTTGGGGCGCAGATTTCTCCTACAACTCCTTCTTCGGTGGTGTTGGCACCACGAATCTGATGTCAGATCGTGATTACGTGTCGTTCAACATCAAGTATTCAATCTAATTCACAAGGACAATAAGAATGAAAAAACTAACACTATTGTCGGCAGCTGTGATCGTCGCATTGACCGCGCCAACAGCCTTTGCAAAAGTATCAGAGGCCGAGGCGGCCAAGCTTGGCACCGAACTTACGCCGCTCGGCGGTGAAAAGGCGGGTAACGCAGATGGCTCTATTCCTGCCTGGGATGGCGGCATTACCAAACCTGTTGCGGGTTACGAGAAGGGGATGCATCATCCAGATCCTTTCCCGGGCGATAAGATTGAATTTACCATCACTAATGCCAACAAGGCGCAGTACAAGGATAATCTGACCGAAGGCCAGCTCAAGCTGTTCGATCTCTATCCCGATACCTTCAAGATGAATGTTTATCAGACACGCCGCACCGCCTCTGTGCCGCAGTTTGTCTACGACGCCACTAAGGCAAACGCTAGCCGAGCCGAGCTAGTGGCCGACGGTAACGGTATCTCTGGCGCCTCAATTGGCGTGCCTTTCCCGATCCCACAGAACGGTCTCGAGGCTATCTGGAACCACGTGCTGCGTTTTCGTGGCGTAGATGTGGAAACCGCCCGTAGCCAGGCGGCACCAACCGCATCTGGTAGCTATACCTTGGTGGAAACCGCCGAAGAGATCCGCTTCGAGTACTCTCGCCCCGAGATGACTCTGGATAAGCTAAAGGAGTCGAACACCCTGTTCTACTTTAAGCAGGTGGTGACACAGCCGGCGCGTCTGGCGGGTACCGCACTGTTGGTGAAGGAGACCATGGACCAGGAGGCGCTCCCGCGTCAGGCCTGGACCTATAACACAGGGCAGCGCCGCGTACGCAAGGCGCCAAACGTCGCCTTCGATACACCGGGTACTGTGTCTGATGGTCTGCGCACAACAGACGATTTCGATATGTTTAACGGCTCGCCAGTGCGTTATAACTGGGAACTGTTAGGCAAGAAAGAGATCTACATTCCTTACAACGACTACAAGCTGCACTCAGATAAGCTCAAGTATGAGCAGATCCTGAAACCTGGCCACATCAACCCAGATTATGTGCGTTGGGAGAAACACCGCGTGTGGGTGGTCAAGGCTCAGCTGAAGGAAGGGATGCGTCATATTTACAAGACTCGCGTCTTCTACCTGGATGAGGATTCTTGGCAAGTGTCTATGGCGGATATGTACGACAACCGCGATGAGCTTTATCGCGTCGCCGTGGCACACGCCATCAACTACTACGAAGTGCCGACTCACTGGACCACACTCGAAGTGATCCACGATCTACAATCTCGTCGTTACCTGGCGATGGGTCTGGATAACGAGGGTCGTATGTATAACTTCGATGCCAAGTTGAGCGAAGCGAACTTTACCCCAGCGGCATTGAGACGCGCTGGTATTCGTTAAGCGCTTATACCTAGGCACTTATTATATTTAAGTATTTAAGTATTTAAGCCTAGGTACTTGTGTATTAAGGACTCATTCTTTAAAGAGTTAGCGTAGAGGGGCCTGTTGGCCCCTCATTTCACGAAAGGAAGTTTGTATGTGGTTTAGCATGCTTCGGCTTGTCGCTTTATCTTCACTCTGTTTTGTCACCCTAGGCGGGGCCCAAGCGGCAACCGAGGTGACAGGCTCCGATATTCAGCCGCTGGCGACGCACTCCCTGGTATTGGATATCGCCAAGCAGGGCGAGACCATGATTGCCGTAGGCGATCGCGGTCATCTATTTCGTTTTACCGATAGCTGGCAGCAGGTGAGTTCACCGAGTCGTGCCTTGCTCACCAAGGTAACTCTGTTAACGCCCCAGCTTGGCTGGGCGGTGGGCCATGATGCCACCATATTGCATACCCAAGACGGCGGTCACAACTGGGTAGAGCAGATGCGCTCTCCCGAAATTGAAAAGCCTTTCCTGGATGTGCTTTTCTTCGATGCCGACCACGGCATCGCCATTGGCGCCTATGGCCTCTTCTACCGTACTCAGGATGGCGGTAAGCAGTGGCAGAAAGAGTTTCACACCGAGCTCTTGTATGAAGAAGATCAAGCGTATCTGGATGAGTTAAAGGCGGAAGATGAAAGCCTTTACTTGAAAGAGCGCAGCACCTTACTGCCTCACTTTAATCGCGTGGTGCGCCTTGCCGATGATCGCCTCTTGATGGTGGGCGAACTCGGTTTAGCGGCCCAGTCACAAGATAAGGGCCTCACCTGGCAGCGCATCGAATTCCCTTACGAGGGCTCGCTGTTTAACATCTTGGTGGCTAAACAGGGGATCTATGTGCTCGGGCTTCGCGGTCACCTGTTTAAGAGTGAAGGGGATCTCGAGCTGTGGCAAGAGATTGAGCTGACCACAAAATCGACTCTCAATGGCGGACTAGTGCTAAGTGACGACAAGATCAGGCTGGTCGGCAACGGCGGCGTGGTGATCGACGTGGCCAGCGATGATAGCGTGACTATGGTGACGCAGCGTCAGGGGGAAAACCTGGTGGCTATCGGTCAGGATAAGACGGGTACACTGTGGATTGCCGGTACCAAAGGCTTAGTTGCATTACAACAAAAATAATAAGGCCCAGGCATGTTAGATAAATTAGTTAATGGATTAGAATCCTTCCTGTTTCGGCAACGGGCCTATGTGATATTCGCCTTCTTGCTGGCAACTCTGTTTCTTGGCTTCCAGGCCAGCCATCTGAAGATGGATGCGGCGTTCGTTAAGAACATTCCGCTTAACCATAGCTATATGCAGACCTATCTGAAGCATCAGAAGCAGTTTGGTGGGGCCAACAGCATCATGGTGGCGGTAGAAGACACCAGTGGCAACATCTTCAACCCCAACTTTTTCGATACCCTAAAGCAGGTACACGATCAGTTGTTCTTTATCCCTGGCGTCGATCGTGCCCAGGTGAAGTCGCTCTATTCGCCCTCGACCCGCTTTACTGAGGTGGTGGAAGATGGTTTTGCCGGCGGCCCAGTGATCCCGGCGGATTTCTCGACTACTCCTGCCGGGCTTGAAGTAGTGCGCAGCAACATAGAGAAGGCGGGTATCGTCGGGCGTCTCATCGCCGAAGATTACTCGGCGGCCATGGTGACCGCGCAGTTGATGGACTTCGATCCTCAGACCGGCGAGCCACTCGATACCCTGGCCTTTGCCAGTCAGCTCGAGAAGGAGCTGCGCGGCCAGTATGAAAACGACAAGATAAAGATCCATATCATAGGTTTTGCCAAGATGGCCGGCGATGTTGCCGAGGGTGCCAAGGGCGTGGTGCTCTTCTTCGCCATCGCCATCTTAGTAACTGCCGTGATGGTGTATCTCTTCTCCCACTCGGTCAAGCTGACCCTGCTGCCTTTGGTGTGTAGCCTGGTGGCTGTGGTTTGGCAGCTGGGTCTGCTTACTGTGGTGGGCTTTGGTCTGGACCCTATGTCGATTCTCATTCCCTTCCTGGTATTTGCCATCGGGGTGAGTCACGGTGTGCAGATGATCAACGCCGTCAGGCGCCGTGTGGGTGAGGGGGAAACCACTAAGGCCGCTGCCGCGCTGGCATTTCGTAGCCTGCTGATCCCAGGCGGTGTGGCGCTGCTCTCGGATACCGTGGGCTTCATGACACTGCTGGCCATCGATATCGGTATCATTCGCGAGCTGGCTATCTCGGCCTCCCTGGGTGTGGCGGTGATCATCCTGACCAACCTGGTGCTGCTGCCGCTGCTGATCTCCTTTACCGAGGTCAAGGCGCTGCCGACCAAGTCAAACGGTAAGGTGGATGCGCTCTGGCGTAAGCTCTCTAATTTCGCGACGCCTAAGTATGCGGTTATCGTGTTGCTGGCCACCGTCGCCCTCTATGGCGTCGGCCTGCAGCAGGCGAGTAAGATGAAGATCGGCGATCTGCAAGGCGGCGCGCCTGCGCTGCATTTTGACAGCCGCTACAATCAGGACACCTTCTATATTACCGATCACTTCTCCATCACCACAGACGTGATGACGGTGATCGTTGAGGCGTTTCCCGAGGCTTGTACCTATCATGATGTGCTGACCCAGATAGATGAGTTTGAGTGGTTGGTGGCCAATACCCCTGGAGTCGAGTCGACCGCGAGTCTAGCCTCTATCGCCAAGCGGGTTAATGCTGGGTTTAACGAGGGTAATCCTAAGTGGCAGGTGCTGCCTCGCACCACGGCGAGTCTGGTCCAGGCGGTAGGGCAGATCCCGACCACCTCGGGCCTACTGGATGGCAACTGCTCTGTGATGCCTGTGTATCTGTTCCTTAAAGATCATAAGGCGGAGACCATCGAGCAGGTGATCGACAAAGTCAAGATACTGTCGGCCAAGATGGACAGCGATAAGCTTAAATTTAAGCTGGCTTCAGGTCCGGTTGGTGTGATGGCGGCGACCAACGAGGCGGTGGCCGAGGCGCAACTGCCTATGATGCTCTATGTTTATGGCGCTGTGTTTGTGCTCTGTCTGATAAGCTTTAGATCGATTCGTGCGACGGTGGCGGTGATCCTACCGCTCTACGTGGTATCGACCCTGGCGCAGGCGCTGATGACTCAGCTCGATATCGGTCTGGCGGTGAGTACACTGCCGGTGATCGCCCTAGGTGTGGGGATAGGTGTGGATTATGGTATCTACATCTTGTCGACCATGGCGGTCAAACTCAGAGATGGCATGCCAGTGCAGACTGCTTATCATCAGGCGCTTATTGAGCGGGGCAGCGCGGTGATCTTCACCGGTCTGACACTGGCGATTGGCGTGAGCACCTGGTTCTTCTCGGCACTTAAGTTCCAAATGGACATGGGGATCCTGTTAACTTTCATGTTTTTAGTGAATATGTTGGGGGCAATAATTATTTTGCCTGCGATAGGCGCGGTTTTCTGGCGTAAGCCGCGATAGTGAGCTGAAAGAGAGAGCATTAGCTCTCTCTTTTTTTGCATAGTTACGCTCACTTTACGATTGTTTTTTCATCATGCACATCAATAGGGCCGCAAAACCCCGGGGGATGAGGATCTACCACTAAAATAGTTCTCGAAAATTGGCACATTTAGTAATAAACTTCGCGCTATGACTTAGGTCACATAATTAGATTTGGCCTGTCATATGCTCAAGCATCCATAAAATTACAAAAACGCTGCCATAGACCCTAAAGGAAACAGCAACATGGCCTTGAAAGATGCAATGCCTTCAGTACTACTCGAGAACGTAGTCAGCCTAATTCATTCGAAAGTTCCCAATACACAAGCCAAACAAGTTGAACAGTTCGCAACTTGTATTTATGCCCACATGTCGAAAGATGACTTGCAACACCGCAATGACAGTGATCTTTACGGCGCCGTCCTCAGCCTTTGGAATGCCGCGAACAAGACGCCAGTTGGCGAGACCCATATTCGCGTGTTTAACCCGAGTCAATCTAAGCATGGTTGGAAATCATCCCACTCAATTATCGAGGTGATTCAACCGGATATGCCTTTCCTTGTTGACTCTGTAGGCATGGCGCTTAACCGCATGGGCATCACCACTCATATGATGCTGCACACGCCATTGACCGTGAAGCGTGACCAGGGCGTGATCACCGGTGTTAGCTACAATGACGACAAGGACGAGAGCAACGACAAGGTTGCCGTATTCCTGATCGAAGTCGACAGACTGAGCAGCGACGCCGATATCAAGAGCCTGGAAAAAGAGATTCAATCTGTATTGGGTGACGTGGCTGCATCGGTCAACGACTGGCAGGCGATGTCGAACAAGCTGAGCGAGACCATCGCCGAGCTGCCTAGTCGTCCGTTCCCCGGTGAGAAGCGTGAGCTCGATGAGGCCATCAACTTCCTGACTTATTTGAACAACCATCATTTCACCCTGCTGGGTTATCGCCGTTACGACCTGCACAAGGTCGAGGGCGATCTCGAGCTGCTGCCGGTTAACGAGACCAGCCTGGGTCTGATGAACGTACCAGGTAAGCCTAAGACCTCAAAAGGACTCATGCTTTCCAGCCTGTCAGATACCGCACGTAAAGAAGCACTCGACAGCAGTCTGCTGATCCTGACCAAGAGCACAGAGAAGAGCCGTGTTCACCGCCCAGCTTATGTCGACTATATCGGCATCAAACGTTTCGACGAGCAGGGTAACGTTATTGGTGAAGACAGATTCATCGGCCTGTACGCCTCAAACCTGTATAACCGTAGTCCACGTGAGATCCCGCTACTGGCAGAGAAGATCCAGCGCGTACTGGACGACTCTGGCCTGACGCAACATTCTCATGACTACAAGGCCCTGATGCACATTCTGGAAACCTTGCCGCGTGACGAGATCGTTCAGGCACGGGAATCTGAACTGGCCAGCATGGCCCACGGCGTACTCGAGATGCAAGATCGCGACAAACTCAAGTTGTTTGTGCGCAAGGATGGCTTTGGTCGTTTCCTCTCTTGCCTGGTTTACGTCTCTAAAGACAGATACAACACTAAGCTGCGTGAAGATACTCAACGTATTCTGGCGCAGCACTTCAATACTAAAGAAGATGTTGAATTTACAACTTATTTCTCTGAGTCTACGCTCGCGCGTACTCACTATATAGTCAAAGTCGATAATAATATTACGGATGTAGATGTGGCTGCCATCGAAAACAATCTAATTGAAGCTGCGCGTTCATGGGAAGACAAGTTAAACACAGCGCTGATCACTGCCCAAGGCGAAGAGTCTGGCAACCGTTTGGTCAAACGTTATGTGAACGCGTTCCCACGTAGCTACAAAGAAGATGTGTTGCCTAGCTCTGCCGTGGTGGATATCGAGCACTTAGAAGCGCTGGACGACGATCACAAGCTTGGCATGCTCTTCTATCAGCCACAGGAAACTGCGCTTAAAGACAACAAGGTGCGCCTGAAACTCTTCCATAAAGATGAGCCAATCCATCTGTCAGATGTATTGCCTATGCTGGAAAACTTCGGCCTGCGTGTGATCAACGAGCGTCCATATGAAGTGATGACCGCCGATGGTTCTACCTTCTGGATCCTTGACTTCTTGATGACGGTACAAGGCGCGGCGGTTGATAACCTGGCCGACAGCCAAGATAGATTCCAGACAGCTTTGTCACAGGTATGGCGTAAAGAGCTGGAAGATGATGGCTTTAACCGTCTGGTATTGGCGACGGGTCTGTCTGGCCGCGAAGTGTCAGTGCTACGTGCCTATGCTAAATATATGCGTCAGATCGATGCCACCTTCAGTCAGGCCTACATCGAAGAGACCTTTAGCAGCTATCCACAGATAGCCGATCTGCTGGTGAAGATGTTTATCCGTAAGTTTAACCCTAAGCTGAAGACTCGTACTCTGGCTAAGTTTGTTGAACAGATCGATATGCGTCTGGAAGATGTGTCTAGCCTGGATGACGACCGTATCATTCGCCGTTACCTGGATCTGATCAACGCCACGCTGCGTACCAACTTCTATCAGGTGCTGCCAGACGGTAGCAACAAGCCATATGTGTCATTCAAGTTCTCGCCAGAAGAGATCCCTGAGATGCCACGTCCGCTGCCTAAGTTTGAGATCTTCGTCTACTCACCAAGGGTAGAGGGTGTTCACCTGCGTGGTGGCAAGGTTGCCCGCGGTGGTCTGCGCTGGTCTGACCGTCGTGAAGACTTCCGTACCGAGGTACTGGGTCTGGTGAAAGCACAGCAGGTGAAGAACACAGTTATCGTACCTGTGGGCGCCAAGGGGGGCTTCGTCTGTAAGCAACTGCCGACCGAAGGTGGCCGCGATGCCTTCTTCACCGAAGGCCAAGAGTGTTACCGCCTGTTTATCCGCGGTCTGCTGGATATCTCTGACAACATCGTCGAAGGCGAAATCGTTCCGCCGGCAAACGTGGTTCGTCACGATGAAGACGATCCATATCTGGTTGTGGCGGCCGACAAAGGTACCGCGACTTTCTCAGATATCGCTAACGCTATCTCTGAAGAGTATGGCTTCTGGCTAGGCGACGCCTTCGCATCGGGTGGTAGCAACGGTTACGACCATAAGAAGATGGGTATCACGGCGCGCGGCGCGTGGGAATCGGTTAAGCGTCACTTCCGTGAGATCGGCATCGATTGCCAGACCACAGATTTCACCTGTTTGGCTATTGGTGATATGGCCGGTGACGTATTCGGTAACGGTATGCTGCTCTCTGAGCACACTCGTCTGGTGACGGCATTTAACCACATGCATATCTTCATCGACCCGAATCCGGATGCGGCCAGCAGTTATAAAGAGCGTGCACGTCTGTTCGAGATGCCACGTTCAAGCTGGGAAGATTACAATAAAGATTTGATCTCTAAGGGCGGTGGCATATTCCTGCGCTCGGCCAAGTCGATCACCCTGACGCCAGAAATGAAGAAGATGCTGGATACCAAGAAGGCATCTATGACACCAAACGAGCTGCTTAAAGAGCTGCTGAAGATGAAGGTGGATCTGATCTGGAACGGTGGTATCGGTACCTACATCAAGGCGACCAGCGAGACGCACGCCGAGGTGGGCGACCGCGCCAACGACGCACTGCGCGTCAACGGTAACGAGGTTCAGGCCCGTATCATAGGCGAGGGTGGTAATTTAGGTTGTACCCAGCTGGGTCGTATCGAATACGCCGCCAACGGTGGCCGCATGAACACCGACTTCGTGGATAACGTGGGTGGTGTGGATTGTTCGGATAACGAAGTTAACATCAAGATCTTGCTGAACGCCATGGTGGCCGAAGGTGAGATGACGGTGAAACAGCGTAACCGTCTGCTTGTTGAGATGACAGACGAAGTTAGCCGCATCGTACTGCAAGACTGTAAGGATCAGACGCGTACCATCTCTGTGACTCAGGTGCGCGGCGCCGAGCAGTTGAAAGAGCAGATCCGCTTCATCCATTATCTGGAGAAGGAAGACAAGCTAGACAGAGCGCTCGAGTTCCTGCCGACCGATGATGAGTTAGCAGAGCGTTTGGCGAACGGTAAGTCACTGACTCGCCCAGAGCTTTCTGTACTGGTGGCTTACGCCAAGATGGTATTGAAAGAGCAACTGCTCACGCCGGAAATTACTGACGATTCATTCTTGAGTCAGCTGCTTATCGAATACTTCCCTCGACAGCTACAGGAGAAGTACAGCGAGCGTATGGTTACCCATCCGCTGCGCGCCGAAATCATTGCCACCTCTTTGGCCAACGAGTTGGTTAACGATATGGGCTTAAATTTCGTTCAGCGTATGCAAGATGAGACAGGTGCCTCAGTCGCCGAAGCCGCAATCTGCTACACTATGGCTCGTGAAGTATTTGGTTTAGCTGAATTAACTAAATCGATCACGGCGCTAAACGGTGTGGTACCTGCTGTGGTTCAGGGTGAGATGCTGCATCAGTTGCGTCGTAATCTACGCCGCGCGTGTCGTTGGTTCTTACGTCATCGTAACCGTAACCAAAGCATCGAGCAGGTTGTGGCCTTCTTTAGCCCAGTGTTCCAGGAACTTCGTCAGAACGTTCATCAGTATCTGGTGGAAGATGAAGTTAACGGCATCCGCGCCGAGATTGCAGCGCTGGTGAAAGAAGGAGTTCCAGAGCAGGTGGCGACCGACGTCGTCAACATGAGCACGCTCTTCTCTGCACTGGACATCTCACAAATTGCCGAGCTGGAAGACAAGCCTGTAGCCTTGGTTGCCGAGACCTACTACAAGTTAGGTGCTCGTATCGACTTGCACTGGTTCCTCGAGCAGATAAGTGCCCAGCCTGTGGCTAACCACTGGCAGGCGCTTGCGAGAGCGGCATTTAGGGAAGAACTCGATTGGCAACAACGTTCACTGAGTTCAGCGGTGTTACGTACTTGCCCATCGGTTTGCGACGCTGACGCCATTATCGATCAGTGGGTCGAATCCAATCAGGGCTTATTGGAGAGATGGTTCCACATGCTTGCAGACTTTAAGACCTCGCAGACCCATGAGTTTGCGAAGTTCTCAGTCGCCCTACGTGAGCTGAATCTGTTGATCCTTCATTGCGAAGGTCAATCGTAAAAAATAAAAATTAGTCATGAGCCCTGGCAATCGCCGGGGCTTTTTTCGGTCTAGGAGAATGCATGTTTTACAAAATCGCACAGAAAGTGATGTTTCAGATGGATCCAGAGAAGGCCCATAACCTTGCTATAGGCAGTCTGAAATCAACTGCGAATTCGCCATTAAACTGCTTTTATGCACAGAAGCTGCAAGCGGCCCCTGTCGAGTTTATGGGATTGACCTTTCCAAATCTTGTCGGCTTGGCTGCCGGTATGGACAAGGATGGTGAATGTATCGATGCGTTCCACGCCATGGGATTTGGCCATGTGGAAGTGGGCACGGTGACTCCGCGTCCACAGCCTGGTAATGATCAGCCGCGCCTGTTTCGTTTAAAGCCGGCCAAGGCGATTATCAATCGCATGGGCTTTAACAATAAGGGGGTCGATAATCTGGTCGCTAACCTTAAGGCAGCCAAGTCTGGCGCCATGGTTGGGGTGAATATCGGTAAGAACAAGGATACGCCGGTAGAGCAGGGCAAAGAGGATTACCTTATCTGTATGGAGAAGGTTTACCCCTATGCAGCCTATATTGCGGTCAATATCTCATCGCCAAACACACCAGGCCTGCGCAGTTTGCAGTATGGTGATCTGCTTGATGATCTATTGGGATCACTAAAAGCTAAGCAGAAAGATCTTGCTGAGCGTCATGGAAAGTATGTGCCGATCGCGCTGAAAATTGCGCCGGATCTTGAGCCTGACGAGATTGAGAAGATTGCCGAATCGCTCATTCGCAACGAGTTCGATGGTGCTATCGCCACCAACACCACGCTTACGCGCGATGGGGTGAGCGGCTTGGTGAATTCTAACGAAGCCGGTGGACTAAGCGGTAAGCCTTTGAATTCATTATCAACAAAAGTAATTAAGCAGTTGGCTGATTGCCTGAAAGGTCAGGTGCCCATCATAGGGGTTGGCGGTATTAGCAGTGCTGCCGACGCGTTAGATAAACTTGATGCGGGTGCAACCATGGTACAAATTTATTCTGGTTTTATTTATCGCGGACCAGAATTAATTAAAGAGATCGTCGATGCTTATCGCGTAAAAAGTAAATAAGATCTTATTTTAGATCTTGAAACGATCGCGCGATCTTATTTAGATCGCGTTTGATCGCGATAACGTGTTGTAATCTATATCATATTTATAATATTTTTTTTGATATTGGATGAAATATCATCTATTATCGAGCTGTATTAAAGTATATAGGTACACGTTATGTTATTAATGCCACAAAGGGATTGGCAATGGATATATAACGATTCGTATGGGGTTTTAAGCGTTTCGTTAGGTTCGGATATGGAATTTCTGACTCCCTATAAAACGAAAGCACTTATTCCTGACGCCTTGGCCACCACGGAATTTAATGTCGAGCACGCCAAATTCTATATAGAGTTTATTGAGCGTATTGGTAAGTCATTAAATATAGCCGACGCGGTGAAGGTACAGCTGGCGCTTAATGCTACGGCGGCCCATTTTCTATTAAAACCTCAGATGCCTAAGTCGTGGTTTTTTGAGACATCTGCAGTCTGTGTATACAGTGAGCTGGGCAAGGTGTTTCAGTTGAAATGCCAAGGCGACGTGGTGCAAGTACTAGTGGTCGAGTCTAACATTCAGGCATCCCTGGTTATGTTGTTATCGCCTGAATTGCATTTGAGCGACAGTAAGGCGATGCGCCAATTCGATTGCATTAAGGTGATGAACGATAGATTGCATCCGCTAAAGGCCAATCGTCAGATAGCCGCGGCTTAATAACGCTAAAAGCGAGAATAGATTACTTGAATGGGGAGCGACTGCTCCCCATTTTTATGCCCGCTGTTTGATCTATTTATTTTATTGCGATGACCGAATCTAAATCATTTCTTCGATCTATGATGTTTTCTCATCTCTTTTTCTTTATTTTCCCCGTCTTTGATTAAGCTGTTATGTGCTCATCAAATAGGCATTCTTGGTTTTTATTCATCTGCGCAACACTATGGAGAAAACAAATACTTGTTAAGCAATAATGCTTTTCTGTCTGTTTTTTGATCACGCCTTTAGATTGGAGCATTGGGTAGAGGTCCAAAAGAGAGTCATCTTAAGGCTTGTGAATATGGGAATAATTACAACTATAGCGAATTTATTGACTTGGATTTCTATAAAGTTTTCTTTAAAACCTGGTGAAGTCGGCTAGAGGTCATTACTGATTGCTGATTGCTGATTGCCGATTGTGTAGAGAGTTAAATCTGAGGAGTAGCCTGGCTGCTTATTCTTCCAAATGAAAGTGATAAGGGAGAGGGAGATTCTTATGTCAATAATCGGTTGTCGGAGCTGGATTGGAACTGGGCGGCATGCCGTTGACGACCTTCATAGCTTTAATGGATATTGGAGTCCTACGAGCTTTTTGGCGTTTAAGTATTATGCAAAGGGAAATATATCTGAAATTGGTTACAGGTGCAGGATTTGGTCTGGTGACCTTCGCTGCTTATTACAGTGAGTTGAGCCCGATGAGCGACTAATCTGCTTTATCTTATCTTTCAGAGTTTAATGGAAGGGGGATTAATGTATAAGAAATTGGTTGCGGGAGCCGGATTTGAACTGGGCGGAATACCGTCGACGACCTTCGAAGCTCATATCACGAGTTGAGCCAGGCGAGGTACAATTGAGTATGTATAAAGGGGGGAAATCTGAAATTGGTTGCGGGAGCCGGATTTGAACTGGGCGGAATACCGTCGACGACCTTTGAAGCTAATAGCGTGAGTTGAGCCAGGCGAGCTACGCTTGAGTATATATAAAGGGGGTTAAATCTGAAATTGGTTGCGGGAGCCGGATTTGAATTGGGCGGCATACCGTCGACGACCTTCGCTGCTTGTATAGAGAGTTGAGCCCGACGAGCCGTTTTTCTCTTGGTTAGGGAGCTAATGATAATGGAGAGTTTTTACATAAGAAATTGGTTGCGGGAGCCGGATTTGAACCGACGACCTTCGGGTTATGAGCCCGACGAGCTACCAAACTGCTCCATCCCGCGTCCGTAAGAAACGCTGTAGTTGTTTTGATTCTTGCTACAAAGAAATTGGTTGCGGGAGCCGGATTTGAACCGACGACCTTCGGGTTATGAGCCCGACGAGCTACCAAACTGCTCCATCCCGCGTCCGTAAGAAACGCTGTAGTTGTTTTGATTCTTGCTACAAAGAAATTGGTTGCGGGAGCCGGATTTGAACCGACGACCTTCGGGTTATGAGCCCGACGAGCTACCAAACTGCTCCATCCCGCGTCCGTAAGAAACGCTGTAGTTGTTTTGATTCTTGCTACAAAGAAATTGGTTGCGGGAGCCGGATTTGAACCGACGACCTTCGGGTTATGAGCCCGACGAGCTACCAAACTGCTCCATCCCGCGTCCGTAAGAAACGCTGTAGTTGTTTTGATTCTTGCTACGAAAGAAATTGGTTGCGGGAGCCGGATTTGAACCGACGACCTTCGGGTTATGAGCCCGACGAGCTACCAAGCTGCTCCATCCCGCGTCCGGATGTTTACTCTAACTTCTGTGGTGCTAACAGCTTTCAGCTTTATTGCTGTGTAGTACCTAGTGCGTCAAAGCGGGGCGAACTATATCGACATGGCGGAGCCAATGCAAGTAACGATTACAAATTTCGCGTCAAGCGTTTATTAATCCGACAATGTGTTGGCTTATCGATCAAGCCGGGAAATTTTAAACCTTCATTTGGCAGAACTTTTTATCATTTAATCTGAGGACAAGGTATAATGACGGATTGATTTTTGAAGTGTGTCTATCTATCCATGTTGAATTTTTTTGCCGCAGCCCCAAGAGGCTATGAGTACGCCCTGTCGTTGGAACTGGCAGAGCTTGGCGCCGCCGAGATAAAGGAAAGCGTTGCCGGCGTCTATTTCTCTGCTCCCCTTAATCTGGCTTACTGTATAACCCTATGGTCGCGACTCGCCAGCCGTATCATTCTGGTGATCTACAAGGGGCCCTGTGAGAATCCCGAGCAGCTCTATAATGCGGCCTACTGCATCGATTGGCAGACCCATTTCTCCAATAAGAGCAGCTTTAGCATAGATTTTCATGGTGTGGGTGGCTTTATTAAGAACTCACAGTTTGGCGCGCTTAAGATAAAAGATGCTGTGGTTGACCGTTTTCGTGACGATGGCTCTCCACGTCCCGATGTGGCCCGTGTCGATGCCGACTTTAAGATAGATGCTCATTATCGCCGTGGCCAAATTACCCTGGGGATTAACTTCTCTGGGCCTGCGCTGCATCAGCGCGGTTATCGCTCCACCACGGGGGAGGCACCGCTAAAGGAAAACCTGGCGGCCAACATGTTGGTACGTAGTGGCTGGCAACAGGCGCCGAAAGATCTACTCGATCCTTTCTGCGGTAGCGGTACCATATTGATCGAGGCGGCTATGATGGCCTGTGATATCGCACCTGCGCTGCAGCGTCGCCGTTTCGGTTTCGAGCACTGGCTACGCCATCAAGAGGCCGACTGGCAGGAGCTGCTCGCTGAGGCCAAGGCTCGTGCCTCTATCGGTACCAAGCGCTGTGAGATCAAGTTTTATGGCTCGGATATCGATTCGCGTCTGGTGGCGCTGGCAAAACGTAACGCGCAAAACGCTGGCGTTGCCGAGCTTATCGAGTTTTCCGTATCTAACGCCCTCAATGTTACGCCGCCGGTGGAGCAGGGCTATCTGATCACCAACCCGCCTTATGGTGAGCGTTTGGGCAATGTCACTTCTCTGTTGCAGCTCTACTATCAACTGGGTGATAAACTCAAGGCCGAATTTGGTGGCTGGCAGGTAGCTGTGCTCAACAGCGACATCGAACTCCTTTCAGCCCTTAAGCTGAAAGCCGACAAGCAGATGAAGATGTATAACGGCGCGCTCGAGTGTGCCTTTAACCTCTATACACTGCACGCCAACAGCACCCGTCGTCTCGACCCAAGCCAGGTGTTGAGCCAGGGCGGTGAGGTGAGTGAGGTCGCCACGGCCTTTAGTAACCGTATCAAGAAGAATCATAAGCAGCTAAGCAAATGGGCTCAGCGTGAGGGGATAGACAGCTATCGCCTCTACGACGCCGATATCCCCGAGTACAATGTGGCGGTCGATATCTATCTGGATCATGTGGTGATCCAGGAGTACTCGGCGCCCAAGTCTATTCCTGAGGCGGTGACTAAGCGTCGTCTGACCGACGTCTTACTTGTACTGCCTCAGGCCATCGGTGTTGTCCCCGATAAGATTATTCTAAAGACCCGTGAGCGTCAGAAGGGTACCAACCAATACCAGAAGCTGGATGCCACAAAGCTCGAGCTGGTTACCACTGAGTACGGCGCCAAGTTTAAGCTCAACTTGAAGGACTACCTGGATACAGGTCTTTTCTTAGATCATAGACTGACCCGTAAGCTAGTGGGCGAGAAGTCGAAAGACAGAGACGTGCTTAACCTGTTTGCCTATACCGGCAGCGCCTCGGTGCACGCCGCCCTGGGCGGAGCCAAGTCGGTGACTACGGTCGATATGTCTAACACCTATCTCAACTGGGCGCAGGACAACTTCGAGTTGAATGGCCTTAAAGGCAAGCAGTATCAGTTTATTCAGGGCGATTGCCTGCAGTGGATAGATGACTGCGACCAGCAGTATGACCTGATCTTCATCGATCCACCGACCTTCTCTAACTCCAAGCGCATGGAAGATTCTTTCGATGTGCAGCGCGACCACGTCAAGTTGTTAAGCGCGCTGGTAAAGCTGCTGCGTCCGGGCGGGGAGATACTGTTCTCCAACAACAAGCGCAAATTTAAGATGGATAGCGAGGCGCTCAGTGCCCTTGGTTTGTTGATCACTAACCTGGATAAGCAGACGCTGCCACTGGATTACAAGCGTAATCCGCATATTCATAATACCTGGTTGATTCAGCATGCCTAAGACCAGCGGCTATATTCTTTTTCATACCGATGCCTGCCACCTGTGTGAGCAGGCCCAGGCGCTTATCACGGCGCTGAATATCGATTTTGTATTGCAGGATATCTGCGATGACGAGCAACTGGCGCAGCGCTATGGCGTGCGTATTCCAGTGCTGCTGCGTAGGGTCGATGACGCCGAGTTAGGCTGGCCTTTCGACAGCGAGCAGTTGCAACAATTTACAGGAGCATAAATTGAGTCTGGTTCGTATTAATAACGGCTCATTGGCCTATGGCTACACCCCCTTATTGCAAAACGCCGACTTTACCATAGAGCCTGGCGAGCGCGTCTGTATCGTGGGCCGTAACGGCGCCGGTAAATCGAGCCTGATGAAGGTGATTGGCGGTGAGGTGTTACTCGACGATGGCGAGTTTAACATCGCCACAGATGTTAAGGTCAGCCGACTGCAACAGGACCCACCCAAGGCGGAGCAGGGCACGGTTTACGCCTATATCTCTGCTGGTTTACAGGAGGTGGGTGAGAAGCTAGAGCGTTATCATCAGCTGTCACATGATGTTGCCCACGTTGACGCCCAAGAGATGGAGCGCCTGCTTAAGCAGATGGAACGTCTTCAATCGGATCTCGATCATCTTAACGGCTGGCAGCTTGATACCCGCATCAATCAGACCTGTGAACTACTGGGACTGGACGCCGATGCGAGCCTGGCGAGCCTGTCTGGCGGTTGGCAGCGCAAGGTGGCACTGGCGCGCGCCCTGGTGAGCGAGCCGGATCTGCTGCTGCTCGACGAGCCTACCAACCATCTGGATATCGACACTATCGAATGGCTTGAAGAGTTTCTGCTTAACTATCGCGGTGCCATCGTCTTTATCAGTCACGATCGTGGTTTCATTCAGCGCATGGCGACGCGTATTGTGGATCTCGACCGAGGTGTGGTGACCTCCTGGCCCGGTGATTATCAGACCTACCTCGACGGCAAGGCCGAATGGCTCAGGGTTGAAGAGGAGAAGAACGCTCAGTTCGATAAGAAGCTGGCAGAAGAGGAAGCCTGGATCCGCCAAGGGATCAAGGCGCGCCGTACCCGCAACGAAGGCCGCGTGCGTGCGCTTAAAGCGCTGCGTGTGGAGCGTATGGAACGTATCAATCGTCAGGGCGGCGCTAAGATGGCCGTGGCCGATACCGAGCGCTCGGGTAAGCTGGTATTTGATATCAAAGATCTTAACTACAGCCTGCCAGATAAGAACCTGGTGAAGAATTTCACCACCTCTGTGATGCGCGGCGATCGTATCGCCCTTATTGGCCCTAACGGCTGTGGCAAGTCGACCCTGATCAAGCTGTTGATTGGTCAGCTTGCGCCTCAATCCGGTGAGGTGAAGGTAGGTACTAAGTTAGAAGTGGCCTATTTTGACCAGTATCGAGAGGCGCTTGATCCGGAAAAAACCGTTGAAGACAACGTAGGTGAAGGCAAGAAGACGGTGACCATTAATGGTCAGGACAGGCATATCCTCAGCTACCTGCAGGACTTCCTGTTTTCACCCATGCGCGCCCGCACGCCGGTTAAGGCACTTTCCGGTGGGGAAAAGAATCGGTTACTGCTGGCGCGTCTGCTGTTAAGGCCAGCAAACCTGATCATTCTCGATGAACCGACAAACGATCTTGATATCGAGACCTTAGAGTTGCTAGAGTCGCTGTTGACCGATTATCAAGGCACCCTGTTATTGGTGAGTCACGATCGCGCCTTTATCGATAACACGGTTACCAGCTCCTGGTGGTTTACCGGTAACGGCGGCTGGAGCGAATATGTCGGCGGCTACCAGGATGCCGTGTCCCAGGGGGCAAAATTTTATTCTGAGGAACCAGTTGCCAAGGACGCTGTCCAACCCAAGGTTGCCGAACCGGTTAAGCGCGAAACCAAGGCGGCCGCTAAAGCAGAGAAGAAACTTTCTTATAAATTACAGAGAGAACTCGATGCCTTGCCTGCCAAGATGGAGCAACTCGAAGCAGAGATTGAAAGCTTGCAGGCAGTTATTAATGAGCCCGATTTTTATACTCAAGCACAAGATCTGGTCAGCAGCCGATTAAATGAATTGGCTGAGCTGGAGCAGGAATTAGAAGTGTGTTTCGAACGTTGGGAAGAGCTAGAAGCCCTCAAATAGACGATAGAATAATAGGAAAAGTACATGAAGTTGAAGTTTGATAGAGCCATCTCTTTAGTCGCCGCCGGAGTGATCACCGCGCTGCAGACGGCTCATGCTACACCTGTCTATGAGATCCAGAATATCGAAGACTATGATCTTAATGGTACCTTAGAGTCGACCATCAACGGCTACGGCATGTTTGTGAATCAGCAAGATAAGATGGTGGGGATCTCTAAGGGTAAGAAGAAGCTTGAGGTTGACGACGAGACTGGTGGCGCCATCGATATCGAAGATGGTATTCCGCCCGAGCAACTAGTGTCTTACTCGATTAACGCGCCCATCATTGCCAACAACTTTACCTTTAGTGCCGATGGCAATGGCGCGAGCGGCAGCTGGATCCCAACTTTTGATTCGGTTTTTGGCACCACACACCCGAAAGATACCGACGAAGATCAGCCGGAGACCATTAACTCGATTAATGCTTATTACTATGGCATTAATAGTAATGGGATCAAGGTCGGTACCTATACCGCGCCAGAGCAGAAAACCGAGTTTACCGGTGAGCGCAACGACAAAAACCAAGATCAGGAATATTGGTACTACCGTGAATTTGAGGAGCGTGGCTTCCTCAAGACTGCAGAAGGGACAGATATCGCCCTGGTACCGCCATATACCGTTTATAGCAAGGACGATACGGATGTAGTTGTGGGCGGGGTCTCTGTGGCGGCAGCCATCAATGACAATAACCTAATCACTGGCTATGCGACCACAGAACTGTCTGAGTCGAGTAAGACTCGAGTTGACAATTGCATCACAGGTGAAGACTATCCTGTCGATGTCTGTGTGCAGAGGGATCAATATCCAGATAGCAACAATGTGCGTCGTATCCTATATCAGACACGCGCCTTTGTATGGCAGTTCGATGGCACGGATGTGACACCGACCGAGCTACCGCTGGGACTGGAATCAACCTCTGATAACGTGTTCACCGCTCAGGGGATCGGTTTGAACAGCCAGGGTGTGATTGCTGGTCGTTCTCATGTTTATCGTAACGATAACAAGGATAAGCTGGCGTTCGATGCCGCCTATTGGAAGAAAGATGCCCAGGGAGATTACCAATATCACTGGGTGAAGATGACTAACGATCAGCTGTCATCAGTTGCTTATGACATCAACGACAATGGCATTCTGGTGGGCAGCTACCGCCGCTACATCGAAGGCTACCTGCGTGACAAGTTCTTCTATCTGGACACCAACGCCGAAGATCCAACCTTCGTGACGCCGAATGATTTCTATACCGTAATGTCTGATCGCAGCTCGCGTCCACGTGATATCAACAACAAAGATCAGGTCGTGGGTTTCGTCGAGGTCACCAGCGAGAAAGAGAAGCCACGTATGAAGGGCGCCTTCCTGTATGATAAGGCGAGCGACGAGTTTAACGTTATCGATGATCTCCTGGTGTGTGAGTCTAAGGGTTATGTTAAAGACGATGCTGGCAAGTGGACCCGTAACCAAGTTGAGGTGGTCGACGGTGATGGTAAGACACTTTACTATGATAGTGAGATCCGCATTGTAGAAGCCAACAGCATTAACGATGATGGCACCATAGTAGGCACAGCCTTCATTCGTAAGCCTTCGTATCAATATGATGAGAAGGGTAATCTAATAATTGGTGAGAACGGTAAGCCACTGTTTTCACTCAATGCCAATGGTCAGCCGGTAACCGCTTATCTGCCACGTATGGTCGTGCTCAAGCCGACTACATCGGGTACGGCCTGTGAAGTAGAAGAGACAGATAATTCGGGCAATGGTAAATATGAGCGTAAAGGCGCCGCCAGTTTTTCCTGGTTGTTCTTGCTGCCGCTGGTCTGGTTGAGACGTCGTGTTCAGGCCTAAGGGTTGTTAGAACTTATCGAACTAAAAATCGGGGCTTATGCCCCGATTTTTTATTAATAAGGAACTCATGCGTTTAAAAGATAACCATCTCTAAAGGCGAATTTTTGATTGATCTCATGATAAAAAAGTTCTATTTCTATGGATGAGGCTTCGGCCTTTAGGATTTGAGAACAGAGGATGCTTGCATGAAAAGACAAAAAAGAGATCGTCTCGATAGAGCTTTTTCAAAGGGATTCCAGGCCGGGATAGGTGGCCGCTCGAAGGATAACTGTCCTTATTCTACTTTAGACTCTAAATCACACTGGCTCGGAGGGTGGCGCGAAGGCGTCGATGGCCGTCTCAGCGGCCTGTTCAACAAGTGATTTAGCTGTTTGCCCTCTGTTAAGAGGGCATTTTCGTAAATGAGCTATCGCAAATCGCTTAGAAGCTAGAGGTATCGGTAAAGATACCGACTTTTAAATCCGTCGCCGAATAGATCTCACGGCCGTCGACTTCCATTACCGCATCGGCAATACCCATCACCAGCTTTCTGTAGACCTTACGCTTGATGGTCAGCTTGTAGGTAACCTTCTTAGCATCGGGTAGTACCTGGCCGGTAAATTTCACTTCACCAACGCCCAGCGCGCGGCCCTTACCTTCGGCGCCTTCCCAGCCGAGGAAGAAACCGACCAGCTGCCACATGGCGTCTAGGCCCAGACAACCAGGCATCACGGGATCTGTCTCGAAGTGACAGCCGAAGAACCAGAGTGATGGATCGATATCCAGCTCAGCAACAATTTCACCCTTACCAAACTCACCGCCGTCATCGTTGATCTTAGTGATGCGGTCTATCATCAACATGTTGTCGATAGGCAGGCGAGGCGAGTTGGCGCCAAATAGGTTACCGTGCCCGCAGGCGACTAATTCTTCTTTACTGAAACTGTTTGCTTTATTCATTGTTAACTTCACTCTAGCAATTTGAGTCGCCAAGGTTAGCTAACACGTGTACGCCAAACAACTCCGATCAGCTAGAAAGTTTCAATTTATGGAGCAAGTTGGCAAAAAAGGATCGCTCTTCATCTGGATAGCCGGCGAGTCCCTCTAATCGCGCCTGTACCATGCCATACAGGCTTTCCTCGGGGAATTGACCATTATCGTCGCGGCTGCCGGCTGGCTTGTTCATCAAGATGGCTACCGCCTGATCCGTATGTTCGACCTGGTACAGGTGAAACTCTTTTGCCTTGACGGCGTTTATTACGGCTGGCGCCAGGTTGAGTTGCTGCACGTTAGAGGCTGGGATGATCACTCCCTGAGTGCCCGTGAGTCCTCTACGTTGACACAGGTCGAAGAAGCCTTCGATCTTCTCGTTAACGCCGCCAATAGCCTGTACCTGGCCAAACTGATCTATGGCGCCGGTGGCGGCGATACCTTGCTCTATTGGCTGCTCGGCAATGGCCGACATCAGGGCGCAATATTCCGCCAGTGAGGCGCTGTCACCATCGATCTCCTGGTACGACTGTTCGAATACTATGTTGGCATTAAGATGCAACGGCGCATCCTTACCGAAGATACGGTAGAGACAAGAAGTGAGGATCATCAGACCCTTGGCGTGTATGTTGCCGCCAAGTTCCGATTTACGTTCAATATCGGCCACCTCGCCGTCGCCATAGTGCACGGCGGCAGTGATCCGTGCCGGCTCACCATAGGTGTATTCGGCGGCATCCAATACGGTTAGGCCGTTGATTTGGCCTATCATGGCACCTTGGGTCGGCAGGTTGATGAAGTTGTCATCAAAGCTCTGGGCTGACAGGCTCTGAGAGGCGTTGTGGCGCGTCTGGTGACGGGCGAGGGCTAGGGCTATGTTCTCACCGTTAATTTGCTTGCTCTTGCTGTAGAGGCTGGCCTGTACCATGAGCTGACTGACCCCCAGAGTCTCCAGACTTAGGTGGCGCTGATGATCTGCCAGGCGGGCACTGTAATTAAACAAAGGCGCGAGCGCCGATTGTTCCAGCGTGAGCTGGTTGGTATCCGCCAGTTCGACTAAATAGTTGCCATAGTCGAGTTCGCTAAATTCATTGAGATCTATCTCATCCACCAACTCACCGAGCAGGGGGAACGCCGCGGGAAAGTTACGCTCTTCCAGATAGCTGATACTATATAAGGTGCTGCTACCTACCAGGATGATCTTGCTGTGCAGGGGAATTGCCGGCCAGCCTGAGTGCAGTTGATATTCACCGCGATGGGCGGCTTCCATTACCAGTTCCCACAGGGCCTCGCGCTTCCACAGCGACTCGGCGCAGATAAACAGGTAATCACAGTCGGCCATGGCGCCCGGATGATAGACATTAGGGTTATGGGCATCGAGATGGCCTATGAGATCCCTGCGTCTAATGGCGCCGCTCAGATAGCGATAGGGTTTACTCGCGCTGCATAGGCACTCATCACCCGCCTCGGTTTGCCATGCCAGGCTGGCGTCGGGCGCCAAACGGTTAAGATAGTGGGTAGCTCTGTGTCCCTGATAGTCGACCAGGGCTGAAATGAGGGCGAGCCTATCGATGCCGCTTTGATCGGCCAGGTACATATGCTGGCCGCAGGCCTTGGCTAACAGGTTGAAGGCGTCAAGTGTGCGTTCCTGACCAAGGAGTCGACTGTGCAAGTTAGGCTTAAGTTGGTCGACTTGGGGTAAGTTAAAGTGGGGCGATAAAGCGGCGGCGTCGATGGAATGTGCGATCATTTCTGGGGTGAATTGTTGAAACATGGGCTGATGTTAGCACAGTTTGGCGACGGCTCGACTTACTTTCGACCTAGTTTGGCTATAGTTTCGCGCGAGTTTCACTTTCGTATAACCAAATGCGGCTGTTTATATGCCTGCTTTCTAGTGGGTGTAAGTGTGGGCGTATGTGCAGGTTTGTCTTGGAATTCGACTCCCACAGAGGTTAATTATTTCCGCTTATAAAACATTTTGTCGACAATCAGACTGTTTAAGTAGCATTTTTAGTTTTTCTTTAAACAGAGGCCTAAGTCACATCTTTTAGGCATTAAGAACGCGATTCACAACAGCGATTAGCCCCCTTTATTCAAATCGAATTGCCTGTTTAATGACCGCTTCCTCGTTGGGTTTTATCCGTCGATCAAATGCAAGGCGTTAAGACTTTAGTCGAAACAGACCTCTTTTTGTCGACAATTTTCCGGTTTTAGCTTGAGAAAGTCGATTGTGAAGGCTATATTGTCGACAACTAATTGTTTGACGGCGATCACATTCACCATGACCCGATACAGCCAAACCCCCGTGACAACGGCAGATAAAACCTTTTATCAACTCAGGCAAGACATTGTCGAAGGGGTCATTGCTGCGGGTGCCAAGCTAAGTGAGACAGAATTGTCGACAACTTATGGTGTCAGCCGAGCAGTGATCCGCGAGGCGATCAATCGTCTCGAGTCTTGTCATATCGTCGAGCGTCGGGCTAACGTTGGCGCGAGGGTGGTGGCGCTCAGTGAAGAGGGGCTACTGGCCCTGTATGAGATCCGCGAATCCCTCGAGGGAATGGCCGCACGTCTGGCGGCGAAGAACATGAGCGATGAAGAGATAGCCGAGCTCGAAGCCCTGCTGGTCAGCCATTTTCAAGACGTCAAACAGGGTGAATCCTATTACCAAGAGGCCGGCGATGTGGACTTTCATTACCGCATCATATTGGGCAGCAAGAATAAGCACCTTATCTCTATGTTGTTCGACGGCATCTATCATCTGGTGCGTATGTACCGCGTTCAGCTCGGCATGGCGGGGCCTAGAGTTACCACCGCCTATGACGAACACAGGCATATAGTGCAGGCCATTGCCAATCGCGATCAGGAGCTGGCCGAGATGCTGATGCGCAGACATATCACCTATTCAAGAAACAACATCAGAAACAAACTCTCATCAATTCAGTCATAAGAGGAAGCGAGCATGAGCGCAGGAAAGAAATTCCGTCAGGCCTTGGCCGACAACAAGCCATTGCAGATCGTCGGAACCATTAATGCCTACACGGCCATGATGGCCAAGCAGATCGGTCACAAGGCGATCTATCTCTCTGGTGGCGGGGTAGCCAACGCCTCTTATGGTCTGCCGGATCTGGGGATGACCTCACTAAACGATGTGATCGTCGACGTGCAGCGCATCACCTCTGCCTGTGATCTGCCGCTGCTGGTGGATATAGATACAGGTTGGGGCGGGGCATTTAACATCGCCAAGACTATTAAAGATATGGAAAAAGCCGGCGCCGCGGCCGTGCACATGGAAGACCAGGTCGCTCAGAAGCGTTGTGGTCACCGTCCTAACAAGGAGATTGTCTCTGTTGAGGAGATGGTAGATCGTATCAAGGCGGCGGTCGATGCGCGCACTGATCCCGATTTCTTCATCATGGCCCGCACCGATGCCTTTGCTCAGGAAGGACTGGAAGCTGCCATCGAACGTGCCAAGGCCTATGTGGCTGCTGGCGCCGACGGTATCTTCGCCGAGGCAGTAAAGACAGAAGAGCATTACCGCGCTTTTGCCGAAGCCTTAGATGTGCCTATTCTGGCCAATATCACAGAATTTGGTCAGACGGAGCTGTGGAATCGCGAGCAATTAGGTCAGTGGGGCGCGGCCATGGTGCTTTATCCATTGAGCGCCTTCAGAGCCATGAACAAGGCGGCAGAGAATGTATATCAAACCATTCTGCGCGACGGCGACCAGAAGGCGGTAGTTGATACCATGCAGACCCGCATGGAGCTCTATGACTATCTTGGTTATCACGCCTATGAGCAGAAGCTCGACAGCCTGTTTGCCGAAGGTAAGAACAAGTAACACAGCCTGGCTCGCCAAGGGCGAGTCAGATTGACAGCATACCCCCTACAACCTAGATGATGCAGTACTAGGGATAGACAAAAATATAATAGGAAGACGTTATGGTAGATAAAAAATTAGGCGGCGCCGGACTACGTGGACAGAGTGCTGGCGAAACGGCGTTATGTACAGTGGGAAAATCAGGCTCAGGTTTAACCTATTGTGGCTATGATGTGTCGGATCTGGCCGATAACGCCACCTTCGAAGAGGTTGCTTACCTGCTATTTAATGGCGAGTTGCCAAATGCGGCGCAGCTGGATGCCTACAAGAGCGAGCTGATGTCGATGCGCGACCTGCCTCAGACCCTCAAAGAGGTGCTGCAGCGCATCCCGGCTGATGCCCATCCCATGGATGTAATGCGCACCGGCTGCTCTTTCCTGGGTAATCTTGAGCCAGAGACAGATTTCAGCCAACAGAACAAGGCGGCTAACCGTCTGCTGGCAGCGTTTCCTGCCATCATGTGTTACTGGTACCGTTTCAGCCATGACGGCGTCGAGATCGACTGCGTGACCGACGAAGACTCGCTAGGTGGCCACTTCCTTAAGCTGCTTAATGGCAAGACGCCATCGGATCAACATCGCCGCGTGATGGACGTGTCGCTGATCCTCTACGCAGAGCACGAATTCAACGCATCGACCTTCACCGCACGTGTCTGTGCCTCGACCCTGTCAGACATGTTCTCTTGTATCACAGGTGCTATCGGTTCGCTGCGCGGCCCACTGCATGGCGGTGCCAACGAGGCTGCTATGGAGATGATCCAAAAGTTCAGCTCGCCAGAAGATGCCAAGGTGCAGATGGCTGGCATGCTGGAGCGTAAAGAGAAGATCATGGGCTTTGGTCACGCCATCTACCGAGAGTCAGATCCGCGCAACGTGATCATCAAGGCCTGGTCTGAGAAGCTGGCGAAAGAGTTTGGCGATACCTCACTCTACGATATCTCTGTGGCCTGTGAAGAGTATATGTGGGACACCAAGAAGCTGTTCTGTAACGCCGACTTCTTTCATGCGTCAGCCTATCACTTCATGGGGATCCCAACTAAGTTGTTTACCCCTATCTTTGTCTGCTCGCGCCTAACCGGCTGGGCAGCCCACGTGATGGAGCAGCGCGCCAACAACCGCATCATCAGACCGAGCGCGGACTATATCGGCTCTGCGCCGCGTAAAGTGGTGCCAATCAGCGAAAGATAAGCCTAGATACCAGCCCCTCTGCCTTTAAAGGCTCAGGGGCTGTTTTGGTTTGCTTGCTTCAACTCTTAAATCGTTTGGATGATTTTATGAACTCTTTACATCGTAAACCGCTTCCCGGCAGCGCGCTCGATTACTTTGATACCCGCGCCGCCGTTGAGGCCTTAAGCGCAGGCGCCTATGACAAACTGCCCTATACCGCTAAGGTGCTGGCAGAAAACCTGGTAAGACGCTGCGACCCCGAACTGCTTAACGACGCCCTCAGTCAGCTCATCGATCGTAAGCGCGATCTCGACTTCCCTTGGTACCCGGCGCGCGTGGTGTGTCACGATATTCTCGGCCAGACGGCTCTGGTTGACTTGGCAGGCCTGCGTGATGCCATCGCCGAGAAGGGCGGGGATCCGTCCAAGGTTAACCCTGTGGTGCCGACTCAGTTGATCGTGGATCACTCGCTGGCGGTTGAACATGCGGGCTTCGAAAAAGATGCCTTCGAGAAGAACCGCGCGATTGAAGATCGCCGTAACGAAGACAGATTCCACTTCATCAACTGGACCAAGACGGCCTTTAAGAATGTCGATGTGATCCAGCCCGGCAACGGCATCATGCATCAGATCAACCTGGAGAAGATGTCGCCGGTGATCCAGGCCCGTGACGGCGTGGCCTTCCCCGATACGCTGGTGGGTACCGACAGCCATACGCCTCACGTGGATGCGTTGGGCGTTATCGCCATAGGCGTGGGCGGTCTCGAAGCCGAGAACGTCATGCTGGGTCGCCCATCCTACATGCGTCTGCCGGACATCGTCGGTGTCGAGCTGACGGGTAAGCGTCAGAGCGGCATCACGGCCACGGATATCGTGCTGGCACTGACTGAGTTTTTACGCCAAGAGAAGGTGGTTTCAGCCTATCTTGAGTTCTTCGGTGAAGGGGCTGCGGACCTCACCCTTGGGGATCGCGCTACCATCTCCAACATGACGCCTGAATTTGGCGCCTCGGCGGGTATGTTCTATATCGATCAGCAAACTATCGACTATCTCACCATCACGGGTCGTGATAGCGAGCAGGTCAAGCTGGTGGAAAACTACGCCAAGACCACAGGTCTGTGGGCCGATAGCCTGAAAGATGCCGAGTATGAGCGGGTGCTGACCTTCGATCTCTCCAGCGTTGTGCGTAATATCGCCGGTCCTTCTAACCCGCATCGCCGCGTGGCAACCAGCGAGCTGGCCAGTCAAGGCATCGCCGGTGTGGTTGAGCAGGACGAGAAGCTGATGCCGGATGGCGCTGTGATCATCGCCGCCATCACCAGCTGTACCAACACAAGTAACCCAAGAAACGTAATAGCAGCGGGCTTGCTCGCCAAGAAGGCCAATGAGCTTGGCTTAGTGCGTAAGCCCTGGGTGAAAACCTCTTTCGCGCCTGGCTCTAAGGTGGCCGAGCTTTACTTAAAAGATGCGGGGCTTCTGCCTGAGCTGGAGCAACTAGGCTTTGGTATCGTAGGTTTTGCCTGCACCACCTGTAACGGCATGAGCGGGGCACTTGACCCTGTGATCCAGCAAGAAGTGATCGACAGAGACTTGTACGCTACCGCCGTATTGTCGGGCAACCGTAACTTCGACGGTCGTATCCACCCCTATGCCAAGCAGGCGTTTCTGGCCTCGCCGCCATTGGTGGTGGCCTATGCTATCGCGGGTACCATCAGATTCGATATTGAGAAAGATATCTTAGGTCAAGATGACAAGGGCGAGCCGATTCGCCTCAAAGATATCTGGCCGAGCGATGAAGAGATCGATGCCATCGTCAAGGCGAGCGTTAAGCCGCAGCAGTTTAGGGATATCTACACCCCTATGTTCGACCTAGCGGTGGACTATGGAGAGGATGTGAACCCTCTGTATGATTGGCGTCCACAGAGTACCTATATTCGTCGTCCTCCCTACTGGGAAGGCGCGCTTGCCGGTGAGCGTACCCTGAAGGGCATGCGTCCGCTGGCGGTACTTGGGGATAACATCACCACAGATCATCTCTCGCCTTCAAACGCCATCTTGGCTAGCAGCGCCGCCGGCGAATACCTGGCGAAGATGGGCCTACCCGAGGTGGACTTTAACTCTTATGCGACCCATAGGGGCGACCACCTGACGGCCCAGCGTGCGACCTTTGCCAACCCTAAGCTGATCAACGAGATGGCGTTGGTGGACGGTGAAGTCAAGCAAGGCTCACTGACTCGCCTCGAGCCAGAAGGTGAGGTGATGCGTATGTGGGAGGCGATCGAGACCTATATGGATCGTAAGCAGCCGCTGATCATCATCGCCGGCGCCGACTATGGTCAGGGTTCGTCCCGCGACTGGGCGGCCAAAGGGGTGAGACTGGCTGGGGTTGAGGCGATTGTCGCCGAAGGTTTCGAGCGTATTCACCGTACTAATCTGGTGGGTATGGGCGTACTACCGCTGGAGTTCAAGGCCGGTGAAAACCGTCACACCTATGGCATCGACGGTAGTGAAACCTTCGATGTGATTGGCTCGCCGACACCTAGGGCTGATCTGACGCTGGTGATCACCCGTCAAAATGGCGAGCGTGTCGAGGTGCCGGTGACCTGTCGTCTGGATACCGCCGATGAGGTACTTGTCTATCAGGCGGGCGGTGTGTTGCAGCGCTTCGCGCAGGACTTCCTCGAAGCGAACGCCTAAGGGCAGTCAATAGCGGGTAAGGCGATTATGCCTTACCTGCTTCTTAAAGGATAAGTCAATGAAACAGATGAAAATTCCGGCAACCTATATGCGCGGTGGCACCAGCAAGGGTGTCTTTTTTGCGTTAAAGGATCTGCCTTTAAATGCCCAGCAGCCGGGTCCGGCCCGTGATGCCTTATTGCTTAGGGTGATCGGCAGTCCAGATCCCTACGGCAAGCACACGGACGGCATGGGCGGCGCCACGTCTAGTACCAGTAAGACGGTGATTCTGGATAAGAGTCAACGCGATGATCATGACGTGGATTACCTCTTCGGTCAGGTGGCCATAGACAAGCCGTTCGTCGATTGGAGTGGTAACTGCGGTAACCTGACCGCGGCGGTGGGCGCCTTCGCCATCACCCAGGGCTTGGTGGATAGCGCTAAGATCCCAGACAACGGCACAGCCGTGGTGAAGATCTGGCAGGCCAATATCAACAAGACCATCATCGCCCATGTGCCTATGGTGGATGGTGAAGTGCAGGAGCTGGGGGATTTTGAGCTCGATGGGGTGACCTTCCCGGCGGCAGAGGTGCTGGTGGAGTTTGTCGACCCCGCCGATGGCGAGGGTGATATGTTCCCTACGGGCAATCTGGTCGACACGCTGGAGGTGCCGGGCGAGCCTGTCTTCGATGCCACCTTTATCAATGCCGGTATTCCTACCATCTTCCTTAAGGCGGAGCAGCTGGGTTACCAGGGCACTGAGTTGCAGGAGGCGATCAACGGCGATGCGGCCGCGCTTGAGCGCTTCGAAACCATACGCGCCCACGGCGCCTTGCAGATGGGGCTGATTCAGTCTCTTGAGGAGGCCGCTGGTCGTCAACACACGCCCAAGATAGCGTTTGTTGCTCCGGCTAAGGCCTATACCTCCTCTAGCGGTAAGCAGATCGCTGCAGATGAGATAGACCTGCACGTGCGCGCGCTGTCTATGGGCAAGCTGCATCACGCCATGATGGGAACGGCGGCGGTGGCCATTGGCACGGCGGCATCGATTCCCGGCACCTTAGTCAATCAGGCGGCCGGCGGGCAGGCCCGTGAGAGCGTGCGTTTCGGTCATCCCTCAGGGACCCTCAAGGTGGGCGCCAAGGCAAGCGAGCAAGATGGTCGCTGGCAGGTCGAAAAAGTCAGCATGAGCCGCAGCGCGCGCGTGCTGATGCAAGGCTGGGTCTGTGTGCCCGAATCCTTGGGGTAAGACAATATTCACTCAATAAAAGGATGCCTCGGCATCCTTTTTCGTTTTCAGATGATAGTGCTTTAGTATGAAGGGCAGCTAGGACTTAAGGTTGAGTGCTATAATTGTTCCTTAAGCTTCCCGGCGGATAAAAATAGTTCACTTATAATTCATATGCTTAGTTGCACTTAATTTCCGCTTTCTTCTTAACCCCATTTGGGATAAATTACAATCTGTTGCCGACATGCCGTCTATGTGGGCCGAGTATTAGCTGAAGGGTAGATTGAAGTTGATTTCTGTATTTTTAGTTGATGACCATGAGTTAGTAAGAACAGGAATCCGCCGCATCCTAGAGGATGAGCGCGGTATCAAGGTTGTCGGCGAAGCAGGTGATGGTGAATCTGCCGTGCAGTGGTGCCGTAATAACGAGGCTGACGTGATCCTGATGGACATGAATATGCCTGGCATTGGCGGACTCGAGGCGACACGCAAGATCCTGCGCTATCAGTCCCATGCCAAGATCATCGTCTTGACCATACATACCGAAGATCCTTTCCCGACCAAGGTAATGCAGGCGGGCGCCTCAGGTTATCTGACCAAGGGAGCGACGCCGCCCGAGGTGATACAGGCAATTCGTCAGGTGGCACATGGCCAGCGCTATCTCTCGCCGGAGATTGCCCAGCAGATGGCTTTGAGTCAGTTCAATCAGTCGGAAGATAACCCGTTTAAGTCCTTGTCTGAGCGCGAATTGCAGATCATGATGATGATCACCAATGGTGAGCGGGTTAGCGATATCTCTGAGCAGCTCAACCTGAGCCCTAAGACGGTCAACAGCTATCGTTATCGTTTATTTGCCAAGCTTGGGATCAGCGGCGATGTCGAGCTGACCCGATTGGCGATCCGCTACAAGATGTTGGATACCGGCCAGTTCTAGTGTTAACCCGCGTGACTTTTATGGCCTCGATGTGACAGATAGCTTTAATGCGACCCAGTTTTTAAAAACCGTTTCCTCCTCTGCCGGCGTTTATCGCATGTACGATGCTCAGGGGGTCGTTATCTATGTGGGCAAGGCCAAAGATCTCAAGAAGCGCCTCAGCTCCTATTTCAGGCGTAATCTGCCTAACGTCAAGACTCAGGCATTGGTGACTCACATTGCCAATATCGATGTGACTCTGACCCCCAGCGAAACCGACGCGTTGATACTGGAAAACGATTACATCAAGCAGTACATGCCCAGATACAATGTGCTGTTTCGTGACGATAAGTCTTATCCCTATATTTTCTTGAGTGGCCATCGTCATCCAAGGCTTGCCTATCACCGCGGGCCTCAGCGGGAGAAGGGGCACTATTTCGGTCCCTATCCCAATGGCGGCGCGGTGCGCGAAAGCCTGCATCTGATGCAGAAGCTGTTTCCTATCCGTCAGTGTGACGATCTTTACTATAAGGCGCGCTCTCGTCCCTGTTTGCAGTATCAGATCGCCCGCTGCAGCGCCCCTTGTGTGGGTAAGATAAGCGATGAAGATTATGCCGAGCAGGTTAAGCTTGCGAGCCTGTTTCTGCGGGGCAAGGATCAACAGGTGATCGCCACCTTGGTGGGCAAGATGGAGCAGGCGGCTATGGATCTCAATTATGAGGATGCCGCCCGTTATCGCGACCAGATCAGTGCGCTTCGCCGCGTAGCCGAGCAGCAGGAGGTATCCAGCGACTCTGGCGACATGGATGTGATTGGCGCCTACTACGCCTCGGGCATCGCCTGTTTCCATCTGCTGTTTATTCGTAACGGTAAGATCTTCGGCAGTCGCAGCTATTATCCTAGCGTGCCGGACGAGACTGAGGTCAGTGAGGTGCTACGCGCCTTCATGTTGCAGTTTTATCTGAATGTCGACAGTCAGCGCACGCTGCCGAGAGAGATAGTGGTCAGCCATGAATTTGAAGATATCCATGAGCTGGAGGAGGCAATTGCTCAGGCCTCCAATAGACGCCTGCTGATCAAGACCAAGGTGCGCAGCGAGCGCGCCAGTTTCCTGCGTATCGCCGATGCTAACGCCAAGAATGCGGTAGAGACTCGTCTGTCTCACCAAAATACCGTCGAGGAGCGTTTCTTACTGCTGGAAGAGGCGCTGGAGCAGAGTCAGGCGATCAATCGCATGGAATGCTTCGATATCAGCCATACCATGGGGGAGAGCACTGTGGCTTCCTGTGTGGTGTTTAATCGCGAAGGACCGAGCAAGGGAGAATATCGCCGCTATAATATCTCTGGCATCACTCCGGGAGACGATTATGCGGCGATGAAACAGGCGATCGGTAGGCGCTTCGATAAGATAGAGGCAGACGGCAAGATCCCCGACATCCTCTTTATTGATGGCGGCATGGGACAGCTGAGGATCGCTCAGAAAGTCGTTAATGAAAAGTTTGCTCACCTGGATGTGGCACCGACGCTCATCGGTGTGGCAAAGGGGGAGGGGCGCAAGCCCGGACTCGAGACCCTCATCTATGGCGAGAACGAGGTGGCCTTTAGTCTACCGGCTGATTCCGGCGCGCTGCATCTGATCCAACATATTCGCGACGAGTCACACCGTTTCGCGATAACCGGCCACCGTAACAAACGTCAGAAGACCCGTAATACCTCGACGCTCGAGTCTATTCCTGGGGTGGGGCCTAAGCGTCGTAAGGCGTTGTTGCAATACTTAGGTGGTTTACAGCAGGTTAAGGGGGCCAGCGTAGCGCAATTGTCTAAAGTGCCAGGCATTAGCCTAGAAATGGCACAAACAATACATGATGCGTTGCGAGGGTGAGAAAATTAAGGCAAGATTGGCGCTGCTTTTAGATAATTGGTTTTCACATGCCGTTTAATGTACCGATAGCTCTCACATTTTTTAGATTAATATTACTACCTGTTTTTGTAGTGCTTTTTTATGTGCCTTACACTTGGTCACCCTTTGCGGCTGCGTTCGTATTTTGGCTGGCGGCGGTGACCGATGCACTAGATGGCTATGCGGCGCGAAAATTACAGCAATCAACCCGTTTCGGTGCATTCTTAGATCCTGTTGCCGACAAGATCATGGTGACCACGGCGTTGGTGCTGCTGGTCGCAGAATATAAGAGTATCTGGCTGACCCTGCCGGCGCTGTTTATGATTGGTCGTGAGATAGTGATCTCAGCACTGCGTGAATGGATGGCCGAGATTGGTAAGCGCGGCGCGGTTGCCGTGTCCTGGATAGGCAAGTATAAGACGGCGGCGCAGATGGTGGCGATCATAGGCCTTATCTGGAAGCCTAATGAGTTTCTGACTTATACGGCGATGGCACTGTTTTACGTGGCGGCTATCCTGACGTTTTGGTCCATGGTGAGCTACATTATGGCCGCCTGGGCGGATCTCACAGACGAATCGAACAATTAAAATGCAATGCGATCACTTAGTGTCCAAACAGTGCATTAAGGTGAAATAGGGCGTTGACACTTGAGGGTAAATCGGTAGAATGCCAATCCGCAGTCAGGGGAAAGCTTGTTAAGACTCTGACGCGGAATAAGATGAAGTAAGCGACATTAGCTCAGTTGGTAGAGCGATACCTTGCCAAGGTATAGGTCATCGGTTCGAACCCGATATGTCGCTCCAATCTTAACCTAAGGCGCGATGGCAGAATGGCTATGCTGCGGATTGCAAATCCGTCGATCTCGGTTCGACTCCGGGTCGCGCCTCCACTTTATGTTTTAGTGCAAATATGCGGTAAAACACACTTTGCCCGAGTGGTGGAATTGGTAGACACAAGGGATTTAAAATCCCTCGCTGGTAACAGCGTGCCGGTTCAAGTCCGGCCTCGGGTACCATCAATTGATGACAAAATAGCCTCAACGTAAGTTGGGGCTTTTTTGTTTGTTCACTAACAATCTTCTATTTAATTATTAAAAATCATGCGCCTATCGCATTTTACACTTTTGCCAGCTGGGATTTCGCTAAAGGCGTAATACAATTATTGGAAGAATCGTTTTAATGCATTCTTTTAATGTGTTAGTTATTAAGGTCTTGAATTCAGATGCGTAGAGTTAGCGGATTTACCCTGATTGAGTTAGTGGTGGTGATTGTCGTGTTGGCGATACTGGCCGTGGTTGCCTTGCCAAGGTTTATTTCTGTGGGCCAGGATGCCCACGACAGCGCGGCGAAGGGAGCGTTTGCCGCCTTTAGCTCTGGTGTGTCCCTCTATCACAGCTGCTGGGCGGCTGCGGGGGCGAGTGGTCATGTGGTGGATCTTGCCTGCTTTGATGACGGTACTATCGATTCGACCACCACAGGCTTTCCGCTGGGGCAGACAACCCAGGCAGATGGTAACAATGGTACCTTGTTGCAAGGGGAGTTCTGCCGTCAACTTTGGGAGGGCTTGTTAGATAATAATGACTACCAGTTGGCGCCACATGGTGATGCGGCGTTTGGCGGCGGTAACGATATCGTCTATTGGTTCTCTGGTGGCGACATCAGTAATAGCAACACCTATTGTTACTTTAACTATATTCGCGACAACAGAGCAAAAGGCAGTGAAAACTGGCAGTTAAGGTACTATCCAGGCACGGGTAAAACCTTAATCACACGTTCGACCCTCAGCTAACACGGGTCCTAGCCTTCTTTTTCAACATACCTGGTTTGTTTGGACTGGGCATTAGCTTATAAAAAATCCGTCTTTAGTCGCCTAGGTTGCCCTGTCAACTATGAGCCATAATTATCCAAGGAGGTTTTTATGGCTTTGAGACGCATTTTCATATTGCTTCTGCTGTGTTGGTCATGCTTAGGCGTTGCCGATGAGCGTCTCGCTGCGGCAAATCAGGCGTTGCTCGATCAGGTGGAAGTGATCCACCTTGCCAGTGCCTCCAGCGAGTTTGAGCGCTACCGTGAGCAGCTTAGCGCGGAAGGAGCGCTCTCCCCTGCAAGGCTCTATACCATAGCCCAGGCCGCCGCTCAGTTTTGGCAGCGCCAAGGCATAGCGACCGGCGAGTTTCCTTTGGCGCCTGACGATCCCTATACCAGCGTTATCGCCAGCGAGCCCCAGGTAGCCGATTATCTGATGCTGAGTAATCGCGTGCGCTATCTTCTTTGGTTGGCACGCCATGAGTCCTGGTTGCCACTCGAGCCCCAGGGCTGGCTAAAGCCCGGTGACAGTCATAGAGTCATCCCCGATATTAGAGTGCGACTGCAGGCCTTGGGGGACTATCCCCAGGGGGATACCAGTGGCCTCTATTTTGATGAGACGTTAAAAGTGGCCATGATCAAATTTCAGACCCGCCATGGCCTCAAGCCTGATGCCATCATAGGCCCCGCAACCCTGAGTTGGCTCAACCGCACTCCCAGAGAGCGTGCTCAGCTCTTGGCGGTTAACTTTATCCGCCGGGCCGAGTATCTGGCTGACATAGGCAAGCGCTATCTGCTAATTAATATCCCCGCCTATGAGATGTGGTTGGTGGATGATAACCAGGTGGCACTCAGGTCTAAGGTGATCGTCGGTAAGCCCTATCGCCAGACGCCTATCATCAGCGGCGAGATAAAGAATCTGGTGCTTAATCCCAGCTGGCGGGTGCCGCGCCGCTTGTTGACCCATGATCTCCTGCCCAAGGTGAGAGAGGATGGCAGCTACATCAGCAGCCGCAACTTTGAGGTGTTTGACTATCAGGGAGAGCGGGTCATCAAGAGTGATGATGAATGGCGCGACATCGCCAAGGGTAAGTTTCCCTATCGTCTGGTGCAAAAGCCTGGGGTTGGAAATACGCTGGGACGCTACAAGTTCTTCTTTCCTAACGAGTACAGTGTCTATCTACACGATACCTCAGACAAGGCGCTGTTCCAGCGCAGTGACAGGGCGCTCTCATCGGGTTGTATTCGGATCGAAAAAGTTGAACAGTTAGCCAACTGGATGGCTTCGCATCTGGTGCGTGACAAGCAGACCTGGGTACGTATGCAAATCGAGCGAGATAAGACCCAGTGGTTTGCCTTCGATGCGGGCCTACCTATACATCTAGTGTATTGGACCTCCTGGCTGGATGACGACAATGTTGCCCAGTTTAGAGACGACATATACAAAAAGAATCAAAATATTAGTCTGAGTCTGCACGCCGCCAAATAGCCGCTAGCCCAGTGTTTATCTGGCCTCTGGCAGAAAGTAACACTTGATCTCCCCCTAAATTAAGGTTAACTTGTCCGCTGTTTTGGTTAAAAAGTAAACGGTGGTGTTGATGTGACGATAGTTTGTCCTGCGCGTAGGCAGTTGTTATTAGGCCTAGGTGGTGTAGCAATGTTTTCTATGGTGCCGTCTAAAGCGCGAGCGAGTCGCTCGACACAAGGAGTAAGATCCCTAGGGTTTTACAATAGGCATACAGGAGAACGGGGGCAGGGAAGCTATTGGATCGATGGTGATTATCAAACAAATACCTTGAATGATTTTAATCACCTGTTGCGGGATCATCGTCAAAACGAGACGGCGCCCATGGATAAGCGCCTATTCGATCTGCTTTTTTCGCTGAAGCAGACCCTAAAGGTCGACGAAGATTTTCATGTGATCTCAGGATATCGCTCGCCTAAGACTAATCAGATGCTGGCCAATCGCAGCTCAGGGGTGGCGAAGAAGAGTTATCATATGAAGGGGATGGCGATGGATATCGCACTGCCTGACGTCAACCTTAAAGATCTGCGTGATGCGGCGATCTCTCTAAAACTCGGCGGTGTTGGTTATTACCCAAGCTCAGGCTTTGTGCACGTCGATACCGGCCCCATCCGTACCTGGTAAGCTAAATGCCGGCTTTGACTCACTTAAGGTTTGTTAAAGCCGGATCACTGTGCTAGTATTCGCTCGCTTTAAATGAGGTCATCGTTGGTCGAAAGCGATGGCCACCTATATTACTATTGATTTAAGTGAGTAAATTATGTCTTACACAATTACCGCACAAACCCGCACTGAAATTGGGAAAGGTTCGAGCCGCCGCCTACGTCATGCTGGTAAAGTTCCTGCAGTTATCTATGGTGCGGGCAAAGAAGCCGTTTCTATCGAATTCGAACACCGTTCAATCATCAACATCCAAACTAACGATGATTTCTACAACAGCGACATCACTATCGTTCTAGACGGTAAAGAAGTTAAAGTTCGTGTTCAAGCTATGCAACGTCACGCGTTCAAGCCTATGATCGAGCACGTGGATTTCAAATTTGCTTAATAGCGGATCTGAAATGAGAAAAGCGCCTTAGTGGCGCTTTTTTTATGCCCTTATTTCCCGTATCCATTCACCCATTCCCTTTTTTCTATCCCCCTAAGAAGCAGGATCAGATTCCGAGAGCTTTTCCGGGCAGCTGGCGATCACGATAGGCTCGCCCTGATCGTTAATCTCTTCCAAGGTCACATTGAAGCCCCAGAGCCTGTGCAGGTGTTTGACCACCTGCTGGCAGCTCTTATCCAGTGGAATACGATTGATGGGTATATAGCGCAGCGTCAACGAGCGATCGCCTGAGATGGCAACGCTCTGCACTTGAATGTTAGGTTCAAGGTTAGACAGGTTGTACTGTTGGGACAGTGTCTGGCGGATCTCTTGGTAACCCAGGTCGTCATGGATCGCAGAAATACTGAGATAGTTTTTCTTGTCATCGTCTAAGATACTGAAAAACTTGAACTGGCGAATGATGTTAGGTGACATATATTGGCTGATAAAGCTCTCGTCTTTAAAGTTTTCCATGGCGAAGTGCAGGGTATCGAGCCAGTTGCTGCCGGCGATATCGGGAAACCAACGTTTATCCTCGTCGGTGGGCGACTCGCAGATGCGGCGGATGTCGACAAACATGTTAAAGCCCAGTGCATAGGGGTTGATGCCTGAATAGTAGGGGCTGTTATAGCTCGGCTGGGCGATCACATTGGTGTGGTTTTTCAAAAACTCTATCATGAAGCGGTCGGAGACCAGCCCCTCGTCGTAGAGGTGGTTGAGAATCGTGTAGTGCCAAAAGGTGGCCCAGCCTTCATTCATCACCTGGGTCTGCCTCTGAGGATAGAAATACTGTCCCATCTTTCGCACGATCCGCACTATCTCCCGCTGCCAGGGTTCGAGTAGCGGGGCATTCTTCTCGATGAAGTAGAGGATATTCTCCTGGGGCTCGGCGGGAAAATTGGGGGCGCTCTGCTGCTTTTGGGTGTCCTGTGTCAGGGGGATAGTGCGCCAAAGATCGTTCACCTGGCTCTGCAGGTAGGCCTCACGTTCTTTCTGGCGTACCTTTTCCTCTTTGAGTGAGATCTCGCTGGGGCGCTTGTAGCGATCGACGCCGTAGTTCATCAGGGCGTGACAAGAGTCTAACACTAACTCTACCTGATCCTCACCATAGCGCTCCTCACACTCCCTGACATAGTTTTTGGCAAACACCAGATAATCGATAATAGAGCTGGCGTCGGTCCAAGTCTTGAACAGATAGTTGCTCTTAAAAAAGCTGTTGTGGCCGAAACAGGCGTGCGCCATCACTAGCGCCTGCATGGTAATGGTGTTCTCCTCCATCAGGTAGGCGATACAGGGATCTGAGTTGATCACTATCTCGTAGGCCAGCCCCATCTGGCCACGCTTATAGCCTTGCTCGGTTTCGATAAACTTCTTACCAAAGGACCAATGGGTATAGCCTATGGGCATGCCGATCCCCGCATAGGCATCCATCATCTGCTCGGCGGTGATCACCTCTATCTGGTTCTTATAGGTATCCAGACGGTAGTGATCCGCCACCCGTTCGATCTCGGTGAGATAAGATTCCAGTAGCTCGAAGGTCCAGTCCGGGCCGTCATCTAATACAGTGCGCTTCTTTTTTGAACTCATAAGGCCCCCTAAACAGCTTGTTTCTTAAACAGTTCTCTAAATACAGGGTAGATGTCCTCGGCCTGTTTAATGTGCTGAACTGCAATATTATCGTGAGTCTTCTGTAGTCCTTCGTATTCACGCCACAGGGTTTGATGGGCGCGGTTGGTGATCTCGATATAGCTAAAGTAACGCACCACAGGTAGCAACTTACGCTCGAGGATCTGGCGGCAGGTAGGGGAGTCATCGGCCCAGTTGTCGCCATCCGATGCCTGGGCCGCATAGATGTTCCACTCGCTCTCTGGATAACGCTCACGCTGGATCTCATGCATCAGCTTGAGCGCACTGGAGACTATGGTGCCGCCGGTTTCCTGGGAGTAGAAAAACTCGTGTTCATCCACCTCTTTTGCCTGGGTGTGGTGCCGTATGTAGACCACCTCCAGATTCTTATAGGTACGGGTGAGAAACAGATAGAGCAGGATATAGAAGCGTTTGGCCATATCTTTGGTGGCTTGATCCATAGAGCCAGACACATCCATGAGGCAGAACATCACTGCCTGGCTCGAGGGCACCTCGCGCTTGGCGAAATTGTTGTACCTGAGATCGAAGGTGTCGATAAAGGGCACCTTGGCAATCTTGGCCTCAAGCTCCGCTATCTGCTCCTTCAAGGCGATGATCTTCTCCGCCTCCGAACCGGGTGTCTGCTCTAGTGCCTCCAGCTCTGCTTTTAGCTCTTTCAGCAGCGCCTTCTTCGAGGAGGACATGGCGATCCGCCGTGCCAGGGATGAGCGCAGCGAGCGAATGATGTTGATGTTGGCGGGCACGCCATCATTGGTAAAACCGGCGCGATAGGTTTGATACTCCACTAGTTTATTGAGGCGATTGCGCTGCAGGTTAGGGAGTTCGAGATCTTCAAACAGCAACTCCAAATATTCATCTTTGGAGATTTGAAATACGAAATCGTCCTGGCCCTCGCCTGAATTAGACGCATCCCCCTGACCGCTGCCTTGTCCACCGCCCTGGGGCGGACGCTCCACCTTATCGCCTCGGGAGAACTGATCATTACCCGGATGCACCCGCTCGCGCATGCCCCCTTGTCCCTGATGAAAGGTGGGCTCGCTGATATCCCGGGTCGGGATACTGATCTTCTCGCCTTTATCTATGTCGGTCACGCTGCGCCGGGTCACGGCATCACTGACGGCCTTCTTGATCTGTTGCTTATAGCGGTTGATAAAACGTTGACGATTGACTGTACTCTTTCCCTTAGTATTCAATCTTCTATCGATAAAATTAGCCATGCGCACCTCCCAAGACTAGCGGGGAGCAAGCTCCCCGTGTACGGGTATCAAGATGATTTACGAACCCGTAAATACCACTCAGACAGGAGTCTGACCTGTTTCTTGGTGTAGCCTTTCTCCATCATACGATTGACGAAATCGTCGTGCTTACGCTGATCGTCTGTGGAGGTCTTGGTATTGAATGAGATAACCGGCAGCAGATCTTCTGTGTTGGAGAACATCTTCTTCTCGATGACAGTACGCAGTTTCTCGTAGCTGGTCCACAGCGGGTTAGAGCCTTCGTTGTTGGCCCTGGCGCGCAGCACGAAGTTGACGATCTCGTTGCGGAAGTCTTTCGGGTTACTGATCCCCGCAGGCTTCTCTATCTTCTCAAGCTCGGCGTTGAGGGCGGCGCGATCGAACAGCTGACCTGTCTCTGGGTCCCGGTACTCCTGATCCTGGATCCAGAAATCGGCGTAGGTGACATAACGGTCGAAGATGTTCTGGCCATATTCCGAATAGGATTCCAGGTAGGCGGTCTGGATCTCTTTACCGATGAACTCGATATATTTAGGGGTGAGATAGCCTTTTAGAAACTCCATGTAGCGCTCTGCCGTCTCGGCGGGGAACTGTTCCTGTTCGATTTGGCGTTCCAGCACATAGAAGAGGTGCACAGGGTTGGCGGCGATCTCACTGTGATCGAAGTTAAACACCTTAGAGAGGATCTTAAAGGCGAAGCGGGTAGAGAGCCCTTGCATCCCTTCATCCACGCCGGCATAGTCGCGATACTCCTGATAAGACTTGGCCTTAGGATCGGTATCTTTCAGGCTCTCGCCATCATAGACCCGCATCTTAGAGTAGATGGAAGAGTTTTCCGGCGCCTTGATGCGTGACAGCACGCTAAATTGGGCCAGCGTCTCTAGGGTATACGGCGCACAGGGCGCCTGAGCCAGCTCTGAGTTGGTGAGCAGTTTCTCGTAGATCTGGATCTCTTCTGACACCCTCAGGCAATAGGGCACCTTGACTATGTAGACCCTATCTAAGAAGGCCTCGTTGGTCTTGTTGTTTCTAAATGTGGTCCATTCCGACTCGTTAGAGTGCGCCAGAATGATGCCGTTGAAGGGCAGGGCCGACAGGCCTTCGGTGCCGTTGTAGTTACCCTCCTGGGTGGCGGTCAGCAAGGGGTGCAGCACCTTGATCGGCGCCTTAAACATCTCAACGAACTCCATCAGGCCTTGGTTGGCACGGCACAAGGCGCCCGAGTAGGAGTAGGCATCGGCGTCATGCTGGGCGTAGTGCTCCAGCTGACGGATATCCACCTTACCGACGAGCGATGAGATATCCTGATTATTCTCATCACCTGGTTCTGTCTTGGCTATCCCAATCTGATCAAGGATGGCGGGGAAGACCTTGACCACCTTGAACTGGGAGATATCGCCGCCAAACTCATGCAGGCGCTTCACCGCCCATGGCGACATTATGGTCTTGAGGTAGCGCTCGGGTATGTTGTATTCGCTCTTAAGCAGCTCCCCATCCTCCTCCGGATTGAACAGACAGAAGGGATGGTCGTTGACTGGGCTGCGTTGGCCATTGGCGCTCAGTACATAGATGGGCACTTTCTGCATCAATGACTTTAGTTTCTCGGCCAGGGAGGACTTACCGCCGCCCACAGGGCCGAGGAGATAGAGGATCTGTTTCGACTCTTCCAGTCCCTGGGCCGAGTGTTTGAGGTAGGCGACGATCTGCTCGATAGAATCTTCCATGCCGTAAAAATCTTTAAAGGCGGGATAGCGAGAGATTAGCCTGTTGGAGAAGATGCGGCTAAGGATCGGATCCTTAGAGGTGTCTATGACCTCCGGCTTACCTATGGCCGTAAGTAGTCGCTCGGCCGCCGATGCGTAGGCGATCCTGTCTTCTTTACAGATAGCCAGAAACTCTTGTAGTGAATACTCTTCATCTAATTTTTTTTCATAGCGCTGTTGATAATGCTCGAAAATGCCCATGTTCCACCCCCTGAAAAACCAACGGTATGTCTTAAGGGACAACTGAAAATCAGTGACCTACTACTAATAATAGTCCTTAAACGAGATCTGGGTATCAAAAAAGACAATAAAAACAATGACAAACAGTTGCAAATGCAATTGTTGCAACTGTAGTGGCTTGTCTAGGCTAGTTTGCTTAATTAGCTTTGGGGCTGCCTAGTTATGGAGGAATGGAGAGTAAGAGCGGTGATGAGGCATCGAATTTAAGAGACTATTATCAACAGAAGTTGAGTGTGTATTTGAGTGAGTTCTTGAGGGGGAATATGCGAGCGGAATTGGTTACTTAGCAATGAATTTAACTCGTTCAAGTAGCTCGAAATGCGTTGCTAGCCTGAGTTAGCGTAAGGGGCTAAGGTTTTTGCCAGGCAATAAAAAAGGAGCCGGGTGGCTCCTTTTCAAATCTGGTCGAATTAGATTAAGCAGCGAAGTTGCTGTTAACGAATTCCCAGTTAACCAGGTTCCAGAACGCCGCCATGTAATCAGGACGTACGTTACGGTAATCGATGTAGTAAGCGTGCTCCCAAACGTCAACAGTCAGAAGGGGTGTAACACCTTCGTCAGTCAGTGGGGTAGCAGCGTTGCTAGTGTTAACGATGGCCAGGCTACCGTCAGCTTTCTTCACTAACCAAGTCCAAGCGCTACCGAAGTTGTTAACGGCTGCATCGGTGAACTGTGCCTTGAATGCATCGAAAGAACCGAAGGCTGCGTCGATAGCTGCGGCGATGTCGCCAGTTGCTGCGCCGCCGGCGTTAGGTGCTAGACAGTTCCAGTAGAAAGTGTGGTTCCAGATTTGAGCTGCGTTGTTGAAGATGCCGCCAGTAGAAGTTTTAACGATCTCTTCTAGGCTCTTTTCGGCAAGTTCAGTACCTTCAACAAGACCATTTAGTTTCACTACATAGGTGTTGTGATGCTTACCATAGTGATACTCGATGGTTTCCTGGGAAATATGGGGCTCGAGTGCGTTCTTCGCATAAGGCAGTGCTGGTAATTCAAAAGCCATGTTTTTTCTCCATTGACATTCAATTGTCTTTTTAGGTTTGCTCACAGAGGCACATTCTACCTGATAAAGTTGTGATGTGAATCATTGTTTGTTTGATTTTTTAGATTAATTCAATCGATAACCTAACTCAGTGAATAACCCTGAAAAAAGTAGGTTTTCGTTATCTGTGAACCTAGCGTACAATAGGCTAAATTTGTTGACGTAGCTTTGCTGCAAAATTTAGGAAAGAAGATGGACACAAACGAAACTGTAGAAAAAATCAAACAGCAAATCGCTGAAAATCCTATCATCGTTTACATGAAAGGGTCTCCTAAGCTTCCTAGCTGTGGATTTTCTTCGCAAGTGGCGCAGATCATGATTAACTGCGGTGCTCAATTTGCCTATGTTGATATTTTGCAGCATCCCGATATCCGTGCCGAGCTGCCTAAATACGCGAACTGGCCAACCTTCCCACAGCTTTGGGTAGAAGGTGAGCTGATTGGTGGTTGCGACATCCTGACCGAGATGTATCAGAAGGGTGAACTACAGACTCTGATCGCCGATACGGCGGCCAAATATGCTGATCAAGAGGGTGAGGCTTAATCTTAATTGAGCCAAACCGAAGGTTAATCCTTCCTCTCCGATAAGAAAAAGCCCTTCAAATGAAGGGCTTTTTTGTGTCTATAAACCATGCAGTTAGCATGTTGACTGTCCGGAGATCCTTAGGCGACTTCTTGCTCCTGACGGGCGTGTGCCTCGGGCAGCAGGAGGTTCATGGTGATGGCCACGATACCGCAAAGGCTGATCCCCGTGAGGCTGAATGAGCCGATACCAAATGCCATGCCGCCGATACCAAAGACCAGGGTCACGCCGACGATGCAGAGGTTCCTTGGCTCGCTGAGATCCACATGATTCTTGATCAGTGAGTTCAAGCCGACGGCGGCAATTGAGCCGAACAGCAAACACATGATGCCGCCCATCACAGGCACGGGAATGGTCTGCATTAGTGCGCCGAGTTTGCCGATAAAGGCCAGCAGAATGGCGGTGATGGCGGTCCAGGTCATGATGGCCGGGTTGAAGGCCTTGGTTAGCGTCACCGCGCCAGTCACCTCAGAGTAGGTGGTGTTTGGTGGGCCGCCAAGTACCGATGCCGCTATGGTCGCGATGCCGTCGCCGCTCAGGGTGCGGTGTAGGCCAGGCTTCTTCATATAGTCTTTACCAGTCACGTTTGAGATCGCTAGTATGTCGCCAATATGCTCGACCGCCGGGGCGATGGCCACGGGGATCATGAAGGCGATGGCATGCCAGTTAAATTCAGGTGCCACAAAGTTAGGCATGGCCAACCAGCTCGCCTGGGCGACCGGGGCAAAGTCGACTACGCCGAAGAAGAGGCTGAGGCCGTAACCCACTATGATGCCAGCCAAGATTGGCATCAGCTTGACGATACCCTTGGCAAAGATAGCCACGGCTATGGTGGTCAGCAGCGAGGCGAGGGAGATGATCAAGGCATGCTCTGGGTCGACCAGAACCAGGCCACCATCGCCGCTCTTACCGAGCGCCATGTTAACGGCAACCGGCGCAAGGCCCAGACCGATCACGATAATCACAGGGCCGACAACAACCGGAGGTAGCAGCCTTTTGATGAAAGCATCACCTCTGAATTTCACCAGGGTGGCCAGCACCAGATACACGCATCCTGCCGCCATCAGGCCGCCCATGGTTGCGGGAATGCCCCAGGTTTGTACACCGTAGAGGATGGGGGCGATAAAGGCGAAGGAGGAGGCGAGGAAGATGGGGACTTGGCGTTTGGTCACGAGCTGGAAGAGCAAGGTGCCAATGCCGGCGGTAAAGAGGGCGACGTTGGTATCGAGCCCGGTTAACAGCGGCATCAATACTAAGGCGCCAAAGGCGACAAACAGCATTTGCGCGCCCTGTAGGGGGATTGCTAAACGTTTCATTGTTATTCTCTTTTTATGGCTAAACCGCACAATGTTAACGTCTTGCTAGCATATTTGCACTTATCTTGATCACATTCTCCGGCTTGCCTCATTAAAGCCTTAGAAAAAAGCGAATTTGACGGCGTTTGCAGACAGGCATGGTCAAGGCTTATGTGTTACACTGCCGCCATTGTATTCGTGAATAGATATAGATACGGATGTTTAAGAGTCTTTTTTCTGTGGTGCTTGCCGGTACGTTTTGCGCCGCGAGTCTGAATGTTGCCGCCGTCGAGGTGACCGAGCTGGACAGAAGTGCGATTAAGATCGCCGATCGCAGCCAGCAGGTAAAGAATCAGGCGCTAAGCCAGGCGATGCAAGAGGTGGTATTGAAAAATACCGGCGATCGCGCCGCCCTTAGCGCGCCTTTGGTGGCTCAGGCCATTGCCGAACCTACCGCTTATATACGTCAGTTTGGCTACCAGGAGCAGGGCGGCGAGCAGTTCCTGCAGGCTTCATTCGACCACAGTAAGATCATCAGCCTACTGCGTCAGGCTCAGCTGCCCGTTTGGGGTAAGCAGCGCCCACTGACGCTGTTGTGGCTAGCTCAGGAGAATGAGGGCAAGCGTGAGCTACTCAACGACTCCTCAGTGCTGGAGAGCCGTAGCCTGATCGCCAAGATGTCGAAGACGCGCGGGGTGCCCATGCTACTGCCTATGATGGATCTCGATGATTCCATGGCCATCAGCGTCACCGACGTGCGTGGTATGTTTGCCGATACCGTGGCTAAGGCCAGTCAGCGTTATGGCAGTGACTACTTTGCCATGGTGTCGCTGGACAACCAGCCAGATGGTCAGGTGAGCTATCAGTTGTCCCTCTACCCGGCGAATAGCGAACAGCCGCTGTTTAATCCACTGACCACTCAGTCGGCTCAGGTTGCCGATATGGACGCCGCGGTAAAGGCGATCTTCGAGACGATCAGTCAATACTATGTGGCGCGCTACGCCATTGCCGATAGCGGCGAGGCTAACAGTACTCAGCTGACTTTTGTCGAGATAACCGACCGTCAGCAGCTGCTGGATATTGAGAAATACCTGCATCAACTCAGTGCGGTTAAGTCTGTGTCCCTGACTAAGTTGCAGGGGATCTCCGCCGAGTTTTCGTTGCAGCTTTTTGGCAGCGAAGAAGATCTGTATCGTTTGATCAGCCTGGAGCCTAAGATCCGCAGCCTGGAGCAGTCAAATAGCCCGGATCAGCTCAACATGCAGTCGGGATTGGGCGTCGATGAGGTGGTGGATCCGTTATCATCGTCACAGACTCCGCGCCGCGAGTATATTTGGCAAGGACGTTAAGGTAAGCTGGGCGCCTAATAGTAATATGCTGAGTGCTAAATTAGGCCGCCCAGGCAATACAGTCACAAGATAAGATCGAGATCCCTATACGTGTCACCCCATTCACCGGTACAACTTTCTTTACCCGTCTATCTGCCCGATGATGAGACCTTTAACAGTTATTATCCCGCGGCCGGTAACGACGAGCTGATCCAGAGCCTTCAGGCATGTGCCGAAGGGCGGGCCAACAAGGCCGTGTACCTCTGGGGGCCGGTCAAGGCGGGGCGTACACACCTGATGCACGCTACCTGTGCCAGAGCCAACGAGCTCAATCGCAGCAGCTTCTATCTGCCGCTTGGCATACATGCCAGTATCTCTACCGAACTGTTAGAGGGGCTAGAGCAGTTAGATCTCGTCTGTATCGATGATATCGATGCCATTGCGGGGCATCCTCTATGGGAGGAAGCGCTGTTCGATCTCTACAACCGGGTGGCGGAACATAAGCGCTGCGCCCTGGTGGTGAGCGCCAGTGCAACGGCCAGCGATGCGGGATTTTCCCTGCCGGACCTGGTGTCTCGTATGCAGTGGGGGCTGACCTATCAGCTACAACCTATGGCCGATGAGGAGAAGCTGGCGGCGCTGCAACGCAGGGCAGCGATGCGTGGATTACAGCTGCCGGAAGATGTGGGGCGCTTCTTGCTCAATCGTCTGGCGCGGGATCTGCGTACTTTGTTCGATGTGCTCGATCGCCTGGACAAGGCATCACTGGTACATCAGCGTAAGCTGACTATTCCCTTCGTAAAAGAGATGCTGCGCCTGTAGCGTCTGTCTTAATCGCGCGAGTCTCCTAGCGCTGTTAACGGTCAGTATTTTAGCTATCAGGATATCAAGTCGTTAACGACTCACCACAAAAAAGGCACCTTATCGGTGCCTTTTACGTTAGATGATTGTTTATCGAGCCATCTATTTCTTGCGCTTCTTCAGTCCCAGGCCCAATTCGCGACCGCGGATGCGCGCGTAGAAGGGCAAGGTGACCATCAAGAGGCTCAGCAATGCCACCTCGCAGATGGCGAATACCAGTGCCGTCTCGGTGACATAGAGCAGGGTCAGGCCATGCAACATATAGAGGCAGATGATGAAACTTGCCCAGGCATAGGTGTAGGGCTGACCGGTTAAGATCCCCTTAAGCGGCGCCAGCAGGGGCAAGATCCACAGCAGGCTGAAGATCAGTGAATATTGTCCGGTCAATCCCTGATTGCCAAACCAGGCGGTCATCAACAGCAGCAGCGCCACATAGGCGGCGCGGCTAATTTGAAACAGTGTCTTTGAGCTCATTTCGACTCTCAGCCTTACAGGATGGCCAGTACGTTTTCTGGGGGGCGACCAATTGCCGCCTTACCATTTGCCAGCACGATAGGACGCTCGATCAGCTTAGGAGTATCGACCATGGCCTGGATAAGCGCCTCGTCGTCGGTGACGTCGGCCAGGTTCAACGCCTTGTATTCCTCTTCCTTGGTGCGCATCAGCTCACGTGGCGCTAGGCCGAGCTTATCTAAGATGCTGCGGATCTCCACCTTGGTCAGTGGTGTCTTGAGGTATTCGATCACTTGGATATCGCAGGCTTTCTCTTCGAGCAGCGCCAGGGTTTGGCGGCTTTTAGAGCAACGGGGGTTATGAATTATGCTTACTTGCGTCATGGCAGTTCTATCCATATCTAGAAATTTGCCGCCATTCTACTGCAAAAGGTGAGTCGAGTCACAGGGTCCCGGCTCACCTTATGCTGCTAAAGCAGTTCGAGTTGTTTCTTCGACTGTTTGAACTGACGGATCCTGGCCTCTATCTTCGCCAGCTGCAGCGGATTTTTCTCCGATAGCCGGTAAGCAAAGTTGAGCTGATCTATGGCGCCATCATAGTCCGCCGCCAGAGCCATGGTTTCGGCCTTGACAAAATGCTCCATGGCGCGGTTGCCGGTCTGCTTGTAGGCATCGCTCAGCAGCTGTAGCGGCAATTGATTCTGCTTATCGAGGAAGATCATATCTTCCAGCAGGGGAATGGCCTGTTTGGCCTTACCATTTTCGATAAGCGCGTTGGCAAGGTTGATGTTGATCACCTGAGAGGTGGGCTTAAGCTTACGCTCACGGGTCAGCAGATCGATCGCCTGTTGATGTTCATGGCGCTCCAGTAGGAGATCAGTCTTGGTATCGATATAGAAGAGGTTATTGGGATCTTTGGCGAGCAGCTTGTCTATGATGACCTCAGACTCCTTGGCCTTCTCGGCGCGCAGTAGGGCAAGCGCCTTACCGTACAAGGCAGCCTCTTCAAATTGGTAGCTGTTCTTTCTTATCTGGTCGTTAAATAGCGCCAGCGCTGCCTCTTCGCTGTAGCTAGAGAAGCGCACCTGAATACGCGCCTTGGCCAGCTGAAAATCCAGGTTATCGGCCACATATCTGTGGGGATATTGCGCCGCCCGGTTTCTCGCCTCGGCAATTCGCGATTCGGGCAAGGGGTGCGTCAACAACATCTGTGGTGGCTTAGTGGTAAAACGGTAGCGTGTGGCCAGCTTAGAGAAGAAGTCCGCCGCGCCGTTAGGATCGAAGCCGGCGTCGACCAAGATCTGCATGCCGATACGGTCTGCCTCTTTCTCGTGCAGGCGGGTGTAGTTGATCTGCGCCTGAGTCGCTAAGGCCTGGGTGGTCGCCATGGCCGCCATGCCCACCTGAGGCACCGCAATGGTGAGCAAGATAGCGCCCAGCAGACCCGCTATGGTCGCGGGAGAGCTCTTCTGCTGCGCCTCGAGCGAACGCGCCAGGTGCCGCTGGGTCACGTGGGTGATCTCGTGGCCTAATACCGAGGCCAGTTGGCTCTCGTTATCGGCGTTAAGAAATAAGCCGGTATGAACCCCCACATGGCCGCCGAAGAAGGCGAAGGCGTTGATCTCATCGTTTCTAAGCAGGAAGAAATAGAAGGGGGTCTTTACCCCGGTCGCGTGGGCCACCAGACGGTTACCCAGCTCGGTCAGGTATTGATTGAGTACGGGATCGTTAAGCATGGGCGCCGAAGAGCGGATCACCCGCATATAGGCGTCGCCGTAGCTGTTTTCTTTCTCCAGGCTGAAGGTGTTCACTGCCGCGGTGCCAAGATCTGGCAGATCGTTGTTGGCAAAGCCTAAGGGGGCGATAGAGAACAGGGCCATCGACAAGGCGCCGGCAACCAGGGATTTTGCTTTGTTAACTTTACTCAAACTTATCCTTAGCGTTTATAGATAACTGGGTCTGCTTTGTTGGAACCAAATCGAGACAATTAGTTCAGTTTGTCTGGCCCCTGAGGCGAGTGGTTCGCCATCATTGTTCGCTTGTGGTTTCACTGGAGACTTAGGATAATAGCCCGAGTTTGCCTTTAGCAAGATCATTATGACTTTTATTGACTTAACCCACTACCGATGTCCCCTGGCCTTAGTTAAGCTAAAGATGGCGCTCAAGCAGTTGCCCTGTGGTGACGTGCTGCGGGTACAGCTTAAAGACAGTGGTTCGCGCCAGGATGTGCCCAGGTTTCTTGAGAAGGCCAACTGGCAATATGTTGAAATACAAAACGATGCTGAGATCTTGGTGTTGTCGATAACCCGAGGCGACTAAATTTTATCCTGGTGGAGTTGTAGATTTCGACTCTAACGCGCCTTTAGATAGAAATGATTCTTTAGCTTCAGAGGCGCCGATTAATTATTTTTCATGATGCTCGATGTTGCAGACCTAAACGCTTAATTTACAGAGCGGCGGGTCTTGGTTTCTAAATAGGAAGAGTAGATGTTTTCAATCATTACCAATTGGTATAAAGAGAGATTTAGTGATCCCCAGGCGGTGACCCTGATGCTGATATTGCTCGGGATCGCCCTGATCATCTATTTTGCCGGTGGACTCTTGGCGCCCTTGCTGGTCGCTCTGGTGCTGGCATTTTTGCTTGAATGGCCAGTGGCGCAGATGGTCAAGATAGGCATCAACCGCACCACGGGGGCATCACTGGTGCTTGTGCTATTTGTTGGCGTGATGCTGCTGATCACCTTCGGCCTGGTGCCCAGCATCTGGCGTCAGGGGGTGGCTCTGGTGACGGATCTGCCCACCATGCTGGATAAAGGTTTCATCACCCTTAAGGGCTTGGTCGAGCAGTATCCGCAGTTTTTAAGTGTCGAGCAACTCGACGCCTCGGTGGGTGAGCTCAAGAAGCTGCTGGATACTCAACATATACTGGATCTGGGTAAACAGTTGATTGGCTACTCGGCATCACTTTTGGTGCTCATGGTCTACGCCATCTTAGTGCCGCTGCTGGTGTTCTTCTTCCTCAAGGATAAAGATGAGCTGGTTCGCGGCAGCAAGCGTTTCATTCCCGCCAATCGCGACTTGGCCCGTAAGGTGTGGCTGGAGATGAACCAGCAGATCTTTAACTACATTCGGGGCAAGGTGATCGAGATAGTCATCATAGGCGCCGCAAGTTATATCTTCTTCGCCATCATGGATCTGCGTTACGCCGTGCTGCTCGGGGTGTTGACAGGCTTCTCCGTGTTGATCCCCTATGTGGGGGCCACCCTGGTGACCCTGCCGATCGCCCTGGTGGCCTTCTTCCAGTGGGGCATAAGCCCGGAGTTTGGCTATCTCATGTTAGGCTACGGCATCATTCAGGCGTTAGATGGTAACCTGCTGGTGCCCATACTGTTCTCCGATGCGGTGGATCTCCATCCCGTGTTTATTATCGCGGCCGTGCTGGTCTTCGGTGGACTCTGGGGTGTCTGGGGGGTCTTCTTCGCCATTCCGCTCGCCTCTCTGGTGAAGGCGGTGGTGAATGCCTGGCCTAAGGCTGATAAGTCCAAGGCCGATGAGCCAAAGACAGAGGCGGAGCAGGGCAACGTCTGATCGGCATTTAAACGTTAAAGGAGCCGAGAGGCTCCTTTTTTATGGCTAGTGTTTTAAGGCCAGTATTTTATTGAACGTACTTAATTGAACGTGCTTTCTCGAAAGTACTTAGGTCGCTACCTCAACGCCTGCTTGGCCGTCGCGGCTAAGGCGCGGTAGACCAGGGTTGTCTGCTTGGCTTTGATGTTCCAGTGTTGCCAATAGAGGGGCACCTTCATGGTGCAATCTGGGGCAATTAGTTTTAACGCGCCGCTTTGCAGCAATGGCTCGGCCTGAAGATGGCCCACAAGGCCGTAACCCATGCCCAGCAATATCGCCTCCAGAAAGCTCTCGGAGGAGGGGATCTGATGCTCTCGCCATTGCTCAGGCTCAATGCCAAAATGCTCCCCTAAAAACTTCTCATGCAGCTTATCTTTGGTGGAGAACACCACGGCCGGCGCCTGACGCAGACGGCTGGGTGTCACGCCATCGGCAAAATACTCCTGAATAAAGTCCTGGGTGGCGACGCAAAGATACTCCATCTGGCCAAGGTACTCGCTGGAGCAGCCTGTCAGTGGCGCCTCTGTGGTGGTCACACAGCCCACCGCCTCGCCGCTTTTAAGCAGATGGTGAGTGTAAGACTCATCGTCGACAATCAGCTCTAGCAGCCAGCGGTGGCGCTTAAACAGCTCGGCGAGGGCGGGCAGAAACCAGGTGGCCAGGCTGTCGGCATTGACGGCTATCTTCACCACTGTGGGCAGCGAAGGATCGTCGGCGTCGATCTCGGCGCTGAGTTCGCTCTCCAGCAGGCTCACCTGGGCGTAATGCCTGAGCAGACGCTTGCCCATGGGCGTTGCCTGCACAGGATTGCTGCGAATAAGCAGAGTCTGGCCGACTCTCTCCTCCAGCGCCTTGATGCGTTGAGACACGGCTGATTGGGTGATAAACAGTGCCTTGGCTGCGCGCTCGAAGCCGCCTTCGGCGATCACCACGCTCAAGGCTTTCAGGTGGGCGTAATCCAGCATCGAAACATCCAAATTATCGTTATAAGTTTGGCTAATGATACATTAAATTTAGTAGCTGGGTTTATTTTTAGAAGCTCGCTATGCTTGCGACCTGAAATTAGTTGTGGTTCTTTTTGGAGTTTTCTCGTGCAAGCATTCATTCAAGGGATAGGTGTTGGTGGCAGCCTGATCATCGCCGTTGGGGCGCAAAACGCCTTTGTGTTAAAGCAGGGGTTAAAGCGCGCCCATTCCTTGCCTATCGCCGCCCTGTGTTCTTTTATCGATGCCGTGATGATCACCGCAGGTGTGGCGGGCCTCGGCCATCTGATCCTGGCCTTTCCCTTAATCAAGGATATCGCCAGCCTCGGGGGGGCAGCCTTCTTGCTCGTCTATGGCGCTCAGGCACTGCGTGCCTCATTTAACGCCCAAGGCCTGGATACCGAGTCGACCCAGGGGGCGGACACCCTGCGCGCCGCGCTGCTCACGACCCTGGGAATTAGCCTGCTTAACCCCCATCTGTATCTGGATACAGTGGTCTTGCTGGGCAGCATCAGTACTCAGTTCGAGCAGCAAGAGAGGCACATGTTTGGCGCCGGCGCCGTGCTCGCCTCTTTCGTGTGGTTCTTCGCCTTGAGCCTGGGTGCCAGGTATCTGAGTCCACTGTTTAAAAAACCAAAGGCCTGGTGCTACTTAGACAGATTCATCTTCGTGACTATGTGGAGTATCGCGGCGGCGCTGCTTTGGCCCTATGTTAAAGCCATGATGGGCTAGTAGTTGACGAATCTTTAGATAATAAAAAAGCCGGAATTTCCGGCTTTTTTGTCAATTGCTAACTAGCATTAGCTGTTTTCTTGAATATATTTCAAGACAACTTCGTGGTGATCTTTGGTCTTGAACTTGTTGAACATATGTTCGATGTTGCCGCTTTCATCAATGAGGAAAGAGGTGCGTACCACGCCCATGTTTTCACGGCCCATGAATTTTTTGAGTTGCCAAACACCATAAGCTTCGCATACGGCATGCTCTTCGTCCGCGAGTAAGGTGAAGTTCAACTCCTGTTTGTTTGTGAAGTTTGTGAGCTTCTTCGGTGTATCAGGGCTAATTCCAATAATCACAACGTTTAGTTTATCAAGCTCTGATTTAGTGTCCCTTAGCCCACAAGCTTGAACAGTACAACCAGGTGTAGAGGCTCTTGGGTAAAAGTAAACGAGAACTTTCTTGCCTTTAAAATCGGCAAGGGAAACTGATTCATCATTTTGGTTTTGTAGGGTAAAGTCGGGGGCCTTGTCGCCCTGGGTTAAGGTTTTCATAGATCATCCTTAGATTGTGTTTCGATACCCTGCATACGTTCGATATGGCAGCTTAGGTTCATCTCTTCGGCGAGTGCGGCGATATTTTGTTCGAGTTTTTCGATATCGACCTTTTCCGGCACGTTGATGGTAAGGAAGACATTCTGCACCGGCTCACCGTCTGGGGTTTCCTCGGCGTGGGAGCGTACGGCGGCAAGGTCCAGCGAACGATCGGCCAGGAACTGGGTGATACGCTTCATGGTGCCGCGCTGGTCTTTACCGTTGAAGGTTACTTCGAGGCGAGACACATAGTTTGGCGGCGTGTGCTGTGAGCAACGTTTCATTACCGTTAGCAGGCCAAGCTCGACACTCAGGGCAGGGAGGCTGGCTTCCATCTTAGTGATCGATGCCCAGGCGCCTGAAATCATCATGATCAAGGTAAACTCACCACCAAAGAGGGCCATACGGCTATCGACGATATCGCAATCGCATTCGCTTGCGAGTCTGGCAAATTTACTGACGATACCAGGACGATCAGAACCCAGTGCGGTAACGACCAGATGATTGGACATGAAATTCCCCCATTGATTGGTAACTCGTTGTACAAATAAGCGACGATTGAATAATGTCGGCGTTTTTTAGGTGGCTTATGCTATCACAAGTTATCAGTTTTGAGATCCCTATCGTGATAAAGAGTCAAACATTTGACCTATGGGGAGCGGTGTTATCATTCTCTGTGATCTAGGGATACTTATGCTTGTTTTTACCTGTGAGCATCAGTACCATAGCCAGTCCTGAATCCTTGGGGAAATCACATGATAAACGGAAGCATCGTAGCCTTAATCACACCCATGAATCGTGATGGCTCAGTCGATTATGCAAGTCTCGAGAAGTTGGTTGAGTACCATATTGAACAGGGTACTGACGCCATCGTTGCCGTCGGCACGACTGGCGAGTCAGCCACTTTACCTCTTTCAGAACATATTGAAGTGGTTGCCCACACGGTAAAATTTGCCGCCGGACGCGTCCCAGTGATAGGTGGTAATGGTGCAAACGCCACCGCCGAAGCGATCGAGCTGACCAAGGCGCAGGCCAACCTAGGTGTGGCCGCCATGCTAGGTGTAACGCCTTACTACAACAAACCGACACCTAAAGGCTTGGTTGCCCATTACAGCGCCGTTGCGGCCGCAACCGATATCCCACAAATTCTCTACAACGTGCCCGGCCGTACTTCGGTGGACATGTTGCCCGAAACCGTTGCCCAGTTGGTCGAGGTGCCAAACATCATTGGCGTGAAGGAAGCGACCGGCGATCTAAGCCGCGTGGCTAGGCTGCGCGAGCTGTGTGGCGATGACTTCATGCTCTACAGCGGTGATGACGCCACGGCCCGTGAGTTCCTTACTCTGGGCGGGAATGGCGTGATCTCTGTGGCCAACAACATAGTGCCTAAGCAGTTCAAGCTGATGTGCGATGCGGCCCTTAAGGGCGATCTCGAGGGTGCCCTCAAGGCCGAGGCGCCAATGAAAGATCTGTTCAGCGCGCTATTTTGCGAGGCCAATCCGATTCCTGTGAAATGGGCGGCGCATCGTATGGGGCTGATCAGCCAAGGACATATTCGCTTGCCATTAACGGAACTTTCCGAGCAATATCATGGTCTGTTGCTAGAAGCGATGAAGAATGCCGGAATAGAGGTTCAATAATTAGATGCTAAAGCAAGTCACCCCAATCCTACTGGTTGCCGCCGTTACGGCCTGCAGCACGCCTATCGACAGACGCCAGGCTAATGGCGATGACGAATACGCCAATGTGACGTCTCAGCCCAAACTGGTGATCCCAGCTGGATTGAATCAGCCGAAATACAATACCGAATTCGATATTCCTGAGGTCGGCAGTAAGGTTGACAAGACCTTGGTTGGCAAGAAACTCGACATTCGTCCGCCGCTACAGGTACTGCCGATGGCAGAAGGTACCCATGTGGAGGAGTCAAGCGACAGCATCAAGATCGTGGTCGAGTCTATCGATAACGATATCGATCTGCGCAGTGAGCTGTTCGGTATCTTGGATGAATATTTTAGTCAGCACGAGATCAAGATCCTTAAAGAGGATAGAGATACGGGTGTGATAGAAACTGATTGGATTGAAAATCAAGAAGTTATCGATTCATCTCTGTGGGGCTCCGATGAAATATATTCGGTACGTCAACGCTATCGTTTCAGCGTCAACGTGCGTCCTCACGGCCGCAGCGGTAACCTTGCTATCGAATTGATTGATCACGAAGAGAGCTTCGATGGTAAGGCGCAGGATATTCTGCTTACGGGTGAAGATAAGCGCCGCTACACGGTGGATATGCTCAACAACACCATCGCTTACATGAGCGTCAAGCGTGCTAAGGCGATTAAGGCCAAGCGCCTGCGTGAGAGCCTGGGTATCGATGTGGATCTGGTTAAGGCGCCTGCCGTTGCCGAAAACGAGACGCCAGAGCAAAGCTTCTGGTTGGCGGACGCCAGCTACAGCCGTACCTGGGACCGTCTGCGTATCGTACTGCCTGAGCTGGGCTTTGAGATCGTCGATATGGATAGCAACAAGGGACTCTACTATATCAATGTGAGCGACGATTCTGGCTTCTGGAGTTCATTGTGGAGCGATAAGAAGCTTCCGATGGAAGAGGGCTCGTATCGTCTGCAGATTGAGCAAGATAACAGCGACACTTCTAAGACTCGTATCTACCTTAAAGATAAGGAAGATAGTCCTGTGAGCAATGAAGTGGTCGAGGCCGTCTACGATGGCATGGCCGAGCTGATGAGCGAAGACCGCAAGGTTAGATAAGCTCAACTCAGTCAGAGAAACGGTTAGATGAAGAAAGAGGCCACTAGGCCTCTTTTTTTGTGCGCATTAATTAGCTTAATCGCGCCTGAGTATGGATTCGGTTCAGCCTCACCTTTTCCTAGTTGCCACCTCATTAGATGTTTCATTTTATGCATAGACACCTGCCTCCGATTTGCCATGTTCATTAGGCTACTTTAGTGCGGCTGTAGATGGCGTACCTGCCTTCTATGCCATATAGTTAGTGAGATTGTCAGTCATAAGTTTGATGGAGTTAATAGGCCGAGGTAGAGATGCCAGCTAAGGTGCCACTGCAGGATGTAGACGCTAAATATCTAAAGATCATCAGTGAGTTTGCCATCGACATGCTCTCTCTGAGTGGCGTGGATGAGATCCTCTGGCATCTGGCGCAGAATGTGGTCTCCCAGTTGGGCTTCGACGATGTGGTCGTCTATCTGTTGGATCCCGTCCGGGGCGTCTTGGTACAGAAGGCCAGCTTCGGCGATAAGAATCCTAGCGGTCATGAGATCCTCGCGCCCATCGAACTTAAGCTGGGGGAAGGGGTGGTCGGTACCGTGGCCAAGACTAAGCAGCCCTTAAATGTTGCCGACACCCGGCTGTTCCCCAACTATATCGTCGATGATGCCCCAAGGCTCTCCGAGCTCGCCGTGCCCATACTGATGGAGGGGGAGGTGATTGGGGTGATAGATACCGAACATCCAAAGAAGAATTTCTATACGCCCCAGCATGAGCGGATCTTGTTCGCACTGGCCTCTATCGCGGCGCTGAAGATCCATAGGGCCAATAATCTGGTGACGCTGCAAAAGCGGGTAGCCGAGCTGGAATATGCAAGCAAGATCCAAGATACCCTGTTTGCCATCGCCGAGATCATCTTCGAGACCGACTCGATCAAGGCGTTCTACCTAAAGCTGCACACCTGTATCGCTCGCCTGCTTAAGGCTGACAACTTCTATGTGGCGCTGCTCAGTGATGATGGCCAAACCCTGCACTTTCCCTATCATGTCGATCAGTACGATCAGCTTGCAGAAGACGCCGACTTGCCTCTATTACCAACCCGTCTTGGGATCACTGGCTATGCACTGCTTAAGAATCGGCCGCTGTTGGCCGATGAGGCGCAAATTAAGGCGCTGGTGGATCAGGGGGAGATAGTCATCAATGGCGCGATGCCGACGGCCTGGCTCGGCGTCCCATTTGGCGACGAGGCGTTTCGCGGCATCGTTGTGGTGCAGAGTTATCACGGTGATTATCGTTATAGCGAAGCCGATCAACAGCTGCTGGTGTTTACCGCTAAGCATATACGTAACGCCATCAGTCGCATGAAATTCAAGGCTAATCTCACCGAGATGGCCCTCTATGATGGCTTAACTGGCCTGCCCAATCGCACTCTGTTTATCGACCGGCTCAATCAGGCCATCGCCAAACTGAACGACGCCTGTATCGACGAGACCTCTTCTAAAGGGCTTGGTTTGGTGTTGCTGGACATAGATCATTTTAAGGCGGTTAACGATACCTATGGTCACCATCTCGGGGATGAGCTACTTAAGGTGTTTTCCGAGCGCATCCATGCCGCAATAGCGAGCCAGGATACCTTTTGCCGACTCGGGGGAGATCAGTTTGGCCTGCTGTTGGTGGATATCAATTCTGAGGCGCAGTGCCTCGAGCGGGTAGAGACGCTGCGAGAGCAGATGCAAGCCATGTTAGATCTCGGCGGGATCTCGCTTAATCTGTCCGTCAGCATGGGGCTGGTGACCTGTTTCTTATCCGGGATGGCGGCGACGGATCTGTTGCGCCGGGGCGATCAGACTCTACTTAGGGCCAAGCTGATGGGGCGGCATAGGCTTTGTGTGTTCACAAGTGGCGAACAGGCAGAACTGCAGGAGACGCAGATATGTCAGGCGTTTCAGCAGGCCGCAGATCAAGGCGAGCTCTATTTCAGTTTTCAACCTCAATACCGGCTCAAGGATGGCAAACTCCTTGGGGCAGAGGCGCTGTTACGTTGGCAGCATCCAAGACTAGGTACCATCTCACCACGACGACTGCTTGCGCCGCTGCGCCGACAAGGCGCCCTCGAGTTGGTAGATGCCGTGGTCGCTAAGCTTATCCTGGCTCATCTTAAGCGTTATCATGGCGCCTATCCCGAGGAGTTTCGCCTCAGCGTGAACATCGCCAGTGACGGCTGCGCCTTGTTTGATGAGCTGCAGAGAATGGCTGGGGAGGGCATTGAGCTGGCATCTTATCTGGGCATAGAGATCCCTGAATCCAGCCTAGGCGCCTCGTTTGAGGCGGTAGTTAGCTGTATCGCACGGGCAAAATCCCTCGGTGTGCTGGTGAGCCTGGATGATGTAGGTGCCAGCCACGCTACTTTTAAATATCTGCAGGAGTTCAGGTTCAATCGCCTCAAGATAGCCCAAGGGCTCATCAGCCCCATGGAGATGGCTTATGACAACCAAGTTATTTTGGAGACCATCATCAATCTCGCCAGTACGCTGAATATCGATACCCTGGCGCAGGGGATTGAAACCCGTGAGCAGTATCAGACGATGCAGGCCCTGGGGTGCGACTATGGTCAGGGGGAATTTATGAATCCCTCCGTCAGCGAGGAAAAGCTACTGCTTATGCTGTCAGAGTCCCACCTATATAGATGATCCAACGTGTCATTTTGTGATTGAAACCATACTCTTTTGTCGCTCACGCCGGGCGAGAATGTAAATGGTGTGTTAAGTTTGTAAGCAAAGGTAAAACGCCTTGAAGCACTTATATTCCTAGGTAAACTACCGATAACATAACGCGCATTCTTTCGGAAGATTGATGAAAAAAACGATAATAATCTCAATGCTTTTAGCGGCGGGCGCCGCCACCTACTATTTCACTCAGCAAACCGAAACGCCTAAGGGGCCCCGCGGGCGGCCTACGCCTAACGTGGTAGTGGCAAAGGCCGAAATGCAGCCGATTCGTGACGAGGTCGAGGCCCTGGGAACCGGCAAGGCCAACGAATCTATCACTGTGACCCCAAAGGTCACCGACATGGTGACCGAGATTAATTTCAACGACGGTCAGATGGTCGACAAGGGCCAGCTTCTGGTGCGTTTGCAAGACAGAGAGCAGATCGCTCGCGTGACTGTGGCCCGGGTGAAGATGAAAGATCATGAGCGTGAACTGGCGCGTATCAGCTCACTGGTCACCAGTCAGACGGTGGCGGCACTGGAGCGCGACAGGCTGCAGACCCTTATCGATACCGCCAAGGCCGAGCTGGAGCAGGCAGAATCTTCCCTCAAGGACAGACGTATTCTGGCGCCATTTTCAGGACGCCTGGGCCTGCGTCAGGTGAGTCAGGGCAGCCTGGTAACCCCAGGTACTGTGATCACCACCTTAGATGATATCTCCACCATCAAATTGGATTTCTCTGTGCCTGAGCGCTTCCTACAGTCTCTGGCGATAGGTAAGTCGGTCGAGGCCAGCGCCGTGGCCTTCGAAGGCGAGCTCTTCACAGGTAAGGTGGTCTCTGTCGATAGCCGCATTAACCCAACAACCCGCGCGGTGACGGTGCGGGCCGAGATCCCCAACAAGGGAATGCGTCTGCTACCTGGCATGTTGATGAAGGTGAAGCTTATCAAGCAGAGCCGCGAAGCACTCATCATCCCTGAGGCGGCGATTATCCCAATTCAGAAAGATCACTTCGTCTATCTGGTGAATGATGAAAACGTGGTCGAGCGTCGTCAGGTGCAACTTGGTCTGCGTAAACGCGGCTGGGTGGAGATAGTGGGCGGTGTCGATGTCGGCGAGCAGGTGATGGTGCGCGGCATTCTCAAGGTGCGCCCTGGGGATACCGTCAAGGTGCAGTACAGCGAACATTTCAGTTTCAACCAACAAGCTAAGGTGGAGCCGCTAGCATGATCTTGACGGATTTGTCGGTAAAACGACCGGTTTTTGCGTCCGTCATCAGCATGTTATTAATCGCCTTCGGTCTGGTCTCTTTCGAAAAACTCCCCCTGAGGGAGTATCCTAATATCGATCCGCCGATCGTCTCGGTGCAAACCAACTATCGCGGTGCCAGTGCCGCCGTGGTGGAGAGTCGCATCACCCAGCTGGTGGAAGACAGGATCAGCGGCGTCGAAGGGATCCGCAACATCAACTCCTCCAGCAGCGATGGTCGCTCTTCCGTGACCCTGGAATTCGACGTCGGTCGTGATATCGAGGCGGCGGCCAACGATGTCCGCGATCGCATCTCGGGTCTACTCAACAACCTGCCGGAAGAGGCCGATCCCCCAGAGGTGCAAAAGGCCAATGGCGGCGATGAGGTGATCATGTGGCTTAACCTGGTCTCGGATCAGATGAACACCTTGCAGCTCACCGACTATGCCCGCCGTTACCTGGTAGATCGCTTCTCGGTGATCGATGGTGTGGCAAATATTCGTATCGGTGGCGGTAAGGTGTACGCCATGCGGGTGTGGATCGACAGACAGGCCCTGGCGGCCCGTAACCTGACGGTATCGGATATCGAATCTGTGCTGCGCTCGGAGAACGTCGAGCTGCCGGCTGGTTCGGTGGAGTCTCAGGACAGACACTTTACAGTACGTTTGGAGCGTACCTTCAAGACGGCGGAAGATTTTAATAATTTGGTACTGGCCGAAGGGGAAGATGGTTACCTCATCAAGCTAGGTGACGTGGCCAGGGTAGAGATTGGCTCGGAAGAGGAGCGTATTACCTTCCGTGGTAACCGCGAGGCCATGATAGGCCTTGGGATCTCCAAGCAATCGACCTCCAACACCCTGGAAGTGGCCCGCGCCGCCAACGCCCTGGTGGATAAGATCAATCCGACACTGCCTGCCGGCATGGAGATCAAACGCTCCTACGACAGCTCAGTGTTTATCGAAGCCTCTATCAAGGAGGTGTATCAGACGCTGTTTATCGCCATGTTCCTGGTGATTGTGGTGATTTATCTCTTCCTGGGCAGCGTGCGCGCCATGTTGATCCCGGCGCTGACGGTACCAGTCTCCCTGATGGCGACCTTTATCGTGCTCTACGCCCTGGGTTACACCATTAACCTGCTGACCCTGCTGGCGATGATTCTGGCTATCGGTATGGTGGTGGATGATGCCATCGTGGTGCTGGAAAACATCCACAGACGCATCGAGGAGGGTGATTCGCCGCTCAAGGCGGCCTTCCTGGGCTCTCGTGAGGTGGCCTTTGCCGTGGTGGCGACCACCCTGGTGTTGGTGGCTGTGTTTATGCCGATCACCTTCCTTGAAGGAGATCTGGGTAAACTCTTTAAGGAGTTTGCGGTGGCCATGAGCGCCGCGGTGATCTTCTCGAGCTTGGTGGCCCTGACTCTTAGCCCTATGATGTGCTCTAAGCTGCTAAAGCCTGCCGGGCAAGATCCTTGGCTGGTGCGCAAGATAGATGCGGGCATGAACTGGCTGTCGGCCGGTTACCGTGCGACGCTCAAGCGCGCCATGGTCCACCCCTTTATCGTCAGCTCGCTGGTGGTTATCGCCTTAGGGCTTAGCGGCTATCTGATGACTAAGGTGCCGCAGGAGTTTGCACCGCGGGAGGACAGGGGGTCGATGTTCCTGATCGTCAACGGTCCTCAGGGGGCAAGCTTCGAGTATATCAGTCCCTACATGGATGAAATTGAAAATCGCCTGATGCCGCTGGTGGATAGCGGTGAAATTAAGCGTCTGCTTATTCGTGCGCCGCGCGGCTTTGGTCGCAGCGCCAACTTCTCTAACGGCATGGCGATCATAGTACTGGAAGACTGGGCGGACCGTCGCAGTGCCTTTGAGATCATAGGTGACATTCGTGCCCGTCTGTCGGATCTCGCCGGTGTGCGCGCCTTCCCCGTAATGCGTCAGGCCTTCGGCCGCGGCGTGGGTAAGCCGGTGCAGTTTGTGCTGGGAGGCCCAAGTTACGAAGAGCTCGCTAAGTGGCGCGACATCTTGTTGGAGAAGGCCAAGGAGAATCCTAACCTGGTCGGGCTGGATCATGACTATCAGGAGACTAAGCCTCAACTTAGGGTGGTGATCGACAAAGACAGGGCGGCGGACCTTGGGGTCTCTATCTCGCACATAGGTCGCACGCTGGAGTCTATGCTGGGCTCGCGTCTGGTGACCACCTTCATGCGCGACGGCGAAGAGTATGACGTGATCATCGAGGGTAACCGTGATAATCAGAATACCGCCAGCGATCTGAGCAACATCTATGTGCGCTCGGACCGCAGTCGTGAGCTGATCCCGCTGGCGAACCTGGTCTCGGTCGAGGAGTTTGCCGACGCCAGTCAGCTAAACCGCTACAACCGTATGCGCGCCATTACCATAGAGGCCAACCTGGCCGATGGTTATAGCCTGGGTGAGGCGCTGGAATACCTCAACAACCTGGCTTACACCTATCTGCCGGCCGAGGCGGTGATCAGCTACAAGGGTCAGTCTCTGGACTATCAGGAGTCTGGCAGCTCGATGTATTTCGTCTTCCTGCTGGCCCTGGGTATCGTCTTCTTGGTACTTGCGGCTCAGTTCGAAAGCTATGTTCACCCTATGGTGATCATGCTGACCGTACCTCTGGCCACCTTGGGGGCCCTAATCGGCCTCTGGCTGACGGGCCAGAGCCTGAACATCTATAGCCAGATAGGTATCATCATGCTGGTGGGGCTGGCGGCCAAGAATGGTATCTTGATCGTCGAATTTGCCAACCAGCTGCGGGATAAAGGGATCGCATTCGAAACAGCGATTATCCAGGCGGCAAGCCAGCGTCTTCGTCCTATCCTGATGACAGGGATCACCACCGCGGCCGGGGCTATTCCGCTGGTATTGGCCCAGGGCGCTGGCGCAGAGACCCGCTTCGTGATCGGCGTGGTGGTCCTCTCGGGCATCATACTGGCGACCTTCTTCACCCTGCTGGTGATCCCTGTGGCCTATGGCCTGATCGCCAGAAATACCGGTTCGCCGGAGGAGATCAGTCAGCGACTGGAGGCCGAACTTGCACAAGATCAGCATCATGAGTCAGGCTTAAGAAATGCCGACTAGATAAGTTAAAAGGCCAATCACGAGATTGGCCTTTTTTGTATCAGTAAGACACTTATCTGTTTTTTAGATGAAGAGGTGGCAGAGGTTTTGGACCTGTATTGTTAGCTTGACAGGTTCTTAAAAACTAAAGCAAAAAACTTAATTCAAAATACCTAAATAATAGGATTTGACCACTAACGTCTCATTAACAAGTGACGGCGAATATAGTAGAGTGAAATCAGAACTTGGTTGCAACAGGGAGAATGCAGATGACATTATCAATCGAGACTAAGCAGCATCAACCCAAGTCGGCGCCTGCAACACTGCAGAAAAACGCCATTCGAGTCGATGGACGCCTCAGCATGAGTCGAGAAGCGCTCGACTTCAAATCTTTTAGCTCAGATTGCCTCTATGGCCCATACCACCTGCCACTCAAAGAGATCGTCAAGGTCGAGACCTGTTGGGGCAAGGGCGCTGGGATCTTACCTATCACGCCAGATGGGATCCAGGTGAGCCTCAGCAATGGGGATCGCTATCAGTTTATCGTCGCCGATCCCGAGGCCTGGGTGAAGAGTCTCTCTTCATAGCTAGGTGTAATAGCTATTTATTGGTCGCCAGCTCGTTTAAAGGTCTGACTTTAAAGTTTGATTTTCAAGGTCAAATTTTAAGGCCATATTTTTAAGGCCTGATTTTTACGTTAAGTGCATAAGGCGATAGCGACTAATACGTGACACTAATTATTGGAACTTGCACATTTCATTAGTGCCAACGAAAAGGTGAGGCCTGTTTGGGCTGGCCTTTTTTGTCTTACCACTTGCTTGATGTTTTCACCGTATTTCTAGCCGTTTCTGATTGCCAATAAAAAAGGCTTACCTGGGTAAGCCTTTTTTATGTTGAAGCGAAATTGTCGAGTCTAGCGACTATCTTTATCTGCGCTATCTTTGCCTGTGTTGGCTTTGTCTGCGCTAGCCTTGTCTACACTATTCTTGCCTTCGCTATCTATGCTTGAGCCATCTTTGCCATTTTCATTGAGGCCACTTTTACCACTTTTACCACTATGGCCACTATCGCCTTGGGTTTTTACCTTAGGCTTATCTTGGGGCTTGCCAAATTGCGTCATCTTAAACTTGTTGCTGTATTTGAGCACCGCCAGGTTACTGGCGATCACCCCAAGCACTAAGATGATGATGAGCCAGACTTCGAGACTCGACATGGCTATTTCCCTCTCCTGATTCAGTAACGGCTAGTCTACCGCCAGACGGGCTTCGCAGATGCGAATATCTTCCGGGGTATCGACCTCGGGTGAGTCGAAGGCGCTGATGGCAACCTTGATCCTGTGGCCATGTTCCAGTGCGCGCAGCTGCTCAAGTTTTTCGAGATCTTCTAAACGGCCAAGTGGCAGCTTATTGAAGGTTCTGACAAATTCGCGGGTGTAGGCATACACGCCTAGGTGTTTGTAAACCGGATAGTCGTCTGTGTCACGGCCGAAGGGGATACGGGCGCGAGAGAAATAGAGGGCGTTATATTGATTGTCGAACACCATCTTGACGTGCTTGGGATCGTCAAGCTCATGCTCTTCGGTGATCTCATAGCCTAGGGTCGCCATGCCGAACTCCCCAGGGTGACGCTCAAACAGTGTGATGATCTGCTCGATGGAGATAGGATCGATCAGCGGCTGATCGCCCTGCAGGTTGATCACCAGATCATCGTCCGCCAAGCCAAGCTGGGTGATGGCATCCTCGATTCTGTCGGTGCCGGAGGCAGCATTGGCATCAGTCATGACTACCTTACCGCCAAAGGCTTCAACGGCCTCCTTGATGCGCAGATCGTCGGTGGCCACATAGATGGCAGTTAGGCCTTTTGCCAGTGCCGCACGCTCGTAAACGTGCTGGATCATCGGCTTACCGTTAATCGGCGCCAATGGCTTACCCGGAAAACGGCTTGAGCCATAGCGTGCTGGGATTAACAGAGTCACATTCATTTGGATATACCTATCAGTTACAGTGTGCGGCAGTGCATAAGAGAAGGGGCTCACTAGGAGCCCCTTACACCTTGAGCTTACAGGTTAGATTCGACGGAACAGTTTAGTCAACATCTCGTCTGTAACTTTCTCTTCCCAACCTTCGCCATAGACGTTGGCCCATAGTGGTCCCATGCTCTTGGTGACGGCAACCATCTTAGCGATGGTTTCATCTGGCAGATCTTTACAGATGTTCTTAGGCAGTGTGATGTTGTGCTTGTCCATCATCTGACGGAACTCGGCCACACCCTCTGGGTAGAACTCTTCCAGCACGTCGAACGCCAGACAGTTGCCGATACCATGGTGGTAACCCAGTACATAGCCAAGGCCGTATGAAACGGCGTGACAGGCACCAACCTGGCTGTAGGCGATGCTCATGCCACCCATGTAAGAGGCCATCATCAGTTTGTCATCCTTCTCTGGGTGATCGTCCAGGAAGACTTCACGGCAAAGATCCATCGACTTCTCGGCGAAGGCCTTGGCAAATTCGTTCAAGAAGGTGCCTTGTAGCGACTCGACACAGTGGATGTAGCAATCCATACCTGTGTAGAACCACTGATCTGTCGGCACGCCGTCGATCAGCTCAGAGTCCATGATGATCTGGTCGAATACTGTGTAGTCAGAGTTCAGACCTAGCTTACGAACAGGGCCACATAGTACCGCGGTGCGAGAGGCCTCGGCGCCGGTACCAGAAACCGTTGGGATACCGATATGGTGCACCGCAGGGTTCTTGATCAGATCCCAACCCTGATACATGGCGCTGCCACCTGGGTTAGTCAGCATGAGTGATACTGCCTTGGCCAGATCCATGGTGGAACCGCCGCCAAGACCGATAACGCTGACAGGTAGCTTGCTGTTGAAGGCTTGTACCTGCTCGGTGAGGTTGTCTACCTGCTCTGTGGTTGGCTCGTCGTCAACATTCACGTAGATCACAAGATCCTGTGGCTTAGCGGGTACGCGCTGGGCGAGGGGCTTGTCCTGATGCACATCATCAATCAGGAAGACCACGAAATCGTCGCCTTGCTTACGCTCTTCCTCGAGCACTGTATCCAGTTGCGCGAAAGAACCACGACCAAAGATCATTTTCGGTACGCATTTGAAATTTTTAAAACTCATTACAGCATTCTCCATTGAGACATCTAGTGTAAAAAGTAACGTCGCAGGGCCAAATTGGCCGCTGCGACAGGGAATTTGAGAGACGCTAATTAAGCGGCGAAGGCACGCTTGATGTTCTCGATGCGCTGGGCGATCTCTTCTTCAGTCCAAGAGAGCTTGATCAGCATCGAAATGGTGCGGCTCATGATGGCATCAGACTTAGGCACAGACACCTGAGTATAGTCAGGTTTGTCGGCGATTAATGTGATCGGCAGAGCGGCTGGTGATTTAAGCTCTTGAATGTGTTTCCAGTTTGACAGATAGTGCCAGTTGTTCACATACCAGTAGAAGCAGCCGTCAACGCCATTTTCGGCCAGTTTCTTGCTGATCTCTTGGGTGCGGGCCTCGGTAGGCAGCATGAAGCTTAGGAAACCGGCAGAGTCACCTTCAGGATCCGGGATCTTGCGAAAGCTCACCTCTGGCAGTTCGGCCATGGCCTCTTTCAGCAGCTTCTTGTTCTTGCGCTGGATATCGATGATGGTATCTAGCTTACGCAGCTGCGCCAGGCCAAGCGCCGAGTTCATCTCAGAGATGCGGAAGTTCAGACCCATGATAGGGTGACTCTCTGCGCCGCGATCGTTACCAACATGGTCATGGCCATGGTCAGAGAACATATGGGCGTGGTTATAGATGGTCTCATCATTAGTGATCACCGCGCCGCCTTCACCACAGGTGATGGTCTTAACAGAATCGAAAGAGTAGCAGCCTACATGGCCGATAGTGCCCAGTGCCTGACCCTTGTAGCTACCGCCGATCGCCTGACAGGCATCTTCCAGCAGCACCAGGTTGTGCTTCTCACAGATAGCCTTGATCTCATCCATCTTCGCCATAGAGCCACACATGTGAACCAGGTTTACTGCCTTGGTGCGTGGGGTAATAGCGGCTTCAATGCCTTCTGGTGACAGACACAGGGTCTCGTCGATCTCGGCAAATACGGGGACGGCGCCGGCCATGAATACGGCTTCGACAGAGGCCACGAAGGTAAATGGAGGAACGATCACTTCATCGCCTGCGCCGATACCTGCGGCGGCCAGTGCCGTCTGCAGGGCAGCGGTACCGCTCGAAAGCAGATGGGCGTGTTTGACATTCATCTTCTCGCAGAGCAGTTGCTCCATCTCACGCGTCTTCCAGCGGTCATTACGCATGTGATCAAAGTTGTAACGGAAGGTAAAACCGTTTTCCATTACGTCAGCAACTTCCTGCTTCTCTTCAGGACCAAATAATTCAAAACCAGGCATGGAATAGTTCCTTAGCATTCGCTGCGCCCGCGGCGCGAAAAATAAATCAAAGCGAATTATAAACGCGATGGGTGTAAAACTGCGATGTTTATTAAGGAATATTTACTGAAATAAGCGGCTTTTTTTGGCTTTTAGTCGAGGGGGCTTAGCGATAGCGCATGATTTGACCATCATGCGCTGGGATTGCCAGTTCTGAATGGGGGGCAGACCTGTACGAAAGAGCAAGATGGCCCTTATCTGATGGAGAATTTAGCCTAGCGGCGGGCGAAGGTTTCGTTGTCTACCGTGACGTCGAGATCCGACAGCAGGCCGTTTTCGACGCTGTATATCCAGCCATGCACCGCCACCTTCTGACCGCGCTCCCAGGCGTCTTGCACTATGGTAGTGCTGGCGACATTGCCAACCTGCTCGATGACGTTGAGCTCACACAGGCGATCGAAGCGGGTCTTCTCATCAAGCTCCGCCAGCTCCTTGGCATGCAGGCGATGGATATCGCGGATATGACCCAGCCAGTTGTCTATGAGTCCCAATCTGTCATTGCCCATGGAGGCCTTGATGCCGCCGCAGCCATAGTGGCCGACCACCATGATATGTTTGACCTGGAGCACCTCGACGGCATATTGCAGCACCGAGAGGCAGTTGAGATCCGTATGGATCACCATGTTGGCGATGTTTCTGTGAACGAACACCTCGCCCGGCATGAGGTCGATGATCTGGTTCGACGGTACCCGACTGTCCGAGCAGCCAATCCACAGATATTCGGGATTTTGCTGTTGGGCCAGTTGTTCAAAGAACTTAGGATTCTCTTCCAGGATGCGGTTGGCCCAGCGGCGGTTGTTGTCGAACAAAGGTTTAAGTAGTTTCATTTAGTTAAAATCATGTCTATGAAGAAGATTTTGCAGGGCAGCATTCTAACATCAAATACTTACCCTGCTGGTCTACTCAGTCTAGATGCTATCCCTAAACTAGGGCTAATCCGGATAGCCGTCGACCTGAATGTTCGCCTTATCCTAAGTGCTTTCCGAAAAAGTCACTCAGGTGCTGATTGATCCACTCACTCTGTTCCAGTGTCGAGATATGTCCCGCCTCCGGGATATGCAAAAATTCGCTGCCGTCGATGGCATCGTGCATCAGATAGGCTTCCAGCACGGGTCTGGGCTTATCCTGGGTGCCCGTCATGATAAGGGTCGGCAGGGTCAGCTGTTCGATATCTTCCATGATGTCGCGGCGACCGAAGATGATGCGGCCAAGGCGTGATATGCTCTCCAGCCGTTCGGGCGGCAGGCTCGCGAGGGACGCCTTGAAGGAAGCGATAAGCTCGGGCTGTGTCTGCTCGACATTATCACTAAAGAATAGCGGCGCTATCTGCTCGATCAGCGGCGCAGCTAATTGGCCTGCGGCGGTCATGGCATCGAGCATGGCGTAATACTTGGCGCGGCTGACTTCAGGTTCGAAGCCGAGGAAACATCCCATCATCACCAGGGTCTTTACCCGGCGCGGCGCCATCAGGGTCAACTCGGCGCCCCACATGCCGCCAACTGACAAGCCAAGAATGGAAAACTCATCGATCTCCAGGCTGTCCATTAGCGCCAGGTAATGCTCGGCCAGATGTTTGAGTGAGCGGCAATCGTTTGGAAGCAGATCTGAATGACCATGCGCCCAGAGATCGGGCACGATACAGCGGTAGTGCTGGCTCAGGTGGGCGATCTGCGGCGCCCACATGGCGCTATCCCAAAGGTAGCTGTGGCCCAGCAGGAGTACCGGACCCTGTCCGATATCCAGATAGCTTATCTGCTGGCCGTTTAGATTGAAACTGTGACGAAAACTGTCGAGGTTCATGTGAAATCACTTCTTGATAATGGGGTTAACCGGCCCGTTTGGTGAGGGCGCGACGAAATGGACGTAGCTCGAAACCAGCGCCTCCAGACGGGTGAGAATAGGGGCTTTAAGCTCAATATTCGCCTGCTCGAGCCGCGCCTTAAGCTTATCTGTATCGAAGGCAACCAGATACGAATCAGCGAGGGGATAATAGCTCAGGTGCCAGGGCTCTGGGCTAACGCCACTTAGACCTAACTGATAGGGAAAATAGAAGCCGAAATCGGCGGCATTTGCCATTAACCACAGATGCAGCTGATGACAGGGGCCGCCCGGGTGATATTCGCTGTCGATGAGCTGTAACGATTCACGGCTGATGTTTTTAGCATCAAACAGGTCGAGATCTGTGCCCCAGTGATGGCGCGACATGCCGGGCAGGGCCGACCAGAGTAAGATGGCATCCAGCAGCTGATTGTCGTCTAGGCTATGGATATCTATGGGGCGAGAGGCCTTGTCTAGAACAGGCCTTTTGCCACTCGCCTTGGCATTCCAGATCCCTAGCTGGCGATCAAAATCGCGGTAGCTAGAGCAGATGGCTATCTCTATGCCGTCAATGGAGGCGGCTGTCTGCATCTTAATGAACTGAGCGGCGCACTCGGCGGCCAATTTGTGCCCCTGACAATCCATCAGGGGCAAGTTGCCATCGCCGTATAGATCTAGCCCGCTTAGGTTTTGCTTGCTAGCGCTAGCAGGGGCTTTGGCTGTCTTACGGCTATTGGCGTCAGGGGTTAGCAAAGCAGTTTTTCCAGGATACGTTCATACACCTTGGCCAGCTGCTCGATATCCTCGACCTTGACGCACTCGTTCACCTTGTGAATGGTGGCGTTAACCGGGCCAAGCTCGATCACCTGGGCGCCCGTGGGGGCGATGAAGCGCCCATCCGAGGTGCCGCCCGAGGTCTGGGGATCGGTTTCGGTGCCCGTGATCTCATAGATGGCTTCGCGGGTGGCGTCCAGTAGTGGGCCCGCGTCGGTGAGAAACGGCAGGCCGTTGAAGATCCAGCTGATCTCATAGTCCAGTCCATGGGCATCTAAGATGTTGAGCACCCGCTGGATCAAGATCTCGGCAGTCACTTCGGTGGAGTAGCGGAAGTTAAACATCACCTCCAGGCTACCCGGGATCACGTTAGAGGCGCCGGTGCCACCATTGATGTTGGCTATCTGGAAGCTGGTGGGCGGGAAAAACTCATTGCCGTTGTCCCACTTCATGCGCGCCAACTCATCCAGGGCGGGAGCCGCCTTGTGGATGGGGTTGTCGGCCAGATGGGGATAGGCGACATGGCCCTGAACGCCCTTGACCGTCAGGTTACCCGTGAGGCTGCCGCGACGACCGTTCTTGACGATATCCCCCAGCTTATGGGTAGAGGAGGGTTCGCCAACCAGAGACCAGGTGATCTTCTCGTTACGGGCCTCCAGGGTGTCGATCACCCGGGTGGTACCGTTGATGAAGGGGCCTTCCTCGTCGCTGGTGATCAGAAAGGCGATGGAGCCATTGTGATCCGGGTGCTTGTCGACAAAACGCTCGGTGGCGACCACCATGGCGGCCAGTGAGCCTTTCATGTCGGCGGCGCCGCGTCCGTGAAGGTAGCCGTCGATCACCACGGGCTCGAAGGGGGGCGTGTGCCAGCGATTAAGATCGCCCACTGGCACCACATCCGTATGGCCGGCAAAGCAAAACAGCGGGCCTTGATCACCGCGGCGCGCCCACATATTGGTGGTGTCTTCGAACACCATAGGTTCGATATTAAATCCCTTGGCCGCGAGGCGTTTGGCCATCAGTGGCTGACAACCTTCGTCTAGCGGGGTGACCGAGGCTCTGGCAATCAGATCTTGGGCCAGCGTGAGGACATCCTGGCTCATCGGTTGAAGATCTCCTCATATTGGGCCGGCTTGAAACCAACGCTGATTGCTCCCTGATGTTCCAGCACCGGACGCTTGATCAGGGTCGGATAGGTGAGCATGAGGGCAACGGCTTTGGCTTGGTCTATGTCGGTCTTCTCGGCGTCGCTCAGGTTACGGAAACTGGTGCTGCGTTTGTTGAACAGGCTCTCCCAGCCAATCTGTTCGACCCAGGTGTTAAGCTGCGCTTCGGTGAGACCGTCGACGCGAAAGTCGTGAAAGGTGACGGCTTGTTGGTTGGCATCGAGCCATTTGAGGGCTTTCTTAACTGTGTCGCAATTCTTAATACCGTATAGGGTCAAAATCTGATTCTCCGTATGGGGTAACGTCTGACCAGAAACGTTGTGATGTCTTAATCGTGTCAGTCACTTCGGTCAGTTTTGCTGGCAAGTGCAGTGACTTGCAGGTCTTTTTTTGGTTATTGTGGCACCGAGTCGAGTTCGCCTCAAGGGGTAAGCACAGGGCAAGTGTCTGTTTGAAAAAAAATCACCCAGGTCAAGGTGAGAAGCCGCTGCCCGGCGCCAAGACACCGGGGAAAGCGATAGGTATATCAATCAGAGTGAACCGTTAATTGTAAGGATAGGGATTAAAGCTGAACCGAGAAGATCACATCTTTACCGGCTTCGATACTGCCGTGACGCTTGTCCAGTCCCTGAATATCTTCCATGTTCGCCAGCACCACAGGGGTGAGCAGGCTCTCGACATGGGCCTTGAGGTAGTCGAGATCGAATTCGAGTATGGGATCGCCAGCCTTAACCTGTTGACCCTCTTCGGCCAGACGGGTAAAGCCGTTGCCCCTGAGTTCTACCGTGCCGACGCCGAAATGCACAAACAGCTCGAGTCCCTGGGGTGACTCAATACTGAAGGCGTGGTTGGTTTCGAAAATCTTACCTATGGTGCCATCTACTGGCGCCACTATCTGTTTGCCTTTGGGCGCGATGGCGATGCCGTCGCCGACTATCTTCTCGGCAAACACCACATCAGGCACTTTCTCGATAGCCACTATCTCGCCCGACACTGGCGCGTAAACGTCGATGCCGCCCGTGATGGGTGGCTGACCAGAAATTAAACGTCTTATGCGGCTCAAAAATCCCATTAACTTGCCCCTGTGTTAGCACGCGGTAGTGTCGTGATAAATTATGCCTAGCATACTCAAAAATTATCAAGAGTGACAGTGTGTTAATAATTGATTTAACGCATCGATGCGCGAAATTTGCAAGGCCTTGTGCGCAAGTTCGACACAATCTGGATAAGACCAACGACTGAGGGCCTGTTTAACCTCGAGTAGTGAGGCCAGGTTGACGCTAAACTCCTCGAGCCCAAGGCCGATCAGGAGCGCCGTGGCGCTGGGGTTACTGGCCAGCTCGCCACACATGGAGACCCGCACCTTGGCGGCCTTGGCCTGATCTATGATCTGGGAGATCAGGCGGATGATCACCGGCGAGAGCACCGGATATTGGTCGATCAGCAGCGGATTGGCGCGGTCGGCGGCCATAGTATATTGGGTGAGATCGTTGGTGCCTATGCTGACAAAATCCAGCAGCGGGAGCATGGAGGCGAGATTAAACACCGCCGCCGGGGTTTCCACCACTATGCCAAGCTCGAGTTCACCAAAGCCTTTCTCCGCCTCCACAAGCTCCTGTTTGCACTGCTCCAGCAGCGCCAGTACCGCTTCGAGTTCCTCGACCTGATTGACCATAGGAAACATGAGGCGGATAGGACCATGGTTGGCGGCCCTGAGGATCGCCCTGAGCTGGGCGCTAAACAGCTTAGGATGGGCGAGCGTGTACCTGACGCCTCTGAGGCCCAGCGCCGGATTCTCCTCGCTGTCCATGGCGAGGGCGGGCACCTCCTTGTCGGCGCCCAGATCCATGCTGCGAATGGTCAGCGGTTTGCCGTCGAGCAGCTGCAAAGCGTCACAATAGAGCTGATACTGGCGGTTCTCGTCTGGCAGTTCATGGTTGTTCATAAACAGAAATTCGGTGCGAAACAGGCCAACCCCCTCGGCGCCCACATCCGCCAGATGATTGATCTCGCTGATACAACCGACATTCGCCAGCAGGGGAATGGAGCGGCCATCCTTAGTCTGGGTGACTGTGCCTTTTAAGGCCAGTAGCGCCGACTTGCGCTCGTCCGCCTGCTGTTTCTGGGCGTCAAGAGCGCTTATCTGTGTCTCGTCGGGCTCCAGATAGAGCTCGCCATTGATGGCATCCACCGCCAGTGTCATGCCATCTATCACCTCTAGCGTCTGCCAGGGGCAGCTCATCAAGGTGGGAATGCCGGCGCTGCGGGCCAGGATCGCGGTATGGCTGGTGACGCCGCCGGTCTGCAGTACCAGGGCGCTGATGCGCTCCAGTGGCAGGGTGGCGAACTCGGCCGGGGTAATATCTTTGGCTAGGACGATAGCATTTTCCGGCAGGCGGCTGAGATTGTCGCAGTGTCCGGTAAGCAGGGTGCGGATCAGGCGCTGACCCAGACTCAGCACATCTTCGGCGCGCCTTGCGAGATAGGGGGAGTCTGCCTCTTGCATCGCCTGGGCCTGTTTGGCGAAGCTGTGCTCCACCGCCAGGGCCGCAGAAAACTGGCGCTTGCCTATGGTGTCGCTGAGTTCGGCCAGTAACTCCTCATCCTCTAACAGGAGGAGATCGGCTTCGATCAGCTGGTAGTTGTCCGATTCTGGATCTAGCTTGGCGGCGCAGGCCTGGCTTTGTTTGATGAGGGTCTTGAGGGCGCGATTGAGTCTTTGCTGCTCGCGGGCGAGCTGGGAGGGAGGCAAGAGGTGATAGTCGAGTTTGCTTTCATAGGTGCGTAGCACCTTTGCCTGCCCGAAGGCGATGCCCGCCGATACCGCTATGCCTCTCATCGTCATCCTGACTCCTGTTAACTTAAGGTGATGAGCAGTTCGGCAACGGTATCAACCGCCGGCTTTGCCTGCTCGCCATCGGCGCTGACCTTGACCTCAACGCCCTTATAAAGGCCCAGGGTCTGCAGCTTAAACAGGCTCTTGGCGCTGGCCTGCTTGCCCTGGCATTCCACTATGATGTCACAATCATAGGCCTTAGCAGCTTTCACGAGCAGGGCGGCTGGCCGGGTATGAATGCCGTGCTCGGCCATGATGGTGACTGTTTTTTGGTACATAAACTCGCTCTTTGGAAATGACGCGCGGCGCTTAGGCCTGGTAATGAATGATCTGATAGTTGGTCTTCTTCAGCGCCTGTATCGCCTGTTGCAGTTTGTCCTTCTTCACCAGAATATAATCGGTATCGAAGGTAGAGATGGCAAAGATGCTGATCTTGGCTTCTGCCAAGGTGCCTGAGACGCTGGCGAGGATCCCCGTCATGGAGAAACCCAGCGGACCGACTACCTCGAGGCAGCGCCAGTCGCTCTCCTCTTCGAGGCTGTCGAGTTGCAGCTCGGCGGGAACCACCACTGAGAGTTCATCTTTGGTCTTGCCGATGAAAAACATGGGCTGACGAAACACCTCGGGCACTAACTCACTGTCTGGGCTGAAGCTGTGAATACTGTATAGCTGAGGATGTACCGCTAACGTCATTCGAGCCATGGTTATGTGATCCCATCGATGCTGAAAAATGTGATGTCGTTAAGCTTATCACAGATTTAACGCCCGCTGTCGAGCTTTGAGCTGGGATTTTTAGTGCCTGTATTCAAGCCGGGACGATAAACTACTTTTCGCCTTTTCGGCAAAACAAAAGGGAGCCATCTGGCTCCCTTCTTTATCTCTAGTCTGGCTTACAGTGTCAAATTAAGAGATTAGTTTTATACCTTGAACTGACCCAAGATCTTGGCGCTGGTCTGGCTGATCTGACGCAGAGACTCGGCCGCCATGCGATTGCTCTCGTTGGCCTTGACCGATACCTCAGACAGCTCAGTGATGCTGCAGATGTTGCGGTTGATCTCCTCGGTCACCAGTGACTGCTCCTCGGTGGCACTGGCCAGTTGGGTGTTCATGTCGCTGATATGGGCGATCAGCTCCAGGATGGTGTTGAGGGATTCACCCACGGCCTGGGCTTGCTGCTGCAGCTCGACCGATTGGGTCTGGGTATCGCTGTTGCTGTGCATCACGTTGGCGACGCCATTTTGAATGTCAGTGATGATCTTCTGGATCTCGTTGGTGGAGTCCTGGGTGCGATTGGCCAGGGCGCGAACCTCATCGGCTACCACGGCGAAGCCGCGACCATGAGCGCCGGCGCGGGCGGCCTCGATGGCGGCGTTTAGCGCCAACAGGTTGGTTTGATCGGCGATACCGCGGATCACATCCAATATGCTGCCAATCTGCTCGGAAGACACCCCAAGGTGCTGGGTGATACCTTCGGCATTCTTCAGCTCCTGAACCAACTTATGGGTATTCTCTACCGTGCCGTCCATCTGCTGCTTACTGTCCTGAGCCTGCTGCTTGACGCTATTGGCCGCATCGGCTGCCTGCTGGGTGCTGCTGGCCATCTCATGGGTGGTGGAGAGCATCTGATTGATGGCGGTGGCGACGCTACTGGTCTCCTGATGCAGGTGATCGACACTGGCGTTAGATTCGGCAACGGCATTAAATAAACGGTCGGCGTCCTGGTTGAGATCGTGTCCCACCGGCTGCAGATCCGCGACCATCTTGTTGATCTTACCGACAAAGCTGTTGAAGGCGATGGCCAGAGCCACCACTTCATCTTTGCCCTGGGTGGGCAGGCGCTTGGTCAGATCGCCTTCACCCTCGGCAATATCTTTCATCGCATCGATCGCCTGATTCAACGGCGAGCTGATGGAGTGATTGAGGATCAGGAAGAAGGCAAAGATAGGCACAGAGATCAGCAACATGATCCCCAGATAGTTGTACATCACGCTGATGGTGGTGTCGTTGACATCGCTCATGTAAGAGGTAGTCACCAGTGTCCACTGCCAGGCGGGGAAGGTGCGGGCCTCCATTAGGGCTTCTTCCTGCTCGCCTGTGATGGGGTTTCTCATCTCCATGCCGGCCTTGGCGATGCCCGAGGCCATGGCCTTGTCCAGTAACTTATCTAAAGCCTTGCCGCCCATCTGGCTGGTGAGCTTTGATGCCTTAATGCCGAGCTGGTCAGGCGATGCGCCATTGGCCAGCAGGGTATGATCTGCATCGAACAGCAGGAAATAGCCGCTCTCGCCATATTGGATCTGATTGACCAGATTCGCCGCCTCTCGCTGGGCGTCTTCTGGCGTCAGGATATTTTGCTGGCTCTGGCGGTAGTGAGTGTCGATCACACTCAGGAGCGTGGATAGCTGCGCGTCGTTTTGCAGCCATTTCTGCTTAATCAGGTTGTTGCGCTGCTCGTTGATCGAAAAGCTGGCGAAGACAAAGGTGCCTATGGCGGCAAGCACCAGCATTAAGATGAGGCGCTGTAGAATGGTGAACCTTCTGAGGATCGCAAGCATGTTATGTCCTATCATTAGCCCGGTTAAATGTTGCTAATATACAGGCTAACGAAAGGGTTGAGAATGCGGTGGCAACGAATAGTCAATCGATTGACTGTTTATTGTTAATTAATTGAACTGGCTCACGTTGACTCTGGATCTTTTTGGCATTTTTACGCAACCGAACAATGTGTGTTACATCCTTTGTGAGGCAGTTAACGGCGTTTTTTAAAGGCCTTTGATAGGGAGCGGATGACGGAGAACCGTACAAGATGTCACGATTTTACGAACCGCAGATCTGGTTGTTATTTCGCCGCTGAATGAGAATTAACTAATCCCCTGTTTTGATTTTGATTTTTATCGTAATAGCGCGCAGAATGGAGTATGACTCTTTTTTGACATGTGATGAGACTATGACCTCGCAAGTGATCAGTTCCGACGATATTTTGTTAAAACTCTGCCATTCGGTGTGCCGCGTGCTGACCAGTACCACGGGCAGCCAGGTGAGCCATGCCGCCATGGTGCAGAGCATCACTAAGACCTGCCTCAAGCCAGATCTTGGCTGCTTCTCCATCTTCGACGGTGGATTCTCAGGCCTTGTGGTGATCAACTTTTCGGCCCCGGCGGCGGTGGAGATCTACCAAGCCTATATGAAACAGATGGGGATGCCCGAATCTGAGCTGGCCTTCTCCCATACCTCGGATGAGGTGGGCGATGTGATGGGCGAGTTGATGAACCAGATCCTGGGTGACTTTATCGTCAAGGTAAACAAGGAGCTGCAGACCTCGATTAATCAGAGTCAGCCTAAGATGCTGACCATTAACAAAGAACTGACCATCTCCATCGACACCAACCTGGATGAGGCGGTGGCGCGCCGCGTCGCCTTCAAGACCGCCAGAAACCATATCTTCTATCTGGAATACGCCATGGATAAGACTGAATTTATCAAGCTGGCAGATTTCGAGCATGAGGAAGACGATCCCGATGCCTTGCTGGCCCAGCACGGTCAAGGAAGCCAAGCGGCAGACCCTTCTTGGTCGGCGGCAGTTAATAGTGCCGTTGTGGTCGACGATTCAGATGATCTGATGAAGGAGCTTGGGATATAATCGAGCTTCTTAAGGGGCGGGCGCTTGCTCGCCCTGTTTGTGTATAACAAGGTCGCCCATAATTATGACAACGAAAGCTACCTCTATCGATATCGCTTACCGCGCCGGGGTGTCACAATCCACGGTATCGCGGGCATTGCGAAACAGTCCGCTCGTCAATGAAGAGACGCGCTTGAGAGTACAGGCCATTGCCAAGGAACTTAATTACAAGGTCGACAAGAACGCCAGCAACCTGCGCACCCAAAGCAGTCTGACCCTGGCGCTGTTATTGTGTGAAGATCCCACCAACGACGATTCGCTGATCAATCCATTCTTCCTCTCCATGTTGGGTTCTATCACCCGGGCAACGGCGCAGCAGGGCTATGATCTCCTGGTCTCCTTTCAGCAGCTTAGCAGCGATTGGCACGCCGACTACGAAGACAGCAATAAGGCCGATGGCATTATTCTGCTCGGTTACGGCGACTACATGGATTACGAGGAGAAGCTCAATAAGCTGGCGGCGCAGAATACCCACCTAGTAATTTGGGGACCGGCGCAGCATAAGTCCTCCGTGCTCTCCATTGGTTGCGATAACCGCCAGGGCGGTGTGTTGGCAACAGAGCATCTGCTGGCCAAGGGGCGGCGTAATATCGCCTTCATTGGCGATGCCTCCAGCCATAGCCCTGAATTTCAGGCGCGCTACCTAGGTCATCAACAGGCGCTCAAGGCGGCAGGTGTGCCGCTACAGAAAAACCTGCAGGTGGATGCCATCAGCACGGAAAGCTCAGGCTTCGAGGCGGCCAATCAACTGCTGGCACAGAAACGTTCTTTCGATGCCATCTTCGCCGCCAGCGATCTCATCGCCATCGGCGCCATGCGGGCGCTGAAAGAGCAGGGGCTGAGGGTGCCTGAGGATGTGTCTGTCGTGGGTTATGACGATATTCCTGTGGCGAGCTTCGCCAATCCGCCGCTGACCACCATTAAGCAGAACACTAAGCTCGCCGGCGAGATCTTGGTTGAGAGCCTGCTGAAGCAGATCAAGGGGCAGGAGGTGAGCAATCAGTTGATCCCCACCAGCCTGATTGAGCGCGAGTCTTGTGGCGAAAAGCGTTAGCCTGAATAGGCTCGCATAAACTTCTCTAGCTGATGCTTAGGCTGACGTTGCAGCTTAAGCATCAATTCAAAACTGGGTGCAGGGCATGCCCATCTCTGTGATACCGCATCGCTCAGCGCCAGCCATAAGGCGCCGGTGACCTCGGCGTCGTTCAGCGCGCGGTGAAACACGCCATCGTTGGCGATACCTAAATAATTCACTAAGGTGCCTAGCTGATGGTTAGGCGCCGCTTGAAACAGGCGTCTTGCCAGCAGCAGCGAACAGGCAAAGGGCTGGGATTGCTCCAGGCCGATGCGCGCAAATTCCGCCGCTAAAAACTTCTGATCAAAACTGGCGTTGTGAGCCACCAGATGAGATCCCTGGATGAAGTCGGCAAAGTCAGCCATGACGGTCTCGCAACTTGGTGCATCACTTAGCATCGCATTGGTGATCCCAGTGTAATCGGCGATGAAACCACTGACGGCAAAGCCGGGATTCATCAGTTGCTGAAACCTATCGACCACCACACCTTGCTGTAATTTAACCGCCCCTATCTCGATGGCGCGATCGCCCTGTAAGGGGGAGAGGCCTGTGGTTTCAAAATCCAATACCACTATGGCATCTTGGGACATAAGGGCTCCTGTAAGGGAAAAGACACAAAAGAAAAAACCCTAACAACATACATTGTTAGGGTTTTTAGTAAAGAAACTTCAGTTAAGGAGTAAGATTACTTCTTAGCTTCTCTTTCTTTAACTTCAGCGATAACTTTTTCAGATACGCTGTTAGGACATGGTGAGTAGTGTGAGAACTCCATAGAGAACTGACCACGACCAGAGGTCATTGTACGTAGAGAACCGATGTAACCGAACATTTCTGAAAGCGGTACGTCAGCCTTGATACGAACACCAGTCACACCAGCTTGCTGATCTTTGATCATGCCGCGACGACGGTTAAGGTCACCAATTACGTCACCTACGTTGTCCTCTGGGCTGAATACGTCAACTTTCATGATAGGCTCAAGCAGTTGCGCGCCAGCTTTTGGCATAGATTGACGGAATGCGCCTTTAGCAGCGATTTCGAACGCGATAGCTGATGAGTCAACTGCGTGGAAAGCACCGTCAGTCAGTTCTAGTTCAACGTCTAGTACTGGGAAGCCAGCAACGGTACCAGTCTGCATCATGCTCTCGAAACCTTTCTCAACAGCAGGCCAGTATTCTTTAGGTACGTTACCACCAACAACAGAAGACTTGAATGTGAAGCCAGTGTTTGCTTCGCCTGGACGGATAACGTAGTCGATCTTACCGAACTGACCAGAACCACCAGATTGCTTCTTGTGAGTGTAGCTATCAGCAACTTCTTGAGTGATAGTTTCACGGTATGCCACTTGTGGCTCACCTACAATCAGCTCAACGCCGTAAGTACGCTTCAGGATGTCTACCTTAATGTCTAGGTGAAGTTCACCCATACCCTTAAGGATGGTTTCGCCTGAATCTTCGTCAGTTTCAACGCGGAATGATGGATCTTCTGCGATCATCTTACCGATAGCGATACCCATCTTCTCGCTGCCGCCCTTGTCTTTAGGGGCTACTGCGATAGAGATTACTGGCTCTGGGAACACCATGGCTTCAAGAGTACATGGGTGCTTAACATCACACAGAGTGTGACCAGTCTGAACGTTCTTCATACCCACGATAGCGATGATGTCACCAGCTTGTGCGGTTTCAAGTTCGTTACGCTCGTCAGCCTGCATTTCACACATACGACCGATACGCTCAGTCTTACCTGTTGCAGAGTTAAGGATGGTGTCACCCTTGTTGATACGGCCTGAGTAGATACGTACGAAGGTCAGGGCACCGAAACGGTCATCCATGATCTTGAACGCAAGTGCTTTCAGAGGTGCATCAGCGTCAACGATAGCGTGTTCGCCAGTCTCGTTACCTTCTTCGTCAGTCAGAGGCTGTGGATCAACTTCTTGTGGAGCAGGTAGGTAATCAACTACCGCGTCTAGTAGAAGCTGCATACCTTTGTTCTTGAACGCAGAACCACAGTATGTTGGGAAGAAGTGCATGGTACGAGTACCTTCACGGATACAACGCTTGATGTCTTCCATAGCTGGCTCTTCGCCTTCCATGTAAGCTTCCATCAGATCGTCGTCCATCTCAACGGCAGACTCGATCAGTTGCTCACGGTATTCTTCTACCAGGTCAACCATGTCAGCAGGTACATCTTCGATGCTGTAGTTTTCAGCTTGTCCAGATTCGTCCCAAACCCATGCTTTACGGGTTAGTAGATCGACAACACCCTTGAACTCATCTTCGATACCGATAGGCAGTACCATTACGAGTGGGTTAGCCGCAAGAACGTCTTTAGTTTGCTTAACAACGCGCAAGAAGTCGGCACCCATACGGTCCAACTTGTTTACGAAGATGATACGCGCAACTTCAGATTCGTTTGCATAACGCCAGTTGGTTTCTGATTGTGGCTCAACACCACCAGAACCACAGAATACACCGATACCACCGTCTAGTACTTTTAGAGAACGATAAACTTCAACTGTGAAGTCAACGTGGCCAGGGGTGTCGATGACGTTGAAACGGTGATCGTTCCAGAAGCAACTTACAGCAGCAGACTGAATGGTAATACCACGCTCAGCTTCCTGTTCCATGAAGTCGGTTGTCGATTCACCATCATGAACTTCACCGATCTTATGAATCTTACCGGTTAGCTTTAGGATACGCTCTGTTGTGGTGGTCTTACCCGCATCAACGTGAGCGAAGATACCAATGTTTCTGTACTTTGATAAATCAGTCATTTTTCTACTCTATTGGAGTTACGTTCTAAAATTCGGGGGGAAGTATATCAATACTTTTCAAATTTTTTTATTCATTTTTATCAATTTTGCTGAAATATCATCTTTATCGGGAGAAATTACCCACTCTAGCTTCCTCCATCTAGGGGGCAAACCCATAGCCGGTGCGGATTTCGCTCATAAAAAGAACATGATGTTATAACCCGAAATTTCGTTATATCTTTTTATATGGGGATGTGGTGGGGTATCACAGCAAGGTTACAGCCTTTATGGAAGAGGGGGATTTTAGGGTGAACTCGGGCGAAATAGATTAACGTTGAAAAGCGCCTTTGTAAGCGGCCTCTTTAGGCTTGGATCGGCCAGGTTAAATTATGTTGGGTTAGGGCATAGAAGCGCTCATTTAGGACACCTTAGGCGGATGCCTGTAACTCCTTATCTAGATACATCACGATATGATAAAGAAAAGCCAGTCGCGTGGACTGGCTTTGGAAATAGCTTCTATTTAATTGTTAAGCCTGAGCCTTAATGTTTGCTTAGTTGTTAAGGGCCTTGGCCACATCCTCATAGTGGTCCCACACCTTAGCCTCTGTGATGGAGCGCACCATCTTCACATATTCGGCGTGGGTCCAGGCAAGCGGGGTGGCCGAGTTAGTGCCTTGGCCAAGCTGATAGTTAAAGCGGGTCTTGTCGCCCACACCATCCCAAACCTGCTCGGGTAGCATCAGTCCCTCGTTGGCAAAAGCCTCCATCCCTTTGACATAGGTCTGTACCAGCTGCGTCTTGCTTGCATCATTGAGCGTGCCATCAGCGATCGCCTTGGCCAGCTCGAAGTGGGCGCGCTCGCCGGTGAAGAATGGCCAGACTCTGCCGCGTTGCCCAGGAGTGTTGCTGCCATTCTCGGCATAGTTGGCGCCTGTGGCCGTATCTTCACCATAGCCGTCGTTGCCGTAGCGTCTAAAGCCGGGGAACGTGCTGCCATCTTTGGCGGTAAACTCATACCTGACCCTGAGATTATCTTCGAGCGCCGTGTTATCGATAAGCTTGAGGGTGTCGTTAACGGTCTTGTCGTTGGCGCTCTTCACGCCGTAACGCACCAGCTCCAGGAAGCCGCCGTCTAACACCTCACGCTGATCTAAGCCTGCTCGGCCATTGTTGTCGGCAAGTTTATCTGCACTGTCCGGTGTACCATTGGGCGCAAGGCGCAGATAGTAAGGCGCCTTGGTGCCATCCTCTGCGCTTAGCAGGCCTTGCTGGGTCACTACCAAGGAGTCGAGCTTTTCGGCCATTGATTTGGCACTGGCGAGATATTTCTTGCTTGAGTCTAAATCACCTGCCTCCTTGGCGATATCGCTGGCGGTAATAAGGCCCGTGATGACGGCCGCTGCGGTAGAAGGTGAGTAGCCTTGCTGCTCTTCCCAGCGTTCTTGCTGTGTCTTAAGCGGTGTGATCTGGGTGTGGTTCCAGTCGAGGTTGACCTCGCCGCCGCTTATCAAAAAATCGGCCGCTGGCTTCAACATGGTCTGATACCAGCTGGCGATCTCATTATCGCTCAGTACGCCCGCCTGCCAGAGTTTCCAACCGAGCATGATAGGCATGGCGGTCTGATCCAGCTGCACGCCGACCCATTCTATCTGACCATCCACATGGGTCTTCTGTAGGAACCAGCCGGGCACGCCGCTATAGCCGGGTGTCGTAGCCTTAACCTGAACCTTCTTTAGATACTCGAAGGCCACCTTAGGGGTTTGGGTATCGCCCATGGCCAGAAACGCCATGGCGCATTGATAGAAGTCCCTTGGCCAGACGGCCTTGTAGCCTGTCGAGCCGGTGACGGCCGAGACGCTGTCGCCCCAAGGATTAGAGAGTGAGGCGATAAGGGCGCCTGCATGGGTCTTATCTTCCTGGGCCTTGAGCACCATGGCGCTGGTATAGAGTAGCTTACCTTCATCGGCGGTATTGGCCGTCATGGCATTTAGACTTGAGAGCGACTGCAGATAGTCCTGCCAGCCGATGGCATCACCTTCACCGTTATAGGCGGCAAGCACCTTGTCATAACCATCTTTAAGAGTGTCTTTGGCATTTTGCTCGCTGCTGGCCTTATCTGCGCCGAAGCCAAACACTAAGGTAGTGCTAAGACTTGGACGGTTAGCATCGCCAACTTCCAGAGTAGGCAGCGCTGCCGTCATGGCGACATTACCTAGGCTTTGCTTATCAGCGCTGGTGCTGGCGTAATGCCAGTTCAGCTCGCCGTTGGCCTTAAGATCGGTCAGGCCATCAGACTCGCCGACAAAGCCCACGCTACTTGCTGTAAAGGGAATGTCACCGCGCACGGTCAGCACGCTGGAATCTTTATCGCCCGTGTAGGCGTAGAGGCTGTTGCCATCTTGGCTCACGCTGGCGATATCGTTGGCGCCGCTGTTGTCGATATGGGGATTGACGTAAAGATAGGGGGTGATCCCCGGCTCGAAGGCGGTAAAAAATACCTGCATCACCAGGCTGTCGCTATCGGGATCGGTAAAGAAGTGCTTTTCTATCTGATATTTGCCCTCGATATCTTTGTTTATCACCTTGTAGGCGAGGGACAATGGTCGCCCAGCTTCATCCTTATGCAGGTAATCTATGCTGGTGACGGTATTGTCTTTCTCGGTATCGACGAAGCCATTGCCGCTGATGATGAACTGCGCCTCTTTGAGCTGGGCGTTATGGATAAGCCCATACATGGTCTCGGTGAGGATCCCCTGCGCAAGAGAGAACCATACCCGGCTAACGGGATTGGCCTGGCTGCTCAGGTATTGAGCGGCACCCTGCGCATTGGTCACATAGGGCTCGAACGAGGTGCCAATCCCTGTCTTGCCGGAAAAGGCCCAGGTAGGGGAAGCGCCGGGCGCGCCCGGTGCAACTGTAATTGTCTCAGATACGCTGGCGCTTGGTGCCGGTGCGGCGTCGATATCACTCTTGGCGCCGCCACAGGCGCTAAGCAGGGCGCCTAGGGAGAGGGCGATCAGTGTGCGCGTAAAAGGTACTGGCTTAGACGTCATATTAAGGGTCTCGTTTATTATGTTTCTATTCTGGTTAAGTCAGTTAAGTCGTTTAAGTCTGTATGTTTGTGAAAGGTCAAGCCTCACGCCATACGCATTAGCGCTCGGCTTTGCTCGCTTCACTGCGGACAAATAGCACGCTTATCCCTGCCAGGATCATGAAGCTACCACCCAGGATCAGGGCAAAGATCGGCTTGCCATCGAAGAAGGCATTGAGCAGCACGCCAAGCACGCTGGCGGCCAGCAGCTGAGGGATCACGATGAAGAAGTTAAAGATCCCCATGTAGACCCCCATCTTGGCGGCGGGCAGTGCGTTGGACAGCAGGGCATAGGGGATAGAAAGGATAGAAGCCCAGGCGATACCCACACCTATCATGGGCAGCCATAACAGGTTTGGGTCTTGAATAAAGTAGAAGCTAATCAAACCAATGCCGCCACAGCAGAGGTTGATCAGGTGGGTGACCTTGAGGCCAACCGCCATGGCGAGCAGAGGGATGAATATGGCGGCCACGGCGGCAAACCCGTTGTAAGAGGCGAACAGCATGCCCACCCAGTCGGCGCCATCATTGTAGGCCTTAGACAGCACATCCTGGGTGCCATAGTGATGATCCGTTACCGCCGCCGTGGTGTAGATCCACATAGAGAAGAGGGCGAACCAGGAGAAAAACTGCACCACTGCCAGCTGGCGCATAGCCTTTGGCATATGAAACAGGGCATCGACCACGCTAAACACCATGCCTTGCTGGTGGCGCTCTTCGCCCTTGATATGCTTCAGGGTGTTAGCGCAGAACCACTGCAGCGGGCCGAAGGCGAAGATCCCAAGGGCAAGCAGATAGAGCTGCTTGTCGAGAGACTGCAAGAAGATGACGGCGGTTAAGATGGCGCCCACCAGGCTCCAGAGCATGGCGCCTTTCTGATAGGCCTGCCAGCTGCGATCGTGGTGCAGCGTGACCTGCTCGCCGGTTTCCTGTTCGAAGCGGGCCAACTCCTCGGGCGAGTACTCTTTGGTGGTAAACACTGTCCAGCTGACGGCTAACAGCAGCACGGCGCCGCCGAAATAGAAGGCGTAACGCACCGAATCGGCGATCTCACCCTCGGGCGCCGTGTTAGCCACATCGAAGTAGTTGGTCAGCAGGTAAGGCAGGGCCGAGGCCACCACGGCGCCGATGCCGATGAAGAAACTCTGCATGGCGTAGCCAAGGGGACGTTGTTTGCTGGGCAGGTTGTCGCCCACGAAGGCGCGAAACGGCTCCATGGCTATGTTGATGGACGCGTCCATGATCCACAGCATGCCCGCAGCGACCCAGAGTACGGGCGAGTGGGGCATGATGAAGATGGCTAGTGTGGTGAAGATGGCGCCGATCAGAAAGTAAGGGCGGCGACGGCCCAGGCGGCCCCAGGTGTTGTCACTCATATAGCCGATGATCGGCTGCACCAGCAGGCCTGTGAGCGGCGCGGCTATCCAGAGAATAGGGATGTCATCAATCGCCGCACCGAGCGTCTGAAAGATACGGCTGACGTTGGCATTTTGCAGCGCGAAGCCAAACTGGATCCCCAGGAAACCGAAACACATGTTGAAGATCTGCCAGAAGCTGAGTGCAGGTTTAACGGTGGGCGTGCCTTGGGCTGATAGGGTGTTTTGTGACATCCGATGCTTCTCTTTATTATTCATTATTGATCTGCACAGCGCCTAAGGGCGTGCAATCTGTATTTTATGGAAGTCGGTCGAGTGAAAAAAGAGGCGAATACACGCTTCCCTCAAACGGGTATTCGCCAAAAGCTAGGGTTCTACTTCTCTAGGCTTATTCACTGGGTTTAAGCCTTGATGAGTAGATAGAGACTCTAGCGCCCACCTCTCATGCCTTCAGTGCCTGATGAGGTGAGCGTCGACCTGGCCAATTTCATAGGAAGTTACACATGAAATTAAACACCAAGGCATGTTAACCCTGAGCCGAAACGACCGACAACTGATTACATACGTATTCATCATCAGGCATTAACCTTTACGTAGCCTGTTGTTAACCTGGTGATGCCTGGGTCTGACTAAGAATACCCATTTAAAAACAGCTGGTTAAACAGTCTGTGGCAAGCCAACCGCTATACATAGGTTGGGGTTTGTAACAATGGACAACAAGGGCTAACTCGTATCGATAATGACGCAAAAAGCAGGAGAAAACGGCCTTGAGAAAAGCTAGCAAGATTAGGCGTTCTAACCTATTCTTGGTGCTCAATAAAGTAAAAATCAAATTTGCGTTGAAAATTTTTGCTTTTAGGTGTAAGTGCAGTTTTTGTCCAATTGACTGAACTGGCGAGCCCCTTTAAATCCCAGAATATTAATTGGTTTAAGCTTTGGTCTGTCAATTTTTATTGGATAAAAACAGGCCGCGTTCGCGACCTATTTTTAGCTTAGTTTAAAATAGGCTCAAAATTTTAGATGCATTATTTTCAGCCTTTGGCGAATCCATTTCACGCATTCAGTTTACGAATGCATTTTACAAATTCATTAGTTCGATTTTGCCGCATTTGACTCTGCATCGCTTGCCGGGCGGAAGAAGGCACCTGCCGCGCCGGGGAACACCACTGGGCTGGTGTTACCGTTAAAGCCCACGGCGGCAACGCCGTACAGGTAGTTGTCGATCACCATGTTGCTCAGGGTGAAACTGTTTACCTTGCCCACATAACGGCTATGGCTCCATTCTGCCTCTGTCGTCTTGCGCCAATAGATACGATAACCGGCGACTTCGGCGGTGGCATCCGCCTGCCAGCTAAGCTGGGTATCGGCCGATACCTGTCCCGAGATGCTTACCTGTGTTGGCGGCGCGGGTGCCCAGGCCATAGACGCCAGGCTGATAGCGTTGAGGGCGGTGAGCTTGGCGGCGAAGGCTTCATCTACTCCCTCAATCACGTCGCCATAGGCGATGCCGTTCTCCGTGCGTATGTCCTGATGCTGGCGGTTGTAGTTCTCGTTGGTTTCCATCACGCGCACCGCTGGGAAGCCCGCCTTGTTAAAGGGCAGGTGATGGCCGCCGCGACCGAAGCGATCGAGTCGATAGATGAGCTGCACATCCAGGTTAGTCATGTACTGATCGGCCAGCTCCTTGATATGACGGGCAAGGTTACGCGAGGCGGAGTCGTTCTCGCCGCCGCTGAAGTAACGCTCCTTGGCTTCTGCTTGGGTTTCTGCGATACGCACGCCCTCTGAGAACACCCGTACTGTATGGTTGCTCACCACACCGTTGATCCCCTCGATGTTACCTATCATGTCGTTGTTGAGCACGGCCTCGACCTGCCAGCCCTGCTTCTTGGCAAAGTCGGCCAGGCCAGCGCCGCCATACAGGCCTTGCTCTTCGCCCGATAGCGCCGCGTAGACTATGGTGCCACCAAACTGATACTGGCTGAGGACGCGAGCGGCCTCCAGGGCACCGGCGACCCCCGAGGCGTTATCGTTGGCGCCGGGTGAAAAGGAGGTTGCGTCCATCACGTCGCTGACCCGAGAGTCGATATCGCCGCTCATCATCACCACGCGGTTGGGATCTAAGGTGCCACGTTGAATGGCGATGATATTCACCACACGTGTCGGCTCGGGAATGCGCTTGCCTGATACTGTGTCGCCAACCTCTATCACCTCAAGGCAGTGATCGCAGGCGGCGGAGATGCGTTCAAACTCGGCCTTGATCCAGTTTCTGGCCGCGCCTATGCCGCGCTCTTTATCCGTTTGGCTTGATAGGGTATGGCGGGTGCCAAAATTCACTAAGGTTTGTATATCTTGCTGTATGCGTGCAGGTTGCGGCGCACCGGCAATCTCATACAGGCGCAGATCTTCCTGGGAGGGTGCCGTGTAAGGACTCTGGCCCAGTGCGCTCTGGTTAAGTGCGTTTTGGTTTCGTGCGCTCTGGTTAACAGCGCTTTGGCGTAATAGTGTATGGCTGCTTCCTGCATGATGCAGTGGTGTGGCCGGAGGGGCTGCCTGGGCGGTGCCAGCACAGACAGCCGTGAATACTAGGGTCTTCCCGATAGATGCCTTGATTGTCATGTTCTGCTCTTCATTCTTGTTATTTTTCGATGCTTTCTATGGACTTAACTTGTTCTGCGTTGAACTGGTTATGCGCTCAGCTAGGCTAGCTTGAAAGCGACCAACGTTGGCTCGCTCTGAGTGGGCTAGGAGTGCACAAACCACCTTAGCAGAATAACGCTAGCGCTTGGATGAGGGATCGCGGCTTTAGTCGTAGAAATGTGGGGGGAATCGCCGGAAAAAGGTAAACAAATGTTGCAGATGATAGGCCTTGGCCCGATTTGGCAGACAACGCAGGAGAGGGCGAAGGGCATTGCCAGAATAAGAAGAGGATGCAAGCCTGCCTAAACAGACTTGCACCCTCTAAAGTGGTTTAAGCGCTAGATCGCTAGTGCTACACCTGAGCCCTAGAGCGCCTTGAAGCGAATGGCGACGCCGCCACTGCTGGCAAGTTTTAACATCAACTGCTGCTTGCTATTCACCTTTTTGGTCTCAATCACATAGTCATAGGGATTGGTGCGCCAATCGGCCTTGTCACCGTCTCGGTAGATCTGCGCCTCATAACTGAGTGCCGGGTCGAGGAAATTGAGCTTGATGTCGATCTCACGGGCATCATCGTCGGTGATCGCGCCCAAGTACCAATCCTTGCCTTGACTCTTGCCGCCACGCTCCTGGCGGGCAAAGGCCACATATTCACCTACCTCACCGGCCAGGGCGATACTCTGGGCCCAGTCGGTGGGCACATCCTGAATAAACTTAAAGGCATCGGGATGCTGCTTGTAGTTGCGGGGCAGATCGGCGGCCATCTGGATCGGGCTGTAGAGCACTACATAGAGGGCCAACTGCTTGGTCAGCGTGGTCTGCACCCGGTTAACTGCATCCAGGCCTTTGGGGGCCAGGTCGAAGATCCCCGGGGTGAAGTCCATGGGGCCTGCCAACATGCGGGTGTAGGCCAGGGTGGTGGTGTGCGACGGGTTGTTAGGTGGCGTGCCCCAGGCGTTAAACTCCTGACCACGGGCGCCTTCGCGGGCGATCCAGTTAGGATAGGTGCGGCGCAGGCCGGTATCTTTAATCGGCTCATGGGTATTGATGCTGATGTGGCGCTTGGCCGCCTCGGTGACGCTATGCAGGTATTCGTTGACCATAAACTGGCCATCATGCCATTCGTGGCGCACTATGCCTTGCTCGTCGACCCGCTTGATATCACCGCCATCGGCCACATAGCCGGTCTTCACCTGAGTGACGCCATATTTCTGATAGAGATCATAGGCATCGCTCATCTGCTTGCGATAGTTGGTGACCGAGCCAGAGGTCTCGTGATGACCTATTAGGTGAACGCCCTTGCTGGCACCATAGGCAGAGATCTCGGGGAGATCGAAGTCTGGGTAGGCCTGGGTGAAGCTGAATACGTCGCCGTTGTGGAACCAGCTACCATCCCAACCTATGTTCCAGCCTTCTACCAATACGCCGGCGAAGCCGTTCTCGGCGGCAAAATCCATGTAGCGTTTGGTCTCGGAGGTTGTGGCGCCGTGTTTGTCGCCAGAGCCCCAGGTGTTCTCGTTGAGGTGCATGCCCCACCAGATCCCCACATATTTACCGGGTTCGACCCAATCCACATCCCCAAGCTTATTTGGTTCGTTGAGATTGAGGATAAGATCTGAGTTCAGCAGGCCGGTAGCTTTGTCGGCGATCTGTATGGTGCGCCAGGGTGTGCTAAAGCCCGCCAGGGTCTTGACGCGCATGCCATCTGACCAAGGGGTGAGATCGGCGCGCAGGGTGCTGTCTCTGCGCTGATCCAGCGTCATGGCAGCGTAGTCCACCAGCGCCGCCTCGTGGATGCTCATGTGCACCCCATCGCCCAGTGTGAAGGTGAAGGGGGTATGAACCCTATCGACCTGTTTGAGCGGTGTCTTCTGATATAGATACTCGTAGCGGTTCCAGCCACGTGCCGGGATCCACCAGGTGGTGACTTTCTCCGGTTGTGGCAGGGTAAATTCGGTGAGCTCCGAAGTGATGTTGAGCTTATCTAAATCGCCTTGCTTAGGCACTTGGTAGCGAAAGCCGATGCCATCATCGAACACCTTAAACTCGACGTCAAAGCGGTATTGACCGTTACTCAGGGTGGCTGTCAGGCCATTGTGTTTATCGACAACCCATTCACGTTCGCCCCAAGGCTGTTGCCAGCGCTCATCGGCCTGGCTGCGCTTGACCTCTTGAATGCTAAAGTCAGTGCCAAACTCCCCAAGAGACTCAAATACCATTCCAAGCTTGGAGGGTTCGATCACCTTCTTGCCATGGAAGCTGACGCTGTAGCGCGGCGTTTGATCATCATCGCTCAGGCTGACCACTATCTGCTTGTCAGGCGAGGTCAGAGAGATTGTCTTGGCCAGGCCAGTGCTTGGTAGCATGATGCCGGTTGCTGCTATGGCGAGGGTGAGTGCCGATAGGGTGGTCGTGGGACGAAACGGCGATCTGGACTGGGATCTGGGCTGGGACCTGGATTGGGGGCTCGCTTGGCGGCTTGTTAAGTGAGTCGAGGTGCAAGACATTCCGTGTACCTTTTTATTGTCGTTTTTAGGGTTAGGGTTATTGCTCGTCATGGCTGTAGGCAAGATTGCTTGTCATTACTGATAGTCATTAGTGATAGCCATGATTGTTAGCCATGTTAGAAGGGAAGGCGCGAGGGGAGCAATGCGCTGCATACGTATTCACCTGCCCGGCTGTTAGTTCGCGGCAATCTCCGCGATAAGCCAGCAAGTGACAGCGGGGATGATCCCTGAATGAGGGCGGCCTCAGTCACTTATTATTCAGTGCTCGGTTTGCAGGGCATAAGTGTGTGAAAAGGTTGGGCAGTCAGTACTTGCAAAAACAATAGCAAAAGATAAATTCAGCGCTTTGCCACATTTAGTTACGGAATTTAGGGGGTTAGCGCAGAGATTTATGCTGATCTGACTTCGCAAGTTGTGGCAGCATAGGGCCCGATTACAATTGTGCAGTCGATTTATCGCAGCAGCTTTTTCATCGTCTTTTATTGCAGTTATTTTTCGTTGTCACTTACAGCCGGATCAGGAAAGCCATGTATCAAGGAAGTTGTCTATGCGGTGGCATTAAAGTCGCCATCAGCGGACCCATAAGTAATATCATTCATTGCCACTGTTCCCTGTGTCGTAAATCTAGCGGAACGGCATTTGCCACCAATGGTTTCGTCGAATTGGTGGACTTCAATCTATCGGATAAGGCCGATTTCCTCACAAGTTTTGAGTTTGCTCCTGGAAAGCGACGCTATTTTTGCCGTCGCTGCGCGTCACCCATCTACAGCGCCAACGATCAGGATAGTAAGCGTATTCGCCTCAGACTAGGCATATTGGACTCGCCAATCAGCGAACGCCCCATATCTCATAACTTCGTCACCTCCAAGGCTAATTGGGAGGAGATGGATGCCAAGTTACCTTGGTATGAGGGTCACGAGCCCGGCAGGTAGTTTCTCAGGAGCCAGTTATTAGTTACTAGGTATTAGTTATTAGTTGATAGCAGTAAGCAAAGCACCGAGATCACTCAGAACATGAAGCTCGAGTCGATTCACTAAGGATGGGGCATGAATAGCAAAAACGTTAAGGCGTTACTGGGTACAGAGCTACCAATTATTCAGGCGCCGATGGCCGGGGTGCAAGACAGTAAACTCGCCATCGCCGTGGCCAACGCCGGTGGGCTTGGGTCAATCCCCTGCGGCATGTTGAGTCCGGCGCAGGTAATCGATGAGGTTAAACGTTTTCGGGCGGCAACCAGCGCGCCACTAAACCTTAATTTCTTCTGCCATGAGATGCCGCCGTTCGACAATCGACCCCAAGCGCGCTGGCATGAGCTATTAGCGCCATATTTTGATGAACTTAAGATAGCGGCCGATCTCGGCCAAGGCGGCGCGAGTCGTATGCCTTTTAATCATGAGATCGCAGATGCGATAGAAGCCTTTAAGCCCGAGGTGACTAGCTTTCATTTCGGCCTGCCACAAGAGGAACTGCTCGAGAGGGTAAGATCCTGGGGAAGCAAGGTGATCTCAAGTGCCACCACAGTAGCCGAGGCCGAGTATCTGGCGGCGCGAGGCGTGGATGGCATTATCGTTCAGGGCGTCGAGGCGGGTGGTCATCGCGGCATGTTTCTCAGTGACGATGTGAGCACTCAGGTGGAATTGGAACCCCTGCTGACTGAGATCGCCTCGCGAGTCGATGCGCCGCTGATCGCCGCCGGTGGTATAGGCGATGGGCACGCAGTACAAGCCGCCTTGGCAATGGGGGCCTGCGCCGTGCAGGTAGGCAGCGCCTATCTCTTGTGTGATGAAGCCAATACCTCAAGCCTGCATAGAGCGGCCATCGAGCATGCGGCTACTATTCAAGGGAGTACGACTAGGGCTGAAGGCTATACTGCGCTCACTAATCTCTTCTCGGGTAGACCGGCAAGGGGCCTGGTTAACCGCGCCATGTCAGAGCTTGGGGCAATAAACGACTCGGCCCCGGCCTTTCCCTATGCGACTAACCTTATGGCGCAGCTACGCAAGGCGAGTGAGGCCCGCGGCATGAGTGATTTCTCGCCCCTCTGGTGCGGGCAAAATGTCGGCAGCTGCAAAAAGATCTCCGCAGGCGAGATGACCCTGGCGCTAATGCAGCAAGTCATGCAACTAGAGTAATTGCAGCAACAAATTAAAAATAATAACGAATAGAGCAGATGCAGATGAAAGGAGATCCCGTGATTGAGAAACCAGAGATAGAGAAACTAGATGATGTAGTTAAACCACAGACAGAAAAACCAGAGACAGATAAACAGGAGTTGGTATCTACGCTAGGTATCACAGTCAGCCAACTTGAGGGTGAAAACAGTGAACTGGTCGATGCCTTGGTCGATGGTGTGCGCCAGTACAACTTCGACAAGATGGGCAAGGAGGCGTCTGCGCCCCTGACTGTATTGGCCCACGACAAAACCGGTAAGCTGATTGGCGGCGTCTATGGTCGCATCATCTATAAAAACTTCCTCATCCATGTGGTCTGGGTGGATGAATCGGCCCGCGGCGCGGGGCTTGGACGCGACTTGATGCTAGAGGCGGAGCGCGTGGCAATTAGCCGCGGTTGCCAGCAGGCTCAGGTGGATACCTTAGATTTTCAGGCGCCGGATTTTTACCAAAAACTTGGCTTTAGCATTGCGGGGGAGATCCCTGCGTTTGATGCCAGTCCCGCCCGCTATTTTCTGTTCAAGCGCTATTGTGATAGTGTGACTCGCTAAGCGTTTCGTTGAGACGAATCTTTAATTAATTCATTGTTCAAGGAAGATAAATGTCTAAAAAATTGTTTGCTGGTGTCCTGCTGACACTCGCATCAACTGCTTGCAGTTCCACCCAAAACACTCCCGGTAACTCGGATTCGGTCAATAACTCCTTATTGGCAGCCAATCTGCTTGAGGTGAGCGGGGACAACCTAAGTGATTATTGGCAGCCCAAGTCGAAAAAAACTGTGATGCTGAAGTCCCGCCCTAAGTGGATTCCCAAAGGGATGGGCCAGTTTAGTTATCATGTGGTCATAGATAGTGAGGGCAATGAGGTTAGTAAGACTCTGGTAAGTTCCAGCCCCGAAGGTTGGATGACCCAAGCAAGACTAAATAAGATGCCTAAGGTCCGTTATCTTGCCAGTGACGATAACCCTGAGCATCTGCCCGTAAAGGCCTTGTTGACCTCAAAGGTGATGCCTCGTCACCTCATAGAGAGCGAACAGCAATAAGCTTATTTCAATTGTTTAGTCTAAAGCTCTCTGTCACAAAGACTCTGTCTCAATTGACTGTCTCAAATGACTGTCTCAAATGCACGGTCTTAAATGCTCAGTCTCGAAAGCCCTTGCTCTAATGCTCGGGCTAGAGCAGTTGATCTAAAGCTCTCGGGCTAAAGCACTTGGTCCGAGTGGTCAGTCCAAGTAACCTGAAATGTCCCTTGAGGCTTTTGCCGAACAAGCATTCAACCATGTAAGTTAAGGAAATCAGGCTATGAATAGGTTCTACCGTGGGCTGTTACTCATCATCTTGTCGTTCGCCGTTAGTTTGCCACTCCTGGCCGATGACGGCTTGCTGGGCCAGGCGTTTGAGCAAAGGCAGAGTGGCGTTCAGATCCAGGGGGAAGGCGAGGTGATTCGCCTGCTCAGTGATGATACCAAGGGCAGTCGTCATCAGCGTTTTATTTTGCGCCTGGCCAGTGGTCAGACGCTGCTGGTGGCCCACAATATCGATCTGGCGCCGCGCATTGCCGATCTCAAGGTCGGTGACAGTGTGGGTTTCTTCGGTGAATATGAGTGGAATGCTCGCGGCGGGGTGATCCACTGGACACACCATGACCCAAGGGGGCGTCACCCGGCGGGATGGTTAAGCCATGGAGGTCGCAAATATCAGTAGGCTACTGGCTGGTTTCTAGCTCCGATTCGCTCACGAGGGCGACCTGGCCCCTGAGTGGCTGTTTGGATGGCCGCTCGAACAAAGACGCCTTCGATAGCAGTTCGAACCTGTGATTGATGGCGATAAAGCTCTCGACCAGCTTAGGGTCGAAATGGGTGCCCTTATCCTGATGGATTAATTCCAGCGCCTCTTGATGACTAAAGGGGCGTTTGTAGCAGCGCGGCGAGGTCAGGGCGTCATACACATCCACCAGGGCGACGATACGGGCCGAGAGGGGAATTGCTTCCCCTTTAAGCCCGGCCGGATAGCCGCTGCCGTCCCACCACTCATGGTGCCCACTGGCGATATCACGCCCCATTTTTATGTAAGGGCATTCTGGCGCGTAACTAAGTAGACTCGCCAATACCTGAGCGCCGATAACCGGGTGCGCCTTGATCTGCTCAAACTCCTCCGCTGTCAGCCGTCCGGGCTTGAGCAATATGGCATCGGCGATCCCCACCTTGCCGATATCATGCAAAATCGAAGAGAGGGTGATCTCCTGAATAAAATCGTCGGTTAACTCTGCCGGGGCATCAATGTCGGTTTGTCGCTGGGTGGCCAGCATCTTGGCGTAGTGCTGCATACGGATCAGGTGCGCGCCGGTCTCGTTGTCCCGGTATTCGGCCAGTTTTGCCAGTCCCATCACGGTTGCGCGCCGCGATGCTATGGTCGATCGCAGCGACTGGGTCAGTTTACCCAGCAGGAAGGCGGCGGATTGAGTGACTATGGCATTGGTAACAATGAAGTTTATCGCCACCACAAACCAGATGAAGCTGCTATAGCCCTGGGTCTCTGGCCATTGAAAGCCTTGTGTATGATAGACCAAGCCTATGGCTAGCAGGGCCGCAGCGTTAAGCAGCTGGGCACAGAGGCTGGCGCGTTTGCCAATTAATATGCTGGTGAGCGGGGGGAAGATAAACAGCCAGAAGAACCCGGCGCCCGTTGGGCCTATGGTGATGAGGAAGGCCACGCCGATGGCGAAGAACATCAAACAGCCTATGCAGTAGCGTAGCGTTTGCCTCAATTCTCTCGCTAGTAAGATGTAGAGCAGTAACAGATAGGCCAAGGTATCGAAGGCGGCCATGCCGACCAGACCCATTTGGATGCAGAGGTAGACACTGGTGATGTAGACGGGCACACATAAGATGGCAAGCAGTCCAAACAGGCGCTTGAAGATCAGTTCGCGCCAGATGGGCAAGGTATCGTGAAGTTCGTGCGCGGCCGTTTGGGTAAAATTGGGGGCATCCATAGTCAATCCTTTGCACTGCCAGAGGGATTTCAATACCGGCGCAGCCTCTCTGGCGAGATCCTAACTGCTGCGCTTCTAGCTAAATAAGCGCTATAAACTAGCTATGTGAACCGCACTCGACAGCTAATGACGCTGTAAGGGTGAAACTTACTGCGTTGATTCCTTACTGCGTGGATTCTTAGTTGCCGAGCCTTGGTTCATCCCTTCATTATTACCCATAACGCCGCTGACGGGCTAATTTACCTTTCTCTAAACTGTTTCTTTTGTATGAAAATGTGACCAAGACAGTATGGAAAGGCCTTGGCTTGGCCTTATCCTGAGCTCGCAGTTCAGCGCTGCGTCTTAATAAAGCTCTGCCGGGATATCGTCTGGCGGCGTCAGCTCGTCGATGATCTCCCTGTCGATTTCGCGTTCTATGATGCGATCTTCAATGTCTCGGCGGATCAGTTCATCTTCGAGGCGCTGACAGTGAAAGTCACAAAAGCCACCTGTGTTGTGTATGGTGTGGGTCGAGCCAGGATCGCTGCTCGCACAGGCGCTTAACAGTAAGATCGCGGCAAGTGTGTATAGTGTTTTCATAATCGCTCCTTTTATCGCTGATGTTTATCGCGTCACAGGCCAGTTTTAACGTCATCCTTAACTGGGCCATCTATGAGTGCTAGTAGTGCTTTATCTGTGGCTGCTTAGGCGGCTAACACATCGTTAAGGCCATAGTGACTCGATACGCGCGATAGGTTAAGTTAGTTTCCATAATGAAATCGGATAGGTGACCAGGCCCAGCAAAAAGCGGGCTGTGGTAGCTGGTAGAGATAGCTAACAGTGATTGGCTGATTGGCTGATTGGCTGATTGGCTGAGTGGCTGAGTGGCTTAAAGGCTATATAAGCCAGATCACTAAAGCTTCCTATATTATTGGTTTACTTTGGGTAAACTGGGCTAGTCTTAGCAAACGGCTCTGTTATACTAGCGCGCCTCAAATACCAGCCGCTCGATTGGCTGACGATTTTTGCCCTTGCGACCCTGAGAGAGAATCCATGACCTTTGCAAACCTTGGCCTGCCAAACGCTGTGCTCACTAACCTTGAGCAACTTGGCTACAGCCAGCCAACGCCTATTCAGCAAGAAGCCATTCCCCTGGCGCTCAAGGGTAAGAACCTGATCGCGGCGGCGCAAACCGGCAGTGGTAAGACGGCGACTTTCGTGTTGCCTATGCTCACGACCCTGATGCAGGGGCAGACACAGCGCAAGAAGCGGGCGCGGGCAATCATCTTGGCGCCGACACGCGAGCTAGTGCTACAGGTAAACGAGCGCATTGGCGAATATGGTAAAGGCTTAGGGCTGGTATCCATGGCCGTTTATGGCGGCGTCGACGTGCAGGCGCAGAAGCAGCAGTTGATCGAGGGCGTCGATATCGTGGTGGCCACCCCGGGGCGTCTGCGGGATCTCTACACCCAGAGAGCGATCCGCTTCGACGAGGTGGAACTCCTGGTGCTTGATGAAGCCGATCGCATGCTCGATATGGGTTTTATCGAGGATATCACCAAGATCTTAGATACTTTGCCAGAGGAGAGGCAAAACCTGCTGTTCTCCGCCACCCTGTCTCGCCCGGTGCGAGAGCTGGCAAAACAGGCGGTGCCTAAGGCGATCCATCTGTCGGTCACTAAGAATCAAGATAGCCAGCCGGATATCGAGCAGTGGATCACCACGGTCGATAAGGATAAGAAGTCGGCGCTGCTCAGTCAGCTGATTAAAGATAATGCCTGGCCCCAGGCGCTTATTTTTATCGAGACCAAACATGGTGCCGCTAAATTGGTGAGTCAGCTGGAGAAGCGGGGCATTGAGGCCGAGTGTATTCACAGCGGCCGGACTCAGGCGGTACGTGAGCAGATCCTGGCGGACTTTAAGGCGGGTAAGATTGCTTACCTTATCTCCACCGGCATCTCGGCGCGCGGGATCGATATCGATAACCTGCCGCTGGTGATCAACTACGACCTGCCGTTTCCGGCCGACGAATATGTGCATCGTATCGGGCGTACTGGTCGAGCAGGTGCCAAAGGGGAGGCGATCTCCCTGGTGTCTAAGGATGATTTTAAGAACCTCTGCATGATCGAGAGCCGCCTTGATCATCTACTTGAGCGCCGAGAGATAGAAGGTTTCGCGCCGAGAAAGCCTGTACCTATCTCTATCCTCAACTATGTGCCTAAAGCAAAGCGTGAGCAGACGCAGGGTGAGAAGGGAGACGAAGCAGCGGCTAGTCTTGGTAAGAAGGGCGTGAACCTAGCTAAGGACAAGCGTGGAGAAGGCAAGCCTAAAGGACAGTCTAAGTCTCATGAAAAGGCATCGCCCTATAAAGGTAACGCCGCCGATAAGAAGGCCCGGCCTGCTAAAGCTAAATCAGCAGCGCCTGGTGATCGCGGTGGGAAAGATCAAAGCTCGGAGCGTAAAACTGAACAAAAGCCAGCCTTTAATCCCTGGGCCGAAAGTCGGCCAGGTAAGAAATAGGATTTAACGAGAGCCCTCAGAGTGAGGGCTTTTTTGTGGCTGGTGGTTTTGTTCTTTTGGTGTTCGAGGATTCTCGATTTTCAGCTTGTGGTGTTTGCCCGATTGCTTGTTGGGAAATGTTTGAAGGTCGTACCTTCATGGCAACCTAACGCCTGCCCGGCGAGGGTTGTGCAGATACCCTTGTGAGACGCCGCAAGTACGCTCCCTGTAGGCTCTACCGTGACATCCCTGTCACGGAAGCTCACAAGTGTATCTACACTCGATATCTAACGTCTCTTCGATTTGGCGTTATCTGGTGTTCGAGGATTCTCGATTTTCAGCTTGTAGTGTTTGCCGAATGTTTGTTGGGAAATGATTGAAGGTCGTACCTTCATGGCAACCTAACGCCTGCCCGGCGGGGGAATGTGCAAGCACTCTTTTGGCACGCCGACTTTTTGTCAAAGAGAGTTATCCCTGGAGGCTTTACGGCGGCACTGACCTACATGGATGTAGGGAATGCCAAAAGATGTAGGGAACATATTTGGCCATGCCGCCGAGAGCCAAAAGTGTGCTTACACCCGTATCTCAACGCTTCTTCGATTGGAACTGATCTGGTTTGAATAGATTCTTTTAGAGAGAAATCTTTGATTAAATGTGACCTGGCATGTTGTATAGCCCCGACAAGATAGATTAAATTATCACCAATTAAGGACAGAGCTAGGCCAACTCGAATCAAACATCGACTACGCCATTCAGGGAATGAAAAAGCCAACCACATGCGCCAATCACCTCCTTTAGAAGATTACTCTGACCTCACTTATTTACATGCTTGGTCTCCTACCTTACAAGGTAGCGTACCTTGCAAGGTCTCACTAATAAGTTGTTATGTGTTTTAAGGAGTAGACAGATTGGCTGAATTATTAGGAGTTTTATTTCCGTCCTTGGTCGCGCTATACCTGATTGTTAATACGCAACTTGATACTTACCGGAAAAGAATTCGCTTTCTGGAAGTTAAAGTAGACGCTCTTATCAAACATACGGGTATTGAATTTGACGATAGCCCCCTAGTTCCGATTGAAGTTCATTCTGCGGTAAAAGCTGGTCATAGGTTAAAAGCAATCAAGCTGTATCGCAAAATTACAGGTGCTGGTTTAAAAGAGGCATCAGAGGTAGTAGATGGTTTGGTTAAAAACACGTAACAAGGCGCATCACTCGCAGCCTGCGACTGCTGTGACGTCAAACGCTATCGCGTTTTTCCGCCCGTGTGCTTAGCGTTATATGCAAATGGAAATAGCATGTGGTTCATACGACGAATACTTTACTTTCTTTACCTTGTGATTTTTCTGTTCTCAGGTTTATTCATAGCAGGATTTCTTGCTTATTATTTGAATGACGGCACTCTATCGGGCCCTGAGACCGCAGATAGAATGCTAGAGTTATTTGGTTGGTGGCCTCTACCTATTTCACTAATAGTTTTTGCTGCATTTTCACTTAAAGGTTGGTTACCTTTTGTCTATAAAAAGCAGGAAAAACCTAACGGTTGAGTAGTCTGCAAATAACAAGGCCTGTCAGCATTAGCCACGCGAAGACACGCGTGGCTGGGACGCCCAACACTCCGGTTGCTTTGTGTTGTCGCTCCACGCCAAACTAACACAAAGTAACTTACGTATTGGTCGCCGCTGCTGGCGGCGTTATGTTTATGGAGGTTGTTTTGACGGATTACATCAATCTAGTAGAAAAACTAGATGCGGATTTAGAAGAATTGGGCAAGTTCCTGTTTGAAAATCGAGGTAACTCTGCTCTTGAAAGTGCCTATATCAGAACGTTTTTCTCTACCGTCGAGGGCTTCCTTTTTTGCATTTAGGCAAGAAGCATTGGAGCATGAAAACTTCGAAGAGCTATTTGACCTAGCTGAACAAGCCAAGCTAAAAGAAGTTAAATTTGATCGCATTAGGCAAACTCTCACAAAAAAGCCGCAGTTCCTAGGATTCAAAGAAACTCTAAAATTCTCGTGTAAAAGTATTGCTAAAGCTCGTGGAGTAAATCCTAAGAGCTTGGGGTTTCAAGGTGTTGAGTGGGACAATTTTCTAGCTGCAAACAAGATTAGAGACCAAATCACTCACCCTAAGACACTAGACGATCTACAAATAGGTAATGACAAACTAGAAATCGTCATTAGGGCTAAAGTTTGGCTAAAAAATGAAGTTTTGCAGCAGTTGGTAAAATAAACATAACAAGTGACTGTGGTGTTTAGTCAATATATTTATCCGTTTTTTACGCACCACAGCTCCTTGCTCTTAAGCATGGTATTCAAGATCACGATGAGCTTTCGCATGCAGGCGATCAGTGCTACTTTCGGCAGTTTGCCAGCCGCTTTGAGACGCTGGTAATAGCCCTTAAAAACAGGATTGCACTGTATGGCTGACATCATCGCCATAAATATGACTGTGCGTATTCTGTGGCGACCACCACGGATCCTGCATTTACCCTTGTAAGAGCCACTTTCACGGTTCATTTAATAGGACAAAAAGAAGTTGGCTTTTGCTCCTTGTCGCTAATTTTAGCCAAGCATTTATGTGCCTCTTAGTAAGGCGGTAAATCTGAAAAATGAGTTGGTGTCCAAAGCGAGTAGGCTGAGTGTGGTGCTTGGTACTCGTTCTACTCACTTTGATATCTTGAACTGATGAGCCAGTGGGCTTAGTTCTCTCCTACAACAAGCACCTTTGACTCAAGTGGTGCTAAATCTAGTGTGACTTGGCCTCCCTTCGTCGTCAGTGTCAATGGCGCTGTAGGTTTTTTATCACTCAACATCTCTTTAAGCGGGTAGGTGCCTGGCGCGAGTTGCCAGCGTTTAACTAAGGCTGGGGGCAGCTCTAGGGTGAGGTGCTTTGCCTTGTCTTTTGCGAAGTTGCTGACGATGATGAGCCTTTGCTTGTCGTCGAAGCGGCTGAAGGCAAATAGGTCTGCGTCATAGCCCTTGCCTTGATCGATATTCGCCCTGTGTAGATCGCCATATTCACCGTTTAGGGCGCTGAGGCTGTGGTTGAGGTTTAACAGCTTGGCGTAGTAAGCTCGCAGACTCAGCTCTTCTTTTGATGACTGACCGCCGTCGAATTTACCCATGTTCATAAAGCGCTGATGGGCTGGTACGCCGATATAGTCGAAGATGCTGGTGCGGCTGGGTTTGCCAAAGCCTGCGTCTTCGCTGCCATCTTCGCCAACCTCCTGGCCGAAATAAAGCAGAGTGGGCGCCTGGCTTAAGGTGGTCGAGACTACCATGGCGGGCAGGGCGCTTAACGGATCGCCGGCAAACTCAGGACTGGCGATGCGCTGCTCATCGTGATTCTCGAGAAAATGCAGCATATTCTCGGCGATATCTTCAACGCTGTTGCGATCGCGCTCGATCGCCTGGGTGCCAGCCTTGCCCTGGATGATCGCCTTGAGGCTGTCGTAGAGCCCCACCTTGTCATAGAGGTAGTCCATCTTGCCAAGGTGAATATAGTCGCGGTAACGACTCGGGGTATAGACCTCGGCGAGCAGCACGGCATCGGGATTGGTATGCTTGATGTTGCTGTTCAGATAGCTCCAGAAGGCAACCGGCACCATCTCGGCCATGTCATAGCGAAATCCGTCTACGCCCTTGGCGAGCCAATATTGAGCTATCTCGTTGAACTTAATCCAGGAGCTGGGGATGCTTTCTTTTGGCACCCGTTGCCAGAAGGCATAATGCTCGGCGGCCGACTTTTTGCCGTAGCCCTCTGGCAGTTGAGGAAAGTCCTCGCTGCCATCTGGCGTGACGCCATAATTTATCTTAACGGTTTCATACCAGTCGTTTTGATCTGGCCTGGCCGCGCGGGCACCATTGCCGGTCCACTTGGCAGGAAACTCGTCAAACTTGCCATCGACTAGCGGATGTGGCTCGCCGCCGAGGGGCTTTAAATCTGGGCTTAGGCTTGGCACCTCGAAAGGCGTGTCCACCACATAGTAGAAGTTGTTGTCTCTGGCGTAACTGAGCTGAGTGTTGTCATTCGCGCCGAAGTCAGTGACGCCTTTAGGCGCCGACAGCGAGTGATAGCCCCGCGCAACATGGTTGGGCACTATGTCGATGATCACTTGCATGCCAGCTTCGTGGGTGCGGGCGATCAGCGCCTCAAACTCCTCTAGGCGTTTGGCGGGGTTGTCTGCCAGATCCGGATTGACGTTATAGTAGTCTTTCACCGCATAGGGAGAGCCGGCGCGGCCCTTGACCACATCGGGATCATCAGTGCCGATGCCATACTCGCTGTAGTCGCCGACCAAGGCATGGTGGGGGATCCCCGTATACCAGATATGGCTGACCCCCAGAGATTTGATGCTCTCTAGCGCCTTGGGGGTAAAGTCACTCATCTTGCCTACGCCGTTTTGCGCCTTGGTGCCCCAGGGAATGTTAGCGGTCTGGGTATTACCGAAGAGGCGGGTGAATATCTGATAGATGACTGGCTTGGTCGCCCGCTCGCTACTTGTAGACAGAGCGTCACTTGATTGGATGCTAGCGTTTTTTGCATTAGTTGCTGCCTCCATCTGGGGCAGGGCGAAGGCCTGGGCGGAGAGCATTAGCGCCGCGCTGCACAGGGCAGCACTTAACTTATTTAAGGGAATGTTTAAAGTAATGTTCAAGGGCTTGTTCAAGAGCCTATTCAAATCGGGACGCGCCTTAGTCATTATTTGGCTTCCTCGATGGCTAACAGGGTAACGCCTTGTCCCTTGATAGAGAGGCTCTTATCCAGCGTGATGGTATCGCCGCTGATCACATCTCGAGCCGCGCGGGCACTGCCTAGCAGATCACGGTAGCGTTCGAGAGGCAACTCAACCGCCTTATCCAACTTGTTGTAGATCACCATGAGGCGCGCCTTGTCGCTGCAATCTTGTTTGGCGCAGCGCATCTGCACATATACGCCATCCTGAGGCACATAGTGGCGCAGGCCACCGTTGTGGATGAAGTCTGCCTGTTTGCGGAAGTTAAGCAGGGCTCGGGTGAAGTTCAGCATAGATTGCTGTTCTTTATTCAGGCCTTTGTTATCAAAAACTGAGATAGCATCTCCTTGCCAACCACCGGGGAAATCTGAGCGGGTGATACCATCATTACGATCTTTGGTCGGGCTTTGCATCAAAATTTCTGAGCCATAGAAGATCTGCGGAATGCGGTTACTGGTAAGCACATAGGCCAGCGCCATCTTGGTCAGGGCTAAGTTATCACCCAACAGGCTGTAGAGGCGGTTGGTGTCGTGGTTGCCTTCGAACAGTACAAGTTGCGTCGGGTCGGCATAGACCACATCGTTGGCGAGAAACTCATACAGGCGCATCATGCCTTCGCTCCAGCCTTCCTCTTCGCTCAGCGCCTTGATCAGGGTTTCGTAGAGGGGGAAGTCCATCAGGCTTGGCAATTCTGACTGGTAGCCATCCTTGTTGATCTTGCCCTTCTGCCAGTAGGAGACGGTTATTGGGTTGCCCGTCCACTCTTCGCCGACGATGTTGAACTTGGGATACTCAGTCATGATGGCGCGGGTCCAATCGACCAGAAAATCCTTATCGGCGTAGGAGTAGGTGTCTTCACGTATGCCGCTTAGATGAGCGTATTCTACCCACCAGATGCTGTTTTGGATCAGGTAGTTGGCAAGCTGTGGCTGCTCTTGGTTAAGGTCCGGCATGGACTCGACAAACCAGCCGTGGCTAAAGTCGCGCTTGTCTTTGGCACCCGCGTAGGGGTCTTGCAGCGTGGTACGTCTGTGGGTGGTGAAATCGATGGCCGAGGAATCTTGAGCTAATGCGCCCTCGGGGCGATTGACCCAATCCTGGCTTGGCAGATCATCCATCCACCAGTGGTTAGAGCCGATATGGTTGACTACCACATCGGCGATGATGCCTATGCCTTTCTCTTGCGCCTTGATGGCCAGCTGGCGGTAGTCGTCATTGCTGCCAAACCTTGGATCGATACGGTAGTGGTCGGTGACCGAGTAGCCGTGGTAGGAGTATTCGGCCATATTATTTTCGGTAAGCGGGTTGATCCACAGCTGAGTGACACCAAGATCTGCCAGATAGTCCAGACTATTGATGATCCCCTGAATGTCGCCGCCGTGACGCCCACCCGGATTGCGGCGATCGGCTTGCTCTATCATGTCCGCCTGGTTGTCATTGGCGGGGTCGCCGTTGGCGAAGCGATCCGGTGTGATGAGATAGATAACGTCTTTGTTGCTAAAACCCTGGCGAGCCGCGCTGCCCTTGTCGCGCTTGAGCAGATCATAGGTAACGCTAATTTGGTCCTGGCCTGCTTGTTCGAATGTCAGCGTAAAGGTCTGCGCCTTGGCGCCTTGAGTGTCTAAGTTAACAAACAGATAGTTGGGGTTCTCTGTGGTCTCAACGCCTTTAAGGGTTACGCCATCGGCCTTAACGCTTACCTTGGCCTTAGCGATGTTTTCGCCGTGCACCATCAGCTGCAGCTGGCTGTGTTGCATGCCCGCCCACCAGTTGAGGGGCTCGATACGCAGTTTTTGGGCGCTGTTATTTTCGCTGGAATTATCACTGTCACTGGCATAGGAGCTGCTTGCCGGTTGTACAGATGCCATCACCTGAAAGGCGGAAGGGACGAGCATAAGTAACGAGGTGGTGATGAGTGTGAGTTTCAACTGGTTATTAGTACGTCTCATGGGCAGTCCTTTCGGCGTTCGACCTTTTGATGCTGTGCCTAGCGTGATGACACATTAAGGTGTTAGGTGTGACTGAGTTAACATTCTGGGTATTACACAGTTTTTCGTTAGCTTGATATGAAAACACCTGCTTCAAGGGATCGAAGCAGGTGTTTTTCGGCTAATACCTAAGATTACATAGTGTAGCTAAATCCTAGGAAGTATTGGCGACCAAAGCTCTGGATGGTACCAGTTTGGTGTGTCTGACCGAAGTAGGTCTTGTTAGCTTCGTCTGTCAGGTTATTAACCTGGAACAGGAACTTAAGACCATTGTCCATCGCATAAGATGCCTGGTAGTCGAGAATGGTTTCTGCATCGAAGAAGGCCAGCTGAGATTCAACCGCAACTTGCTCAGAAACGTATTCACTACGATAACGCATGCTCAAACGGGTATCGAAACCATCCAAGGTGTAGAACAGAGTGGTGTTCAACACATGCTCAGACAGGCCTGGTAGTGGGATAGCTAAGCTTTCACCACTTAGGTCGGTTTCAAACTCTACTTCACTGTCAGAGTATGCGTAACTGCCGGTGAAACCTAGGCCGCTAAGTGCGCCCGGTAGGAAGTCGAATACCTGAGTGTAGGCAAGTTCGATACCGCGAATATAACCGCCGTTATCGTTGTTAACCGCCGTCTGATACTGACCTTCATTCTTAACGACAGGGAACTCTACGCCGTTATCGACAATAGTGTCTGGCACGATGAAGCCTGCTTCTTCGAAGTCAAATGGCTGGATAGTGAAGTTGTTGATGAATGACTTGATGTCTTTGTAGAACACGGCAAAGACGATCGCACCTTCAGACTCTTCAAAGTAGTGCTCATATGACAGGTCGTACTGATCGGCATAGAAAGGATCCAGTAGCGGACTGGTGTTACCCCATGCGTTGTACTTCTTGTAACCTGGCGTTGCAGAGTCGTCATACCAAGAACCCATACCTGACTTCAGCTTGTCGATTGGTGGACGAGCCATAACCGATGCCGCGGCAAAACGGATCTGATCGTTTTGGGTCAGGTGGAAGTTCAAGTTAACCGAAGGTAGGTAGTCGGTGTAAGACTTGCCCACTTTGTTGTGGATATAGTCGGTGCTGACCACGCCTTTTTCATCGATGATCTCTTCACCCAGACCGAAACCGACTTGTTGTAGACCTGTACTTGACTGATCTGTGTTAACCACACGCAGGCCGATATTACCTGTTACTGGGATGCTACCGATCTCGAAGTCTAGGTTAGCCTGCACATAACCAGCTAACACGTCTTCATTTACCGTACCGCTTTGGATCATAGTCCAGTTGTTTGCCCAGTTAGCGGTAGGAACGAAAGGATCTTGTCCTGTTGCCGCCAGTTGTGCGTTAACCAGATCCACAGCCTTATCAAAGTCGATCGCTAGGAAGCTTGGGTAGCCTGAAAGCTCGCCGCCAAAGTTAACCACGCGTGTCATGTCATCGGTTAGGGCTAGCACAGGTTGATTGTCTGGGTTGGTGCCAAATTCGAAACCATAACCGGCTTGAGAGCGCTGCGCGTTGAACTCACGCTCAGAGTATCTTACGCCGACGTCGATAGACGACACGAAGCTATTGTCTAGCTGGTAGTTCAGGTCGAGTTTGTAAGCGATCAGATCGTTTTGTTGATCATAAGGCCACATACCCACTTCTCTCAGACCTAGGGTCGAAGTATCTGTGTAATCCTTGGCGAAACTGATGTCGGCTGGATTGAGGTTGTTTAGCTTATAAGTGATCGACTCGGCCGATCTGACGTTGTTAGCCATGTCGTCATAGATAACGGCGCGGGTACCGCCGTTGACGAATTCACCGTCGGCAGAAGAGTAGCTGATGTCTGCGGCGATGGTGAGGTTGTCACCATTGGTCCATTCGATGTTAACGGCACCAGAGGTGAGCTCTGAGTATTTTGAGTCGTTATCGTTAACCACAAAAACGGCAAAGTTATCAGTACCATCGGTAGATACTGTACCACCGATCATAGAGCCGTCTTCGACAATGGCGTCGCTGATCTGACCGTTCTTTAATGATTTCACGCGGAAACCGCGGGCAAAGTTCTCTGAGTCGAACTTAGAGTGGAAGATGTCGCCCTTAAAGCTCCAGTTGTCGTTGGGTTGCCAGTGGATGGCGCCCATGTAACCGTCACGGGTGTCGGTACCACCTTTTTGTTGCATCTCGAAGCCTTCGCTGATGGACTCAAGGTTGCCATCACCGTTGACATCGCGTCTCTCATCGTTGAAACGTAGGCCGATGAACTGGCTTGCTACATAAGGTTGATAAAGATGTGCGTAACCCACGGCTACACCAAGGGTTTCATCTAGGAACTTGCCTTGGTAAGAGAAGCTTAGACGGTTGCCATACTCTTCTGCGTCGGCAATTTCACCAGCGCGATCGTTAAAGCTACCACGAGCATTAACGGTAAAGTTGTGTTCTTTTGGTGCCTGCAGCGGGTCGGCTGTTTTAAGCTCGACCGTGCCGGCAACACCGCCTTCGATAAGCGAAGCCTTTGGCGATTTATAGACTTGTGCCTGGTTGATCAACTCTGAAGGATATTGATCGAATTCGATCGCGCGTTTACCGCCGGTGGTAACCTGTTCGCGGCCGTTTAATGTCGCTGAAACGAAATCACCGTCTAAACCACGAATGTTAAGGCCACTCGCCTGACCACCGGTACGTACGGCAGTAACACCTGGCAAGCGGGTTAGGGCATCGGCAATTGATTGGTCAGGCAGGGCGCCTAAATCATCTGCAGAAATGGTTTCTGATACGGTATCGGCAAAACGCTTGTTGTTTAGCGACTTGATCACACTGGTACGGAAGCCACGTACCTCGATCACTTCAATCGACTCGTCTTGAGTCGTTGCCGTCGCCTCAGCCTTCGCTGCCTCGTTATCAGCTGCATAGACATTAATACAAACGCCGGCGGAAAGCAGGGCTAGCGTGAGTAGGTTAGGTTTAAATTGAAACATCCATCTTCCCCTTTTTTCACTCTATTCATTCTGTATTACTTCTTATGTGTGAAATAAGGGGGGACCCTTGTTCACAGCTATATAGGTGAATGAGAGTGCTTGTTATTGTACTTGTTTCTAAGTTGTTATGTAGCAGCACCGATACTACTCTCGCACTCGTCGCGGTCACAATATTATGCATACGTATTCAAAAGTGACCTCGGCCTCAAAAAGGGTGTCTATCGGGGTGCGTCAGCTCACAAAACGGCCTGCAAAATTCATTCTAACCCCATGTTTATATTTGTTTTTGTTCTAGGTGGTCAGAAGGTGCTTTAAGCCTGTCTGTTTTGCATACGTATGCAGTGGTGTTGAACCCGATTTCCCGGATGACGTATGCTCGTTTCATTCTAATAACAATTGTTCGTCGACAACGATCGGGTAACAGGTATGCAACCCAGGGGCAGGCACCTGCCTTTAATATAGTCGTTGGTGACCTAGGGGCGATAATGAACCAACTCTCCTGGTGGCGCGGCGCCGTCATCTATCAGATCTATCCTCGCAGCTTAATGGATTCCAATGGCGACGGTGTAGGGGATCTTCAGGGCATCATAAGTAAACTCGACTACATTGCGAGTCTGAACGTGGATGCCATCTGGATCTCGCCTTTCTTCAAGTCGCCGATGAAAGACTTCGGTTACGACATCAGCGACTACCGCGCTATCGATCCTTTGTTTGGTACCATGGCGGATTTCGACGAGCTGATCGAAAAGGCGCACGGACTCGGCATCAAGGTGATTATCGATCAGGTGCTCAGTCACACCTCAGATCAACACGCCTGGTTTAGCGAGAGTCGCCAGAGCCGGGACAACACCAAGCAGGATTGGTATGTGTGGGCCGATCCTAAGCCGGACGGCACCGCGCCTAACAACTGGCTGGCTATTTTCGGTGGCTGTGCCTGGGAGTGGGAGCCACGTCGTCAGCAATATTATCTGCATAACTTCCTGACCAGTCAGCCAGATTTGAACTTCCATAACCCTGATGTGCGCCAAGCTGTGCTGGATAATGTTAAGTTCTGGCTCGATAAGGGAGTCGATGGTTTCCGCCTAGATGCGATCACCTTCTGTTATCACGATGAGCAGCTAAGAGACAATCCGCCCAAGCCTGAAGACAAGCGTCAGGGCAGGGGCTTTAGCGAAGATAACCCTTACGCCTATCAGTATCACTACTATAACAACACCCGCCCGCAGACAGTAGGTTTCATTGAAGAGCTGCGCGCGCTGATCAACCAATATCCTGGCGTCGTCACCCTAGGGGAAGTCTCTTCTGAAGACTCGCTGGCGACCATGGCCGAGTATACCCAGGGTGACGACCGCCTACATATGGCCTACAGTTTCGAGCTGCTGACCGATGACTTTAGCCCGGCCTATATCCGTCACACGGTAGAGGCGCTGGAGCAGAGCATTGGCGATGGCTGGCCCTGCTGGGCGATAGGCAACCACGACGTGCAGCGGGTCGCAACACGTTGGGGCAGAGACGCCTTCAATAGCGATATGGCCAAGATGCTCAACGCTATGCTTTGTTCGCTACGGGGCAGTGTCTGTAGCTACCAAGGTGAGGAGTTGGGTCTTGGCGAGGTAGAGATCGCCTATGAGCAGCTGCAAGATCCGTTCGGTATCACCTTCTGGCCTATGTTCAAGGGCCGGGACGGTTGTCGCACGCCTATGCCTTGGCGCCATGACGCCAACCATGCAGGCTTCAGTGACAATACGCCTTGGTTGCCGGTACCGGCCGATCACAAAGCCGTGGCGGTCGATGTGCAGGAAGCTAACCCTGAGTCGATACTGAACCATTATCGTCACATGCTGGCTTGGCGTAAACAGCATCCGATACTCGTCACGGGTGATATCAAATTTATTGAATCAACTGATGCGCTATTGGTGTTTGAGCGTCGTCTAGGCGAGCAGACCCTGCTGGTTGCCTTTAACCTGAGTGGTCAGCCGCAGAGCTATAGCCTGGCAGGTCTGGGCGGGCAAGGTCTGACGCCACTGGAAGGGCATGGTCTGGCTAAGGCTGAGTTGAAAGGCGATGTCATTCAGTTCGACGGTTTCGGTTGTTTCTATGCCTGGAAATAAAGGGCTTGGAAATAGACGGCTCGGAAATAGCTAATCGCAAGTAGCTGGCTCTCGTTAGCCAGCTATTTGCGTGAAAAAATTTAACAGCACAAACAAAATATACAATAACAAAAGAGAACTACACCATGGCAATGATGCAACAAAGTAGCACGGCTACCGGGGTTGGCGGTGAGCAGGAGAACTATCGTTTTGCGTTAGTCTCCCTGACCTCGCTATTTTTCATGTGGGGCTTTATCACCTGTCTGAACGACATCTTGATCCCCCATCTCAAGGCGGCGTTTTCGCTCAACTATGCCGAGGCGATGCTGATCCAGTTCTGCTTCTTCGGCGCCTACTTCCTGGTTTCTATGCCGGCCGGTAAACTGGTTAAGGCCCTCGGCTATCAGAAAGGGATAGTGACAGGTCTGCTGATCGCGGCACTGGGCTGCGCGCTCTTCTATCCTGCGGCGGCGCTGGCCACCTACGGGCTCTTCCTCGGCGCCTTGTTCGTGTTGGCCTCAGGGATCACTATTTTGCAGGTGGCGGCGAACCCCTATGTGAATGCATTGGGTAGCGTAGAAACCGCCTCAAGTCGTCTTAACCTGACTCAGGCCTTCAACGCCCTAGGTACTACGGTTGCGCCATATTTTGGCGCCGTGTTGATCCTCTCTGTCGCCGTTGAAGCCAGCGAGACCCTGACTCAGGCACAAGCCGAGGCGGAAGTGGTTAAATTGCCTTATCTGATCCTGGCTACTGCATTAGGCGTGCTGGCGCTGGTATTTGCCAAACTGGATCTGCCGCAGATCAAAGAGCATTGTCAGAGCGGCGAGCAGGGCGAGGTGGTGCATAATGGCAAGACCAGCGCACTGCAATCACTGCACCTCGTGCTCGGCGCCGTGGGGATCTTCGTCTACGTGGGTGCTGAAGTGTCTATCGGCAGCTTCCTGGTGAACTTCCTGGCCCAGGATGACATTGCTGGGCTAAGTGAGGCCAGCGCCGCGAGTTACATCACCTATTACTGGGGCGGGGCCATGATAGGGCGTTTCATTGGTAGTGCCGTGATGCAGAAGGTGCCTGCCGGTACCGTGCTCGGTTTCAACGCCTTGATGGCGGCTCTACTGGTAGCATTGGCGATGACCAGCACGGGCACCGTGGCCATGTGGGCAATTCTGGCGGTTGGCCTGTTCAACTCCATCATGTTCCCAACCATCTTCAGCCTGGCGCTGCGGGATCTCGGCCCTCACACCTCACAAGGTTCGGGTGTACTCTGCTTGGCCATCGTCGGCGGCGCGATCCTACCTCTGCTGCAGGGTGTACTGGCGGATAACATAGGTATTCAGCATGCCTTCTTCCTGCCGATCATCTGTTATCTGTTTATTATGTTCTATGGCGTGAAGGGGTCTAAGCTCTAAGGGCTATGCTCTAAGGCTTGGGTCTTTAAACCTATAATTCAGAGGCAAGCAGCAATGCTTGCCTTTTTTATTGCCATAATGGCCGCTAGCGCTTGCCTATTAGGGGCTTAACTCCTATGATCGCCAGCGATTTTTATTATCTAGGCTCTATCATGTTAAATGCGTCGCTATCTCCAAGTTCAACCGAATTAGTTATCAATGTGCTGGCCATGGTGCTCGAAGAGGGCAAACCGCTGGACAGAGCCTATTCACATCACTTCTCTGGACTCAAGTTAGCGCCGTCAGAGCAGGCGCGTATCACCTATGTCACCGGCGATCTGCTGCGCCGCCTCAACTTCTACTGCTATCTGGCAGATATCTCAACCGATGAGATTGCCCGCATGGGGTCACGCCTGCTCAATGCCTGGCACATGGCGAATGAGCTGCCGATCCCTAAGTTGCAGTACACCTTGGCGATCGAAGAAGATGATTTTAATCAGCGCCTGGAAGCGGCCAAGCAGCAAGCGGCACTGTTCGATGGTTGTCCCGAGTGGCTCGATACCTTAGGCCAGGAGCAGTTAGGCGATGATTGGGCCAAGGAGCGGGCCGCGCTGGCACAGGCGCCAAAGCGTTACCTGCGCGTTAACCCGCTTAAGACAAATAGCGAAGATCTCGCCAAGCGTCTTGCCAAGGAAGGGGTCGAGACCCGTGAGGTGCCAGGCGTGCCAAGCGCGCTTGAGGTGATCTCAGATGCGGCGCTGTTTCGTACCGAGTGCTTCAAGCAGGGGCTATTCGAGCAGCAAGATGCCGGTTCTCAGCACGTTGCCGCCGCCGTGGGCGCAGAGCCAGGCATGCGAGTGATCGATGCCTGCGCCGGTGCAGGAGGTAAGACGTTGGCCATCGCCGCACAGATGCAGGGCAAGGGTCGTTTGCTGGCCATGGATGTGGAGCAGTGGAAACTGGATAACCTTAAGCAGCGAGCGCGCCGCGCCGGTGCCCACAATGTCGAGACCCGTATCATCGCCAGTAGCAAGACCATTAAGCGCCTTAAGCTGAGTGCCGACCGGGTACTTCTGGACGTGCCTTGTTCTGGCCTTGGGGTTCTCAAGCGTAATCCTGACGCAAAGTGGCGCGATACGCCGGATCGTCTGCCCGTGTTAGTCGAGCTGCAAAAGGAGATCCTGCAGAGCTATAGCCGTATGGTGAAGGTCGATGGTATCTTGATCTACGCGACTTGCTCTATCATGCCTCAGGAAAACCGCCAGCAGGTCGATGCCTTCCTGGCCGCCAACCCGCACTTTAGCTTTATCGACGATGAAACCGTGAGCGTGGCCGATACTGGCTTCGATGGCTTCTATCTGGCGCGTATGAAGCGTACCGCCGAGTCTGCATAATTTTTTGTGATCTAAAATTTTTGATCTCAGTCACAGGTGTCGGTTTAGGGCGTGGGTAACTGCGCAGTAAGCCGACACTTGACCTTAGTAGGCTACAACAAGCCTGACAAATAGTGATATCATCTCTCCTTTCAATCGCTGATCTTGGTCTATCTGCTTTTTTCTCGGACGATGTTATTACAAACGGCTGTACAAGAGTTTTCACATCAAGAAAGGTTTTCCGCGCTGCAAGTGTTATTGGGCGGTCGGCTGCTGGAGTGTCAGCGCCAGGCCCATATCATCCGCGGCGTCTTTGCCGGTGAGCCTAAAATAACCTGCCAGGTCTCACTCAACGATCAGGGTAAGATAAGCGGTCGCTGCGACTGTGGTCAGCCTCGTTGTGCCCATCAGGCGGCGTTAGTGATCGAGCAGGCTGCGCTTCGCGCCCTCGATGAGCAGGGGCGTTCCAGACGCTCAGATACGGCCATTCGCCTGTTTAGAAGCGATCTCAAGGAGCGTTTCGATCCTTTCCCCACCATGGCGCGCCATCGCATCCTCTACCTGATAGTGCCGAGCGAGACAGGCTTACTGCTTAAGGTATTAAAGGGCTATCTGAATAAGAACGGTCGCTACCAGCTCAAGGGTCCACTAGGATTCGAGCTGCTGCAGAGCCAGCCTGTGCCCAAGTATGTCAGTCAGACAGATCTCAAGTTGCTGCACACACTCAGGGCGTTTGCAGCTGACTTTAGCAGTCAAAATATCGGTGAACTCAGCAATGCTCTTGGCAGTAGCACTGAAGACAGTAGTAGCGGCGCCGAAAGCCGCAGTGAAAAGACAGGCCAGGCCCAGTTGCCCGAGTATTTAACCTCTGTTGCATCCGGCCTGGAGGCTCAAACGGCGCAGCAAGATCTGTTACCAGTCGAAACATCAAGTGAGCAGGCGATCATTATCGATCTCGATTGCGCCTTTGCCGAAACGAATAGCGATACAGATAACACCAATGACAGCTCGGCGCAGCTTGGCAGCGATTTTTATCGTCTGCTGTTTGCCAGTGGTCGCTGTTTCTTTGGCAAGGTGGCGGGGGAGCCGGTGCGGCTTGCAACCCACTATGATGAAGACTTCCTAGATGAAAGCTTCATGCTGCCCCTTTGCCCCGGTGTCTGGCTAGATACCTGCTCGGGCACAGGGATCATCGATAAACGCCGTGACGTGCGGGTGAATCAAACCCTGTTAGAAGGCGTGGATCTCGACGGCGACTGGTTGCCAAGGCTAGAGATCGCCCGCGAGAGCCTAGATCAAAACTGGCTTGAACCTCTGCTGGCGCCTATCGATGTGGCCAAATTTTCCATGGTGCACCGCGGCCACCGTTATGACTTCGAATCACTCAGTTATCTTGGTGCGGGCCATAAGGCCTTCATGGCGCAATTTGCCAAGTGTCAGCTGCTGCTTAATCCCTTGCCGCTACTCACCAGTCAGTTCGAGCCAGCCGTGACTGAATCACTCGGTGAGGGCCTGCGTCTGGTACCGGGGGAGGCGAGTGAGCATGTGGTGTTGCTGCGCACGCTCTCGCTCAAGGGCTGGCAGATTGAACTGGTGGCCAAGCAACGTTTCGTTCAGGTGGCGGCCAATGCCTGGTATGGCGAGGTGAACAGCGCCGACAAGGATTGGTTCGAGCTGAGCCTTGGGGTCGAGGTCGAAGGAAAGCGGGTTAACCTCCTGCCATTGCTGGTCAACCTCATTCGTCAGGGCAAGCTTAGCCGAGATTTCAATCAGGTAACGAGCGCCGAACAATCTGACGCAACCCATGGTGAGAGTCAACCACAGGAGGTGGCGCTGGAGCTGGAATCTGGTGCCATACTTACCCTGCCGGCTGCGCGTATTCAGCGCATACTTGGGGTGCTCGACGAGCTCTTTACTCAGCAGCCGCTCAACGATCAGGAAAAGCTGGTGCTGGCACGCCATCACCTCGGGCGCATTCCGCTGCTCGATGATGCCTTAAGTCAATCTGAGCAGGCGCTGACTTGGTCGGGTGAAGCCAAGCTGAGGCAACATGCCAAGGCGCTCGGCCGTTATCTCAATGAGCAGCAGAGCAGGCGCGCAGATAGGCTGGGCACCATAGACTTTGTTACCCCAGATGGGCTCAACGCCGAGCTGCGCCCCTATCAGGTAGAGGGGGTCGCCTGGCTACAATTTATCAAGCGACACGGCTTCGGCGCCATACTGGCCGATGATATGGGGCTGGGTAAGACGCTGCAGACCTTGTGCAGCATCTTGCTGGATAAACAGGCCGGGGTGACCAAGGCGCCTGTGTTGGTTATCGCGCCAACCAGTTTGCTCAGCAACTGGCAGCGGGAGATCGCCCAGTTTACCCCAAGCCTGAGTAGTTTCGTCTGGAGCGGCCGCGCCCGTCATGATAACGAGCAGGCGCTGACGGATGTCGATGTGCTGATCACCAGCTATGGGATCCTGGCCCAAGACGCCGAGCGGCTGACCAAGCTCAATTGGCATCAGGTGATCCTGGATGAGGCGCAGACCATCAAAAACAGTCGCAGCCGCATCACTAAGCTGGTGAACCGGCTGCAGACTCAGCATCGTCTCTGTCTTACGGGCACGCCGATGGAAAACCATCTTGGAGAGCTCTGGTCGCTGTTTCATTTTCTGATGCCGGGCTTTCTCGGCATGGCCACTCAGTTTCAACGCCAATTTAAACAGCCGATAGAGAAAGATCATTGCGACGCCAGTCGTCAGCGGCTGGCTCAGAGGCTTGCCCCTTTCATGCTCAGGCGCACCAAGAGCCAGGTGGCGACCGAATTGCCCACCAAGACAGTGATCAACACCCTGATCGAGCTCAGCCAGAGTCAGTCGGATCTCTACGAGACCATACGCCTCACCGTGGCCGAGCAGGTGCAACTGGCCCTGAGACAAACCGGCGCCAAGGCCAACCGCCTGATGATCAGCAATGCGCTGCTTAAGCTGCGTCAGGTGTGTTGTCATCCGGCAATGCTAAATCTGGGCCAGCTGGGGCAGGTTGGCGAGACTGATAGTTCAAAAACGGCTATTTCACCCGAGCTAGACTCTCGCCAAGGTGTGACGGGCTTAGATGGCGCATCGGATGAGCTTAACGCCGAGTCCTCCAAGCTTGCCTGGCTGGAGAACAAGTTGCCGAGCATGATAGAAGATGGTCGCAACATACTGATCTTCTCATCATTTACCAGCATGCTGGATCTGATCGCCGAGCAATTGGATCGCCAGCAGATAGGCTATGAGATGCTTACCGGGCGAAGCCGTCATCGCGATCGCATCATAGAGCGTTTTCGTCGCGGCGAGGTCAATGTGTTTCTCATCAGCCTTAAGGCCGGTGGATCTGGTCTCAACCTGACCGAGGCGGATGTGGTGATCCATGTGGATCCTTGGTGGAACCCAGCCGCCGAAGAGCAGGCCAGCGACAGGGCCTACCGTATAGGGCAGGACAAGCCGGTATTCGTCTATAAGCTTATCTGTCAGAACACGGTCGAGGAGCGCATTCAGCAGCTGCAGCAGAGCAAACAGGCGCTAGCCCAAAGCATGTATCAGACCGAGAGCCTCACGGCCGCGGAGATGGATAAGGATGATTGGCTGGCCCTGCTTCAACCCATCACAGAGCAGCAAATCGCAAATTGATAGGGGCCTCTTGCCCTAGATTATTCGCCCTGGATGGTGAGTAACAGGGTACGGCCCCCGGCGCGGTTGCGTGCCTCGCACAGGTAGATCCCTTGCCAGGTGCCCAGATTGAACTCGCCGTCGGTGATCGGCAGGGTAAGCTCGCAGCCCAGCAGGGATGATTTGAGATGCGCTGGCATGTCATCATCACCCTCATAGGTATGGGTGTAGTAGGGCTCATTCTCCGGCACTAGACGGTTAAAGAAGCGCTCGAAGTCTTCCCGCACGCTGGGGTCGGCATTTTCGTTGAGGGTGAGTCCCGCCGAGGTATGCTGTAACAACAGATGGGCGAGACCTATCTTAATCTCGCTAAGCTGGGGGGCGGCGCGATAGATCTCTTCGGTGATCAGATGATAACCGCGCTGTCTCGGGGCTAGATTAATCTCGACTTGAATCCACATGATCAATTTTCCTACGCTATTTTTATCGCCAAATTGCGGCACTTTTTGTTATTTTGCTAAGAGTGCTTCAACTTCTCATGCTTGTAAATAGACTTTTAAGTAAGCGAGTAAATAGGCTTGTAGAGGCTGTTATAAAAGGAATCACCACTAAGAGTATAATCGCTGCTTAGGGGATGATGAATTGACCAAGACGAGCGACCAAGACAGAGCGACCAACACAGAGAAACCTGATCTCAATGACGCAGCGAGAGGACGAAAAGCCTGTAGGGGTTAAAAAACCGGTAAGGATAAGTGGAGAAGCGTCAAGCACGGCTAAGGTGCTTCCGACCTATTACTACCTCAGCAATTTTCAGCTAATGCTTGAGGGCGTCGCCCGCCGCTATGGCGATCTCCTCGATGAGGTCGAACTCGGCTTCATCGATACCTTCTCAGCCTTGACCCCTGATGCACAGTGCCTGCTTGTCAGGCTTATCTCCCGCAAGGGCCCCTGGTTCTGTGAGGCTCAGCTAAATTACAGTGAAATCGAAGCGATCCCAGATGCCATATCCGCGCTTTGTGGGCACAGTCTGATCTGCTATGAGCAGCCAGATGAGTCCTGGCTACTGCACAAGAGCACTAAGGCGGAGCTGAGCCAGGCCTTGGTTGAGATAAGCCAAGCCTTGGTTAAGGATATCAGCCGGTTAAAGAAGAGTGAGCTTATCCAGTATGCCCAAGATGCAGGCTTGTTACCACATCTGCTGAGGCGTTTAGCACCAGCACAGCATTGGTTTTGCCTTAGCCCTCAGGCCGTCTATCGCCGCTTCGAATTACTCTATTTTGAGCGCATGAGTCAGTCCTTGAGTCAGTTTATCTTGGCCGATCTTGGTATTCATAATTTTGAAGCCTATTCGACGAGCATCGCCAGTCGTAGCTTTAATACGCGAGCCGAGATAGAAGGCTTGTATAGCTTGTTTGAGCTTTACGAGGAGTTTGAGGAGGGTGGGCTGAGCGGTAAGCCCAGTGAAATTGATATCAAAAAGTTTGATTCATTTTGTCAAAGAATCACCGAGCTGCCCGATTTCACCAAAGAGGCTGGGAATGAAAAGCTGAATCGCATGACCCAAGGGCTCTGGTTAATGGCGGCGCGCCAATTGGAGCGCTTAGGCTATTTTGAGCGCGCCTTAGCCCTGTATGCTAACACAGCGAGACCGCCGAGCCGGGAGCGCCGGGCTCGCTGCCTGAATAAGCTTGGCCGTGATGATGAGGCGTTAGGCTTAGTTGAGTTGATGTTAGCGTCTCCAATGGAGGAGAGTGAGCGTCTGGTCGCAAGGCGTTTGCAGAAAAGCCTTCATCGCAGCCTGGGACGGGCGGCGCCTAAGCCGTGGCAAGGGGAGTTTGATACCTTCAAACTTGAGTGTCAGCGCACAGCAACCGATGAGAGCCTGGAAGGCGAAGAGTCAAACGCCCAGCGCGTCGAGCAATGCGCCGCCAGACACTTGAGCACTATGCAGGGTGATAAGCTGCGGCTTTGTGTTGAGGTAGAAAATCGCCTCTTCTGTAGCCTGTTTGGCCTGGCTTTCTGGGACATCATCTTCGCCGATGTCGGCGGCGCCTTCGCTAATCACTATCAGAGCAGGCCGAGCGACATGTACCAGAGTGAGTTCTACCCAAGGCGCAAACAAGCGATAGATAAGAGACTCGTGGCATTGGCCTCGGGTGATACCCAGATGATCATGGATCATTTTCATCAAAAACGCGGCATCACCAACGACTGGGTACACTGGCCATTGTTTGAGGAGCTAAACCTAGATCTGCTTGAACTTAGTCTGCTTGAGCTCGGCATAACGAATAGGCAAGACAAAGATGCGATGCCGCTTCTCCTGCACATGGTACTAAAGGCATTCAGCGGCGCCTTTTTGGCGAAACTATTTCGACAGATGCTGTTCGATCTGCGTTATTACCGCACGGGCTTTCCCGATCTTATCTGTTTTCATCTAACTGCCGAGCATCAAGTAACAGAACGTCTAGCAACTGAGCATCGAGCAACTGAACGTCACGCAACCGATGACCGGGCACCAAGCTTAGCTCATAACAGAGTCACAGCCGAGCTTATCGAGGTGAAGGGCCCGGGAGATGCCCTAAGAGATAATCAGACAATCTGGCTGGACTGGTTTAACCGCAACGGCGTTAAGGCCAGCGTCTGCTATC